>JADQBJ010000014.1:296257-348418 GCA_016278675.1 Desulfobulbaceae bacterium | reverse complement strand
AAATCGTTGCCGATCACCCGCGCCCCAAGGACCGAGCAAACCTACATTATCGCCCCCAGACTGTCAACGCCTTTTTTGTGAATATTTAGGCTTGAAATGGTATATTGCATCTATAACCGTATATTACTGCAAAAAAAGAAAAATCCTGCTATTCAAAATCGACGATTGTTACAGATTGATTGACGATAGCCGAAAGCGACAATACCAAACTCTACCATACTTAATATTTTATCACTCTAAAACGTATAATGGAAAAGAAAAAAGAGCTGTTGAGGAGCTTGCCGAAGGTCGACGAAAGTATGGTCCGCCTTTATCCCGTTATTCCAGAAAAAATTTCTTCAGTTCAATTGAAAAATATTGTTCGACAATGCATCCAAAGAGAAAGGCGAAAGATATTAAACGACGTTGATAATTACACAGCGCTCACCGATGAGCAATGGCAAAATCTCTTCCTCTCCCAAGTAAAACAAGGATTGAGGTATAATCTCAGGCGGGTCATCAATGGCACCGGGGTTGTTATCCATACTAATCTCGGACGCTCTCTGCTCTCCGATAATGCGGCTGAACAACTTATTCAATGCAGCCGGCATTATACAAATCTTGAGTTTGATCTCAGCAGCGGAAAAAGAGGCAGTCGTTATTCTCTGGTGGAACAACTCATCTGCGAACTCACCGGGGCTGAAGCCGCACTTGTAGTGAATAACAATGCCGCAGCCGTTCTTCTTGTTATTGATACTCTTGCCCATGGAAAAGAGGCTATTGTTTCACGGGGCGAGCTTGTAGAGATAGGCGGCTCTTTCCGAATACCAGATGTGATGGCGAAAAGCGGGGCTACTCTGGTCGAGGTCGGAGCAACCAACAGAACACACTTTTATGACTATGAACGAGCCATTACTGAAGAAACTGCTCTGTTGCTCAAGGTTCACACTTCCAATTTCAGGATAGTGGGTTTCACCAAACAGGTGTCAACCGAAGAGTTGGTAGCGCTGGCTCGAGATAGGAATATCCGAGTCATGGAGGACCTCGGCAGCGGCTGCCTGCTCGATCTCTCCCCGTTCGGCCTCCCGAAAGAACCGACGGTGCAGGAGGTCGTCAAGTCAGGAGCTGACATAGTTACCTTCAGCGGCGATAAGCTTCTCGGCGGTCCCCAGGCTGGCATTATAGTCGGTAAAAAAGAAGTGGTTGAGCAGGTAAAGAAAAACCCCCTGAATCGAGCTCTTCGCATAGATAAGTTCACTCTGGCTTCACTGGAGAGCATTCTGCGCACCTATTATGATTTCGACGAGGCCCTTCTGCAAATTCCCACACTCAGAATGCTGACTGAGGAGGCGGGCCTCATTAAAAAGAGAGCGCAAAAGGTTTTGAGAAAATTAAAGAAAGCGAGTATAGAAAATTGTACATTTTCCCTGCAGCCGACCATGTCCCAAACAGGAGGCGGCGCCATTCCCGCCTATGGTCTGGAAAGCTGGGCTCTGCAGCTGTGTCCTGCCGAGGTTTCTCTTAACAGGTTCGAAAACGACATGCGTGATAGTGCTCTTCCGCTGATCGGCCGCATAGAAGACAATCGTTTTTTGATTGATTTCCGCACTATCCTGGATACTGACATTGAAGAACTTACCCTTCTTTTAACAGAATATTTTATAAATTGATTTGATGCAGTCTTTAAACCATCCGGCCCCGGTCGAGCCATTACAGGAAGAAGATCTCCACCTTTTTTACTCCTCCTATAGAGAAGTCGTCGCGGAAAAGATTCCATGTTTTGAAAACCTTCTTTTTTTTAACAAGGACAATGTGATAGACGCTGAGCAATATGTATCGTCTTTCAAAACCCTGAAAAAGATGGAAGGCTACTTTAAGAGATGCGAGACTCAGGAGAGTCACGATCACTTCTGCTATTGCGCCGATCAGGCAATCATTTTCACGATCCCCATGAAAGAAAGGGAGTGTATCGCCGTTATCAGCGGGGTCGATTCTTACTTTAGCAATCATGTCTCAAGCGATTGGTTGGAGGAATTCCGAAAAACGGTTATCTGGAATTTTCTGCTGATTAAGGGTGCAGGAATTGACCCCGAGACTGGTCTGCCGAACAGTAGGGTGTTCTATACCACGCTTGAGCGGTTCCCGGGGGCTATACTGCCTTCGATCCTGCTTGTTGAGCTTTTCCCCAGGGCACGTTCCTCGAGAGAGTCCCAAATCCATACGGCTAAGGCGGTTCGTTCTTTAAGAAGCTGTATTGACGGTAAATTGCCGTTATTTTATTTGGGAAATCATCTCTTCGGCGTAATCGGCAGCTTTGTTGAGGGGAAGAGCTGTCATATCCTTGGCCGCAAAATATTATCCTGGTTGCGCAGTGACGGTTTTAGAAAAATACATATTGGAATGCGCAGGGGAAATGAACTGATTGGGGAAAATACAAATAAATATCGCGAGGCAGTTGAACAGGCGTATTTCGCCCTACAGACCGCCGGTAAAAGAGGACCGTTTTCCCTGTGTGATTATCATCGATTGCGAAACCCCGAAGAACATCCTCTGCGGAAGCCTTCTAAGGCTTTATTGGCAAAATTCAGAAGACGATGGCAGGGGGTCGAACATTTCTCCATTGTACAATTTAAATCGGCACAAAGTAAAGATACCGAATTTTTAGCAGCCGGTCTTATTGATAACAATGTCATTTGTGAAGGCCAGGATGTGTATGTTTTCCTGCCGGAAACCGGATCCCAGGAAGCCCTTCGTCGGAGCAAGGAATGGTTATCGGCTCTAGATGTGGGGGATATCCTGACTGGCGTGGCTAGTTTCCCTTATTTTTCTTTCACCAAAAGCCAGACTGTATTTAACTGCCGAAAGGCCTTGCATCACGCCTCCTTTTTCGGTCCATGTGGCAGTGCAGTCTTTGATGCTGTAAGTTTGAATGTCAGCGGGGATATATATTATGCTGAGGGAGATCTTACCTCAGCGGTGAGGGAGTACCGAACAGGGTTGATATGCGACCCGGTTGATACCAATCTTCTCAATAGCCTTGGAGTATCCTATGCGGATATGGATAAGCACAGGGAAGCACTTCAATGCTTTGAGAAAGTACTTTCCTTTGATCCCACCAATTTTATGGCTCTCTATAATGCCGGTCTTGGGGCGGAGCTCAATGGCAGGCAGAGCGATGCCGTTGACTGTTTTGAGCGCGCCTGGTGCCAGGATACCGAGTTTTCTGAGGAAAAAGATGATCTTGCTTTTCATCTGGGCCGATTATATTGTCTGGCCGGCCGGTACGGCGAGTCCGTAGATGTACTCCTGCCCTGGTATCAAAAGCAGAGTGGGGGGAAGCCGAAGGAAAAAGCTCTGCCCTATCTGGGACGATCATACCACAGTCTCGGGCAGGATCATAAGGCTATGATTTGGCTACAGAGAGCCTTGAAGTATAATGAATTTGATGCGGAGTCCATGGGATTGCTCGGCCTTGTTTATTTGTTAAATAAGGAGGGCGATGATATTGCCCTCACCTTGTGTGAGAAGAGCACCGATATTGAACCGGATAATATTAACTTGAAAATGTATCTGGCGAAAGTGCAGATTGCCTGCAGGCTTCATGGTGAAGCCAGAGCAACACTGAATAAATGCTTGCGTAATAAAACCACCAGAACAGAGGCCCAACTGTTGTCCGCTCTCAATTATAAAGAGGAGGGGCAGGTGAAAAGGGCGAGGTTTTGGATCAAGACGTTACTGGAAAATACAGCTCTGGATAACGACATAGCAGCTCAGGCTCATTCAATAGAAGAGGAATTAGATGGACTTTGAAATCAGTAAAGACCGCAGAAGGGTCTCGCGGGAACCAAAATATAATCTGGATAACACCGTTGTAGGCGATTCCTGGAGGATGTTCAGGATCATGGCGGAGTTTGTAGATGGATTTGATGCGCTGTCGGCAATCGATGTTCCCGCCGTCACTATCTACGGTTCGGCCAGGACAGCGAGGAATGATCCTTATTATAAAATCACGGAAACCCTGGCCGGCGAGCTGGCGAAGGCGGGATATGGAGTTATTACCGGAGGAGGTCCCGGAATAATGGAAGCCGCCAATAAAGGAGCCTTCGAGGCAGGCGGGATTTCCATCGGTTTGAATATAGCTCTGCCGCATGAACAGGAAGCCAACCCCTACACAAACTTTCCTTTGGATTTTAAGTATTTTTTTGTGAGGAAGGTTATGCTGATGAAATATTCCATGGCCTTTATCTGCATGCCGGGAGGTTTTGGATCTCTCGATGAACTATTTGAATCGCTGACCTTGATCCAGACCCAGCGGGTGCGTCCCTTTCCCATCGTCCTTTTCGGCTCGGAGTTTTGGGGTGGGCTGGTCAACTGGATGGAAGATACGCTTCTGGCCCGGGGAAACATTCATGCAGATGATACCTCGCTTTTTAAGGTTTTGGATGAGGTCGAGGATGTACTGCAATATATAACCCGTAATGTCGTAGCGTAAAAGATTGAATGCAATTATTTTTTTGAATATGTTATCTTGGTCGAACTGATTCCTTTGGAATACATGTCAGGTGTTAATTTGCCTGTCTGATGAACATCCTGTCCGGGTGGGCATGGTTTGGCGGCGGAGCGAGGATTTTTAAAGTTTCTGATTTGGATTATGATAATTATTCATAGATGTTTTAAAGAGGTTATCACATGGCTCAGATAGATGCGTTTTTTAAACTTATGAACGATGAGGGTGCCTCTGATCTTCATATGGTTGCCGATCAACAGCCGATTCTGCGTATTCGCGGAGATATGGAGCGAGTAAAGTTTAAACGGCTTAACAATGATGAACTTCGGGCAATGCTGTACGAGATCTGCCCGGAAGAAAAAATAAAAGCATTTGAAGAGAACGGTGACATCGATTTCGGCTATGAAATTCCAGGGCTTGCCCGTTATCGTTGCAACTTCTTCAGGCAGAAATATGGGGTAGGAGCGGTCTTCCGCGAAATTCCCAGTGAGATAATGACGTGCGAGCAGCTGGGGCTGCCCAAGGTAATTGCCCGTCTCGCGCACCTGCCGAAAGGACTGGTGTTGGTGACCGGACCCACAGGTTCGGGTAAATCTACAACTCTTGCCGCCATTGTCGATGAGGCAAACAAAAACCGAAAGGATCATATTCTTACCATTGAAGACCCCATCGAATTTGTGCATACCAGTCAGAAGTGCATCATCAATCATCGGGAAGTAGGGACGCATACCAAAAGCTTTACTGCGGCCCTGCGGGGGGCATTACGTGAGGACCCCGATATTATTATGGTCGGGGAGATGCGCGATCTTGAAACCATATCTCTGGCGATGGAAGCAGCCATGACCGGGCACCTCGTTTTTGGTACCCTGCATACGCTGAATGCCATGAAGACGGTTGACCGGATCATTGAGATTTTTCCGGCAAATCAACAGGGGCAGGTGCGATCCACCCTGGCAGATGCGCTCAAGGCCGTGGTTTCCCAGACACTGTTTAAACGAAAAGATATCAAGGGGCGCTGCGCTGCACTTGAAATTCTTATTGCGACCCCGGCCGTCCGCAACCTTATTCGAGAGGGTAAGACATATCAGATACTCTCAACCATGCAGACAGGAAAAAAATTCGGTATGCAGACGCTTGATGATGCCATTATGGCGTTTCTTGATAAGAAAATGATCAGTGCAGATGATGCCTATTCCAACTGCGTTGAAAAGGCCAAATTTGTCAAATACCTGCGTAAGCCGCCGACCGATTTTACCGATGTCTGATGTGATTCAGGCACTTTACCATTAATCAAGCGAAAGGAGAGTATCTATATGGTACTCTCCTTTTTTCGTTGTAACCGTCACTGTTCCCGCTGTTTTGATCGGCAGCACGGCAACCTGATGTTTTCGGCATCTTTCCAGCACAGACGGGGCAGGAAATGTTCCATGATTGCCGGATGAAACCACCATAACATCGGGCCCGACCTTATCGACAAACAGTTCCGAGTTCGAGGTTGATGAACCGTGGTGAGTGGCGAGAAGAAGGTTTGCATTAAGATCCAGTTGATCGGCGACAAGGTGTTCTTCCATTTTCGCGGAGATATCTCCCGGGAAAAGTGCAGAAAAGCTACCATGCCTATACTTGAGCACCAGGCCGTTGTCATTGCTGGTGATGGCAGAAGGGGAGGAAGTATTGGTCAGTACTGTAAGAGAAGCATCGCCGTTTTGGTGAAGAATGGTGTTTGAGAGAGGGATCTTAACCGTGACATTTCGCTCGGCAGCAGTGAGAAGAAGCCGATTCCAGCCCTCTGCATCGTAATCTTTCTGGGAAAGCCATAGAGTTTTCACCTTGAAGTGACGTAAAATAAAAATGAGACCGTTATAGTGATCGCTATCGGGATGGGTTATGACGATATCATCTATTCTGCCGATCCCCCGCCTGAATATATAGGGCGCAATTACCCTTTCTCCGATATTAAAACCCGGTGAGGATATAGCGCCACCATCGATGAGGAGCCTCCTTCCGCCAGGCATTTCAATAAAGGTGCAGCTGCCATGTCCCACATCCAGGTAGGCGATAGTCGACTCTTTGGTCAATGATTTTGTGACTTCTCCTGGAGGCCAGGCAAGGAATAAAAGGGCCACGGCAGGGAGGAGCAGTGAGGGGAGATGGTATCGCGCTGGATAATGTTCTTTGAGGAAAAAAGGTACAAAACTGAGATAATAGAGATAGATATACAGAATTGAGGGTGCGGGCAGATAGATTGACGAGTTGGGGATTGCTTTGAACAGAGAAGCTGCCGAGATAGCAAGAGAAATACCTATTCCGCCAATGTCGAAGAGGAAATCCGCCGCCGTGGGAGAAATAAAAATAACAGCGCTGGCGATAAAACCGATATTCAGACTCCAGAGACAAATGAGGGGTTCGATAATGAGGTTGGCGGCAACGCCGACGAGTGAAATTCTATTGAAATGATAGATGAGAAGCGGTGCAGTTCCGAGAGTTGCGGCCAAAGAGATGCCCATCGCCGCAACTACCCAGGTAACAGCTGTTATCAGCCACTTTCGCGAAAGACCATCCTTTATCCTCCTGTTAATTTCGAATATTAACGGAACTGCTGCTGCAATTGCCATCACGGCGGAAAAGGTCAGCTGGAAAGATGGTGAAAAGAGATAACCCGGAGAGAGAATTAGAAGGAAAAGCGCCGCACAGGATATCAGTGGAAGAAAGGAATGTCTTTTTCCCGAACAGATGGCAAGAATAACGATCAGACTCATTATAAATGAACGCAGTACTGGTGCCTTGGCGCCGGCTATAAGTGCATAGAAGAGAAGGGGGGCAATACAGAGTGTTGCAGCAGTTTTTTTTGTATTGATCCTGAAGATAAGCCATTCCGAGCGGCGCAACAGCCAAAAGAAGATAGTAAAGAGGAAAACCCCAAGCAGCGACATGTGCATTCCGGAAATTGCTATTTAAAGCACAAATGACATATTTAGTGTATAATGTTACAAACTACAACAATGCAGGAGTTTATGTCAATGAAATGCTATAGTTATATACGGTTCAGCAAAAAGGAGCAGAGTGACGGACGATCTTATGGCAGGCAAATGGAAGCTGCTCGAAAATTTGCAAACGAAAAAGGGTGGGAGTTGGATGAAACTCTATGTATGTACGATGAAGGAAAGTCAGGCTTTCATGGTGAGCACATATCTACAAAAGGGGCATTAGGGGAGTTTTTCAGGAGGGTTAAGATCCAAGAAATTCCTGTTCCATCTGCTCTGCTGGTCGAAAATCTTGATAGATTATCAAGAGGAGCGATTCCAGACGCACTGACACAATTATTTAACCTTATCAGAGCAGGGATCACTGTAGTCACATTGATGGATCGGCAGGTTTACGACAATGATAGTATCAATAAGGATATGACTCAATTAATGATATCGATATCAATTATGAGTCGAGCACATGAAGAGAGTAAAACTAAGCAAATTAGACGAGGTGATGTTTGGGCTAAAGGTCGTGAAAAAGCGAAAGAAGGCAAAAAAATTCCTGCAAGATGTGCTGCATGGTTGAAATTTAATGAAGAAAAAACAGAATTTGTTGAAATTCCAGAGCGTGTTGAAGTCGTCCGTCTAATCTATGATTTATACATTGAAGGTCATGGGCTATATGGTATTTGCAAAATCCTCAATGGTGACAATGTACTAACATTTCAAAAAGGTACAAAAGGATGGGGAACGACAACTGTTCGTCGGATTCTTTCGTCAAGAACTGTGCTTGGTGAAATGCAGTTCAAACATACAGCAAAAATTATTGATGGTAAAAGAATACATAAAGATATTGGAGAGCCTATAAAAGACTATTATCCGCAAATCATTGACGACAGGATATTTTATCAAGCACAAGAACAGATGGAATTAAGAAAATGTTCTTGGGGTAAAATTGGAGTGATGAACAACCTATTTAAAGGTTTAGTCAAGTGTGGTCATTGCGGAGCAACAATGCAGTATGCAACAAGGGGCAGGAATAAACATAAATATCTTAATTGCAGAGAATCTAGGCGTAACAACTGTGAGGCTGGTGTTATATCATTCAGATATGATCATCTTGAAGAAGCATTTTTACATCACTGCACAAGGCTGAATCTTCCAGATGTTGTTAGAGATGATATCTCAGAACATAAAAGGCAAATAATGGTGCTGGAAGCTGAACTGTTCACTGTAACGAATAAACTAACAGAATCAATAGCTAAAGTAAAAAACTGGACCAATGCTCTTGGTGCCGGAAGTTCGGAAGATACTGTTCAGCAGCTTGTTAATTTAATGAATTTGGAGAATGAAAAGCAAAGGGAATATGTAAAATCCCAGGATGAACTGAAAAGAAAAATTGGCAAGCTCAGTAAGGTTCACAAACAGACCGAAACTTCTTTGAAAAGCTTGAGAGAGGCGATTGCTAAAGTAACAACTGCTAATGCGGTAGAGCGAGAAAAAATTCGCAGGAAGTTACAGAAAGTGATCAGACAGTTGGTTGAAAGAATCGATATTTATCCTCGTGGTGCTGCATATCTTGACTTAAAAGAATACGCTGCAACAAAAGATATTTATAAATCTTCTGATACAGATATAAAATGGATAAAGGATAGACTTGGGAAAAAAGGTTCTATCGATCGTTCTTGTGATATTATTTTTAGAGCAGGCGGTTTTCTTAGACTAGTACATGATCCAATAACGAGTAAATTGAAGTTTGACATGGAAACCGATGGTCATGGTATAACAAAAAAAGCTTTGTTAAAGAAAATTAAAAGAATAAGAAAAAATTCATCTGTAGATGATCTAAATGAATTATTTATGGACGATCTTATTAGGTTATGGGGACCAGATTGGCTTGATATCGTGAAGTGAATTCTTGAAGACTCTAGAAATCGAGATGAGAGAACTTTAAAGCAGTCTGTTCTACACAAAAAACACACGTATATGATGCAAAAATCAGTAAAAGATATCAGTTCACACTGAAACATAGACAGCAATGAAAATGACAAAAAGAGGCGATATGCATTATATTGACGAAATCACTTTTAACACAGATAATGTTACTGATAAATATGACATCAGGTACGGAATTGATAAAATAGAATTCGTATCTAAACATCCAAAGGATATTGTCCGGGCAGACAAGGCTACTTTGGTTGGCCGTATCAATAGAAAGAAAGAGGGTTCTTTTACAGTTACAGAGTTGAAGGAAAAATACAACGAAGAGCTATATCGCAAAGGTTATCGAAGTAGAATAATACTAACACGGTTCTTTTCACCGGAAATATTCAACAGATTAAAACCAATGGAAGATACATTGGGAAGACCACATCTGGTAGAAATATTTCAAGACATAGTTTGCGAAAACCATGAGACGGCTATTAAGCTGGCTGATAAGCAAATCCATCATGCATACATGAGGTACAGCCACGGGACAATTGACTCACATATCTACGATAGAGGAAGGATCAGGACATATACAAAGGAGAAGCCACCAGAGTCTATTCTTACAGAAGCTAAATATGAGGATTGGTTATGGAGACTCAGAGACGCACAAAGGTGGTTACGGGATAAAGACAAAGACATTATTGGGAACAGGACTTTGTATCTTGGAAATAAACAAGACCATTTTAAGTTCGTGGTATACGCACGTTTGTCAAAACTCGACAAGAAACCAGTTTTGCATTCTGAGTTCCGGTTAACTGGTAAAGATCAGATGAAAAAATTGGGTGTTCTAGATCGTAAAAATGGCTATTTATCGGCTTTTCAGAATGAGAAAATGTTGCACGCTGCTCAACTGTATAAAGAATATCTTGGGAAACGTATAAAATTTAGTAAAGTCAATGCGGTGAAGCTTGCAAGAAATTATCTTGGTTGGGAAAATCGAAAATCATTTAATAAAAAGGAACAACAAAGAATACAGTTCTGTGCTCGTACTGTAAAACGTCTATATCGTAACTATACTGCTGGTTTTGTTATGTTTGCTGATCATGTAGGGGTGGACAAAAGGCTATATATTTGACATACACTTCTTGATAAAGTCTTTTATTATTAATCTTTGTTTCTTTTCAGTAAAATATTTCATCCAGAATCCTATCTTTTTACTGGATTAAACTTGTTTTCCTACTATAGCTCTTATATATTGAAATCGTCGTTATTTATTGGGTTAATATACATTGAGGTAGAATTTATGAAAAATCAAATGTCTGAAAAACAGGTTTCAAAAAATGATACAGGCTCTGAGTTGATTTCTGAACAAAAAGCTGATGAAAAACTGGTTCAAGATACTATAGGTGAAATACAAGAAATATATAAAAAACACCACACAAGTTACCTCATGGAAGTTGGTAAGTTAATCGTTGAGAATTTCTTTGATGATGACCCCGAAAGAATGAGGGCTAATAAACCTGTGAAAGAAAAGTCTTTCAATCGGTTGTGTGAAGAGTTGATCAAAGCTGATTCACAGCTTCCCAAAAAGACATGGCTTTACTCTGCTGTTAATGTCTATGTAGATCATGATCACCTTCTTAATTTCCATCAAGATGATGTTTTTCAGACGTATGAAAAGTTACTCCCAAGCCAAAGAGTAGAGGTTGCAAGAATTAGAGATGACGAGAAATTGGTTGAATTTCTTGGTCGTGGAGGAATTGAAAAATTATCAGTTAGGAATTTACGGAAAGAGGTTCTTAATTTTCTCGGATCAGTACCAAAACAAACGTCTTTGGTTTCATTTAATAAAAAAGTTCAGTCTATTCATAAGCAAGTTGAGAAATGGCACGAACAGATTGAAAAAGCTTCTATTGAAGGAACTGCTGAAAAGATAAAAAAATATAAGAAACTCCAGACTGTTCTTAAAAATGTGCTGAAAAGCTTAGATGATTTAGGAGTACAGGACAGATAATTCTTAAAGCAAAAGAAGAAATGGTACTGGTCGAATCGTAAAATTTGATTAGAAAATACAGTCTACTGAAAAACAAGTATCTGTACGGCAGGAGCATTGACAAGGCTATAAAGAAAGGAGGAGATAATCATGAAGAGTGCCACCCACAAGTCTGATGTTTCAAAAAAGTACTAGCATCGTCCGCGGCTGTCCAGAGTAGAGGTGAGACTCGTAGTAGTTACGCTGATCCGATCTCGATTAATGAGAAAAATTAAAGCATCCTCTTCTTCTATTTTTCTGCATGAAAAAATAATGTTGCATTAAATTACTCGAGTGGCAACATTTAATAGCTGGCAAAATTTGATTTAAAAAAATGAGGAGAGCCTATGGGGATTTTTGATATTTTTGCTGGCCAGGGAGAAAAAATAAGTATTGCCGATTTTGTTAGTCGTAAAGACAAATCTGGCTTCGGCATTTTGAGTTGTAAGGTCGAAAAAGATAGTATCGCCGACTTTGTTATGCAGTGGGAAAATAGTCGTGTCGCCTATATTAATGGTGAAGGTAGAAACAAATATTTTGACTACTTTAATGGTAAGGGAGAAACAAGAAAAAGAAGAAGGCAGTTTTTACGTAAAGTTCACGCTACAATACTAGATTACTGTTCCAATGATTCCATGCTTGATGTTTTTATTAATATAGAAATACATAATAAATATATGTTCATACACAGTAGTGATGTTGTGGGTTTTGGTATTGGACCAGAAAATATCGGAGAAGATCATTTTTCAAACAATCTATATAAAGCTGTAAATCTTACTAATCTGGAATATGCACCAATATTAAAAAAGGAATATCAATCACTAAAATCAGAAAACTATACATATGATGATATTTTTAAGAAATTGCAGCCTCATATAGTTTGTTTGTCAATTGAAGCTGTAAAAAAATTCGAGAATGAATATTCACTCCCTGAAGCGGAATCACTTCCTTGTACCGTTGGTAGATAACTTATTGTCATAAAAGTTCAGAGAGGTTGTTTATGGGTTGTAAGCCTGAATCGGGAGGTTGTGAAAGATGGAAAATAGAGCCATTTATTCAGCACATAAACGAAAATGAAAGACGTAACTATCAGCATAAAATGTGTCTTGATGTTATTTATCGTGATCGACCACAGCCAGAGGCGCTTTACAGAGATGAGAGTATTCAGGAAAATATTGTAATAGAGCATAAAACACTCATGTGGCCGCCAGAATATGCTGAACAACACCAAGCCGATCATTATTTTATAGAATGTTTAAACGAGAAACTAAATAGAGCTACTTGCAATAACCCATATATATTTAGGTATTATTCGGTGCCATCAATTTCACGGGACAAGCTAAAACATTATGCCGAAAGCATTTCGAGCAAAATCCTCAATGGAATTGGTAGAATGAATGATGGTGATCATCTGAAATCAAAATTTGGATCACTCGAGTTCACATTTTTGAGACAATATGCTTGGGAGCGAGACACAGGTGTCCCGAGTAAAGGGCTCTGTGTTGAAATAATATCTACGGATGGATCGGATGAACTTTTGCCGCATTGCCTTCCTAGAAAGCTTACAGATAATATCCTCAAATGTTTGGGTTCGACCGCAAAAAAGTTCAAGGATTACTCTGGGGCAAGAAGAGTATTACTTGTAGATTGTTTCGGAGACCTCCGCTACCAAAGCTTTGATTGGTGGGAACAGGTTTTTAAATTGAATAAACCTCCAGATGAAATTGGGGAGATTTGGAGTGGGTCTCTTTTAGAGGTTACTCCAGGTGAAGAAAAGTGGTTCTTTGAAAAATTTTTTCCGATCCTAAAGTGATTCAAATTTGATGTCTTAGGCTGGAAAAGACCAATTTTTTTGACACTACCAAATTGAGAGGTTGCAGGGAGTAAACCGGACCTCTCTCTTTAACCACTCGAAAGGTCGAATTTGTTAGGTGCCATACACGATACTACTTTTTAATCCCCTTGTTTAAAAAATCTTTTAATCTTATATTTAATATCAATATGTATGGTGATAATGATGTTCGTTATAGATTTTTTTCTATACAAAATTGCTTGCTTGATCTGGCCCAACCGTAAAGAGAAATTGCAGAAAAATGAAGATGGTCAGTTTTTCTACTTTGAAGAGTTTGTTGATGACGATGAAGAGGAATTTTTTTGATCTTCATCGGTGCAAAATATCTCCCATTTATTTTGCCCCTCTGGAGTTGAAGGGAATGGCTCCGGAACAATTAAAACACCACTCGGATTTATTTGATCAGGAGGATACCAATCTATACTTCCATCCTGGTGTGTATACATTATAGAAACATTCTTTTTTCCTGGGACCTTCTTCTTCAGTCTTCCTACGATACTCTGAAGTGCTCCAAGACCACTTGTCATAATTAATCTCCAAAATATTTCTTTGGTATTCTCTTCCTATTTTTGAACAGGAATTTGAACGTCACAGCATAAATTCAAATCAGTAACTTTGCTGCGTTGAAAAATTCATGTGTAGTATATCTGAAATCGTCATTATATTGACCTCTTTGAGGACTTTTTAGATAATGAGTACTGAAGTCTATGTGAGCTTCAACTTTTGTAAAAACAGCAGATATTGACGTTCTAAAATTCATGTGAGATTAACGTGAGAATAGGGCTCACCCCCGTCATTTCTGACAAGAGGGGGTCAGAAATATTACTCAGCCAGCAGCTCACGAAGTTCATTAAGCTCAGTCTCAATAGATGAAATCTGGATTGCATGAATTTTCTTATTAAGTATTCTCGAAAGTACTTCAGAATCTTGAACAGAGATTTCGCCATTTGCTACAGCATTCAAAAGGTAACTTGCTGCCTCACTCGCCTGTTCAACTGTATCAATCTGAGTAGGAAAATCTTTCAACTCAACTTTATGGTTTTTGGCGACTGGCAGAATTCTTTCAACACATGTACGCAAAGCTTGATTCGAACCTGACAAGGCATTTTCGATTAAACGTGTAATAAGTTCAGGTGCAGATTGCTCAAGAATCTTGTCACAACGAACAAAGTTTTTTCTTCTCGAACCTGTAGGACAACCATTGGGATTACCTGACTGCCCTGGCTGCCACTGAGAGTTTGATTTCTCTGTTTTGTCAGAAGACTTTTGGTTATGTCCCAAAATAAATTTATTATTCAACTTTGAGACACGCCCCCCACAACCACATTGGCAGAGAGGTAGTTTCTTTATTCGTTTCATTTAAACTTTGTCCTATGATTCCTGATTTTCTTATCGAGATCATATGAGGCAGAATTACTGCTCTTTGATTTTCCTCTGTGTTTGTCTCTGACTTTGAAATATTTTTCCAGTGAACAAAATCCGCACTGGGATTTCTTGTTTTTGTTCATTGCATATCCTCTTGTTTCGTTGACAGATATCTGTTGGTATAAATTGATTCCCAATAGATTTTCTCACTGATTTTTTAGCCATTTCTACAACTGAGCATATTCCTTCCTAGCAGCACGATAGGATTTCATATCACCTATTTTGCTGTAATGACATAGTAAATCATATAGCTCTTGTTTTTTCGCTTCTCTTTCGTCAGCAAGCTCAATAGGGGATTTTTTGTTTTTTAAAGATGAACCCTGATAGCTATTGATATACTCATTAACGTCACTCCAAACTGACATAGATTTGATATTGCCATCTTTGTCGATGACAAAACGGTTGACACCTTTTTCAATAATCTCATCTCGAACCCCATCTGGTATTTGCTTATCTTCGCATGCCTCAATCAATGCCAGCCTGAGAATTTCATCATGCTCATCAATACTTGACTTTAATTGTTTAAATCTCCTGAAATCACCGATTGATTCTTGAGTTTTTACTGTCATTTTACTTACCTCATTTAAATTCTAGAATTAGTATGTACCACCATATTACAACTATTTAGTCAGTACAAGATTAGTTTACATAGACAATAGTTGACTAGTCAACTATTTGTCAAGCAAAAAAGTATCACAAATAATCAAGTTAGTATTACTACAACTAAAGTGTGCAATAATGTACACAAATTTGAGCTTTAAATATTGCGTTAAAAAAAGCTATTTTTGAACATTATTTCGCTTGAGTTCAGTAAAGCTTTAGACTATTATGAACGTAATGGGCATATACCCAAAAACACCACAATGAGGTACAATATGAGTCTAGTAGGATATGTGAGAGTTTCGAGTTCTGGTCAGAATCTTGATAGACAGATTCAGGCAATTGGGAATGTCGATGAATTGTTTGAAGAGAAGCAATCGGGCAAAAACATTAATGATCGTCCAGTATTTCAGGAGTGCATGAAATATTTACGCAAAGGAGATACATTACTGGTACACAGCATCGACAGGGCTGCTCGGAGTGTGATTGACCTTCACAGTATCGTTGATACGCTGAAAGAAAAGCGTGTATGTATTAAATTTCTAAAAGAAAATCTGACATTCACTCCAGACAGTTGTGATGCAACGTCGACTCTGTATCTATCGTTATTAGGGGCAATTTCACAGTTTGAGAGGTCGCTGATCAAAGAGAGGCAACGGGAAGGTATAGCTGCTGCAAAAGCTTTGGGGAAACCATATGGCAGAAATAAGACGTTCACGGATGAACAGTGCAAGATTATCGCAAAGAGAATCAATGCTGGTGAAAAAGTCGCTATTCTTGCTAAAGAGTTCAAAGTCAGCAGGAATACCATTTATAATTCTGTCAAAAGGGCTTAAATTAGCAAATAAAATCAGAAAATCACGGGACTAAAAGAATGTGTCATTTGTGCTTTATATTGCAAGTATGTGCAATACGCCGGCATTTTTGAAAAGCTCAAGGGTGGAGGGCGAAATGGCAGATCTGTCCCCGGTGAGAAGAGCCTTGTAGACTGCTGCCGGCTCACCGCTGAGGCCGGCGTCAATAGCTCGGTTTATCCTCTCCCGGAGAAGTTCAGGGAAGTATCTCAGTGCCTCTGAGAAAGATGTACCGTTGTGCACAACCACAACATGTAAAAGAGAAGAAACATACCCGGTGACATAGATATTCTGATTGGCAAGGTAGGCAGGATAGTCGAAGCTTCCCGGGGTCATGAATCTCTGCGGTTCTTTTAGTTTTGCCCGGACAGCAATGGTTTTTCCCGGAAGAATAGAGGACGGAAGCCTTTCTTTGATTGCGTAGCGAATGGTGCCGTGCGACGATTGATACTCGGAGGTCGCTGTACGTATCAAGATAGGATCAACATCAAACCTGGTCACCTCGCCATTAAAGCTGAAAAGGTGTTTGACTTTTCCCACCACCAGAACCTCTTCCTGGTTATTGAGGTTATTGAAAATATGAGTCGGGGAGGTTGGAGGATTCTGAGCTTCGATGCCGGCGTAGAGTCCAATCTGCAGGAAGAGCGGCAGCAGCAATAGATGTGCAGCCGTGATCCGTCTGCAGGCGGAGAAAAACAGGAGCAGTGCAAATGTGATCAGGGTCAGGGAATGGTGATCATATTGCGGAAAACCATAGGAGATAACAATGCCAGAGATGTAGGAGAGAGAGATAACGACAACAAGATGAGAGCGAAGTATTCGGGAAGGGCTCAAATGATTTCCTTGATGAATTCCAGATGATTTTTAACGACATCCCGATTTTTCAGGACACATCTGAGTGCGGCATCGCCGCTTTGTCTGCGATAGCCTGGATCCTGGAGGAGCGCATCGAGGACGGCTATGAACATCTCCTGGTCTGGAACACTGAAACCACCGCCGCAGGTAATGAGATCCTCACTTATCTCCTCAAAATCCTCCATATAGATGCCGAAGATAACCGGTTTGCCCTGGGCTGCGGGTTCAAGCGGATTGTGCCCTCCGGCGTTGACGAGGCTTCCACCGACAAAGCAGATATCTCCCTGATTGTAGAAGGAAACCAGTTCACCAATTGTATCAAGGATGAATAGATCGGTGGTGAATTCCCGCTCTTTCGAGCGCAGCTGCGGATTTATGCCCGATGATTTCGCCAGCAGGGCAATTTCCTCCGCTCTCTGTATGTCTCTTGGAGCGATGATGATCTTGAAATCATGAGTTTTCCGTAATACCAGGAAGGCTTCAAGAAGAAGAGCCTCTTCACCTGGATGGGTCGATCCGGCAATGAACAATGGCTTTCTATTATTCCTGAGAAAGCCGGCGGCAATGTCCATATGTTGGGGGGGAAGTGATTCGAATTTGAGATTGCCTAATTTGAAGACCCTGTTTTTATCAATGCCGAAGTCAATAAAACGCTGGCTGTCAGCTTCGGTTTGCACGGCAAGAAAACGAAGCGATTGAAACATTGGTTTAAAGAAAAAGGAGTATCGCTGATATCTTTTCATGGAGCGCCGTGATATTCTGCCATTGACAAGAAGCGCCGGAATGTTTCGCTTTTCAAGCTGTCGGAGAAAATTGGGCCAGAAGTCGGTTTCGACCAGGATAAAAAGATCCGGCGAGATGCGGTTTATATAATATGAGCACACCGGCAATATATCCAGAGGAAAGGCAATAATCCGATCGCAATAGGGCGAGAGCAATTTTTTACTGAGTTCATAACCAGTTCGGGTGGAGGCCGAGAAGATCAGCGTAGTATCATCAAGTTCTTTTCTCAAGCCGGCAACAAGAGGAAGGGCAGAGGTAACCTCGCCTACGGAAAGGGCATGAATCCAGATGACACGTTCTTGGGATTTCAGCCTGGATAACTTCTTTCGCAGACCAAACCCCAGACGCCTGGGAATATTCTTACGATATTTTTCCTGCAGTGCTATATAGAGGCAGAGCAGCGGAAAAAAAAGTATGAGTAATACTATATGTAAGAGATTATAAAGTATCAGCAAATTTTACCCTCCATTTTGGAGCGCCATAATACCATAATGTCGTTCCCCGGGAAAGCGTAAGGATTAAAAGAAAGTGCAGGGATTAAAAGAAAACCTGTAATTGTACGGCGGGTCTGCAATTTGTTCGGCGCAAAGCTGATGACTGCTGGCTCTGGTGTTCAGGAAGGAAAGTGTATGAATATAATATTGGTTGGCGAACAAGAGATAACCCAGGGAAAGATAATTCTTATCGATCGCAGGGCTGAGCATATTGTCAAAATTCTTAAAAGTGAGACCGGTGATATAGTAAAGATCGGAATCATTAACGGAAAAATTGGTACGGCAAAGATACTCGGTATAAAAAGAAAATTCCCTTTCTCGGTGGAACTCGAAGGGAATTTTACCTCCATGCCCCCGGATAAGAATCCGGTTGATCTATTGCTGGCCCTGCCACGGCCGATAATGCTGCGCCGCATTCTCGCTCAGATTGCCTCCCTTGGTGTGGAAACACTGCATGTCGTCAATGCCGCACGTGTCGAGAAGAGCTTCTGGGATGCAGGTCTGCTGGAGCCGGAGGAGTATGAGCAGCATCTGATCTCTGGTCTTGAGCAGTCAGTCGACACCATTTTGCCAAGAATCTGCTTTCACACGCGATTCAAACCGTTTATCGAAGATTTCTTTCCTTCGATTTCCCATAAATATAAATATCTGCTCTATGCCCATCCTGCCGGAAGAAAGCTTCTTGGCGAGCTCCTTCGTCCCGGTAGCGGCAAAAGTCTTGTAGCCATTGGTCCGGAAGGTGGATGGGTGGATTATGAGACCGAAAAACTGGAAGCATATGGTTTCGAGGGGTTTTCAATAGGACCGCGAATCCTCAAAGTAGATACGGCAGTGGTCAATATCCACGGCCGCGCTATGGCTGGAATCGAGAGGGGATGAGAGTGAGTTTATGGCAACAGCCAAAAGGATAACTGCATGACCGCAGCGGTTAGAAATTTCTGTGCCTGCATTTATTGCATAATTGCAGATTTGCGTGTATATCCATTTTCCTTATTTATCTCCCTTGTCGTAGTTGACTTTCAGTCGTGAGAAAACCAGTGAAAGCTATTGTAGGTCTAACAAAAATATTGCCTCAACTTGGGTTGTTGACAGCCATGATGCTATGGGCCAGCTCATTTGTAGCCCTGAAAATTGCCTTTCGTGCATATGATCCTATGGTCGTCATTTTCGGCCGAATGCTGGTGGCAAGTATGTGCTTTCTGATTATTGGCTTTCGCTTTCGCAGGTCTTTTACCTATCAGAAAGGAGACTATCTCCGTATTCTTTTTATGGCTTTTTGTGAGCCATGTCTCTACTTTCTCTTTGAAGCCCAAGCCATTGTTTATACAACGGCATCACAGGCGGGTATTATCACTGCGACTCTACCAATTATGGTTATGATTTCAGCGTCATTACTTCTCAAAGAGAAAACAGGGATCAAAGGCTGGCTGGGAGCGGTTCTCGCCATTGCCGGAGTGCTCTGGCTTACTCTTGAAAGCTCCCCTGTGGAGAATGCACCAAATCCGGCTCTGGGGAACTTTTTTGAATTTGTGGCGATGATTTGCGCCACCGGCTATATGGTGACTCTGCGTCATCTGGTATTGCGCTATTCTCCATTTTTTCTCACCGCCATACAGGCCTTTGTCGGTTGCATTTTTTATTTTCCATTTCTCTTTCTGCCAACTACGACACTGCCGTCTTCACTGAGTGTCCCGTCCACCCTGGCGATCTGCTATCTGGGAGCGGTTATTACTCTTGGTGCTTACGGGCTCTATAACTACGGGGCTAAATATATTCCTGCAAGCCAAGCAGCCTCATATGTCAATCTGATACCTGTGATCAGTGTCCTCCTGGGATGGCTCATACTTGATGAAAGCTTTGCACGGAATCAGATATTTGCCGCTGCCGTGGTAATGATGGGAGTCTGGTTGACGCAGCAAAAATCCAAGGAAATGCAACAGAGCTAGCTCCAGCCGATATCTTATCCGGCACTCGCCGGATATCTTGCCTCCATTTCTCACGACGTCATCTTCCTTCGTAATTTCTCTGTTTCTTCGCGAAATTTTTATTCCTGATATCAGAATGTTGAATTCCTGGTATGTTTTAGCAGTAAGTGTCTGGGAAATGGTCAATCAATCTATATCAAATGTTTTAATACAAAATAATGATAATAATGATTGACAATCGTTGTAAATCGAATATTGTCTCAATGTATAATCAATGTATATTAGTGATAAATGATAGGTATACATTTTAATATTAAAAAATGTCATAAAATTTATGAGTGAAAATAATCTATATCAGAAATTGAAAAACCAGATAATCCTGTTGAAATACAAACCCGGGGTGGTAATCCGTGAGAAAGAAGTTATGGAGGCTTTTGATGTCGGTCGTACGCCTGTCCGGGAGGCGCTGATGCGTTTGGAACTGGATGGATTGGTGAGAATTATCCCTCATGTCGGTACGTTCGTTGAGGATGTAAGCTTTCAACAACTCAAGGACGTGTTCGAAATACGATCCTATCTCGTACGACTGGCCGGCCGCCTGGCGGCCGTGCGTATTACCGATGATGAACTCACCGCTATTCGTGATCTGATAGACGAGATGAAAGCGACACAGGAGGCCACGACGCTGATGCGGCTCGATGGAGAAATTCACGAGATCCTTAACGAGGCAACGCAGAATATAGTTCTGGTGAAAATGTTAAACGGCCTCCATGATCAGGCCGTCAGAATCTGGACATTCTCGAATACCGAAGGCGGTTATTGGGATGGTCTTGTAAAAGAATTTGAAGAAATTGTGGCAGCTTTGGAACAACACGACGAAGAGCGCACCGCTCTTCTTATGGAAAAACACACAAGACGTTTCGTTGAAAATATTAGAAGTCAGTTAGAATTTTAGTGCTGCTGTGGTGATTGCCTTCCTGTCCAGGGCGGGAACTGCATACACTTGAAGGCACCCATCGAGCGCAGCTGGGGAATTCTTCTACACCAACAAAAAAGCAAAGTAGGGAGGTCTGTCATGAGTCAGTTTCCAAATCAGGCGCAAGTGGTCATCATCGGCGCCGGCATCGTGGGTAATTGCATAGCTGGTCATTTGGCCGAAAAAGGTTGGAAAGATATGGTCATGATTGACAAGGGACCGCTTCCAAATCCCGGCGGGTCAACCGGTCATGCATCGAACTTCATTTTTCCCGTCGATCACGGCAGAGCGATAACGCAGCTCACCATGGATAGCGTCGAGCAGTATAAAGAGCTCGGTGTTTACAGAGTATGCGGGGGAATTGAGTTAGCCCAGAACGAGGAGAGTATGGCCGAGCTCAGGCGCAAGGCAAGCTCGGCCAAATGCTGGGGGCTTGAGTCAGAGCTGCTTGATCCGGATGGTGTATTGAAGCTTTTTCCGTGGGTAAAAAAGGAAAAAATAGTGGGTGGGTTTCATACACCGTCCGTCAGCGTTGTCGATTCTCTGCGTGCCGGCACTATTTTTCGTGAACGAGCCCAGGAAAAGGGTGTATTGTCGGTATTTGCAAATACTGAAGTCATGGATATCGAGGTCGAAGATGGCCGGGTAAAAGGCGTTAAAACGTCCAGAGGCGACATCGCCGCTGATTACGTCGTTATCGCCTGTGGCGTCTGGAGCCCACGCATCGCCGAAATGGCCGGAGCTGCCATACCGCTGGCTCCCGTAGCTCATCAGATGATAGATGCCGGACCGGTTCAGCAGTTTGCCCAGGCCAAAGGTGAAATCGAATATCCCATCCTCAGAGACATGACTGTGAAGATGTATGAGCGTCAATCTGCTGCCAACATGGAAGTAGGCTCCTACGCGCATCGTCCGATTCTGTATGATCCCAATGAGATTCCATCCAATGATCAGGCTAAGCTTTCACCAACGGAAATGCCGTTTACGAAAGAGGATTTTGAACCGCAGCTCGAGGACGCTCTTGAGCTTCTTCCCGATATGCTTGATAATGATCAGGTTGAAATCCAGTACGCCATCAACGGTCTCATCTCCCTGACTGCGGATTCAGCACCGGTAATCGGCGAAACCCCTGAAGTTAAGGGGCTCTGGTCTGCCGCGGCTGTGTGGATCAAGGAAGGTCCCGGTGTTGGCCGGATGGTGGCCGAATGGATGACGGACGGCGCCCCGGAAATCGATCCCAATGAGGTGGATATCGCCCGATTCTATCCCTATGCCCGCACTAAATCCCACGTCTGGGACCGTGCCTTCGAGGGTTTCCCGAAAATCTATGGAATTGTCCACCCCAATGAGCAATGGAAATCCTGCAGAAATACTCGCTTAAGCCCTTTCCATCAGCGAACCAGCGCTCTGGATGCGGTGTATTTTGAAACCGCCGGTTGGGAACGTCCTCAGTGGTATGAAAGCAACGCTCCGCTTCTTGAAGAATACGCCGAGAAAATTGAAAACCGGCCAAACGAATGGGATGCCCGTTGGTGGTCTCCGATCATCAATGCAGAGAACCTGGCTATGCGTGAACGTGTCGCCATGGTGGACCTGAGTGCCTTTGCCGTCTTCGACATCAAAGGACCCGGCGCTCTGGATACAGTTCAGCGTGTAGCGGTTTCCCAAATGGACCATCCAGTGGGAAAAGCCTCCTACACCCTCCTGCTCAACGTTAAAGGCGGCATTCGCAGCGATCTTGTGATCGCGCGCACTGGCAAGGAATCTTTCCGGGTTATTACCGGCGGCGGTCATGGTGGTGTTGACATGAAATGGTTCAAGGATCATCTGCCGGAAGACGGATCAGCCCAGCTTCATGACCAGACTTCTGCCTTATGCACGGTGGGCGTCTGGGGACCGGCGGCCAGGGATCTGGTGGAATCGGTGACCGAAGACGACATTTCCAATGCTGCTTTCCCTTATGCCACTGTCAAAGAATTCCGGATTAAGGATATTCCAGTATGGGCTCTGCGCATGTCATATGTAGGCGAATACGGTTGGGAGATCTATACCGCAACAGAACACGGTCAAAAACTGTGGGACATTCTCTGGGAAGCCGGACAGAAACATCGTGTAGTGCCTGTCGGCATCGGAGTTTATGGCACCACCGCTAGAATGGAGAAGGGCTTTCGTCTTTACGGTCATGAACTGGATACCGAATACACTCCTATAGAAGCCGGTATGGCTCTGCCGAAGGTAAAGGCTCAGGATTTTACCGGTAAGGCCGCCTATCTCAGGGCCCGCGAGCAAAAACCGGCAACAGTATTGTGCACCCTGACCGTTGATGATCACACCGCCTCAACCGGAGAGAAGCGATACATAGTCGGCCATGCCGCGATATTGACAGCGGGTGGGGATCCAATCATCGATGGGAAGGACCGGCACTCTTATGTAACCAGTGCAGGCTCCGGACCATGTGTCGGTAAGTTCCTCCTCATGGCCTACCTGCCGCCGGAGTATGCCAAAGTCGGCAATAAGCTCAAGGTGGATTACTTTGCAGAACAGTTTCCGGTCACCGTGGAAGCGGTGGGACCGACCCCGCTGTTCGATCCTGATAACAATAGAATGAAAGGATAAACAGGGAGAATATTATGAACATCCTTGCCTGTGTCAAACGGGTGCCGGATATCGGCGCCCGGATCGATCTGAGCGAAGATCGCCAGACGATCATAACTAAAAATCTGGGATTCACCATCAGTCCCCATGAAGAATGCGCTGTTGAGGAAGCAATTCAACTCGTCGAAAATAAGGGAGGCCAGTCAACGGTACTTACCGTTGGCCCTGCCGAGGCGGAGGAGCAGATCCGTGACAGTCTTGCGCGAGGCATTGATCGAGGTGTCATCATCGAGACAGATGGCCTCGAATTTGACCCGACAGAGACTGCCGCTGCCATAGTTTCGGCGATTCGTGCCGAAATGGAAAAGGCCCCTTTTGACCTGATTCTTTTCGGTAATGAGTCGGCCGACAGCGGCGGTTGCCAAGTTGGTATACGAGTGGCGCATGCCTTGGACCTGCCCTGCGTTTCAGGCATAAAAAAGCTGGAATTTACAGACGGCGACGGGGCAACGGCCTGGCGTGAAATTGACAGCGGCTGGGAGATCTACGATCTGCCTATGCCGGCTGTGGTCATGGTCAAAGAAGGCATAAATCTGCCGCGATATCCAAGCCTTCGGGGGACTATGAAAGCAAAGAAGAAGCCGGTGGAACGGATTACATATGATAAGAAGGCTGGCGCCGCTTTACAGATGCGGCAGCTTGTTCATCCACCCGAGCAGAAAAAGCAGGTGGAAATGCTCGGTAATGGCCCGGAGGCAGCATCCAAAGTCGTTGAGGTGCTCAAATCTCTGGAGGTGATTTGATATGATATTGGCATTGATTGAATATGAAGAAAATATGGTGAGCGAAGCATCGCAGCAGATGCTCACCTTTGCCCGGCAACTCACGGGGAACGGGAATGAAGAGTTGACAGCTCTGCTCATCGGCGGGGAAGAGACCGTCGCAATGGTAGGAGACGTTGGCAGGTACGGAGTTTCCAGAGTAATCATAGCCGGGCACGACCAATTGACCGACTATGCACCGGTAGCCTGGGCCACCATTGTGTCACAGGTAATAACGGCTCATTCTCCTCAGATGGTCATGGCTGCAGGTACGGAAAGGGGCAATGAGGTTATGGCAAATCTTGGAGCCATGTCCGATCTGCCTATGGCTGCCAATTGCTCGGCAGTCTCTGCGGATGATTTCTCGCAGGTAACCAGATTCCGCTGGGGAAGCAGTCTTCTGGAAGAAGCCGAGCTCAAAGGTGACTGTAAACTTATGACGGTGGCTCTTCATGTAATCGAGGCGGAAGAAGACACAGTCGCAGAACCCGAAGTGGAGACCTTCAAGCCGATTCTTTCCGAAAAAGATTTTCGTGTCCGTGTTGTTCGCAGGGAAGCCGAAGTGGCTGAAGGAATCACCTTGAAAAATGCACCGATCGTAGTTGGCGGCGGCCGTGGCGTCGGCAGTCCTGAAGCGTACTCGCTGCTGGAAGAACTTGCCGAAGCGCTTGGCGGAGCCGTCGGGTGTACCCGGGTGGCCACCAACAACGGTTGGCGTCCTCATTCAGATCAGGTAGGATTAACAGGTACACGCATTTCGCCCTCTCTCTATATCGCCTGCGGTATAAGTGGTGCAATTCAGCACCTTGTTGGATGCAAGGGCGCGAAAAATATCATGGTCATCAACAAGGATCCTGAGGCTGCTTTTTTCGGTAAGGCCGATTATGGGGTTCTGGGGGATCTCCATGAGGTGATACCTGCCATAATCGAAGAACTGAAAAGTCAAAAAGCATAACTCATTTGCCGTCATTTTGGGCTTTGATTTCCGGACTGACGGTAATGATAATTTTTGAGGTATATACCTCACCATAACTTGTAAAAAGAATAATATTGATTCGCAAGATGAAGGAAAAACCCATGACCCTTGAAGAAAAGATTGTCAAAATGCTGGAAGAACAAAGTATCAGCTACGAAGTTCTGGAACATGAACCCGTTTATACCAATCCGGCCATGGCCGTCGCGCTGGGAGTGAGTGAGGCAGAGACGGTCAAGTCCCTGGTGCTGACGACCAAGGAAAAGATCATGGTTGTATTGGTAATGCCCGGAAATAAGAAAGTTGACTGGAAAGCGGCGGCTAAGACTGTCAATACCAAAAAGGTATCTTTTGCCAAACCCGAGGCAGTAAGCGAGGCGGTAGGCTGCGAAGTCGGTTGTGTGCCTCCTTTTGGCCATATGACCGATATTCCCATTTATGTTGATGGAGAGCTGTTGCACCAAAATTATGTCTACTTTAATCCGGGCGTGCACCATAAGTCTTTTAAAGTAACTTCCAGGGATTTGAAAAAGCTGTGCCGGAGCAAATAATTTGGAGTGAGATACAGCGGTATCAGCTTGTAAATTGTGCTTTACCAGATTGTTTTTCTTGTTCCAGCTCAGCTGGGTTAGAGTAATCAAAATCAGTGAAGAGGCAACGTAATGGCCACGCGTGAGATTTTTTGGAATATTTCCGGGGTAAGCGAAATACTTTTATATGTGCTTGCAGCCGCTACTTTGGGGATATTTGGTTGGGGCATATATAAGCATATTCGGCGTATTCTGGCGGGGAAGAAGGTGTCTTTTTCCCGGACCACTCTGCTGGCCCGCCTCGGTAAGGCCCTGGCTACAATCTTATCCAACCGCACCGTACTCAACCGCCATAAACTCGGCGGCAGCATGCATCTGCTTGTTATGTGGGGTATGATCGTGCTTTTTGTGGGAACAGTCATTGTGGCTGTTGAATATGATCTTTTTCACAAGATCCTGGGAATGGAGCATGTCATTCTCAAGGGCACGTTCTTCCTGGGATTCGAGTTGATCACCGATCTCTTCGGCATTCTTTTAATAGTGGGACTGGTCATCGCCCTGGTCAGGCGATATCTCATGCAGCGTCCGCAACTAAAACATCAGCCTGTAGACTGGATATTGCCGGTTCTTCTGCTGGCCATTGCTCTGACAGGTTTCGTAGTTGAAGGCTTGCGGCTGGCCGCTGACTCCGGCGACCTGAGCTATGCACCGGTCTGGTCCCCGGGTGGTGCGCTTTTTGCCGGCATGATCGGTGGAAGTGCTCCGGCAGGACTGGAGACCGCCCATGTCTTCTTCTGGTGGTTCCACGTAGTTCTCGCCCTGGCCGCTATCGCCTTACTCCCCTTCGTGCCTAAGGCAATGCACTTGATTGCCGCAGGAGTGAATATTTTTTTCGAAGACCTGCGGCCTCAAGGGCGTCTGGCCAAGTTGGATGTCGAGGGTGCTTTTGAGCGCGACGAGGTTCTCGGCTATGAAACCCTGAACGAACTGAGCCGCAAAGATCTGCTCGACACGGTCTCCTGTACTGAGTGTGGCCGCTGCGAAATGAACTGCCCGGCCTCGATTTCCGGAAAAATTCTGTCACCCAGAGAAATTGTGCTGGGCTTGCGCCGGCAGCTCAACACCGAATTTCCGCTTGCCGGCAAGCCCGCAGAACAACGGCGCATCCTCGATGCCGAAATCTCTGCTGAAGCTGTCGATTATTGCACTACCTGTATGGCATGCGTGGAGAGCTGTCCGGTGTTGATCGATCCGCTGTCAAAAATCATGGAACTGCGCCGCAATGAAGTCATGATCCATGACCGTTTTCCGGAAACCTATGGTGATGTTTTTGCGGGACTGGAAAAACGCGGTAACCCGTGGAATGAGCACCCTACTGCCAGAATGGACTGGGCCAAGGATCTCGATGTGCCGATCATGGCCGATGTTGCCGGGGCCGGTAAGGGGGTTGACTATTTGTTCTGGGTCGGCTGCTCTGCTGCCTTTGACCCCAGAAATGCAAAGATCGCACGAAGCATGGTCAGGATTCTCCAAACTGCCGGAATCAATTTTGCCGTATTGGGAGAAGAGGAGCGCTGCACCGGCGATCCAGCCCGGCGCATGGGGCATGAATACCTCTTCAGTATGCAGGCAGAGTCCAATGTGGAACTCCTGAGTGAATATAAATTTAACCATATTCTCACTATCTGTCCTCACTGCTACAACTCATTTGCCAAGGATTATCCTGAATTCGGAGGTGAATATTCCGTACGTCATCACACCCAGCTCATCAAGGAACTCATTGAAAACAAACGTCTGTCACTTACCAGGGAGGTAAATGCAGTGGCCACCTTTCACGATTCCTGTTATCTGGGACGGCATAACCGTATTTTCGATGCCCCTCGGGACATACTGGCCAGGATTCCAGGTCTTCGCATAACTGAAATGGAGCGCAGTAAAGAGATGGGCATGTGCTGCGGAGGTGGTGGAGGGTTGAGCTGGTTCGAGGAAGAGACCGATAAACGAGTTAACGACCGACGTGTCAGTCAGGCCGCGGAGGCAACTGCCGGGGCAGAGACGGATCAACCCAGCCTGATAGCTACATGCTGCCCGTTTTGTATGACCATGATCGAAGACGGCTTGGCAGCCACGGAGACGGCGATGGTGGATAAGGATATCGCCGAATTGGTAGTAGAGGCCATGGAGGATCTCCAGAGGCCATCTCGGTAAGTGCAGTAATATATTATGAGGCTCAATACTTAGTGAGCAGCAGTAGGATTTTTCAGGATGCTATCCGGAATTGTATTGAAGTATGGAAACAACAAAAGTACAAGGAGAGGTAAGAAGTATATGTTGTAACGATAGAAACGGCGCATATTTATCAGGCAGAAGGATACGGTGAACCATGAGAGCACGAGCAAAAAAAATCATTGCACTTTTCGATTCGGCGGTAACAAATGAACAGCGCTACGAATTTCAAAACGCAAAGCGATATTACAGCAAAATCGTTGAAATTTACCCGAATAGTCCAGAGGCTGGAATTGCAAGGGAAAGAATCGAGGACATGGATGCACTTAGTCGGGAAAAGAGAATCTATAAAAGAATAGACCGCAATGCCAGACGCGTCCTCACGGAAATAGGCATTGACATCTCGGGCAGCCCTGAATTGATGGAGATTTTGATGGATGCAGATGCCATCGACCTCAATAACGAGCATTCGCTCTATATTCCCCTGACTGAAGAATATGTCGACTCTTGCCTCGCCGAAGTACCCACCTATATGACCGAAGATCCGGGAGAAAATGCTTTTGGCACAGGCGCCACCCCGCCATTTCTGCTGCGGTCCGACCGACAGGATATCCTGGCACCAGCCACGCGGCACGAGTTCGAGGAGATAGTTCAAACTGCTGCAGAGTTTACCGATACCCTTGGTATCTTCAGCATTCCGGTGGCTACGGATAAGTCGATAGACGATTTTGAATGCTCCAGACTGATGGAGCAGTTTTCCGATCTGAAAATGACCTATACCAAAAACATGACCGATGAGGAAACCACCTATTTCCGAAATCGGGACGATTGGCTGGACGGCACCAGTTTGATTACTTCTTTGACCTATATGCCCTCCATGGTCGCTCCTTTTATTCGCAGCATTCAAAGCGGCAACAATGTGCTGCTCCTAGACCTCACCATTGCCGGCTCCACAGGGCCGACAAGTCCGGAAGCCCTGCTTACCCAGATCCATGCTCAAGTACTCTTCATGATGATACTGGCCCAGACCATCAATCCGAATGTGAGCTGTGTACACGGCGGCATCCCCGATGTCCTCGGGATCAGCGGCGATCTCTGCTACAGCGATCCCAGCCAGCCTCTCATCAATTCTGCCATGGCGCGGCTGAACATGTGGGTCACTGGCTTTCCGTCGGCGCAGTCAGGTGGAAGCACCAGTATCATCAACGATATTCCGGCGGCCGTCGAGGAATCCGAACTGAGCCGCAATACTTTGCGGGAATACGGGGTCCATATTTTGCGCCATGCTATGGGAGCCATGGGAAGTCTGAACTATTTCAGCCTGGAAAAATTTATTCAGGACTGTGAGCGTGAGCGTGAGTCTCGCCGTATTATGCTTAAAACAAGACATGACTTTGTCGTACCCCTCTATTTTCCCGAAGACAAGCATGTTCTCAACGGAATCCGGGAAATCGCGGTAAAAGGCGGAGCCAAGAATGCCGATCATACCTTGAACAATACCGGCGCTTTCATTAAATGGCAAAAACAGCTTATGGAGATGTCCGAAAAGAAGGTTTACTATCCGGAGCTGCGGAATTCACTGCAGAAACACAAAGAAAACATTGACCGAACCACAAAGGGAGAGAGTGTCAGCCAGTTGCAGGATACTCTGTTCCCTGACGGAGATATACCTTCTGATGAAATCTGATTGAAATGGTCAAATTGAGGATCAATCCCATGTTCAAATGCATGATTGACTACGTGTCGGGAAAAATACTGGCTAAGCGGACATTTGCCTTATATAATATTAATACTCCCGAAGAAATTCCTTGAAAAAATGGTGTTATCAGTTTTACTGGTACATATAGCAAATAGATCGGATGCATCGATAAAAATTTGCACTAATTGCTGCCTGCCAGTGCCGGAACCTCGGAATGAAATTCAAGTGCTCACCGGAGACACTGGTCGGTATCTATATCGAAGATATTGCAAGCTCTAAACGTTGAGTTGTTTCTTGCTAGCGTCGTTTTTGCATAAAAAATCATCTTCGCCTTTTTTAACCCCCTAGAGGGGATCACGAGAGTATTGTTCAGCAGGGTCAGTCGTTTTTTTATCCAGCACGACATGCAAGACTGATTTTATCGACAATTACGGCAAAACGATTGCAGGTTCCAACGCTCTTTGAGAGCTTCATAATCTGGTGAATGAAAATTCCCGGATATTGAATTATATCCTGTGGCGCCAAGGAAGTAATTTCGCATCTCCTCGACCCGAGGCCACCTGATTACTAGCGAAGCGGCCATGATATCGACAATGTTCCGCCATTCCTACAATTTTTATTATCGTCAATATTTGATTTCGGCAGGTTGATGTCAACACCTATGTAGCAAATCCGATTAAACTGAAAAGCATGAAGGAATCTATTATGGCTGAAGATGCAGCGACCGGAGAAGAGAGATTAAGGGTTGAAAATGTGTACAAGATATTCGGAGAAGACCCCAATCGTGCCTTTGACCACATCAAGCAAGGAAAAGGAAAGAACGAAATTCATGAGGAACTTGGACTGACTATAGGAGTCCAGGATGCCAGTTTTTCTGTATATGCCGGGGAAGTTTTTGTCATAATGGGACTCTCTGGCTCCGGCAAGTCGACCCTGGTACGAATGCTGAACAGGTTGATTGAACCGACCTCCGGCCATGTATTTGTTCATGGTGAGGATATCACCATAATGAATATGGAAGAACTGGTAAAAATGCGGCGTCGCAGCATGGCCATGGTCTTTCAGTCCTTTGCTCTGATGCCGCATCTGACTGTTTTGCAGAATGCAGCATTTGGACTCGAACTCCAGGGAGTTAGTCTGGAAAAAAGAAATGCCCGAGCCATGGAAGCTTTGGAACAGGTTGGGCTGCAAGGGGTACCTGACTCTTATCCCAAGGAGCTTTCAGGTGGCATGCAGCAGAGGGTTGGGCTTGCCCGAGGACTTGCCGTTGATCCGGATATCATGTTGATGGATGAAGCGTTCTCGGCTCTGGACCCACTTATCAGAACAGAGATGCAGGATGAACTGCTGAGCCTGCAGGAAAACAGTGACCGTACCGTTATCTTTATATCCCACGATCTCGATGAAGCCATGAGAATCGGAGACAGGATTGCCATGATGGAAGGCGGCAGGATAGTACAGATCGGCACACCGGAGGATATTCTGAAGAACCCGGCGGATGATTATGTAAAAGCTTTTTTCCGGGGCGTGGATCCCACCAACGTTCTGAGCGCATCCGATATCGTCAGAAAAACGCAGGTTACTTTTGTCAGGCATAAGGCCGGGCTCAGGGCGGCCCGGGAGCGGATGATCGAGTATGATCGGGATTTTTCCTATATTGTAGACAGAAAGCAGCATTATCTTGGAGTTGTCTCGGCTGATTCTGTTGAAAAAGCTCTTGAAGAAAATCCCGAGAATCATACCGATATTACCCTTGCTTATCTAGAGGGAGTATCACCTGTCTTAGGCAGTGCCTCACTCCAGGAGGTACTTGAATATGTGACTGCTTATGAGTGTCCGGTCCCGGTGGTTGATTCTGAAAATAAATATCTTGGTACTATATCGAGAAGGCGGTTCCTGTCGACCTTGAAGCGGGACTAGCTGAAAAGAATAGACAGACGAACGAGCAAGTGAGGAAATGTCTGTATAACGTTATAACACGATATCTAAACAATCAGGAGGTATACATTGGACATTTTTAAATGGACCATACCTATGGACGACTGGATAGAGTTTGCCGTGCAATGGCTTGTTTCCAACTTCAGACCGCAGTTCCAGGCCATTAAATGGCCTATCGAGGTTCTGCTCAATAGCATAGATGGATTTCTTCAGTGGATTCCAGCTATTATTATCATTCTTGTTTTAGCGGCTTTTGCATATAAGGTGGCTAACTGGAAAGTTGCCCTTTTTACATTTTCCTCTCTGCTGTTCATCGGTTTCCTCGGATTATGGCCGGAGACAATGACCACCCTGGCCATGGTTATAAGTGCTGTGGTCGTCTGTATCGTCATTGGTATTCCCCTGGGTATACTCTCATCGCGGAGTGACAGGTTTGAGGCGAGTTTAAGACCTGTTCTCGACGCTATGCAGACCACCCCTGCCTTTGTTTATCTGGTACCGGTAGTCATGCTTTTCAGCATCGGTACGGTAGCCGGGGTTATTGCTACCATTATTTTTTCAATGCCCCCGATTATCCGGCTTACCAACCTGGGCATCCGTCAGGTTCATCCGGAGTTGATCGAGGCAACCTTCTCATTTGGAGCTACCAAGAAACAAGTATTATGGAAAGTACAGGTTCCTCTTGCCATGAAGACAATTATGGCAGGGCTGAATCAAACCATGATGCTTTCCCTTTCTATGGTTGTCATAGCTTCACTCATCGGAGCAGGTGGGCTGGGAGTTCCGGTTTTTGAAGGCCTTAACAGCCTGCAGGTTGGACTGGCTGGTATCGGTGGCCTGAGCATCGTTCTTCTGGCAATGGTCCTGGACAGGATCACCCAGGCATTGGGAGAGACCAAGGGCTAGAATAATTATTCCGCTCCTACTTTAACAAAAAAACTATTCGGGAGGTATGTATGAAAATGTTTTTTAAGAAGTCTACTGTTGCTGCAATTTTTTCAGGATTGCTCTTTGCCGGCGGCATAGCTATTGCCGCCGATCTGCCTGGGGAAGGCAAGACCGTCAAACCGGCAAGTGCAACATGGACCACCGGCTTTTTTCTCGAGGCACTTTACTCGAGAGCTCTGGAGGATCTCGGTTACACAGTCGAAGATCCTAAAAAACTGGCAGGTCCCATATTCTACAAGTCGCTGACCTTTGGTGATGTGGATTTCTGGGCCAATGGCTGGTTTCCGCTCCATGATGAATTTCTGCCTAATGACTTTGATGAAAAAGCCGTGATGGCTGGTACGGTGGTAAAAGCCGGCGCTGTACAAGGTTATCTTGTTTCAAAGAAAGATGTGGAAAAATACAACATTATCTCCCTGGACGATTTCAAACGACCTGAAGTCAAGGAGGCATTTGATGCCAACGGCGACGGCAAAGCGGATCTCGTTGCCTGCCCTCCGGGCTGGGGATGTGAGAAGACCATCAGCTTCCATATGGAAACCTATGGCCTTGAAGATGATATCAACCTGATCAAAGCAGGATACAGTGCCAGCATGGCGGATGCCCTTGCACGATATGGGGAAGGTCAACCAATTTTCTTCTACACCTGGACACCGAACTGGACGGTATTTAAGCTGAAGCCGGGTGAGGACGTGGTCTGGATCAATGTTCCGGAAATCGTACCGAAAGAAGGCCAGGAAGGTCTTGAAGATGCTATGATTGCTGAAGGTTTGACCGGTACAGTGACGGATCCCTGCAAAATGGGATTTGTTGCCAATGATATCAGGGTTGTTGCCAATAAACAATTCCTTGAAGAAAACCCTGCCGTCAAAACAATGTTTTCCATGATGTCTGTTCCCCTGGAAGATATTGCCGCACAGAACAACCTGATGTTCAAGGGAGAGAATAAGCAGGAAGACATCGAGCGGCACGTAACTGAATGGATCGAAAAGAACAAAGCTGAATACACTTCATGGCTCGAAGCGGCAAAAGCCTCGGCAAAATAAGTGTTAATTTTCTTGACCATGTAATCTCATTTCGGTGAGGGATACTCCATGGTCTGATTTCATCGAACCAGATAAAGAGCCTGCCATTTTTTGGCGGGCTTTTTTTTATTGTCTGTTTCCGGCTTATATTTTACTTGCTTTAGATGCTCAAATAATCATCAGGCACCAGATCCACGGTTTCCAAGTCATTCACCGAGCTGCGGATATGTGCTGCGACAGCATCTGCCGCAAGATCGGAATCATGCCGTGCAAGAGCATCAATAATAGCTTTGTGATCTTCCAGGGAGGGACTTATTGATAACTTGCTGAAGGGGTCAAAAAGAATCAAAAATATTCTTGTTCTGTCGAGAAGCTCGGCAATATAGGAGGTGAGCACGCTGTTTTCGGAAAATTCAGCTATTTTTTGATGAAAAGTGTCGTTAACGATATAATATTCATCGAAATCATGTTTGTTAAAAACTTTTTCTTCTTCGTCGATCAGCTCTTTGAGAATGGTCACTTGTTCTGCCGTGATAGTGAGTGCGGTGAGCCTTACCGCCATTTGCTCAAGATGACCACGAACCAGAAAAGTTTCTTCAATTTCCTGAAGAGTAGGGGTAATGACAAATGCGCCTCTGTTGGGAATGCTGTTCACCAACCCTTCCGCTTCCAGCCTTTTTATGGCGCTGCGTACCGGAGTCCTGCTGACTCCCAGCTTTTGAGCAAGGCTCCCCTCGACAAGCTGACTACCCTGTCTGATGTAGCGTTTTCGGATAGCATTTTTAATCTTTTGATAGACTGTGTCTTCAGAATTTCCTCGAATTGGTTCCATGTTCATCATATGTAAAACCTGGCTGTGGCTAAATGAAATAGGCCATATTGTTGAATGAGCTATCGGTGATATTTTGCTTCCGAGTAAGTCTTTAACATACCGAAAGCTTAAGAGTATTTCGGAGTCTAATCCAGCTGAGCTGGATTAGAACCTTAAGCAGATTAATAGAAAAAAATCTTAGCAAAAACTAAATTTCAAAGGCCAAACAACGAATATTATCCTAAGCTACCGTCCCTGTCTAGAACGAAAATTGTGCAATGACCAATTATTGCACAATTGATTATCTTTAGGAAAAATAGCACATTATTAAAATGTGATCACATATCAAGCATGTTCTAGCGGCAATAATCTAACAGGTTGGGTTGGATAAATACTATGTTTCCACTGTTTAATCAGAAAGCCGGATGTTGAAAATGTTGCCGCTGATGTGTAAAGTTGTCTCCTTTATCGGCAATATCAAGGAAAAATTGCATTGATATAGCCAAATGTGCGATAATTCTTGACAGTGGCTTTTCAGTGACGTACAACGGTGTTCATAAATAGTATACAATAATACGATACAAAGAAGAAGCTTCTTTAGTGAATTATTTCGTATTGGAAAAAAGTTCAGAAAAATATTTCTGCGATTCCAGAGTCATGAACATGGGCATGACGACAGGGAATCATTAAAAAATGAGCAATCCGGCAGGGATGATTGGTGGTGCGGTGATAATCCGAGGGGAGAGTGTTTTATCATCGTTAGTTAGAAAAACAGAAGAACCACCAGAAGCTGCACTGGAAAAATTTGATGAAAGGTAAACGCAGAAACCGGTGAGTTGTAACATAGAGAGACCGAGACAGCTACGTGTTTGCTGCCTTATATGGGAAAAATAATATAAAGAACCTGTGAAGGAAGGAAGAGGAAAAATGTTTAATAAACTTATATCTCAAATTTTGCCGTATGTACCCGAGAAACTGGTGTGGGTCTTTTCAAAACAGTATATAGCCGGTGAAACTATCGAGGAAGCAGTGCAGGCTGCCAAAAATCTCAATGCTGAAGGCATCATGACCACTATCGATGTGCTTGGCGAGTTTATTAAAAACCTCGATGAAGCTGAAGCCAATAAGCACGAGTATCTTGAGGTAATTGAAGCTGCCGAAAAGGCAAATATTGACGGCAACTATAGTCTAAAACCTACCTCTTTCGGCCTGCTGATCGATAAGGATACGGCATATAGACATATCCGGGAAATTGTAGAAAAGGCTGCCTCCTACAATAATTTTATACGCATTGACATGGAGGATTCTCCTTGTACCGATTTGGAGATTGAGCTGTTCCGAAAATTGAAGGAAGAGTTCCCCAAAAATGTCGGGCTGGTTTTGCAAGCCTATCTGAAGCGAACACATCAGGATATTGTGAACCTTAAAGACCTCAATAGTGAAGATGCTCCACTGAACTTTCGACTGTGTAAGGGAATATATGTAGAACCGGCCTCTATTGCCTATAAAAAATATGAAGAGGTCAATAAACATTTTCTTGAAGATATCGAATTGATGTTTCAGGAGAAAATGTATCCGGCAATCGCGACCCACGATAAACCCGTTATCGAAGGGGCCTATAAACTTCTTGAGAAATATAAAGTGCCCAAGGATAAATACGAATTTCAGATGCTTTACGGCGTTACCCCCGCACTTCGCAAATCGATATTAGAACAGGGACACAGAATGCGTGTCTATGTCCCGTTTGGCAAAAAGTGGTTCGGCTATTCCACACGGAGACTGAAAGAGAATCCGGAAATGGCCAGCGTGATAATAAAGGCCCTTTTTTATAAAGGCTAACATAGAATGATCATAGAAACATTGTATGCAGAAGCTAAAATCTGCAGGTTTTAAAAAGGGAGATAACAGATGTTTTCCACATTGAGAATTAATACCGCAACCCGTGAAGTAAAAAAAGAGACCCATTCTTCCAAGGATTATCTTCTTGGTGGAAGAACTTTGTCATCCCGCCTCGTCAGCCGTGAAGTACCGGCGGACTGTGAACCACTTGGCAGAAAGAATTCCCTCTTTTTCTGCAACGGTGCCATGAGCGGCACCACAGTATCCAGCTCGGACCGTATCAGTATCGGAGGCAAAAGCCCCTTGACCGGCGGTATCAAGGAAAGCAACGCTGGAGGGATAGTGGGTACCCGCATGGCGCAGCAGGGTTTGCGCTGTATAACCCTGGAGGATGCGCCTCCTCGGAACGCCTCCTGGCAGGTAGTCGTCATTGGCAAAGATAATGTTGAATTCATTGACGGTGAATTCCTGGCGGGAAAAGGAGTCTACGAGAAATCGGAGCTGTTGAGTGAAAAGTTCAGCCCCAAAGCCGGCTGCATCACTATCGGTCCTGCTGCTGAAAAGCTTTTGCTCGCCTCGGGTATAGCCTGCTCGGATCCGCACGGCGTCTGTTCCCGTTATGCGGGAAGAGGCGGACTGGGAGCAGTAATGGCTTCAAAGAAGGTTATCGCCATTGTGATTAAAAACGACGGTGAGGTCAAACCTGAATATGTCGATCCCGAAGGGTTCAAGGAAGGATCAAAGAAGATCGTCAAGCTGCTGCGTGAAAACCCGGTATCCTCTCAATTTACTAAATACGGCACCGCCGCAATGGTTGATATCTGTCAGGCGCTGAAAGTTTTACCCACACGGAATTTCACTCATGGTGTTATGGAAGGGGCGGAAAAAATCAATGCCCAGACCATGTACGATACCATAAAGGAAAGAGATGGAGAAGGTCTTACCCAGCATGCCTGTATGCATCCCTGTGCCATCCAGTGCTCAAACGTCTATCCCGATAAGGATGGCAAACTGCTCTGTTCGCCGGTGGAATATGAAACCATGGCGTTGATGGGTTCCAATCTTTGTCTGAAGAACCTCGATACCATTGCCACAATGAACCGTATTGCCAATGATGCGGGGGTTGATACCCTCGACTGTGGTGCTGCCATAGGTGTGGCCATGGAAGCGGGACTCGCTGAGTTTGGTGACAATGATGCCGCTGTTCAGATGATGGAGGAGATACGAAATCTGACTCCGCTCGGCCGCATACTGGCATCGGGATGTAAGGTGGCCGCTCAGGTGCTTGGTGTCCGACATGCTCCGCATGTTCTCGGCCAGGGTGTACCCGCCTATGAACCAAGAGGATCGAAAGGCATGGCCATGACCTATCTTTCATCACCCATGGGTGCCGATCATACCTTTGGCTTTACTCTCCGCGATGAGGAGGATCCAACCAGCAAAGAAGGAAAAGTCGCGCTGTCGAAAAAATTCCAGGTAATAGGCTCGCGTATGGATGCCATGGGGATGTGCAACTTTGTTCGTTATTCCGTCCGCGACGATATGACTCCATTGCTGGATCTGATTAAGACCAGATTTGGGGTCGTCATCAGCGACAAGGAATTTGATGATATGGTGATAGAAACCCTGAAGCTGGAGCATCAGTTTAATACCGATGCCGGAATACCTGCTCATGCTCATCGATTCACCGAATCCTTCTATGAGGAATCTCAACCGGAAACCGGTGAAAAGGTGGATATTACCGATGAGGAGACTGCCCAGGCTATGCAATGGTAACAGTGATTTTTAAGCTCAGCGAGGCCGGTGTGGTCGAGTTGAAGCTGACCCAGCCGCAATCGCTGGAAACCGTTTTGAAAAAATGTGCTGAAACCGCCAAAATCGAACTTGGCGGTTTCATCGCAATACGGTGCGGCAAAGTTATCACTGCGAAAACGCTGATCACAGAGAATGATACCATAGAAGTTTTTCCCGCTCTTTCGGGCGGGTAGCAAACAGCATCAGGGGCAATTGCATAGCCCCTGATGCTCCTCAATTTCCACCACTTCACTTCCGCTAAACCTACCTTTCGGATCCACCACGACAGGACATTCTATTACCCTGTAATTAGAACAATTTTTTAAAAAAAGCAGCTGATCGGCTGAAAATCGTATCTGTTATCTGTTAGAATTTTTGAAAGTACTTATAATTACAGATGAATGCATGATTTACATCTCCATAGGCTATACCAGGATGGGTGATTGCTGCCTATCTATAAAATGATCTATTTTAGAGAAGGAATCGGCTATGAATCTACTGAACAACGCACTCATTCAAATACCGGAACCAGGCAATGAGCCGGTCTACGACTATTCACCCGGCAGTAGTGAGCGGATAATACTTGAGGCGGCGCTTGCTGAGGCTGCTGCCCAGACCATCGAGATTCCGTTGATTATCGGTGGAAAGGAAATTACCACCGGAGACCTGGGCAGGGTGGTCATGCCCCATGATCACAAGCATCTGCTGGCAAATTTCCATAAGGCCGGTGCCGAGGAGGTACGGATGGCTATTGAAACAGCGGTATCGACTCAGGCGGAGTGGCAGTCACTGCGCTGGGAAGAGCGCTGTGCGATTTTTCTCAAAGCCGCCGATCTTCTCTCTCAGAAGTACAGATTCCTTATCAATGCCGGATCCATGCTTTCAACTTCGAAGAATGTACTGCAAGCGGAAATCGATGCGGCTTGTGAACTTATCGATTTTCTGCGTTTCAACGTGTATTTTGCTCAACAGATCTACAGGGAGCAACCAAAATCCTCACCCGGAATCTGGAATTATATGCAGTACAGGCCCCTCGAAGGCTTCGTTTTTGCGGTCACTCCTTTCAACTTTACCGCAATAGCCGGAAACTTGCCGACGGCACCCGCCATAATGGGAAATTGCGTGGTCTGGAAGCCTGCCTCCACCTGTGTCTATACCCCTTATCTTTTCATGAAAATACTTGAAGAAGCCGGTTTGCCCGATGGAGTGATTAATTTTATCCCCGGGTCGGGAGCCAAGGTAGGGGAGATATGCCTGGCTGATCCTCATCTGGCGGGAATTCACTTCACGGGATCCACCGCAGTTTTTCAGAAGATGTGGAAAACAGTGGGAGAAAATATTGAAAAATACAAATCATATCCGCGGATAGTCGGTGAGACAGGGGGCAAGGATTTTGTTTTTGCCCACAGCAGCGCCGATGTGGAACAGGTTGTCACTGCCCTGATCCGCGGAGCCTTCGAGTACCAGGGGCAGAAATGCTCTGCGGCCAGCCGTGCCTATATCCCGAAAAGTTTATGGCCTGAAGTAAGGAAAGGACTTGAGCGTGGATATGAGAAAATAACCATGGGTCCACCGACGGATTTCACTCATCTGGTTAATGCCGTCATTGATCGCTCTGCCTTTACTTCAATAACCAAATATATAGATTACGCCAAAAATCAGCCGAATGCAGAAGTGATCATCGGTGGCGGTTATGATGACAGTGTCGGCTACTTTATTGAGCCGACGATCATTCTCGCTCAAGATCCGAGATTCAAGACCATGGTAGAGGAAATTTTCGGCCCGGTGCTGACAGTGTATGTTTATGAGGATGCCACATATGAAGAGACGCTTGAGCTATGCGATGAGTCAACCCCTTATGCACTCACCGGTGCCATATTTGCAAGAAGGAGGGAGGCCGTCAGCCTTGCCTTGAAAAAGCTCGAGAATACCGCCGGCAATTTTTATATCAATGACAAGCCAACGGGGTCAGTGGTTAGCCAACAGCCTTTCGGCGGCGGTCGGGCTTCCGGAACCAATGATAAGGCGGGCTCTTTTACCAATCTGCTTCGCTGGGTTTCTCCAAGGACCATAAAAGAAACCTTTGTGGCTCCCACAGATTTTTCCTATCCCTTTATGAAGACAAGGTAGAATCAGATTACCCCTGAAATTCAGCTTTTCTGGTCCAGGCCGGCACTGCTCTTTTCATCGGGACGCTATAAACCCTGGGGGCTTCGCTGCAGCCGTCCGGGCTGCAGAGACCCGTGAAAAGAGCCCCGACCTTGAGCTGAAGATTAGGGTAATCAGGAATTATAAAGAAGGCTTTAGGAAATCTCTTATAACTGAAGTCTTCTGCCTTCCAGGAGAAAAAGTTATTGCTCCTGCCGTAAAAATTGAAAAATCTCTTCGGCCAGTTCTTTGCCGACGCCGGGGACGGTGCCTAGTTCTTCAAGGCTTGCCTGTTTGATCTTTTTCAGGCTGCCCATGGTTTTCAACAGCTGTTTCTTCCGTGCCGGACCAATGCCGGGGATGGCATCGAGTTCCGATGCCAGGGTCGATTTATTGCGAAGCTTGCGGTGGAAGGTAATGCCGAAGCGATGCGATTCGTCTCGAATCCTCATGAGGTGCAGAAGAACGGGATCATGCGGAGCAAGCAGAATGGGATTTTTACGTCCCGGCTTATACAGTTTTTCGCCTTCCGATTCCTTTTCCTTGGCGATGCCAAGCCAGTCGAGCCTATGTTCAATCCCCAGCTCCCGGGCAATTCTGAGGGCCATGCCGAGCTGGCCTTTGCCGCCATCCACTATAAACAGATGAGGAAAATCATCTTCCTCCATTGCCCGGATGAACCGCCGGTGCAAAACCTCTGCCATCATGGCATAATCATCAGGTCCTTCAACCGTGCGTATTTTGTAATGACGGTATCTTTCCTTGGCCGGTCCTCCTTGATAAAAACAGACCAGAGAACCGACAGCCTCCTTGCCGCTTAGATTGGAAATATCGAGGCACTCTATATATTCAGGAACGGTATCGAGCTTGAGCTTTTTGATAAGTGATGTAGAGAGAGATTTCCAGGATTGTGCCTTTTTCTCTTTTTCTTCGAAAAGCTGAGCGGCATTGGTTTGAGCCATGGCGAGAAGATGGGTTCTATCTCCTCTCTGGGGAATGATAATTGACGTCTTTGCCTGTCTCAACTCAGTAAAACGTTCAGCGAGCAGTTCCATATCCGCTACTTCAAATGGCAGGATAATCTCTTTGGGAATATTGTCGCCATGAAAATAGAACTGGTTGAGTACCTGGGATACGATAGCCTGATCATCACCGAAGGGGTCAGCCAGAAAATAACTTCTGCTGCCGCTGATCAGGCCGCCCCTGATTATCAACACCGCAATGGCCACAGCAGCATCTTCCCTGACGAAGCCGAAAACGTCCTGGTCCCAAATATGACCGGCGGAAACCACCTGTTTTTCGAGGGTCCGGGAAAGGGCGCTTATCTGGTCCCTTTTTTTGGCAGCCCGCTCGAAATCGAAGGCGGCGGAGTAGTGCTTCATCTGCCTCTCCAAAGTAGCAAGGAGATCTTTATTTTTTCCTTCCAGGATCATGATTATCCTGGCCACATTGTCCATATATGATTTTTGATCGGCATGACCGGAGCAAGGCGCCAGACATTGTCCCATCTGATAATTAAGGCATGGACGTTTCCTGGTTTGCAGTTTTCCGCCCTTGCAGCGCCGCAGCGGAAAAAGTTTCGATATGAGTCGCAGTGTTGCCCACATGGCCGATGAAGAGGAATACGGACCAAAATACCGCGCTCCGTCCTTTTGTCTTCGTCGCGCCATCGTCACCCGTGGCCACTTTTCCTGGACTGTGACTTTGATCAGCGGATAATTTTTATCGTCGCGAAGGATAATATTGTACTTCGGCGCATGTTTTTTGATCAGGGAGGCCTCGAGGATAAGGGCTTCTTTTTCGGTACGGGTAATGATGGTATCGACCCTGTTTACCTGGGCGAGCATAATGGAGGTTTTGCTGTGGCTGCCGCCATTGAAACGGCTGTAGGAGGAAAGCCGCTTGACCAGGTCCTTGGCTTTGCCTACATAGAGCACCGCGGACTTGGAATCGAGCATCAGGTAGACGCCTGGAGAATGCGGTATGGAGCTGATAAGGTCTTGAGAAAACATTATAAAAATAGTTTAAAAGTTTGATTTGCGGGCAGAGACTATAGTCATTGCACGAGGGCGATGCAACCAGCCTGAAGAAAACCATTTTTTCGCTTTACATGGAAGCATCTTTCCGGTATTGAGTGAATAAATATCTTGCAGGTGTCGCCAGGATGGTAAAATCGACGGTGATGAAAAGGGAATACGGTGCAAATCCGTAACGTTGGGCCGGCGCTGTAAGCGGGGACAAAAGCTGTATATGCCACTGTTGCACTCATCTTGAAGGTGATCCAGAAGGTGAGAAGACGGGAAGGTTCAGCTGGAGGACGATCCGCGAGTCAGAAGACCTGCCTGTAAGACAAAAGACTTTGTAGTCCAGACAAGTCCATGGTGGAGCATCAGCTCTTCCATGGACTTTTTTTTTGCCCGCGGACTATCCATACCTAAAGAAGGATAACAGCAATGAAAACACAGATCGAACTTGCAAAAGAAGGCAAAATCAGCGTACAGATGAGCGCGGTTGGGGAACAGGAAGGTATTGCCGCAGAGTACATCAGGCAGAGAGTGGCAGATGGCCATATCGTCATTCCGGTGCATCCGCATAGACCGCAGCAGAAAATTGTAGGCATCGGCAAAGGCTTGCGCACTAAAGTCAATGCCTCCATCGGTACCTCATCGGATATCTTCGATATCGATCTTGAAGTACGAAAAGCGAAAATTGCGGAACAGGAGCAGGCTGACACCCTGATGGAGCTCTCCACCGGTGGAGATCTCGATTTAGTACGCCGGGAGATTCTCGCCAATTGCTCACTCCCTGTAGGAAATGTTCCACTCTATCAGGCCTTCGCCGAAACCGCGGCAAAATACGGCAACCCCAATAAGCTGGAGGCCGAATATCTTTTTGAGCTGATTGAGAGGCAGCTTGAGGACGGCATCTCCTTTATGGCAATTCATTGCGGCATCAATAGATATACTATCGAAAGGCTGCGCAACCAGGGCTATCGCTATGGCGGTCTGGTCTCCAAGGGCGGCACCTTCATGGTCTCCTGGATGGAATACAATAACCTTGAAAATCCCCTGTATGAGCAGTTTGACAGGGTGTGTGCATTGATGAAAAAATATGACGCAGTGCTTTCTCTAGGCAACGGTATCCGCGCCGGAGCAATCCACGACAGTCATGACCGGGCACAAATGGCGGAAATGATCATAAACTGCGAACTTGCCGAACTCGGCAGAGATATGGGTTGCCAGATGATGGTGGAAGGACCCGGACATGTGCCGCTCGACGAAATTGAAGGTAATATAATGCTGGAGAAGGCCATGAGCGGCGGGGCGCCTTATTATGTCCTGGGGCCATTGCCTGCAGATTCCGGAGCCGGTTATGACCATATTACCGCGGCCATTGGTGCGGCAAGCTCAGCCTGGCATGGGGCCGACCTGATCTGCTACATAACGCCTGCCGAGCATCTCGCCCTGCCTAATGAAGACGATGTCCGGGAAGGGTTGCGGGCTACCCGTCTTGCTGCGCGCATCGGCGATATCGCCAAATATCCGGAGAGGCGCCACCATGAAAAAAAAGTGGCCCTGGCCCGGCGTGATACCGACTGGAAGGAGCATTTTCAGCTGCTGATGTTTCCGGAGAAAGCCGAAGAGGTAAGGCGCAGCAGAACTCCGGAAAATACCAGTACATGCACCATGTGCGGGGATTTTTGTGCGATGGAGAGAGGCATATCGCTCTTCAAGGATGATGTCAGTCCGGAAAAGTGTCGTAAAGTTCAGGACTGATATCAGGCCAAGGCGGCATTGAACAGTTTTTTGGTATACTCCTGCCGGGGAGCGGAAAAAACTTCCGCGGCAGGACCTGCCTCGACAATATTGCCATGCTGCATGACCACCACCTGATCGGCAAGAGCTCGAACTACTCTGAGATCATGTGAAATAAAAAGGTAAGTCATGTTGTATTTATCCTGCAGGCCTTGCAGTAATTTGATTATTTGCGCCTGGATCGTCATGTCCAGAGCTGATGTCGGTTCATCGAGGACAAGAAATTGGGGACGGAGGATAACCGATCTGGCAATAGCGATGCGCTGGCGCTGCCCCCCGGAAAATTCGTGGGGATAGCGCATGGCCATCCCCGCTTCCAGCCCCACTTCTTCAAGTATTTCCATGACGGCGGCCCGCCGGTTGACGGCGGATATCTCCGGTGAATGGACTTTGAGTCCCTCTGCGACAATATCCTCGACAGTCAATCGCGGCGAAAGTGATGAAAAAGGATCCTGAAAGACAATCTGCATCTGTTTCCTCAATGGGCGCAGTTGTCGGTTCTGCAGACTGTCAAGCCGGTGCCCGTTGAATTGGATCTTTCCCGTGCTGCGCGTCAGCCTGAGTATGGCCATACCCAGGGTGGTTTTTCCCGAACCGGATTCGCCAACAATACCGCAGGTGGAGCCCGCGGCAATACTCAGATTAACATTATCGACAGCTTTGATGATCGTTACATCTTTTGAAAATAATCTTCTTCGCCTGCCTTTGAGGGTAAAATGACAGTTGAGCCCTTGGGTAGTGACAAGCGGAGAACTGAATGGTTTGGGATCGGGTTTGGATGAGGGAATGGATTGCAGCAGCTTTATGGTGTAGTCATGTTTCGGTGCGTCGAAGATCTCCCTGGTAGTTCCATTTTCTATGATCCTGCCATCTTTCATTATATGAACGGAGTCGGCAACCTTCTGCACCAGAGGGAGATTATGGGTGATGAGGAGAATAGCCATATTGAATTCATCCTGAAGATCCTTGAGCAGCTCAAGTATCTGAGCCTGTACGGTCACATCCAGGGCGGTTGTGGGCTCGTCGGCAATGAGCAGCTTCGGCCTGCAGGCTATGGCCATGGCGATCATTACCCTTTGGCGCTGGCCACCGGAAAGCTGATGCGGAAATGAGCGCAGTCTCTCTTCAGGGTTTGGTATACCTGTTCTGTCCAGCAGACGGGCGGCTTCACGCAGGGCCTCATCGGTATTCATGGCCCTGTGCAGCATCAGTGGTTCTATAAGCTGGTTGCCGACGGAATAGAGAGGATTGAGAGAAGTCATCGGCTCCTGAAAGATCATGGCAACGGTATTGCCGCGCAATTTCCTGAGTTCTTCGTATTCGAAGCTGAAAATATCTTTATTCTCCAGGAAGATAGAGCCTGTCTGCTTCACCGAGCTTATCTGTTCGATCAGGCGGAGAATAGAAAGGGCGGTCACGGTTTTTCCTGAACCGGATTCACCGACCAGAGCCACGGTTTCAGATCTGGCGATGGAAAAGGAAATATCGGTCAGAATCTGAGCGTAGCTTGGTGATTTAGACGATGATTCCTGTTCAAACCAGGTACAGAGTTTTTCTATCTTCAGCAAAGTATTCATAGTCAGTGAACCTGGAAATCCTTATACCGGCGGTCATCATAGCACTCCTGAACCATTACACCGGTTACATTTGCCTGAGGCGAGCCTTTGTCGAGCCACTCGATCATCTTTTCAATATCACTTTCGCTTCCCTGGAAAACAGCCCCCACAGTCCCGTCGGGCTCATTTTTGACCCAGCCCTTGAGGGACAGTTTTTCGGCCTCCCGCCTGGTATAGTCTCGGAAAAAAACTCCCTGTACACGTCCTTTTATGCGCGCATGTACTGTTTTCATGGTTGATTCCTCATCTCTAGCAGTGGAAGAGTCCGGCAACTTTGATGACTTTTTACGAGAGCATTGTGTATGGCACTTCTCAATCTTGAAAAGCTAACTGACTGAGCATTCTCCGGGATATCAGATTACTGATGGGTACCCGATAGCTATACGATATTGTTTTGCAGAAAATTTGCAATTTCGGTATTGGCGATTTTCTCGATTTCCTTGAAGGAGATGGTCATGCCGACAACATAAGCGCTTTCGCCGAAAGCTTCAATGTATACCACGGTTCCAATGAGGAACAGAGGAAGGCCGTCATGAATGGGGAGGCTGACCTGTATTCTAGAACCGATAGACAGAGGGGCTGAATTCTCAAAAAGAATGCCGCCTATGCAGATATCTTTGCTTGTTCCGGAAAAGATTGGGGAAGAATCAAAGCCAAGTTCCTTGGTTTTGATAAATTCTCTCCATTTAACGTAGAGATAGCGTTTTTTTTTTCTTGTACAAGAAACAAAGATGCGGATCAGAGAAGGATCCGCATCTTCGGTGATGGCGGGAGATCAGCCGCCACCGATCACGGGAAAGATGCCCAGAGAGTCATTTTCCTGCAACATCGTCTCCTGCCGGCAGTGGCGATTGTTGATCATGGTGACGCCTACTTCATCCGGGTTGATGTCCAGCTGGTTGATCACCTGCAGCACCGAGACCGGCTGGTCGAATTCGAACAGCTTTACTTTAAAACGGTTCTCCCGGAAAAAGGCAAAAAGTTTTACTTCAACCTTCATTGATAATCTCGTAAAAAGTTATCGAAGTTCCCGGATGGACTCTGGAAAAGGCTTGATATACTAGGCGTAGTATCTGAAACGGCGATTTGGCAGTACATGTGGTACGGCAAATCGCCGTTTCAGATCTACAACGACGTAGATCGGGCTTTTTACGAGTCCATCTTCATTAAAAGTCCCAGAAAGTGTCAATCTCTTCACCGCTGAAGTCCCAGACTACATTATGCGGCGGCAGCTTCTCAAGGGAGAAAAATTCAGGAAGCCGGTCATCCTCTTTGCCGAAGCCGGCAGCTTCGTTAAAGGCCTTTTCCGTCTTGAGGATGTATTTACCGAGGTTAACAACATCATCACCGGTGAGACTGAGCCCGAATCTGGCATTGATCAGATCGATCAGCGCGGGCAGGCATTTTTCATCATCGAGTGCGGCAAAAGCGATAAAGAGACACATGCCGGTTGAATCAATAGCGGCCGTGGCAATCTGCAGGTTTCTGGAGAGCTCGATCTGGCCTTCCTTGGACAATGGATCGACCGAACCGCCGACATTAAGGATATTGGTGGCAACGGAATAACCCATGGTATGGTCGGCGCCCATGGTCGAGGTGGCATATGTTATGCCCATGCCCTTGATGGCGCGGGGATCATATGCAGGGATGGCCTGGTTCTTGACCACCGGTACGCGGGTAACCCCAAATGATTTTCCAACCATGCCTGCGCCGCCGCCGATGATGCGGCCGAGACCGGTACCGTTGCTCACTTCATCGCGCAGAATTCTGCACATTCCCGCACCATCGCCGAACTCCAGCACACCTGCCTCCATGGCTACTCCCATGGCAACTGAGGTTTCGATTGAGTCGAGGCCCAGATTATCCATCAAGCTGTCGGCCTCGGCAATCATGTCAAGATCCTCCACACAGCAGTCGGCTCCCATAGCCCAGATCGATTCATATTCAAAACCCGAGGTTTTATACTGCCCCTGAGCATCATTGTATATCTGTGAACACTGGATGACGCAGCCGACATGACAGCCGTGCTTAGCTTTGCCGCCACGTTCCTGGATCAGGTCATACATGGTTTCTCCGGAAATTTTCTCATGTCCCTCAAACTGACCCTGAGTAAAGTTTCGGGTGGGAAGGCCTCCGGATTCGTTGATGATATTGACGAGAACGTTGGTGCCGTACTGGCCCAGACCCTGGCTGATGGGGTGATTGACCAGAGCGCTGGCAAAGGCTTTATTGGCGGCTTTGAAGGCCTCTGGGTCGGCAATTTCCACCTTGCCGTCTTGAGGATCGATAGTAATATATTTTATACCCTTTGATCCCATGACCGCACCAAGGCCTCCGCGTCCGGCAGAGCGTACTTTGTTGTCGGGATCCTTAACGGAGATATTGGCCGCCGCCATTTTCATTTCGCCTGCGGGACCGATACTAATAACACCTTGCTTTCCTTCGAGTTGGGTGCCCAGTTTCTCGGTAACTTCGAAATTGCCCTTGCCGATGAGCTCTGTCTCTTCGCTGATGCTTACAGCACCGGGTGATACACTGATTTTATACCATTTACCCTGAGGCGGCTGGCCCTCGATGATGAGCGCCTTGCAGCCGCACCGAGCCAGCAGCTGGGCAGCGGTGCCGCCGGCGTTGGATTCTTTGATTGTGCCGGTCAATGGGCTTTTGGCGCCGATGGAGATGCGGCCGGAGTTGGCGGCCGGTGTTCCTGAAAGGAGTCCCGGGGCAATCACCAGTTTATTGTTTGGTCCAAGCGGGTGACAGGTGGGGGGGACCTCCGCTGCGATAATTGTAGAGGTCAGGCCGCGCCCGCCATAGGCAGCCCATTTTTCCGGTACATCTTCTACCGTGGTCGATAAATCCGTCATGTTGATGCGAAAGATTTTTTCTGCCATTTTCTTCTCCTTTTGATATTCCGGAGCCTGGCTCCTCGTTGAGTTGTGTCTTTTTTTCACTGTTCATACATAATTTTGCCGCAATCCCGGAGATTATATCCGCCCAATTCAAGAATTTTCTGATGAAAGCCGGATTGAGTCCGAATAAGATCCAGTAAGGCCACTACCTTGAAATCCGAGTAAAATTCTTCAGGAATGATCAGATCGTAGCGCTCCTCCGCCACTGGGACAAAATCAAGGTCCAGGGCAAGTGCCGCGGCCCGGATTCCCATACCGGTGTCGACGCTGCCCGAAGCCACGGCAGCAGCAATTGACATATGGGTATACTCCTCATGTGCATAGCCGTTAATATCTGCGCGATCAATTCCCTGTTCCTTGAGGATCTTGTCGGTCAGAAGACGTGTTCCTGCTCCGCGCTGACGGTTGATAAAGGACAGCTGGTTTTCGACAATATCTGCAAAACCTGCAATTTTTTTGGGATTGCCTCGAGGGACCATGAATCCCTGCTCCCGATAGCAGAGATTGACGAGCTTAAGCGGTGTCTGAGGGAGAAGACGGCGCAGGAACGGGACATTATACTCACCGCTTTCTTCGTCAAGCAGATGGCTGCCGGCTAGATGAGCCTCTCCGCGGCGGATCGCCATGATACCGCCCATGGAACCGACATGGGCGGAGGATATACGCACCCTTGGTTTGTGTTTGTGGAGTTGATTGGCAAGAAGATCGATGATGTTGTCATGACTGCCGATAACCACCAGAGTGGCCTCGATCTCGCTCTTCTCTCGAAGCAATTCTACCTGCACTTTTTCTCCGGCGCCAACGCCTTCGCTGCCGGCCGGAATGGTAAGCAGTCCATCGGCTCTAACCAGCGACATCACAGCACCTGCACCTTTTCCGGAAGGCGTGCACATTAGATTAGCGCCGACATGCCCAAGTGTTACTCTGACCATTTGATCAACACCCATGGCGGAATGAACCGGCCTCGACATTGTTGCAGCGGTATATTCGCGCGGCACCATATCGGTACCCAAAAACCCGGAGATCATTTCTTCGACAAAAAGCCGCATGGTGAGGAGAGCGGAAACCGGATAGCCGGGAAGTCCGATAACCGGAACATCATCAACAATGGCAAGGATTACAGGCTTTCCGGGTTTTATAGCAATGCCGTGCACGATCACTTCACCTATCTTCGACAGGACGGAGGAGGTAAAATCCTTGGTTCCGGCAGAAGCTCCGGCATTGAGCACCACCATGTCATTGTCTTTGACGGCAGCGACAATAGCCTCTTCCAGAAGTACCGGGTCATCGGTCACCGGCAGCGACCGCCTGGCTTCACCGCCCCACTGGTTGAGGTATCCTGCCAGGATGCGGCTGTTGAATTCAATGATCTGGCCGGGTTCAGCTCTCTGATCGGGTTGAATTAGTTCGGTACCTGTGGGGATTACCAGAATCCTGGGGCTGCGCTTAACGGTTACTTCGGTGATGCCGGTGGCCAGCATGGCGCCCTGGTCAATGGGGCGAATGCGGTGATTTTCCGGGAGAATAAGCTCCGTGGCCACTATGTCCTCTCCGATGGTGCGAACATGCTGCCAGGGTGTTGCCGGAGAGATCAGCTCAACCCTGTCATCACTGAGCAGGTTGACGTCTTCAATCATCACGACGGCATCAAAGTCGGGAGGAAGGGCATTTCCGGTATTTACTGCCTGATAGTGTTCCGGAGAAAGGATAACGGGATTGGATTCGTTGGCTGAGGCCAGATCGGCAAATCTTACGGCAATTCCATCCATGGCAGCCGCGTTGTAAGACGGGGAAGAGTTTCCCGCAAAAACAGCCTCGGCAGTCAGCCTGCCGAGGCTGTTGTCAACGCTGATGCTTTCCGTCGGAGCGTTGTCGAAAAATCGGTGTTTTTCAAGGGCGGCGTTCCACAGTTCTCTGGCTTCACCCAGTGGTTTATTGGTAAGGTATATATTTCGTGCGCTCATTGATAAAGATGGACCTTTACATCTGAATTGGTATTGAGTCCCTGCAGGGGCTCTTCAATGACTATATAGCCGTGAGAGCGTGACAGGGTGGAAATCGAACCTGATTTTCCGAGAACAGGGTAGGCCTTCAGCTGATTTTCTTCACGGCGCAGCTGCACCCGGACAATATCTTTTCTACCAGGAGCTGAAGGTATATTTTTGGCAAGTACCGCATCGATGGCAGGAATATTCCAGGTTTTTTCGCTCTGTTTCCCGGCAAGCTTTTCCATGGCCGCGCTGACAAAGAGCTCGAAGCAGGTCATCGCCGAAACGGGGTGGCCGGGCAGTCCGAAAATGGGAGTATCACCGTGCAAGCCGATGAGAATGGGTTTGCCGGGTTTGAGGGCGACGCCATGGACCAGAACGCCGGGAGTGCCAAGTGAATCAATTGCTTTTTCACCGAGATCTCTGGTGCCCACCGAGCTTCCTCCGGAAAAGACCACAACGTCATTTTCAGAGACAGCCCGTTGAATCGCCGGAAAGAAGCTCTCCTGCCGATCTGAGACGATGCCGTAGTCCGTTACATCCGCTCCTAATCGTCTGGCCTGGGCGGCGATGGCGATAGAGTTGATATTACGTATCTTGCCGGGTTGTGGTCGGCTGTCATAATCAATAATCTCATCTCCGGTGGAGAGGATGCCGAATTTAATCCTCTTTCTCACATCGATTTCGGTGATCCCCAATCCTGCCAGCAAGCCGAGGTCCTGAGGCCGCAGCTGGTGGCCGGCCCGCAAGGCAACAGTGTTTTTCCGTATATCATCTCCAGCCTGGATGACATTGGCTCCCTGTCCGACGCTTTTGACAACTTCGATCATGGTTGCATCGACCGGTACCGTATGTTCAAACATCACCACACTATCGGCTTGAGGCGGCAGTAACCCTCCGGTGGCAATCTTGAAACAATGACCTCCGGAGAGGCTTTCGCTGGGATTTTCTCCCATGAGCACTTCACCCTGAATCAGGAGGTAACACGGCATGGATTCCGAGGCGCCGAAGGTGTCGGAGGCCATTACTGCGTAGCCGTCCATAGTTGAACGAGGGTATTGCGGCAGATTTTCCGGGGCCATTATTTCACAGGCGGTAATGCGGTCCAGGGAGTCTTCCAGGGCAAGGCGTTCAATCGCTGCTCTGCAGTCCAGGTGACTCAGCAGGAGTTGAAGGGCTTGGTCAACTGCCATGAGCCCCTGGCGCCCCAGCATGTCACGGGTTTGTGTTTCGGATTGTGCCATTAGTGCCTTACTCCTAAAAACTACCATAATACAAGAAAACGAAAAATATATTAAAATCT
>JADQBJ010000014.1:0-296247 GCA_016278675.1 Desulfobulbaceae bacterium | reverse complement strand
GCCTTACTCCTAAAAACTACCATAATACAAGAAAACGAAAAATATATTAAAATCTGTGAATTAGCGTCTATAGCCAAGGCACTTATCCAGCTCAGCTGGGCTAGGCCTTACTCCTAAAAACTACCATAATACAAGAAAACGAAAAATATATTAAAATCTGTGAATTAGCGTCTATAGCCAAGGCACTTATCCTGCTCAGCTGGGCTAGGTCTTACTCCTAAACAACTACCATAAAACAAGAAAACGAAATTTGTATTTAAATGTGTCAATTAGCGATTATAGCCAACCCACTCATAAAGTTTCACCGGGCATGGTGTTAATTATCTACCGCTAGTATTTTGAGATGATATTGATCGTCGCCGAGCAGACGAGAGAGAAATATATCAGGCTGCACTGGCTGCCGGTCCAGTTCAATTGAACTTATGGACTGCAGCAGGGAGGGACGCCGGCCCAAAAATTCATGGAGGTTTTCTCCAGTGAAATATCCTCCCATGGCAAGAATGCCCGCGCCTTTTTCCTGGGCGATCATGTTGAATAATTTGAGGTGAACCATGGTTTCCTCTTCACTCTCCATTTGTGCTGCCTGCGAAGGGCGAGTGCGCAGGGCCGCACACATGCTGTTTCTTCTAAAGATGGCGCCCGCGAGGCCGGGCATTGCCGCGGAAAGAGCCAGTATGTGCCGGGGATTTGATAGCGGCTGTTCAAGATCATCAAGAGCGTTGCCGTCTAAGAAAATTGTCTGGATTCTCTCAGAAATATAGGCTATGTCAAAGTCCGGCAGGCTGTCAAGAAATACTCCGAGCGGCGTGTGGGTTTGGCACGGCAACAAGATTCCCGACTGAAGAATTGTGGTGAAGAATGCCATCTTCCCAAAAGGGACGGATATCTTTAAAGAAGGTATTATTTTGCTATTGTGTTGCATTTCCAACCAGGCAATATATTTTATTTATACTTGTCCCTAGATTATACATATCACGGAGTATGGTTCAGGTCACAAATTTTGTGAGTTAGGGAGCTATATTCCACTTCAGAACCGATATATAAACACTTACCGGCGATCTTGATTGTGCAGTACCGTACCTCGCGAAATAATGCGTAATATTCGAAAAGCGACTCGCTATATAGTAAGATATTCTTTCTGAAATAGCAAAATAAAGTAATTTTCTGCCTCAGGTTTATCGAAACCAGGTTTAGACCAAACCGTAAAGGAGGACAAATGAAAGATTTGGCTTTAAAACCATTGCCGGGCGAGCAAATTAAAGGACCGGTTGTTTTTGTGATCATGGACGGTATCGGCATCGGTTCTAGAGATGAGAATGACGGAGTGTACATGGCCTATACTCCAGTGCTCGACATGTTGCAGGAGGAACCATTGCAGACTACCCTCAAGGCCCACGGGCTGGCTGTCGGATTACCCACCGATGGCGATATGGGAAACTCGGAAGTAGGACATAATGCCCTGGGTGCCGGACGCATAATCGCACAGGGTGCCAGACTGATTAACGAAGCTATTGAAAATGGGACGCTTTTTTCCGGAGATAGTTGGCTGGAGGTTGAAAAGAGGGGGAAAGAAGGGAAAACAGTTCATTTTATCGGCCTTGTATCGGATGGCAATGTGCATAGCAATGTTCAATATCTCTATACGCTGCTGGATCACTGTGCCGAAAGCGGCATCGAGCATGTTCGCCTGCACGGGCTGTTGGATGGCCGTGATGTCGGGCAGAAAAGTGCTCTTCAATACTTTGAGCCGCTTGAGCAGCGACTGGCTGAGATATCGGCAGCCGGCAAAGATTACCGATTTGGATCCGGAGGCGGGCGAATGGTTACGACGATGGACAGATACGGCGCCGACTGGAGTGTGGTTGAGAATGGCTGGAAAGCACATGTGCTTGGGGAGGGAAGACAGTTTTCCTCTGCATGTGAGGCGATTCGAACCTCCTATACTGAAGATCCCGACATGACGGATCAGTATGTGGAGAGTTTCGTCATAGCTGAAAATGGAAATCCCGTCGGCACTATAGAAGATGGTGATGCCGTAGTCTTTTTTAATTTTCGCGGAGACAGGGCCATCGAATTGTCACGCGCCTTCGACGAGGACGATTTCAATGAGTTTGACAGAAAACGGGTGCCGGATGTCTATTATGCCGGTATGATGCAGTATGACGGCGACGCCAAAATACCTGAAAACTTCCTTATCAACCCGCCTGTTATCGGCCGCACCGTGGGAGAGTATCTCTGTGCTGCCGGTATCACCTCGTACGCCATCGCCGAGACACAGAAATTCGGTCATGTCACTTACTTCTGGAACGGCAACAAATCAGGCTACATCGACAGAAACCTGGAGAAATATGTCGAAATACCTTCGGATAAAGTTACATTTGAAAAAAAGCCCTGGATGAAGGCGGTCGAAGTCACTGAGAATGTCGTTGAGGCCATTGAAAGCGGGGAATATCAGTTTATCCGGCTTAATTATGCCAATGGCGACATGGTCGGTCATACCGGATTTGAAGCTGCTGTAAGAATTGCGGTGGAGACGGTTGATCTCTGTCTGGGCAATGTGATGAAGGCGGTCAAAAAGGCCGGCGGTATTCTGGTGGTCAGTGCGGATCACGGCAATGCCGATTGCCTGTATACCGAAAAGAATGGTAAACGTGTGCCTATGGTCGCCCATACCACAAATCCCGTGCCGTTCATCGTCAAGGACTTTGGCGGAGAGGGCAGATTTGACCTGACCGGGGTGAATGGTCCCGGCCTTCCCAATGTGGGCGCTACTCTCATTACCTTACTGGGTTATAGCCCGCCTCCCGATTATGAGCCCTCGCTCCTGGAAAAAGTGTGAAATATTATGGTTGAAAAAATAAGCCGGTCGGAGCAGAAAAGGCTCTTTAAACAGGTCGAGGAACTGGCTGCGGAACTGGCGGAGCTGAGTGACAATGACCTGAAAAAGTTCCCCGGCAGCGAGGAAATAAAGACTGAAATCAAGCAGTGTCGGGGGTTGAAGGGCGGTTCCCGAAAACGTCAGATAAAGTATCTTGGCAAAGTTCTGCGCCAGGAGCATCTGGACGAGGTATATTCCTTTCTCAAGGACAGAAAAGGCTCAGATTTAAAAGAAAATCAGCATTTTCATAAAGCGGAGAGGTGGCGGGACATCATCGTTAATGAGGCCATGGAACTCAATGATGTATGCCGCAGGGACCAAATTTCCTTCGAGCCGGATTACCGCAGTGACTTTCTTCCGGATATCCTTGCAGAATTGTCCAGCCTAAATGAAACGGACTTGAGACGGTGTGCCTACAGCTATGTGCGTACCCGCAATAAAACTCATTATCGCGAGCTGTTTCGGATGATTAAGGCGGCAATAGAAGTAAAGGAGCGAGCCGGCTCAAACTAACACGATGGACTCGTAAGCTCGATACTACGCCTATCATCAAGCTTTATCGAAGTCTGCGCTCATCGCAGAGTTCATCTCGGCGATGACTTTTATGAGATCATCAAATTTAACAGCCGCGTAGACATCTGCCCTGCCCGTCGAACTCCATAGTCCGGCCGCTTAAGGGCAGGAACACCGGGATGCCATTTATCATTTTGATAAGTTGAGCGGTTTTTGTACCGGCCTGGATCCTGCCGTTTACGGTGGCGGCTTCATTCATATTACCGGGGATTACGGCTCTGGGTCTAATCAGCTCGTTAATAGAATAAGCCGCCTCCCTCGGACCGGAAGTGAAGACGCCGCCGGCGTTGATGACAGCCAGTTCTGCGCCGTAAAAACCCCGAATGGTGACTTCCTGATCGGCGAAGATGCCGCTGTCTCCGGAAAGATAAACCACCAGATCGTTTGAGAACGTTAAGATATAACCATTAGCCGGGCCGGTATAGGCCGTTAATCCATCAAACTTAAGTAATCCGGCCAGCTCTTCGTTAATGAAACTGCTGTCGATACCGTTGCTGTGAGTTACCGGGACTATGGCCAGCCGCACCCCTCCTATCTGCCGCTCCCCTCCGAAACTGAGCGGTTCAACCTGTTCTCCGGATCCTCCGGCATCTTCCACCTTTGTCCGTATAAAGCTATACATTTCGCTGCCGAGAAAGGCCTTAGCTCCTTTACCGGCAATAATCGCTGCGGTGTTCGAGTGTGGAAGAGTTGACACTTCAGCCTGCGGCAGAGCACAGGTTCCGTTGTCCACCCTGGATATGTGATAGTCCCCTGCATGGTCGGCGTGCATGCTGCTGAGCAAAACGGCATCTATCCTGCCGAGCCGCGTATCATCCGGTCCGATTACAGTGCGACCCGCATCGAAAAGCAACCTGGTGCCGTCGGGATCCTCAAAAATCAGGGCACGGTCATAGGCGCAATACTCACCCTCGTGGCTGCCGACCGGGGTGATTTTTACTGTCTGCGCCAAAGAAGAAGCGGAAAAAATAAAAATAACTGCTGCGCAGAAAATACAATAAGCGGTCGTCATGTTTCTCATATCTGACCTCCTGATCCAGCTGAGCTGGAAGAGTAAAATGCTCTGGTTTTACTTACAATGTATAGGAGCTCAGATGGTGATGTCAAGTGACAGATTGCGGCCCATATTGCATGGTCGCCGCAGAGTTTTCCTGTTCGAATCACCGGTGCAATTTTCCTATAGATATTTCAGATAATTGTGGTAAAGCTGCAATGAGTATGATTTTGCACCAATGACCCATCCTATCAGAAAGGAAATGTTCAGATGAAGAATGTGTTTGCAGATCGCATGGCTGCTGTTCCCAAATCATTTATCCGCGAGATATTGAAAATCTCCCTTGATCCTGAAATCATATCTTTCGCCGGCGGGCTGCCCAATAAGGATCTGTTTCCAACAGCAGCGCTGCAGGCGGCAAGTGCAAAGGTTTTCCAGATCTATGGAAGTGACTGCCTTCAATATGCAGGCTCTGAAGGAAGTCTCGGCCTGCGCGAATTGATAGCTCTTCGATATAAAGAGAAAAAAAACATTGATGTAAGCCCCAAAAATATTCTTATACTCAATGGCGCCCAGCAGGGGCTCGATCTGCTTGGTAAGGTTTTTTTGAACAAGGGAGACGGGGTGGTTGTGGAGGAACCGGGGTATCTTGGTGCTCTTCAGGCATTCACGGTCTATCAGCCCGATTTTCGTCCATTTGGGGTGGATGAGAAGGGCGTAGATATGGTTCGATTCCGTGAAGGCGTGGCTATGGACGATTCCAAGCTTGTCTATGTCGTGCCAAATTTTCAGAATCCTTCGGGCATCAGCTATTCGGAGACGGACCGGGAGCAGATGTGTAAGTACATGCGGGCCGGAAACGCTATATTGATAGAAGACGATCCCTATGGTGAGCTGCGTTTCCAGGGAGAAGCCATACCGTCATTTTACCATTACCTGCCCGAGCAGACCGTTCTGCTGGGTTCATTTTCCAAAACCGTAATCCCGGGTTTTCGGATCGGCTGGATCGTTGCCCCGGATGATATTATGGAGAAGGTGTTAATCGCCAAACAGGCAGCTGATCTGCATACCTGCCATTTCACCCAATATATTTTTTATCATTATCTTCTGGAAAATGATGTGGACGAACATATTCAAAAAATAATCGAATCGTATGGCAGACAGTGCCGGGCTATGATAGCGGGCATGGAAAAACATCTGCCGGAGTCTATTACTTTTACCCGTCCGGAAGGCGGCATGTTTCTCTGGGGGAAGCTTCCCGAGGGGTTCCGTTCCATGGATCTGTTCAATTATGCAGTGGAGGAGGGGGTAGTTTTCGTTCCCGGAGCACCTTTTTACGTCAAGAGCGATAACCCGCAGACTTTTCGACTGAGCTTTTCCTGTGTGGATGAGGCGACCATCGAGGAGGGGGTGCTCCGTCTCAGCAGGGCGGCCACCAGGCTCTTTGCCGGCTAAGTAGGGAAATTTTACCTCTCTGCTGCTGTTGCCGGGGGCAGGCGTGATCTCAGCGCATTTCATTGCTGTCAACATAGGCATAAGCGCTATGTTTATGGATTGATTCAAAACTTTCCACGCTAGCTGAAAACCAAGTGATATCGGGGTGGTCGAAGGCTGAGACTGCTACCTTACGCACGACATCCTCTACAAACATGGGATTTTTGTAGGCCTGCTCAGTCACGTATTTTTCATCCGGTCTCTTCAGCAGAGAATAGACTTCGCATGATGCTGACTTTTCTATCATTTCGACAAGATCTTCAACCCAGATGAATTTGGAGAATTTGACGTTGAGGCAGACTTCGGCACGTTGATTGTGAGCACCCGCTTCACTGATTTCCTTGGAGCAGGGACAGAGGGTTGTGACCGGTACACAGACAGAGAGGATAAAATCGCTAGTGGACCCGCAGGTACCAGTAAAAGTGCAACGATACTCCATTAATCCTTTGGTTTCGGTAACCGGGGCCTTTTTCTCGATAAAATACGGAAAATTCATCTCCAGTTCGGCGCTTTTTGCATCGAGTGCCTGCTTGAGTTCCTCCAGTATTTTGGAAAAGTTGGTGTAGGTGATATCTTCCAGATATTTATTGAGTACAGAGGTGAAAATAGAGAGACAGCTCTCCCTGCGTTTGCCGGGAATATTTACCCGTAAGGCCATGGTTGCTACGGTGTTTTGAAGCCCGCCGTCCCGTTCGCGAACTTTGACGGGGAGTTGGATATCCTTTATGCCGACAACCTGTATTTGAGCTGACATGATTTTATGAGAATGAGGAAGCAGTGATTAATATTTTTTCTCTGGGCCGGATGCGGTTCAAAGAAATGGACAGTGAAGCCATTGGTGAATATATTGTGTAATACTCTTTTTCGATTGATTCAACAATAATGATTCATAAAAAGATACGGAGGTTGCCGAGCTGGACTCATTTCGTCCGGGTTTGGATGTAGAATATTTTTTCTGGGCGTTTATGATGGATTCATTGTAATTTGTCGAATTTCTATCTTGAACATGCTGAAGAGGAAGACCTAAGAGTTGAGATGAACGATCCGGTTGAAAATATTCGAATTGATAAATGGCTCTGGGCGGCCCGATTTTTTAAAACACGGTCTTTGGCTTCACAGGCCGTCAACGGCGGCAAGGTACATCTTAATGGAGCAAGAACAAAATCTTCCAGATTTGTAGCCCCTGGCGACAGGTTGCTGATCACCAAGCAGGAGCTGGAGTTTGATATTGTCATTTCAGGGCTTTCCAAATACCGTCGTCCGGCTTCCGAGGCCAGGCTGTTGTATGAAGAATCTGCGGAGAGCATTGAACGCCGTCGGGAGCAGTTAGAATTGCGGAAAATGTATCATGCCGGCCAATCTTCACCTGCAAAAAAACCCGACAAGCGTGATAGAAGAAAGATTCGGGAATTTATACGGAAAAAATAGGAGAAGCTATGAAGAAGATAGAGCGGGCGTTGATCAGCCTTACCGACAAATCGGGAATCGTGGATTTTGCTGAACAGTTGAACAGCCTGGGCGTAGAGATACTTTCCACCGGCGGTACCGCCAAAAAGATGCGGGATGCCGGAGTAGCGGTACGGGATGTCTCAGAGTTTACCGGATTTCCGGAAATGCTCGACGGCAGAGTCAAGACGCTGCATCCCAAAGTGCATGGCGGAATTCTTAACCAGCGGGGAAATGAAGAACATCGCCGACAATGCAATGAATACTCTATTGCCGATATCGATCTTGTGGCCGTGAACCTCTATGCCTTTGAGAAAACCGTTGCCGATCCCAACTGCAGTCTTGCCGATGCCATCGAGAATATCGACATCGGGGGTCCGACGCTGCTGAGGGCTGCGGCGAAAAATTTTCAGGATGTCACCGTCATCGTTGATCCAGGAGATTATGAGCTGGTGCTGAGTGAAATAAAAAGTGACGGAAATACCACTTTGAAGACCCGGTTTTATCTGGCTACTAAAGTTTTTTCCCTGACCTCCCAATATGACACGGCAATTTCCGAATGGCTCGAATCGGTTAATGTAGATAGCAACGACTACTTCAGAGGAGAATAGACGATGCTCAAAATGGCGGTCCTCCTTTCAGGAAGCGGTAGAACCCTGGACAATTTTCACGAGAAGATTGAAGCAGGCAATTTGCAGGCGGAAATTCAGGTCGTGGTTTCCAATGTTGCCGATGCACTTGGTCTGGAGAAGGCTCGGAAATACGGCTATCCTGCATTTTTTTGCGAAGGAAGCGAGGCAACTAATAATATTCTTGCTGATTATGATATCGATGTAATTTGTCTTGCCGGCTATCTCAAGCTCTACACGCCACCACAAACGCTGCAAAAGTCGGTAATCAATATTCATCCCTCTCTGATTCCTTCATTTTGCGGTCAAGGATATTATGGATCCAATGTGCATAGGGCTATTAAAGAGAGAGGGTGCATGGTAAGCGGCTGTACAGTGCATTTTGCCAATGAGATATATGATGAAGGCCCTATCATCCTGCAAAAATGCGTGGAACTCGGCTATGACGATTCCGTGGATACAATTGCTTCGAAGGTATTTGATGCAGAATGCGAGGCCTTCCCGGAAGCAATAAACAGGGTAAATGAAAAGGGTGTCGAATTTTTTTGGCAGCGGGTGGTGAAGTGACTGATACGCAGACAATAATGACAGGTGATGATATTACCCTGGCCCTGCGGCGAATCGCACTGCAGATACTGGAAAAGAATCATACTGCCAGGCGGCTGGCGGTTGTGGGCATTCATACCTGTGGCGTCTTTCTGGCTGATCGTCTCGTCCGGCTTATTGAAGATATCAGCGGCGGCCCGGTGGATTCCGGGAGCCTTGATATCACTCTTTACAGAGATGACTGGAGCTTGATAACGCAGAGTCCCGTGGTAAAAACCACCGATATCGTTTTTTCGGTGGAAGGGGTCAACCTGATACTGGTTGACGATGTGATCTTTACAGGCCGGACAATACGGGCGGCCATGGATGCCATCATGGATTACGGCAGGCCGAACTCCATTCAATTGGCTTCACTGGTGGACCGCGGCGGCCGGGAGCTTCCTATTCAGCCGGACTATACAGGACTGGTCACCAGCGTGCGTTCCAATGAACGTATTCAGGTCATACTCAGCGAGCAGGATGCTGGAGACAAGGTAATAATTGAAAGCTGATATGGAACTTTTAGCTCCCGCAGGAAATATCGAGAATTTTCACGCAGCCCTGCTGGCCGGTGCCGATGCCGTTTATGTGGGAGCGCCTGGAATAAACGCCAGAAATCTCAGCAGAGACCTCTCCTTAGAGGAGATCTGGGCGATGATCGACTTTGCCCACCAGAAGGGCAAAAAGGTCTTTCTCGCCGCAAACAGCCTTATTCTCGAGCGAGAACTACCCACTCTGATAGAAACCCTTGCCGTACTGGAAAAAATACAGCCCGATGCCCTGATCGTTCAGGACTTCGGCCTGATGCAGCTTATCCGCCATCATTTTCCCGATCTGACCATGTATGGCTCCACTCTGATGGGCGCAAGCAGCAGTGAGAGTGTCAAGGCACTTGGTGCGATGGGGTGCAAGCGGGTGGTACTCGCCCGAGAACTCACCTTGAAGGAAATCTATGACATTCGCCGAAAGACGGAGATTGATCTGGAGATATTTATCCATGGAGCCATGTGCTACTCCTATTCGGGACTATGTCTTTTTTCCTCATTTCTGGGAGGGAAAAGCGGGTTGCGCGGACGATGCGTTCAGCCCTGCCGCAGAGCCTATAGCTGGAGAGGCCAGGGTGGGAAGAAGAAGGGCGGTAGAGGAGGAGGCGGCGGCAGTTATATCTTTTCCATGAATGATCTTGCCGGCTTTGAGGCTGTCGCCCAACTGAAGGAAATCGGAATTTCTTCGCTGAAAATTGAGGGCAGACTTCGCTCAGCGAATTATGTCAGCAAAATTGTCGAAGCCTACAGGCTGGTCATTGATGCCAATGATTCAGAACGACACCGGGCCATAGCAACCGCGACAAAACTGGCGGATGAAGCCATGGGCCGGAAAACCTCGTCGGGATATTTTTTCTCTCCACAACCACCGGAGGCCATTACGCCTCAGCACTCCGGTAATATGGGCCTTCATCTGGGATCATTTTTTTCAATCGGGTATAAAAAAGGATCGCTGCTGGGCAAGATTAAGCTCAAATATCCCTTGAATATCGGTGACCGACTGCGCCTTCATATCGAATCCAGCGGCGAGAGAAAAGCATTCACCGTGCATCAAATGCTGCTTGACGGTAAAGAAGCCGAATCGGCACCATCCGGAGGCAATGTGCAGATTTTTCTGCCGGCGGATCAGGAGGCGATAGAAACCAGCAGAGTAGAACTATTCAAGCTTGATGGAAAGAAGAGTTCTACACCTCAGGTTGGCTTTCATGAAGCGGTTGTGAGGTTCAGGAAGAAATTCGAACAGATACATGCTCAGCAGAAAAACGCAGTTCGTGGTTTGCAGCGCCACATATTGCCGACCGAGCAAATGGCTGGCAGCCCTGATCCCCTGCTGTCAGGTGGAAAAGGGAAAAAGGGCATAACCCGCAGTAACACACCTGAATTGTGGCTCAGGGTCGAATCCGATAAACTGGTTACCGGGAAGCTTCCCTTTCAGCCCGATGTCTTTGTGCTGAGCTTTGATAAAAGAATGCTGAGCCAGTCGGCAAATATCAAGAGATTTCTCGGCAAGAGAAGCCGCAATGTGGTATGGGCGCTGCCTCCGGTGATGTGGGAGAAAGATATCGGCAGATACCGCAAGCAGGTCAGTCTGCTTATTCGATCCGGCTTTCGCAGTTTTCAGCTGGGCCATATAAGCCAGACACGTCTTTTCGGAAGAGAAAGGGTTCATCTCTATGGCGGCTACACTCTCAACCTGGCCAACAGCCAGGCGCTTTCCGCTGCTTCCGCTGTGGGGCTCGAGGGAACACAGGTTGCCGTGGAAATGGATCGCACCGCTTTGGCCCTGCTTATCCGAAGCCATAAAAATCGTACCGCAGAGACAGGGGCCAGGCCGGTCGGCCATCGCAAGATACGGCTGGGGTTAACGGTGTATGGCGCTTTGCCGCTCTTTACTTCCCGTCTGAACAGCCAACATTTCCAGTTCAATAAAAATCTTGTCAGTCCCAAGAATGAGGAATTTTATTTAACCAAGAAGGATGGCATGGTCGCCACCGTACCGACCCGTCCGTTTTCGCTGTTGGGATGTCTTCCCGAACTGCAGGATATGGGACTGGATTACGTGGTAATCGACACTACTTCCCACCGCATGGGAGAAAAGGAACTGAAAGAGTTGGCGGACAGAATCTCCGGGACCGGAAAATTCCGCAAACTTCCCACCTTTAATTATCTGGGGAAACTGGAATAAGTTTCCCTGACTAATTCGTCGGTCTGGGCTTAACTTCATCCAGACGGCGCATCCCTTCCATGAGCAATTTCATAAAATAGCCAATCTCAGGAGTTTCAAACTCTTCGGGAGGGATTCCCGGAGTGAAACGGAATCTCCCGCCGTATTCTTTGAGAATTTCGTAAAAAGCAGACTCGCCGCTGAGATCAGCGTATTTGGCCTTGATCAGAGAACCTTGCCGGAAAGAGAAGCGCGCTGTTCCCTTGGAAAGTTCATTGATTGTAAGGATTCCTGTCTTGCAATTCATGTTAAGCGTCTGAAAAAGAGCTTCAGCCGGAATGTCGGAAAGGTTGCCTATCATTCCCGAAGAGAGATCGGCTGCTCGAATTGTGTTGGATTTATTGAGCCTGTTTGCCATGATTCGTGAAAAATAGAGCTGAACCGTCGGATACCGATCAATGATTTTTGTGAAGTTGTCCCGATCTATATAGAGGATGGAGGCCGGTTCCTTTACCTGAATCGTGGCGCTGACCCGTTCATTGCAGATCAGACTCATTTCGCCGAAAACATCCCCTTTTGAGAGGGTTGAGATAGCGATTCCACCTTCATTGAGGACGCTGACGCTTCCTGAGGCAATGATAAAAAAATTGCCCCCGACTTCACCTTTGCGAATAATGATGTCTCCGCTCTTGAAGGTCTTCATCCGGAAGTATTGCATTACCTTGTCGAGATTATTCTGGTCTATGCTCTTGAAAAAGGCAAAGCCGCTGAGAAGATTCATCATCGAGGCCAGTTCATCGGAGAGAATGGCATCATTATCCTCAAGGGAAAATAAATCATCCTTGTTATGTTCCAGCCGGATGGAGCCGGTGCAGCCGCTGCAGTTAATCATGCAGACCGGAATCTTGTCACCCCGTTCGTATTGAATGATAAGACGGGTAAGGTCGGCATTGAGAATTTTACAGCTCTTTCTTTCATACGGAGTGTGAACCACAGATGTGGTAATGTAGGAATTATCCTCTTCGCTCTTCATAGCGATGGCAATTCCGGTAACACAGAAAGTGTCGCCATAATTAAAATGGGGACATTTTCTGTTTTCAACAACTCTGAATTTAACTTCAGGAAAACCCATAGATAGACTTCTTCCGAGTAATATCTTTATCTTAAATATGCAACACTGTCGAATCGATTTTGCTGACTAATCAACCTCCTGTGTCTTCTCCGCGATATTTCTATGTTCGTATCTCTTAAAATACATGGAATCGACAATTTTCGCACCTCAAGATTATCTAATAAAATTCTGTTAAACTTGGAAAAGTCTCAATCCACGTCGTCGCAGGTCAGAAAAGGCAGTTAGTCGTACCAGATGAACCGGCGAATCATGGTTTCAGATACTACGGCTGGTATGACGAATTTTAGCAGGGTTCTTCTCGATAACTTCGATGATATTGCAGAGATCAGCAAACGTCTTGAAAAAACATCATGATCTCAGGAAAGATGTTGACTTAAAAGCATTACTGCATTATATGTTTCTATCTTTGTTATCTGTCTATTATCGAAAAGTATTGACAGCGTGTCTTATGTTTTAATGTATTTCTACATACAAGATTTCCGGAAAAACCGGATGCACTATATGAGAGTAATTCAGAGGAGGAATTAATTCGTGGCCAATCATAAATCTGCAGAGAAAAGGAACCGCCAATCCCAGATCCGGCGTTTGAGAAATCGGATCAATAAAACCAAAATGAAGAATGCGATACGGAAAGTTAATGAAGCCGTTGAAGCAGGTTCTGCAGAGGAGGCAAAGGTGGCTTTGCAGGCAGCTATTCCGGTTATTGCCAAAACAGCATCTAAAGGAACAATTCACAGCCGGAACGGTTCCCGGAAAATCTCTCGACTCTCTAAGCGTGTAAATAAGCTGGAAGCAACCGCATAACAACAGAGACAAGCATAATAGAGGGATGGGCATTCTATGATTTGCTCCGTTCTTCGTGATGATTATGAAAGGGGATGAAAACTACGGTTTTTCATCCCCTTTTTTCTTTAAAACGGCAAATCCTTTCCCCTTATAAAAGTTGACTGCCATCCGCTGAGATCGTTTTCCTGGAAATGTGGTAATTCTTAAAAAACGTGGTATGTTGAGGTATATCAATGGAACATTATACAATCACTATTCAATACTAAGATGCCCTACAATACATATTTTCCTGAATATCAGGAATTCAAAGCGATTGCCTCAGCAGCGGATCTTGTTCCCGTTTATAGAAAAATAGTTGCGGATCTCGATACTCCTCTGACGATTTTTGCCAAGGTCGATGACGACCATGAGCATATTTTTCTTTTCGAAAGCATGGAAGGCGGTGAGAAATGGGGAAGATACTCTTTTATCGGCTTTGACCCTCTGCTGAAATTTTCCTCGAACGGCAACCGCATATCCAGCGAATATGTTGATGAAGGCCTCTGCAAAGAATACCGGGATGTCAATCCCCTGGAGGTGCTCAGGGATATTATCGAGGGCTTCAATGCATTTGAATCTGAAGATTTGCCTCGCTTCTGCGGTGGCGCTGTCGGTTTTCTAGGATATGACATGGTCCGCTTTATGGAGGAACTGCCGGACAGGCACCGACCCCTTGATCTTCCTGATTGTTCCTTTATAATTCCCAGAATTGTGCTGGTGCATGATAGTTTTAAGCAGACGGTAACCGTGGTCTGTTGGACCCATTCCCATGCTGAAGGGAAAACCGAAATCGTATATGACCGGGCTGTTAAAAAAATCGATTCTGTTATCAAACGCATCCAGGGACCGGTTCCCGAAAAATATTTTTCCCTAAATTCCCGCAGCGCAAATAAAGCCGTTCATGAGTTTACCTCGAATATGTTGCCGCAGAATTTTCACCAGATGGTCGAGGCGGCACGTGAATATATCCTCGCCGGAGATATTTTCCAGGTGGTTCTCTCGCAGCGCTTTCATACCACAACGGATTTATCTCCTCTGCAAATATACAGGGCTCTGCGCCATATCAATCCAAGTCCTTACCTCTTTTTCCTAAAGCTCGGTGATCTTATCCAGATTGGTTCATCACCCGAAATCCTGGTACGCAAAGATGGCAGCTCCATTGAACTGCGCCCTATAGCCGGTACCCGGAAACGTGGTGAATCCGTTGAAGAAGATGAGGCCCTGGAAAAAGAACTGCTGGCTGATCCCAAGGAACTGGCTGAACATCTCATGCTTGTTGATCTCGGTAGAAATGATGTGGGCAGGGTTGCAGCCGCCGGCAGTGTCGAGGTACGGAATCTCGCGGTAATCGAACGATACAGTCACGTGATGCATATTGTGTCAGGGGTTCATGGAACCATAGCAGAGGGCAAGGATCAGTTTGATGTCCTCACTGCCTGTTTTCCTGCCGGAACTGTGAGTGGCGCCCCGAAAATCCGAGCCATGGAAATTATTGATGAACTTGAACCGAGCAGACGAGGGGCCTATGCAGGTTCGGTCGGGTATTTCGGCTTCTCGGGGAATATGGATTTCTGCATCACTATACGTACCTTCGTTATGCAGGGAAAAGATTTGTGGATTCAGGCAGGGGCAGGTATCGTTGCGGATTCCGATCCAGAGAGGGAATTTGAAGAAACCGTTAACAAATCAATGGGCCTGAGAAAGGCAGTTGAATTGGCGGAGAAGGGGCTTTGAGCAGATGATCGCTATAATAGATAATTACGATTCGTTTACATATAATATAGTCCAGACCATTGCCGGAAGTTACAAGAAGGCGGGTTGTAAAGCCGATATTCGGGTTTTTCGTAATAATAAAATTAAGGTGGAGGAGCTTGAAGCCCTAAATCCGGAAAGACTGATCATCTCCCCTGGTCCCGGTGAACCTGCGGATGCCGGCATCTCTGTAGAAGCAATCCGGTTTTTTTCAGGAAAGATTCCTATCCTGGGCATCTGTCTTGGCCATCAAGCCATTGCTGAAGCATTTGGCGGGGTTACCGTCAGAGCAGGCAGAATTATGCACGGAAAAACAAGTCCTATCCATCATGACCAAAAGGGCATATTTTCTGGCCTGACCGATCATTTTGACGGCATGCGCTATCACTCACTGGTGGTTGAGGAGGAATCACTTCCCGGTTGTCTGACAGTAACCGCGCGGACGGACAGGGGAGAACTGATGGGCCTGCGCCACAAATCTCTGCCGATCGAAGGTGTGCAGTTTCACCCGGAATCAATTATGACCAGGGCAGGGATACTGTTGCTGGAAAATTTTACCTCTCCTGATTATCAGCAAATAGTGAGAATGGCGCAGAATTTTGAATAATGGGCGGACGGGCGTAAATACAATGAGCTGAGGACCTAATGGATATCAAAGCTGCCATAAATGAGGTTATTTGCGGGAATGACCTAAGCGAAAAACAAATGTTTACAGTGATGAACGAAGTGATGAGTGGAGTGGCGACTCCGGCTCAAATAGGCTCCTTTATCACAGCCTTGCGTATGAAAGGGGAAACGGTCGAAGAGATCACCGGTGCCGTCCGGGTGATGCGGGATAAAGCCACCAGAATAGAAACCGGAGTGGATATTGCCGGGGAAGGAATTGTGGTCGATACCTGCGGAACAGGCGGTGACGGGTCCGGCACCTTCAATGTTTCAACGACCTCGGCCTTCGTAGTGGCAGGAGCCGGAATCACTGTTGCCAAACACGGTAATAGGTCGATATCAAGCAAATGCGGCAGCGCCGATGTGCTGGAAGCGGCAGGTGTTATTCTTAATCTTTCCCCTGAGGATATAGGTAATTGTATTCAGCAGGTTGGAATAGGATTCCTTTTTGCTCCGTCACTGCATGGCGCCATGAAATATGCCATTGGGCCGAGGAAGGAGATTGGAGTACGGACAATTTTTAACATCTTGGGGCCATTGACCAACCCTGCAGGGGCCAATGTTCAGGTTCTCGGAGTATTTGCGGAAGAACTTACCGAACCCCTGGCCAAGGTGCTCGGCAGGCTGGGGTGCAAAAGGGCTATGGTTGTTCATGGAGAAGGCAATCTCGATGAATTGACAATTACCGGCCGAACCCGGATATCCGAATATAAAAACGGAAAGGTCGAAACCTATACCATTACACCCGCTGATGTCGGATTGGCACTATCGTCCCTCAGTGATATACAGGGTGGTACCACCGCTGATGAATCAGCTGAGCAGCTCAATTCCATTCTGGCCGGTGAAAAGGGCCCGAAAAGAGACATGGTGCTGCTCAATAGCGGCGCTGCGCTGATGGCTGCGGGCCGGTGTAACGACCTGAAGTCCGGCATCGGTCTGGCGGCTGAGATTATCGACAGCGGAAAGGCTGGAAAAAAACTGCAGGATTTAATAGAGATGTCTTTAAGACTGAGCACGTTAAAATAACTCCTTTTAGGATATATGTAACTGGCATCTGTTTGTAAATGTTAATTCTGGGCATCTCATTACTGGGTGCTCTCGAAATATACTCCTCGGAGTAAGCGTAGAAATCCGTTATCCGTTATATACCTGCGGTTAATTCATCAAGCGCCCGGAACAGATAGTGCAGGTTTCGAAATTACATAGCGAGACAATTACCAACTTAACGAAATATGATTCTTGATAAAATTGTTGACAGAAAAAAGGAAGAAGTTGCTCGATTGAAGCAGCGTGGCGTCCATCTCCCTGACGAATACGCCGAAAGGGAAATAGCTGCACCTCGTGGTTTTCGTGAGTCACTTTTGGCCTTTCCCGGTGTGGCAATTATTGCCGAAGCAAAAAAGGCATCGCCTTCAAAAGGACTGATCTGCAGCGATTTTGATATTGAGAAGATAGTATCTCACTATGAAAATGAAGGAGCCCAGGCCATATCCATACTCACTGATGTTGATTTTTTTCAGGGCAGTCTTCTCTATCTGCTCAAGGCCAGGGAAAAAATTTCTCTTCCCGTTTTGCGGAAGGACTTTATTATTGACGAGATTCAGGTAGAGGAAGCCTCTCTCTTCGGAGCGGACGCCATTCTCCTCATCGCCGCAATACTCGATGAGAAGCAGCTTCGGGATTATTATATCCATGCCAAAGAACTGCAGATGGACGTCCTGGTTGAGGTGCACAACGAAGCTGAGCTTGAGAAAACTATGAAAATCGACTGTGATCTCATTGGCGTGAATAATCGCAACCTCAATGATTTTTCCGTCGATATTGAGACCACATTTCGTCTCAAAAAATATGTTCCGGAAACCATACCGCTGGTCAGCGAGTCCGGCCTGAAAAGCAGTGACGATATCGCCAGGCTTCATGATAATGGTATCTGCGCCGCGCTCATTGGTGAATCTCTAATGCGTGCCGGTACTGACGGCGCGACTCCGGCGAGTCTCCGCAATGAATCCCTGAGTTAGGCCCAAGATTATGAATTATCGTACCCGTATAAAGATGTGCGGTACCACCCGAATGGATGATGCGCAAATGGCAGCCGCTTTGGGAGTCGATGCCCTTGGTTTTATCTTTGCGGAAAAAAGTCCACGCTATATATCTCCCGAACTGGCGTTGGAGATAACGCGACAGGTCCCGCCCTTAATCACCAAGGTCGGGGTTTTTGTAGACGGCAATCTCCAGGAGATTGAAGAGATTGTTTATTACCTTGGCCTAAACGGGGTGCAGCTGCATGGTGGGGAGAGCCCCTCTTTTTGTGAAAAGCTTGCCTCGGCGATGCCGTCCTGTACTGTTTTAAAAGCGATGCGTGTGGGGAAACACAGCAGGCCATCAGACTTTTCTTCATATAAAGATACGGTAAAGGGTTTTGTACTCGACACCTATGTGGAGGATAAGGAAGGTGGAACCGGGGAGACCTTTGACTGGAATATTGTGAAGAAGCTGCAGATACGGCATCCCTATATACTTGCAGGCGGCTTGAATCCCGAAAATATCCGCAGTGCTCTTGAAATCGCAGCCCCCTTCGGGGTCGATGTTAATTCCGGCGTAGAGGATGCTCCAGGCATGAAAAACTACCAGTCCCTGAAGAGATTCATGGGTACTGTGATTGATTTCGACCGCTTACGCTTAACACTCAACGAGCCACAATGAATGCCCCGGAATATCCCTTGGCCAGTAAGGCTTCTTCCGCACGTTTGGCGGATCGAAGATGAGTGCCGGTAAAAATCTGCACTCGAAAAAAGGTTGAATCCGCAGTTTCAGATCGCTGAATGACTGCCGTGTGTCCAGCATCCGTAAATCGTTTCTGCAGCCTGAGGGCGTTAGCTTTTTCTCTGAAAGAACCTATCTGCACATAGAATTCACCTTCGTAGAAGTTCGGCTGGTCGATGATTTTACCGTTATGCGAGGGAGCAAGTGCGGTAATTCTAACCCTGGCTGTTCCTCTGCGCAGTATTCCCAGATGCTTTGCCGTCGTATAGCTCAGATCGATTATCCTGCCGCGTACGAAAGGACCTCTGTCATTTATCCGTACAACTGTTTCTCTGTTATTTTCCAGGTTTTCAACCAACACCATGGTGTTCATAGGGAGGATTTTGTGGGCCGCGGTCGTTCCGTTCATATCATACCGTTCCCCATTGGAGGTTGGGCGGCCGTGGAAACCGGGTCCGTACCACGAGGCTATCCCTTTATCTACATACCCGATTGATGATGGGATTGGATAATATTTTATATTATTTATTACATATGGCCGCTGGGTAGGAGAGCTAAATACAGCTGCAACAGCAGAATCCCCGCAGGTTAGCAGGAACAGCAAGAAAGAGACGGAGAGTTGGAGAGTTGCGATTAACATTATATATCACATCTAACCCAGCTGAGTTGGATAAGAATCTTTAAACAGATGGTTTTCTTGCAAAAAAAACAAGAAAAACCATCTGTTGGGTACTAAACCAAGCTGAACTGGATAAAAAACCTGATGAGTTTTCCTGTGAAAAACAGAAAAACAATCTGTGTCAATAAAAATCCCTGGGTTCATTCAAGATTTTCACAATAGTTGTATACCATACTCTGTTCAAACCCATACCCGCTTTTTTTGATGGCGTCGTAAAAACTCTTCATCTGCGTCGTTGCTACAAAATTCCTATCATTACGACGTACCCCAGTACGCCGAAATAATAAAAATTTTGTGCGCCTAGCATATGAAATTTTTTACTTAGCCATCCGAAAATTTCAGGTTTTTACGAGTTTATCTTTTTTGATTATCCCTGAAATTCAGCATGTACTGGCCCAGGCCGGGCCGCTCTTTTCATCGGAACGCCATAAACCCGTCCTGGCGGCTTCGCTGCAGTCGTCCGGGCTGCAGAGAGCCGTGAAAAGAGCATTCCCAACCCTGAGTTGAGGATTAGATATAATCATGTTTTTTTGACGAAGAGATGTTTATATTTCAAGCGATGGCGCGTTTCCGTTAGATCCTAAAAATTCAACTCAAAGGAGTTGTTTTTTGTGGTATAACCTGATATATAATTCGACTTTTGGAGGGGAGACACCCTTCTACTCAATCCGCATAATCAGCCACTTTAGCTCAGATGGTAGAGCGGCGCTCTCGTAAAGCGTAGGTCAACGGTTCGATTCCGTTAAGTGGCTCCAAGATAAGAAGGGCTTTCGGTGTAAACTGAAAGCCCTTCTATTTTACCGGTAAGATTGAAGCGAGGGTATGGAAGAGAAGAATCTACCTAATCGATTAGATATTCTCTATCCATGAGAAATTGCGCCTGGTAATCTTCAAGGGCAAAATCCCCGGCACATTCCGAGAATGTATGAATTTTTTTAAAGGCGAGCTGGGTTGATGAGCAGCCGTGCCAACATGATTTTCCTGGCATCGGTACGATAAAACGGATGTTGTGGTTGATTACATTCTTTCGCCGGGAAGTGTCTGATTCGGTACCATGTGTTTTTTTTATCTTCTTTGTCATAGCTCAACCTGAATGTTCTCGATTTATATTTATTATCCATCCTGTATAAATTTCTATCAATGTTTTGTGTGGATGTAAATGGGTAGGAATACCTCGGCCAGATTAGGTATAATTACCTACGTGTTGCCTAGATCTGTATTAAATACAGTTATATGCCAATTTGGAATAACATTTATGTGGAGTTGAAAAAAAATCGATTAAACCCAATAAATTCATCCCGGAACGATTTCATGATGGGAAAACGAGAGGATATCACCAAAAAAGTTGCTCTTCCCTGAATTGGGATAGGAAATTTGGTGGTGGTTTTTTATGAGATTATCATAGTGAGGAGGCTGAGGGGGAACGCATTTCGTACTCGATTCTGGGATACTGATGTTCCTTGAAAACCGTGCCATTGACAGAAAAAACATGACGCAGGAGATCTGCCGTGAGAACTGCCTTTACCGGCCCCTTTTCGTGTACCGTACCATTCTTCAAAACGATAAGCTCATCGCAGAAGGCGGCTGCCAGGTTCAAATCATGAACAGCAGCTATCACAGTTGTTCCGGACTCATTCACTTTTTTTCGCAGTACCCGCATTATTTCTATGGTATGTTCTATGTCGAGATTCGATGTTGCTTCATCAAGCATGATTGTTGTCGTCTCTTGCGCCAGAGCCCGTGCTACTATAACCCGCTGTTTTTCTCCACCTGACAGATGAGTGACCGGACGTTCCCTGAGATGTTCGATATCGAGAAGTCTAAGGACCGAAAGCACCGTGCTGAGGTCGTGTTCCGAGGGCGATGAAAACCTGGGAATATGCGGATGCCTGCCCATCATGACAATATCGTAAACCGTGAAGTCAAAGCCAATGGCGATATGCTGAGGCACAAGAGCCAGATGTCTGGCCAGTTCTTTTCTTTTGTAACTCTGCAGCGGCAGCGCTTTGTATTCTATCATTCCGGAGAGCAGTGACCGAGTCCCCATGAGCAGATCGATCAAAGTACTCTTGCCGCTTCCGTTAGGCCCGATAAGCCCGTAAAATTGGCCTTGCCCGAGGGTGAAGGAAAGGTTGTCGAAGAAAATATTCTTACCGTAACTGAAAACCCCCTCGCTGATTTTGAAAAGATGATCGTCGTTCATATTATTGCGCCCCGAGCTGCTTTCTACGAAAGATATAACAGAAAAAGGGCCCGCCGATAAGTGACGTGAGTACGCCTATGGGCAATTCCGACGGCAATACCGCCCTGGTGAGGGTATCGGCGAAAAGGAGGAGCATTGCCCCGGCGAAGAAGCAGGCGGGGAGCAGCACCCTGTTGTCGGCACCTAATATCAGCCTTAGCAGATGAGGGATGATCAGACCGACAAAGCCAATGATGCCGGAAATGGAAACACATGCCGCGGTAATAAGCGAAGCACTGACAAGAAGAATTTTGCGAACATTGGCTGTTTCTATGCCCAGGGTATCCGATGTTTTTTCGCCAAGCGACATGATGTTGAGATCGCGGGAGAAAAACATAATGATGCCTAAAGAGGGGAGGAAAAGAAGAGAGACCAGCAGAACATCCGTCCATGACTTGCCCACCAGACTGCCCATCAGCCAGAAAATTATAATACTGACTTCCTCATCGGCCAGATATTTAATGAATCCAATGCCCGCTGAAAGGATGGCGGAAATAATGACCCCTGAAAGAATAAGTGTGTTGGAAGAGAGGCGATTATCTGCGGACGCAAGGTAAAAGACGGCATAAAGTGTTGCTATGGCACCAAAAAAGGCAAACAATGGCACGGAAAACCAGAAGGGCAGCACCAGGCCAAAAATATTAAGGATCAGGGCAATTGCAGCACCGAAGGCCGCACCGGAAGAAATGCCGAGGGTATATGGATCGGCCAGGGGATTGAGTAATATAGCCTGGAACACACAACCTGAAACGGCCAGCCCTCCACCAACCAAAACAGCGGCAAGAATGCGCGGCAGCCGTACGTCCCAAACGACGAAGGGAAAAACCTCATCTATCGCTGCCGGAATGTCCTCCAGAAAAGCATGACTGAAAATGATCTGTATCACTTCCAGCGGCGATATCTGCAGGTAGCCCATACCCGTCGCCAGGATGATGCCGCATAGCAAGAAAACAAAGAGGAAGAGGTTGATATATATAGGCTGTTTCTTTATCAAAATTTTGCTGATGTCTGCAGCGCTGTAGAACATACAAGGACTGCAGCTAATCTCCTATTGCTGTTTTTCTAATAGTAGTTGATCATACAGTGAGCATATATACCTTTGGGATCATTAAACAACAATAAGTCGCGGCTTGCTTTTGAATATATCTGCAACTTCTCAAAAATATTGGCTGTTGTTTTCCCGTTTGAGAAAAAAGCCAGGATCTTTACATGCAATTGCTGCAACAGAATCTCGGAAATTGAAGGGCGGCCTTTAATATATCGGGTTGAGTACTTCTCCAGATTGGCCAGTGAGGCAGCAGATCGTATTGCCTCATCAAGGCTGCCGAGTTTGTCGACCAGGCCCAGCTCTTTTGCTGTTGTCCCGTCAAATACCCGACCCTGGGCAATGAGATCAAGTTTGTCTCTTTCAATATTGCGGCCGCTGGAGACAATCTCGAGAAATCTCCGATAACCATGCTCGATGGTGAGTTGAACAGCATCCTGGAGTTCTTGAGAAAGCGGCTGAGTGAGATTCAGACCGGAGGACAGTTTAGAGGTTCCGATGCCGTCGCTGTATATACCTAAACCGGCTAACGAATCTTCAAACGTCGGGATTGCCCCGAAAATGCCGATCGAACCGGTCAGAGTAGTAGGATAGGCCCATATCTCATCAGCATCCGCGGCTATCCAGTAGCCGCCCGAGGCGGCCATGGCTCCCATGGAAACTACATACGGTTTGCCGCTTTTTTTCAGCTCCAGCAGTTCATGGCGAATTATCTCGGAAGCTATAACGGAACCGCCTCCTGAGTTGATTCGCAAAACAATGGCCTTTATGGAATCATCATTGCGGGCATTATAGAGCAAATTAACCAGTGATTCGCTGCCGATGGTGCCGGGCGGCTGTTCGCCTGTCAAGATATTGCCCTGAGCAACTATAATTCCAACTGAATCGACGGTCGAACCATCATTTCCGTATGATCTTGGTATCTTTTTTAAATACTCTTTGAAGGTGACATGCCGAAAGCCTTTTTCTGCTGAAGGACCGGTAATATCAGCAAGGTAGGAGCGAAGATCCTGTCGGGTCATTAATTCATCCACCAGATTAGCCTGAAAGGCAAGCCGGGCAGTATCTCCGTCTGACTGTTTCAGGAGGGATGATACCTGGTTGGTGTAGAGCTCGATAGTATCATAAGAGATATCTCTTCTGCTGGTGATATCTTTCCTGAACTCCTGCCACAGATTATTGAGCCATACGGAGTTTTGCCTTTTGGCCTCATCGGACATGGAATTTCGGGTAAGCGGTTCCACCGCCGACTTGTAGGTTCCGACACGAAATACGTGATAGTTGATCTTCAGCTTTTGCAGGGCGTCCTTGAAATAGAGCTGGTAGGCGCCAAGCCCATGGAGATCAACAAGGCCTATCGGATTGAGAAAGACCCTGTCCGCATAGCTTGCCAGAAGATATTTATCTTGTGTATAAAAATCTTCTGCGGCAATGACCGGTTTTCCACTGGTTTTAAAGTTGATCAAGGCCTTGCCTACATCACGGATCTGGCTTATTGAACTTACTCCCATATCGCTCAAATCAAGCACGATGGAATTGATACGCTCATCCTCTTCAGCAGCATGGATCGCATCGAGTATATCCTGGAGTAAAGTCTCTTCCGGTAATTGAGAAAATCCCAAAAGATCATTAAAAAGCTCGCTTAGAGGGTCAATTATCTGTTTTTCATCGACGATATTGCCGGAGATAGTAAGGAGCAAGGCGTTGTTGCTGCCGATTGAGGTATCCTCTTTGCTGAAAAATGCCAGGCCGACAAGGACGATAATAAATAAAAATATGATGTTGAAGATGATATTCCGGAATATCGTTACTGCCTTGCCACCATATTTAAGTATAGTGAAAACTGATGAGATGAGGTCTTTCATAAGTGTCTTTGGGTTTATGTTGGCTGCGTTGAGGATGTATGTGCGATGGAATTTATCAAATGTACTTTAACCATTTAACAATAAAAATCATTTTGTTTCCATCATCAAATCATATAGCCGCTATTCCTGGAATCCTTGGTGCTCAAATACCCGATATTTTTTTTCAAAGGGAAGCAGAAGTTGTACAGGCTTTCTCAGGTTTCTATCTGAGAGTTTGGAGACGGTGATACCGAGCAATCTGATTTTTTTGCGGCCTATCTCCGTTGTTTGTTTCAATCGGTTGACCTGAGAGAAGATCTCCTGTGCGGTCAATACAGGTGTAGAGAGGGTCGATGATCGTGTAATTGTAATGAAATCATGGTATCTTACCTTTAATGTAATGGTTGTGCCGCAGCATTCTTTGCGTAGCAGCGCCTGTTCCAGTTTTTCGGCAAGATAATATAAAATATCGGAAATTTCTTTGGTGTCGGAGGTATCCTGTTCCAGGGTGGTTTCGCTGCCGATCGATTTTCTCTCTCTGGTTGACGTAACGGTTCTGTCATCCCTGCCTCTGACAATGTCAAAGAAAAAAGCTCCGCTTTTGCCAAAGTGCAAAATCAGATCGGCCTTGCTGAATTGGCGTAGATCTCTACCGAACCTGATGCCGAGATTGGCCATTTTCTTTTCTGTGACCTTGCCGACCCCATGAAATTTTCCCACCGCCAGGGTGTCGAGGAAGGAGACGGCTTCATCAGGTAAAATAACATGAAGGCCGTTTGGTTTATCAAGATCAGAGGCGATTTTTGCCAGAAACTTATTATAAGATACGCCGGCGGATGCTGTAAGACCGGTAGTTCTAAAAATCCGTCCTCGGATTATTTCAGCAAGTCTGGTGGCAGATGGATTTTTTAATTTATTGACGGTGACATCCAGATAAGCTTCATCCAGAGATAACGGTTCTATCATTTCTGTAAACTGGGAGAAAATGGACATCACTTCATCGGAGATCTCCTTATAGCGCTTTATTCGCGGGGGAGTGAAGATTGCCTGAGGGCAGAGTCGTACGGCTTTAGAGGAGGGCATCGCCGAATGAATCCCGAACTGCCGTGCCTCGTAGGAACAAGCTGCGACAACTCCGCGCTTCTGAGGATTGCCACCGACTATGACGGGTTTGCCTCGGAGGCTGGGCTTATCCAGCTGTTCCACCGAGGCAAAAAAGGCGTCCATGTCAATATGTATGATTTTACGCAGCGGATTCATAACGTGAGTTGCGGCATCCATAAAATATCGCCGGGGTTATCTGATGTTCAGATCCAAAACGATGGCGGTGATTACCAGGCCTTAACAAATACACGCATGTATTTTAATAGATGGAAAAATCCCTGGATTATGCTAAGACATCCCATAAACATATACAGCTTAATACGACACACTGTGAGAGCGGAATATTATCTAATTGCATAATACAAAATGTCGTTCATCCTTGCTAACGAAATAGAGAAGAAAAGGCTTTAGTCATGAAGAAGAGAGAAATTATCAGGGAGAGCACTTTGTTCAGCGGCCTGCAGGATAGGCAGCTTGCGGATATCGTGGATATCAGCTATGAGAAATCCTTCGGTAAGGGAGAAAATATATTTTTCGAAGGGGATGAAGGCAACGGATTTTATCTGATAGCTTCGGGGAAGATAAAGATTTACAAGATGTCACCCGCGGGAAAAGAACATATTCTTCATATTTTCGGCCCCGGTGAACCCATTGGCGAAGTACCTGTTTTTCATGGGCATCCTTTTCCTGCTTCCGCTGAGTGTCTGGTGAAAAGCAAAGTAATTTTTTTCCCAAGAGATAAATTTTTCGATCTGGTAAATCGGAATCCATCGATCGCCGTGAGTATGCTGGCCGTTCTTTCCATGCGTTTGAGACAATTTACCAGCCAGATCGAGAACCTGTCGCTGAAAGAAGTTCCGGCACGTTTAGCTGGATATCTTTTGTATTTACAGGAAGAGCAGGGTGGGAACCAGGTTGTTGAACTGGAAATTTCCAAGGGCCAGCTTGCCAGTCTTTTGGGGACCATTCCGGAGACGCTTTCCAGGATCTTTGCCAAGATGAGCGAAGAGGGGCTGATTGAGGTTGAAGGCCGCCGCATAACGATCAAGGATTCGGAAGCTTTGGCCTTTCGCTGATTTTAATAGAGCAGGCGGGTCATCAATGAATGACGAGGTTCTTCAATGGGATCGATCAACTCGTGCTGTCTGGGTTGCAAACCGAACATCGCCTGCATATTCTTATCCAGGACCAGTTTATAATCTACTGAAGAAATAATGTTTGCATTGACCGGATCTATCAGCCTGGCAGACAAATAGATGGTTTTGTCGGCCAAAGAATAGGTACCTACGGAGATAGCTTGAGCTGTCTGGCTTGGCCGGATATCCTGAAGGTTCCTCGAGAGCATTTTCTCACCGCTTAAGGGCTCAACCTGCAGTTCATTGCGAAATTTGACTTCCCGGACGGTGTATCCCATCTGCACGAAACGTGAGGTCAGGTGTTCCTGAAGAACTCTGCTGAAGTGAGAGGTCTGGCCAAGATCGTTATTATTGACAAAAGTAGTTGTCAGAATCGGCTGCTCGGGGTGACGGGGCTGGAGCGGAGGGAAAGCCTGCTTTTCCAGATCTTCCGCGATCTTATAGGCAACATGGATGAGATTCTGCTCGGAGCTGAATAATCCTGCTACTCTGTTTTCATTCAACTTTGCGCAGCCACTTGCAAAAAAAAGCAGGGCAATCAGCATAAAACAATACTTCTGGGAGGCGGTCCTGGATAATCGCAATCCCTGCCAGCTGAATCGAATGTCCGTTTTCATTAGTTTGTTCTCCATATGCCGGACTCGCCTGCACTGATCAGCTGAATTTCTTTGGATGATTTTCCGCCCTTGTAGTGATGTGAATCAGCACTGTTGATGTAGTAGATATCGGATGAGCGGAAAAGGTATTTATTCCGGAAAATCATCGAAGTGGTGATGATTGCCTCCAGATTTGTGGTTTTGGCATAGGTTGTGTTACCATAATCGATGCCTGCAGCAAGAGAAATAGCCATAATTTCCGCCGGAGCATTACGCAGCACCGAAACTGCCGTAGTGAGTGCGGTGAGGAGTCCGGGCCGCACTGTTCGGATACGTCCAGCTTGATGGTAGACCACCTGGACCTTGTAGTCCACCGTAATTGCCTCACCGTCGGGAACGGCACTTGTGGGTATGCCGAATCCTACCAGCTCGGTGATGAGCAAGTCCCTGAATCCTTCGTTGAAATCAGTTGTTGTGTTCTCAGCACACGGTTCGGCTTCGCTGCCGCAGGTCTCTTTTACAAACACGGCGGTATCGAGAAAATCGCTCCTGATCAGCTCGTTATTGATTTTGTTGGCAAGGTCCCGGGAGAGAACATTCCAGTGATGAACGGCCTGCATCTTTTCCTGGGTGGAATATTGGTATCCGATCGGCTCCGGGATTCGGCTACACGACGATAGCAGAAATATGATGGCAAAGGAAAATAAAAGGTACCGCATAGATGCTCCCTCAAAAGTGATATGATACGATTGTATCGGATGGCTGGTGAGAAAATATAGATAAAAATGAATCTTAGAGTGTGTTTGCAACAAAAGCGGTAAATGGCCGTTTGATCAAAATTCATAAAAGAATTACATTGATCTGTATGAAAAATTTTGATTTTTTTCTTTTTATAAAAACGTGATATCCTATGTCTATTGATCTTCATATTCATTCCATGTTTTCCGACGGCACCTACACTCCGACGGAAATAGCACATCTTGCTCATAAACGCGGCTTGACGGCTATATCGCTAACAGACCATGACACCCTGGCCGGAATTGCTGAGTTAATAACCGCCGTTGAACCTTTTCAGATAGAGGCGATACCGGGCATCGAGCTGAGTGTTGTTCACGGTGAAAACCATTTTCATCTTCTGGGGTATTTTGTTGATCACCTCGATAGGGAACTTCACAAAAAAATAGATGTCCTGCAGAAAGCCCGCAGCCTGAGAAATGAAGGAATCGTGGCCAAGCTTAATGGCTTCGGTATTGATATAACTATGGATGAGATCAATTCTATCTCCCCAATAGGTCAGACAGGAAGACCGCATATCGCTGAAATATTATGCCGCAAGGGAGTAGTCAAAGATCTCAATACGGCGTTCAGCAGATATCTGAAAAAAGGTGCCGGCGCCTATGTCTCCCGCTTTGTGTATAGTGCGGCTGAGGCCATTGAAATGATAAAAAGCAGCGGCGGGCTTGCCGTTCTTGCCCATCCTGTTCAGGATCGACAGTCTTTCCAGCATCTCTCCGCAACTATAGATGATTTAGCGGAACTGGGACTCGATGGTCTTGAGGTGTATTATCCCAGTCATTCTTTTGCGGTTCGCAAAAAATTGAAAGAAATTGCCAAAAGACATGATATGATAATAAGCGGTGGAAGTGATTATCATGGCCGGATACGACCAGGGACGGACCTGGCGGGTGGAGTAAATGTATTCGTACCCCCTGAGATACTCGAGCATATGAAAACGAAACGCGCTGTGCCTGGCACTAACTAGACAGCTGCATAAGAAGGTGACCATTTTATATTAAATACTTAAACCAAACAATGCCATGTATTCAATCCTAGTCGTTGACGATGAACCGAATTATCTGATTGTGCTCTCGGAATTACTTCGTGACGAGGGTTTCGAAGTGTATACAGCGCCGGGTGGCAACGAAGGCCTCGAGGTTGTCAGGGAAGTCGATCTTGATCTGGTCATCACCGACATGCAGATGCCGGAAATGGATGGCCTGCAGCTTCTTCAGGAGATAAAAAAGGCTAATGGAGAGCTGCCGGTTATCATCATTACCGCCTATGCCGAGGTTGAAAAGGCGGTAGCGGCCATGCAGGCCGGCGCTTTCAGCTACCTGGCCAAACCGTTTTCCAATGATGAGCTTGTCGTAAATATCAACAAAGCCGCCCAGCACTACTCTCTGCTGCGTGAAAATACCAGGCTGCGCAAGGAGATCAGAAAAACCAATAACTTTGGCGGGATGGTTGGCAAAAACAGCAAGATGGTCGAGGTCTATGAACTTATTGAAAAGGTCGCCCCGACCCCCGCTTCGGTCCTCATTTCAGGTGAGAGCGGTACCGGCAAGGAGTTGGTCGCTAAAGCAATTCACATTAACTCTCCCAGAGAGTCGCAGCCTTTTATTACCGTCAACTGCGCCGCACTGTCGGATAATCTTCTCGAAAGCGAGCTGTTCGGTCACGAGAAAGGAGCCTTCACTGGTGCCGTGGGTATGCGCAAGGGCAGATTTGAGCTGGCCGACACGGGAACCATTTTTCTAGACGAAGTCGGAGAGATTCCGCTTGCTCTGCAGTCCAAGCTCTTACGGGTCATCCAGGAAAAATCCTTTGAACGGGTTGGCGGAACCAAAACATTATCCGTTGACGTTCGTATTATCAGCGCCTCAAACAGGGATCTTCGCGAAGAGGTGGCGCTGGGCAATTTCAGAGAGGATCTGTTCTATCGATTGAACGTCATCCATGTCTCGCTTCCGCCGCTGCGTGAAAGAATGGATGATATGCCTCTGCTGGTTGATTTCTTTATCCAGAAATTTGCCGGCCAGCTTGGCAAGGAAGATCTGCGCATCTCATCTGACGCTCTGCGCCTGCTTTTGACCTTGCCGTGGGAAGGCAATGTCCGTGAGTTGGAGAATACCATAGAGCGAGCGGCGATACTTTGCGATGGCAATGAGATTCAGGCAGATGATGTGCAGCCGGAATCCATCAGCGTCAAGGCGCATGACAAGTGGAGTGAAGGGGTGGATTTTTTTCAATACATCCCTGACGAAATTGCTCTCAACGATGTGCTTTATACGGTAGAAGAAAACATGTTGAATCGTGCTCTTGATGAAACAGGATTCGTCCAGGCCCGCGCTGCCGAAAAACTCGGCATCACCAAAAGTCTTCTCCAGTACAAGATGAAAAAATACGGAATAAAGAAGAAATAGTCGCAGTTTTCGTAAGCTATCTTCTGGTATCGGGGCTTCCCCAATGCAGCTTATTGCGCAGGATTGAAAAATAATCCCGATGCGGCGGAACGATGAGTTGCAGCGGGTGCTCCGCAGTTTTAATTATCAATCGTTCCTCTTTCCGAACCGTACCGCTAGGTCTGCCATCGACGATTACATTGGCATTTTCGTTGAAATTGCTTTCCTCTATCGAGGTCGCAATTGTTATCTCCGAGGGCAGTAGAATCGGCCTGCTTCCCAGCATGAACGGACATATCGGGGTTACCAGTATGGATGCCAGACCGGGATAGACAAGAGGTCCGCCGGCTGATAAATTGTAAGCGGTGGAACCCGTCGGAGTGGAAAAAATGAGACCATCGGCCTTGTAGGTGGTTATCAGTTCGTCGTTAGCCGTGGTGGAGAGTTCCAATATCCTGTCGTAGGAGTTCTTGTTAATAACCACGTCGTTGAGGGCATAACCGATGGTGGTTGTCTCATCTCCCTCTATCAGCGCCTTGAGCATTAGCCGGTTTTCGACATTGACGCTGTCGGACAGGATGGTATCCAGTGTTCCTTTGGCCTCCTCGCAGGTCAGTTCGGTGAGAAAGCCCAGGTGACCGAGATTGATGCCAATCACCGGAATCGAATAGCGGGCAGCCTGCTCAGCTATCCTCAACAGAGTACCGTCACCCCCCAAAACCACCACGATGCTTAGATCGGGGTGCAGGACATTCAGGTCGACCGATACATTTCTCTTTTCCAGCCAGCGCTTGAGTTCATCTGCGAATTGAGCAGCAGGCTGATCACCTGACTTGGTGATGATTCCTGCTGAACGTATAGAGAAATTGGATAGTCTGCGGAACTGGGAAGAAAAATGAGCCATTTTCACATTTGATAGTCTTGTAAAAGTTGCCACGGAGTTCTCAGATGGCTAGATAAAAAGTTTGATATACAAGGCGCAGTGTTTTTGGCAGGCCTTCGACGATACAGGTAGTATGTCGAAGGTCTGCCAAAAACCTGCAACGCGGGAGATCGGGCTTTTTACGACGCCATCACATTTTACCGAGTTCTTTTGAGCGATTCACTGCGATTTCAACCGCATCCATAACAATTCCACCGAAACCTTTCTTTTCCAGAAAATGGTGGGCGGCGATACTTGTTCCACCTGGGGATGTAACCATTGAGCGCAGAACCGCAGGATGCTTTTTCTCCTTCTGCATAAGCCTGGCGGACCCCAGAACAGTCTGAACGGCCATGGTTTCGGCAATATGACGGGTAAGACCGACTTTGATGCCGGCATCTATCAGGGCCTCAATAAAGGAGAAGACGTATGCCGGTCCCGAACCGCTGAGCCCGGTGGCCGCATCAAGATAGGTTTCATCTAATAATACAGAAATTCCTACTGCATTGAAAATACATTCTGCAATAGCAAGTTCCTCGTCGGTTACATTATCGTTACAGCTTATGGCGGAGGTTCCTTCAAGGACGAGGGCAGGTGTATTCGGCATTACCCTGATAATTTTGTAACCGTTGCTGCCCAGCGAGGTCTCGTAGAATTTAATGGGGAGGCCGGCGGCAATTGAGATGATGATATGAGCATTGGTCACATAGGGTTTTGCCGCTTCAATGACATGGCCCATTACCTGTGGTTTTACGGCAAGCAGGATTATATCGCAGAGATCACAGAATTTTTCATGGCTGTCCAGACATTGCAGACCGTATTTGGATTCCATATGTTCCCGGCGTATCGAATTCGGTTCAATCAGGTAAATATCTGGCGGAGTATAGAGTTTGGCCGCCATCATTCCTTTTATAAGGGCTTCGGCCATCTGGCCTCCGCCAATGAATCCTATTTTGTCTTTCTTCATATACATCCTCAATCTTTGAGCAAAGTTCATTGCCCGGATATTATCGGGGTTCATCGCAGATGATTATAATCAACACGCCAATGTACCATTATAATTGCACCCAGTCCAGATATCTCATCAAGAATCTCATCTCCTTTGCCAAACGAACAGTTTTAACTGGATGAACCATCAAAGAAGTTATGATTAAATATCAGGAAAATCCGGCAAAAGGAGGTCATGGTGGTTAGATTTGTAGAAGGCAAAATTGCGAGCGCAGCAATGCTTAAAATAGATAAACAGTGGTTTCTTTTTTGCTAAATTCTTAATAATTGTAAATCTTACTGGCAGTTCCTTCCATAGATGATAAAATAGTTGCATTTCCAAACTATTAATATCAGGGGGAGGAAGAGCGATATTCTATTCGCCATTGCAGAGCAGGGGATTTAGAAGCCTCTGTATATCATTAATAATAACACTAACTGAGAACTATGATTAATAAAGATTTGCTGGATATTCTTGTCTGTCCTCAATGTAAAGGACCTGTTGTTATGACGGAATCAAAAGACGGACTGGTTTGCGGAGCCTGCAAGCTGGAATATGAAATTAGAGATGATATCCCCATAATGCTTATTGAAGAGGCCAGGAAGATTGAAGGCGAGAAGTAAAACAATCGAGGCTGTGGTTTCCCAAATCGTTTTTGGCCGCTCCCCGGCGATATAAAACAGGAGGATACTCATGTCTGCAGCAGATGATCTGCGCCGAAGAATAAATGGATTACTGCAATCTGATGATCCTTTGTCATGTGATTATCTGGGAATGATTGCCGAATTGGTCCACAAGAAAGAATCGTCCGGAGTTGAATGGCGAAAATATGTGGAGCTATTATATGAGAAGGTTCGCCATGAAATAGAAAACAATACCGGCCGGCCGATTTCTCCCGTAACCTTCGGCACTTCGGGATGGCGGGGGATTCTGGGAAAAGATCTTTTCTGTAAATCCGTGGCACAGGTGGTTCTGGCGATTGTCGAGATGTATAAAGAACTTGACCATAGTGCCGAACTGGCTGGCGTTTTAGGTGCTGCAAGTCTTGAGGAGGTCCGGCAGAGAGGGTGTGTCGTCGGTTATGATAACCGCTTTTGCGGAGATCTATTGGCACGGGTTGCGGTCCAAGTTCTTGATAGAGAGGGGATAAAAATATATTTCGCCGGAGAGACTACCACCGGGGTATTGTCGGCAAGTGTTCTACAGTTGGATGCCGCCTTCTCGATCAATTTTACCCCTTCGCACAATCCGCTTGAATATGGTGGATTGAAATTTAATGCGGCTGACGGCGGTCCGGCTGCCACCGAAGTAACGCGCGCTATCACCGAAAGAGCCCGAGGCATTATTGGAGAAAACCGCCTGCCTTTATCATTTGCGGAAGGCAGTAAGGTGCCGGAAATGCCGAAATCCATCCAACGCATAGACTCCCTGTCCTTGTGGCAGAATCACCTGAAGAAGAATTACGATGCCCATGGTTTGAAGTATGCCGGTATTATCGAGGGGTTTGAGAAGAAGGAAGATCTGGTTGTTGTCATTGACTCTGTTCACGGAGCCAGCAGGCTGCATATAGATGCGATGTTTAAAAATACACGCTCAGAAAGATTGATTCATCTGCGAAAAGAAAAAGATGTTACCTTTGGAGGAGTTGCCCCGGAACCATCCAGTGAGAATATGAGAGCGGTTGTAGAGACTCTTCAGCTGCGGCCGGAGAAATATAAGCTGGGAGCAATCATTGACCCCGATGGCGACAGGATCCGCTTCACTGATGGGAATATTGAAATCAATATGAATCAGTTCGGGGCCATGGCATATCACTTTCTCCACGAGTACAAAAAGAAGAGCGGACTGGTCGCCAAAACCGTGGCATCTTCCAATCTGGCAAACGCGGTTGCTGCCGCTCTGGGCGAAGATGTCTTTGAGCCAAAAGTAGGATTTAAGGAATTTAAACCGGTGATCGGCAAGGCGCTGGTCTGTTTCGAAGAGTCCGACGGTATTTCCATTATAGGCCACACCCCGGAAAAAGATGCCTATATTGGTCTCCTGCTGGCCCTGGATATGGTGTTGACTACCGGCGAGAACCTTGGGGAGTATTTACGTCAGATAGAAGAAACGTATGGTTTTTTCTATCCTGATCGTGACGGTATTGCTGTCTCTTTACAGGGCGAGAAGCTCTTGACGGCCCTCGCCGGTTTGGAGAAATACAAAGAGGGGAGCTCTGTGGAGATTGAGGGAGAGTCTAGAATCATTGATAAAGTCATTGATGTGGATGGCAGGAAAATGATATTTAACGATGGCTCATGGCTGATGATACGGCCCTCCGGAACAGAACCAAAGGTTCGTTTCTATGTTGAGTCGAGAACCGCAGATGGAACTCAAGACCTTGTTAAAGCAGCCAAAAATATGCTTAAAGAAATCGGGCTGCTCTGATTGGCTGTCGAAAATTATGCCTGATCCGCTACCCCAGCGGAGCTGGATAAGTGCCTTGGCAGTAAAGGCAGGTTCGCGAATTATTTTTTATTTTCTTGTTTTTTGTGGCGATTTTTTCAGGAGTAAGACACTAAAGGGAATCGGAACAACGTGATCAAAAATCCCGGTGTTTTGCGGATGTAGTTATTATCAGTTGATTTTTTGGCAGAGGGTATTATTTTCAACTGGTGTGTTTTTATTTAATATTGACAGCGTGCGTAAAGCGGATATATCTGAATCACGGGCGTATTGCAAGATTGCCAATATTGATGATGTTGTTATTTAATCATTTGAGATGACCGGAAGTTGTTTGATACGTCATCAAATTCAGGAGCTTCATATGTGGGAATATACTGATCTGGTTCAGGAGCATTTTCTCAAGCCGAGAAATGTTGGTGAAGTGGAAAATCCAAGCGGTGTAGGCGATGTGGGATCCTTAGCATGTGGCGATGCTCTGAAACTCACCATCAAAGTTGATGAGAATGATACTATAGTTGAAGCAAAATTTAAAACTTTTGGCTGTGCCAGTGCAATTGCCTCTTCTTCCGCCCTGACTGAAATGATCAAGGGTATGAAGATTTCCGAGGCTGAAAAGATCACCAACGAAGATATTGCCGATTTCCTTGGTGGTCTGCCTAAGGAAAAAATGCATTGTTCGGTTATGGGACGGGAGGCGCTGGAGGCAGCCATTGCCGATTATCGCGGCATGGTCCTTCCTATGGCCGAAGGAGAGGTTGTCTGCGAATGTTTCGGCGTTACCGATCTGGAAATAATCCGTGCAGTCAAGGAGTCCAACCTCCGCTCAGTCGAGGAAATAACCAATTTTACCAAAGCCGGTGGCGGATGCGGTAAGTGCGAGGACAAGCTACAGAAAATTCTCGATGATTGTATTGGGGATACCGCGAAAATAAAGAGGGTCGCTAAAAAGCCCGAGCGAATGACCACACTCCAAAAGATCAAGAAAATTGAAGAGGTGCTCGAGCGCGAGATCAAACCGGCGCTGCGTCAGGATGGCGGAGATATAGAATTGATCGACGTGGACGGGGACTATGTACTTGTCTCTTTACGAGGATCATGCACCAGCTGTACAAAATCGCAAACAACTTTGAAAGAGTATGTGGAGAAAAAGCTGAGGGAGCTTGTTCTGGACACATTAATTGTGGAGGAAGCTAAGTAATGAAGACATCTCCAGGCCAAGAAATCTACATGGACAACAATGCAACCACCAAGATAGCTCCCGAGGTGGTTGAAGCTATGATGCCTTTTCTGACCGATTATTACGGTAATCCCTCAAGTATGCATGTCTTCGGCGGTCAGGTTGGCGAATCTCTCAGAGAGGCACGGCTCCGGGTAGCGACCCTTCTCGGCGCCGAACCTGAAGAAATAACCTTTACCAGTTGCGGCACCGAGAGTGATTCAACTGCGGTTCTTTCGGCTCTTCAGTCTTTTCCCGAGAAAAGGCATATTCTAACGACCAGGGTGGAACACCCTGCCATAAAGACTCTCACAGAAAACCTGGAAACTTTGACAGGGCATAAGCATCGGGTGACACGACTTAAAGTGGCTGCTGATGGTACCATCGATCTGAATGAATATGCCGAGGCATTAACCGATGACACGGCTATAGTCAGTGTGATGTGGGCCAATAATGAGACCGGAGTGATATTTCCTGTTGAAGAAATGGCCGTGATGGCCAAGGAAAAAGGGATACTTTTTCATACCGATGCCGTGCAGGCTGTCGGAAAAATCGCCATAGACATGAATAATTCCGCTATTGATTTTCTCTCGATGTCGGGGCATAAACTCCATGCCCCTAAGGGAGTGGGAGTTCTCTACGTGCGGCGCGGTACCCCGTTTATTCCATTTATAGCAGGAGGCCATCAGGAGAAAGGCCGCCGCGGCGGTACTGAAAATGTGGCATCGATCGTAGGACTCGGTAAAGCCTGCCAGCTGGCCGGTGAGAAAATGGAAGAGGAAAATACCCGGGTCAAAGCACTGAGGGATAAACTGGAAGAGGGGTTGCTGTCCTCGGTTCCCCGTTCAATGCTTAACGGACACAAGAAAGACAGATTGCCCAACACTTCAAACATAAGTTTTGAGTTCGTTGAAGGCGAATCAATACTGTTGCATTTAAATCAATACAATATCTGTGCCTCTTCCGGATCCGCCTGTACCTCAGGGTCTCTTGAGCCGTCGCATGTGCTGCGGGCCATGGGGGTTCCGTTTACTGCGGCTCACGGTTCCATCCGATTCTCGTTAAGCATTTACAATACCGAGGAAGAGGTCGACTTCGTCCTTGGCAAGATTCCGGAAATTATTGCATCCCTCCGTGAAATGTCTCCTTTCTGGACCGGTGAATAGTTATGAAAATTATCAGCCCCTCCTATGAGATACAAGATGACCTCGATCAGGCATCACTGGTGGTCCGACTCGAAGCCTGCGGCCGCATCTGCTATAAAAGCGAAGAGCTGATCTCCAGAGATTCTGCGCTTCCATTTGTGAAAAAGGTGGCAAGCCACGGTCATAATTCTGTCCTGGAGATGGCTGTAGTAACGCTGCAGGTTCGCTGTACCGAAACTGATGCCGCTGGTTTTCTAGCCTGTCAGCCTAAATTCCTCACTGTAGATGTCTATGATGACGGACTTCTTGTTACCGCTTCGATTCGCGGCTTCCGGGAGATCTACCAACGCTGCGCTGATGATGCAGTGGTCAGACAAATGGTAAATTTTCTGGGAAGAAAACATCCTTATCTGTTTGACGGAATCTGGTCGGCTGATGATCATGCAGATAGCGGTAGTGCAATCGGCGTAAAAAAAATCGAACTCGACGAGGTCGAAAAACTTTCTGACGAGTTGCTGCTGCGTCACCGTTATGTCGGAGTGAAATTTTATGTCAATCGAGCCGTAACCCATGAAATTGTGCGGCACCGGACCTGTTCCTTCCTGCAGGAGAGCCAGCGCTATTGCCGCTATAGTCAGGACAAATTCGACAATCAGGTGACCTTTGTCAAGCCCCTGTTCTACCAGGAAGGCACAGCAGATTACGCCCTCTGGGAAAAGGCCATGGAGGAAACCGAGGTTATCTACCTGAAGCTTCTGGAAACTTCAACGCCGCAGGCTGCCCGGACCGTATTGCCTAATTCATGCAAAACTGAAATTATCGTCTACTGCAATCTTGAGGAGTGGCGGCATATATTCCGACTGAGGACCCATAAAACCGCAGAGCCGTCGATGCGTGAGATTATGATTCCGCTTGCAGAAGAGCTTAACGCAAGGTATCCGGCAATCGGCCTCTGAAAAAGTCTGCAAGCAAATATAGCGCAACAAAAAAGCCCCGGGCATCTTACTGCCTCGGGGCTTTTTTGTTGGTTAAGTGGGGTTGCTTAAGAGACTCTTGGCCGCCTTGCTGCGGGAAAGAGACTCTTATTACCGTTGCTCCCTAAAGAGAATGGTTTGTCCGAATTAGAATACACCTTCAACCATTCCGGTTTCCGTATCCACATCAATACGTTTGAACGCGGGGTTTGATCCGGTTCCAGGCATCAGGCTGATTGTTCCGGCAACCGGAACAATAAAACCGGCGCCGCCATAGGTGAGGACTTCACGGATGGTGAGTCGCCATCCTTTGGGGACACCTTTGAGTGTAGGATTATCGGAGAGAGACAGATGGGTTTTCACCATGCACATTCCCATCTTGGAAAGTTCGGGATCGGCCTGGATTCTGTCAATTGCTTTATTTGCCTCGTTGGAATAGTCAACACCGTCGGCGCCGTAAACTTCCGTGGCAATAAGTTGGATCCTGTCCTTGATGGGCATGTCGAGTTCGTAGAGGAATTTGAACTCATTCTTTTCTTCACAGGCATCAATAACGGTCTGGGCGAATTCAAGTGCGCCGTCGCCGCCTTTTTCCCAATGCCGCGACAGAGCAACTTTGGCTCCTTCTGCTTCACAGAGTTCACGAATCTTGGCGATTTCGGCATCGGTGTCGGTGTAAAACGCGTTAATACAGACAACAGGACTGATGCCTGCCTTTCTGACATTGCGTATATGGTGGATAAGGTTATCACAGCCCTTGGCAACCCATTCGACGTTCTCCTCGAGGTATTCCTTGGGCATTGCTTTTCCGGGCACCGGAACCGGGGCGCCACCGTGACACTTGAGCGCTCTGATCGTCGCGACAACAACGGCACAGTCGGGAATGAGTCCGGAAAAACGGCATTTAAGATTCCAAAATTTTTCAAAGCCGATATCGGCTCCGAATCCGGATTCAGTTACATGGTAATCGGCGAGTTTCAAGCCGACTTTATCGGCGATGACGGAGCTCTGACCAATGGCGATATTGGCAAAAGGTCCGGCATGAACTATGACCGGCTGACCTTCCAGAGACTGCATCAGCGAAGGATTAAGCGCTTCAACCATCCAGGCTGTCATTGCCCCGGCTACCTGCAGATCTTCCGTAGTTACCGGCTGACCCTTCTTGTTATAAGCGACAACAATTTTACCCATTCTTTCACGCATATCCTTGAGGTCATTGGAAATAGAAAGGATAGCCATGACTTCCGAGGAAACGGCGATGCCGAATTTGGATTTCATCATAAAGCCGTCGGCCTTGCCGTTAACTCCGTCTATACCGATGATGATATTTCGCAGCGCCTGGCAGCAGAAATCCATGATCCAGCCCATTTCAACATTGGTCGGATCAATGTCGAGGCGCTTCATGCCGGAGAGTCTCTCGAGTTGCTCGTCATTGTAGTTGCGTTCATGCTGCAGTCTGGAGGTGAGCGCTACCATTGCCAGATTGTGAGCGTTCATTATGGCATTAATATCGCCGGTGAACCCGAGTGAAAACGGGGTCAGGGGGATGCACTGGGCTAAACCACCACCCGCGGCAGATCCCTTGATGTTCATGGTGGGACCGCCGGATGGCTGACGGATGGCAGCACTGACTTTTTTGCCCAATTTGCCGAGCCCCTGAACCAGACCCATGGAAGAAGTTGATTTTCCTTCACCAAGCGGTGTGGGGGTAATAGCCGTAACGTCAATATATTTACCGTTCGGCTTGTCCTTCAAGCGCTCAAGAACCTTTCTGAAATCGATCTTGGCTATATAGTGGCCATGGGGAAGAAGTTCTTCCTTGGTCAGGCCAAGCGTCTCACCGATTTCATAAATGGTTTTCATTGTTTTTTCCGCTTCTTGTGCAATTTCCCAATCCGCATGTTTGGTTGGATCTAATGGCATAATTCACTCCTTTGGTAGAATTAGACTCTGACTGTAGTTAAATCCGTTATCAAGTAGATAACTTTGTCGAAAAATGGTGCAGTACTGCTGATAAAAAGAGCAGATCTGAAGATTCTACGCTTATTAGTACCTTACTCTGATGAGTCTGTCAGAAAAAAAAGAAAACGAATATGTTATTTTATAACAGTGAATTACTCTCTATATCCAAGGTACTTATCCCCTTTTGGGGGTTAGTGCCTTTCTCCTGAAAAACCGTCACAAATAGCAAGAAAATGAGAAATCTCTCTGATTCGTGAACTGGCCTCTAAAGCCAAGGCGTTTATCCAGCTCTGCAGTTAGTCTGTTACAGATTGTTTTCTGTTTTTTATGGAAAACAACTGCTTGAAATTTCTTATCCAGTGTTTGTGTTTTTTTTTTTGGAGGAAGGTTGAGGCACACCTTCGATATATTCATATAGGTATAAGTAGAAATTCAAAGACCAAGAAAACATTAAATCCGCACTGTTTTATGATCGGTTCATGTAAACAGGAAAAATGAACATTAACAGTACCGGGTGTCGATGTTCTCATCAGGTATACAATAAAAGAACATAACTATATCATGATTCTCCTACCATAAATACAGTCTATAGGCAATTTTTTTTTTGCTGAAAACAGTGTGAAATAATCTGTAATTATTCATAAAATTGTTGGTGAAGCATTATTTGTATCATACAAAAACATGCATAAGTTGCATAGTTGGTACAAGCAGGTTCGGCATGATGTCTCGAGTGAAGTGATAACTCTTTTAGGCGGCGTCGAAACATGTGCATTGTTTCGAATAAGATGCACATCGGAACCTTGTTTTTGATCACTTCGATTTCTGATTCCAATGGATTTTACCGTGGTCCAATGTGCACGGTCATGGGGGGAGCAGCAGGCAGTCTGGATCAGTTTACCTCACTTGCAGAAAGATGGCGAATTTCACCATTATCTGTGATTATGGTCCAATTGCCATCGGCATCACATGCCCTTGCCAGGCAAGACAGTTTTTCGCCATTTTTTAAAGCGATAGAGCAGTCAGGATGAGATGACAAGCTCTCTATCTTTGTAAACTGCTTTTTAGAGGCTATTTCCTTAAAGAGGGTAACAGCCTTCTCAATAGCAAGCAGCTTTTGATGCTCCTGCGGCGATATCTCGGCAATTTGATTGCGGAGCTGCTGTATATCATCTTTCGCCTGTTTGATTGTTTTCAAAACCCCTTCAATATCTCCTCGCTGATCATCTGGTATTGAATAGAGGATCTGTTTCTGGATTTCGATTTCGGCTTCGATATAAGTGATTTTTTTTAAGATGCTCTGAACTGAATTTTGCATATTCTCGAATTTTTAATTAAAAATTTAATGTATTCGTCCATCGGAGCTAAATTGATGCAAATTTACAGCATACATCACATTTTTATTTAATAGTTATGGTTAATCATATACGATGATGAGCGTGTAAAAAGTTGCCATGTAACTCTTAAATGGCTAGATAAAACTTCGAAATACCGGGTGCAGTATAGGGAGAACCCGTGACAACTCAAGTTAGATGTCGAATGCTGCCTGTAAACGTGGGAACTCGCGCTTTTTGGACGCTATCATACCACAACAATAGCTTAAAATCAGTGATCCCGCACTTGAAATGTTTTAAAAATCATCAATTGAGGGGATTGATTCCCGGCGAAGGTTTTTTTCAAGAAAAAAGAGGTTTTAATCCTTTATTTCATAGACTATACTCTCACCATTTAAAGGTGCTAATTATTATTCCCATATGGACGTTTTATGACGGTCAAAACTAATACTTCCTCCAGAAAAACATCACTTAAACGAACGGTTAAGGATCAATCGGGTGCGGGGAAAGTTAAGATTGGCGAACTTCTCAGCAAAGCGGGTTATATCACGCCGGCCCAGCTTGAGCGCGGCAAGAAGGAACTTAAGAAGCAGGGTGGCCGCCTCAGTTCGATCCTCGTTAAGCTCGATTATATTGATGATAATACAGTTTTTAACTTCCTCAGCAGGCAACACAATTATCCGGCAGTTGTCATCAAGGATGAGCCTCCTTCAAAAGATGTATTACGGATCCTGCCCTTTGAACTTGCCAAAGAATATTTTGCATTCCCGCTCCGCATGGCTGGAAATACGCTGCAGATCACCATGGTCGAGCCATCGGATGCCTCCGCCGTTGAAGAGTTGCAGGACCAGCTGAACAAGGAACTATCCGTTTGTGTTTCAACGGAAAAGGATATCCTCGAAGCCTATATCAAATATTACAAGATCAGTGAAGAGGAGGCAAAAAATCTCTCAATCGTATCTGATGAGGATGATGTTGGAGAGATTTCCGTTACCCAGGTAGACGACTTCGGATCAATAGTTGCGGATGCTGCCGATGAGTTTGAGATCGAGAGCTATGACGAAGACGAGGGGCCTGACAAGTTTGCAGCCTCGGATGCCCCCATAATCAAACTGGTCAATGGTATTCTTATCAAAGCTGTGCAGGAAGGCGTCTCAGATGTTCACATAGAGCCTTATGAGAAAACCATGCAGGTGAGGTATCGTAAGGATGGTTCGCTTTTTAAATCGATGAACCTGCCGCTGACCATTAAAAACGCCCTGGTCGCCCGTGTAAAAATCCTCTCCGGTCTGGATATAACCGAGAGACGCGTGCCTCAGGATGGTAGAATCAAGATGCGCATGGGGAGGAACCGGTCCGTCGATTTTCGGGTGTCTTCACTGCCGACACTGTTCGGCGAATCAGTCGTTCTCCGTATTCTCGATAAGAGTTCTCTGAATGTCGATCTAACCCAGCTCGGCTTTGAAACTTCTACCTTCGATATGCTGAAACGCTGCCTCTCCAGACCTCAGGGACTTCTATTGGTAACCGGCCCCACAGGATCTGGAAAAACCGTTACTCTGTATTCAGCCCTCAACTCCCTCAACAGTGAAGATATCAAGATTCTTACTGCAGAGGATCCGGTCGAGTTTAACTTCAAGGGCATCAACCAGGTAAATGTACATACCGAGGTGGGAATGACATTTGCGGCTGCCCTGAAAGCCTTTTTGCGGCAGGATCCCGACATCATTATGGTAGGTGAGATTCGCGACATCGAGACTGCGGAAATTGCCATCAAGGCTGCCATGACAGGCCATCTGGTATTTTCAACTCTGCATACCAATGACAGTGCCGCAACCATCGCACGTCTTGTCGATATCGGCATCCCCTCGTTTATGCTGTCATCTGCCGTGACCATGGTGCTTTCACAGCGGCTGGGCCGGCGGCTTTGTCAAAGCTGCAAAAAGCCTGTTACCTATGAGGCGGAGGAGCTTCTCAGCATCGGTTTCCGTGAAAACGAAATAGAGGATCTGCAACTGTACGGTCCCAATGGTTGTCCTGAGTGCAATGGTTTGGGTTATAAAGGCCGGGTTGGTTTTTTTGAGCTTATGGAAGTAACCGATGAGGTAGCCAAGGCCATAAGTGCCGAGGTTCCGGAAGATCAATTACGGAAAGTTGCCGTGCAGGAAGGAATGACCCCTCTTCGTGATGCAGCCCTGAAAAAAGTGAAGGCCGGTATCACCAGCATCGATGAAGCCTTGCGCAGAACTGTGGCTCACAAGGAAAGTCTACCTGCCTATCTTGTCAACCCTGATGTCGAGGAATATGAAGACGGCGATGTTATAATAAGAGAGGGAAACACCGATTTCGATTTTTTTAAATTGATTCGAGGTGGACTCACCGTTATTAAAGGCGGTAAGAAAATAGCGGAATTGACGGAGCCGGGAGAATATTTTGGAGAGATGGCCGCCATTTCAAGAGAACACCGCACCGCCTCGATTATTTCTCAGGGCAGAAGCACTGTGAAGCGTTTTCCCGGTGACAAAATAGACGAAATTATCGAGAAATATCCAGATGTCTCTGCCCATCTCTTTCGTACAATGACCTCACGCCTGGTCAAATCCAACCAGATCCTCGTTAAGCTTGCCGGAGCAAAGAAACCACCAGCACCTCCAGGCAGATAGAGACATCCATGTGATTTATTCCTGCTACCTTGCCCGAGGTATTCTTCTGTAGGTGATATTATTTTGTGTTTTCATATATTGATCTTGACCAAAATTCTTAGTATTAGGGTGGACATAAAAATTAATCCGTTATGTCACAGAAGCCGGTTCTGATACCATGAGTGAAAATAATAAATTTAAGCTGGCGGCATTTCTCGATGGCCGTCCTGGTCATGAGAAACAGACTTTCGGCATTATTGAAGAACTCAAAAGGAAGATCGATGTTGAGGTGATTTCGGTACCAATTCGGAAAAAGAACGTTTTTTTGCAGGGTTCTGAATGGTTGAATCTCTTGTTTTTACCGAATTATCAGCCCGCTGATTCAGGTGATTTTCTTAAAGATTGTGATTTGCTTCTGGGGACAGGGACTCATACCCACCTGCCGATGCTTCTTTTAAAAAAGCACTTCGGCATTCCAGTAGTTACCTGTATGACTCCTTCTTCCTTTCTGCAAAAGAAGTTCGACCTGATATTCTCACCACAACATGACAATACGGCAGAAAAGCATAATATCTTTACGACCATTGGCCCTCCTAACCCCAACATCAACAAAGGTGATCACCGTAATGACAGAGTGTTGCTGCTCTGTGGTGGTCTCGACAGGAAAAGTCACGACTGGAACACCGATGAGATCATTGCCGGTATAAAGGCGCTTATTTCCCATGATCACCTTAAACGGTATATACTGTCATCCTCTCCTCGAACTCCTGCCGATGCCATACAAAAGATGTCACTTCTGGCGCAACATCTCCAAAATGTTGAATTTCATGACTACCAGGAAACTCCTCCCGGCTGGGTGGAGGAAGAATACCGCCGGTGCCGTCAGGTCTGGGTAACCGGAGATTCCATATCAATGGTGTATGAGGCTCTCAGTTCCGGATGCGATGTGGGAATATTACCCGTGCAGTGGCGAAATAAAAATTCTAAATTCAGGAAAAGTGAAGAATACTTGAAGGATGCAGGATTTGTTATAGGGCTGCAGGCATATCTTCTGGGAGACGGAAGCTGGAAAAATGCCGAGCCGCTGAATGAAGCTCGACGCTGTGCCGAAGAGATTATAAGACGGTTTCTATGAGAAAATTACGGATTGTCCAAATACTGCCCGACCTTGATGAAGGCGGAGTAGAAGGCGAAACACTTGATCTGGCGATATATCTGGCTGACTTAGGCCATCATTCAATGGTTATATCGGGAGGAGGCCGTTTAGTGAGCCAGCTTGAGGATGCCGGAGGAGTTCATATAACCTGGCCTCAAATCGGTGAAAAAAGCCTTCGTTGTCTTAAATACATCCGGCGGCTTCAGCGCTTCTTTCTAGAGGAAAAAATTGATATTGTTCATCTACGTTCGAGACTACCCGCCTGGATTGGCTATACCGCGTGGAAACTGCTTCCTCCTATTTTACGACCTGCCTTGATCACGACCTTTCATGGTTTTTATTCAGTTAACTCTTATTCAACTATAATGACCAAGGGTGAAAAGGTTATTGCCGTCTCTAAGGTCATAACCAATCACATCCTGGAAAACTACCGGGTTGATGAATCCCGGATTGAACTTATACATGGCGGCTGTGACACCAAGGCATTCGACCCTGCCGTAGTATCGCCTGAGAGGACCAGCGAACTTCGCCGGAAATGGCAGCTGCCCCAGGATAATACTCCCATAATAATGCTTCCCGGGCGTTTAACCCAATGGAAGGGACAGGATGTCTTTATTGAAAGTCTTGCTCTCATTAAAGATTTGCCATTTTATGCTATTTGCGTAGGAGAAACGGAGGAAAATTCATCGTTTACGAAAAAGCTTCTGGACAGGATACGCCGCCATGACCTTGGAGATAAGGTAAGGCTTGTCGGCCACTGTTCCGACATGCCGGCCGCACTGAAGGTAGCAGATTTTGTAGTTTCCGCCTCCTCCAGTCAGCCCGAGGCTTTCGGAAAAATTGCCATAGAAGCTATGGCCATGTCAAAACCTGTTGTTTCAACTCGGCATGGGGGTAGTCTTGAAACAATCGTTGAAGATGAAACAGGGTGGTTTGTTGCCCCATCGGACCCTAGCCAGTTGGCGGAAGCCATAAAAAATGTTCTCGTGAATCCGCATCTTATACGGGAAGCGGGAGAGCGCGGCAGAAAATGGGTGCTTGAGAATTTTACCGCCTACAGGATGTGCGAGAAAACCCTCTCCCTTTATCAAAGGCTGCATGAAGCAAAGGAGAGGAAGCGCAGTGGCCGGACAATCACCGCTGTGCAGATGCTGCCAGAGCTCGAGGGCGGTGGAGTGGAGCGCGGCACCCTTGAAATGGGGCGCTATCTGGTTGCGAACGGTCATCGTTCCCTGGTTGTTTCCGGCGGAGGTCGTCTGGTGGAGCAGCTGGAAGAAGAAGGCAGCCGACATATCAAATGGGCTGTAGGCTCGAAAAGCCCCCGTTGTCTTGCCTACATCTGGCCCTTGCGGAGGTTAATGATCAAGGAAGAGGTTGATATTCTGCATCTTCGCTCAAGAATGCCTGCCTGGGTAGGTTATGCCGCCTGGCTCAGCATGCCTAAGAGTAGAAGACCGGTGCTGGTAACCACCTTTCATGGATTCTATTCGGTTAACAAATACAGCGCTATTATGACTAAAGGAGATGGAGTAATTGCTGTCTCGGAAAGCATAAAGAAACATATACATGAGAAATATGAGGTCAAAAATGATGTCAGGCTCGTCTTTCGCGGAGTGGATGAAGAGATGTTTAATCCGGAGAACATTGAAAGCTCACGCCTGGAGAAGTTGAGACGAGATTGGAACATTAAGGAAAATATTCCTGTCATCATGCTGCCCGGCAGAATTACCCGGCTGAAGGGTCAGGAAATTTTTCTGAAGAGTTTGCTTCAGGTGAAGGGAAGGAATTTTCAGGCGATTCTCGTTGGAGATACTGGTGAAAACCCAGGATATGTCAGTGAACTCAAGGAATATATTTCAGATAATAACCTGGAGGAGTGTGTCAGCCTTGTTGGACATTGTTCGGATATGGCAGCAGGATTACTGCTGGCCGACATCGTTCTCAGTGCTTCTTCAAGTGAACCGGAGGCATTTGGTCGTACCACAGTTGAGGCGATGTCAATGGCCAAACCGGTAATTGCAACCGCCCATGGTGGCAGCCTGGAAACGGTAGTCAATGGTGAAACCGGTTGGCTCGTTATGCCATCCGACCCTGTCGAGATGGGACAATGTATCGACAATGCCTTGAACGATCTGGAAAAAATTAAGACATTCGGTAAAAGAGGACAGGAACGTGTGCGTAAACACTTTACTACTCAGTCGATGTGTGAGAAAACCGTTCAAATCTATCGTGAACTCATTCTGAAGAGGCGAAAAATTTTTCAACCATAATCTTAACAGGTTCATCTTTATTATAAAAAACATCAGTATAATGAAATGTTCCGAAAAATTCTTGCTATAGGAGATTGCAATACGCTTGGTGCGAAAGAGCTGAAGGGAAACAGTTATCCGGAAAGGGTGGCCGATAAGATCGGTTCTGAAGTAATTAATCTTGGCCATACAATGGCTACAACGCGAGAAGGTCTGGGGTTGCTGCGGGATTGTTTGCGTCAGGATTGTATGGTGGATGCCGACTGCATATTCATACAATTCGGTTTGGCGGATTCCAGCAAGACCCTCAGATATTCACCTTATGTGCTCTATTATCCCGAGAATTGGTGTCGCAAGGTATTACGAGCACTGACGAAAAAATTTAAAAAAACCTGTCGTAAAGCAGGGATGAATGTTCTTCTGGGAGAGTCTAATACCGTTCCCATCGAGGAATATGAAGAAAATTTACGAAAAATGGTCGAACTCTCTCAACCCAGAACCGTTTTTCTCGTGGATACCATCCCTACCAACAACCAGGACCGTAATGGTGAATTAGTGCGATATAATAAGGTCCTTGATAAGGTTTGCGGCGATTATGAGACATGTATAAAGATTGATCTCTATGAAATATTTGAAAAAGAATCCCATCAATTTTACATGGACAGGATTCATTGCAGCAATGCCGGGTATGAGTGTATTGCGGCAAAAATAGCAAGTAGGATACGATTGGCATAATTCGATAGTGATCTTCAGACCATGAAAATTATACAATTTATGGCCTCGAGCAAATGGGGAGGGGCGGAAAAAGTTTTTGTCGATTTATCTAACGAATTGTCAAAAAGACATGAAGTTTTGGCTGTGGTACTAAGGGAGACCGAATACATAGAACAATTTACTGAACAGGTTGAAATCATTGAACTGCAAAGTCATCCCACTACCCATAATCCTCTTCTCCTGCTGGAGCTGTACAGAATAATCAAACAGAAGCGACCGGATATAGTTCATACGCATGCTTTCAAAGCCTCTTACCTGATTCATGGAGTGAACCGTTTTACCAAGGTCAAGCATCTGGGGACCAAGCATAACGCCAGAAAAGGAAGGATATTTAATCGTCTTCGGTATGTTTCAGCAGTTTCTGAAGAAGCCCGGAATTCAGTCAAACAAAAAGCTGATGCCGTGGTAAGGGTGATTCACAACGGTATAGTGCCGCGAACGGCAATCGGTGTAGCGAAAAATGAAGTTTTCGATATAGCTGCTATTGGCAGGCTTGATGCCATAAAGGGATTCGATATCCTGATCGACCAGGTACGGAATCTTCCCTTTCCTTTCAGATTAAGGATTGTCGGGGAAGGGAAGGAGTATAATAATCTGCAAAGGAAGATTGCCGGTTTAAACCTTGAAGACCGCGTAATTTTGTCGGGTTTCAGCACTGACATACCCGAAATTATGAAAGGCGCTGATCTGGTGGTCATTTCTTCCCATAGCGAGGGATTCCCTCAGGTTATGGTCGAGGCTCTTTTTTATGGGAATGTGCTTATTTCAACGCCGGTGGGAGGCGTTAAAGAGGTTTTGCCGGCCCTGCTGCTGGAGGAGCAGAATAATCTGGGAAGAAAAATAGAAGATGTGTATGGACGCTATAGCCATTACGCATCCTGCTTCAAAGAGCTCCAGGAGAGAAGGGCGGAAGATTTTCATCTCTTGAGGATTACCGAACAGTATGAAAACTATTATGCAGAAATACTGGGTTGATTATCTCCCTTGCGAGAGTGTGTTCCCCCCAAAGGGTGCCAAGGATAAAATTCAGCTCAAAGATCGAAGAGGTAAACGATTTTCCGGATAGGAGGAGAAATAAAGGCCGGAGAGAAAAGCCCAGAAATGCCCCTGGTGTGAATCGAAGAGAAAAGAGTTCATCAAACATCCCACTGCCATAGCTACTACAACTCCCTGAACGAATCGTTTATCGGGTTTTTCCAGTTTAAATGAGTACTTGATTTGAGCAAGAAAGATCAGGAGGAATATTGCCAGACCTATTATCCCGAGTTGAACACCGATAAACAGATACTCATTGTGTGGATTATCGGTCCCTTGGATTGCTGTATCGGCAATGAGATCATCATGTACTTCTTCAAAAGATCCCGTCCCATGTCCCAATAAAGGTTTTTGCTTTATCAGAATTATGCTGTTGACCCACCAATCGAAACGCATCCCAAGGGAAGTTCTCGTCTCTCCATAGTGATAATTTTGAATCTCCTTCAGGGCTATGTTGCTCCTTGAGGCAAAGTTGTCTGAGGTTGCATAGATTGTCGATAGAAGCAAGGTAAGTAAAAACAAGCCGGCAACCTGCTGCAGCACAGAAAGGCGCTGGATCAGGAAGAGCACCATCAGGGCGAGAAAGACCAGCATGCCGGTTCTTCCAGGTGCTATATAAAAGAGGTTAAATACCGCAAGAAAATAAATGACGATCCAGAGATATCTATACTGATATGAGTCGATTGCTTTGTGAATGGCCCAGAAGGCGAGGATCGCCATGAAATAGCTGTGGGTAATATGGTACACAATGGAGTGGCCGTACCGGGCTGAAGGAAGAATCGAAAAATACATGCTGTAGGAGATCAGCAGGAGAATAATACACCCGAAAATAAAGCCATGCTCACAGTTTTTTCTGGCAATTGGATGGTCTCTGAGTAACGAGATCAAAATTGGAACGAAAATGAGTTCCCTGTATTTTTTGAAGACGGCAAGAGCTTCAGAGATGTCTGCTGCAGTATAGAATAAGCCTATGACGAAAAAACCAAAGAGAAGTGTTGTCAGAAAAGCAATAGGATTGGATCTGGTAATTAATGGTATTTCTTTAATTTTTCCGGAAAGAGTCCAGAAAATCAGGGTTAGGATGGAAAAAAGTGACAAAAGGCTTGAGGCGAAGGGGATAACTAGACACGAGGCAGTTGCACAAAATAGCGCTGCTGTTTCAAAGAAATTCTTTTTTTTGCCGATTACCATAACCGCTTACCAATAGCATTTTTCAATCTACCACCTCGTAAGTGAGCACCTCTGGCTGTAGGCGCCGATTCACAAGGCTAAATAAATTTTCGTTGTTTCTTTTGCGGCAGTTTTTCAGGAGTGAAGCACTCAAGATGAAATATACATTCTCTGTTCTTTGAATAGAGTGATGAATCAATTTTAACCCGCTATTGATATTGCATATTATGCAGGAGTTCGTATTCTCCATGCAGATCAATAAGATCATCATGGGTTCCTTCTTCGACAACCCTTCCATCTTTTACGACAATTATTCTATCCGCATTTTTTATAGTTGAAAGCCTGTGCGCAATTACCAGGGTCGTTTTGTTTTTCATCAGGTTCTCCAGGGCCTTCTGAACTTCCCGTTCGGACTCGGTATCCAGTGACGATGTGGCTTCATCGAGAATCAGAATAGGAGAGTTTTTAAGAATAGCCCTCGCTATGGACACCCTCTGGCGCTCTCCCCCGGATAGACGGCTACCGCCTTCGCCGATAATGGTATCAAAGCCTTCCGGCAACCGTTCGATAAATTGTATGGCATGAGCAGCCTTTGCGGCATCGGTGATTTGTTCGTCCGTGGCTTCCAGATCGCCATAGGCTATATTGTTTTTTACAGAATCATTAAATAGAATTGTTTGCTGGGTAACCATAGCTATCTGCGATCTGAGCGAGGCAAGGGTACATTCTTTTATGTTTACGGAATCTATACATATCTCTCCTTCGCTGACCTCCAGAAACCTGGGAATAAGGTTTGTCAAGGTAGTCTTACCGCCGCCGCTGGGACCAACTATGGCAAGGGCTTCGCCTGAGCGTACCTTCAGGTTGATATCATGCAGCACTTTTTCCTCGCCATTATAGGAAAATGAAAGATTTTTAAATTCAATAGAAGATGTGAAGGGCGGAAGTGAAATGGCATCTGGTTTGTCTGCGATTTCAGGCTTCGTATCCAGCACCGAAAAAACACGCGTAGCGGCTGCCATTCCCTGCTGGATGGTGGAATTGATCCGACTGATGCCCTTGATTGGGTCATAAGCGGCAACGAGTGCCGTGAGAAAGGCGAAGAATGTACCGGGCGTAGCGGTTCCGGATATGACATCCTTCCCTCCATACCAGATTATAAGAGCGAAGGCGACACCCCCGATAAACTCCATTAAAGGATGCTGAATACTCCGGAATTTCGCATCCTTGATGGTAACGGCAAAGAGCTTGCCGATTTGTTTAGTAAATCTGTCTGACTCATACTGTTCTTTGCAAAAGGCTTTGACGATTCTGTTCCCTGTAATTGTCTCATAAAGCATGTTGGAGACATGAGCGGTTTCTTCCTGTGTACGTGTACTTAATTTCCTGAAGAGTCTGCCGAACTTTATTATTGGATACCCGGCGATCGGTAAAATCACGAAAGAAAACATGGCAAGTTTCCAGTTCATATAAAAAACAACGCCAAGAAGAATCACCACCTGAAAAAAGTCACGGAGAATGTTGACCAAGGCGTTGGAAACCGCTTGCTGCATAAGGGTGACATCGGAGATTATTCTCGAAATCAGAGTGCCGGTTGGGATTGTATTGAAAAAGGATAGCGGCTGCGAATGGATATGGGTGAAAATTCTGGTCCTCAGATTGCGGATAACTGTTTGTCCCACAATTTCGAGTAAAAATGAATAGGTGTAGTAAGATATAGACTTCAAGCCAAAAACTAGAATAAGTATCAACGGAAGCAGGTTAAGGAAGGCGACGTTTTTCTCCATAAAAATCTTATCGAGAAGATCTTTTACCAGATATGCCTGAACACCTGTCATCGCTGCTACAGTGATCATGGCTATCATGGCCAGCCCGAGCTTAACCTTGAATGGGCTGATTACTTCATAAATTCTTTTAAGTATTTCTTTGTTCGTCATTAATTTTGATATGTTATAAAGGAGGGAAGAGATGAATTTATTACTTTATTGTTTGTGTCGTTGTGGTGAATAACTTCTCTTTAATAATTTGCGTATACTTCTACACTATTTCGCTTTAACATAAAAGTGTTAAAGGGCATACATTAGAAACTCGAAATTTCTACAGACCAAAACCTAGGTGGGCAAGAATTAGAAAGAATTAAGAGCTGAAAAAGAACTGGATAAATAGACCAAAACAAGATAGGCTGTCCCCCATTTTTAATAGAATTCAGCACAAAAAAAATTGTTGCATTCGAACGTTTAGCTATCTGCAAACAAATTTAAGAGACTATGCCAGAGGTAAAGGAAATACCGATTGTCGTTGCGGCATTCAACAAAGTAAGATCTCTTTCGAGACTATTATCTTCCTTAAATACTGCTCATTATTCTGTTTCCCCCATAAAGCTGATCATTAGTGTTGATGGTGGTGGAAATGTCGAAGTGCGGCGCGTTGCGCAAGAATTCCAATGGTCTCATGGTGAAAAGGAAGTCATCATTCATCCTGAAAATTTGGGATTACGCAAACACATTCTCTATTGCGGTAGCTTGAGTCAGCTGTATTCTGGAATCCTCCTGTTGGAGGATGACTTATTAGTTTCACCTTGTTTCTATAACTATGCTCTCCAGGTGGTGAGCGCCTATAATCATGAGGAACAAGTCTGTGGAATGGCGTTGTACTCACCTTGTTATAACGAGACTTCGTACATGCCGTTTCATCCGTTGAATGATGGTTCTGATGGCTATTTTATGCAGCTGCCATGCTCTTGGGGGCAGATTTGGCTGAAAGAGCACTGGATCCAATTTTCTAAGTGGTATGAGGAGAATCAGCATCTCGATTTGTCTGCGGATATGGCTTTGCCGCATAATATCAGACTATGGCCTGAGACTTCCTGGAAAAAATATTTTGCTAAATACATGCTGACCAAGGAGCAGTATTTTTTCTATCCATACAATTCCTTCACAACTAATTTCGGTGAATCCGGTCAGCACCACACCGGAACCCATCTTTTTCAGGTTCCTTTAAGTTTAGACATTAAAGCGATGAAATTTGTTGATTTTAAGGAATCTCAGGTAAAATATGACTCCTTCTGTGAAATTCAGCCTGAATGCTTGAAGCGATTATGCAGTCGGCTTGAAAATTATGATTTTGACGTGGACTTGCATGGCACGAAAGAAAAAGAACATTTAAACAGCAAGTATGTCATTACTTCCAAAAAATCTGAACAGCCAATTTTGACTTTTGGTAAAACTTTACTTCCTATTGAGAACAACCTTATCCACTGCGTTGAGGGGTCAGTAATATCCTTCTCTGAAAATACTTTAGTTGAAGATATTGAGGACATGAACGTATGTGTATGGTTGAAATCGAATGATTTTTCAGAGTTATGTTATTATTATCCTTTAGATAAGCGGCATATTGCAAGGCTGACAAAAAAACTCGAAATTTCGAAGATAGAAAACCATCAACTTAAGGAAAAAAAACATCAGCTTCAGACAAAAACAGATGATCTTTTACATCTGCTCACAGCGGCTAGAAATGAAAATTCCGCGCTGAGAGACAGCTATTCCTTTAAAATCGGCCAGATGATCATTACCCCTTTTTCATATTTGAAAAACCTGATTTGGCGTTGAAACATTGCTTTAAAGTTGCCGACTGAAATATGGCAGATAGTTTCCCATTATAAATAGTTATCAACATCTGATGATAGTAAATAGAACGAAGAATTTCTGCGTAGATATTATCGACAAAAGAAAGATCCTTTTGGAATTGTCCAAAAGAGATTTCCAGCAAAAATATATGGGTTCATACCTTGGTGTGGTCTGGGCTTTTCTCCAACCGCTACTGTTTCTCCTTGTCTTGTATTTTATCTTTGCATATGGTTTTCGAGCAGGGCATTCAAGTGATATGCCATTTGCCGTATATCTCGTCACGGGGATGATACTGTGGATGTATTTTTCTGAGACGCTCAGGAGCATGACAGGAGTGATTAAAGGTTATTCCTTCATCATTAACAAGGTAGAATTTCGGTTAAGTATCTTACCGATTGTGAAAATCCTGAGTGGAATGTTGCCGCATATGTTTTTCATTTGCATTGCAGTAGCAATAGCCTGGTGGCATGGTTTTGCTCCCTCTATTTTTACATTACAGATATTTTACTATCTTTTTGCAACCGTTTGCCTATTGTTGGGATTAGGTTGGCTCACTTCCTCAACAAACCTTTTTGTTAGTGATGTTGCAAATATTATTGCTGTCCTTATACAATTTGGATTTTGGCTGACACCAATATTCTGGAATATCTCAATGATACCCTCGCAATATCATTGGATCATAAAACTCAATCCGGTCCACTATCTCATTCAGGGGTATCGCGATTCTCTCGTTGCTCATGTTCCTTTTTGGGATCATCTGCTTCAGGGTACCTACTTCTGGGTATTAACAGCTATTTTATTGCTTTCCGGAATAGCGGTGTTCGGAAAGTTGCGGCCCCATTTTGCCGAGGTCGTCTGATGAAGGATGTCATAATAGAGCTTTCTGAAGTCTCAAAGTCCTATAAACTTTACAAAACACCAGGGGACCGGTTGAAAGAGGCTCTTCACCCGTTTAAAAAAAAATATCATGAAGATTTCTTTGCCTTGAAGGATATTTCTTTTGATATCCAAAAAGGGGAGATGGTTGGAGTTCTCGGAAAGAACGGCAGCGGCAAAAGCACCTTGCTTAAGCTAATCGCGAGAGTGCTTGTGCCAAGCAGCGGATCAGTAAAGGTGACTGGAAATATTTCTGCCCTGCTCGAACTCGGAGCAGGATTTAATCCCAACTTCACGGGCATGCAGAATATTTATTTTTACGGAACAATTCTTGGGTTTTCAAGAGAAGAGATGAACGCCAAAATTGATTCAATTCTTGCCTTTGCTGACATTGGGAAATTCATTCACCAGCCGATTAAGACATATTCAAGCGGTATGAGAGCACGTCTTGCCTTTGCTGTTTCGACTGAAGTTGATCCGGAAATATTAATAATCGATGAGGTTCTTGCGGTTGGCGATATGCGTTTTGCGGCAAAGTGCTTACGAAGAATGCATGAAATACGAGAACAAGATAAAACCGTGATCCTCGTGACGCATGATGCAAGCAAAGTTGCGGTTTTTTGCGATAGGGCTATCTGGCTTAAAGATGGGGCAATTGAGGCAATTGGTGATGCGAAGTATATAACGGAGCAATACCGGGATTATATGTTGATGGATACAGTTGCTTATGAAAAGCTGAACCCCACTGAGAAGGATATTAGCGTTGATAGGCAAGATAATACTTATGTTCCGGTGGAAGAAAAAAAACCTCTGCCAGAGGAAACCTCTCAGGGCATAGAGACAGAAGAGATAGGCACAATCCAAAAATTAGAAGCAGGTGAATTCAAATTCAATTCTATTGAGTGGACCGATCTAGGGAAATTTCCAACGATTAATAAAAGTGAAATAAGTATCCTGCAGGCAGCTTTGTATAAAAAGGGAAAAGCGCGGCCCGCTTCGACTTTTAAACGCGGAGAAAAAGCATATTTGTTTGTTAAGCTCTCTTCTTCTGCTGATTTATATGGGATAAATATAGGCTGGGTTTTGGTTGATAATAAAGGACTTATTGCTTGTCATACCAATAGTAGTTTTTGTGGAGAAACAATTGAACATCTTCGGAAGGGAAAAGATTATGTCTGTTGTTTCAGATTTATAATTCCACCTCTTCGAAACGGAAACTATATTATAAATATAGGTGCGAAAAGAAACGAAGAAGTAATATGCAAAGTAAATGATATTTTTATTATGTCTATTTTGAATGATGATAAGTGTTCTCAGCAAGGTGGTTATGTTATTTTGGATGAAATGGATTTTTCTTATTCTTCTCTCTAATCACCAGGAAATCGTTTTATAGCAAGACTACTGATTTTGGATTTAGTGTGTTGAAGCTTCTATTATGGCCACAATAAATGTTAGACCAAAGATTCAAGGTTTTCTGGAAACAAGATCGTTATGAAAGAAAATAAACATATTGATACAAGTAGTAAAGAGATAAACTACTGTCTTGAAATGATAAATTCTCTGTATGATACGGATTTTCAAGAATTCAAATATTTATATAACGTTCAAGACTTGGATTCAGCCAATAATCCACTCGATAGGATTATGATAGTACTTGATATATTCGAAAATCTTATCGATGTGAATACATATGGAGAATTTACACAAGCAAGCGTTAATAGAATTGTCTCACAATTCGTAAATATCAATAAGCTTTCTGTAAGTAACGATAAAAAATATAGTTATTCTGTAAAAGAGTGCATTAAACAGATTAGAAATTATATAAATTTTATCAATGCGGGGAAGCTCCAGCCTTCTGTTGTTTCTGCTATCCTTGAAGAACTGGTTGGTAATCTATCCGGTGGAAATGAAGATGTTCATGCAAAATTAAATGACAATATTAAAAGTATTAAAGAAGAAAAACTGAATAAGAACTTTGTGCTATCACAGGGTTTTGCCCAAGAAGGAGAGGATCTCATATTGAAGAGATTGTTTCCTGCCGACAAAAAGGGATTTTTTGTAGATATTGGGGCGCATCATCCGACCAGGTTTTCAAATACATATCTTTTTTATCGTAAAGGGTGGCGAGGAATTACGATAGATCCACTCCCCGGAAGCTCTGAATTGTTTGCTGATATGCGCCCAGAAGATATCCACTTGCAGGTCGCAATAGGATCCGGGGAAGAATCGGATCAAAAAGCGGAATATCTCATGTTTAAAGAAGCCGCTTACAACTGCATACTCATTGACGGTGATGAACAGCCCAATATGCAGGCTTCCGAAATCATAGATAGGATACCAGTTGTTGTAAAAAGCCTTGACAGTATCCTTAAAGAAAATGCTGACGCATTTGAACAGATCGATCTTCTTTCAGTAGATGTTGAAGGATATGAGGAAGAGATATTTTCGGGCTTTTCACTTGAAGAGTATCTGCCAAAAGTGGTGGTTATCGAGATACGAGGTTTTGACATCGAGTCTGGTTACGAACATCCCCTATATAAACGGCTTATCGCCAATGGCTATAAGCTTAGATCTTTCTTATACCACTCCTTAATTTTTGTACAGACTCCAAGAAGTTCTATTTGTTAAACAATAATAATCTTACAAGAGCTTTCTAAAAGATGGATAATACGTCCTGCAATAAGATAAGATATTCTCCAACTGTCTCTATAATTACGGTTACCTATAATGCAGCCGAAGACCTGGAGAAAACTATTCAAAGCGTTATTGAGCAGACATACAAAAACATTGAATTTATCATTATAGATGGTAACTCTTCGGATCAAACAAGGTGGATTATAGAAAAATTCAGCGAGGGTATCGACAAAATCGTTTCAGAGCCTGACAATGGTATATACGATGCGATGAATAAAGGTATTTCCTTGGCCAGTGGTAAGTATCTACACTTCTTGAATGCTGGAGACTATTTTTGCAATGAGAATTCATTGGAGCTTCTATTAGAATCTGCGGGATGTGAGTATGATGTTATTTATGGCGACATCATGCTTGTTCAGGTTGATGGCAGGGAACGTCACCATAAAGCAATGGAATTCACTCTATCAAACCTTATGAAATTCGGCACCGGAGTCCTTTGCCACCAGGCAATGCTGGTAAGTCGTGATATCGCCTCATTATACGCAGTTAAGTATACTTACAAAGGTGAATTAAATTGGTATTTTGATATTTTTGAAAACAAAAAGGAAGTGTCTTTTTTTCATCACGATGAACCTTTTGTTTATTATTTTCTCGGTGGTATAGGTCACAAAAATTTTATCAGAAACAGGATAGAGTGGTATACTGTCCTTCTCAGACGCTTTGGCCTTAACTCTGTAATTAATAGCCAATTTATTAAGTTTATATATAATGATTTCAGAAATCGTTATGTACTTTCAAAACGATAACTAAAATTCATAAAGGATAAATATGTCTTTAGCCTCTTTTTTTGGGAAAAAGTCCGTCGAGAAGAATAAGCCTGCGGAAATTGTTTTTAAAAGTCCGAGTTTTCACAATAGATTGGAAAACATGATTGCAGCTGGTTTTAGTGCAAAATGTATTATTGATTGTGGGGCTTCTGTGGGCATGTGGTCACTGGGGATCAGCAAATATTTTTCTAATGCGCAGATAATTGCTGTTGAACCGAATGCTAATGTTCTGCCAGAGACAAAACAAACACTTGCAAATGTGAAGCCTCAAGTAATAATTGAAGAATGTGCTCTTGCTGATAAGGAAGGTGAAGCTTTCTTTAATGTATTTTTTAATGATGATGGTACGAAGATGTCAGCATCGTCTCTAAAGGATCATGTGATGAATACTGCTGCATCAAGACTAAAGGTCCGGCTTGATACCATTGATAATATCTGTGCCAAGCATAAACTTGAGCCGAACCTCATTAAACTGGATCTACAAGGTGGAGAACTTGATGCCTTAAAAGGGGCAGAGAGAACGCTTAGGCGAGCCGAAGTTGTCGTTTCTGAATTTGGTTGTTTACCGGCCTATATTGATAGAACAACTCCATTCGAACTTATGCAGATCATGTATGAGTATGATTATTGTCTCTATGATATCATTGACTTACTTTATAGACCTTATGATCATGCACTTGCGGGCGGTGATTTCATTTTTGTCAAAAATGGTAGTAAATTAAAGGAATATAAAGGGTATAGCTAGATACGTTTTGTCTTAATTTGAGGCTGTTTCAAAATGCCTAAACCTAAAGTAGAAGCTTTGTACGCTAAAAGCGGCGCAGACGGCTCTGGGTTCTGATAATGGGATGGGTAGTGTCAGAACCCCCCGATCCTGTCAATGACTGGAACGAATGAATAAAGAGATAAAAAGAAAGACACGTTGCTACCATTTTTCTTCATGTATACGGTCGGAGACGCCTCCGTCATTGCCACCTCCAGGTCCAGCGCGAACGGTTGAGGTTGTCAAGGTTGCGAGGAGCGAGCACCCGGAGGGCTCGGCCTTGATAATCTCAACCGTTCGCGCTATTGGGAATTGAAGGAAGTATTGAAAGGGAAAGAAATTTGCAGAAAAGATGTTGCTTTATCTCAACCTAGCGTCTTTGAACTCCTTTGCCAGCTTTCCGTTTGCTTATTTTAGATAATAGGGACCTACTTTTTGATATAAACTACAACAGGACAATAAACGCCCGAATAAATCAATTGGTATTCTTGATCGGACACATTTGCAATTTCAGCATTGTCATATGCCTTCACGAAAAATTTCTGAGTCCTGTTCAGCGACTTTTCGTTACTATACTTGTACCTTTTCATAAAGAATTTTGATAGCACGAGTAAATCATAATCAGGCGTAATTATCTTTGCGCTATCAGATGAATACCAGCTATTTTTTTCGATTGGAAAATTAGGGATGTAGGGAGTAGCAAAAGCTCTATTCACGCCATCTTTCTTTAAATTTCTGAGCGAGTTCATAAATAAAACTACCTCAGTTTCGCATTTATTTCGTACTTGCAATGCTAATTGAATATCTTTGTCAAAGATAGTGGATTCTTTAAAAAGATAGCACAAAATTAAAATATAAAAAAATATTTTAAATATCTTCACTGATCGTGGAGCATAAGAAAAAAGGTTGTTAAATTCATAATGGCTAAAAAACGCCAAAAGAAATGAACTTGAACCAATGGCAATAAAAACAACTAGCGGTAGAACAATGAAAACATAATGCCGATATTCTATACTGACCGGGTTTAACGCAAAATAGATGAGAATGAAGATAGAAACTACTATCGTCTTTATGAAATCTCTACTACATATTTTATATCTTCTGCCTGTAAGACAACATAAACCGACACAAAAAAAAACTGGTAGGATCAAATCGACAAAATTAGTGGAATAATTATATAGCCAAATCTTGTCGAAAGGAATTCGAAAGCTATTTAAGGTAGCATTACTTCCTGTAAGTAAGATTAAAATACGATTTATCACTTCGATCTGAATCGGATAGGAAAAAAGAAGAAATGAAATTCCTGTTCCAAAAACTAAACTGGAAATATGTAGCATGCTCCAGTGTGCGAAAAATAATAAGACAGGTGCAATAAACAAAATTGTTGGAATCTTGATGGAAATCAACGCCCCTATTAAGAGACCAATTATAAAATAGTGTCTAATTTTCTTAAAATGTAACAGGCTGAGAAAGAGAATCCCTAGAAGCCCAGTCATGAAAATGTCAGGATATGCCCTAAATATATATTTATGCCAAATAGGGCTTAGCAATAAAACCATAAAAGAAATTAAAGTCAAGCGTAAGGCAAAGGTTTTACTTCTAGCGGGACCATAATTACCAGCATATTTAAAAAATGAATAAAACATCAATGACATTGTTGCAATATTCAGCAACATAAATGAAAGCATCAATTGACTAGATGCACTGATTTTGTATGGTAAGAAAATCCTAACGGCTGGACCGACAAAGAAATCTACTATATTAACAGTTTTATACCATCCGATTCCGTAACCATTCCACCCAGAGGAATGTGTAAAAGATGTTTTTATAGCAGAGTCAACATGCATTGAACTATCTATGTCAAAAAATGTTAAAGCATCTAATTGCTGAGCGTATTGAGGAGCATAAATAAATCCTAACCAGAAGAAGAATAACAAATAAAAAAACCACTCTATTTTTTTAATAATTTCTATCAAACTTAAATCATCCTTGATGTTTGTTTTTCTCATCTTAATGTACTGATTTCTAGTAATTCTTAAGCGTCCACTTTCTGTTCCAATGGAAAGACGTCATAAGGTGATTTATTCAATTTTATGAAGGGGGTACTATTTTCAAAGTCAAACCTGAACCGTGATCTTTTTGTTATTCGAAGTTTCAAAAAAAGTGCAGAGGAAATAATGCAGGAGGAGGTAGTGTCAAATATTTTTCGCACATTTGATTTTGAGGTAGCCGTTTAATCCATTTTTTTCCTTTTCTTTCAATTTCTGGTCAAGCGCAGCAAAGGGGCAAAATACAAGGTTGTGAGCGATAGCGAGCACCCGGAGGGCTTGACCTTGTATTTTGGCACTGCTGTGCTCCTCACGCTACCTCCATCTGCTTTTCTATCTCCAACTCTCTCAGCAACTGCATATTCAAATAGCGCTTAGTACTCCACTTGGTTCCAGCTATATGACGAAGCCGTGCTGCTACCAGCATCAGTGCTGAATTACCATCGGGAAAGGCGCCTACAACATTGGTCCTGCGGCGGATCTCCCGCATGATCCTTCCCAGAGGATTGTTTGTTCTGATTCTACGCCAGTGTTGGCTTGGAAAACTGTAATACGTCAATGTCTCGGTAATGCCTTCCTTGAGTTTATCAGCCGCCTGGTAGAGCTTCATTTTTCACATCTTTGCTTCTACCGCTGCAGCTTTTTCATGTGCGGCCTGGAGATCTTCAGAGGCATGAATTGCCTTGAGCATGATGGTGACCTCCTTCATCTTGGGCTTTGGCACTACGCTGAAGATATTGCGATAAAAATGAACAGTGCAGCGTTGCCACATCGCTTCTGGAAAATAATCACCAACCGATTCAACCAGCCCCATGCAGGCATCGCTGATGATTAATCTTGCTCCTTGCAAACCACGTACTTTCAAATGCTGCAAGAAACCAGACCATCCGGCTTTGTCCTCCTTGGCTCCTTCGGCAACTCCCAGTATCTCCAGTAGCCGCTGTGTGATACTCCAACGGCAACAAGGACAGAAACGTTTCTTACCTCACCAGCCCAGGTGCGCTTAAGCACAATTCCATCGGCGCCACTTTTCGATACGGGCATAGATCTTTTTGTTCAGGTTCGAGACTGTTCCAGGGCTGACCTTTGTTCCCCATAGAGCCTGCGTTATATCTTCAACACGACGAACAGAGACTCCTGCCGATCTCGATCATGGCCTCTTCAACCGAGGATTCCCGTCTTCGATAACGTCTTTGCGAGCCTCACTGCGTTCATATCTTGACGCGTTACAGAGGGCATCTGCTTCGGCGTCAAGCATAGCATTGATGGTCTCCTCAACAGTTCCGCGGACGAGTTCTCCAAGATGATCTTGAATCTGGGACTCGTTAATCTCGATGACATTGCTAAATTTCTTTGTATAATCTCTTCTCATGGTGGCCTTTTCCTCTGGTTGATGGTTAACGTTTGGCGACTGCCAATTAACCATGTTGAGGCCACCTCTTCATTCTAAATGTGCGAAAATTATTATACGTTATCCAGGAGGAATAATTTATCTTAGTACTGAGGAGATTACTTCGATTACTTTTTCAATTTCACCGGTTGTAATACCTACCCAGAGAGGTAATCGTACGAGTCTGTGAGCCGCATCTGAAGTTATCTTTAAATCTCCAGAAATTTTTCCATAACGTTTTCCTCCTGGTGAATCATGCAAAGGTACATAGTGGAAAACTGCAGAGATATTTAATTTCCTATATGCATGAAGTAATCGTTGACGAGAGGCCTTGGAATTGAGAAGCACATAATACATATGACCATTATGACAACACTCTTTAGGAATACAGGGACGTATAAGAATTCCTTTTCTTTCAAACGGCTCCAGCATTTGGTGATAAAAATTCCAACTGCTTATCCGACGATCTGTTATCTCCTGCGCTTCTTCTAATTGAGCCCATAAAAAAGCAGCTATCAACTCTCCAGGCAGAAATGAAGAGCCTGCTTCCTGCCAGGTGTATTTGTCTATTTCACCCCGAAAAAAAGAACTTCGATCAGTACCTTTTTCCCTTATTATCTCGGCACGCTTTGACATTTTAGGGTCATTAATTAGTAAAGCACCACCTTCACCCGAGATCACATTTTTAGTTTCATGGAAGCTAAGTGTTCCAAAATCTCCAATGGTACCCAGAGCCTTATTTTTGTATGTAGACATTACACCTTGAGCGGCATCTTCTACAACTGCTAGATTGTGAAGTTTCGCAATCGCCATTATCTTATCCATATCACATGCAATACCTGCATAATGAACTGGAACTATAGCCTTAGTCCGTGGTGAGATAGCAGCTTCGATCAGATCTTCATCTAAATTCAAGGTATCTTGTCTAATGTCTACGAAAACAGGAACACCACCTCGTAGAACGAAGGCGTTTGCCGTAGAAACAAAGGTATATGAAGGCATTATAACTTCATCGCCGGGCCGGATATCAAGCAAAAGAGCACTTAATTCTAGAGCCGCCGTGCAGGAATGCGTCAACAGAGCTTTATGACAGCCTGTCGACTCTTCCAGCCATTGATGACATCGTTTTGTGAAAGGTCCGTCGCCTGCTAAACGCCCGTGAAAATGTGACTCGGCAATATAATATAACTCCTTGCCGGTCATATAAGGCCAATTAAAGGGAATTACTTTTGTATCCATACCTGTGAGCATTATTATAAAATTTTAGATTAGTACATATAAATTTATCTAGGACTCTAACTTAAAGCATAGTCTTTTGATAATTTTCCAAAACAACAATTTAGAAGACAAATTTGGGAAATCAGAGCAGCATTGCTACAGACATTGATTGTTTTTCTGTGTAGAATTTATAACCAAAGCTTAGGTTCTTAGCCTTGAGCCGCAATTATTGTCCCAATTATTATCAAAGCGACCCCTAAAAGTTTTTGAGACGTTATGGGTTCGTATAATAAAAAACCACTGAGCATCAGAACAACAACAAAATTCAAGCTCATGAAAGGATAGGCATGGCTCAGATCAAATTTTGTCATAACAGCCATCCAAGCCAGTGATGCGAAAAATGCAGCTAAAAATCCCGAAAAAATCAATGGATCAAAGAGCAGGGAAATAAGAAATTTCAATTTTTGATCAAATGAGGCAGGCAATTCCCCAAATTTGGCTATCCGCCACTTAAGTATCAGCTGTCCATAGACGGTGAAACAGATGGTTGCAAGTATATAAAAATAATCAAAAAATTTTCCCACTAATCTTTCTCCAGCACCGCGATACCAAACCCGGTCTTTCCATATCCGTTTCCATTATAAAGCATGTAACGCTGAGAATTATGTTCAAAAACATAGGGATACTCTATCATTTTGGAGTCCCAACCTGTTGTTGAAACATCAATTCCTACATGTTGGTCCATTCTTTCCCACTGAATACCATTATTTGATTCTGCATAGCCAATACGATAAGAAGTACCACGATAAGAATACCACATGCTCCAATTTTGTTTTCCTTTGATTACTGATGGCCGGGAAATTGCATATTCTTTTTTATTAGAATAATCAATTGCTATGATCCCATTCCTTTCCCAATTGATGCCATCAAGTGACTCAGCATATTTTATGTGGTACCTATGCTCAGGTTTTCCTTTTGAGATAAACCATCCTGTACACGAGAGGTACCACATACGCCAAATACCACAATCTTCCAATACACAACAGCTTGCGCAGAAATAAGGTTCGTGAATAGAACGATCAACAAGGGGGCCCTCTGAATAACGTTGAAACATTTTGTCGCTTTTTCGGACGGCTAATCCCACTGAATTTCTGAATGGAACAGTAACACCAAGATTCCATCCAATATAGTAAAGAAAATCATTATAATTTCTCTTAACCAGCCATGTCGCCATGGCTCCACTATCATCAAAGGTTCCTAGTTTTCCGGGTTCAAGGACTGGGGAAGAAGATAAATCCAAGATGCGAAAAGGATGTTCTATGTCTATAATTAAATAACTTGTATAGCTTCTGTTAAATCTGTCACGCGAGCTGAAGTAGATTTTATAAATATTCCCTTCTAAATTCTCTGCAATAGGAACCGATGCGTGAGATTGCAACCAATCTCTTTCTCCAGATGGACAGAATATACGACCAATTTTTTTCCACTTTTGGCATAGACTCATATTTTCTTTAAATCTGAACTTGATCTGGCTGCACGATTTGTAGCACTACCTATATATAGGCTGTCAGGATCAGCATTTTTAAGCAGTAATACACCAGCTCCGATGACACATCTATCGCCGACTATAATATGATCTCGTAATGTTGCATTTACCCCAATAAAGCATTGTTCTCCTACTTCAACTCCACCAGATAAAACGACATGTGAGGCAATAAAGCAGTGATCTTTAATGTTGGAGTGGTGGCCTATATGATTTCCACTCCAGAGAGTAACATTATTGCCTATAGTAACAAATGGCTGGATGGTATTATCTTCCAAAACAAAACAATTTTCCCCAAAGCAATTATCATTGAGTACAGTCGCATATGGACTTATATAGTTTGCCAGCCTATAACCCTTTTTTTTAACGGCAAAATATTTCTCTTTTCGGATAGCATTTAGCTTAGAGTAGCTGAGAGCCACAAAAAACTCGTACTGAGAGGGAGAGTATGTCTGTTCAATTTCTTCAAATGGAATTACCGGTAGGCCGCAAAATGAGGCCTCTTCTATATATTTTGCATCTACAGTGAATGCGACAACTTCGTATTTTGAATCCTTACTAAAATAAAAATGGGCTAACTGGGCAATTTCACCAGCTCCAAATATAACTAACTGTTTTTTCATAGTTTATTTCCTGACTAATATGGTGAATTCGAAAAGCTCATAATCATGAAGCAGAGCGATATTTCTGGAATAACGCTTTTTACAGCAGTCGAAAATTGCACATGGATCGGCATAGTATAGGTGCGGTCTCTTTTTATGTTCATCAGAATAAGAGGTAAGGCAGTTAAAAGAAAACCCTTCTCGGCTAGTTTCATGCAGTATATCTAAAGTATCTATAATGTATGAGTACCAGGCAGTGTCTGGCTGGTTCTGGCGAACATTCAAAATGCCGCTTGCCACGCTATAATCAGCAGTTTTATCAGGCCTATCATTGATGAGAAAGCGAACCGCAGGTTTACTTCTGTAGCGTTGATGCGCCGCTTGAATCATTTTTTCCGAAATATCAATACCAATATAGTCAAAGCGGTATTTTTGACGTTCTAAAAAATCAACCAAAGCACCATAGCCACACCCTAGATCATTGACAGAAAAATTTTCCAGTTCAAATATCTTACTAAGTTGGGTGAAACGAAGTTCTTGGCTTTCTAATCCGTTCCAGTCAACACCTTGAGGAGATGTACCATGAGCTGCTATCTTTTTTGAGTAATATGCGGAAACCTCAGAAAGAATGTTTGTTGTTTTTATCATAAATTTGTCTGATGATTGTGTAGGGGCGTTGTTTGGTTTCTGAGTAAATTTTGGAGAGATAGATTCCTATAACGCCGATGAAGGAAATGATTAACCCACCCATTAACCAAATTGATGCCATTAAGGAAGTCCAACCGCTCAAGGGTGTCGCAAAAAATAACCAATTCACTACTAAGTAGCCAGTATAAAACAATGACAATACGAAAATGAGAAATCCTACTTTGAAAATCCCAATCAATGGAGCGTTGCTAAAGGAAGTGATAGAATTTACTAAAACAGCCATCTTATGCAGGAACGTATAGGTCGTTTCGCTGGTATTATGTTTTACTACTTTTTGAGAACACTGAGAGAAACCAGTAATTTTCCACAAGCCAGCTATAAAAATTTCTCTCTCTTTGTGCTGAAGCAAAGCATCAACATATCCACGAGACATGATGCGTGCTGTTACAACATTTGCTGGAATCTCAACGCCTGTAAAAATAACATGCAAGCGATAAAAAAAATGACCGCTCCAGCGCTCGAAAAAATTGCCTTTTCGTCTTTCTTGAACTCCATATACAACATCACATTTATCCCTGACCAATCGGTTGTGGAATTCAACAAGCCATTGAGGATCCTCCTCTAAATCACTATCTATTAGAAATATCTTATCGCCGGTTGCATGTGCCAATCCTGTCATCATTGCTTTATGGTGGCCAAAATTTCTTGAAAGATCAATAACATTCAGATGGTGATCTTTGTCCAAAAGATCAAGAGCGATTTGAAGGCTGTCGTCGGGACTACCATCATTAACCAATATAATTTCATATTCTGATCCGGCTATTTGCCTAGCGGCTTCTGAGGATCTTCGAACAAATTCTATAATGTATTGGGCTGAGTGGTATAAAGTTGTAACTATGGAAATCTTCATCAGTCAATATTCTTCATATATTTAGGCGAATGGGGACCACAATTAAACAGTAAATCAAGAATAGTAACCTCATGGCTGAATTCTCCCCAAAGCTGAGGATATTCAATGTACCCAGCATATTCAAACCAGCCAACCTTAATTCCGAGTTCGTTAAAAATATCTTCATTAAGATATTCTTTAGCTGACGGCCCAGATACATATTCAGTTGCATCCGTTTGCTTGCATAAGTCGGCGAGACGTTCAGTTTTTCCGCTGATAAGATTGAACTCGCTTGAGCTCCTTATGATTGTTTTTATGCCCAGAAATTGGCATATAGTTTCGATTAATTCTCTATTTAACATCGATAGATAATTATGTTTAGACTTTTTATAAATAGGAGCAAATCTTTCTGAGATCTCAGAAAAAAATTGGGAGCGTTGATAGTTCATTACTATAGAATTCCAATGAGAAACAGCCCATTTATCACCGTCAATCTCTGTCTCTGCTATTTTTTGACTATATTTTCCTTTCACTTTAACAGGAACTGTCAACCACTTTAGGCCATGAGGCGTCTTTATTTTGTTTCTATTGCGCCAATCTCTACGCGTATACTGCATATCATCATAAAGAATGAATTCGTCTACTGAAGCGATTAAGTCGAAATAACCTTTCCATGGGATATAATTTGATTGTAAGATAGCAACTTTTTTCATATTTTTTAGAAATCATTAAAGAGAAAAATCTGAACTTGTAAGAAAAGTTTCGGATATATCTTTGACTGTTTTTTAGATTTAGATCATCCAAAGTTTCCTTTTTCAACATCTTCTAATAAAGAAAAAACTAAATGTCAAAACTAAGATCTATAATTCCTGAATCTTCCTTAGAAAGTTCAGAGATAGAACACTACATCACCACTTGCTGTATCAATTGAAGAGGTGGTGTCAAATATCGCAATGCTGTGCGGAACGTACACAGAGGGTGCTCTTCAAACTATCTCCATCTACTTTTATATTTCCAACTCTCTTAGCAACTGCATATTCAGATAGCGCTTAGTACCACACTTGGTCCTAGTTATATGACGAAGCCGTGCAGCAACTAGCATCAGTGCGGAATTACCATCGGGAAAGGCGCCTACAAAATTGGTCCTGCGGAATCTCAATGACATTGTGGAGTTATTTTGTATAATCTTTTCGCATGTTGGCCTTTTCTTCTGGTTGATGGTTTCTTTGGCGAGTGCTTTCATTCTAAATGTGCGAAAATTATTATACATTATCTTTGTGAAAGTGTACCCGCAGGTGCAAAAAGAGTATTGGATGCTTTACAAAAAATGCATGGGTATATATCTATCTCTTCCGTCTGCTCAAAAAAAGATGGGGTTCTTTTGGTGCTTACTGAACGATTCTTAGACATGCAGCATTGGCATGCCCTTCAGATCAGGTCAAAGATTTGTGAAAAATTATGAGCTAATTGTTTACCCGCTGGTTTTTTTATGGCTTTTTCTGTTGTCTCTTCAGGGATTGGATTTTACCGATACCGGATTCATAATTTCAGCAGCAAATCTATTTTTTGAAGATCAAGAAACTATTTTAAATCAGTTATCGTCAATCTATTTTACTCTTTTTTTATCCAGCCTTTTCGGGGAAATATTGCCCTTCGGGATCTATAACTACAAACTGGCTTATATTGTTGTTGTACTAATAACAATAATCTACAGTGTAAAACTTATTAAAGTTGTTTTTCCGGATGATGGTAAAATACCTATTCTGGTCTTTTTTATTCCATCTGTTGTGGTTTTAACATATGATTTACAAGGAGATCTGAATTTCATTCATTACAATAACCTCTCGCTGCTTTTCTATGTCATAATCACTTACACATATGCGAAAGGCTTAATTCAGGGAAATTCAAAATACTTGATAAGCGGAGGGTTGTTTTTATTTATTGCCATCCTGACACGCTTGCCAAACGTTCTTTTCCTCCTTCCTTTTAGCTTTATACTTATATTTTACCCCAAAAAACTCCTCAATACAGGATACGTCGTATCCGGCTTTTTATTGGGTATTACCGGGTTTATATTATTTCTTCAGATATTTGGTTTTTCAGAATACTTTTTTGGAGGGTTTCAACGTTTTCTTGAAAGGCAGTCACCGAGTTCCTCGTACAGTACTGCCAACATACTACTACCGTATTTTTACCATCTACTGTACCAGCTAAAAGTGGCGTCTTTGCTACTTTTAGCTCTTCTACCTTTTGTTCTTGCTGTATTCCTGATTTACAAACTTCAAACCAATAAAGTCTTATCTGGCATTTCTGCACTTGGATTGGGGGTCTTATATTATGCAACAGTAGTATTTATTTGGCCAAGCATGCGTAATATTTTAAATATTCCATCGCCTTGGGTAACACCATATATGGTACCAGTTATTCTGCTCTTGATACTTATTTGTTGGTGCCTTATCCGCAAAAATATTCATTACGAAACAGCAATTTTTACAATAACAACTATTCTTGCCTTATATTTTATTCTTCCTGCGGGTTCCAACAGATCTTTTCTCAATTATAAGTATTCTTTGTTTTTGATTTTTCCTACATTAGGAACCTTGTCCTATTTTTCTTTCTCTCAAAAACGAAATTACGCTCAGGCTGCAAATATCCTCTTTTTCACATCCGTGATATTGTATGGAGCCGTAGGGACTTATAGTAACACTTTCCGCGATGTAAATGACAGAGCCGTGCTGTTTCACACGGTTAGGAATCAAAAGGTCTGGCCTATCATGACCTCCTCGGAAAGGGCTAAAGTAGTAGAAGAATTATTGACTGAAGCCCCAGCATTCTTGCTGCGAGGCGAAAAAATAGTGACTTTTGATAAAATACCGATGGCATATTACTTGCTAGAAACCAAACCTTATCTAAAGACAACCGCACCTATATACCTGCCACATGCAATTTTCAAAGCGGAACTAGAAAATTTTAGTAAAGATGTTCCTCCGGTGCTCTTACCTAAGAGTCGAACTGAAAATATCTGGCCATATGACATTCATCAAGGCCTTTATATGGATAGCCGAGTAAAAAATCGTAATTATCTCTTAAAATTAATTACTGAAAATAACTATGAAATTGTTTGGCAAAATGATTTTTTCAAGTTGCTCAAAAGAGTAAAACTTCCATAAAAAAGAATGCTATTTTTTTGAGACCCTACTGGATAAAATCACTTGGCACTAAACCTTTAGTTAAACCCTCCACTTATAATGGAGGACCCAAATAAGTTCTATCAGCCCGGGTAAAATATATTAGGTTCTCTTCGAAGATAGCCCCGCCACAGGGTAGATTTGGAGGATGGACCTATCGTCAGAAAGTTTTGCAGGTAGTGTCAAATATTTTTCGCACATTTGATTTTGAGGTAGCCGTTTAATCCATTTTTTTCCTTTTCTTTCAATTTCTGGTCAAGCGCAGCAAAGGGGCAAAATACAAGGTTGTGAGCGATAGCGAGCACCCGGAGGGCTTGACCTTGTATTTTGGCACTGCTGTGCTCCTCACGCTACCTCCATCTGCTTTTCTATCTCCAACTCTCTCAGCAACTGCATATTCAAATAGCGCTTAGTACTCCACTTGGTTCCAGCTATATGACGAAGCCGGGCAGCAACCAGCATCAGGGCGGAATTGCCATCGGGAAAGGCGCCTACAACATCGGTCCTGCGGCGGATCTCCCGCATAATCCTTTCCAGAGGATTGTTTGTTCTGATTCTACGCCAATGCTGGCTTGGAAAACTGTAATACGTCAATGTCTCGGCAATGCCTTCCTTGAGTTTATCAGCCGCCTGGTAGAGCTTCATTTTTCTCATCTTTGTCTCTACCGCTGCAGCTTTTTCATGTGCGGCCTGGAGATCCTCAGAGGCATGAATTGCCTTGAGCATGATGGTAACCTCCTTCATCTTGGCCTTTGGCACTACGCTGAAGATATTGCGATAGAAATGAACAGTGCAGCGCTGCCACATCGCTTCTGGGAAATACTCTCCAACCGATTCAACCAGCCCCATACAGGCATCGCTGATGATTAATCTTGCTCCTTGCAAACCACGTTCTTTCAAATGCTGCAAGAAACCAGACCATCCCGCTTTGTCTTCCTTGGCTCCTTCAGCAACTCCCAGTATTTCCCGGTGGCCGCTGTGTGATACTCCAACGGCAACAAGGACAGAAACGTTTCTTACCTCACCAGCCCAGGTGCGCTTAAGCACAATTCCATCAAGATAAACGTATGGATGTTCACCCTTGATCGGACGATTCCGCCACTTTTCGATACGGGCATAGATCTTTTTGTTCAGGTTCGAGACTGTTCCAGGGCTGACCTTTGTTCCCCATAGAGCCTGCGTTATATCTTCAACACGACGAACAGAGACTCCTGCCAGGTACATCTCGATCATGGCCTCTTCAACGGAGGATTCCCGTCTTCGATAACGTTCGATAATCGCTGTTTCGAACTTCTGCTGCCGGATTTGGGCACTTTCAATTCCACCTCGCCGGCTTTAGTGTGCAGGTTTCTCTTGTAATAGCCGGCTCGGGTATCTTTGCGAGCCTCACTGCGTTCATATCTTGAGGCGTTACAGAGGGCATCTGCTTCGGCGTCAAGCATAGCATTGATGGTCTCCTCAACAGTTCCGCGGACGAGTTCTCCAAGATGATCTTGAATCTGGGACTCGTTAATCTCGATGACATTGCTAAATTTCTTTGTATAATCTCTTCTCATGGTGGCCTTTTCCTCTGGTTGATGGTTAACGTTTGGCGACTGCCAATTAACCATGTTGAGGCCACCTCTTCATTCTAAATGTGCGAAAATTATTATACGTTATCGTTTTGCATGGGAAGCTAAAGTGTGAGTTTGGTGAATACTGCTAAATTTGGATCGCCAGAGAGGAGTAGATCAGCTCGAAGGTTATTTGATGTTCGACCATATGTATCAGCATGTTTCCCCAAAACAAGTATTTTGTTTTTGATCGGTTTCTTGAATGGGTGCTGTACAAGATATACCGGAAGGTTGTTTGTTCTCGAAATGAGTGGCGGAACTGGAGGAGATCTTGTCAGTGATTGAGCTTAAATGATAATTCGTGGATTTAAATGGATACAGCTCATCTGTATGAATCCGTAAAATCAAAAAATGCACTATTCAATTGAAATGATTGAAAAGCTTCTGTTGACAATACCGACCTGTGGGGTGTTGGTGTAAGTGATATTGACCAACAGAAGCATCAGCAAATTATTGAAGGAGTATCATCATTCCAGGTAAAGCCGGACCCCTATGATATACCGATGGAAATATCGGCTTTGAAGAAGGTGATCCGCTACATCTGGGAGTGTCGGCATCAAACAGCTTTTCATAGGCTCCAATGTCTGCATATGTTGGTTCCCCACCGATATTGGAATTATCAATACCAGGAAAATCAACACGTGGATAATTGTTGATGTCGCAGGAAGTCTGCTCCGGTAAATAATCACCATTTGCACTATCGATAAGAGGAGAATCGTCTCTTGGATAGAAATTGTCAGCATCTGTGGATTCAAATCGCGGATCTGTAGAAAAAATGTCTGCCGAATCAGTCGAAAATCGCGGATCTGTACTAAAATCGACAGATTGTATATGCGAGGATTGCGCGTTTATGAAATCAGAAATTACATCTATATCTGGGTTACGAATGAAAAAATCATTGGTGCTGCGAGCGCCGTTAATAAATTGATCTTCCGGGGCTTCGTTACTCCAGAGGACAGAATTCATGATATTGAGATCATGATAACCAAGATTGAAGATTGCCCCTCCACTGACTGCGGCGGTATTTCCATAAAAGGTGGAATTTTTTACCGATACTTCATATCCGGGAGGATACCCATGTTCGGGGTCAGAGCCACCGTTAAAATTAATGGCTCCACCATGAATGGAAGAGGAGTTGTAAGTAAAAAGAGAGTTTTCTATTATCAGATTCTGCATGTATGATTGGATAGCTCCCCCGGAAGTACTGGCTGTATTATCCGTAAATATACACCTCTCTACGATGCTTGTGGTGCTTTCCGTATCGTAATCGAATTTAATGGCGCCGCCGTATACACCGGTATTTCCCGAAAAGTTGCTGGTGCGGACCAGGAGTTGAACTTTGTTTGAATAAACAGCTCCTCCTTCTTTGGCGCTGTGGTTGTCACTAAAGGTTGATTGCTCGATTGTGATTTTTGGGTTTATTGAAGGATATAATGATTGAGCCCACTGTGCAGACACAGCACCACCACCGCTTCCTGCGAGGGAATCATCAATAACCGAGTTATCCCTAAAGATGCAATCATAGATCAGGCCATCATCTGTGTTGTTCAATTCCAAGGCTCCGCCATGCTTAAATGCGACATTAGAAACAAAAGTTGAACCTGCTATGATAGGTGTTTGACCGTGGGTCCATATTGCGCCACCTCTCCCTTCGCCCCTAAGAGCTTTATTATTGTAGAACGAACTATCAGAGACTGTAAGGTCTGCATTACTAGCATGTATTGCTCCACCGAAGCTGGATTGGTTGTTTTTGAAAGTGCTATTTGCAACAAACACTGACGCATTCACAGCGAGAATACCTGCTCCACGATCCAACGAAGTGTTGCCTGAATTACCATTCTGAATTACGACACCATCTATTGTAATTCCAGGATTGAGAATATAGAAGATATGAGCGAGAGAGTTTTGTCCATCAATTATGGTTTTTAGTTGATTTGGATCTCTTTGAATGAAATAGATTTCATTCCCTGAGAAACCGCCATAAAATCGCATGTTCTTTTTAGGACTCAAAGGTTTTTCGGGAGCATAGAGCCCTTGACTTATCCAGACTTCTTCTCCTTCGGCAGAAAAATGAATGGCATTTTCAATAGAATTGAAGGCCTTTGACCAGCTGCTACCATCTCCACCAGTCGGAGCATTCTGTCTTACGTATGTTATGGAGAATGCGGAAGAAGCTATTGAAAGTGATAATAAAGTTGATATTGCGGGTATTGTAAGTAGTTTGTTTCTTTGCCAACTCATTAAGAGACTCTTTGGTTGATTTTGTTGTATTTTAACAGTAAATATTATGTTATCATTCAATATTCATACCATGAAGTAATATTTTTGCGTATGGTAATTTGATTTTAATGACTCCGGCATAAAATATGAATAGCTTTCTGTCCTGTCTGCTAATACCTTAATTGCAATTTAAAGAGAAAAAAATTGGATTTTTTCTATTCATGCAATACGTCTGTCAGGCCTATGAGTAAGAAATTAATCTTTCAGCATTTGCCAAAATGTGGCGGAACAACAATGCATTCCATACTCGACCGCTTATATCCTGCCCAAAACAGGTTCACTATCCGTGTTGAAAATATGAAATTAAATACAACCGATTTTCTTCACCTTTCGGAAGAAGAACGTAGTGAAATCGTTTTGCTTAAAGGTCACATGAAATTTGGTTTACATAACTATATGCCGGGAGATGTAGAGTACATAACTTTTCTTCGTAAACCATTGCATCGAATTGTCTCATATTATTATTATGTCTTGCGAACTCCTGCACACAAACTATACCAACACCTAAATGACACCAATATGACACTCCATGATTTCGTGACGAAGATACGTGAGAAGGATTTACATAACGGTCAAATACGAATGATTAGTGGCATCGATGATAAAGAAGGGTTAATGCTTGAAAAGGCATTTGAAAATATTCATAATCACTTTTCATTTGTGGGAATAACAGAACGATTTAATGAATCTTTAGTGTTACTTAGTAAGAGATATGGCTGGAGTTCTCCATATTATCGAAAATTGAACACAACGACTAAGCAACCAAATGTTTATGATCACAAAACAGTTCAAGCTATTGAATACTTAAATAACGGAGATAATATACTTTACGACACCATGAATGAATCATTAAACAAAATGCTTGGAAACGATTTATCTCACCATATAAAATTTTTTAAGCTTGTGGTGTTGAACATGCTGTATTCTAACGCCCTGATACAGACTCTTGGCAGGGGAATTAGGCGGTTATCCATTCCGACTAAATAAATTCAAACTTGAAGGGAGATAAGTTTTTATTTTTCCTGCCGATCTTAGTTGAATCATGTTATTTCAAGTTTAATCGTGATCTTATCTCCACAATAATCATTTATTTGTTTTTACTTTAGAGTTCAGATCTTATTTTTTAATTGAGTTTATGGACCGCGAAATCAACACTATTGAGCCGGGTCTTTCAGTTGTTGTACCCGTCTTCAATGGAATTAAATATATTTCAGACACATTGGACTCTCTTGAATGTCTAGAAAAGATGATTCAGTGTGAAATAATATTCCAGAATTGTCACAGTACCGATGGCACCACGGAGGTGCTGAATGAATTCTGTGCCAATCGAGATAACAGGTATCATTTTAATGAAAGTGATAGGGGACAAAGTGATGCCATTAACAAAGGAATGGAAAGGGCCTGTGGAAAATGGGTTACTTGGCTGTGTGCTGACGATGTTATACTTCCTGCAGTATTAGACGCTATAAGAGAAGGAGATAGAAGAAAAATTGATATCGTTTATGGTGATGTTATCTTCGTCTCAAATGCATCAGTCACACCAGCTATGGGAACTGAGAAATACTATCAAGGAGTGCTTTCCAAAAAGCGATTAGTCATTCAGCAGCCGGGAACATGTATTCTGCGTCGTGTATGGAAGGAAATGAATGGGGTGCAAGAGCATTTGAACTGGGCGATGGATTATGACCTTTTTATGAGAATGGAGACAGCTGGGAAAAAATTCTATAGATGTAAAGAATATCTTGCCATTATTAGAATCCATTCAGAGGCGAAAACCAGTTCCCCGTCTTTTGCACGGTTTAGAGAAATTATGTCGATAATCTGGCAAAGCCACAAACGGAAACCGAAATATTTCAGGTTAAAACCCTATGCTATCTATTTTCTAGAATATGTGATTAAGGGCTTGGAAGTTAAGCAATCCGGAGCACCCCAGAGGATTATTATTAAAGTCCTTCGAAAAGCAGTGCATGGTGTTTTTTGGATAATTGCGCAACCTGTCGAAAGTCGAGATATTCGTATCCGCTATAATCAGCTACCTGAGTATATAAAATTAAGACTAAAAATATGATCTATGTATTTTTTAGTCGAAATGATATTTCAAGAATGCAGTTGACACACTGCTATTCTGTATTATTTGCTAAAACGAGACGAGTTTTCTGCTGATTTAGAGTAATTCCTGGTTACGTGCAATATTTAATGAATTTTGCTAGCAGATCAAAACGTCAACAATCGCACTCCAGAGTGGAGAGTCGTATATTATTCAGGGTTGATCACAAATTAATACATATTTTTTGATGAAGTTATAGACTAGACTAAGTGGTTATCTAATTAAATGAAGGATAATGGACATAATGAGTACTTTGAGAAATATTTTTATTTTAGGTTTAATTCCTCTTTTTTTCCTAGGCCTTGTTGGCACTGTGTGTTCTCAGGAGGATGATGAATCAGTCAATGTGACAATAACTGCTCAAGGAGAAGTCCTCATAGACATCATTGATGAGGTCTATAAGCAGACTGGATATAAAATTGATGTAAAAAAGGACTGGGAAACCCTACCTGTTAGAGGTGAATATGTTCAAGTACCACTTGAACGATTTCTTACCAGAATTTTTAAAGGCAGTAATGTATCGATCATATCTGACAGCCAAAATAAAATATATTATGTGCGATTATTTGGCGAAAGAATCAACTCAAAAAATATTGGTTCTACTTTTGAACCGGAAGTAGTTGATATTCACCAATTAAATGAAGAGCAGAAAAAGGAGTTGCAGGATTATATAGCTGATCCAAACGCCGTAGATCCAATGAGCGGTATGAAGCTTTCAGTGATAAATAGTTTACATCAAGAACAAAAAGAAGAAGCTGCGGAAATCAGCAACACCCAGGAGTATCAAGAAATAAATGAACTGCATAATTTGCAGCGAAATCAATTGAAGGAGGATCTGGAAAATAAAACTACAAAAGAACCACTAAGCCAAATGTCACTTGAAGAGATTGAGGAATTACATCGATCACAGTCAATTGAACTTGAGGAAATTAAAAACAATCCTGACTTTGTGATCGACGATACTGGGATGACATTAGGGGAATTACAGGCACTACATGAAAATCAGCGTAAGGAAATAGATCAACTCCAGAAAGCTAATTGATGTCTCCTTTAATTTGTTAGTGTTTGCTTTTTAGATTGATTAGTTGATAGAATTGGAATAGGATATTTCGAGAAAAAATAAAAATTAATTCTTTAGGAGGAATTAAAATGTTGAAAAAAGCTTTATTAAGTGTATTTGGGATCATGGTAGGAATGAGCCTTTTAGTTACTTCAGCATATGCTGTAGTGGATTGCAATGGGGTAACTCCTGTTACAACCGGAACAACTCCATATAACGCTGAATCAGGCCTATTTCTGAAGGTAAGGAATGATAGCGGCGCAGCATGTGGTGCCCTGGCTGCAGGAGCAGAGATGCAATATTTTTTATCTGCGGACAATGCTGACCGAACATATGCCACGATACTAACGGCAATAAGCTTGAACAGAAAATTATTCATTCAAGTAGGTGGCACAGGTACTAAGAATTCCCTATTATATGTTGTATCAATGAAACCTGCAAATTTCTAATCACCCAAATTATCAAAAGGTCGTTTGCTATAAATATTGGCAACGACCTTTTGATTGTCGATCTTCTTTGACATCTGGAAAACCATTGTCAAGATTGAACGATTAAACAAATTTGTCTTGTCAAATCTGCCTTTTTCAGATATCAATTATTTCAAAGGCTTATCAATAATTTTTTTTTCATTAATCAGAGTGAGTGTACTTAGCAGGATCCATCCATAGCACATTTTCTTTATGTGTTCTTTTCCTTAATTTCCTTAATGTGTTTTTTCCAGTTTCCCTTCTAAACACTTGCACTTGCAGGTGCTCGGGCAGCTCTTTGCCAAAGTGTGGCTTAAGTCAATCAAGAAAAAAGAACAAATTGAGAAGGTGAGAAGGAAAATATTCTTCGTTTAACTTCCTGACAAAAATATTTGAGCCCATTCAAAAGATTTAAGAAAGCCGCAACTCTCTCAAATTCTTTTTTTGTTTATCAATTCTCAATAATAATGTTATGGGGGATTCTTTAAAAATTTCTTAAATTCTGAATAATTTGTCCTTATCCCGTAAAATAGTACCAGCAAGAATTAGAAAAATCAGTCATACTGCCCGGCATTAATTATCAGGAGCAAGTATGCGAAAAAGAAGATTCACAGAACATCAAATCATCAAGGTACTCAAACAGGTAGAAGGAGGCAGATCCGTTGCCGAAGTATGTCGGGAATGTGGAGTCAGCCAAGCTACCTATTACAACTGGAAAACGAAATACGGAGGTATGGAAGCCTCTGATATCAAGCGTCTCAAAGACTTAGAGGCGGAGAACAGGAAACTTAAACAAATGTATGCAAACCTCAGCCTGGAGCATGAGGTTTTAAAGGATATTATAGAAAAAAAGCTTTAAGGGCAGCAGAGAAACGAGAACTGGTCGATTATACCCGTGAGGTTCATTCCTTAAGCATTCGAACAAGTTGTCGGCTTGTAAATATCAGCCGAAGCGTATATCAATACAAGCCGGATCCTGATAGGGATCGGTCGGTAATTGAAAAGCTCAGTAATCTTGTGGAACGGTATCCTCGGTATGGATTCCCAAAGTTGTTCGCACTGTTGAAGCGCGAGGATTTTTCCTGGAATCATAAACGGGTGCATCGGATTTATTGTAAAATGGGACTGAATATGCGGCGGAAGGGTAAACAACGCCTACCGTCGAGAAACCCTCAGCCACTCAGCGTCCCTGCTGCCCTTAATCAAAGCTGGTCTGCGGATTTCATGAGCGATAGTTTATGGGATGGCCGGAGATTCCGAACCTTTAATGTCCTCGATGATTACAACCGTGAAGCTTTGGCTATTGAGGTTGATCTGAATTTGCCGGCGAAACGGATCATCAGGGTACTGGATCGGTTAGCTATGTGGCGAGGCTATCCAAAGCAGATCCGGGTTGATAATGGACCGGAGCTAATCTCCGTAGCCATGGCCGAATGGGCTGAAGAACATGACATTCATCTTGAATTTATAGAGAAAGGAAAACCAACTCAAAACTCATTTATCGAGAGGTTCAATGGTACGTACCGCAACGAGATACTTGACTACTATATATTTCATACCTTAACTGAAGTTCTTGAGATAACGGAGAGTTGGCTGGATGAATACAATGAAGAACGGCCACACTCCTCGGGAGTATGTAGCCGCTGAAGTATCTGTGTTGCAGTAGCAATACTGAGTAATGTAATCAAGGCCAAGCCCAGGGGTGCTTCGCTACGCTACGCAGCCTTGACAACATGACTCAGTATGCTGGACCGGGTAGTGGCGATTGTGGGAGGATGCCTCCGGCGGGGCTCCCATAAGAGGATAAAACACGGGTAGCTATGCAGTTTTCTCTAATTGTGAGTGGTACTAATAATGGGATGTTGACAAATTCAGCTGGTCCTAAGAAAAAATTGTAAAAAAATAGAAAACACATGACTCACAATATAGACAATCCATTAGTAAGTGTTGTTACAGTAACTTATAATGCCGAAAATGATTTGACTCAAACCATTGAATCAGTAATTGGGCAATCGTATCCTTATATTGAATATTTATTGATTGATGGCCAATCTACAGATAGAACTCATGAAATTTTAAAAAAATATCATTCTTCAATTGATAAAATCTGTATTGAATCTGATACTGGAATTTATAATGCGATGAACAAAGCAATTGATATGGCAAAAGGTAAATGGATAATATTTATCAATGCAGGTGATAAATTTTATGCAGATGATGTTGTAGACAAAGTTTTTTCAGAGGTAATCGGTCCAGATATTGATTTTATTTATGGTGATTATGTTTGGCAGGGGAATACTAATCCAACCTATATTAAAAGTAGGCCATTGGAGTTGATGTGGCAAAAAATCTCCTTCTCTCACCAAAGCTTGTTTACAAAAGTAGCATTGATGAGAGAAAAAAAATTTGACGAATCATTTAAAATTGTAAGTGATTATAACTTCTATTTTTCTTCTTATATGGAAGGCTATAAATTTATGAAAATGGAATTTCCGATATCCATTTTTAAAGCCGGAGGCGTTTCAGATAGAAACTTCACCAAAAGGACTATTGAGCGGTGGAAGGTTGTCCGAAAATATAGAAATGATATCATGTTTCATAGTTTTTATGTGAAACAAATCCTAAAAAATTATTTTGAGAGAATTAAAAGATGGCTATTGAGAATCCTTTGATATCTGTTGTGGTTCCAAACTATAACAATAGAGAATATTTGACTTCTTGTATTGAAAGTATTCTTAGCCAAAGCTATACAAATTTAGAAGTTATTATTGTAGATGATTGCTCTACCGATGATTCAGTTTCTATCGCAAAGAATTTTATGGTGAGAGATAAAAGAGTTAAAATTATTCAGAATGAATATAATTGTGGTGTGGCTATAAGTCGTGATATAGGTATTAGGGCCTCGGCAGGATTTTGGATTACCACACTTGATAGTGATGATGTTTTGTTACACCACCAGAAACTGGAAAAAGAAATATCGAAAGGTTTGTTAAAAATGTCGGATGGGGCTCAACCTATTGTATTTTCAGGAATAATGCTAATTGATGCTAAGGGGAAATTGATGCACTCTCAACCTGGGAGAGTCATAGAGGGAGATTTGTTTCTTAACATATTGACGAGAAATTGTATGATTCCTAGAGATTTTATTTTTACTCTAGAACAATATACAAATGTTGGTGGTTTTGATGACAAAATCCCTATATATGAAGATTGGGATTTAAAAATCCGTTTAGCTAGTCAATTTCCTTTTGTTTATAGTGGAATTCACGGTGCCATTGGTTATAGGAGACATAATAATGGGTTGTCTTCTGCAAACCCATTAACGCATGCTCTGTGGATGCATAAAATTTTCATTAAGAATATATTTTTGATCAAAAACAAAAGGGCTTATATTTGTTGCCTTTTTTATCTTTTTATAGCTAAATTTTTACATAGAAATTTTTTGAAGAGAAGGCATATCAACTCATGCGAATTGATTGTTGATCAGTTCACCGACTTCTTCGGCTGAAAAAGAAAGATTGTTGCTTATTTTAAATTTATTTGTAATATCTTTTCCATTTCCAGTAATCACACAAAAACCATTCTCACCTAAACTATTTTCTAAGTAGTTTATATTCTTGCACTCTTCTATAGCCAGAAATTTCCCATTATTTTTATTTGCAGACATTACATATTTAGCTAATGAATTATCTTGTTTTGATCTACTTACAGGGAATTTTAAAATAGAGTTAAAATTACTATCTAACTCAATAAAGATGGGGATGCTAAATTTTCTATCATCTATCAATACTGATTTTTGATGCAAATCAATTCCGATAAATTTTTCTAATCTAGGGAAATTCCAGAATTCAGAGAATTTTTTGCCCCACTTGGGTAAATTAAGATGAATATCATTAACTTCAGAATCGATCTTTTTTGTCCGTGAATATAAACTTCGGCCTAGTCCAATGTCGCCTTTAAAGCCAAGAGCCGTTAATAGTGTGGGCCCAATGTCCAAAGTTGAACCTATTGAATTTATCTTCCCTTTATTCTTTGAACCGGGTTCGAAAATCAAAAATAGGTTTCTACGATCGGCGTTTTTTAACTTTTCTTGGGCTGTGTTTCTCATTGCCAGGTGGTCAGATGCAACAATGATAATTGTGTTCTCGGCATATCTAGAGTGTGTGATTTTTTGTATTAATTTTGAGATCAAATGGTCCGAGCAGGCAACTGCATCCAAAATTTGATTATTTCCATCATGATACTTGATATCTTTACAGCTTTCCTTAGACGGATGACCGTTTGGATGATGTGTATCCAATGTGAGGGTGAATAACCCGAACCTTTCGCCTAAATCTGATAATTCCATAAACTGATTGTATACAATATCTAATAAAGAATCGTCATATAATCCCCATCCAGTCATATATTTATTATTCTCAAGCTGTTGATACAATGCGCCTTTTCCTGATATTTTTGAAAATCCATGGGTTCTGAAAAAGTTTCCTTTCCCTGCAAAATTTAAATCGGCACCACCAAAGAAGCTTAGCTTATATCCTTGCTCGTTGAGCAAGTCACCAAGGCAAGTTGCTGAAGACAAGAATTGATCCATTCCTGACATGGAATTACCATGAGATGGTGTATGTAGCGGAATTCCGCATTGACTGGAGGTAATCCCCGCGATCGTCCATCCAGTACTCCCAACCTGCTTGATATTAGTAAAGGATATGCTTTCTTTCTCGATTGTCCGCAGTCCATTAATTAGGGAAGGAAAAATTACTTTATCAAAATAAGTGTATTCTAAGCTTTCGGCATAAATAAAAACAAAATTTTTATTTTTACCTGATTTTCCAAAAATCTGTGGTTTTTTATAGAATTTATTGAAATCATCTTTAGTGCTGATACTGGTTGTTTTTGAAGCTGAAAAATCTAATTTATACAAATCCTGCAAAGTAGGATTTAGAAATAAGGATAATATAAGCAACGAGAATATAAAGGTACTTTTGATTTTTGAAGAACGATTCTTATTGCCCGTCTTATAAAGAGCTAGCAAAATCACTGTTACACATATCAACAATATTATAATAGATGCAAAAAGGAGCCATTGGTATTCGTGGAACCCTGCACCAGATAATCCGTATTTTACGTGATAAACTGTTGAAGCATCAATTCCTCCACCTGTAAAATAATAGTTAATACCATAAGCCAAATAGAGAAGTATTGAGCACACTGCTACTGAGAAAAATACCAATTTACTTATTTTTGATAAGTTAGTTTTTGTAGCAATAACGATACTTGTTATAAAAAAACCGGCAGATATTGCAGGCATATAATTAGCGTCCAATTGAGCTCCATTTTTTAGATTTTATTTAAAATAGATTAAGAACAAATCCATCTTTTATAGATTGGAATCTTTATCTACCCTTAAATAATCTTTTAATATCTCACTAAAATTTCTTTTTATTGGAATTTGTAAAGCACGATAAGTAATATATTTGACACAGAGGTGATGTTATTAATGCGAACACTTTACAGCTTCTATCATCTTGTCAACGACATCATACATATCATATTGTGCACTCCAGCCTAAAATCTCCTCAGCTTTTAAAGGATCTGCCTGTGATATTTCTATATCAGTAGGTCTGAGGAGAGAAGTATCTAGTTCCGTATGTTCGCGCCAATCAAGATTCAGTTTTGCAAAGACGTGTGTGACGAATTCTTGAAGTGAATGTGTTTTTCCTGTGGCAATAATGAAATCAGCAGGTTCTGATTGTTGTAGCATTAACCACATAGCGACGACATATTCCTCCGCCCACCCCCAATCTCGACAAACTGAAATATTACCCAGACGCAGCTTCTCCTTATACCCTTGAGCTATGCGATAAGCTGTCATGACTATTTTCTGACTTACATATCGCTTAGGTCGTAATGGAGATTCATGATTAAAAAGAATTCCGGAACAGGCAAACATATTATATGCTTCTCGGTAATTTGCCACCTGCCAGAATGCTGCTGATTTAGCAACAGCATAAGGGCTTCTGGGATTAAAAGCTGTCTTTTCAGTAGCTCGTTTTCCGCCTGTATTGCCGAAACACTCACTTGAGCAGGCGTTATATAATCGTATGTCCTTTTCGAGAAATCTAACAGCCTCCAATAAATTTAGTACACCAAGGCTAATACTTTCAAAGGTCTCAACCGGCTGTTCAAATGAAAGACTTACGGAACTCTGCCCAGATAAATTATATACTTCATCAGGTTGACTAAGCTTGAGAGCATTGAGAACACTACGAAAATCCTTAAGCGATGCAGAGAATACTTTGACTTTGTCTCGAATACCGAAATGATCAAGATTGCTAAAAGAGGTTATCATAGGGTCTCGGGAAGTACCAAACACCTGGTATCCTTTGGCTAGCAAAAAACGAGCCAAATATGAACCATCTTGGCCGGAAACTCCTATTATCAAGGCGCTTTTACTCATAATATTTTTGTTAAATTTTACTGATTATCAATCAAGGTTCAACCAATGTCATTTATTTTTTTCGATAACGCTATAAGAATATTTGGGAATGTGTTAGTTTCGTCAGTCCAGTCGTAAACAAAGGTCAGAGACCGGAATGTCAATTAAAATAGGCCGGTAGTAAGATTCGCAAACCCGGACGCATAAACCAGCTTAATTTCAGTTAATCAGCATTTTTATTGTTTTACCACAAAGCCAGAGGATGATTCATTAATAGGGAAATGCTCAAAGGCTAATTCAATTTTTTTAGTAATTGGATTATCTGATGTTAGAACTTTTAAATTTATAATCGATAAGGGAAAACAGAGCAATAAGACATTTGCTGGTTTAATAATGTACATTAAATTTAAAAAATCATATAGTATGCCGACTCTTAAAGAATCCTGGAGAAGGATACCGAAGGTGCCATTCAGACAAGAGCAACAATTTCGGACTGGAATCTAGTTCGTTACCACAGCAAAAACAACGTCTTTTCATGGGTAAGCTGAAGAATCCTAACTTAAATATGAATATCTATAATTACCTTCCGTCAGAAATTTATGAAAAGCTCTCCCGCAGGAAAGCTAGACTTATATATTTTTTAAATTCTACAAACACTGAACGAAAGGGAGTTTTTCTCCATAGTATGTTCAGATCCGGCAGTACGTATTTATTCAAAAAATTTAGAGAGAACGATAAATTCTGGTGCTATTATGAACCTTTTCATCATCAACTGGCGCATTTGAAAAGAGACAATATAGCTGTCTTCCGTTATGATCAGGTGGCGACCAACCGAATGAATCATCCGCATTTAAGCAAGCCGCACTTTTTTGAATATACAGCTGCTCTAAAAGGGGATACCTTATTCTCTTATAATCCTGTAATTGCATATGATGATTTTGCGAAAGTGAAACATCATGCCTTGACATATAAGTACATTCGAAATCTTTTAATATCCGCACCCATATCAACTTATCCTGTACTTCAATTCAATCGTTCTTCTTTGAGGATCAAATGGTTAAAGTCATATTTTAAAAAATCTCTTCATATCTACCTGTTGCGTTCTCCCCAAGATCAATTTGAATCCTATTGTCAAGCCGGAAAAGTTTCCGGCAACATTTTTTTAGCTATTAATGTTTATATATTACTGAAAAATCCAATGTATGGTGAATTTTTTAGTGTTTACAAAAAACTTGAAAAGATCATTCAGCTGTCAGGTAATATTTTTGGTGATCTTGAAAAAATAGCCAGAAAAACTGATGATATTCCATTGTTGCTTCATTATGAGATTTTTTTGCATATTTGGTTCGCCTCACTGGTTCACGGGTCTAAATATGCAGATATTATAATAGATATGAATATCATAGGAAAAAATCTAAGTTATACTAGAGGCATAGCAGATGAAATTTCAAAATTTGTCAATATTGATCAGGATCTTTTTGAAGATGCTAATCTTAAAGTTTATAGCAATTATTCTCTTGACAACGAAGGAATGGAGGAAATGGAGCGAATTGTAAAACGTCTGTACGAAACCGGACTGAAATTGGTTGATGTATCGTATTTGAGAAACCTGGAAATTTGAATTTTGGCTGGTGCAAATAATGATAGATAATTCAGCGTCCCCCTTAATTTCAATAGTCACTCCGAGTTTCAATCAGGGAAAGTATTTAGAACAAACCATTCAATCTGTTCTCGGACAAAATTATCCAAACCTCGAATATATCATTATAGATGGGGGATCCGATGATAATTCGCTCGATGTATTACAAAAGTATGACGATAGCATCTCATACTGGGAAAGTGGTAAAGATACTGGACAATCGAATGCTATAAACCGAGGGTTTTCCATTGCAACCGGCCAAATATTAGGCTGGCTCAATTCTGATGATTTTTACTTGCCTGGTACTCTGGAATATATAGCCGCGTTATTCTGTTCAGGAAATGACTGCAGAAAACAGATAGTATTTGGAAATTGCCTTCATTTGGTCGAGGAGGACGGCACAGCTTTTGGCAGTAATGTTGTCTCCAATCATCTGGCATTTTCTTTGAACCTTTTTGATTATATTATTCAGCCATCTAGTTTTTGGAGCAAATCTGTCTTTGAAGATATTGGTTATCTTGATGAAAACATGATCTATGCTTTTGATTGGGAGTGGTTTCTGCGCGCAGAACGAATCGGAATTGATTTCTTAGCTGTAGAGCGATTTCTCTCAGTCTACAGGATGCACTCTTCCCATAAAACCAGTAGTGGAGGACTTGATAGAATTAAAGAGATCGCTGATGTTTATAGCAATTTTGCATCACCGAAAATCGCTGATATTTTCATGAAATACAAAAATGATAAAAAGGTGGCCGTCTTTAAAAATTTATTTTCTGCTCCTTTATTGAAGAAAGTCTTCAACACTGATGAGTGGCTGCAAAGATTGTTTTTTAGAAATATTAAGCTTTCTGAATTTTCTCAAATAACAAAAATGTAGTAAAAGCTTTTCAGGCCTCAGCAGCAAAGCTATTTAAGAGATTGGGATGGAAGTTTTTGGATACTCTCTCATATTATATGATAAAGCTTCTTTCTAACCTGAGAAAAAAAAAGTATTTGCAAAAATAATTTAATGGATATCAGCATTATTGTGCCAGTTGGAAGGCCTCAGTCAGCCTACGGTACTATTCTTTCTATCTTGGAACAATCATATTTACCCAGCTCAACTGAAATCATTCTTGTTGGTGCTGATCTGACTCTTCTCAAACAGAAATTAAACGATGAACGCATACATTTTTTAGACCTTCCCTGTCGTTGCAGCCCGTCCAAAACAAGAATAGCTGCTGTTAACAGATCTCATGGCTTATATTACCTGTTCATTGACGATGATATCGAAATTGAAAAGCAATTTTTTGAAAAATTATGGCCCATGTTGAGCGGAAAATCTTTTCTCGGAGCTGTGGGGCCCCGTTTACCAGGCAAAATGAGTTCATATTATTCAAAGGTTACGGATTTCACGAATTTCTGGGCGCAGCAGAGTAAAATTTCAGCCACTCGCAATTGGCTTTACAGCGCAGTTTTAGCTGTTCCAGCTCAGGTATATCATGAAGTAGGAGGTTTTGATCCTGATCTGGAAGTTGGTGAGGATGTAGATTTGACCACTCGTATACGATTGGCAGGGTATGTACTTTACTATGAAGCTTTACTTGTTGGGTATCACGATCATAAAAGAGTTACTTTTGGATCGGCTGTTGAATATTTTTGGCAAAACGGTAGATTGGCAAAATATCAATTTGCCGGGGATAAGCGATTGAGGGTGTTTAGTTTTCGACGTGCTGTTCTGGGCAGTATTTACTGCCTTTGGAATACGATTCGCTGTAATATAAAGGAAATATCTGCTGTCGTTATTCATATTCCTGGAATAATTCTTATGTATATCGTATTTAATCTTTCACTTGAGTTTCACAGACAAAAATATATGAAGGCTCATATTGCTAAGCAAGATATCGTTACCATCAAAAAATTGTATCCAGACTCAAATCCAAGCTATCTAAAGATGCTTATCCATAACGATGCCGGAAATGTATATAGATCTTTCATGTACCTAATACTGTGTCATCTAAAAGAGTTATTAATCTTCATATTCCCCGTTTTTATTAGTCTCCTTTTGTACTTGCTTCTCAAATAATGCGAATAGGAATAAATTGCTTCCTCCTGCAGCCGGAAATAGGAGGATTAAAACAATACTTCACAGGCCTTATTCGTTGCTTGAGAAAGCAGAAAGACCATTCATTTGTGTTTTTTTATTTCAAAGAAAATGTAGAAGAATTGGCAAAAATCTTACCTCTTAATAGCGATAATAGTGTTTTTTTAAGAAGACAAGGTGAAATAAAGAAACACCTTCATCTTATTGATGTTTTCTTTTGTCCGTTCGGTTCATTGTATCCAAGGCCGCTTCCTCTTCCCACAGTGGTAACTCTTGTTGATATTCAGGAGGTATTTCTGCCTCATTTCTTTTCTGCAAAAAATTTGCTGGACAGATCATTTCACTACAAAGGTTCAACGTTGATGGCAGATCAGGTTATCACCATTTCACAGTTTTCCAAAGAAACAATAATGAAGCATCACGAAGTCCCGGCTGAGAAAATTACAGTTTCACATCTCTTTGCCGATAAACGCTTTTGTAATCCACAAACGGCTCTACTGGAGCTGCAAACGGATAATCGGATTCCAGACTCGTTTATACTCTACCCGGCTAATTTTTGGTGGCATAAAAATCATGATGCTCTGTTTCAGGCATTGGTTTGGTTAAAAAACAATGAGAAACTGTCGGTAAATGTCGTATTGACTGGATACGAAAAGAAAAATGGGTATCCACTAAAACAAAAGATTGAAGAATATGGTCTCAATGAAGCTATATATTTGATTGGTTATGTTTCGGTGGAGGAGCTGGTTTACCTTTATAGCAAAGCAAAATTTCTTGTTTTTCCTTCGCTTTTCGAGGGCTTTGGAATACCTTTAGTTGAAGCAATGGCTTGTGGTTGTCCGGTCCTTACAGCCCGAACATCTTCTTTACCTGAGGTTGGAGAAGATAGTGTATGGTACTTCGATCCATCATCGCCGGAGGAATTGGGAAGAAAAATTAAGATTATGATCGAAGATGAAAAGTTAAGAAAGAGACTGATAGCACTTGGGGTAATACGAGCCAAAAAATTTTCGGTGGAAAAAATGGCTGAAAAGCATATCGATGCGTTTCAAAAAGCTATGAAAAATTATTCACATAAGAGGTATCTCTACAATAAGTTTTATATATATTTGCAATATATCCAGTTATATGTAAAAAAAATTGCTGTATCAATCACTTCTTGTCTTGAAAAAGTCGGTCACAAGCATCTTAAATGATGAATGATATCTCGATCATATTCGATAATGTTATATTCAGTTTACAAAGAGCAGGCGGTATTTCGCTCTACTGGTATGAATTGCTAAAAGGAACGTCAGAGAACTATAAGAATGTAACGCACGTTACCTACAAGGGTGAAATTGATAACCTGTATCATTCTCAATTGACCAGACTTAATGCATCTTCTTTGTACGAGAAATTTCCTATAGAAGTGGTAAGATTCCTACCCTACCGAGGTAAAATCAATACTCCGGCAATCTTTCATTCAAGTTACTTTAGGTACTGCTACAATGCCAAGGTTGCCAACATTATTACTGTATATGATTTAACATATGAGAAATATTTGAATTCGTTTTTGCGCAAGCCACATCTATGGCAGAGAAGGTCGTCTCTCAGAAAAGCGGAAGGAATAATTTGTATCTCAGAAAGTACAAAAAGCGATTTGGTCACACTATATCCAGAGGTAGCTCACAAAAAAATAAAGGTTATACCTCTTGGCGTTTCAGACTCTTTTTGCATTACGAAAGGTGAATTGATTAACGGTGATATTAATGAGATTCTCTACCGGAATTATGCCTTATATATTGGCTCTAGAGCTTCATATAAAAATTTTGATGTTGCTGTAGATGCAGTTGAGGCGATACCGGATCTTAATTTACTTATAGTTGGAGGAGGTGAGCTGAGTAATCATGAAATTATTGAACTTGAACGTAAACTCAAAAAAAGATATTTTCATGTTCAAGGTATTAATGAATATGACTTAAACATATTATATAATAATGCATTTTGTCTACTCTACCCTTCAAGTTATGAAGGTTTCGGCCTACCGCTTTTAGAAGCAATGAGTGCAGGGTGCCCAGTTATTTCAGTCAACATTTCGTCAATTCCTGAAGTCTGCGGTGCTGCAGCATTGTTAATTGAAGAGCCCACTGCCGAACTGGCTATTGACAAATTAATAGAGCTGCGAAACGGAAAATTTCGCGAAGCAATAATATCAAAAGGTATAAATAGAGCAAAAAAATTTAACTGGAGCAGGTGTGTTGAACAGACGCATAGTTTTTATTCTCAAATATTTAATAAAAATTTTTAAAAGCTTCGATCGTTTTTTGTTGGTATAAATGAAAATTACAATAATAACAGTATGCTATAACGCTGCCAATACAATTGAAGACACTATTGTTTCAGTTGAGAGTCAAAATTACAAAAATATTGAATACATAGTTATTGATGGTGCCTCTGACGACGGTACTGCTGATATTCTTCGCAGGCATACAAAAAATATAACTCACTGGGTTTCTGAGCCGGACAAAGGGATCTATGATGCTATGAACAAAGGACTTTTCCTGGCGACTGGTGATATAGTTGGATTTTTAAATGCGGACGATATTTATGCAAGCGAGGATGTATTATCTATAATAGCTCAGGAAATGACAGATAATAACATAGAAGCATGCTATTCAGATCTTATGTATGTTAAAAAAAATGACGCTTCTACAACCGTGAGATACTGGAAATCATGCGATTTTGATGAAAAACTTTATAAAACAGGCTGGTGTCCGCCTCATTTGACTTTTTTTGCCAGAAAAAGTGTTTACAACCACTTAGGAAACTTTGATACTAGATTTAAACTGGCTGCAGATTTCGATCTATTGCTGCGTTTTCTTCAGGTGAACAGAATCAATACGAAGTATCTTCCTTTTGTATCAGTTAAAATGCGAATGGGAGGGGCAACAAATAATTCTATAAAAAATATAATTAAACAAAATATTGAAATTTTACAGTCATATAAAAAATATGATCTGAAAATTTCCATCCCATATTTTCTGATACAGAAAAGTTGTGCCAGAGTCGGACAATTTTTACATGATAAATTTGACTAATGATTAATAGAAAAAATATATTTGTCACCGGCTCAAATGGTTTTATAGGACAATCTCTGTGCCATATCTTAAAACAAAAATATAATATATTTAAGGGAGTACAAAAGAAAGTATTATCACAACAACCTTATCAAACGATCATTCAAGATTTGACATCAGTGACTGACTGGGATGAGAGTTTCAAAAATATAGACACAATTATCCATCTGGCCGCCAGAGTTCATATTCTTCGAGAAGACTCTTCCGATCCTCTTCAGGCATTCCGAGCTGTCAACACCTATGGCACTCAAAACTTGGCTTATGCGGCGGCAAAGCAAGGGGTAAGAAGATTCATCTTCGTGAGTTCAATCGGTGTCAACGGTTCAAAAACTGAAGGACTACCATTTTCCGAGTCCGATACTCCAAACCCGTATAATGCTTATTGCCGGTCTAAGCTTGAAGCAGAAGCTCTTTTAAAAGAAGTAGCCCGGGAGACCGGCCTGGAGGTGGTTATACTACGTCCACCTCTGGTATACGGTCCCGGTGTCAAGGGGAATTTTCTCACCTTACTTAATATTGTGGCAAAAGGTTTGCCCCTTCCATTTGCAGCTATTAACAACCGTAGAAGCTATTTAAGTGTCTATAATCTCATAGATTGTATAGATCATGTAATCGATCATCCGAGAGCACAAGGTGAAATATTTTGTATTTGTGACAAGGAAGAAATCTCGACATCTAGTCTTATCGAAAAACTTGCAGAGTATATGTCAAAGAAGGTTTGGCAACCAGCAATGCCTTCTTCTGTACTGTATTATTTTTCCAGAATCTTTGGGATGAATGAACGAATGGGCAAGCTATGTACTTCTCTGCAAATAGATGCGAGTAAAGCCAGAGAAGTTTTGCAATGGTCTCCTCCCTTTTCTATGGATCAGGGTTTGAAAAAGACTGTTTCCTGGTATATGGAAAACAAAGGAGAAAAATAGAGATTACCGGTTTATTCCTCTATGGTATTTATGCTTCTTACAACAGTTATAGAATCCCACCTATGGATATTTTATCTTCTCTTCTTCAACGGATTTTTGTTAAGCCAAATTTTAAGCTGTTATATAGATGAGTACCGAAAGATAACCGAGAAATTTGAGGCAAAGATACTAGCAGGTTTTTTTATCTCAGTTGTTTTAAATGGTCTTCTTTTATGGCTCTTTTTCCACCTAAACATAAGCATCAGCTTTTTCAGCATCTTTTTTCCAATATGCTCAATTTTTCTTTTTTTAGGGACGATGCTAGGCATATGGCAAAAGAGGCCGTTCAATTTGTCTCTTTCACTATGGGCAAATCTCAGGTTTGGAGTTTATGCCTTTGTTTTTTTTATTCTCTGCTACAATGGAGGATTGATTGAGCAGATAGCTGATTCCTGGTATCACTTGTCGCTGGCTAATAAAATAGGTGAATTTCGTTCGCTCAGTATTAGTAATCATCTGAATGGCGTCGCAGAATATAGTTATCCCACATTGTGGCATGGTAATCTGGCATTACTCAACAGGTTTTCGGAACATTCACTGCCATTGCTCTGGAATTCGGTAACTCCATGGATCGGCAGCTTTAAAGTTATGGCATTTTATTTGTTTGCTTTCGGGTTGAGCAAATCGGAAAGAATAGCTTTCTTAAGTATAGTTCTGTTTGTCTTGCTGCCTGGTATGGGAGATTCGTATCTCCGGGTCTCGGCGTGGCCGTCTCATGTATCCTATACAGCCTGGTTTGCACTTTTTTATGTAACTTTTCTATTTTTTGACAAACTGCAGTCCTCGGTGTCTTGTTGGGGAAATGGATTAAATTCCGCGTTCGCAATTGGCTCCAACATTAAACAACACAGTGTTTATCTAAGCATTCTTTTGTTTTTGATTATATTTATATTTTTTGCTCACCGAGCGGAAATTGTCTGGTACGCTTGCGGTTTGTTTTTTTATGCCGTGATGATTTTTTGCTTCAGTATTTTCAAAAATAATACAATGAGGCTTGAAGAACCAGCATGGCCGTTATTGCGACTTTATATGTCTTTTGTATTTCTGCTAATAGTAGTGATATCCATCCTGAAGCTTATGCCGATTTTGCATTTGCAAAATGCAAACCCTGAGATATTTCTTCTGGTCGCCTTGATGCTGTTAATCTCCAGCGCATTTTTATGTATTGAATTATTAAATCTGAGGCGCCTTTCAGATAGTTCTGGAATCGTGATCAAGTCTCTTCTGTTGCTTCTTTTTTTACTTGTTCTGCTCACTGTAGATCTGAAGCAGCTATTTTCTCTTTTTCAACCGCATCTTGGATATCCTATTCCCCGGTCAAACGATGCAGCAGTCTTGACAACAGGCTGGTTGGATGGAGTATTAAAACTACCAAGCTGGCATATGCAGCTACGAAGTGGTTTGCTTTACTCCTCCGTATTAGCCATAATTTTATCATTTGCATTAGTTATAATTAGACCTAATCGTTTGACTCTTTTTCTTTCGGGAAACGCTGTAATTCCTTTTCTGATTTTACTCTCTCCTTATTTATATCAATGGTTGACGGATGCGCTTAATTACCATTCGGCCTGGAGGGTTTCTTTGCTGATTTTTCATCCGATCATTCTCGCCTGCTCCATTTTTTATTTTTGGGATTTAGCGGCAGGTAAAAAAACCGTGATATGTTAATGTTTCGAAGATTTTTAAGCACCGTTTTACTGATCGGATGCCTCTTGGTGATAACTCGAGATTCCAGATTTCATTTCAACAGGGAGAGAATTGAAGAGAAACGTTTGCACTGGTCAGCGGTGAGGCACTGGAGTATTTACTATTCTCCAAAGTATGTAACTATCGACAGTCCGTTCAGGTACGATAATGATATAGAAAAGATACGCGAGCTTATAGAACCCGGTTTTGCTCTTTTATCAGATCTGGCGACAAGTTACTATGCTGCTGCCACATTACCTGTGTATGTTAGAAATATCCACCGTCATCATGGATTAGATTCAATTGCAGGTTTAGAGGGGTTTTTACAACGAGGACACCTGTGCTATTTAAAAGACCCCTATCATATTAAGAGGTTATCTGAGTATTTACAAAAAGATGCTTTTGCTTCAAAGAGAAATAATTGGCCTGTACTGAAATACATACTGATTAATAAAGATAAGGAAAACTCTCAGTTAAGAAGAGATTGTATTGCTGTGCATAGCAAAGATATAATCGATAACCTTTCAAATATTGCTCAACTTGTCTATGAAGGCGATTATCTAGTACTTTTTAGGTTAAAAACCTTTTATTGATAAAAACATGCTGGTGGTGCAAATTGTAGATTCTTATCTGTTACCCCAATAAAAAATTTCTCTGAAATCTAATCCTCGATATCAACCATATCCTGCGTTTAAATTTATAGAGCACCTCGTTTAGAACAGATAGCGTGGACTCGAAATTCACTCATTCCCGGTAAGACACGAAATATCAAACCACCAAGCTTTTTTCGCTTTTAAGATGACTGCAGAATAAACTCAGTTTAAAAGTTAAAATATTTTTGGTAGACTACGAAGCTTTTATGCCGGTTTTGTTTTAAAAAACATATCCACTACGTAGTAATTAATTAATTCTGAGAGAAACTTGGGAAAATCCAGAACCATTTACATAATTCGAGTAAAAGTGAAGACTTCTATGAGCAACAAAAGGCAATCTGCACTGGTAGAAAATAATAATATCAGATACATATCCAATGGTTTCTGGGGAGCACATAAGGATGTCATTTATGAGTATACCGATGGATACGAATCAGAAGCAATTTTAAAAAGTATTTTAGACAAAGCTAAAGATCGAACTTCACTCTCGCTTGAACTTGAAAGTGCTTGTTATGATTGGATATCTGAGTATCATCTCAGCTCCGAGAGGTCGAATATCTATCGATTTCTGGACCTTAAGGATATTCAAAATGGTATCGAGCTTGGCAGCGGATGCGGTGCTATTACCCGTTATCTCGGAGAAACCGGTATGCTTTTGGATGCTGTTGAAGGCAGCAAAACGCGGGCGGAATTGTGCAGACTGCGTTGCGATGAACTTATAAATGTGCAGGTTATTCAGTCAAACTTTAATGAACTGAACCTGCCTGACCATCATTATGATGCTGTTTTTTTGAATGGAGTTCTGGAGTATTCAGAAAAATTCCAATCTGGAGTCAGGAGTAAACTAGGGGCAGTTCATGATATATTACAAAAATCATTAGCGACCATAAAAGAGGACGGGGTTGCCTGCATTTCCATAGAAAACAGAATGGGGTTGAAGTATTGGCTTGGTGCTCGGGAAGATCATCTTGGGTATCCCTATGTGGGCTTATACGGCTATCCGGTGGAGAAAGGAATAAGAACCTATGACCGGAATGAGTGGCTGACTATACTTCAAAAACTTGGTTCAGAGTATCATTTTAAGTTTATATATCCCTTTCCTGATTATAAAATGGCCAGGTCTATTCTTAGCGATGATTTTGTTGCAAAAAATCCTCATGCAAATGCTCATCTCTATCGAATGCCTTCAACTGACAATGGCAATCCTGTTGCAAATCCCATGAATGAGTTTCTTTTATGGGAAGCTCTACAGAAAAGCGATGCTTTTGAGCAGTATGCCAACTCATTTTTTATTATCATCTCCAAAAGCCCGGAAAAACTCTCTGCTGTTTGTCCCTACGATTTCATGCATTTTTCCGGCAAAGGAAGGAGGGCGGAATATAGAACTGTCACCAGTAAGCGGTGTGCCTCTGAATATGTGGAGAAAAATTATCTTTATCCAAATCTTTTACAAAAGAGCGATGTGGTTGACCATGATTTATCTCCCGATAAATATAGCAATGGCCCTTTGCTGGTATCCAGGTGGTTACATGTACTGGCTGAAAGAAACTTCACCGAATTTGAAAATTGTGTGAGTGATTATTATCAATTTGTCTGCCGCCATTGGCTGGATAACGAATATACCAAAAACAGTTTCGATATCTTGCCATTTAATATCGTCATCAATCAAAATCGGAAATGGACCGCAATAGATAAAGAGTGGGGTGTTAATGTCTCTCTTTCTCCTGAGTATTTGCTGTTTAGAGCATTGTTCTGGTTCCCAACTGGTAATGAGTCGTTATTAAGTCCAATGCTTGCTGAATACCAGCTAGCCACAATAAAAGACTTTATCGCTCACTGTTTTAAAACTGTATCACTTTGCTTAGAGGAACACCTGGAGGGATTTATTGCCAATGAGGAATTGCTGCAAAGTTGTATCGCTGAGCAAATAAGGGATAATCCTATTCAGAATATGCTTGTCCAGCCGCTGAGGCAAAGCAATGCGGTGAATACCTCTAGCTCATTCCTTGCCCAGCTTTACTGGGCGGGACCGGATAATACCTGGTCTGAGGATAGAAGTGTTTTTGATCCTGGGAGTATTGGAATAGAGGCGCAGACCCTTACCTTTAAAATCCCTCCTTCTGTTAATGTCATAAATACACTCAGGTTCGATCCGGCTGATCGGGCAGGTTTTTTCCGATTGGAGAGTATTCAAATATCTCCTATTGGCGAGATGAAAGACGAAAATGATAGGTGGAAAGTATCAGGAAATCGTTCGATAGCACAGGCTTCCCGGCTGATAAATATAGAATATTGCAGGAGCGGACTAGGTGACGTCTTCATATCCACCGGCAATGATCCTCACTTGATCATCGATATTCCCGAGACGGTTCAACATTGGTTGAACCAGACCGGAATTCAATTTTCAGTTATCATCGACTGGCCAAAGTCTGCCGATTACCTGGTAGTTATGGATAGCTTAGGGAAAGTTGTAGTTGAACAGCAAGCGGAACTGAAAAGGCTAGCTACCGTTGAAGAACAAAGTAAGAAGCAGGTGTTGAGGATATCGGAGCAGGCGGCCAAACTTAAAGAAACAAGTGATCAGGTACGTTCAAAAGATATTTATATCGACACTATAGAAAAAGAGATAGAGGCTATGCGTCAGACTCGTGTCTGGAAGCTGGCAGAATACTTAAGAATTAAAATTTATTACCGGTTGCTTGATATACGAACTTTGGCTCAGAAAGGTATAAAAACGTTGCGGCAGGAAGGATTCCGCCAGTTTTGGCGGAAGATGAAAGAGCAGTTGTCATCACAACCTGATTCAGCGACAGTAGGGCTTAACCGGACGGATTATAATCTCTGGGTGGAGCATACACGCCTCACCAATTATGATATTGAAGAAATAAAGAATAATATCAAAGAAATGCAAACACACCCTGTCTTCAGCATAGTGGTGCCGGTTTATGATGTTGATCAGGAGTGGCTTGAAAGAACAATTGATTCCGTGCGCAGTCAATTGTACGAAAATTGGGAACTGTGTCTATGTGATGACCTTTCTCCAAGTCCACATGTTCGGAAAGTCTTGCAGCAATATGCCGATCTGGATTCCAGGATAAAGATTCTTTTCAAGGAGAAAAACGAAGGAATCGGCATTGCTTCAAATGCTGCGATGTCGATGGCCACAGGAGATTATGTTGGGCTGTTGGATCATGACGATGAATTAACCATTGATGCTCTTTATGAAAATGCCCGAGTGATAAACCAGGATCCTGGAGTCGGTTTGATATACAGTGATGAAGATAAGCTCGATATGCAGGGCAGAAGATGTGATCCCTTCTTCAAACCTGATTATTCCCCTGAGCTTATTCGATCGCAAAATTATATCTGCCATTTTACCGTAATTAAAAAGAGCATCCTTGATGATCTTGATGGTTTCCGTGAGGGATATGATGGTTCTCAAGACCATGATCTCATACTTCGAGCATTGGAGAAGACAAGCAAGGTCCACCATATTCCCAAGGTCTTATATCACTGGAGGAAAATTCCGGGGTCCACCGCAGCAATTTATGATTCCAAATCATATGCATGGGAAGCCGGAAGAAAAGCGGTAGAGGACTCTATCCGCAGACAAGGTATTAAAGGAGAGGCGTTGCTGGCCAAATATCAGGGAAGTTATCGGGCAAAATATGCTCTTACAGATTCTCCACTGGTTACTATCATCATTCCCTTTAAAGATAAGGCAGATTTACTTAAAACAGCCATCAACTCTATTCTGGAAAAGACTTCTTACAATAATTTTGAAATTTTGGCTGTCAACAACAACAGCAGCGAAAAAGAAACCTATATTCTGATAGAAACATTCAGTAAAAACGACAGAGTCAGGTTTATTGAATATAATGTGCCATTTAATTTTTCAGATATCAATAACCATGCGGTAAAGCAGGCAAACGGTGAATACATAACACTTCTCAACAATGACATCGAGGTTATCTCTCCGGAATGGCTTGATGCAATGCTTGAGTTTGCCCAACTTCCCGAGATTGGTGCAGTTGGAGGAAGACTGTACTATTCAGATGATCGAATCCAACATGCCGGGATTGTTATTGGTATGGCAGGGGTCGCCGGTCCACCTCATTACCTTTTTCATAAAGACGATGTCGGTTATTATGCCAGATCACATGTCATCCACAATGTCAGTGCAGTTACCGGGGCATGTCTCATGGTTAAAAAAAGTGTGTATGAATCCGTGGGAGGATTGGATGCGGAGAATTTTGGTGTTGCCTACAATGATATCGACTTTTGCCTGAAGTTGATACAAAAGGGCTACCGCAATGTTTTTACTCCGTATTGCGAGATGTACCACTACGAGTCTCAGTCGAGAGGATATGAAGATACACCGGAAAAGCAGGAACGTTTGCAGCGGGAAAGTTCGGCGTTCCGGGAGAAATGGAAGATCTATTTTGACAAAGGCGATCCCTATTACAGTCCCCACCTCTCTCTCGAAAACACCAATTTTACTATCAGGATTTGATGATTGATTTTATGCCGAAACAATGCTGATCATAGATGCTCATGTCCATATTTACAAGTGCTATTCCTTGGAACGGCTGTTTGACTGCGCCTATTCAAATTTTCTCAAGCAGGCGAAAAAACTGAATAAAGAGAAATTTTTTCAGGGAGTGCTGCTTCTTGCGGAAAAAACTGAGCAACATCATTTTAATGACCTATTAAGCAATATCGGGAAGCAGAATGAGCAGGGCGAGCTGGGGAAATGGAATGTGAGGCAAACGACAGATCCATTTTGCCTGGTACTATCAACGACGGACGATCGGAAACTGTATCTCATCCAGGGAAGACAGCTCATCAGCAAGGAAGGACTTGAGGTTTTGTCTCTGGCGACGGAGAAGGAGCTTGAAGAAGGACTGCCTCTTGCCGGCCAGGTAGAAGAAAGTATCAGCAAACAGGCTCTTACCGTGATACCCTGGTCATTTGGAAAATGGATGGGCAAAAGAGGGCGGGTTTTACGTAGTTTCCTGGACAGCAATCAGCATCATCCGGTTTTTTTGGGAGATAACGGTGGGAGACCGGGATGCATCTGCTCGTCCATTCTAAAGAGATACAGTGCAGGTTCAGCAACTTCGTTGATATCGGGAAGCGATCCCTTACCGCTAAAAAGCGAAGAGAGGAGGGCCGGCAGTTTTGGAGTATTCATCGATGAAGTTCTGCATGAGCCCGAAATAGGAAGGGAGGTAAAGAAAATATTACAATACCGATCCAGAGATTTTTCCCCCTATGGAAACCCATTGTCTTTCCTCAAGTTCATTCGCCTGCAATATCTTCTGCGTCTGAAGCATAGGCCAATTTGATTTGCTGCAACCATTGTCAGCGTTCAAAACCAGTCACAAATACTTCTATTGCTACCCCGTAGCAGGGCTTTCAATCCTGCTGAGCAGTATTTCCTCCCGAAAATATCGAAAATTATTTCAGGATAGGGTAAGAAAGCATATTAAAATGCATTCCTGTCTTAATAAAATACTCCGAACACGGTCTAACATTCTAAGTTAAAGTTTCTTATGAACACTTTTTCAAATGGCCAAAGCACGTATAGGCATGGGCGAAGGGACATCATCATTGGGTTTATGGGATCTTTTTTCCTGCTATGTCTTTTCTACCCGGGCTTTGTTTTTTTTGAGACCAGTCCTATGCATGCTAATAGCTGGGAAATCAGCGATCCGTCAGTAAGCTGGGCCAATTTCATGCCCTCGTTCAGGGTTTTTCAATATGAGCTGTACAACAATGCCAACATTCTGTGGTCTTCGTTGCGTACCATGGGAATGCCCATTCTGGCCAACGATATTCAGGCCGCCCCCTTGTTCCCTCTGACTGTACTGTTCAGCTGGCTGGATGAAAATATCTTCTGGAATGTCTTTGTCGCCGCCAGATTGGTGTTGCTGGGGCTGGGCACCTATCTTCTTGCCCGACGTTTTTTTGGTTTTCAGAAACTTCCGTCTATATATTTTATTGTCACCTTTGTTTATGCATTATACGTGATGAGGTGGATGAACAATCCCTGGCAAAATGGCTTGTTGGCGGGTGTATGGTACCTCTATTTTCTCTGCAGGACCCTGGAGATGCCTTCATGGTATACCCTGAAAAGAGTTAGGGTTTTTCTCGGTCTGGTGCTGGCTGTATTTATGATGGTAACCTGCGGGTTCCCTGAAGCTTCAGTGATGTGCGCCATTCTGGTGATCCTGGTCTTCACTCCTTTGCTGGTGAGCAGGGTATGGAGAAAAGAGGTGAAGCTTAAGCCTTTTTTTCAGGATCTGCTGCTCGCTCATATTGCCGGATTTGCACTTTCTTCATTCCAGATATTTTCCATCATAGAACTCCTGGCGGCCTCAGAATCGCACAGATTTGTCGGCCTGAGACAATATGCCGCAGCCGATATCATTCCGTTTTTTGCTGAAAATCTAACACGATTTCTTGAATCCGGGCCACGTCTTTACGGTGACAGCCGAACCTATCTCGGGCTGATCCCTGTCGCTTTTTTCCTAGCCGGAATTGCCTCAACTATAAAGAATGTCAGAAGAATCGGGGCTGGAGAGGTTGGAGCCCTGTTATGCGGCCTCTTTATAATCCTGAAGATGTTTGCCATAGGACCGGGCTGGTTCAACGAGTTGGTGGCCAGCCCTCCTATTTTGAGGGAATCATACTTTTATGTCTATTTTTTCTCTATCTTTCTCTGGTTTTTTTCATTTTTTTCCGCCAGGGGATTTCAGGAGGTTGTCGGGATTTCTGGAAAGAGGGGATCGGCTATTTCCACTACCTGGAAACATTTGCTTTCCGTTGCTTTTCTGGCTGTTATTCCTCTTGTCTGGTTTGCTGCTCCTCTGGCAACCGAACAAAATTTGTGGGAACTCGTAGTCATTGAGAGACAGCGTATTCTGTTTAGGGTGCTGGTAGTTTTCGCGGCAGCGCTCGGAGGGATTTTTTTATGCCTGTATTTGCGCAAAAGCAGATTCATCAGCATTCTTCTTCCATTTCTGTTGCTGGGGCTGGTCATTTTTGAGAATGCCCTTGTTTTACCCTCCGATTTTCATGCGTTGAAAGACAGAGATAACCAGGAAATCGATCATATTCTCGATGAACTGAAGAAACGCGATATCCCTATAGTGGAGTCAAGAATCATCGATCGCAATGGCACCTATGTTTCTCATGGTCTGGCCACTATTGATACGGGAGCAACGCCCTTACTACCCAAACGTACACAAACTTTCCGGACTAATTTCTTCAAGACCGTTCGGGCCGGGCATTTGTCGATCGATGCTCCCAAAAACCGTTTTGCATGGGGACTGACCTCCACTAATTTAAGGTCTCTTGATAGATACTATGGCGGGGGAGAAGGGGGATTTCCCGACTGGTCCTCCTGGGAAAAAAAGGAAGGCGGCACTATTCATCTTGATGAGATGAAATTCAATGATCAGGATCTTGCTCAAAACACAATGACGCACATTAGCGGCGGTTTTCATGGCTACCTCTATTTTAGAGGCTGGGCCATAGGTACAGAGCAAGAGAGTCTGGATTCGACTGCTGTCTATATCATCCTCAAGGGACAGGACGAAGAAATCGTCATCCCGGTCAGGAAGGCTGTACGTCATGATGTAGCACGACACCTCCAGGATGAAAAATTCATCATGGCCGGATGGGACAGCTATGTATCGGCCTCTTTACCGGCAGAAGGAAGTTATGCCGTACATATACGTTTTGCAGATCATCTTAAGCGTCAATATTACGAAAAGATTACCGATAGTCGTCTTCAGTTCAGTAAAAAAGAAGAAGTATCACCCAATAAGGTTATCTTCAGCCTGGATGACGACAACAAGGAATTTCTCGGGGTGTTGGATCAGTATTACATTTACCTTGACAGAACGGCTTTGCCGCGAGCCTATATCGCCTCGCGATGTCAATATTATCCAAGTCTTAAGAATGTTGTTGATGAATTTAAAAGCACAACTACCTTTCAGCTTGGACACGTCTATCTGGAGGGTCTCTCAGAAGAAGAGCAGATATTCTGCCGAAATTATAATGCCGTGGTTTCGCGCGTACCCATTGTGGAAGATGGCGGGGATAATCTTGAATTAGGCAAAGTTCAGGGGCCTGCAATCCTGGTGCTCAATGACAATGTATATGACGGCTGGAATGCTTTTGATACTGTCAAAAAGATATCGCTGGCAATTAAACCTGCAAACATAACTTTCAGGTCGCTGATACTGCCGGAAGAGAGAGAATACCATATTATCTTTACCTACAAGCCAAAGTGGCTGCCCATAGCCCGGGTCTTCCTTGCTATCGGCCTGCTTAGCCTTTTGCTGCCCATGTTTTTATTCATAAGAAGACATACAAAAAGCGAATACCCGATTGAGGAATACCATGGATTTAACAGAAATTGAAAATGCAAGTGTTCACCGGCATCCCTGGGAAATCTCAAGAGCAGACTCTATCCTTAAACTTACAGGGCAGTTCATTTCTGGCTCGATGGCCGATATAGGCTCGGGAGACCTTTATTTCGCCAGGCAAGTCACAGAGCTTAGCGGTAAGAGTTTGTATGCCTGCGATATCCATTATAGTGATAATGATATTGTTTCTCCCCGGATAACCAAAGTCTCCTCTACAGCTGAGATTCCAGCCGGTTCCATTAATCTGGTTTTTCTTCTGGATGTCCTTGAGCATGTGGAGAATGAAGATGCCTTCTTGTGCAATGTAAGCTCCCTTTTGCAAAAGGAGGGCAGGATGATAATCACGGTGCCGGCGTATCAATGCCTGTTTGGCGATCATGATGTTTTCCTCAAACACTTCAGGAGGTATGATAAAAAAAGGCTCACCAAGGTTCTTGTAGGCAATGATTTTGTTGTGGAAAAGATCTTTTATTTCTATACTTCCCTTCTTTTGCTCAAGGGAGCAGGAAAACTGCTGTCACGATTCGGAATTAAAAGAGAATACAGCAATTCCGTCAGCAACTGGAAATATTCCAGGTCGGACTATGTCACTCGTTCATTGGTTTTCCTGCTCAACCTGGATTTTTTCCTGAACAGGTTTTTGCACAGAACTTTGAAAATATCTCTGCCAGGTTTGTCTCTATGCGCAATTGTCAAAAAATCTGTTTAATCATTCCCTGCTATAATGAAGAATTTCGTCTTGATATTAAAGAGTTCATACGGCATTGCTCAGATGATCTTATCTTTGTTTTTGTCAATGATGGCTCAACGGATAACACCGCAGAGGTGCTCTGTCCTCATGCCGGCAGGAACTGGCACATAGTCAGCCTTGAGAAGAATAAAGGTAAAAGCGAGGCCATACGGCAGGGAGCGCTTTATATAAAGAAATCCGGTTTGGATAAGGAAATTACCTGGTTTGGCTTTTGGGATTCCGATCTCTCCATTCCTCTTGCTGAACTTGAAAATTTCTTCAAATTTTCTGAGTGTTTCAGTGCTGGCGCTGATGGTGTCGTGGGCAGCAGGGTAAAAAGAATGGGTAGCAATATCAGCAGGTCTATGGGCAGACATTATCTGGGGCGTGTGTTTTGTACATTGGTATCTTTTCTTTTTTCCATTAGCTACTACGATACCCAGTGCGGTGCTAAAATCTTTAAAAAAGAGATGCTCGAACCCGGGTTCTCTGAGCCGTTTAACTCAAACTGGATTTTTGATGTGGAATTGCTATTACGCTTGATGCACCATGAAATCATAGAATACCCACTCCATGTCTGGCAGGAAAAGCCAGGCTCGAAAATCAGGTTTCCTGCTGTAATCTTTGAGGTAGTTCGAGACCTTGTTCATTTAAAAAAAATATATGGAAGCTGAATTAAGAATAATGCTTTGCTGCTGTTGTTTTTTTAAGATGCATCTCCTGTAACTGAAGATAAATTATTGATGAAAAGAGATATTGTAAAACTGGGCGAACAGAATTTTGATGTGCTGATAGTCGGCGGCGGCATACATGGCGCCGCTGCTGTCCGGCAATGTGCGGAACAGGGGATGAAAGCCGCTCTGATCGAGAAAGCCGATTTCGGCGGCGCCACCTCTGCCAACAGTTTGAAAATCATTCATGGAGGTTTTCGCTACTTACAGCATCTTAATATCAAGCGGATGCGGGAGTCGATTATTTCCAGGCGCCTGATGTCGCAGTTATCACCGGAGAATATACGGGCTCTTCGTTGTGCTATACCGAACTCGGGTTGGGGGCTGCGAAGTAAAATGTTAATGCGGCTGGCCCTTTTGTTCAATGATGTTATATCATTTGACCGGAACCGGGGAGTCCGGCAGGAATGTAGAATTCCAGCAGGTGAAATACTTTCACTCGAGGAATGCAGGAAGCAGTTTCCCTTGATCGACTGGACCGGGAAAACAGGAGGAGCGATATGGCACGACGCCATTGCGCTCAACTCAGAAAGATTGACGCTTGCATTTGTGCAGCAGGCGGTTCAGCTTGGTGCTACAGTTGCCAACTATCTCGAACTCAAAGAATTACTGGTAGAAGCCGGTAAGGCTGTTGGAGTCAGGGCATATGATTCAGTAAGCGGCAACGACCTGCTGATAAAGGCAGAAGCACTGATAATATCAGCAGGATCGAACAATGACAGGCTGTTGGGAAGGCATCAAAACAAAAGAGATGTGCAGAAAAAATGGGCTAAAGCTGTTAATGTCGTAGTGAAAAGGAAGCTCCTCGACGATACGGCCATCGGTTTAACCGGTGAAACTGATTTTACCGATCAGGATGCGGTTATTAAAAAGAATGGACGATTTTTCTTTTTTGTTCCCTGGCGCGGTTATACCATGATCGGCACTACCTATACTTTTGATAACAATACTTCAGCGGTGAAGGCTGATCGGGGTGATATCGAAGACATCCTGAGGGAAGTAAATGATATCTTTCCAGGAGCGGCACTAACACTGGACGAGGTCGGTAATGTCCATGCCGGACTGGTTCCGGCATATTCACATGCCTCAAGAAAAGATGAGGTTCAACTGGTTAAGGAGACGGAAATTGCAGATTTGACTACGAAGGTTGTAAATCCTGTTAAAGGCATCTTTACCATAAAAAGTGTCAAATACACAACTGCTCCGCTGGTTGCTTTTGCTGCCGCTAAAAAAGTTGCAGCCTATCTGGGATTTCCACTGCCGAAAAAAATACAGTTTTCTTTAAATACTTCCGGGTCAGAAGAAAATAAGGCTGAGAACAACCACGCTCATGGCAGGTTGCTTCAGGAGCGTTATGGCAGTTTGAGCAGAAAGGTCGAGGAATATATAGCTGCTGATGACGATTTGCTCTGTGCTGACACACCGCTCTATGGCGGAGAGGTGGAATATTTTATAAAGGAAGAGATGGCTCGGACGCTCAGCGATATTGTTTTTCGCCGCTCACCCGTGGCTGCGGCAGAATGCCCTTCGACCGAAACACTTACTTTAATTGCTGAACGAATAGCGCTGCATCTTGATTGGAAAGAAGAAAAAATCTCCCGAGAAATCAAAGAAGTGGAGAATGCTTTCGACTGGCGGAACTCTGCTCCGGCTTTAGGGAAGCGGTCATGAGCATGTTTCCCGAAACTGCTGACATCGAAACTGCATCGGATGATTATGCAACCAGATTCTCCGGAAAGGTGGGAGAGTTCTTTCTCGAAATGCAGTTGAAAAAGGTTGTTTCGCTACTGGAAAAGTATGATAACCCTGCGTTGTTGGACGTGGGGGGAGGGCATGGGCAGCTGGCCGTTCCTTTAATCAAGGCGGGGTATGACGTCACTGTAACCGGTAGCGATGACAGCTGCGAAACTCAGCTGAAAAAGCAATTGAGTACGGAAAAATACTCATTTCTTACCTGCAATTCCCTGGCACTTCCTTATCCTGATAATGCCTTTGATGTCGTTCTGGCTTTTCGCCTGGTGCCGCACACTCAAAGATGGCAGGAGTTACTCAAAGAATTATCACGTGTTGCCAGGCAGGGCATAATTATCGATTATCCGGATATTCGCAGCGCCAATATATTGAATGCCGCGTTATTCAAAGTAAAAAAAATCATGGAAGGAAACACCAGACCTTTTGAGCTGTTTTCCCGAGCACAGATATGCGATGAATTCAAAAAATATCACTGCCACCCGGTTGGTCTGTATCCGGAATTCTTTCTGCCAATGGTTCTCCATCGAAAACTCGGATCCGTTGGATTCTCAAGGTTTTCTGAAAAGATTTTTGCAGCTGCCGGACTCACTTCAATTCTTGGTTCACCCATAATCGTTCACCTGAAAAAAGTGAAAAGCCAATGAAAATATTAGTATTGGCTCCTCAGCCTTTTTTCCAAAACCGGGGCACCCCTATTGCCGTGCGTATGCTCATTGAAGATTTGCAGGGTGCCGGTCATGAGGTTGAACTCCTGGTCTTCCATGAGGGAGAGGATGTCGATCTTGGCGATATCACCATTCACAGGACCTTGGCCGTACCTGGAATCAACAATATTGGACCCGGGTTTTCCTTCAAAAAAGTCATCTGTGATTTCTTCATGTTGACTGGAGCAGTACGGCTATGTTGCCGATCGCGTTATGACATGATTCATGCCGTGGAAGAATCGGTATTTATTGCAATGATTCTTAAATTATTTTTCAGGATTCCCTACATCTATGACATTGATTCCTGGCTTAGCGATCAGATTATAGAAAAATTTTCGTTTATCCGGCCTATGCGGGGGGTTTTCGCTTTCTGTGAAAATGCGGCGGTACGCTACAGCAATGGAGCGGTTGCCGTATGTAGGGTCCTGGAGGAAAAGGTAAGAGGCATAGATTCCCGCATACCCTTGCTGCGTCTTGAAGATGTAAGTCTTGTTTCCGAGGTGGAATGTGAATATGAATCGCTTCGTGATGTTGTCGGTTCATCGGGCGACATACTGCTTTACGTGGGTAATCTCGAGAAGTATCAGGGCATAGATCTGCTGCTCGAGGCCTTTCGGATTTTATCGAAGAAAAGAGCCGACTGCTGTCTGGTCATCATAGGCGGAAGCCGGCCGGGTATAGAAAAATATATCAAAAAAGCGGAAGAGCTTGCAATTCTTTCACAAGTATTCTTTATTGGCTCACGGCCTCTGGATAGGCTCGGTATGTATTTGCGGCAAGCGGATCTGCTTGTTTCTCCGCGTGTTGATGGAGAAAATACGCCTATGAAGATATACTCGTATATGGCCTCAGGCATTCCCATCGTGGCCACACGGATAACAAGCCATACCCAGGTCCTTGACGATTCCACAGCGTTGTTGACGAAACCTGATGGAGAGAGTATGGCCGCATCTTTTATGCAGGGACTTGCCGACAAGAGAAAGAGTGCAGGATTAGCAGCATCTGCCGTTGAGAAGGTGGAAAACGAGTATAGCCGCTCAGCCTTTCAATTCAAATTAACCAGGTTTTATTCAGAACTTTCAAATGTGTGGAATTTGCGGATTTAACTGGAACGATGAGGAGCTGGTCAGCAGAATGTCCGGCACCATTGCCCATCGTGGTCCGGATCAGGAAGGTGTTTTCTGTGACAGCCATTGTTCTCTGGGACACAGGCGTTTGTCCATTATTGATTTGAGCGATCAGGGCAGGCAGCCGATGTTCAATGAGGATAATTCCCTCTGCCTCGTTTTCAATGGTGAAATATATAATTATCTGGAGTTACGCGATAAGCTCATAGGCAAGGGACATGTCTTTAAAGGAAAATCTGATTCCGAGGTAATTCTTCATAGTTATGAGGAATTTGGGGTAGAATGCCTGCAGCAATTTAGGGGAATGTTTGCCTTTGCCATATATGACTTAGCTCGGAAAAAGCTTTTTATCGCCCGTGACAGAATAGGGATAAAACCCCTCTATTATTATCATAAGGCAGGAAAGTTTATCTTTGCGTCCGAGATCAAAGCGATCCTTGAAGCAAAAGAGGTGGACCGGCAGGTAAATCTCCAGGCACTCTATGATTATCTCGGTTTTGAATTCGTGCCTGCTCCCCAGACGATGTTCCAGGACATCTTTAAGCTTCCATCGGGTCACTATCTTGAATTGACTGGGGATTCCTGCAAGATTACTCAGTACTGGGACCTGCGCATGGGCGGCAGCACAATATCTTTTGAAGAAGCAGTCGAAACCCAAAAGGAGCTTTTAGGCGATGCTGTCAGAAGTCATTTGATGAGTGATGTGCCGCTGGGTGTGTTTCTATCCGGAGGACTTGATTCCAGCGCCATTGTTGCGATGATGCGCAAGTATATTTCCGGTCCCTTGAAAACCTTTACAATCGGCTATGAGGATCGCAGCTTCAGCGAGCTTGATTATGCAGCCATTGTCGCCAAATATTGCGACACTGACCACCAGGTGCTGATGCTGGATGATATCCGGCCCGAATATGTCGAGAAGACGCTATATCATCTCGACGAGCCGATGACGGATCTCTCCACCGTGCCCCTGTATCTTTTATGCAGACAGGCGCGCCGACATGCAACGGTCTGCCTCAGCGGTGAAGGCGCCGACGAGAGTTATGCAGGGTATGACAGATTCAAGGCTGCCAGGATTGCTTCGCTTTTCAATATAGTGCCGGGTCCTGTTCGACGAGGTGTGATAGGAAGGCTTGTCGGCATGTTGCCCGACCAGGCCCAGAAAAAAGGCGCCGTCAATATGCTCAAGCGTTTTGTCGAAGGTGCCAATCTTCCTGCAGAGGGCAATCACCTGCGCTGGCAGTATTTCACCAGTGAAAAACTGGTCGGCAAGCTGTTCAATCAGAAATTTTTTGGTGATGTTGTTGCTGATCCCTTCAGGCTGGTGCGCGAATATGCTGAACGCTGCGGCGACACTGATCCGGTAAACCGGCAAATATACCTGGATATGCGCTATATGATGACCGACAGCGTATTGATGAAGGTCGACAAGATGAGTATGGCAAGTTCTCTTGAAGTTCGGGTGCCATTACTCGACCATGTTCTCGTTGAATTTCTTGCCGGACTGCCGGGCAACTGGAAACTCAAGGGCTTGACCACCAAGCACATATTCCGGGCGGCTCTTAAGGAGCTTTTGCCACAGAAGATCGTTAACCGGGGCAAGCAGGGATATAGTTTGCCGGTGAAACACCTGCTTCGGGGTGATCTCAAAGAATATATGGTGAATCTGTTGAATGATTCGCCGCTGCTCCGGCAATACACCAATATGGAGTGCGTCAATACTCTAATAAATGAACATTGTGCCATGAAACACAATCATAATCATGTCCTTTGGGCCTTGATGAATGTATCTATCTGGCATAATAGATTTTTCAGATAACAGCAGCTGGATGAGGATATAAATGAGAGTCTTAGTAACAGGTGGAACAGGATTTACCGGAAAAGCCCTGGTGCGGCGTTTGCTGGATGAAAATCATGATGTGATAGCGCTGGACTATCAGGAAGGATTGAAAACCGAAGAGCTGCGGGAGTGGGGCGCTGAAGTGGTGATCGGCACGGTTACCGATAGGGGGATCGTCAGAAAGGTAATGCAGGGAGTCGATATTGTTCATCACCTGGCTGCAGCATTTCGGGAAATGAATGTTCCCGATAGTTATTACCGGGAGGTCAATGTCGGGGGCACGCGTATCGTTCTGGAAGAGGCATATGCCTGTAAGGTGAAAAAAATTATCTATATGAGCACCTGTGGGGTTCATGGCAATATAGACAATCCACCAGGTGGAGAAGATGCCCCCATACAGCCCGCGGATTATTATCAGCAAACCAAATATGAAGCTGAACCGGTGGTGCAGGAGTTCTTCCGAAAGGGCATGAAGACGGTTATTCTCAGACCGGCTGCTATCTATGGTCCGGGTGACCCGGAACGATTTCAGATGATATTCAAGAGGGTGAGCAGGGGGATGTTTCCCATGTTCGGTAATGGCAAAACGTATTATCACCCCCTCTACATCGATAATCTGATCGACGCCTGCATGCTGTCCATGCAGGATGGCAAAGGCGATGGACAAGCCTATCTTATCGCAGATGAGCATTATGTCGAAATCAAGGATCTTGTTTTAAGAACGGCCAAGGCTCTGCGGGTGGATGTCAGAATTCCCCATTTTCCGGTGATGCCGGTGGTTATTGCCGGTCATATATGCGAAAAACTATGCAGACCATTTAAAATAACACCGATTATTTTTCCCCGGCGGGTAGACTGGTACAGGCAGAACCGTGCTTTTAAAATCGACAAAGCCAGGAAGGAGCTGGGCTACAATCCCGAAATTGACCTTGATGAAGGTTTAAGGCGCACTGGAGAATGGTATAAGTCTGAAGGCTATCTGTAATGGCATTTCCGGCCCAGGCCAAAACTGCTCTTTTTATCGGGACGCCATAAATCCGTCCATGAAGGCTTCGCTGCAGCAGCCCCGGCATTGAGATGAGGATTAGGGGTAATCAGGAAAAAAATGAAAAAAACCCATGAGGCAATAACCGGGAATGGATCTGCATTCAGCCAGTATCTGGATGTGATAGTAGGCAAACGGTCTATTTTTTACTTCCTCTATTTTGAATTCTGCCTGTTGCTGAGCTGGATTCCGGGGGCCGCCGGTATGATGCTGCGCAAAATATTCTGGCCGCGCCTCTTCAGTACCTGCGGAAAGGGAGTACTGTTCGGTACAAATGTGGTCCTGCGTCATCCGGGACGGATTGCCATCGGCAACAGGGTAGTCATCAGCGATGGTTGTATTTTTGATGCCAGGAATCCGGCAGAGGAAATAGTTATAACACTGGGTGATAATGTCATGCTTTCCAACAATGTCATGTTGTCCTGTAAAAACGGCACAATTGAAGTCGGAACAAATACCGGAATAAATGCCCAGACAATAATCCAGTCGACCAGCAACTGCCCCGTTATTATTGGCGAAGACGTCATTATTGGTCAAAGGGCATTCGTGATAGGGGGAGGGAATTATCATACCGAAGACCTGGAAGTACCTATCCGCCTGCAGGGAATTCAGAATGACGGTGGGGTACATATCCAGAATAATGTCTGGCTTGGCGGCAATGCTTCCGTATTGGGAGGCGTCACGCTGGGACATGGTTCAATTGTCGCGGCTTCCGCAGTTATGACAAAATCGGTAGAACCTTTTTCGATTTGCAAAGGGATCCCCGGTAAGGTTCATGGGCATAGAAATAGCGCTGATTAAGCAAGCCCTGGTTGAATTGATGACGTCGTGATTAGCACCCGTACGGGCATAAACTCCCTCTTCGGGAAAGCCTGACTGCCAAAATCACTGCGCCCTGTATATCAAACCTGGTATCCAGCCATCTGACATCGTGGCAACCTTTTTGCCAGATCATCTTAAAAATATTGTTGAGGATAGAATGAGTCGAATTGGTATCATGATGCGATCGGCCGACGAAGTCGGCGGCATCAGTGTGTATGCGAGAAATATAGTCAGGGAACTACTCGAGATAGACACGAAAAATCAATATGTTCTCTTCTATAAAACAGATAAGCACCTGGGCTTATATCAACATTACGACAACTGCAGGGAAATATTGCTCAAAGGCGGAAATAAGGCGGTCTGGGATCAGTTTATTATTCCGCGCGCTGTAAAAAAGGAAAAAATTGATCTTATCTATAACCCAAAATTCACCGTTCCTCTTTTTACATCGGCTAAAACGGTTATGGCTGTCCACGGAGCAGACTGGTTTATCCCGCCCTACGATCAGGTATATACAGCAATAGACAATTTTTACATAAAGCGGGTAATGCCTCTTTACTTTAAAAAAGCGGACTTTATCACCTCGGTTTCCGATTACTCAACGGATGGTTTTGTTAATGCATTTCCATGGTGTAAAGATAAGATACAAACTATTTATTTCGGGCCGAATAAAATTTTTAAGCCGGTGACCGATCCTGAAAAACTGGAGAAAATACGAAAGAAGTATGATCTGCCCGAGCGTTTCCTGCTCACGGTTATCCGGTATGATCATGGCGCACGCAACACCCGCAAAAATTTCAAGGGCATGGCTGAAGGATATGCCAAATATCGTCAGCTGGGCGGGGAAGAAAAATTCGTTGTTGTCGGCAGAGATTGCCACCTCTATGCCGAAGAATATGATCTGGAGGCCATGGGGGTAAGTGACCATATTGTCTTTACGGGCCTGGTTGATCAGGAAGATCTTCCAGCCTTCTATTCACTGGCCCAGTTATATCTCTATCCCACAATAATTGAAGCCTTTCCGATTCCGACAACGGAGGCTATGGCCTGCGGATGCCCGATTGTGACCTCGGACGGCACCGGGCTCAAGGAGTTGACCGAAAATGTATCTATAACAGTTGATCCTACAGATACCGCTGCAATTGCCGCGGCGATACTGAAGGTTCAGACGGATGAGAAGCTCAAGGAGAGCATGATCCAAAAGGGATTTGAACGGTCAAAAATCTTCAGCTGGCGAAAGTGCGCTGAAGAAACTCTCAATATATTTAACAGACTGATAGTAAGTTAGAGAAGGTGAATGGTTCATGATGGTAAGCCCAGACAGACCTTCCGTTGTCCTGATAATCCTCACCTGCAACCAGAAAGAAATAACCCTGCAGTGCCTGGAAAGTCTCGCCGGATGCAACTATCCAAATAAACATATTGTTCTTGTCGACAATGGATCGACGGACGGGACCATTGAAGCTGTCAAAAAAATCTATCCCCAGATACATTGCCTTCGCAACCAAACCAATTTAGGGGCTGCAGCCGGCCGTAATGTTGGGATCGACTATGCCCTTGCCGCTCTCGACTTCGAGTTTGTTATGTTCATGGATAATGATATTGTCGTCAATCCCTCGTTTTTAGATAAGCTTGTCGACGGATTGATAGAACATAACGATCTGGGAATACAGATAGCTTCTCCCAAACTCTACCTTATGGGACAGGACAATATACTGGATTGTGCTGGCGGCGCTAAGGTGAATTTTTATCTTGGATCAACTCAAACGCGCGGCCACGGGGAAAAAGACAAGGGCCAATACGATGACGAGAAGTTTCCGCGATGTGTGCCGACCACCGTTTTGATGCATCGTGAAGCCCTGCTGAGGGCCGAAAAATTTGATGTCTCTTTTGATCCCTATGGCTATGAAGATCTCGATATGGTCATGCGGGCGAACGTTCCCGGTGTCCCTTTTCTTTTTGTTCCTGAATCGATAGTTCATCATAAGGGAAGCAAGACAGGTTTTTCCGGATATTCCGGAGAATATACCAAAGTCAAGACGCTCAACTTCAAGCGTTTTCTCAGGCGACATTCTACCGATCTGCAAAGATGTTCATTTTGTTTGCTCTTGCCGTTTCTTGCTGTTAAAACGATAATTCGGGAATTGAGAAGAGGTAATATCGGGTCTATTATCGGAATGATAAAGGGATTTCTCAAATAAAGAAGTGAAAATAAGTTGCACCACAATAGCAGCGCAACTGCACAGTCGTGCTGGTTATTCCACCTGACCCACCCAGCTAACCCAGCCGAGCTGGCTAAGAACCCATAGACGGATTATTTTTTGCAGAAAACAAGGAAATGATCTGTAAGGTACTAAAAAAATAGATGGTATCCCTCATACATGGTTTCACCCACCATAAGGAAACGATTTATAACTTCCTCTGGAGGGTAGTGCAGATTCTGGGAAAACAGGGAGCGACTTTTTTCATTTTCCTGGTCTGCGCCAGACAGCTCAGTCCCTATGATTTCGGCATCTACAATTATGTTTTTTCGACAATCTTCCTTCTAATTATTTTCAGTGATTTCGGAATCTCGATTGCTACATCGAAATTCACGGCTGAATATTCGGCCTCAGATTCTGAAAAACTGAAATTGCTCCTTTTCAATTCAGCAATGCTCATCATTGTCCTGTCAGGACTGATTGCTCTGCCGCTGTTTTTTTTCTGGGAGTTATTTTATCAGTATAAATATATACTTTACTGCATCCCCTTGTTGTTCCTGGTTCCGCTGACATCCTTGATGGATGGAATTTTTCGCGGTCTGAAGCAGTTCAGAAGTGTTTCTCTGGTTTATTTGATATCCGCTGCCATATCTCTGCCTTTATTCTACGTACTTATTTCAGGATTCGGTCTTCATGGAGCATTTATTTCCCAGAATGTCTATTATCTCCTGTTAGTCATCTTTCTGGCCCTTCATTCAAGAAGAAAAAAAATCCCATTTCGCGCAAAACTCGATATTCCCATGGTCAGGAAAGTGGTTGGCTATTCGATAGTCATCGGTTTGGCTGATATCGGACTGTTTTTATATACCAGAGCCGATATATTGATTCTCGGACACTACAATCTCATCGAAGAGATTGGATATTATGAAATTATCAACAGGATGTTCCTCCTGGTCATAATGCCGGCTCAAATACTGGCAACTGTAGTTGCACCTAATGTCACCCGCAACTTTACCCTGAAAAAATATGATTCCTTAAAAAAGAATATCCGCAGAGACGTGCTGTTGCTTTTGGCTGTGGGAAGTGCGGTAGCCATCAGCTGTTTTCTGCTGTTTCCATACCTGTTTAAGTATGTTTTTGGCGGCTATGATATTGATACGCTTGTTTATTTAATGAACATCATCATCATCATCGTACCAATAAGATACTTTTCCACCTTTCTCAGTATTGGCTATATTACTCCCTCGGGGAACGCCAAAATATCAACAGTCTGTTTATTGTTTTTCGGGGTGGTCAATATCCTGTTGGATTTCATTTTTGTAGAGCCTTTTGGTGTTGTCGGAATAATCTATGCAACCCTGATTTCTCAGCTGCTCTTTATTGCATGCAAAGACACTTTATTTTATTATCTCGTCTTTAAGCGCAAACTCACATAATCAGACATTATTTGCAGAATCTTCGACAACTATGAAAAAGTATCTTGAAAGATTAGGCCTTACCGGAAGTAAAGGAAGAATAAGAGCCTTCTGGTGGACCGGTGAAGGAAATAGAAATTTTGGCGACATTATTACCCCGTATCTGATAGAGAAAATTACCGGAAAACCTCCACTATTATGCAATAAGCATTGTTTTGCCGAGCATTATATTATGACTGGCAGTGTCATAGAAGTTGCCAACCGGAACTCTATCGTCTGGGGAACCGGCATGATGTACAGACACCAGAAGATAAGGCGGCCCAAAAAGGTATTGGCCGTTCGCGGACCGATAACCAGAAAGAGACTCCTCGAGCTGGGATATGAATGTCCCGAGATATATGGCGATCCTGCTTTACTCCTTCCCCGGTTTTATCGTCCCAACCTGGAGAAAGAGTATACTCTTGGGTTTATCCCGCATTTTGTCGATTACAGGAGGGTGAAAGATCATTTTTCCGGGCGCGACGAAATTCTGGTCATCGATCTTCTTAATCCTGTTGAACATGTCATTGATCAGATTTATCGCTGTGAAACTACCATCTCCAGTTCGCTGCACGGAGTCATCGTCTCGCAGGCATATGGGATCCCTTCCGTATGGGTCAGGTTTTCCGATGATCTCAGTGGCGACGACACCAAATTCCGTGATTATTTCCTTTCCGTGAATATCCAGCCTTACGAGTATAAACGGGTAGATTTGACCAAAAAGGTGGAACCAGCTCTCATTGATGACATTGCGGCCTTAGCCAATGCCGTTATCAGCATTGATCTGGATGGATTAATGGATGCCTGTCCACTCCGGCACCCGGACATGTAAAAGCCATCATTTCGCCAGAACCATGAGCGAGTAGCCGCCCAGAATACGGGCAGCGAGATCTTTGTTCAACATGCCTGCTATCTTTAAAGGTATCTTCCCAAGCGAATAGAGGAGGGACGGTGCAGGAAGATCAAGGGTGGAGGCTGTGTAGGAATAATCGACAATGGTGTAGCCTGTATCTTCCAGAGTCGCCAGGGCTGTTTCTTTAGTGAAATAATGAATATGGCCGACCTCGCGTCGTCTTTTCATAATGGGTTTGCTCAGGAGGACTCTTTGAACCGAGATATCCAGAGGAATGTGAAAGATTTTGTACACAGCCCTCTCTCTGACTTTGCGTAGAAAGCCATAATAATCCTCTATATGTTCAAACACATCTATGGCGAGGAGGATGTCATAATACTGTTCGTTGTTCTGTGAAAAATCCTCCAGAAAAAATTGCACTCTCTCATTTTGCTTCTGTTGTGCAAGTTCATACGCCTGCGGTGATATTTCAAATCCAAAAAATTGAACATCCGGGAGTTTGAAGGAGAGCTGCCTGAGAATCTCGCCTGCCCCGCAGCCCACTTCACAGACAGTCTGCGGCATAAGTTCATTTTCCTGCATCATTTTAAATATATTGCCGGATTTCCAGTACGAGTCTTCTTCGTGCCAGGTCGGATTGTCTTGTAAATATTTGCCGGTGGTATATATCTCTATTTTTTGCATAATATTTTGTTACTGGAATTATTTGACGATTTTTCTTACAGTAGATTACTTACCACCTTGAAAAATTACTCGTTTGGGTTATTCTGGGCTTAGATTCAAAAATTTGAACAATAACCATGATGCAGCCTAGCCTTTAGATTTAGTCATGTCGCAATTCAAGCTTAAATAGAAACAATCTCAAATTTTCGAGACGAGCAACATATACATAAAGAATAGAAAAAAAAATGTCGATATAAAACCGTTTAACCGGTACCACGGAAGCATCAGTACGAAATTGACAGATCCGGATATTTCTTCATGATTACTCACTGTTCCGAGTGAAGATATTTTTTATATATGGTGAAGAATGCCCTTACGGGAATGGTAATGGCTGATTTAATTAATAGTATTAGAAGAGAGGTGTTATTTTGATAGGGAAAAAGACTTCATGCGCAATGTTTGGATTATTCTGCGTATTTGCACTCTCCGGCACCGATGCCGGAATGCTTAAAAACGCAGAAGCAGCAAATTTAACAGCGAAAACGACCTTGACTGTTGTAAATGTTACAAGCTTTGTGGATTCCAGCAAGTCACCGTCTCAGGTGAAAGACTATAAGGTTACACATAAACTGTGGAACGTACACTATGAACCTGGCTGGGTTAAATGGGATTGGTCGCCGAAGGAAGGTATGTCGAGATGGCCTTATGGATCGACTTCATTGACGGGCCGTGTCTGGAAAATAGCGCCACTGGATAATGGCATGACATATTATGCTGTTGCCTGGGATTATATCAGCAATGCTACCACCGTTAAACATCGCGGTCCCACTACACCCTCTTTCTGGATAGGTACTATGTTGTCGTCACTGTGCGATACCAACGCCACCTGTAATGCCAGGGAAAGAACAAATATCCAGTTTTGGGAAAATTAGAAGGTAATAATATTGCCGCAGGTACAATCTGTGCAATTTGATCTGGAGGATCGCAACGTGAAAGTATTGAACAGCTTCTCTAAGCAAAAAAAACGGCACCACCTAATTAACCGTATTTTATCATATTTTTTAGTATGCTTATTTTTAAGCGCATCAGTAGGCATAGCAGCTGCTACCGAACCTGAACCTTATTATGTTAAACTCACAATCGAGCCGCACAATGTCGGTGTTTTTTATGAGAATAAAACCCAGCAATTCACCGCATATGGGTATACGACTTCCGGTGAAAAGATAGATATTACTGAGAAAGTGGACTGGTACATCGACCCGAAGGGCTATCCCCACAGTCCCGACCAGCCCGTAGCAGCAGGTGCTGTTGCCACCATTGATGAGACAGGATTGGCCACGGTGCACAGTACGTGGGGCAGGGTTGTAGTTTATGCCGCATACCCTAAAGGCAGCGGAAGTAATAACCGTTCCGTTGCGCCATTGATACAGCCGCTCCTGCTAGGAAGAATAGTGGATTGATCAATCTTGCTATTAAGATAGGACACCCAGAGAAATGACGGAAAAATCAACGATTAATCTACGAACATTTTTTTACGATAACTTTTGGCAGTTTCTCGTGATATTTTTGTAATTCTGTATATTTGTATATTCATTTCGAAGCCTTACAATCCAGCCTGAAGCTGTTGCGATTCTATGGAATTTGAATTTCAGCTGCTTCAGGCTTTTGCTGTTTTATAGCAAATAGTTAAGGGTGGCACTCATGGTAATAAAGCGAGGTTTTACAATTGGAAATTGTTTATTTTATACTTGCCCTTAAGGCTGGAAAACGTGTATTCAATACTCTCAGTTCAGATTGCGATTAGAGGTTCGGTTGAGAAACAGAAATTTCATTTTCAGTTTTGCCAAAAATCACAGGACAATCGATTCTTCGTTCAAAGTTTAGCTTTTTTTCTGTATCAGATAAGGGCGTCAAATATGAAAAAAAAAGGACCGTTTTTTTATAGACCGGTTGTCGCTGCCGTTATTTTTTTCAGCATCGCATCTACCGGCATGAATCAGGCCATCGCCCGTGCTTCCGAGGGATTAGAAACCGCGACTATAGCTTGGGTGCAAAAAAAACAAACCGCTTCGGAACTATACTATTGCCAATATGAAGATGGCAGATGGCAACGGCCAAAGCAACTGACACAGACAGGGGCCACCAATTTTCTGCCTACTGTCGAGATGAACGGAAAAAATGAAACGTTTATTGTTTGGAGTTCCACGCAAGGAATCGGTTTTCAGCTAAACTTTGCCATAATCAAAAATGGAAAAGTGTCCAAGGGTCCGGCCGAGATGCTGACGGGATTTTCCTCAAATCTCGGACCATCCCTGGCCTATGACAGAAAAAGAAGCAAAATGCTGCTGGTCTGGGCGGGAAGCAACGGAGAAGCGGATGATATTTTTTTATCGGAATATAGTAATAACAGCTGGTCCGCACCCTCTCGAATCCATCCAGAGAATGAAGTCTCAGATTATTTGCCTAATATAATCGTTGACCCCAATGGCAGTATAAAAGTAGAGTGGCAGGCGACCTTGGCCGAGGAGGGGCCGCATGAGTTTTCCACTGTTCTGTACTCCGGCACGGTAAATAAGACCGCTCCCGGCCATCTTGAGAAGTTGCACCGCCTGGAAAGGAAGGCTGCAATAGAAAACTGTGTAACGCGACTTCCGGATGGTATAGATCTGGATGACAGCTCTATAGCTTTCAAATGTAAGGGAAATACACCGAAACAGGTAAAATACCTGGGATCGTATATGAGGAAAGTGACGAATTAATGTCGGAATTTTTTATTTCACAAGGTATTGAGCACCGTTCAGGGCAGCAGATATGAGGAAATATTATTTTTGGAAGAATTCGGCACTCTGGATTTTATTTATTGCGATTATTTTTACCCAGCCAACTGCTGCGTTCGCCACAAATTCCATTATAGCTTTTGGTGACAGTATCACCGAGGGATACGGAGATACGAGAAAACCAGCAGGCTATGAAACCGATCTGGAGAAACTCACGGATGCTATCAACAACTATCACGATGTTCTTAATTTTGGTTTAGGTGGCGAACGTACGACTAATACGGAAAGATACCCCTATCCTGAAGGCGGGATACACAGACTAACAGAAAGAGTATTGCCTGCAGCACCACCTGCGAAATACATATTAATTATGGAAGGGACCAATGATTACTGGGATGGTATCACGTCAGGTGCTACCATAGATAACCTGAGATATATGATCACAAAGGCCAGGGAAGCCGGACTTGAACCAATAATCGGTACACTTACTCCCGACACCCGTTTTTATGCTCAAGATAAGAATATTCTAGAACTTAATTCGCTGATAAGGAAAATGGCCGAGGAAGAAGATGTGGTCGTTGCGGATTTTTATCCGCAAATGATTGAAGACTGGGAAGCAGTCTATGCAGGCTGTCCCTTTCCAGAATATCTCGGCGAACCGGATATGGTTCATCCCTGCCGCCAAGGATATGAGAAAATGGCGGAAATTTGGTTTGAAGCATTGAATCTCCCTGTTATCGGTCTTCCTTTTACGTGGCTCAATCTTTTGCTGAAGTAGAATGAAGCGTCCGGCCCAAATGTGCTATAGCTACTGAGGATCAGAATAGGATCAGAAAGAAAATGAGTGTATCAATTATCATTCCACTGCTTAACGAAGAAAAGAACATTGAAATTCTTTATAATGAAATACAGGAAGTGGCCGCACGATCAAAATATACCTTTGAAATTGTATTCGTAGATGATGGCAGTACCGACAGTTCCTTATCGATATTAGAGTCGATCCAAAAAGAAAACCCACAGGTCATTATCATTTCATTGAGAAAGAACTTCGGCCAGACCGCAGCCTTGTCTGCAGGATTTGATATGGCGGGAGGTGAAATCATAATTGCCATGGATGCCGATCTGCAAAATGATCCGGCGGATATTCCCCTGCTCCTGGACAAGATAGAAGAGGGTTATGATGTGGTTACCGGTTGGAGGTTTGATCGTAAGGATCCATTTTTCAGCCGCAGATTACCATCTCAGATCGCCAATAAAATAATTTCCTGGACCACCAGTGTAAACCTGCACGATTATGGCTGTACACTGAAGGCATTTAAACGCGAAGTGATCAAGTCGATTCATCTTTATGGCGAGATGCACAGATTTATACCCGCTATTGCCAGCGGCATGGGGATCTCGATAACAGAAGTGAAAGTGAATCATCGCCCCAGAAGATTTGGTTCATCCAAGTACGGTATATCCAGAACAATTCGGGTAATATTGGATTTAGTCACGGTCAAATTCTTATTGAGTTATTCGACCAGGCCGATTCATGTCTTCGGCACCATGGGGCTGCTCAGCGGGGGAGTTGGTTTTCTTATTGCTGCGACCATGACATTTCAACGGCAGTTCTATGGGATGGCCATGTCTGACAGGCCCTTGATCTTTCTCTCCATACTGCTGATGTTCGTTGGTGTTCAATTCATTACCATGGGACTCATAGCGGAAATGTTGTCGAGGACATACCATGAGTCACAGAGCAAGCCAACGTATTATATTCGTAATGTTTTAAAATGTTCCGAAGATAAAAGGAATTAGTACATTTACGGATTGCTTTTTGGTTTTTTGACAAGAAAACAATCTTTCTGAAGGTTCTTCTCCGGCTCAGCCGGGTGAGATAGTTTCATTTGAAGTTTTTCTCTGACATTTTTCCCTTTTTGAAAAGATGCATATTCCAACCAACCTAACCTTATCCGATGCTGACCAGTTTTCTTAATTTTCTCAACCTTATCCTAGAGAAACGAAGCCTGATAATCTCCATGGCCAGGCGGGAAATCACAACACAATATGTCGGATCGTTGCTCGGCTTTGTCTGGACATTCATTCATCCAATGGTCATGGTCTGTGTCTTCTGGTTTGTCTTTAGTGTCGGCTTCAAATCCAAGCCAATGGGTGATGTACCATTTGTTGTCTGGCTCACTGCCGGAATGGCGCCCTGGTTCATGTTTGCAGATGTGGTTTTGGGATCGGTGGGAATGATTGTGGCCAACGGTCATCTTATCAAAAAAACCCTTTTTCCATCACAGATTCTTCCGGTTATTAAGTTGATTTCCGGATCGGTCACGCATGCAATCTTTCTCACTGTCCTGCTGGTGCTTATTCTTTTCCAGCAGATGCCCATCAGCTTTTTTTATCTTCAGGTTTTCTACTATTATATATGTCTGATTGTCTTAATACTTGGGGTTTCCTGGGCAGTATCAGCTCTTAATGTTTTTATACGGGATATCGGGCAGGTAGTAGGAGTTGTTGTCCAGGTAGGATTTTGGGCTACCCCTATTTTCTGGGATATCAACATGATGCCTCCTAAGGTTCAGTTTTTTCTTAAACTGAACCCCATGTATTATATTGTACAGGGATATAGAGATACTTTTATTTCTTTTAAGCCTTTTTGGCTCAATCTTGATTTAACGCTATATTTTTGGGTTTGTACCATAGCTATTTTTCTTGCCGGGGCTTCTATTTTCAGAAAGCTCAAAGTGCAGTTCGCTGACACTTTATAATTTCTCCGGCCTTGTGGATCGAGAGTTCCCTACAGTACAGGAGCTTTTTCGCGATTTACAGTAAATATTTTTATCAAAGTGGAATTGTGGAAAAAATCATTGATTTACATAACATAACCAAAACCTTTAAGCTGTATGCCAAGCATACCGATCGAGTAAAGGAAACTTTCAGGCCAGGCAGGAAAAAGTATCATACTTCCTTTGATGCCTTGAAAGATATATCACTGGACATAGAAAAAGGTGAAACGATAGGTATCGTCGGCAGGAACGGCAGCGGTAAGTCAACGCTGCTGCAGATCGTCTGCGGCATTTTAACACCTTCGAGCGGGGAAGTCAGGGTTGAAGGCAGAATATCCGCGCTGCTTGAACTGGGCGCAGGATTTAATCCCGAATTTACCGGCCGGGAAAATGTCTACCTCAACGCCTCCATTTTGGGGTTGAAAAAGGCGGAGATTGATTCCTGTTTCAGCAAGATAACAGATTTTGCCGATATCGGTGTTTTTATCGATCAGCCGGTAAAAAGTTATTCCAGCGGCATGTATGTCCGGCTTGCCTTTGCCGTCGCCATTAATGTTAACCCAGATATTCTTATAGTTGACGAAGCTCTCTCTGTCGGAGATACATTGTTCCAGGTAAAATGCTTTGAAAAATTCAGGGAATTTCAGGACAACGGGGTAACCATTCTTTTTGTCACCCATTCCCTGGATCTTATTACCCGCTATTGCAATCGGGCTTTCCTCCTGGACTACGGTGAACTCAAGGGCATGGGGAAACCGAAAGAGATCGTCGATCAATATAATCGTCTCCTGGTCAGCCAAAGCCAGGTGAATGCCGATCTGCAACGAAAGCGGGACTTCACTGATAGCGGCAATGAGCTTTCATACGACACCCAATGTATCTGGACCAATGTCTTTCAGGTAAACCCCCATGAAAACAGATACGGCAATGGCAGAGCGTCAATTTTGGAAGCAGGAATATTCAATGAAAATGATGAACCTGTCCAAAAATTGATAACAGGCGATACCTATACCTTCAAGATGAGGATTCGTTTTTTTCATCGAGTTGAAAACCCTATTTTTGCCTTTACCATAAAGGACATAAAGGGGTTTGATATTTCGGGGACAAATACCAAGTTCCAGAATATCCCCACAGGTATCTTCGAGCAGGGGGATCTCATAGAGGTTGAGTTCCGCCATGACATGATCCTGAGTTCGGGGTCATATCTTCTTTCCTTTGGCTGCGCCGGCATCGAATCGGGAGAGTATGTTATCTACGAACGGCGCTACGATTATATGATTCTGGATGTTATTTCGCATCGAGCAAATGTCGGCTTTGTGGATTTGAAGAGTGAAATAAAGTTCAACAAAATACCACTGCCGACCTGCGCATCAAAGGCCTAGAAAAAAGAAACAATAGACAAACCTTCCTACTACCATAAGGATTACCGCGCTGCAGAGCCATAATGCGTAGTGGACGATTTTTGACCGCCTTTCATTCATATCCTGGCGCTCTTCTTCGATTCGAGTCAGGGAAAAAGTCGGATCGTCGGCATCCTCTTCGGTTTCAAAGAAGAAGGAAGTCCCGGTAATCTCATGCCGTTTTATCTGGTTTCCCGGTTTCAAGGCGTCAAAGGGTACATTGAAAACCGTACCGTCGCTATACGAGAGTGTCAGTTCGTAGATTTCCATTTGTACAGGGCGGGTGGAGGGATCGAAACGAATGCCTCTCATTTCGCTGTAGGTGGGAATACAGAAGCTCACCATGGTTTCACCGGTTTCCTCAATATATTTGCTCTGCTGATCCTCTTCCCTCAATCCCTTTCCAATATCGTAGTAGATGGAAAAATCCACAGGAGCGGATGTATTTATAAGAAAATCGATCTGGCAGGAAGAAGGCGAGGTAAAGGTATACTTGGCAAAAACGGTAAATAAACCAATGAGAACTATCAAACCTGTATAAAAGAGAATAGATTTACCCGGCCAAAAATATTTCAACATTCTACTTTCCTTTGAATACTATGAATCATTCCGGACTTCTTGCGGAATTTGAAGAATGACGAATGGATCATTCGCTTTCCTGTGGGTGATCCCCCAAAAACTCCCATTATGAGATCGTGTAATTTTAAGATGGTCGCTGCTCTGGAGATCCGCCAGAGATAATTGGTGTGTAGTTTCTCCAAAGAGAACGAGTTCCATCTTGTCTATCTTGAATACGGCAGGTTTTTTCACGGGATCAAAGCGCAAACCCTGCAGTTTAATCGGTGGTATTGAAAATTCGAGATACTGCCTACGTCCATTGAATTTAAAACCCCGCGTACAGGAATCAAGCTCATTGAAGCCGTTACCGTTGTCGTAATAGACTTGTGCTTCTCCTCCCGGATACGCTGTAAACTCAACTCTTAACAGATGGTTTTGTGTCTTTTTCAGGCTTTCCAGGAAGAGCATTCTTTTGGTCTTGTAATCAAGAGATGCCGGAAGTTTCTCCAGTTGAACGACGAATTCAAAATGATGATAATCAACGGTAAAGAAACGTCGTATGCGAAAATCAAGCAAACCTATGCGATTGAGGATATCAAGCAGGCGTATAAAGCTGTCGGCAGTAAATACCCAGCAATGAGAATCGATATACTTTTCATTATTAAAGGCATCGTCGCAGATACCTTTTACTTTGTGTGGATCTTTTGCCGGTATAAGCTTGGAACCATCGAAACCCTCCTTCCAGGCCTCGACAATATCAATTTCGGCAAACAATGAAAAGTGATCATAAATATGTCTGATCGAAGGCTTTTTGAGTTTTCGGTAAAAAGCATCAAGAAGATCTGCGATAATTGTTTCGGGTCGTAAATAATCAAAAGTATATCGTCGATCCGGAATGGAAAAGGAGGCGATTCCATTATCGCAAAGAATTTCTGCTATTTCCTTCAGCCAACCAATAAGATCCGGCACATGTTCGATAACATGTGCTGCGACACAGTAATCAAAATGATCTTTCTGTCCTGTGGCTTCCGCCAAAGTATGAGAGCCCCATATATGATCGACTTCGACTATTTTTTCTAAATCAACGGTTTCGTTTTTGCGATACCATTCTTTAATTTCCTTAGTTGAAGCTCGATCGACATATTCGACATTCCCTTCACTCTTTTTTACCAGCGGAGAGGTCAGCGGACCGATTTCAATACCATTTGACTCGGCAATATTAAGACCATAAAGGATTTTATCTGTAATTGATAAAGATGTGCTCATTATGATTGAGAAGAAAATGCTTGAGAATGGATAAAAAAAGCATCTAGCTGCTTACGTTGTTTTTAACGGTGGTGAAACGGATCAGGAAAAGCAAACCAATGATCAGCAGCAACCAGAAGACAAGAAAAGCCAAATCGTGGGTCATTCGTTCCGGGCCGTGGCTTAAGGCTTTTAAAAAATAAGGAATACTGATTTCCGGTTTCAGGGAATCTTCAACGGATAGAGAATAATATGCATCTACTTTTGTAAACTCATCGTCTATATCCGCAAGAGATACGACCTCATAGTTTTCAACTTTAAAGGTTGTATCGATATAGCTGGGAAAATCCAGGCGAATCTGAGTGAATCCGGCGGTGTGTTCCAGAGGAATAATCATTTTATTCGCTGTACCATCTGCATGCGGATGAACTATGAAAAATACTTTATTTTCTTCCCCAAATCCCAAATAATCGGTACTCCAGAACATCTCAAGACGTAAAGGTTTGACGGGAACAGGGTCAAACGTGACTGCGAGTTGGATGCCCATGGGAGCACAGGTTGATTCTAATATTTCCGGGAAAACTATGTAGGGATCACCTGCTGATTTTTCCAGAAAGCCGTTTTCAAGCTTTGCAATTTCATTCAGGCGCCAATTTTCATAGAGATCAGCCGCATCCACTGACCCTGCAAAGAACCAACAGCAGAAGGTAAGAATGAAAATGATTTTAGGATGGCATTTCATGTTGTTTTTTCAAGGTTATTTTGATCATTTGAGCTGCGAGGTAGAGCAGCGAGGCGACCCACACGGAGCGGAATAAATAAATTAGCATAGTGCGATTGAAGATTCCCATATTCTGAGAGAATTCCTCGATGTACATTGGAATATTTGGAAAACCGATGAAATGCAGAGAGTAGGCCGACGCCAACCAGGTGGTGAAAACCCCCGGATCCGTAAGAACCATCCAATAGAGAAACCATGAGACACACAAGCCTACGAAAGGCATTAACAGGTTTTTGTTGTATCCATAGAAAAAAGCAGGAAATATTATCATCCACGAAGTGAAATGCGCTGTATGGGTGCTAAATGCAAAAAAGCTCATCATGGCAAGTCCACAAGCCAGTAAGAGCTTGTTGTGCATTGGTGAATTGTCTGAGGCAAGCCAGATTAAAAGCAGCGCATAGACAAAGGGGATAAGCATGATTCTATCGATGGTGAAATCAAACAGGTATCTTACCCGACCTTCATGAATGATTGTGCCGGCTTTGCCGCCGGCAGCATTCTGTACTTCAGGGAGAACAAAGGTGTAAAGCTGCAGAGCAAGTACTGTAAAACCGAAAACGATCATTATCGCCAGCAGCTTTCTCGGTAAATCAATCTGTTTGAAAGAAGCGAAAAACATAGCAACAATGAACAAGGGGGAATATATGATCATCATTTCCCGCCCATTCAGGCAAAGGCCCAGTAATACCGCTGCCAAGATAAAACGCTGACGTTTGAGCGCTAAAAGGCTGGCTGCTATAAAGAAAATCGGTATAGATTCAAATCTTCCGAATACATAAAAGGCAAAAATCGTGATAGGGTTAAAGAGCCACATTTTGCAGCTGTCGAGGGCATTTTCTTTATTGTCGAAATAATTGTAGAGAACGACAGCTGTCAGAAGATCAAAAAACAAAAAAGGCAGTTTCAGGACAAACATTGTCCTGAAAATCGAGTAATGGCTGACAAATTCAAAAGAGTGGGGGATGCTTGATGTCGAGTATTTGATATTGTCAATGTGAAACATGCTGAATTCATCCGGCAGCAGGAAGCTTGTTGCCTTGTAGAACAGCACTTCAATCAACATCGTTGTGTTTCTCGCTATATCATCAAAAAAGATATTGTTTTCCGCCCAGAAGTAGACTCTTCTTGCTTCGGAAAGCACATCAATATGACCGAAAAAAGGCATGAGGAGTATTCGCAGAAGCAATGAAATAAGGAGGATATGGATGAATCGTTGATTCCTTGAATCATTATAGAAATCTGCACATCTATTTCTAAATTGCGGTAGCATTTTTTGAGTATGAAGTATTTTAAATCTTTTAAGAGACTGCATGCCTCTCTTGCATTAGAAACGACTGACCGGCGAGTTCGGCGAAAATCTAACATTAATTGCCTTGATCGCGCCAGAAGTTTCTTCAACATGCACCTTTTCAAGAGATTTAGCAGCAAGGATATTTTCGTAAAAAAAGTCGTCGCCAAGAAGCAAACAACCATATATTTCTTGAACAACATATGGTAAAGACATGAAAAAGTAATGAGATACGAGAACCCGTAGATTGAGAAGTATTCCGCGAAGAGATTCATATATATGACAGATGCAACTGTAACGGCAATAATTGCAACCCATAACTCTCAGAGGTATATCGATAAGTGCATAGCTCATCTGCGTCGGCAGAGTCATCAGATAAGTGAAATGATTATCGTCGACAGCGGCTCTACAGACACCGAATACCTGGAAGTGTATCAATCGGCCAGGGACATTAAGATTATTTACGATAGCAATATCGGCTACTCTGCGGCCAACAACAGGGGCTACCAGGAGAGATCTCATCATGCCGATTATATTATTTTTCTGAATCCGGATACCTTCTTGCTGGACGATTGTGTCAGTCAGGGCATTGCCAAACTTGCATCCAGAACTGATGTAGGAGCTATCTCCGGAAGATTAGCCGGATTTGATTCCGTTAACATGAAATCTACCGGCAAACTGGACAGCACTGGTGTTTTTAGAAAAATGTATGGCCGATGGTATGACCGTGGCCGTGAATTGCCGGACACCGGTCAATTTATGTGTGAACAAGAAGTACCGGCCCTTTGCGGTGCTTTGCTGTTTTGCCGGCACGAAGCGCTTGAAAATTTGGGAAGGGTGATTTTTGATCAGGATTTTTTCCTTTATAAAGAAGATATCGAATTTTCTTTACGGTTGCGTAAAAATGGATGGAAGCTTCTGTATTCTCCCGACCTTCAGGCTTATCACTGCAGGGGATGGCAAAAAAGGAACGAGGTATCGAACCAACTAAAGAAAATTGCCGCGGAAAGCGAGATACTTCTTTACAGAAAGCATCCCTCACCCTATATATTCTGGGCTTATCTAAAGTATTGGCTTGTCGTTATATTTCGCATTTAACACAGGTTTACCTATTTACTATGACTCTGGCTGGAGAAAACAGAGGAAACATTCCTTTGATATCGATATTGATACCAACCCGAAATGGGGCGGATACGCTTTCTGAGTTGCTGGCAATGCTGTCCATACAAACGATTTCAGTAGATGAAATCCTTATCGCTGATTCCGGTTCAGAGGATCGCACCATCGATATTGCCGGCCGTTACGGTGCTACGATATTGCCCATTGACCCGGTGACCTTTGACCATGGCGGGACGCGGACTTTGCTGTCCAGGCAGGCCAAGGGTGAGATATTAGTTTTCTTTACTCAGGATACTATTCCTAAAAAACGTGATTCAGTTGAAAAGTTGATTGCACCTTTATTAAGCGATCCGGAGATAGCAACCAGTTACGGCAGGCAGCTCCCGGCGTTTAATGCCGATTTCTTTGCCAAAAGCCTGCGCGGTTTTAATTATTCCGAACATGCCTCTGTAAGGAGTATCGGTGACAAGGGAAAATTGGGCATGAAAACCGCCTTTACTTCTAATTCTTTTGCGAGTTATCGAAGATCGGCACTGGAAAGTATAGGCTTTTTCCAAGACGGCTTGATATTTGGCGAAGATACAATAGCAGTGGCCCATTTACTGAGTCGGGGGAAAAAGATCGCTTATGTTCCCGAAGCTGCAGTGTACCATTCTCATAATTACACCCCGATGGAAGAATTCAAAAGATATTTTGATATTGGTGTTCTGCATTGCGATCAGGCGTGGTTTGTCAAGATGTTCGGCAGCGCAGAAGGGCAAGGGAAAAAATATATCCAATATGTGCTTCGTGCACTTTACGCTGAAAAAAAACTGCATGTTCTCCCGGAATTAATGTTGAGAATAATGCTGAAGTATTGCGGATACAGGTTGGGGATGTATTATAGGAAGTTGCCCATCCATCTGGTGCCCCGATTGAGCTTGCATCAGTCGTGGTGGACGAAATAGCGAAGAAAAAAGTATTTGAATATTATGCTGTCAATTAAATTGAGAGAACAGAGCTCGATTATGGTCAGGGTCCTGCACCTGACGGACTGTCTTACTGTCATAGGGTATCTCTGGCTTCTTGTTTACTGGTATAGAGTTCCCTGGAATATGTACTATACCAGGCTTGTAATTCTCACCTTTATTCTCTGTTTTATTACCTTTCAGTCCTTTCAATTGTACAGGTCGTGGAGGGGATGGCAATTTTACACCGAATTTATTGTCATTCTCAAAGCCTGGGGAGCCGTCGTCGGACCTCTCCTCTTCTTTTTCTTCATTTTCAAGATCTCACACGCTTATTCCCGCCTGGTCTTTTTAATCTGGACCATAAGCACACCTGTTATTATTTTTCTAATTCATGTCATCTTTCGGAAATTATTACGTCACATACGTTCCAGGGGAAAAAACATACGAAGAGCTGTGGTTGCAGGGGCCGGAGATTTAGGGAAAAATCTGGTTAAGGAGGTGGAGTCCATTCCCTGGGCCGGTATCGATGTTTTGGGTTTCTTTGACGATAAAGTCTCTCCGCAGACCAGGGAAGAGATCGGAAAACCCATTTTGGGAGATATCTCCATGCTTCCATGTTATCTTAAAAACAATGATATCGATTATGTATATATTGCCTTGCCCATGAGGGCTGAAAAGAAGATATTCACCATATTGAGAGAGTGCAGATCCCTGGGCGCCAGGATATTTCTTATTCCTGATCTTTACGTGTTTGGCCTTCATCATGCCGAAGTACAGTCATTGGGAAAACTGCTCCTGCTCAATTTCAATCCTCATACTGAGTGGAAAAGGACGTTTGATGTATTGTTTTCAAGCATCGCGCTGCTGTTGACTCTCCCGGTCACCCTCATCATCAGTCTATTGATTAAACTTGAAGACGGCGGACCTGTAATCTATCGGCATAAACGGATTGCCTCAGCAGGAAAAACCTTCGACTGCATGAAATTTCGTACCATGCGGGTGGGGGCGGAGGAGGAGTTGAAGAGACTTCTTGCCGAGGATCCGGAATTGCGTACCGAATGGGAAAAGTCATATAAACTGAAAAAAGATCCGAGAATAACCAGGATCGGCAGATTCCTGCGCAAGACCAGCCTGGATGAGTTGCCGCAGTTCTTCAACGTCCTCAAGGGAGAGATGAGTGTTGTGGGAGCCCGGCCGATTGTCGATCATGAACTCAATGAGTTTTACAAGGAAAGCGCCGGTCGCTACTGCTCCATGAAACCAGGGATTACCGGTATGTGGCAAGTGGGCAGAAGATCCGACACCGAGGATTATGGGGATCGGGTAAAGTTGGATGACTGGTATATCCTTAACTATTCCTTGTGGACCGATATAAAAATTATCGGCAAAACTATTATTACGGTCTTCAAGGGGAATGGGGCGTATTGAGCGAACTCCTGATTTCGGAAGAAAACCAGGAAGCCCACATTGTTTGTTGTCTATAAAAGATTATTATCTAACCCAGCTGAGCAGTTTTCTTGCTTTATATGAAGATTTTCAAGAGTAAGACGCTTAAATAAGATAGAAAGGTACAGTTAAAAAATAAGGAGACAAAGTATGCAGGGAAACGTCAATCAAATAACGGTTACCCAGGCAAGGAGAGAGGCGTCATCGATCTTTCTTGCCAAGGTGTTCAACTGGATGGCTGTGGGGCTGGGATTAACCGGTATCGTCGCTCTAGTGACCTCTGAGTCAGGTATAGCGCTCACCATTGCCTCGAGTCCTATTTTTTTCATTCTCATCATCGCTGAATTGGGAATGGTCTTTTATCTCTCGGCAAGGATCGAGCGTATTCAGGCCGGCACGGCCACGCTGCTCTTTTACGGTTATGCAATCCTGAATGGCCTGACCTTGTCCGTCATTTTTCTGGCCTATACCAGATCATCCATCGCCGGGACATTTTTCATTACCGCGGGGATGTTCGGTGCCATGGCAGTATACGGGATGACAACCAAAAAAGATCTTTCAGGGTGGGGATCATTCCTCTTTATGGGGCTTATCGGCATCATCATTGCTACTGTGGTGAATATTTTTCTGCAAAGCTCCAGCCTTTATTGGGCCATCTCCTTTATAGGTGTCTTTATTTTCACCGGGCTGACCGCCTATGATGTACAGAAAATAAAAAATATGGGAGAAAAGGGCATCCTGGAGCAGGGAGAGGAGGCTATTAAAAAAAGGGCAATTATGGGTGCCCTTGCCCTCTATCTGGACTTCATCAACCTCTTCCTCATGTTATTAAGGATCTTCGGCGGCAATAGAAATTAACAATCACCTTTCCGGGCGCAGCTTCCTTTGCAGAAGCTGCGCCCCTGCCGATTCAGGAGATGGAGAGTTCAATGGAATATTCTTTTGCCGGCAAGAGAATTGTTGTGGGCATCACCGGCAGCATTGCCGCATTTAAAGTTGCGGGCTGGGTAAGTACCCTTGCCAAAGAAGAGGCCAGAGTCTCGGTCGTGATGACGGAATCGGCGCAGAAGTTCATAGCACCGCTCACCTTTTCCGCATTAACGGCTGAGTCGACCTACACTTCCATGTTTGATCAGGCTCAATCAAGCCCGATGTCTCATATCGATCTCGCCCAGGATGCCTCTGTTTTTCTCATTGCGCCGGCCTCGGCCAGGACAATTGCCCGGCTGGCTCACGGCATTGCCGATGATCTGCTGACTACATCAGTGCTGGCGACCAGAGCGCCTGTCGTCGTCTGTCCGGCCATGAATCCGAAAATGTATCTTCATCAGGCAACGCAGGATAATATCGAGAGGCTGCGTCAATTCGGATATCTTATAGTGGATCCGGATTCCGGACTGATGGCCTGTAAGGATGAAGGGCAGGGACGCCTAGTGGAGTGGGAGAGCGTGCAGGAAGTACTGCTGCGCTGCCTTTTGAAAAATGATCTGCAAGGCGAACGGATTCTGATTACAGCCGGTCCAACCAGAGAAGCTCTTGATCCTGCGAGGTTTATCAGCAACAGGTCTTCCGGAAAAATGGGATATGCCCTGGCGCGGGCAGCGTATAGAAGAGGTGCGGATGTTGTTCTTGTCAGCGGACCGACAGCCCTTCAATGTCCGTTCGGAGTGAAAAGGATAGATGTTGTTACAGCCCGGGAGATGTATGATGCCGTCCTCGCTGAATTCAACACTGCCACTATGCTGATCAAATCGGCGGCTGTGAGTGATTTCAGGCCGGCAGTGAGCTTTGAGCACAAGGTTAAGAAAGAAAATGCTGGTGAGACCATTGAAGTGGTACGCAATCCCGATATTCTCTATGAAATTGGGCGGCTGAAGAGAGAGCCTGAGCAAATCGTGGTGGGGTTTGCTGCTGAGAGCGGGAATCTGCTAGAAGAGGGTAAAATAAAGCTGCAGCGCAAAAATCTGGATTTAATTGCTGTTAATGATATTACCTCCGGCGATTCCGGCTTCGAGGTGGAGACCAATAAGATGATTCTGGTTGATGCTGAAAGTTCGAAACAGCTTCCTTGGGCGTCGAAAATTGACACGGCTCATATGATCTTTGATTATATCTGCCAGAATTTAAGGAAAACAGGAAAATAGAGGTTTTCGGGCACTTGGCTCGCCGGTAAGCAGAGTGATTAGCAAATAACGGAAATATCTATTAATATAGGGGGGTTACCGGAAACAGCATCTTTTGAATTTTTTGGCAGAACTGCAGGGGCACGGGGAGTTTTGGGAAAGAGCTTTTTTGCTGGTTGTACAATCTCCTTCCTGGTAATACCAGGTATCCTTTCTGCGCACAAAAACGCTGTTTTCCCGCATCTCGATGAGCATCGAATTCTGGATAAAGGTGGCGGTGTAACTCACCAGGCCTTCTTGTGCTTCCTCTGAGGGCAGCGGGGCTTTATCGATAGTCAGGCTGAGCCATCGTACGTTCTCTTCCAGGGGGAGGGTATCAGGCCGGAAAGGGTAATCCCAGCTATTGAGGAGATGGGCGGCGTCCTGGAGAACAAAAGCCGTATATCTTGAGCGCATCAGCATCTCCGGAGTTGCAGCCAGGGAGTGGTCGGCGAGAATCGGTGCACAGCAGTATTGGAATTCTTTGCCGCTGCAGCAGGGACAGCTATGGGTGGCATCGGTTTTCCGGTTTTTCTCTTTCATATGCTCATGGTCGTATTGGAGCAGTCACATTTCCCCGAATTTTCTGTTAATTCCTGTCGACATCCAGAAAGATAATTATGATGGTCGATCACTTCTATGCAGAAGCGGCATCGGCTTGCCGTCTGGCGAAGCAGTACGGCTATGCAAAGGATTGATGTAGATGATACCAAAAGTCGTTTGTCATATATTCTCGCTGCCGGTGAAAGCTGTGCTAACTTTGCTGTGGCTCAGGATTTCCGGGAGAGATCTTCTGATCAGCGGCAGCTGTCTTAGCTGCGGGCAGTGCTGCCGGAGCATTAATCTGAAGTACTATAAAGGCTGGATCCGCAAAGAGCAACAGTTTGATGAACTGCTGCAGGAGCATCCCGAGTATGAGATATTCCAGATTGCTGCAAAGGATCACGAAGGTTTTCTCCAGTTCAACTGCTCAAAATTCGACAATGAGTCCGGCTGCATGGATTATGCAAATCGACTCGACATCTGCAAAAGGTATCCGAGTAAAATATTGCTCCTGCGTGGTGATTCATTGCTTTCTGGTTGCGGATATAGTGTCAAAGAAGGGATTCCCTTTAAGAAACATCTAACAGCAGAGATGCGCAGGAAAGAGTACCGATGAAAAGAATACTCGTAGTCGAACCTTATTTTGGAGGATCCCATAAACAATTTATAAGAGGGTTGCAGAAAAACATCGAAGCTGAATTTCTTCTTATTACCCTGCCGGCAAGGAAATGGAAGATGAGAATGCAGTTATCAGCTCCATGGTTCGCCAACCGCGTCGGCAAGATAAAAAACCGATACTTCGATACAGTCCTCTGCTCCACGTTTGTCGATGTTGCCGTTTTAAGAGCGTTATTGACTCAAATTGACAATTGGAATTCGAGGTGTGATTTTTGTACATATTTCCATGAAAATCAGTTTGCATATCCGGTTCGCAGTGAAAATAGGGCGAGTCACCTTTTCGGGACTATCAATTTCACAACTGCCCTTGCCTCTGACAGATTAGCGTTCAATTCCTATTTTAACTGGCAGACCTTTTTTGAAAGCAGTTCCCGGCTGGTCAAAAGAGCAGCCGATATAGATCTGCAGCATCAGTTGGAGCAGGTAGAGGACAAAGCTTCAATTCTTTATCCCGGTATTGATTTCGCACACTTCAACGACAGGGACCGGCGAAGAAACAAAATTCCGACTATCTGCTGGAATCATAGATGGGAACATGACAAAAATCCCGAAGAGTTTTTTCATTCCCTCGGTGAACTGGAAGATATGGGCTATAACTTCAGGCTTGTTATACTTGGACAATCATTTCGCAGCAATCCATCGGTCTTTGCCCGTGCCGCTCAGAGATTTCATAATAAAATCGAGCATATCGGTTTTGCTGAAACACGAGAAGAGTATATTTCTCATCTTGAAAATTCCGACATTGTCGTGTCGACGGCAATACATGAATTTTTTGGCATCTCTATTATAGAGGCGATCAGAGCGGGATGCACTCCATTGCTTCCGAACAGACTGTCGTATCCGGAGCTCTATCCGCAAAAATATCTCTATAAGGAAGGTGAACTTACGCTCCAGCTGAAAAAACTGTTGGAGAGATTTCATGATAAAAGGATCATGAATGACGAGGCCATTGACACGGAAAGATTCAGCTGGTCGCGCTTGAGCGGAGCTTATCAAACCTGGCTGTTCCCACCGGGTGAGAAAAAGCCAGGATGAATAGCCGCGGGTGAAAAAATGAAAAGCTATTTCAGGTTTTGTGCAAACTCAAGCATTCGCCGGATGGGTACTTGTGCTTTTGCTGCAAGATCCGGTGAAATAATGATCTCGTTTCTTCCCGTTTTCAATACCTCAGCCAGACTCTGCAGGGAATTCATGCCCATCCAGGGACAGTGGGCACAGCTTTGGCAGGTGGCGCCTTCACCGGCGGTGGGGGCTTCAATCAATTCTTTTTGAGGAGCCAGTTGAGCCATTTTATTGAAAATGCCGGCATCGGTGGCAACAATAAATTTCTTATTGGGCATGGTGACTACTGCATTTATCAAGGCCGTGGTTGATCCAACTACATCGGCCTGTTCGATGACGTTCTCCGGAGACTCAGGGTGGACAAGTACCGCCGCATCGGGATGCATTTTGCGAATACGCTGCAGGGCTATGGCTTTAAACTCCTCATGCACCACACAGGAACCCGGCCAGAATATCATCTCCGCCCCAGTAGCTTTCTGGACGTATCTACCCAGATGTTTATCCGGAGCCCACAGAATTTTCTCGCCTTTCTGAGCAAGATGTTTGACGATAGAGAGAGCAATACCCGATGTGACCACCCAATCCGATCGGGCCTTTACCTCGGCGCTGGTGTTGGCGTACACCACCACCGTATGATTGGGGAACTGATCGCAGAATGCCGAAAAAGCCTCAATCGGGCAGCCCTCATCAAGGGAGCAGGTAGCGCCGGGATCAGGCATCAGGACTCTTTTCTCGTTGTTGAGGATCTTAGCTGTCTCCCCCATAAAACGTACACCTGCCACCACCAGCGTGTCAGCGCTGCTTTCCGTACCGAAACGCGCCATTTCCAATGAATCGGCAACGCAACCTCCGGTTTCTTCTGCAAGGTCCTGGATATGTCGGTCTGTATAGTAATGGGCAACAAGCACCGCGTTTTGCTCTTTGAGCATTTTTTTGATGGAGGAGGTGATTTCTTTTTCTTCTTTTGCGGACAATTCCGGCCAGACCGGGTGATCAGGAACCGTAACGGGTGGTATCTCAAAGGTGTTCTTACTCATCTTGCACTCACTCATTGAAAAGATAATATCGAAAAAATTGCGACCAACTCCGGAATGGTTGGATAACAGTACTTGACTAGCCCGGCGGAGCAGGATAAGCGCTTTTCTGGTACATTGGAGATGTTACGCCTTAGTACTTGTTATTTCATGTTTTATGAAAATTTTTTCAGGAATAAGGTACTAATTTTCTCTAAAAATTATGCGATACGCATTGCTTTGAATATATTACGCATTTCATGATATGCAAATACAATTTCCTGAAATGCGAAAAACGTCAGTGAAACAGTTTGATCCGACAAGTGTCCTTGAAAATGCAAGTGTGGAAAGAAAAAATCGGGGACAGTAAAACAGATAGAAAAAAGGGGACATCCGGCTGATATCCCCTTTTGGATGGAGGTACAGGGCTAGAGAAGATCGGCGATGGCCGCTCTTTCATCCAGTAGTTCCTGCTCGGTAAGCTTCATGCGCTCGCGGCTGAAATCGCTGACTTCAAGACCGGTAATTTCTTTCCATTCCCCGTTTTCACAGACGATCGGAAAAGCATACATGATATCTTCATCTATTCCATATGTATTCCCTGCGCTGTATACACCCATGCTGACCCACTGTCCGTTGCTGCCCATGGCCCAGTCACGCATATGGTCTACTGCTGCAGATGCCGCGGAAGCGGCACTGGATGCACCGCGTGCTTTGATGATGGCGGCGCCTCGCTGCTGTACGACAGGTATGAATTCGTTAACATTCCAATCCTCATCCACTAATTCCTTAATAGGTTTTCCTTCCAGAGTTGCATAGCTGATATCGGGGTATTGGGTCGCAGAATGATTCCCCCAGACCACCATTTTCTCAATCTTTGTCGAATGGCTATCGTTTTTTTGGGCAATCTGAGAAAGGGCCCTGTTATGGTCGAGCCGCATCATTGAAGTGACATTTTTGGGGTTTAAATTCGGAGCATTTTTCAGGGTAATGAGGGCGTTGGTATTGGCTGGATTACCGACTACCAAAACTTTCACTTCAGGATTGGCATTATCACTGAGGGCTTTTCCCTGCGCCGAGAATATCTTGGCGTTGGCGGTGAGGAGATCCGATCTTTCCATCCCCGGTCCACGGGGGCGTGCACCTACCAGTATGGCATAGTCAGTGTCCTTAAAAGCAACATTGGGATCATCGGTGGCTACAACTCCGGCAACCAGAGGGAAAGCACAATCATGGAGCTCCATGACAACTCCATTTAAGGCATCCATGGCAGGAGGAATTTCGAGTAACTGCATGATTACCGGTTGATCTGGACCTAGCATGCTGCCGCTTGCAATACGAAATATGATCGAATAGCTAATTTGTCCGGCTGCACCTGTAACCGCCACGCGTACGGGATCTTTCATCTTCATTCTCCAGTGGTTGAATTATTAAATCAGACAATAAATTGTGCCAAAAAAAGCTGCAGTGTCTATCCATGCAAAGACATATGAATACTGATGAAACAGCATATCTACACGACTTCTATGAATCAGATATTAAAAAGCAAACTTAATATCACCAACTCAAAAAAGCTACCATAATGTACCGATTATTATCAACTCTCCATCAGTTATCAGTGTTTTTCTCCTGAAGAGCTGGGAAATAAAGAAAAGAAAATAAAAAATAAATTTAAAACAGTAGGTTAACTTCTGTATCCCACGATTTTATCAAGCTCAGATGGTGAGATAAAAAGACTGTTCACAAGATCGAATCTCCGAGAAGGAGAAAAGTGGGTATACTGGTAAGACCTATTTTGAGAAGTTGTTTTCCTCTAAAATAAGAAAAAAAGAGTAAGTCATGGTTTCCTGGGATACCAATAATTGAAAAAGGATTTCTGCCTCAAATTTTTACGCAAATTGGAGAGCTTAAGATCATTAATATAGATATAAAAAATGAATTGAGGTTATGTGTCCTATCCGCAAGGCCTGTCTGTTTCCGAGGATGGTTATTATTTCGGGGGGAAATTTCGCAGGACGGCGGTTACCATTTCTTTAATCTGTTCATTCATTTCTTCAGGTGTTGCATAAATGGAAATGACGTCCGTCCCGGTGCCGCGCCAAATCAGCTTTTGTGTTGAACTGTCCTTTATGTCTATGATCAGGATACCTTGATCAAATTCGGAGATATCCGTACAGGTTCTTGCACCAACTCCTCCATAACGATTGTAGGAACCATAGCTGAAACCCATCTGCCTGGAGATGTTGTAAATATCCATCTTTGGCCGAACTGCATAGGTATAAGAGACGATAAAATCACTTTCTTCGGTATCTTCCTGATAATTTAATCCTTTATCCTGAAGACAACTCTTGATTATTCGGTAAAATCTCTGATTGACCAATTCATTATCATAAAGGGAATCGGCCTGGTGCCCGGGGTCTTTTTGCGCAAGTGTAAACCGGGTGTATTTTGAAAAGGAGACGGCGGTGTCGTAATCCTGGCTTACTTTAATGGAAGAACAGGAAGGTACCAGGAAGAGTATACAAGTGAGGAAAATTAAATATCTCATTAATCACGACGCCTTGGTTAAGCTTTATTAATTGAATGGAAAATCCAGATGTGGATCTTTAAAAACATGGTCATATTGCCGATTACACCAGCATAGTATCGGATTGTTGTACAATATCCAATCGTTTTTTCATATCGCACTCTGCAATAAGGATGTAATTAAGAAAAAAGAAGAGATGGCGGTTAAGAGAACTTCTTTTCTTTTTTTTCTGGAGTGTTAGACTATTTTAGCAGCTTAGAAAACGGCTCTTGTGCAAGCAAAGTCATATATCCGGCGAATCAATGACTGATGATTTGTAAAAACATGGAATCGCCGAGATGGATTTTGAACAAGCACCCGTACGAGCATAAGCTCCGATTTCGAGAAAGCTCGATATGCAAAAGAGATATATCTGAAACGGCGATTTGACTGTACAACACCGTAGACATAATGATTCAGGCTTTTTTAAAGCCAGCACCTGTTTAGTGCAGTAGTAATGGTTTAAAGAGGAGAAAAGATGCAGGAATTGTCCAAATCGCATAAGGCGAGAATTGCAATCAGAACCTTCAAGGTACTGGCTGATGCCCTGACGATCAGGGGGTATTTCAAGCCATTTGGAAAAACCGGCCGAAAGCTTGCAGAGGCTCTCAAATTATTCAGTCCGGAGATTTATGGGTCAATGAGTGATTCCAGGATCATTGAGCTCAAAGGACTGGAATATGTTGTGGACAGGCTGCCGAGAGGCATTGAGAAATGCAATCGGATAATCCTGACGGCTCAGGAGGATTTTAAGGATACAACTTTCGAGGAGGTTGTACCTCCGAAACGGCGGAGGGTCTGTTACGTGGTTTCTGAGACAGAAATCTGTTTTGTAATCACCCGTGGATTGACTGAAATTTATGACGTTCTTACACATATCACCTTCTTAAGCATTGAATCCCAGAAAATATCTGAAAGAATAGGAAATGAAGAAAAAGGGACGAGCCTTGAGTGGCTCGACCTCGAGAAGGTAATAGCTCAGGGGCCTGATAATCTGGATGGCGCTTCATTGGATCAGGCTATCTGGAATTTATCGATAATTTTGGGCAGAACATACCGGGAGACAAAAGAGTCATATGAGTATCTGAAAAAAAATAAAATCGAAGGAAACCACAACAGTGGATTCTTTCAGATAATTTACAACCTCGGTAAAAGATATCAAAATGAACAGCGTAATGAGGGAGATCAGTTGGCCGTGTACTTTACACCCTCATTGCATGAAATGATCGAACATCATAGATATGCTGCAACCTGGGCTGGTAATATTAAGAAGGTACTGTGTGATCTTGGGCTGCACAACAGGCCCGTCCATATCCTCAGTGCCAATATGCATTCTGCAAAAAACCTGTTGTACGGTTTTGCCGCATTGCAGACTGATGATAATCCACTGCCGGACGATCTTTATGATATGATAGGTTCCATAAGGAATATGGATGAGGCAATCAATGGATATGCCGCAGAGTACGGCTATTGCTTCTTCAAGGACACGTCCGGGTCGAATATAGATGTTAATGTCATCGATCTTTCCAAGGTGGATCTCTCAGCTTTACGCCCGGAGTTGGAATATGACAGCGCATATATTGCCTCACAAAAGCCGGTGCTTGTGGTTATAGACTATGCTTTCGGCACCCAGGCATTTCAAGTAATGGATGAACTTCTCTCCCCCAGCAGAGTAGAAGATGACATGATGGCACTGCAGCTGGAATCCATTTCAATCATGGGCAAGGCCGGTATTCTGCCGGGAAAGAAGGGTGATATTATGCTGGCGAGTGCGCACGTCATGGAAGGTACTCCCCATAGCTATATTGTCAATAATGATCTTCTGATTACAGACTTTGATGAAACTGTCGATGTCTATTGCGGCCCCATGCTCACTGTTTTGGGAACGTCCCTGCAAAACAGAGATGTGTTGGAGAGGTTTCATCGCTCTTCATGGCGGGCAATCGGATTGGAGATGGAGGGAGCCCATTATCAGCGGGCAATCAATGCCGCGATCATTCAGGGGCATATTCACAAAAAGACAAAAACCCGCTATGCCTACTATGCTTCGGATAATCCACTGAAAAGCGGACAAACCCTGGCTTCGGGTTCCATGGGGGTGGAAGGGATAGTCCCTACCTATATGATTACCAAGGTATTGCTTAATAAAATATTGAAACCATGATGGCGGTCGCAATAAGCAGCCGTACGGGCATAAACTCCGACTCGAGAAAATCCAATCTCCAGCGTTGTATGTCGAACTTTTTATCTGGCATCTAAGATCGCGGCAAATTTTTTACGAGTCCATCAACCCTGGCAACAAACGTATGAAGAAACAGAGGCTTGCAAATGTATCACCCTGGTTGCTGGCCGCAGCCTGCACCCTGTTGGCCCTGATAATCACCATCTTTGCGGTGAGTAATTATCGGCGCGAGAAAGAATTGATGTCGGAAGCCCTGGTGCAGCAGGGTTTGACCATCGCCAGGTTTGTCACCTCAAGCTCACGGGCATCCCTCCGCGGCAATATCAATAATATTAGGCTGGCCACGGGGCAGTGGACCGATCATGTTCAGCAAGCCATAGAGAATAGTGCGGATCATCCAGGACTCCGCTTCGCGGGATTGATCAATTCCCAGGGTGAGATTTTAGCGGGAACTTCCGGGGACCATGAAGATAAAAACATTGACCGGTCAACTCTTGAATTTCTGCAGAACCTTGAGCAAAGTGAAGGACCGAATGCACTTTACATATTCAGAAAAAGAGATATGGAAACAGAATCGGTCTTTCAGGTAGCGACACTCTTTTTTCCTTTTGGCCATGGACGCGAGGGCCCGCGGGGGCGAGGTCCTATGTGGATGAGATCTGAGAGTCCGGGGGGCCATATGGGCTCAGGAAACAGGCAAATGATGCAGCAGCTCGAAGAGCTCCGGGCTCAGAAGTTTATGCTGCTCATAGAACTGGATCTTTATGAATTCGACAAGGCCGTACAAAGACAGCTGTTTCAGATAGTATCCCTTTCGCTGGTTTTGCTTCTTGTTGGTATCGGCGGCTGGCTTTCTCTGCTCACCCTGCAGGGCCTCAAGGGATCTCAGCGTCGTCTCAGACAGATTCGTGAATTTACGGATATGCTGGTGTCCTCGCTGCCTGTCGGACTCATTGCCACCGACAGCAACGGCAACATCCGGATTTTCAATTCATCCGCTGAGGAAATGGTTGGAATAGCCGCCTCAGAGGCGATCGGCAAGGATCCGGCGAAGGTCCTTCCTACGCAGCTATCAAAAGAACTCCAACAAAAACATCTTCCATTTGGGGGAAGTGAGCAGAAAGAAATACTCTTGAGCGATGAAAACCAAAGCAGGTCATTGCTGACCATAGCTTTGCCGGTTGTGGACAGCAACCGGCAATATGCAGGCAATACCTTGCTGGTACAAGATCTCAGCCAAATAAAAAACCTGCGGCGTGAGTTGAGAAGAAACGAACGTCTGGCAGCTCTGGGGAAGATGGCAGCCGGCGTAGCCCACGAATTACGAAATCCCCTCAGTTCCATTAAGGGCCTGGCGTTGCTGCTGAAAGCGAAAGTGCAACAGGACAGACAGGGAAGCGATACTGCCGATATTCTAATTCAGGAAGTCGAGCGTTTGAACAGGAGTATAGGTGAATTGCTCGACTATGCACGCCCCCATAAGCTTCATCTGGAAAAGATGGATATAGTCGAGGTGCTGGGTAAAGCTGTAACTCTGATAGCCGCGGATGTCGATTCCGCAGGTGTCGTTCTGGATGCGGAATATGCAGCCGGACAATATGTTTTTGGCGACAGGGATAAGTTAATTCAAGTCTTTTTGAATCTTTTTCTGAATTCAGTACAGGCCATGAGCAGTGGCGGCACCCTGAAGATTACAGTTGGACAGGAGGGCGACTTGGTTGTCTGTCGCGTGGAAGATACGGGTTGCGGACTGGCCGAAGAGGAAGTTGCCAGAGTTTTTGATCCTTATTTCACCACAAAAAATGACGGCACCGGATTGGGTCTGGCCATGAGCGCCAAAATAATAGAAGAACATTCCGGATCGATAGAATTCCGAAGCAGTGTCGGCAAGGGGGCCGTGGTTAAAATAACTCTGCCCGCCTATTTGGAAGGGAGCTGAGGGTGTTCGTGATTGTGCTTATCCGCAGTGGAGAAGAGTGATCGTATCTTTGAAAAGAGAATTTTTATGCCTTTCCACAATCTGGGGATCAGCCAGATTGACAGCAGTAGGAATGCTACAAATATGACTACGAAAATTACAGGGTAATATAAAGCCGTCAATAATCCCACGATCACGGCAGTGTCTTCGGACACCGAGGCTGCCCAGTTGCTAAACGGTTCAGGACTGGTGTTGATGAGGACACGGCTGCCTGCCTTGATAAAATGGCTGGTCGCTGAAACGGTCCCGCCGAGGATCCCGGCCACAATGACCATGGCCGGATTAACATCGCCGACCGCCCCTGCTGCCAGCATTACTCCAGCCGGGATGCGTATAAAGGAATGCAGCGTATCCCACCCGGTATCGACACCCGGAGTTTTATCGGCAAAAAACTCGATCATGTACATAAACACGGCTGCCCCGATCACCAGGGGATCCTGGAGAATGAGGAGCTGCTCAGGCAGAACGATATTGCCGGTCACTCCCAGAATTCCGAGCATGGCGATAGTGGCATAGAGGTTGATGCCGCTAGCCCAGGCAACTCCCATAGTCAGTGAAATCGTAGCGATCAGTTGCTGATAGGCGTCCATATCTTATCCAGTATATTTTGTATATGAATTTTATACGGCCTCGGGATCATCGCGGAATTGTTTGTTGAGGAATTCGCTTTCAAGCGGTGAAAGATCCAGCTTGATCTCGATTTCCTGAAGCAGGGCTGCTCTTGATTTTTCTGGATGCTGCTCTTTCATTTCGGACAGCAGGGTTAATGCTTTTTTCAGTTTTTCTCCAGGGAGTTGAGTTGGATGTGATGTAGTCATATGTTACTCCTTTTTAGCCTTGGTTGAGAATTGGTTTAGTAATATTCATAAAATCACCATGAAGCTCGCCTATGACAAGATAAGAAGTTCGATATACAAGCTTAGAGTGTTGGGCAGATATTTTGACTATACAGAAATTACTGTCAAAAGGGCTGCCAAATACGCAAAAAAAATGGACTTTCTCGAAGTCGGAGTTTATGCCCGTGCCGGTGCTTATCTTGACGTCACCGGTTTTAATACAAGGGCGGCCAACGGCGGAACCGTCAGTTGGGTATGGTATCCGGCCTGGGAGAATGGTTCTGCTATACTGTTATGGATCTCTCTGGCGCCGGTACAGCTCCCCCCGCTGCCCCCGTATTCCCTGACGTCTGAACAGAGAATCTCAGCATAATCGCAATCCTCCGGCAATCCTACCTTATAATCATAAAGGGTTTGTGGAGTGAAATTCAAGACGCAGACAATATGATCATGGGCCTTATTGCCGAATCGTGCAAAAGAGATTACCGAATTTTGCCTGTCCTCAAAGTCCAGCCACATAAATCCTTTTTCGTCAAAATCCTTCTCCCACAAAGCAGGATTTTCCCGATACACCTGGTTAAGCTTGCCGACAAATCCCATGAGCTGGGAGTGCAGGGCATTTTCTACAAGAAGATGCCAGTCCAGGCTTCGCTTACAGTACCACTCGGAAAATTGACCGAATTCGCCGCCCATAAAAAGGAGCTTTTTCCCGGGGTGACACCATAAAAGCGCTAACAGCAATCTCAGGTTGGCAAATTTCTGCCATATATCTCCCGGCATTTTGCTGATAAGAGAACGTTTTCCGTGGACAACTTCATCATGAGACAGCGGCAGGATAAAGTTTTCGGAAAAGGCATACATCAGCGAAAAGGTCAGGTTGTTGTGATAAAATTTTCTGTAGAACGGATCTTTGCAGAAATAATCAAGAGTATCGTTCATCCATCCCATATTCCATTTGAACCCAAAGCCCAACCCCCCGATATTCGCAGGCTTGGAAACGCCGTAAAAACTTGTCGATTCTTCGGCGATCATCAGGATGTCGGGGTGCTTGTCAAAAAGTATTGAATTCAAATGGCGTAGGAATTCGATGGCGTCAAGATTTTCCCTGCCCCCATATTGATTGGCAACCCATTCACCCTCCTTGCGGGCATAATCCAGATAGAGCAGGGAAGAAACGGCATCGACCCGCAATCCGTCTATATGATACTTCTCAATCCAGAACAGGGCGTTTGATATCAAATAATTGCTGACTTCTTTTCTGCCGTAGTCATAAACAAAGGTACCCCATTCAGGATTTTCGCCTTTGCGGGGATCTTCATGCTCAAATAAAGGGGTGCCGTCAAATTGAGCAAGGCTATGACTGTCCTTGGGGAAATGAGCTGGAACCCAGTCGAGAATAACCCCGATCATGTTCTGGTGGCACTGATCGACGAAGTACATGAAATCTTCGGGAATTCCATACCGGCTGGAAAGACTGAAAGGACCGGTAACCTGGTATCCCCATGACTCATCAAGCGGATGTTCCATGACCGGGAGGAACTCGATGTGGGTAAATCCGAGCTTTTTAACATGAGGGATCAAGGTATCCGCCAGTTCTCTGAAGGTCAGAAAACGATCTGGATTTGAAGGGTCTCTTTGCCATGATCCCGGATGCACCTCGTAAATTGATAGTGGATTGGTATAGGGAGAAACCGTGGAGGTATATTGGCGCCACTCCTGATCGTTCCATTGGTATCTGCTCAGGTTCCTGACAATTGAGGCCGTATTGGGGCGCATTTCCCCGTAAAACTGAAAAGGGTCGGATTTAATGAGAATGTTGTTATTTTTGGTTTTTATTTCATATTTATAGAGCTCATTCTCGGTGATGCCCGGGATAAATAACTCCCATATGCCACTGCTGCCCAGCGAGCGGCAGGCATGTACTCTGCCGTCCCAACTATTGAAAGGTCCGACAACCGAAACCCTGCAGGCCGCAGGAGCCCATACCCTGAATACCGTGCCACTGACATTGCCGATAATAGCGAGGTGGGCGCCCATATGGTCATAAAGCTTATAGTTTGTGCCGAAATTAAAAAGATACGAGTCTCTTCGATCCAGTTGGGGAAGGAAACGGTAAGGGTCGTTTCTCAGCTCAACAGTACCATCGATATATGTTATCCGGTACTGATAGTTAAAGGGAGGCAGCTCCGAGTCGGAGAGTTCCTCTTTATTCATTTCAGCTTCAAACAAGCCCTGTTTGCGGCTAAGCCTCATTTCAACCTCGCGTCCCTCAATGAGCAGACTCACCTGCCGTGCATGGGGCTGGAAGGTTCTGATATAGACGAGGTCATTGTTGTTCCGATCAAAGTGAACTCCTAAGACTTCGAAAGGATCATGATAATCGCCGGTAATGATTTTTTCAGTGGGATCATTCATCGATTTTGAGAAAAGTCAAAGATGGTCGATTCTTCGGGATGGCTATCCCTTACCATATTTATCATGGTGGGGAAGTCATTGTCTATAATCCATTATGTCGAAAAGTATAACAGAAATTGTAAAGAAGGTAACCATTGATAAGTTTAAAGAGGGAAATTGACCCGACATCCATGGAAGTGATCCTTGACTTGCAATTTGCGTTTTTGATAGAATTTAGAAAACAGGGAAACAAAAAATTGAGCGGCAGGCCTCTCTGTTTCACTTATTCTATAAAGAAGGAACGTTATGAAAGAAAACAATCCTCCGGTTCTCGACCGGCTAACGGGATCATTTTTGATTTCCACTCAAAATATGCCGGATCCCCGATTTGAGGAACAGGTTATCTATATTTGTGCCCATAGCGAAGATGGGGCTATGGGACTGACAATTAACAAGCCCAACAGTATGTTCTCCTTAGCGGAAATACTTACCAGCGCCAACCTGCCAATCCCCGAGAATGAACTGCCCCCTGTCTATATCGGTGGACCTGTTGAGCTTGAGTCGGCATTTATTTTATTCACCTCCGATTATAGGACGGAATATCAACTTGAAGTAACCCCGACGACTTTTCTCTCAAGGGAAACTAAAATTCTTGAGGATATAGCTAATGGAAAAGGTCCGGAAAAATATCTGTTTTTACTGGGATATGCCGGATGGGGCCCCGGACAGCTTGAGAATGAGCTGTTAGCCGATGGCTGGCTAACCGTTCCCGGCAACGATATGATAATTTTTGATACCCCTGATGAGGAAAAATGGCGTGCTGCCGCCATGCTATATGGCATCGATATTTCGGTATTCGGAGATGTCATCGGCAGAGCCTGACAGCAAATCCTTCTTAATCTCTCCTTTTACGCTTCCAGATGCTCATTGAAGTTCTTGCGGTGAAAACCTTTTGTAAATAACAGAAGGTAGATTGCGGTTAAATCCGGGCCGTAAAAGGTCCCACTTAACTTTCAGATGGGTTTGAGAAAAATTCCACAAGGGAGGGGCAGGATATCTGTCTTTCCCTAAGTCGGAATTTATGTCCGTGCGGGTGCTTATCCTGATACTGTCATTGTTGAAAAATCTGATTGATGGTAAGTTCTTTTTTTTTTGCACTTCTGCCTACCCCAGGAAAATTGACAGTAAATAAAAAGAGAACAATCATGGATAACGTATTTCTTTGCAGCCGCTGCGGATTTTGCTGCCAAGGTGAAACCACAGTGTCATTAAACGAGAACGATCAGGAAAATATGCTGTTTTTTCTTGAAACAACCCGCGAAGAAGCCCTGGAAAAATATTGGAGGCTGACTGACGGAGAGGTGCAGATGAAAACGGTCAACGGACACTGTATCTTTTTTGAGAACGGCTGCACTATTCATCAGGCAAGACCATGGCGATGTCGTGAATGGCCGTTGGTAAAGGCTATTTTGATTGACAGAAACAACCTCGAGTCCATCAGCTCTTCATGTCCCGGACTAAACAGGGAAGCATCATATACCGATATCTGCCGCATCATAGAAGATGGCGGTTGTCTGGGCAGTAGTACTTCGGATAAGCAGGAGGATTCACGTAGTGAAATATGAGATTCTCCTGCTGGGAAAAACAAAATTATCGTTTATTTCTGAAGGAATAAATGATTACAGCAAACGACTGCAACATTATTGCCAGGTCGATCTTAGAACTTTAAAAGCCAAAAAGATTCAGGGCAGCGACGAGCAGATAAGGGAGAAAGAAGGGGAAATACTTCTGGCAAATATTTCTTCTACTGCCTTTCCTGTGGTGCTTGACGCTCAGGGAAAACAGTTTAGTTCAACAGAACTCAGCACCATAATTGATCATTGGGAAGGGACTGGAATCAGGCATGTCACCTTCATTATAGGCGGGCCGCTGGGACTGGCTGAAAAGGTATTGCAGCGTGCTGAACTTGTTATTTCGCTGTCTAAGATGACGTTCACTCATGATATGGTCCGGCTTTTTTTGCTTGAACAGCTTTACAGGGCACATACCATCAAATGCGGGGAAAAATATCACAAATGATGGCGCCTTGTATATCGAACTTTTTATCTAGCCATCTGACATCGTGGCGACTTTTTACGGGTTATCACAAATGATTTTAGGCGGAAGTAAATAGACGTCGAAGCGGCCGCTCTTCATCAAAATCCGGTGAGATGGTTTCGGAGCTGGGCAGATGGGCTCGGCATTTTTAGGTCGCTTGACCACGACTCTGTTATCTGCACTCTGCAGCGCCGTTAAAAAAAGCTCCCTGCTGTCAATATCACCTCCCACTATCTCTCTGAGCATCCTCATTTCCTTTTTATTCAGTGCTCCTTTTACGGTTTCCGGATACATTGGATCGACAAATACCGTATCGGCCCGACTAAGATGCGGCAGTATTTCCGTTGAATTTCCCTCCATAAGTCTCAGGTTGTTACCAATAGTTTTTTTGAACCGCCAATCTTCCGCAGCACGCTGAATACCGTCGTGCAGCAGGGCATGCACCACCGGATCTCTTTCAATTAACACAACCGAACATCCAAGCCAGGCCAAGGTGATTCCATCCATCCCCATTCCCGCCGTGGTATCGATAATCGAAGGTCGCTTACCCGATTTGATGCCGACAGCCCTGCACAGAGGGTCCTTGATGGAAGTTGTCAGCAAACGCTGATGGATAGAGCCGTTCGGGAAAAGGTCAATATAGACGGGCTTTTCTTTCTGTGTGGTGCAGCCAGGATTATGTTGAAGCTCAAGTCGAATATCTGTATATACAAGATGATATTTACAGCGGTTCTCGTGACTCTCCTGGAGAGGAAGGCCCATTTTTTCTGCAAGAGCAGCTGCCTTTTCTCTCTGTAGAGGGAATCTGCTTGCAAGTACAATGCATAGAGCATTTTGAGACATGAGTATATTCTGAATTTACCGATGAAGACAGCTTGGTGAGTTTCTGGAAAAATGAAAAATATCACGGGTACAATAAAAATGGAATCAAATATTGAAGTAGTGGCAATTATTCCCGCCAGATATAAGTCAAATCGTTTCGAAGGCAAACCTTTGGCTTCCATTTGTGGGAAACCAATGATTCAGCACGTGGTTGAACGTGCTAAAAAGGTAAAGTTATTATCCCGAATCGTCGTGGCGACAGATGATATTCGCATCGGGGAATGTGTCGAATCATTTGGCGGGGAATTTGTGCTTACCCGGGATGATCATGTTTCCGGAACCGACCGCCTTGCCGAGGCCGCGGAAAAAATCGGAATTTCCGAACACGATATTGTAGTGAACATTCAGGGTGATCAACCCCTTTTTCCTGAAGAAATTGTCGAACAGGTTGCCCGGCCATTACTCGATGATCCGGCCTTGCCGATGTCCACTTTGATGTATAAGATTATACGGAAAGAAGAGATAAATGATCCCAACCATGTAAAGACAGTTTTCGACAGAGATAATTATGCTCTCTATTTCTCCCGCGCTCCCATACCATTTCAACGGAATCCTGAAGACACCGAGACGCCAACCTATTATAAGCATCTCGGCTTCTATGCCTACAGAAAAGGTTTTCTGCTTTCCTTTGTGGCATTGCCGGAAGGGGAATGGGAACGTTTTGAGAAATTAGAACAACTGCGTGCACTTGAGTTCGGTTATCGGATCAAGGTTACCTTGACAGAGCATGATTCCATTGAAGTGGATACCGTGGAGGATCTCAAACGAGTCGAAGCTTTTCTCAAGTTCCACATGGAAAAGTAATGGAAGATGGCCTGGTAAAAAGCCCGATCTCCGGCGTTGCAGGTTTTTGGGCAGGCATTCGACATACTACTTGTATAGTTGCAGACCTGCCAAAAACATATATAGAATTTTTTATTTAGCCGTCTGACATCGTGGACTTTTTACGAATTATCATGGAAGGCATATGAAAAAAAATGGTAAGGCGGAACTGGAAGAATATGTGGCAAAATTATCCAGTCCATTTCTTTCTCCGCTTGATTTGCTCCCCCATTCGGATTTCAGAGAGAAATGCATTGATCTGGTTTTAAATGGAATTCCCGGAAATTTTGATCACTCAATCATCGCAGACTTTCATGAACTCCGGCGGTATCTGGTCGAGAGCGAAGTAGGTGATGTTCGCGTTGTCGTCTTCGGCGGCGGAACGGGACTTTCCAACATAATAGGCGGAGACAGTCGGAGAAGCTCCTGGGCCAGGGAGCCGTTTGCCGGCCTGAAGGAGATTTTTCCCCGGACACAATCGATAGTCTGCGTCACCGATGATGGCGGCTCTACCGGCGAACTGATCAAGGATCTTCCCATAATAGCCCTGGGGGATATCCGTCATGTCCTCCTGTCTTCAATTCAACTGCAGCTCCTGCAAAAAAGATACAGCATTACCTTGCAGGAGGCTCAGGATGCAGTTGACGGTCTGGCGTCTATTCTTAATTTCAGATTCCTGGAATATGAGATTACCAGGGACAAGGTGACAGCTGTCTGCCAAAATCCGGAAATCCGTTTGCCATCTCAGCTGGAAAGCTATATTGCCCACCTCGTTGACACTCTTTTTTCGGACAATCGTTTATCCGGCACCCTCTCCCGGTCTCATTGCCTGGGGAATCTCCTTTTAGTTGCAGCTATTTATGCAAAGATAGAGCAGGAATGTGATAACAGCAGACTCGAAAACGACAGAGGAGTGGCCAACACGGCATTATACGCCGGGATTGATGAATTTTCGTACAGAATCGGCACGGTGGAGAGAGCCGTACTGCCCTGCACCACGACCCCGTCCCAACTCCGGATCTGTTATACCAACGGCGTTCAGGTGACGGGTGAGTCCAAATCAGGGGATGCCGAACGTGGATTTCCCGTTGACCGGGTGGTTGTCGACTTTTCCGATACCATTCATGTCCCGCCCCAGATTTTTAAAGACATCGAGGCGGCCGACATTATTATCATGGCCCCGGGCAGTCTTTATAGTTCCATCATTCCTATTTTTCAGGTTCCTGGAATCGCTGAGGCGGTCAGAAGAAATAAACCGGCGCGGAAGCTTCTGATCTCTAATCTGTGGGTTCAGGCCGGGGAAACCGATATCGCCATTTCCGACCCCGAACGAAAGTTTTATGTATCGGATATGATCAGGGCCTATGAACGAAACATTCCCGGCGGCACCAGAGATCTTTTTCATGAAGTTTTTTGCCTGTCTTTAAAAGATGTTCCCGCCTCGGTAATCCAGAACTATACCCTTGAGGGCAAAATCCCCATTTATCTGGATAGACATATTGTCTGTGACCAGGGATATCTGCCAATCGAGTGCGGCATCTATTCCAAAAAAGCGCTGGCGGAGAGAGGTGTTATACAACACGATCCGGAAATTTTGGCACAAGCGGTCAAAACCGTTTTTATTGCTTCACGACTGCAGAAAAAACCGGATTGTCTGGTGGAGGAGGGGGATTTGTCCTCTACCGAGGTTGAACCTCAGTATGTGCAGACCAGAAATGTTATGTATCCTTCACGGAAATACCGGGTGCTGGAATCCTTTATTCAGAATCTGCCCATCTCCTTTTCACCTGCGGAACAAAAAACCGAATCCTTCAATGCCTTACGTCGCCGCATTATCAATATTATCTGGAAACATCAGGATATTTCCCTAGATCACCTGGTGTTCATTCGCGGTATTGTCTGTATTTCCAAGGAAAAATGGCGAAGAGAGCAGATTTGGGACAAGGTGTTTTCTTTTTTTGACCCTGAGGATGGGTATATTAAAATTCGATCAGATCTGATCTCCGATTTTCGCAAGCTTGAAGTCGGCATCCTCATAGCCATCGGCCAATCTCTTCTGGGTAATTACGCTAAAGAAAAAAGGGTCGAGGAAGTTACTGTCGATGGTGTTACGGTAGGTAAGATATATCATCTGCACGTTCGCGGAATCTCCGAGATTGAAGCTTTTTTTACTTCTGAAGAAATCGACCGCTATCTCCATTTTGCCAAGATGATTGAAACAAGCAAAAATGATCACCACTTTACCCGTTTGATCAATGGGAATGACGGCTTCACTCCTCCCGGTGTACTGATGGGGCTTACCTATGCCTGGTACCTGGATAACAGGCTCGCCTCCCATATAGAATACAAAATGGCTCTGATGAAAATCGGCAGGTCCGATCTCATTCCGGAACAGCAGAAGATGCTGGAACGACGCAATTCAATGGTCGATTTTTTCAGAGAAGTGGTATTTTCAGGATAACTGACCGGGGAATCACCAAGGTTCGGGAGCCGTAAGTAGAGTTCCGGAATGATTCCACTGCAACATCCTATTTTTTCTTATGCATCATCAGGAAAATTCCGACGATAAACATCGGAAGTCCGAGAAGCGGCTGATGGTTGTGCAGCAAAATCAATGATAGTATGGCGAGCAGCAGGCCGATAATGACTTTACTCATAAGGACCACCTGAATATATCGCCAAAGCCGGTGGCGGGATTAGCATTGCTCACAGATGTCCCTCCAGGTAATCTTCAGTTTTTTTTGAGATACAGGCAGGGCGGTTTTCAGCTCCGGTGAGAACACAGCTATGCGCATCTCATGTACCATGCGTTCGTAAATCCGCATTTTTTCTTTACAATGGTCTGAGAGATCCTTTTCCTTTTCCTGCAAAGTTGCCAGATTTTGTGCATGAGGAGCAATCATCTCAGCCTTTTTCATATCCTTAGCCAAGTCGGAATGAGCTCGGGCAATACGAATAATAAGGCATTGCAGATATCGTTGACGATCGGTCAGGTGATAGGAAAAATCTTCCAGGAAATTATCGGGAAGGATCTCTCTAAGTATACGTTGATACTCGGTATATTGCGGTGCCGAATGGGTTCTGGTCTTTTTTGCCAGCTCTTCATGCCGGCTGATTTCACTGATCACTTCTCTTCTCTTGCGCAACAGAGACAATATTTCATCACATATGCTTTTGCCGGTGTCGAAAAAATTCGTCTTCCGTGCCTTTTCGATCTTTTGTTCAAAAACCTGCCTGGAAGGTATCTCCCCTTGAGCTGTGGAAAACACCGTATCGACAATAAAATTCAGGAGAGAGTCAACCGCCTCAGCCTTTTTCTGAAAGATGTTTACCAGCCACAGAGAGGAAGGGCCGGACAGGTTTGTGGAGCAGTAATTTTTAAGAGATTTGTACTGTGGAGAGAACTGAAGCCTATAAAGATATCTCATCCCGGCACGAGTTTCCGTCGCCGCCTTTCTAGAGGTAGAATGAAAGCGAATTGTCACCGCTGCTTTCTCATGTACCGGAGTAACCGCAGGATAAAGAAATCCCGCAATCTCTTTGCTGTCGGAGAAAAGAGGGATATTTACCGGCAAATCATCAAAGGCCCAGGTTTCAGTCAGGATCTCTTCCCACTGCTGCATTGTCTCCAGCTCCTTCGGGGCGGCGCGTTGCAGAGAAACAGGAGTCGGAGTCTCGCTCTTTGAGGAAATAAAGGAGAAGTCTCTGCTGCAAGCCACCTCCTTTCCGCTAAGATCAAAGAGAACGAAGCGCATCTGCAGATGAAGCGGAAGCTGATCCGTCCAGTCAGATCGTTTGACGGATATCTGGAAATGCTTAAAAACCGAAGCTTCAACGGCCCTGTAATACGAGCCTTTATACATCTCGATATCATCAAGAACTTTGTCCACAGCGATGTTGAGCGGAACAAGGTGCTTGCGGATTTTCTTGGGAAGGCTTTTGAGGAGGTAGGTTGTCTTCTCTTTTATCAGTCCGGGCACCAGCCACTCAAAAATGTCGCTTCTCAGTATATCAGCCAGTGCCTGAGGAATTCTGACGGTTACTCCATCCTGTTCACTTGCCGGGTCGAAGACATATTCCAGGTTGAGGCTATGTGAACCAATGGTAAGAACAGGGGGAAAATCGGCGAGCTCACGGTCTTGAGGGGTTCTTGCAATAACGTCTTCTTCCTTCAGTTTGAGGAAGCCGTCGTTTTTTTTCTTTTTCAGGAATCTGTTCAGGGTGAAGCGATCATAGACGGAGAGCGGCAGCCTGTCCTGGTAAAACTGTAAAATGGCTGTCTCGTTTGTCAAAATATCGCGGGTGCGCAACCGGTTTTCCACATCTTCCCAGTTCTTCACCAGGTTGATATTGTGCTGCAGAAAATTATAACTCCCGGAAAGGTTCCCTTCCAGCAGAGCCGACTGAAGGAAAATGGAGCGGGCCTCCTCCCTGTTGGCATCGTTTGTCCGGCCAAAGTCCACTTTGCGCGAGGCAATAATAGGGAGACCGAACAGCGAGACTTTCTCTTCAGCGATAACTCTTCCTGATTTTTTGTGATAGCGGGGATTGGACCAGCTGTATTTGCAGAGTCTGCCTCCGGGTTTCTCCAGCCATTCAGGTTCAATTCTGGCAGCATTCAGGGCATAGAGCCTGCTGGTCTCCAAAAAAGAAGAGGCAATGATCCATGACGGTTTTTTCCTGTATTGCCCTGATCCGGGAAAAATCATAAGTTCCTTGCCGGATGCGCCAAGGTATCCCCCTTCCTTTTTCATGGCGATATTTCGCAGAAATCCTGCAGCAAGAGACATGTGAATGGCGTTATAGTCGGCGTCCTCGGTATTCATCTGCAGCTGACCCTGTGATTGCAGGATGTTGACCATCTGGTCATGAAGATCGATCCATTCGCGCATTCTCTGAAAGGAGAGAAAATGACTTTTGCAGAATTTTTTCAGGCGGGACCATGAGGTTTTTGTCTTTACACTATGGAAAAGGTTCCAGATATTGAGGAAGGTCAGGAAGTCCGATTGCATATCGATAAACTGTTCATGGGCCTCATCGGCCTGATTTTCAAAATCGGATGGGCGCACCCTGGGATCCTGAATTGCCAGAACAGTGGCAATGGCCATGATTTCTTTAAGGCAGTTGTTCTCCTTTGCCTCGATGACGATACGGGAAATACTGGGATCGATAGGCATCGAGGCCATTTTTTTTCCGATTGCGGTCAGCCTGCGCTCCCCGGTTATGGCCCCGAGTTCCAGCAGTTGGTTGTAGCCGTCATTAATAGCTGAGGCCAGCGGAGGATCTATAAACGGAAAAGTGGATGGATCGCCGAGCTGATAGGAGAGCATCTGCAGAATGACCTCTGCAAGATTGGATCGTCTGATCTCCGGAATACTGTATTCATCGCGTCCCAGATAATCTTCCTCTTCGAAAAGACGTACGCACACGCCGGGAGCTACACGGCCGCAGCGGCCTTTGCGCTGGTCGCAACCGGCTCGCGATATTTTTTGAATCGGCAGACTGTTGGTTTTGGCGCGGAAATTATAAAAGGCCATTCGCGCCAGGCCCGTATCCACGACATAGCGGATCCCGGGAACGGTGATGGATGTTTCGGCAACATTGGTGGCAACCACGATTTTTGTGCGTTTGCTCGGCAGGAAGATCTTCTTCTGATCCCCTGTATGAAGTCTACCGAAAAGAGGAAGTACCTCTGCATCAGGTATTTTCTTCCTCAGGATATCGCAGCAGTTGCGGATATCTCTCTCCGTGGGGAGGAAAACCAGCATGTCCCCTGGCGGTTCTCTGGTGTAGAGTTGCCGGACGGCACTGACACAACAGTCAATATAATTTTCAAGTTCACCGTACTCATCCGGATCAGGTGGAGAGTAGCGCACTTCAACGGGGTAGGTTTTACCCGGGATCGAGACAATCGGGGCATTGTTGAAATGTTTGGAGAAGGCCTCCGTATCTATGGTAGCCGAGGTGACAATAATTTTCAGGTCAGGGCGCTGGGGGAGAATATTCTTCAAATGGCCGAGCAGGAAATCGATATTCAGGCTTCTCTCATGAGCTTCATCGATAATCAGAACGTCGTAATCGGGCAGAAGTCTGTTCTTCCGCGTTTCGGCCAGCAGCACCCCGTCCGTCATAAATTTGATTCTGGTGCCCTTGCCGGTGCGGTCCTGAAAACGGATCTTGTATCCCACTGTATGGCCAAACTCTCCCAGTTCTTCAGCCACTCGTGATGAAACGGTCAGGGCTGCGATTCTTCGCGGTTGAGTGCAGCCTATCCTGCCCGATGAGTGGAACAGCAGTTCGAGGCACATTTTAGGGAGCTGGGTGGTTTTTCCGGAACCGGTATCACCGGCAATAATAACGACCTGATTGTTGCGCAGCGTCTCCAGGATCCGCTCACGCTGTCGGCTGACCGGAAGTGTGTCTGGGTAATTGAAATTCATGAAAAATATTGGAGGTAAAGCTCTTTTTGTGGTAAATATAATATGTCGAATTCAGATTTTTACCACATTTATTCATATTTCGTTATTGAAAAATAAGGAGCCTCTATGAAGGTCAGAAAAGCGGTTATTCCGGTAGCAGGCTTAGGGACTCGATTTTTGCCGGCAACAAAGGCTATCCCTAAGGAAATGCTCACTATTGTTGATAGACCGACGATACAATATATCGTTGAGGAAGTTGTAGCTTCGGGTATCGAACAGATAATATTTGTCACCAGTGAGGGAAAGTCGGCTATCGAGAACCATTTCGATTACAACTTTCATCTGGATTCTGTTCTGCGGGAAAAAAAGAAGGTCGTCCTCGGTGAAGAGCTTAACATGATCTCCAATCTCATCGATATTGTATCGGTACGGCAAAAAAAACCGCTGGGACTTGGCCACGCCATCTGGACAGCAAGGCATGTCGTCGGTGATGAACCATTTATGGTCCTGCTGGGTGACGATCTGGTCCTGAGCAAACAGCCCTGCGCCAAACAGATGCTCAATCTTTTTGATGACGTCGGTGAGTCCATCATAGCCGTTCAGCGGGTGGCCCCGGAGCAGACCCACCAATACGGTATTGTCGAAGGGGAAAAAAATGGCCGTGAACGCACCTACAAAGTAACCCGCCTCGTGGAAAAACCGGCCCCCGGAACGACTGACTCCGACATGGCCATTATCGGCAGATATATCCTGATGCCGGAAATTTTTGATTTATTGAGCAGAACCACTCCGGGCCATGGCGGAGAAATCCAGCTCACCGATGCCCTGCTTGCGCTTTCCAAAAAACGTGAGATGTTCGCCTATGAATTTGAAGGCACCAGATATGATGCGGGTGACAAACTCGGCTATTTAAAGGCCATAATAGCCTATGGTCTCCGTCATACCGAGTTGGGTGGACCTTTTAAAGAGTATCTAAAAGAGACATTAGCTGATTTATGATTTATCTGGAGGTGGCTGTTGCAGCACCTCTCTTTTCGACGTTGACCTATCTTCTTCGGAGCGAGGAACGTGAAGAGGGAGTAGGGGCTGGATCAGAATATATCGGGTATCAGGTGCTCGTTCCCCTGGGCCGTAGGACGGTTACCGGATATATTCTGGGACGAATGGTTGCGGAGAAGGTTGAGTATTCTCTGAAATATATCAGGGAAATTGTCAGCCCTTGCCCGCTTTTTCATGCCAATATGGTTCCATTTTTTCGCTGGGTTGCCGACTACTACCAGTTTCCTCTGGGGGAAGTTATTACCACCGCCTTGCCCGCCGGACTGAAGCGTTCCTCAAAAAAGGTATTGAGGCTTAAAGGAGATAGCGGTCTTACTGAGTTCCGACAGTTAAATGACCAGCCCAACTGGTTTAAGGAGTTGTCGGCCAAAAAATCTCTTAGTCCCGCGGTTACCCAGAACATCCTGGCTGATCCACAGTATAAAAAGGACATCTCCCGGCTTCTGGACGAGGGCATTGCCGAGATCGAGCATCAGGTCAGTGAGCGGACAACCCGGGAGAAGATGGAAATCTGCTACTCCTCGACTCTCGATATTGTCCCTCCCGATCAGCTCGACGGTATCAACCCAGAGCAACTTCGGGAATTTGGTGAGAAGTTGCGAGGGGGCTGCCAGCTTGACTTGAAGCTCTCGGAGATCAAAGTTCTTTACTATTATGCCAGGCACCACGGCGCCACTTCTCAACCCGTACCGCAGAAAGAGATCCTACGGTCATACAAAGGCGGAAGCGCCCCCCTGAAATCGCTTTGTGAGTATGGTATCCTGAAAAAGTCCTCAGAGCGAATCTACCGAAATCCATTAGGTGAAATTCCCGAACATCTGCCTCGGCCTGAATGTCTGACCAGAGAGCAGGAAAATGCCGTCAAGGCAATAGGAAGCAGTATTGAAGAACAGGATTATGCTGCTTTTCTTCTTCATGGAGTAACCGGCAGCGGCAAGACCGAGGTTTATCTGCAATCAGCACAAGCCTGCCTTGATACTGGCAGAGACGTCCTTGTTCTGGTTCCTGAAATTGCCCTGGCAACACAGCTGGAAGCCCACTTCCTGTCCCGCTTCAGCGAGGGAATCGCTCTTCTCCATTCAGGTTTGTCGCAAGGAGAAAAGTATGATCAGTGGTCCTTAGCTGCCTCCGGTCAAGCCAGGATTGTTATTGGGGCCAGATCGGCGGTTTTTGCACCTTTGCAAAACCCCGGACTGATCATTGTCGATGAAGAACATGACAGTGGATTCAAACAGGATGACGGCTTAAAATATAATGGCCGTGATCTGGCAGTCCTCCGCGCCAAGCTGCAGAATTGTACGGTTGTTCTGGGCTCGGCAACACCTTCTGTTACCAGCTATTTTCACGCCAGGAACAAGAAGTATCAACTTCTGACCATGCCCGGCAGAGTTGGAGGGAGTGAACTGCCGCAGGTTGAAGTCATTGATGTGAACAAGGATCAAAAAAAGAATAAAAAAGGTATATTTCACCAGAGGTTCATCGATGAGCTGGAAAAAAACCTTGAGAAACAGGAACAAAGCCTGGTTCTTATTAACCGCCGAGGGTTTTCAGCTTCGTATATATGCCGGGAATGCGGAACTGCCGTGCAATGCCGCCATTGTAATGTCACCCTTACATATCATAAAGGCAAACAATCTCTGATTTGTCACTATTGCGGATATTCGGTGGGGAGCAGGCTTATCTGCTCAACCTGTCATTCCGACACCCTCGTTCCTGTAGGGATCGGCACCGAACGTATAGAAGAGGAATTACGGCTGCGTTTTCCCTCTGCGCGTATCGAAAGGCTCGACTCGGATACCGCCTCCGACAGAAAAAAATTCCTGTTAATCCTTAAGGCAATGCGGCTCAGAGAAATTGATATACTCATAGGGACGCAGATGATCGCCAAGGGACATCATTTTCCCCATGTCACCTTTGTCGGCGTGGCCTGGGCCGACGGCGGTCTCAATATGCCTGATTTCAGAGCCGCGGAAAGGACATATCAGCTTCTTTCTCAGGTGACGGGAAGATCCGGCAGAGGTGAAAAGAAGGGCAGGGTGATTATACAAACCATGCGCCCCAATCATTATGCCATTGATCTCGCCAGAAAACATCAATATGAGGAGTTTTTCAAAAGAGAAACGACTCTGCGACAGCGCCCGGTCTTTCCTCCATATGTCAGGCTTGCCTGCTATAGGATTTCGGGAAAAAATGAATACGAGGTGCGAAAAACTTCGGAAAAAATAGCCGCGGCCTGCAGAGCATTGGCACGAGGAGAGGAGCTTCCTCTTGAGGTTTTAGGTCCGGCTACTTCGCCCCTTGAGAAAATCAAGGATAAGTATCGCTGGCAGATTCTGTTGAAATCGCCACGGACTTCCATATTTCATCAAATCGGCAGTCATATCGGATCACGCCGCAAAGACCTGGTTATCGGTAAAACACATATCTCTCTTGACGTCGATCCTGAAAATATGATGTGAGACGGGAAATCATAGAGAGTCTTTGAAGATATACTGCAGAGACTGAAGATTGTCGTCCAGTTCAAGATAGAGAATCTGCGCCAGACAATTGAGGATCACAATCGCATTCCTGTCTGCATCTTTTCTCGAGGCTTTTCGTATCCTCTCCAGAATACCACTGTTTACGACTTCTATTTTGCTGTAGTAGGCTTGGACGTTTTCGAGATGGAAATCACTGGCGCCGCTGTCCAGATGAATAAAATATTGGCGGAGCAGGTAGACTGAAATGGATCTGAACATTGATTCGTCGACTGTCGCAAAGGGCAGATGAAACCGGGCCATCGGCTTTAAAATATCCATGATGGGGCAGCCGCTGGTGGCCATAATAATTCCCATTATAGAGCTCAGTCCCTCTTGTACGATGGTATTCTTGGAGATAACGCGTTCAGCTGTGGTACAGGAGACGTGACAGGATTCATAGGAAGCGGTATCGGTGAATGCGCTTACAAGTTCTGAGAGATTGGCGGCTATGGGACAGTGCTGGTTTTCTTCAAGCGAGAGAGGGCAGCAAGAGCACTGGTTGCTGGAAAGTCTGGACCAGTCTGCAAAAATATCGGTCCCGGGAATGAGCAGCAGCGTATTGTGGTCGATTTCGATGGTAAATTTTTTTTTCTTACCGCGAGGAAAGGTAAAGCAATAGTCGTAGCGTATGGATGCCATATTAACATTCTCTTTTCTGAACAAACTCAGTTTAGTGCCTTACAATTGGAAAACCACCACAACCAACACGTAACAAAAAAAAAATATTAAAATTCGCAACGAACCCTTACCCCTGCAAAACTGCCACAAAAAGCAAGAAAGCGAAAAATATATTAGAATTCGTGAGCCTGCCTCTATAGCCAGGCTTTAATACCCCTCAAGGGGTACGGTAAAGAGGTCCAGCTCAGCTGGCTAGAATTTAAACCACTTCTTCTTCGGCGAATAGATACATGAGGTATTTCGACCACTTTCCTTGGCGGCGTAGAGGGCACTGTCCGCTTTGCTGATCAGTTGGTTTTTGTCGAAATTATCTTCAATTGCCGGCCTGCTACCGGCTACACCGAAACTTGCAGTAACCGCGTATTGCTCTCCGCCGTCATCAAATGAACTTTTTTCTATAGCCTGTCGTAATTTTTCAGCAACGGTCAATGCCTCGTTTTCCTCCGTTTCAGGGAGAATAATAACGAACTCTTCACCGCCATAACGGGCCAGCACATCATATTTTCGCAGATGGTTTTTCAAGACACCGCAGAATTCTCTGAGAATGAAGTCACCTGCCTGGTGGCCGAAATTATCGTTAAATTTCTTAAAATGGTCGATATCTGAGAAGACAATGGAGAGACTGTTGTCATTGCGTTCCGCCCGGCATATCTCCTGATCCAGGATATTCTGGAAGTACCTGTGATTAAAGACGCCGGTCAATCCATCGACATTGGCAAGATTATCCAGTATACGATTTTTTTCTTCAAGCTCTTTGGTTAAATTTTCAAGGGTCATTTTTGTTTGAATGAGCTGCTTGTTCATTTGGTCATAATCGAGGTTGAGCAGGCTCAAACGGATATTGGCTTCCTGTAGAATATCCTGAATGGAACGGGTGTTTTTAATTTTCAGGCCAAAATAGTGGCCGGCCTTTTCCACCTGATTGTGGATATCATCAAGAATGGATTCGATATCGGCAGGGGAGATTTTAAGCAGTTTCCTGGCTTCCTTGCGGAATTGCCTGTGATAATCTTCAGGCTTTTCTGAATAGAGAATATTGATCAAAATATCAGAGATATAGACGGCATTTATCATCTGCTTGAGTTTTGCGCTCTTACCTTCAAATTTATCTGGAGAATGGTGATGCAGAATGGGCAGAAGCAGTGTTTCCGGGAAACCCCATTTCCTGGCGACTTCAAACCCGACGAAGCAGTGATTGGCCCCGATTACGCTCTCTTCCGCGAGGATGGTGTCATGCTGTTTGTCGGCAACATCATGGAGCACCCGATCATATTCTGCTGCGAAAGTGCGGGCAAAGATGAGCTCACCCAGATTCTGTAAAAGTCCGGAGATAAATATCTCTTCTGTATCGGCTTCCTTCACTTTTTCGAGAATAAGCTTTGAGGCAACCGCGAGCGCCAGGGAGCGCTGCCAGAATTGTTCAAAATTAAATTGGGAGGCATTGCTGCCCGATTTAATGGAAAGAAAGGAAAAAGAGAGTACAAGACTCCTGACCGCATTAGTGCCGAGAATCGATACGGCCTGGTGGATGGAGCCGATCTGTTGCGGAAAACTGTAGAATGCCGAATTAGATACCTTCAATATCTTGGCAGACAGGGAAATATCTTTTGATATCAGTTCGGCAATATCAGAAAGAGTGGTATCCTCCTTGGAAGTAAGGGTAATCAGCTTTGATGCCACCGTCGGCAGTGTCGGCAGATCTTCGGATCTCAGTACCTCTTTGAGGATATCTTTTTCCTTCATGATGCTCTCCAGGATAGGGAATGAATATACGCGCTAAGAGTAAGCTAATTTTTATTCTCGTTCAAGAGGGATAAATTTTTTAAATAACTATTTCAGCAAGGAGCTCAAAAATTGGGCATCTACCCTGAACAATTACTTTTTAAAAGGAATCGACAGGCTCAGGATAGTGACAGATCTCTCCGGTATAGTTGGTAAAGCTGAGATCTGCGCCATGATTGATTATATATTCAGGAGTCAGGGGTATTTTGCCTTTTCCTCCTGGAGCATCAAGGGCATAGGTGGGTATGGCCATCCCTGAAATGTGACCAATAAGATCCCGCATTATAGCTATGCCTTTAGCTGTTGAGGTACGAAAGTGATTGGTTCCACATGTCAAATCCGTCTGAAAAAGGTAATACGGCTTAACGCGAATTTTCAGGAGATCAAGGAAGAGGCGGCGGAGAATCTCGCTGCTGTCGTTTATTCCTTTGAGAAGAACTGTGTGGTTGCCCAGCGGAATTCCGCCGTCTGCCAGAAGATTGCAGGCGGCTTTCGCCTCTGCGGTTATCTCCAGGGGGTGATTGAAGTGGGTATTGATGTAGAGAGGGTGATACCGCTTCAGCATGTCGACAAGCTGCTTCGTAATCCGCATCGGAAGTGTCCCGGGAACCCTGGTGCCGATGCGAAGCACTTCGATAGAGGGTATTTCCCTGAGCCTGCGGAGTATATCCTCTAATTTATCATCTTCAAGGAGCAGGGGATCGCCTCCGGAGATAAGCACTTCCCGGATCTGCGGCGTAGCACGCAAATAAAGATAACAGTCTTCAAGGGATTTGGCGGTAATCCGCATTTTTTCTGTCCCGACTTTTCTTTTGCGTGTACAGAATCGGCAATACATGGCGCAGCGATTAGTCACCAGAAAAAGTGCTCTGTCCGGATATTTATGAACCAGGTTATTCACCGGGCTGAGATTGTCCTCATCAAGAGGATCCGACACACCCACAGTGTCCTGAATTTCCAGGATATTCGGAACGGCCTGACGGCTCAGTGGGGCTCCGTGCTTTTGAATCAATCCTAAAAAATATGGATTAATCCGCATCGGAAACGTTGCTATAACATCTTCTAATGCGTTATTATCGCAATTTAAATGCTTTTGAAGATCGGCGAAAGTTGTTACACTTTGTCTGAGTATCTCTTGCCAGTTTTTCATGGAGGTCATTATGGTAGTGTCATCTAGCTGCTCAGCAGAGCTGGATATTTATCTTAGTGGTTGTAGTTGAGCTGTTTGCTTGTAAAGTATTGTCCGTTTCACTGTTTTTAGTGGAAGACTTTTAGGAGTAATACACTAAAAAGTCAATGGACTCCTGAGCCAGCTTCACTTTTTGTAACTATTCAGCAAGAAGCTAAAAACCGGCAGTATGCCCTGAACTGTAACTGTTCAGCAGCGCTCCAGCAGTGCGCAGGTAAGCGCAGACTCCGAGCAGCCCGGAGAACTATAGTGTGCCTATGTTGTTTTACGGGTTGATTGGGTGCAGATGGGATGCTGCTGAACAGTTACCACTTTTTTATTGAATCGAGCATTGAGGATTATACATGGCGACTAATCAATACAGATTTAAATATGATGAATATGGAAATACCAGAGAAATCCTCGTCTACGACAGCGGTCCGTCCGTTCATGCGATAAGTTTTGTCAACAAGGGAACGGCGTTCAACCTCAAAGAGAGAAAAATGCTCGGTCTCGAGGGTGTTCTGCCGCCATCTGTTCGTGATCTCGACAGCCAGGTCGAGGCGACCAAAGGCAAGGTTGAGGCGCGGCAGGACGATGTCGAAAAATTTCGGTTTATTCGCGAACTTTTTGATAGAAATGTTACACTTGCTCATGCGGTCATAGAAAGCGACATAGAAAAATATATCGGCATTATTTATACACCTACCGTTGAACTGGCTGTACAGCAGTATTCTTCGATGTTTCGAAAGGCCAACGGCATACATTTATACCCCGGTAATATTAATAACGCCGAGGACATCCTCAGGAGATATGCTCATCGGGATATCAGGGTCGCTGTAGTCACAGATAATCAGGGAGTCCTCGGGGTTGGTGACCAGGGTGTCGGAGGAATTGCCATCTGTCTCGGCAAACTGATGCTCTACACCCAGGGTGCCGGAATAGCTCCCTGGCACTGTTTGCCGATATCGCTTGATGTGGGCACGAACAATGAATCGCTGTTGGCCGATAACGAATATTTAGGCTGGCGTCATGAGCGGCTCCAGGGGGAGGAATACCTCCAGTTTATCGGCAGGTTTGCCCGTGCATTCAGGAATGTTTTTCCCCATGCAATCTGTCAATGGGAGGATTTTACCAAGCAGAATGCGTTTTCCACCCGAGATGCTTTCAGTGATGAACTGATTTCCTTCAATGAAGATATTCAGGGGACGGGAGCTATAGTGCTGGCATCCATCCTGACGGCCATGAAAATTAAAAGAGAGAAACTTACCGATCAGATATTTCTGATTCATGGTGCCGGTACATGTGGAGTAGGTGTAGCCGAACAGCTCGAACTTGCTTTAATGGAAGAAGGCCTGTCTGCCGCCAAGGCTAAGGAGAGAATATTCGCCCTCGACTCAAAGGGCATAATCTTTAAAGGGCGTCAATGTGAGCTGTATAAAAAGAGATATGCCAAGGATGTCAATCAATTCCCCTGGATAAAAGGGGAAAACCTTTATCTTGAAGATATAATAGCCAAATCCGGCGCCACCGTCCTGGTCGGCACCTCGGGGCAGGGAGGATGTGTCGGCTGCTTTACCCAGGAGGTGGTAGATGCAGTTGCCGGAAATACCTCCAGGCCCGTGATCCTGCCGCTCTCCAATCCTGAGTCTGTTATTGAAGCGCAGCCGCTGGATATCTATAAGTGGACAGATGGCAGGGCCATTGTTGCCACAGGCAGCCCATTTTCACCATTTCATATTGAAGGGAAGGTGTATACCACCAGGCAGGCCAGCAATGTTCTGGTCTTCCCAGGCATAGGGTTAGGCATTCTGGCTTCAGGCGCCAGGGAAGTGCTTCCCCAATTTTTTACGGCTGCAGCCAGGGCGGTGTCCGATTGTGTAACACGAGACGAAATGGAAGAAGGCTGTCTTGTTCCCCGACTTGCCGAGCTGAAAAATATCTCACTCAAAGTTGCACTTGCGGTGGCCATGAGTGCAGTAAGAGAAGGAGTAAGCAGACCTTGTGTATTTTCAGATTTCCAACATGAAAACGATGAGCAGCGAATGAAGAAGTTAATCCGCAAGATGCGCTGGGAACCCGACTATCTGCCGCTTGTCGCTATGTAATTCCGGTTTTTATGATAGTCTTGAATAGTTGCGGGTTTGATTGTTTGGCAGGAATTTATCCGTCGGCTTTGCTCAATTATTTATAATTATTTGGCATTTTGTAGCAGAGCGTGGTATTTCAGCTAAATATAACTGTGCTGGAGGTACCGGCTTATCAGCAGAACCAATCTATTGATGGCATTATAAAAAGTCCCTGCACCCCAAGGGTATATAAAGTACTTGCTTATCCTGGGTCTTCGCTTCTTTCATCCAACCATTCGGGGAACATAGCGAATTTTTGCACAATCATCATTTTAAAATATTTTTTTTTTGAATAGATGGATTAACAATCATTCCAATAAATTGCCTTTTAAGCTATTATTTCGAGAGATCGTCCGGCAACCTGCGGACGGTATATAAGGGACTTAAACAGAGGTTCCAGACGAGAGGGAGAAACATTCAAGATAAGCTTTCAACAAGAGGTGAAAAAAATGACAGCTAAAATTATCAGCGGTACTGAAGTAGCTAAGCAAATCAGGGAAGAACTGAAAGTAGAAATCGCCGAATTAAAAGAAAAGCACAACATTGTTCCAGGTCTCGTGACCATCCTGGTAGGAGATAATCCCGCTTCACAATCATATGTTGCCGCCAAGAACAAGACCGCGCATGCCATTGGTATCAATTCCGAACAGATTACTTTAGATGCCGATACACCTGAAGACGAGCTTCTCGAGATTGTAAGAAAATATAATGCTGATGATTCTTGTAACGGTATTCTGGTCCAGTTGCCTTTGCCCAAGCACATCAATGAAGGGCTGATCCTTAATGCAATCAATCCGGATAAAGATGTAGATGGATTTCACCCGGTCAATATAGGAAGAATGGTGCTGGGTGAGAAATGCTTTCTTCCCTGCACGCCTCATGGTGTCCTCGAACTCCTGTCAAGAAGTGGTGTAGAGACCAGCGGTGCTGAGGTGGTGATCATCGGCAGAAGCAATATCGTCGGCAAACCTATGGCAAACCTGATGATGCAGAAAAGAGAATCAGGCAATGCCACCGTCACCATCTGCCATACCAGAACAAAAGATATGGCGGCTCACTGCCGCCGGGCCGATATAATTATTGCCGCCGTCGGTGTTCCGAAAATGGTAACTGCGGATATGGTCAAAGATGGTGTTGCTATAATGGATGTAGGAGTGAACAGAATAGGCAAGACAGAATCAGGTAAAGCTATTCTGGCCGGCGATGTTGATTTCGACGCTGTTAAGGAAAAGGCCTCGGTCATTACGCCCGTACCTGGTGGTGTCGGACCTATGACAATTACCATGCTTATGAAAAATACTCTGCAGTCTGCCAAAATGGCGGCAGGACTGATTTGATCAGATAAATCAAATCGTCCTGCGTTCAGCCGAAAGCGGCGGTTTCGCAGGGCGATTTTCATTTCCCCTATCTTTTATTCGCAGGAGTTCTCTCAACTCCTAACTTCTTCACACCTGCTGGTTCGACGCAAGATCTTTCATCAAGGTATGGAGTTTAGCAAATGATGGGCTCTCATATATCTGCTTACGTATTTGTGCGCTTCCTTTCATATGTTTAACATAACGGCCTATGTGGTTTTTTATGACGGCGAGCAGGCGTTCCACGTCCTGGTGTTGCTGCATCAGCTCAAGGTGGCGGCTTGCTCCTTTGAAAATATCGGCTGGTAGGCTAGGACGCCCTTCTTCAGAAAAAACCCAAGGATTCCCTAATGCACCTCTGCCGATCATGACACCGTCGCAGCCTGAAATCCGTAATCGTTCCCGTGCCTCCTGAAAGCTACCGATATCACCGTTGCCGATAACCGGAAGGGATATTGCTTTTTTTACCAGCGCAACACACTCCCAGTCGGCAATCCCGGTAAATCCCTGGCTCCAGGTGCGGCCATGAATTATTGCGGCAGCAGCACCGCATTCTTCAACCATTTTGGCAAAATCGACACAGGATATCGAGTGAGCATCGATACCTTTACGAAATTTGACCGTTACCGGAGCCTCACTGTTTTTGACAACCTCTCTGATAATTTTCTCAGCCAGTTCCGGTGTAGCCATTAAGGCGGCCCCTGCACCTTTTTTGGTGACTTTTTTAACTGGACACCCCATGTTGATATCGACAAGATCAGGAGAGAAGGAATTGAGAATCCCTGCAGCCTTGGCCATCATATAGACATCGGCACCAAAAAGCTGGAATGACACCGGCTTCTCTGCAGGAAAGGAGCTGAGCATCTGCAGCGTTTTTTTCTGCTGATAAGCCAGGCCGTGACAGCTGATCATTTCCGAGACGCACATTCCTGCGCCGAATTCCCGGCATAGCAGTCGGAATGGTAAATCGCTGTAGCCGGCAAGTGGAGCGAGGACAAAAGGTGAAGAGAGTTGGATGTTGGCGATACTGAGCATTATTTAAGAAGCAAGAAGAAAGGCGTTAATCTCGGATAAGGGTGCTTTAGTCAATTGCCGTAAGATCAGTGAACTCCTGACATCGATGGGCATTTAATCCGCAAAGATGGTGGGAGAGAGTTGGGCAAGGAAACTTTCAAACCATTAACCATCAGGCAGGTTCAAGATGAGCTGTCGTCAGTCCAGTTTCGCTGCCGCTGCATTAGTGCCTGACGAATTATTTTTCTGGTATTTTTTTTCTGATTACCCCTGAAACTCAGCATCTTCCGGCCCAGGCCGGGACGGCTCTTTCCATCGGGACGCCATAAACCCGTCCATGGGGGCTTCGTTGCAGCCGTTCGGGCTGCAGAGACCCGTGAAAAGAGCAGTCCCGACCTTGAGCTGAGGATTAGGGGTAATTAGGTTTTTTTTGAAAAGCAATCCGTCTAAAGGCACTTTGTCAGGCACGGCTGGTTTTGGTTGCTAAAGCGTGGGCAGTTTAGTCAGAGTTTGCAGATAAATATCCTGGGAGAGTTCGTCAATAATGGTTTCAAGAGCTGTTTCTTCACTGTCACGAGTGACTGAAGAATCTGTTGAAACCACATATTCTTCTGTGCGCAGCTGGTTTGGTTGCTGGAAGAGTATTTCACCAGTCTCGATATCCTTGAGGATATATCTGACCCTGAGGAGAAGCTTTACCTCCTGAGTCGTGTTGTTTGCGCCATAAGAGAGACTCGGCAGGTCAATGGAGATAATTTCTCCGGCCAATATCAGATCTGCGGAGGACCTGTCTTTTACAATATTCAAGGAATCACTCTTCTGGAACCACTGTAGTAGCGATTGATAAATTTCTGATTCGAGCTGAAGCTCACTGGTCCTGTTTTTCCAGGAGGTGATATAGATGGATTTATCAGGCCCGGTATAAACGTAAGGATTTCTATAACCACAGGATACCACAATCAAAAGCACGCCAATACATAAAAGAATAGAGATTTTGTTTTTCAATTGTAAACTCCGTTAAGTTGTGACAACTATGATCAAATTACCAGAAATCGGTTTCTTCGCCAAAGAATGAACGATTGGTAGACCGCGGTATGCTCATCTCCAGACAAACCTATCTAAATCTAAATGACGATATTAACAAGTTTCTTCTTTACCACAATAATTTTTTTCACAGGTTTGTTGCCAAGAAAACGTCTAATCTTTTCATCTTCCATTGCCATTTCTTTAAGAGGCTGGTCATCAGTATCGGCCGGCACCTCCAGACGCGAACGGACCTTGCCGTTTACCTGCAGGACTATGGTCAGCATGTCTTCTTTGGCAGCTTCTTTATCGAATTCAGGCCAGTTTCTGCTTTCTATGTCATCGCTATTTCCGCAAATTTGCCACATTTCCGCGGTGAAATGAGGGACCATGGGAGAGAGCAGAAGCAGCAAAGTGTCCACCGCCTCCTGGATAACGGCGTCCGGTACATCGGCATCTCTGCCCTCTGCGGTGAGGGAAGAAAGAGCGTTGAACAACTCCATAACCGCACTGATAGCAGTATTGAAATGGAAGTTCGTCTCAATGTCATGAGTTACTTTACGAATAGTCTGGTGACATTTGCGATGCAGGTCCTGTCCTTTTCCGGATAGCTTCGGCAGAGTGCTTTTGCGATTCTGCAGACTGGCCTTATTGGCGTCGATGAAACGGAAAACCCGGTTAAGAAAGCGTGAAGCGCCTTCAACACCCTGGGAAGACCACTCCAGATCCCTTTCCGGCGGAGCCGCAAAAAGACTGAACAGCCGTACCGTATCGGCGCCATATTCAATAACGAGATCGTGCGGGTCAACCACATTCCCTTTTGATTTTGACATCTTGGCACCATCCTTTATCACCATTCCCTGAGTGAGCAGGTTGGTAAAGGGCTCCGCTATATCCAGGTAACCGAGATCCCTGAGAACCTTGGTAAAAAAACGGGAGTAGAGAAGGTGGAGGATAGCATGTTCCACGCCGCCGATGTACTGGTCAACTCCAAGCCAGTACGATGCTTTTGTCTTGTTCAAAGGTCCATCAGTGTAGGAAGGGCAGGTGTATCTGGCAAAGTACCATGAGGATTCAACAAAGGTGTCCATGGTATCGGTTTCCCGTCGTGCCGGACCGGAACAGTTTGGACATGATGTCTCAATGAAGGAATTACGCTGATGCAGGGGCTTACAGCTGCCGTCCGAAGTTGGCGTGTCCTGAGGCAGTATCACCGGCAAATCTTCCTGCGGTACTGGCTGTACCCCGCATTTGTCGCAATAAACCATGGGAATCGGTGCTCCCCAGAATCTCTGCCTTGAGATACCCCAGTCTCTTAAACGATAAGTCGTCTGAGCTGAACCAAAAGCATTTTCACGGGCATAATCAATAATGGCCTTCTGGGCTTTGATACTTTCCATTGAGTCGAAGAGACCGGAATTTCTCAGCACGCCGGGGAGAATGGAGGCTTCCTCCATGGTTTCTCCATCTAAATCCCGGTTTTCCGGAATGACGACTGGACGGACTTCAAGATTATATTTCCTGGCAAATTCAAAGTCCCGCTGATCGTGGGCCGGTACCGCCATGACTGCACCCGTTCCATATTCCATAAGAACGAAGTTAGCGACATAAATAGGAATTTTTTCACCATTGAAGGGATTGATGCAATACCTTCCGGTAAATATACCTTCCTTGACCGGTTCTTCCTCATGACTGCTGCGTTGCTTTTCGGTAATGATCCGGTTGGCAAATTCTGTGACTTCTTTTTCCCGATCGGTGCCGGCAATCAAATTGTGCAGCAGCGGATGTTCAGGAGCAAGTGAAAGAAAGGTGACGCCGAATATCGTATCCGGCCGGGTTGTGAAAATTGCAATGGATGCGTCGGCGCCGTCAACTTTAAATTCACAATTTAATCCGGTGGATTTACCTATCCAGTTGCGCTGCATGGTAAGAACCTTTTCAGGCCATCCCGTCAATGAATCGAGATCGGCGAGCAGTTCTTCGGCATAATCGGTGATCTTGAAGAACCAGCCTTTCATTTCACGGGGAAGAACGGCTTGATCACAGCGCCAGCAAACACCTTCCACTACCTGTTCATTGGCAAGAACCGTCTGGCAGGATTCGCACCAATTAACCGTGGTGACCTTCTGGTAAACCAGTCCCTTGCGGTACATTTCCAAAAATAATACTTGCTCCCAGTGGTAATATTTTTCATGGCAAGTGGCTATCTCTCTTTCCCAATCATAGGAAAAACCAAGCTGCTTCAGCTGATTACGCATGTAATCGATATTTTGATACGTCCATTCCGCAGGGTGGGTGTTATTCTTGATGGCGGCATTCTCCGCAGGAAGGCCAAAGGCATCCCAGCCCATAGGGTGAAGAACGTTGTAGCCGCGCATGCGCTTGTATCTGGCGACGACATCCCCTATGGAATAGTTTCTGACGTGTCCCATATGAATACGACCGGAGGGATAGGGAAACATCTCAAGGACATAGTATTTTTCCTTGGTGGAATCTTCGGAGACACTATATGACTTTTCAACTTCCCATTTTTGCTGCCATTTCGCCTCAATGGCTTTAAAGTCGTACCATAAATTGTTTGTTGTATTTTCACCCATTGGAAGACTCTCAGTTGCGCTGTGTTGATAGTGGTATTGGTGATTCCTGAAAACGGTGCTCGAACTATCAATGGTAATCGGAATCATCAAAGTTGCTCATGTTCTCGAACATAGTGAATTCTTTGATAAATGTTAACTTGGCCACACCGGTAGGTCCATTACGCTGCTTGCCTATGATGATTTCAGCCGTACCCATGTCCGGGTTATCCTCAGACTTGTTGTATACCTCGTCGCGATAGATAAAACAGATGATGTCGGCATCCTGCTCGATAGCGCCTGATTCGCGAAGATCCGACATCATCGGCCGTTTGTCGGTTCGGCTTTCAAGACCACGATTCAGCTGAGAGAGCGCGAGAACAGGCACATTGTGCTCTTTGGCCAATGCCTTCAATGATCTGGAAATTTCACTAATCTCCTGGGTCCTGTTTTCGGTGCTGTTTCGTCCCCGCATAAGCTGAAGATAATCGACCAGTATCATGCCTATCGGATACTGTGAAGCCAGTCTGCGTACTTTCGACCGCATTTCCAGGACGGAGATTGCCGGAGTATCATCGATATAGAGCGGAGCCTCAGACAGCATGCCAACTGCACGAGTCAACTTGGGCCAATCTTCATCATGGAGTTTGCCCGTGCGAATCCTCTGTGAATCTATTCTGCCGACAGAACTCAACAATCGCATGGTAAGTTGTTCCTTTGACATTTCCAGACTGAAAATCGCCACTCCTGTTTTTTCTACCAGGGCGGCATGTTGAGCGATATTCATGGCAAAGGCTGTTTTTCCCATAGAGGGCCTTCCCGCCAGGATGATAAGATCGGAAGGTTGCAGACCGGCGGTCATTTTATCAATTTCAAAATATCCGGTCGGCACCCCGGTAATAAGTTCCTTGCGTTTGAAGAGCTGTTCGATTTTTTCAAAGGCTGTCGGAATAATTTCTTTTAAAGGAGTGAAATTCTGACCGCTTTTCTTACCCGCAATATCAAAGATCGCCTGCTCGGCGTCATCGACAAGCTGGTCTATCTCACCCTGTTCGTCGTAACATCTGCCGGCAATTTCGGTATTAACTTCTATAAGTTTTCGTAAGACGGCTTTTTGCTTAATGATGTTGGCATATGATGAGATATTTGCTGTAACCGGCACAATAGAAGTGAGATTGGCCAGATATGCAGCACCGCCAACCTGATCAAGGGAATTTTGATCCTTGAGATAATTGGCCAGGGTGATGATGTCATGCGGGTCATTTTTTTCAAACAAGGACATCATCGCATGGAAAATGATCCGATGCGCGGGAGAATAAAAATCATCAGGATGCAGCACTTCAACAACATTGCCGAAAGCGTTGTTTTTGAGCAGGATGGAGCCAAGGACGGATTGTTCGGCCTCAAGGTTCTGGGGGGGGACTCTGGACTGTGCTAATGAAGTTGACGGATTACTCATTGTCTTTCTTTCTACACTGTTTTTTGAAAACACAAACACACCATAGAGAGCATTATCTCATATGGTGTGTAAAGGTCGAACGGGTCCGGAACACCGGCAAATTTCATGAAGCCGATCAATATCTCTGTTTGGCCGGATTTCAAATTACATTTACTCGTTGGCATCCTTGGCAGAAACTTTTATTTGAATATCTGCCGTTATCTCAAAACCAACTTTAATTGGAACAGTGGTGACTCCGACGGTTTTGATAGGATTGGGAAGAACAATTTGACGTTTGTCGACATGTATATTGTGCTCTGCAAGCTTTTCGCAGATATCGCCGCTGGTTACCGAGCCGAAAAGCCTCTCGTCCTCGCCGACGAGCTGTGTAATCTCAACAGAAATACCGGCAAGTTTTTTGGCAAGCGCCTCCGCTTCTTTACGCTCTTTTGCAAGACGTGCTTCAATGATTGCCCGATTTTTTTCAAAAAGGGCTTTGTTCTGAGCGTTGGCGATGACGGCCTTGCCTTTAGGCAGCAGGTAGTTCCGCCCAAAACCGGGCTTTACCTTTACTACATCGCCTTCCTGGCCAAGTGAATTAATAGTTTCTTTAAGAATGAGCTCCATTTTTTGACTCCCTCAATAGTACTGGAAAGAATAATCTATCGTAAATAGTCTTTATTCCGTATCAGTGGTATCATTTTTTTGTTCTGAATGTATTTGCCGTATGTCGAACCATACATCAGCTACCCCGGCAACGATTAAAAGAACCGTACCAAAGGACTGTAAAATTATCATTATATAGATGAGCGAACGGACCAGTCGTGGAATATTCCATTTATCCAGCAAAAAAGCAAGTATGGCCAGTCCTTGAAAACTGTATAGTATTGTAATAATAATTACACAGTTTATTGCAGCGATTCGGATCATATTACCAGGTATCATTGCAACAATACCTGATATAATCAGCCCCCAAACCAACGTTTCAGGCAGACACCAGCAGCGGTAGTCCGGCCAGGGTTGAGCAGCTCCAGTTTTGGGGAGTAATACGTTACCCAGCACCAGCGTCACCCAGGAAACAAGAAGCAGTATGCCGCCTAGAATCGCTGGCATAATCAAGGGAGCGCCTGCTTTTACCTGCTCCAGAGTCTGCTCCAGCATGGCAAAATTTTCAGCAGATAAACTGTCGCTTGCTCTGTATTGCCTTAAAGCCTCATCTATGCCGTGATGAAGCGATGCGGTAACAGCCTGAAAAAAAGAAATTTCACTGTTGATAAGCAATATGCCAAAAAACAGGAAAAAGGATAAACATAACGTCAGCCATGCTTTTAAACCAGCCTGCCAGGGTAAATCTCCGCGTTGAGCCGCGTAGGCTGCAGCATACCCAGCCGGCAAAAGTGCTGTAGAAAAAAATACCAGCTCCAGGCTTTGTAATAAGTAGCCCAAAAAAAGAGCGGCGGGCCCTGCGATTACCAAATGGCTGTTAGTATATCTCCACCCATATTTGTTGATGAAAAAGAAAACAAGCAGGGGCAGAAAGCAGCTGGTCCAGCCGAATACCATCCACATTGTGCTCGGCAGCAGCAAGGCCAGGGCAAGCAGGAGTATATGGGCTAGGTTTTTCTTTCCCTCAGGTTTTTTTTCAACCTGCTTGGCCACAATAAAAATTCCTAGTAATTAGTATCTTGAAAATTGTTTTCCTCAGGTGGTCCTTTAGAGGAAAACAATTTTCCCAAAAGACACTACACCCCCTTAAGGGATACCGTAAAATCTAACCTGGCCGGGGTTATCCCTGCAGAGATCCGGAATAGGGCAGCAGGGCTATCTGCCGTGCCCGCTTGATCGCCTCGCAAAGATGCCTCTGATGAGTGGCACATGTCCCGACGATGCGACGGGGTATAATTTTACCTCTCTCTGAGACGAAATTTCTTAAGGTTTTTACGTCTTTGTAATCTATGGTCGCTTCTTTGTCAGCACAGAATCGACAGACCTTTTTCCTTGAGAATAATCTTTTTTGTGGTCTTTGTGCCATAACTTGCTCCTATATCGTATGCGTTGTTTCCACGCTGTTTTAGTTTTTTTACGATTGTATTCTTGTTATTTTGCAAGAAAATAATCTATCCAGAGGTTCTGAATACTGCCAGGAGATTTGTTGAAAATCCCTTCGCTGCTTTTATTCCGCCTCCGAATCAGATATCTCCGAATCTTCTTCTTCTTCTTCTTCTTCTTCTTCTTCGACCTCAGTAGCTTCAGCGTCTTCGGATTCTTCCTCGGCGACGGTTTTGTTTGCCGCCAAAGTTGTTGCTTCGGCTATCTCTTCTTCAGTGATAACGTCGGCTGTCTTGATTGTCATATACCGAAGTACTGCGTCCTCGATGCGGAATTTACGTTCCATCTCGGCAACCGCTTCAGGCGTACCGGAGTAATCAGAGTATACATAAAACCCCTGAATCTCTTTTTTGATCGGATAGGCCAATTTCTTCATGCCCCATCTGTCGAGTTCGATAATTTGCCCGCCGTCACCAGTAATGACTGCGGTTGAATTATCAACGATGGTGTTGATTTCTTCTTCATTCAATGAAGGACGAAGAATATAGATTGTTTCATACCTACGCATGTGTTCCTCCTCGTGGACTCATGGTTTAAGGGATAGTTGATCCCTTGTTGGTGGCCCTCGCTTTCCTGTTGTTTTCAAGCAGAGAGCGAAGAGGTAGCAGCCGCAGCCGATGGTGCGGTGCATACTTGTTTGACTGTAATTGGTTCCTCAAAATTTAAGACATTAAATCATGAAGAACACAACAGTATAGGTTAAACCAGCGAATGTGTCAAATAATTCCTTTTTTCTCCTCTTTTTTTATCTTCTCCCACTGAAGACGCAGATCCTCTTCATTTTGTATCTCTTTGCCGGCAAAAACGTGGGGATGTCGTCGTATCAGCTTGGCATCTATCTCGTTAATGCTGTCGTTAAAAGTAAATTGTTCATTTTCCGCGTGGATCTCGGCCAACATAATGAGAAGATAGAGCACATCTCCGATTTCTTCACAGATATTTCCTGTATCATCATTATCAATAGCCTGGAGAAGCTCACCGACTTCTTCTTTCAGATATTTTTGCAGAGATTCGGTTGTCTGTTTTTTATCCCAGGGGCATCCCTGCGGACCGCGCAGAATTTGAATGGTATTAAGTAATTTGTCAATAGATAGAGTGTTGTTATTCATAAATATAAGAGATATATTCTGTGTCCTGCAACAAAAAGCTAGCAATATTTTGAGAGATGCTTTAGGTTGTTAGACAGCTACGGAGAGAGATAGTTATTCGCACCTGAAAAAGTAAAAAAATGTTGACATAGGCCACCTGACCAACTAATTAGGTTTGTTTCCGGTGGAATATGACAATATGGATGCAGCCCCAAAAAAATAAATCTGAGGGTAAATTAACTCATCTAGTGAATATATGCTATCAAGCATAGCTATAAAATCAGTTTTTTACATTAACGGTTAAAATTAGTGAAGAAGGAATAAAATGGAAGACGACAAGAAGCAAAACATACTGTTAGAGAAGCATAAGGATATTGCCCGAATCGACCAGGAATCCAAACGCACCCACGGTTGGTATGTGCGGGTTCGTTTTTTGGGTAAGACTCATTCAAAATTTTTCTCCGATAAAAAGTGTGGCGGACGTTATTCAAGCCTGCTTTCCGCTATCTCCTGGAGAGACAAGACAGAAGGCAAACTTGGTAAAATTCGTACAAATAAGCATATGGTTACCGTCAGCAACTCCGGAACCGGAGTTGTCGGAGTGAGGTTGAATGACAAATTGAACAGGTACGAAGTAAGCTGGGTTACCGACAGTGGCAAACAAGGCAAGACATCAGTTTCCATTGCCAAACACGGCAAAAAAAATGCTTTCAATAAAGCATGCTCAATCCGCAAGCAAAAGGAATTTGAAAGATTGGGCTATACCACCTGATCTTGCTTAAAGGTGATTGGCCTTTGGGTTGTAAGGCAAGGGAACAGAAGCAGTATTCTTCTGTTCCCTTTTTTGTTGTAAATGAACTCGTAAAAAAAATCGCGACCTGCTCGTTTTGGCTTCTACGTCTAGTTTAAAGAGTTTTTTTTAGAATCCATCCCAATGACTTTTAATAAGATTACCTATTGTGAGAACTGATAGGGAAGGTATTCCATTTTCATGGAAACTGCTGTATATTAAAAATAAATATTGACATAAGTCTCATTAAAGTGTCAAATTCAATGTTCTGGTAAAAATAATTATATTGTAATTGAATAACTTGCGTAGATGAGGATCATATAATGTATGCTATAGTCCGTACCGGTGGAAAACAGTATCAGGTTGCCCAGGGAGATCAACTCCGCGTTGAGAAAATCAACGGTGAGGTTGGTGATACTGTCGAGCTCAATGATGTACTCATGGTTGTCAATGAAGAAAATGTTGATATCGGTACGCCGCAGCTTGAAAATGCTAAGGTAAGCGCGACCATTGTTGAGCAGGGGAAAGCAAAGAAAGTAATAGTTTTCAAAAAGAAAAGAAGAAAGGGATATCGCCTGAAGCAGGGACACAGGCAGCTCTACACTGCTCTTGCGATCAAAGAAATTACGGTGTAAACCCTTCGGTGACGAATAACTGGTGTCCGCCAGGAATGAACAATTTCGAACTGCGCTATCTGTTCTTCTTTGAACACATGGAGTGGGGAGGGAGATTTTACATTTATGGATGGGCACAAGCTGTAATAAGGAGTAAGAAATGGCACATAAGAAAGCGGGCGGAAGTTCAAGAAACGGTCGTGACAGCAAAGGACAGCGTAGAGGCGTAAAGAAATTTGGTGGTGAAGAAGTCAAGGCGGGCAATATAATTGTACGTCAGCTTGGAACCAAGATTCACCCCGGAACCAATGTAGGTTGTGGACGGGATTACACCTTATTTGCTAAAATCGACGGCGTTGTAACGTTTGAGGCATTCGGAAAAGACAGAAAGAGAGTCAGTATTTACCCTGCAGCATAGAATCTCCGATAATCATCAATGCCGTCAGGCCAGGCCTTGTAAAAAATAAAAACTCGACCTCATGGAATTGATGGTCGAGTTTTTTTGTGCAGTTACACTCTCCTCGTCATCCAAGCTGTTATTGCTGCGGCGGTCTCTCCGTTCTCCTGGATTCAACAGGCAACTTCAACAAAAAGAATAATGAAGCTTTTCCTCTGATGTTTCAGGAAGAGAAAAGAACCGGTAATCTGGATTGATAATCTCCTGAAGTCATCCGATAAGCGCAGACTTAAGAATCGAAATCAGAGGTGTGTGAAACGGTGATTCGGCTACATGTAGTACGGCGAATCGTCGTTTCAGATCTACAACGATGTAGATCGAGCTTTTCACGAATCCATTTGGATAGATAATCATCCGGGAATACTCCTTCCTTATTCTCTTTCTTGATGCAGATAAAATTACATTATACACAGTCCCTGTGAGAAAACTGAAATGACCTTTATAGATGAAGCCAAATTTAATGTAAAAGCCGGAGATGGTGGGAACGGATGCGTCAGTTTCCGAAGAGAGAAGTACGTTCCCAAAGGCGGCCCCAATGGCGGCGATGGTGGCCATGGGGGCAGTGTGGTCATCGTTGCCAGCAGCAAACTCCATTCTCTCATCGATTTCAGATTCAAATCCCATTTCAAAGCTGAAAGAGGCATGCATGGTCAGGGAAAGAACATGCATGGCAGGAAAGGAAAAGATTGTATCGTCACTGTTCCCGTGGGATCTGTGATCAAAGATGCTGAGACCAATGATACCCTGGCTGATCTGGTCCATGAGGGTGACCGGTTCATTGCCGCTGAGGGCGGTTCCGGAGGTCTAGGCAACAGTCATTTCGCCAGCGGTTCAAACAGGACACCTCGATTTGCCACAAAAGGAAAGGAAGGGGAGGAGAAGTGGCTGAAAATCGAACTCAAGCTTATAGCGGACGTAGGCCTGGTCGGATTGCCCAATGCCGGTAAATCGACGCTTTTGTCAAAATTGTCTGCAGCTAATCCCAAAATTGCCGATTATCCGTTTACTACTCTGGAACCGCAGCTTGGAGTACTTCATCTTCCCTATCACAAAAGCTGCATCATTGCCGATATACCCGGACTCATAGAGGGAGCAAGCGAAGGAGTTGGTTTGGGCCATATCTTTCTGCGGCACATTGAAAGAACTAAAATCCTTCTTCATGTAATTGATGCTTCTCAGGAAAATGCAGTCCCTGATTTTAAAATAATTAATGCAGAACTGGAAAACTATAAAGAGGAGCTGCTGCAGAGAAAACACCTTGTTGTTCTCAATAAATCTGATATTACTGATGTCAAACGACTGCAGAATCTGAAGAAATACTTTGAACAAGAAGGATATCAAGCCGTGGAAATATCGGCTCTTCAGGAGGACAATATAGAATCCTTGAAGGAATTAATCGGCAATATGCTCTTCTTAGACTCTTGATAATATAATGAAAAGCTGCTACCAACTTAGATGACTGAATAGTTAGTTTTATAAGGATCAGGTGGGAGATGGGCTATTTCGACAGCAGCACCGCTGATTTGGTTAATTACAGTGCGAAAATTCTCTAGTTATAGCTCTGGGGCCTGTCTAGACCTTTTTCCGGAATATATGTACTCTGTTTTAAATATTCTCTCGTTTGGGTGAAATTTTCCACCTGATGTTATCACTGGGAAATGATATGACATTACAACATATTAAAGATCACGAACTTCAATGCCGAGATGCTTTGTTTGCCAGGGCAAAACGAATTGTTATAAAGGTTGGAAGCGCTGTTTTGACCACTTCCAACAGCATGAATCTTGAAGTTATCGAAAACATCGCCAAAGAGATCTCTTTTCTGCACAGCAGCGGCAGGGAAGTTATCCTGGTGAGCTCGGGGGCAGTAGCAGCAGGGAAAAACAAAATCTCCTTCATTGATGATAGAGATATTTCTTTGCAGGAAAAACAGGCATTGGCCGCAATCGGCCAGTCTCATTTAATGCATATTTACGACTCGGCTTTTCTGAAACACGGGAAAAATATAGCTCAAGCCCTGTTGACTCATGCCGATCTTGCTCATAGAGACAGATATGTCAACTTCAAAAATACCATCTTCACCCTTCTGAAAATGGGAGTCATCCCCATTATTAATGAAAATGACACGGTTGCAACAGAGGAACTCCAGTTTGGTGATAATGATAATCTGGGAGCACTTGTCACTAATCTCATCGAAGCCGATATGTTCATTTGTCTGACTGATGTAGATTGCCTTTACACCGCAAATCCTGGAATCGACAGCACTGCAGAACCCGTCCATACAGTTGTCGAGGTCAACGAGGACATCGAGCGAATGGCCGGTCATAGCAAGAGCGCCTTGGGAACAGGCGGCATGCGCAGTAAAATTTTAGCGGCGAAAAAGGTGGCTGCCGGGGGCGGCGCTTCTTTCATCGGACCCGGGAGAATGGCAGGAATTCTACAAAAAATATTTTCAGGTGAAATGATAGGCACCTTTTTCCTGCCCCAGGGAAGAAAACTTCAGGGCAGGAAGCAGTGGATCGCCTTCGTTTTAAAGCCCAAAGGTATTTTAGAGTTGGATTGCGGAGCAGGTCAGGCCATATGCAGTAACGGCAGAAGCCTGCTGCCATCCGGTATAGTCTCCGTCAAAGGAAAGTTTAATGTGGGTGAGTCCGTTCAATGTGTTGATAGCGAAGGTCGCATCATAGCCATAGGCACTACCAATTACCGGGCAGAGGAGATAGACCGTATAAAAGGCTCCAACTCCGGAAAGATCCAAAATATACTTGGACATCGAGAGAGTGATGTCGTTATTCACAGGGACAACCTCGTTATTTTGTAATGGTATACCGGAGGATTACATGAATGCACTGGAAAAAGACATTATTTCTGTAAGCCGGAGAGCTCGGCAGGCCTCGCGCGCTTTTCAATCTGTTTCATCTGAGATCAAGAACAGGGTGCTTGCCACAATTGCCGACCTGCTCGATAAACGCAGAGCATTTATACAAGAAGAAAATGCCAAGGACCTGGAAAGCGGCAAAAAAGCAGGACTTTCCTCGGCCATGCTGGACCGGCTGTATCTCTCCGATGCTGTCATAGATTCTATGATAGCCGGTCTTGAAGAGGTTATCTCACTCCCGGATCCGGTGGGCAGGATCAGCTCACTGGCTCGCCGTCCCAACGAGATGCTGGTCGGACGCATGAATGTTCCCCTGGGAGTGATCGGCATGATTTATGAGTCCCGTCCCAATGTCACGGTGGACGCCGCAGCCCTGTGCCTTAAGGCCGGTAACTGTGTTATTCTCAGGGGAGGTTCGGAGGCATTCCATTCCAATAACGCTCTGGCTGGGGTCCTGCAGGAGGCCCTTATTCTCTGCGGCCTCAATGAGAATACAGTCCAGGTGATTCCGGTTAAAGAACGAGAAGCGGTCTCTTTACTGCTGCGCCAGGAAAAATATATCGATCTTCTCATTCCCCGCGGTGGTGAGGGACTGATACGTTTCGTCTCTGAAAACAGCCGGATTCCGGTGTTAAAGCATTATAAAGGTGTTTGTCATATATTTGTCGACCGGCTGGCTGATCTTGACAAGGCCACTCCGATTATCCTCAATGGGAAGGTGCAGCGGCCGGGTGTATGTAATGCGCTCGAGGGATTGCTGATCCATCAGGATATCGCAGAACATTACCTTCCCGTCATAGCCGGAGCGCTCCATCGGCATGGAGTTCGGCTGCTCGGCTGTGAGAAAGCCGTGAAGATTGAGGCAACAATCGAACAAGCAGATGAATCCGACTGGGGCACTGAATTTCTGGACCTGATACTCGCGGTGAAAGTTGTGGAGGGGTACGATGACGCCAAGGAATACATTGAACGTTATGGTTCACAACATACCGAATGTATTTTAACAGAAGATTATTCACTGGCACATAAATTTATCCGGGAAATAGACGCCTCGGCGGTAATGGTCAACGCCTCAACTCGATTTAACGACGGCAGCCAACTCGGTCTCGGCGCCGAGATCGGTATCAGTACAACCAAACTGCACGCCTATGGTCCAATGGGGCTTGAAGAGCTGACCACGAAAAAATTCGTGGTTTTCGGCGAGGGGCAGGTGAGAAGCTGATGCGGGCAACAGGTTTATTCGGCGGCACTTTCGATCCCGTTCATGTCGGTCACATAGAACTCGCCCGGCATGCGCTTGAATATTGCCGTCTTGCAGAAGTCATTTTCATACCGGCAGCCTCTCCGCCCCACAAGTCGCGGAAACACCTGACTGCCTTTCATCATAGAGTAGCAATGCTGACCCTGGCAATAGAAGGTGAAAGCCGTTTTTCCGTATGTGAAGTTGAAAAAGACCTGCCTCCTCCCACCTATACGGTAGACACCCTGAATCATCTTCTGCTAAAAAATACCTGCGATACTGAATACTATTTTATAATCGGCATCGATGCTTTTCTTGATATTCATACCTGGAAGGAGTATGAAAAAGTAATCGGCAAGGTTCATTTTATCGTAGCTGCCAGACCAGGCTATACCGTTAGTGACCTGCAGGAATGTATAGCATCACTTCATTACCAAAAGAAAGTAGATCACTGGTATAATGCTTCGTCAAAGCGCAAAATATATTATCTCGAGCTTGAATTAGCTGACGTATCATCAACCGATATTCGAAAAACCGCGAGTAGTTCCACTTTGCCGAAGGATGCTGTAGCACCCGCCGTATTTGAATATATTAAAGTTCATAACCTGTATTCTTCCGGGAAGTGATAGACGGCAGTTGTTCTGCCGATCCCCCCGGGAAATCCACCGGGCAGGAATAGATCAAACCATCAGGCGGACTGGAGGGGATATCTAAGTTGAATAAAATGGATTTGACAGAGCAGAAGGATCACGTTCGAGTTGTCATCGTGGATGACTCCATACAATACAGAACAATTCTCAGCCGATTACTCAAGGGACATCGACAGATTGAAGTAGTCGGCGAAGCGGTAAACGGCATTGAGGCCCTGGAACTCATTTTACAGGTGAAGCCCGATGTAATTCTTATGGACTTTGAGATGCCGCTGATGGACGGCATGACCGCACTGCAGCATCTCATGATTCACATCCCCACCCCAACTATCATGTTTTCAAGAATCACTCAGGCCGGTACCGCGAGGTGTTTTGATGCCCTGAAAAATGGAGCAGTAGATTTTTTCTGCAAAGACAATTTTCATACAACTGCATCGGACAGTTTTTTGCGCGAGGAACTCACTGAAAAGGTCATATGCGCCTCGGAAGTAACCATTGGTGCAGTTGAGCCGATTTTTGCCAAACTGCCCGCTGAAGGCGGCAAAAAATTCCGGGTGAAAACCTTGGTCTTCTGTGAGGAATGTGGGGCGAAAGAAGAGCTGATCATACTGGAAAATAAAGATCAGGGCGGGGTATTGTGCACCACCTGCGGTGAATACATTTCTCTTGAACAGCGAAATAAATATAGAAGGGCAAATTGTCTCTCCATCATCGTCGCCGGGGAAGGAGCATTTATTAATCTGCTCAAATTGGTTCCGCAGCTTCGTCAGGATATGAATGGTGCAATATTTATTATTATCGATGGTACAGTAGAGCATGTTGATGCATTTGCTCAATATCTTGACGAAATCAGTACGGTGAATGTTGTCCGAATAAAAAATGGTCTCTCTATTCAGGGTGGCAACTGTTATATCGGCTGTGATAATGAAAACATCTTCTTGAAACCTTTCAGTGCCGATTATTCTCTCAAATGTTCAGAGAGTGGCGAGGTGGAGGATTTTCCTGTAGATAAAACAATCCATTCAATCGCCACGGTATTCAAAGAGCGCACTACTGCAATATTTCTTTCAGGAAAGGAACGGCAGGGAGATTTCGGACTGATAAAGCTTCTTGAGAATAATGGAACTATTGTGGTATTAAACCCCGCAAAATGTCTCAATAAACCGATGGGAAAGAATATACTGAATAAGTTCAACGCACTAACGGCAACAGATGAAGACAGCCTTGCCCGGATAATCGGCAGGATTCATCTTCATTACAGAGATACCATTGTGACTGCATAGTCAATAACCCTGCAGGATAAGTGGCTTGGCTTCAGGAGCCAATGTATAGATCCCATTCATTTGGATGGCGTCGCAATATGCATCGACTTCGAGAAAGCTCTATCTTTGTTTTTCGTTTCTTGTTGTTTGTCAGTTTTTCACGAATAAGGTTGCTAATATCATTCAGAGAAAGAAAATGTTATGGGAAGAACAGGTGCCTCAGCTACAGCAGGGCCGCCATAAACAACTGCTCGAAAAAGCCCATGGAGATCTCTCCGCCGGAAGAAAGGTGTATCCCCGACGGGAGAATACTTTCAATTCGATGCGATTGACGGCCTTTGATGCCGTCAAGGTGGTAATAATCGGTCAGGATCCGTACTTTAACGAACATCAGCGCCTTGGACCTGAAGCCCATGGTCTCTGCTTTTCAGTGCAGGAAGGAATTCCCGCACCACCCTCACTGCAGAATATCTTCAAGGAAATCAGGAAGAGCATTTATCAGGATGATAAGGAAAAAGTATTTTCAACAGATCTGACCAGGTGGGCGCAGCAGGGAGTACTGCTCTTGAATGCCAGTTTAACGGTTATAGCCAAGTCACCGAATTCACATGCCAATATCGGCTGGCATAAGATAACGGATAATATTATTGAAACCCTTTCAAATAAAAGGGAGTTTCTGGTTTTTATGTTATGGGGAGCCTTCGCTCAGAAAAAGGCAGCACTTATTGATCACGATAACCATCTGGTATTGAAGACGAGCCATCCCTCGCCCCTCTCAGCCCATCGGGGTTTCCTCGGTTCTGACGTTTTTAAAAAATGCAATTATTATCTCGAAACCCGCGGAATTGAGCCAATTCAATGGTGATGGCGTCGTAAAAACTCTTCATCCGAAGTCTTCGCTTATCTGCGTCGTTGCTGCAAAATTTCTATCATTACGACGTACCTTATTACGCCGAAATAATAGAAATTTTACGCGCCTAGCATATGAAGTTTTTTACTTAGCCATCCGAAAATTTAGGTTTTTACGAGTTTTTCAATGGTGAAAATCTTGGAAAAAGCCCACATTCCGCATTGCAACACGGCCTTGGGTCGCGCTCGATACTCAGAGAGAGAGTGGGTATCGATTTTTAACCCCCTCCTGAAAATTCAACGCTTGCTGATCAACATAACCCAAAAGACTGACGGAGCTAATCCCCGATGTCTACGAGATCAAGGTCTTGATAATATCCCTTCGGCCGATTACCCCGACCAATTGATCACCCTCGACCACGGGGATGGTATGGATCTTTTTCTCAGCCATTATGGTGGCGATATCTTCGAGCGGTGTTGATGTATTTACCGTTTTTACGTTTTTAGTATAAATTTCGTTGACGGTGACACCGGTGATCTTCTGCATTTCTTCACGCATTTTTTCTTGACTTTCCAGATAGATGACTGAGTCGAGTATGTTGATGACAGTGGGGATGTGGACCTTTTTCTGCTGATAAACCAAATCGTTTTCCGTGACTACTCCAATCAGGGTATTATTGGAATCAACCACCGGAGCGCCATTAATATTGTTTTCCGTCAACAGCTGTGCAAGTTCGCTGACGGTTGTCTGCGGAGTAACGGTTATGACCTTGGTGGTCATGATATCTTTAGCTTGTTTCATAATGTCTCCTGTTGAAGGAATCTCCTCAAGGTAAATGGAATCTGATCGGCAACCTCTGTTGCGCTGAATCCGTAGCCGGCACGAAGATGAAGTTCATCCGCGGCGGTACCGTGCAGAAAAACACCTGCGGCTGTGGCCTCGAGACAGCTGAGTCCCTGACTTATCAATGAACCTATGACTCCACTCAGTACATCTCCCATACCGCCTGTAGCCATCCCCGGATTGCCGCTGGTATTGATCATGGCATATCCATTATCAGAAACAATGACGGTTCCGTCTCCCTTGAGCACGATAATAACCTGTTTATCATTGTTGAATGATGCATGTGCTTTACGAGCAGCCTCAAGTCTGTTGTCCTGGATCGTTTGCGTGGTAGTATCAGTCAGCCGTGCCAATTCTCCGGGGTGTGGAGTCAGAATTCTCGGCCCGGCAGGTTTTTGAATTTTCTCACGATACCGGGCCAGGATGTTCAGGGCATCGGCATCGACAACCATGGGGCGCGAAACGTGATTGTACAGATGAACGACAAGTTCGGCCGTGCGCTTGTCCTGCCCCAGGCCTGGTCCGATTACGATAACATTTTTATTATTCAAATGTTTTATGATAAAGGGGAGGTCACTGACATTGATAATAGATGACGATGTCGGAAGGGGCAGTGTCATCGCCTCGATCACGCTGCTTTCCAGGATTGCATTAAGGTCATAAGGGGCAGCGAGTGTGACCAGGCCGCAGCCGCTGCGTAATGCACCTCTTGCCGTAAGAACGGCAGCTCCGGTTTTGCCTGCGGAGCCGGCGATGACAAAGAGGTGACCGTGGGAGCCTTTGTGTGATGACTTATCACGACTCAGTTTTTTTAGCCAGGTCGCGGCAATATCTTCGGTAACGAGTTCCGTGGGAATAGGAGATTTGGCAAACGCCTCCGGCGGTATACCGATATCGATTATCTGCAGCGTTCCCGTGAGTTCCGAACTGCCATGCATGATTTGGCCCGGTTTGGCGCAGCCGAAGGTGGCGGTGAGATTGGCAACGACGGCAGTCCCCAGGATCCTGCCACTGTCGGAGTCCATTCCTGAAGGAATGTCGACGGAAACAATCGGGATATTATGGGCAAAATCGGGACGATTGATTAAGTTGATCGCATTGGCGAAATGACCCTCCAGGCTTCTGGAGAGTCCGGTGCCGAAAATAGCGTCGATCACGCAATAACATGGTTTCCCTCGTGATTCAATTTGTTTGTAGAGAACCGGAACGGTTTCGACCCTGGTCGAGTTGTCGATCACATGAAATGGGAGTTTGAGCTGCCTGATAATATTGAGGTTGACTGCTGCATCTCCTTTGAGCGAATCCGGACTGACCAGAAAGAAGAAGATAGGATGGCAGCCTCGCTGATGGAGATGCCGCCCTATGACGAGCCCGTCACCCCCATTATTGCCTGGTCCGACGAAGATAATGGCGAATTTGTCTTTACCGGGGCCAAGTTTCTGCTCCATCATCAAGACGGTTCCCAAGCCGGCATTTTCCATCAAGACTATTCCCGGGATGCCAAAATGTTCTATGGCGCATCTGTCCAAAGCCTGCATTTCATGTGCTTTCGGCAGTTTCATAGAGTTATCTCCAGCGGAGTGATGTTGTGTCTTTTAAAAAGAGACAGAGTGTTCTTACATGAAGTAATGCTGAATTAGCTGTTGTGCAACTAACATATTATATTTTAACGTAATTAAGGATGATCTGCCATAAAATTATAATTCAATAGAGCCTGGTTGAGTTTCTTGTGGGTATATTTGAGCTGTTTTGCTTTTAAGTATTTTTCGATTTTCTTGTAATGTATGATGATTTTCAGGAGTGCCTGACCCAACTGAACCCGGTAGCGCCTGGCTTATGGATTATAGCAACAAATAGAACTTTCTCGAAGTCTGCGTTTAGCGCAGAGTCCATATCGGCGACTTCGATGAACGCTTTACCGGATAATCATACTTGACAAGGCTCCATATCAAGCGTTATCACTTCAATCATGGATATTCGGCAGGTGCAAAATTAGACTCCGCACTCTGCATCGTATAGATTTATCTAACAGGTGAAAATATGGACATTATAGTTTTTCAACAAAACGGCTCGGCTCTGAAAAAAATTGAGGGCATCAAAAAATATGGTCGACAACTGATCATTAAGGATCTTTTTTCCATTGATGAAGATTTTCCAGAAGTTGTTGAATTTCCCGAAGAGTATATAAAACAGAATTTTCAGGGAGATCTGGTTTTAAATTACCTTAAGCACCCTGATTTGTCAGCTTATCTGGTTGAGTTGTGTGAGCAGAAAAATATACCGGTTGTGACTACCGGAAAGCCGGGAAAAGGCTATACGCCTTTTACCTGCTGTGGTCTGGGTAGAGGTGAGAAACTCGGAGAGTATGGCAGACAGTTTGGTTTTCCGGAATACAGTGTCGAGGTCGAAAATGACCGTATTGTCGGCATTGAGGTCTTGCGTGGAGCGCCTTGCGGGGCAACGTGGGCTGCAATTATCGACACAATCGGCAGTCCGGTTCAAGAGGCCCTGGTTAAGTTGCCGTTGCGAGTGCAGCAGAATTGTTTTGCCAATCCGTCCGCCTTTGATCCTATTTCCGGAAAAAGCCCTGTTCATTATGCAGGATATGTACACCTGGCGGCGCTTAAAAAAGCAATCGAAGATGCCACCAAGCTCCAGAAAACTGAATAATGCGGGAAGAAGGACTACCCAAAATTCTTATTTATTGCGTTGTTGTCTTTTGAGCTTCATTTCGTCCAGCTTTTGGCGGAGCACGATGAGCTGGTTGTTTAAAGCTTCTGAAAAGAGAGGTTTCTCGCTTGCAACACGATAAATGGCACCCATGGTGAGCAGGGAAAAGAAGAGGTTTGGCGCCCACATCGAAAGACCAACGGGTAAAAGCGAATCTTCAGCCAGCGTCTTGCCGATCGTATAGACAACATAGTAAAAAATAAAGAATCCCAATCCCAGAGGAATGCCGATTGCCCGTTTGCCGGGACCTGACTGGAGACCAAGCGGCAGGGCCATCAGGCTCATGATCAGGCATCCCACCGGAAGAACCAGTCTTTTGTGAAATTCAATAAGATAATCACGACCGGTTTCACTGTGGGAACCATGGGTTAATGCCGCCTGCCGGAGCTCCTTCATATTCATTGCCTTAATCCCGACCACAGTGTTTTTGGTCGCAGGAAGGGTCAAGGGAATATTGACCGTATATCTGTCGAAAATGACAATCTGGCTCTGTTCTTCTCCGGTTCGATGAAGGCTTCCGTTGAAAAGATCTATGGTAACTGCCATGTCCTTTATATCTGCCGACATACCACCTGTTTGTGCCATGGTAATAGAGGGAGTGCTCTGACCCCGCATGTCCGAAACCCAGACATCGCGCCATTTATTCGTCTGCTCATCTATATCTTCAACGTAGACAACAAGATCTCCAAGTGCAGCTGTAAATTCCTTCTCTTTTATTCCCCTGTCGATCTTCTCCTTGGTAAGCTGATAGAACAGCTGTTTCATGGCAATTTCACCTGCCGGGATAAGATTAATGGAAATGTATGCTGATATCATAGAGATGAGGAGAGACACAACGATGACGGGAGGCAATACATTATAGAGACTGATGCCGCATGCTTTAAACGCCAGAATCTCAGCATCATTGCTGAGTCGGGTGAAGCCGATAATCACCCCCATCATGGCTGACATGGGTATGGAATAAATCATCATATTGGGAAACAGGTAGGACAACGATCTGATGAAGTCCGAGAAGCTTATGTCCAGTTCCAGTACAACATCGAGAAAAGGGATCAGCCTTACCAGAAAAAAAATGCAGTTCATTATAATGAAACTTGCAAAAAATGGAGCAAGCATCTCGGTGGCAAGATAACTGTAGAGAAGTAATGGTTTAGGTCGTATTTGAGTCATGCTTTAGAACTGCGGGAATATTATCTCATCTCATCCGGTGAATGGTATACAGCGACAGGCCAAGAGAATACAGAATAAACGATAAAGCAACAAGTGAGAAATCAGAATATTTTTTCTTCCCCTGCAGCAGAGCCGGACATGCTGCAGATGTGATCCCGATCACGCCTTCCCATGGGGTGTGTCCGCCTGTTTGTGGTGGGAAAGCGGCAGAAGCCTTTTCGGGAAAAGAAAGATTTTTGTTGAAAATCAGAATATTTTATCTTTTGCCGATAGCAGAGATTTGTTGATAAAAAAACTCAAATACAATAGTATTTCGACAATTTCTTCTCGTTCCCTAAACCATAATAAATGCCTAAATAATGAGTACATCCGCAGACATATACGACGAAAGCAAAATTAAAACGCTGAGTTCTCTGGAACACATTCGCAAACGGCCCGGCATGTATATCGGACGCTTGGGCGACGGCAGTAACCAGGATGACGGCATATATATCCTGCTTAAGGAAGTAGTTGACAATGCCGTTGATGAGTTCATCATGGGATCCGGCAAAAGAATCAATATCACCATCGGTGACAACGGATTCGTGACGGTCAGGGATTTCGGCAGGGGCATACCGCTCGGCAAACTGGTTGACTGTGTGTCCACCATAAATACCGGTGCAAAATACAATACGGATGTCTTTCAGTTTTCGGTTGGGCTGAATGGTGTAGGCACAAAAGCAGTTAACGCACTTTCACGTTTTTTTAAGGTATCCGCATTTCGCGAAGGCAAATTTGCCGCGGCAATTTTCAAACGGGGAAAGCTGGTCTCTGAAGAGAGTGGCGAAAGCACTGAAAAAAACGGCACACTTATCGAATTCGAACCTGACCCTCAACTTTTCCCGGAATATTTCTTTGATCTGGAATTCATAGACAAAAGACTATGGAGATATGCCTATCTCAATGCCGGCTTAAAGCTGTATCTCAACAAAAATTGCTATTATTCATCGAAAGGACTCCTTGATCTTCTCGAGAAAGAACTGGACGGCGGAGAATTATACCGGCCCATGTACTACAAGGACCCCACCCTGGAATTTGCTTTATCTCATATCGATTCCTATGGCGATACCTACTATAGCTTTGTCAATGGTACCTATACCAGTGAGGGGGGAACGCACCTCTCCGCCTTCAGAGAAGGTATATTAAAAGGAATTAACGAATATTCCAGTAAGAAGTTCGTCAGCAAAGACGTGCGTGACGGTATTTTCGGAACGCTTGCCATAAAAATTAAAGAACCTGTTTTTGAATCTCAAACAAAAAATAAGCTCGGCAATACCGAGATACGTTCCTGGATCGTCAATACAGTCAAAGATGCGGTTTCCAGTGCGTTGTACAAAGATACAGATGCCGCGGAGATAATGATTGAAAAGATTCTTCGCAATGAAAGGGTCAGAAAAGAGCTGCAGAGCGTGCGTAAAGAGGCCAGGGCCAAAGCCAAAAAGGTGGCACTGAAAATCTCCCAGCTCAAGGATTGTAAATATCATCCGGCCAGAAACAAACCATCCACTGACGGCAGGGAAAACATGATCTTCATCACCGAGGGCCAGTCGGCGGCCGGTTCGATTGTTTCCTCGCGGGATCCGATGACACAGGCAGTTTTTTCCCTCAAGGGAAAACCTATGAATGTCTTTGGACAAAAGCTTGCCATATTGTATAAAAACGAAGAGTTGTATTCATTGATGCGGGCGCTTGATATTGAAGATTCCATTGCCGGTCTGCGTTTTGATAAGGTAATACTGGCAACCGATGCCGATGTCGACGGCCTGCATATCCGTAATTTACTGCTCACCTTTTTTCTGCATTATTTTGAACCTCTGGTGAAGATGGGGCATGTCCACATCCTTGAGACGCCTATCTTTCGTGTGCGCAACAAGAAAGAGACCATATACTGCTATTCCGAAAAGGAAAGGGAGGCGGCTACCAGAAAACTCAAAGGACGCGGCAAAGATGCGAAAAATGTGGAAACCACACGATTCAAGGGATTGGGGGAAATTTCACCAAAGGAGTTCAAACAGTTTATCGGAGCCGATATCAGGCTGCGGACGGTAAACATGGACTCGGTAAGCGAGGTGGCGAAAGTACTCTCATTTTATATGGGCAAAAATACTCCGGACAGGAAACAGTACATCATGGAACATCTGGTTTAGTACCTATCCGGAAATATTAACAGATTACATATCACTGCAGAAGTAAATCTATGTACACACCCCACGGAAAACTACACAGGCTTTTTGATGAAAACTTCCTTGAATATACCTCCTATGTAATCAGGGAAAGGGCCATACCCGATATCGATGATGGTTTTAAGCCTGTACAGCGTCGAATTCTGCAAACATTGTATAATATGGATGACGGCCGTTTTCATAAGGTGGCCAATGTTGTCGGGGAAACAATGAAGCTTCATCCTCACGGCGACGCCTCTATTTTTGCCGCTTTGGTCAATCTTGCCAATAAGGGTTTTCTCATCGAAACACAGGGGAATTTCGGCAATATCTTTACCGGCGACCAGGCCTCGGCTCCCCGATATATAGAATGCCGGCTGACCCCTCTGGCCAAAGAAGTTCTCTTCAACAAGGATCTGACGGAATTTGAAGAATCTTACGATGGCCGCATGCTTGAACCGGTCAGCCTGCCCGCCAAAATCCCAATGCTGCTGCTGCTTGGTGCCGAAGGTATAGCTGTGGGTATGGCTACCAAGATAATGCCTCACAATTTCCGTGAAGTGCTTGAGGCCCAGATAAAAATACTCAAGCAAGAAGAGTTCATACTCTATCCTGATTTTATCAAAAAAGGGTTTCTCGATGTCTCGCAATATGAGGATGGCAACGGCAGGTTGCGTTGCCGTGCCAAGATAGAGGAGTTGAATGAGAAAACCATAGTCATTAAGGAGATACCCTATTCAACGACCACCGAATCATTGATCGACTCTGTAGAGAAGGCAGCGAAATCCGGAAAACTGAAAATAACTTCCATCAATGACTACACCGCGGAAGAAGTTGAGATAGAGATAAAACTTGCCAGAGGTATTTACGCCAAGGATACTATCAAGGCGCTTTATGCCTTTACCGACTGTGAAGTATCGATTACCCCGAATCTCACCCTTATCAGGGAAGAAGTGCCGGAAACCAGTACCGTAACGAAGGTGCTCAAACATAACACCACCAAGCTGGTAGCGGACCTGACCAAGGAACTGGAGATAGAGCTGAGCCGATTGCTGGAAAAGCTCCATGCCAGAAAACTGGAGCAGATTTTCATAGAAGAACGGCTCTATAAACAGATAGAGGAAGAAAAAAGCTATAGCGGAGTGGTCAAGACTGTGGAAGAATCACTGCTCCCCTACAGGGAAGAACTGGTTCGCGATGTTTCCAGAGAAGATGTGGAGAAGTTGCTCGAGATCAGGATAAAACGCATCTCCCGTTATGACATTGACAAACAGCACAAGGAAATCCGTACCATAAACAAGGATATAAAAACTATACAAACCAGCCTTAAAGATACTATCGGCTTCACTATTTCTTACATTGAGAAATTACTGGCAAAATATGGGAAATCCTACCCGCGGCAGACGGAGATTACTGAATTTAAAGAAGTCAGTATTCGCAAGGTGGCATTGTCCAATCTCAATGTGGTGTACAACAGATCAACCGGTTTTCTGGGATACAGTATTAAGGCTGAAGACGAAAAAACTGACATTTCCCTGGCATGTTCCGAATACGACAAGCTCTTCCTCATCTTTTCCAACGGCATGTACAAAATAATTCCTGTGACAGATAAACTTTTCGTCGGTCACGAACTGGAATGGTTCGGAACGGTTGAAAAGGGCCAATGTTTCAATATGGTCTATCGGGATGGAGAAGAAAATCTCTCTTATGCGAAACGATTTGAAACCCCTAGTTTTATCCTGGAAAAAGAATATTATCTTTTCAATCAGCATAAAAGATCGAAAATTCTCCTCCTTTTGCACGGGCATGGAAAGTTTGCCCGCGTCAGTCTGGTGCCTTCCCCTCGGGCAAAATCAAATATTGTTGAAATTGATTTTGAAGAACACCTGATAAAGGGTGCCACAGCCAAAGGAAAACGCGTATCGAACAGAGTGGTTCGACGTGTAGTTGAAGCCACAGGTATCGAGAACAGAGATGACAAGTCGAAGAACCTTACTCTGCCCGGACTGGAAGGTTCAGGTGAGCAGATTGGCAAACCGAAGAACAAGAGTGATCCGGACAACAAAGAGTAATCTGTAGCCAATTATCGGCAGAGATCGAGGATCGAGAGAACCTTCTCCCTGTCGTACTCCTGCAGTCTCCAGATCTTGGCGAGAAAACGCGTGTTTTCGCCGATCGGCAGGAGATTGCATTCTCCTATCAGCGAGGTCAAGGAAACAGGGCAGTTGATCTGTTCAAACCACTGTTTGAATTGCTGCGCTGTCGCCGCGGCAATCTCCTCTTCTTCTGCTCCAGCCAGGCCAAACAGACGTCGGCCCAGACCGGCAATTTTGCGTGGTCGTCTTTTGCCTTCAAACTCCAGCCAAGCCGGTAATATAACGGCAAGGCCAGCTCCATGAATGGTGTCATGGAGGGCGGATATGGAATGTTCTATCAGATGCATGGGCATGCCGACCCTGCCCAGCCCGGCCGACGGTAAACCACTGAGTGCCAGGGATGCCGACCAGAGGAGCTGTGCCCTGGAATCATAGTCGGTCGGATTCCTAAGGGCTATTTCCGTATTCTGCATCACACTCTCGATGATTCCTTCCATAATTCTTTTCTGGAGCGGGAAAAACTCCACCGAGTTTGTGCAGTAAAATTCAACCAGATGGCTGATTATGTCGACCGCTCCATAGGCGGTTTGTTTCTCCGGGACCGTATAGGTTGTCCGGGGATCCAAAATCGAGACTTTGGGATGGAGAAGCCTGCTGCCGTAGCCGAATTTGTGCTGTTTCTCCTCGTTGGTGATGACCATGCCTGAGTTATTTTCAGATCCTGATCCGGCTACTGTGGCGACACAGGTAAGTGGAACTGCGGATTTGATGCTTTTCTTTGCTGTAAAAAATTTCCAGACATCATGAGGGGCCGGGTGGGCGCAGCTGATGGCCTTGGCTGTGTCTATTACCGAACCACCGCCCACCGCACAGATGACACTGCAGTTCTTCCGCCGCAGAATGTCCACTCCTTCATTTACCTGTCTGAGCGTGGGATTGGGCTGAACCCCTCCGAATTCCACAACTGTGCAGCCGGCCTTGTTCAGTGATTCAATGACCTGGTGGTGCACGCCGTTTCGCAGAATTGATCCCTGTCCGTATACCAGAAGAACATTGGTGCCATAGGGTGCGGTCTCGGGACCGATTCTGGAGATAGTGTCCCGGCCGAAGAGTATTTTGGTAGGATTATGGTAAACGAAATTTTTCACAAAGCATCCTTTGCATCCGTCATTATTTCGGCTATGGCATTGGTCAGATCCACAAAATCCAGCAAGGTTAGATTTTCTGCGCGCTCACCTGCATCAAGCCCGGCTGCTCTGATCGCCTCGGCTGCGGCTATCTTTGCCCTCTTCTTCTCCCCGAAACCGGTACAAAAATCGGAAAGGTTGTTTAACAGGGTTTTGCGGCGTTTGGCAAAACCAGCCCGAACGACCCGACGAAAAAGATCAGGGTCAAAAGAGGGCAGGTTCAGTTCCAGGTGGGGCTGGGAATAAAAGTCCAGGCGGATGACCAGAGAATCTATTTTAGGCTGAGGGTGAAACTCCTGCGGTCTGATCAGCATGATCTTATTTACGCGGGCGCAGCTTCCCAAAAGAATTGTGGGTATACCATACTCCTTGGATGAAGGAGCAGCCATGAGCCTCTCAGCCACCTCTTTCTGCAGCATCACCACTACCCAGTCTATATATTCGCTGTTGTCGACAAGCTTGAAGATGAAAGGGTTGGAGATGGAGTAGGGCAGGTTGGCGATTATTTTGAGTTTGGCACCGCTCTGCTGCACAAGATCTGCAAAATTCGTCTTAAGAATATCACCATGGATGAGGCTGACATTCTCGGGAAGATCGTTTTCTTCAGAATGGTAACGGATAAGTCCGCTGTCTATTTCTATACCAATTACCTTCTTTGCCTGCTCTGCAAGTGGGGCGGTGAGTGCTCCCAGGCCGACGCCTACTTCAATAATGACATCATCCCGGTTGACGGCGGCGCGATCAACGATAGATTCTGCTGTATGAGGATTGATCAGGAAATTTTGTCCGAGACGCTTACTGGGTGCAAGGCTATGCTGCCGCAGTTTCTGTTGTTCTGTTTTCTTGATCATAATATCCTGATGAGGGTTACCGACTGAGTCTTGAGAGTTTCCATCAGCACTCTAATCCAAATTAAATGTAAGGGAATCGTTGAATAAGTGATTACAGATGATCCTTTCGGAATACGCTAGCCCAGGGTCGAGCGGGAATAGACATCACCTTCCAACGGATGAGATGAGGGTGTTTCACGGTATTGATGATATCCGGCCATGGCAATCATTGCGGCGTTGTCGGTACAGTAACGGGGCTGCGGCAAAAAAAGTCGAAATGATCGGTCGCCGCAGTTTTCCATCATCGCCTGACGCAGTCTGCCGTTTGCGGCAACTCCGCCACCCAGGACAATGGTATCTACATGGTGCTGCTCGGCGGCGAACATGGTTTTGGTAACCAGGACATCGACGACGGCCTCCTGAAAGGATGCGCAGATATCAGCTGCAGGAAGGTCGGATTTTTCAGGAAAAGTATGGCACTGGTTTAATACCGCAGTCTTCAGACCACTGAAACTAAAATCGACAGAATTGGTTTCAAGCCATGCTCTGGGGAAGCGATAAGCATCTTTATCACCCTGGTCAGACAATTTTGCGACAATCGGACCTCCCGGATAGCCGAGATCGAGGATCTTGGCGACCTTGTCAAAAGCTTCACCGGCAGCGTCATCCCGGGTTCGTCCCAGAAGCTGAAAATCGGAATAGCCTCTGCACAGGAATAAAGAAGTTGTTCCTCCGGAAATAATAAGAGCGATATAGGGAAAAGCGGGGATGTCTTCTTCGAGAAAAATGGAAAGAAGGTGGCCGGCCAGATGATCTACGCCGACATAGGGTATCTTGCTGACGTAGGATAAAGCTTTGGCGTAGGAAAAGCCGACAAGAAGGGAACCGATGAGTCCAGGCCCCCGTGTTGCGGCGATAAGATCGATATCAGTGAGTTTTTTTTCAGCCCGGGCGAGGGCCTCTTCAACTATCGGATGAATTGATTCCAGGTGTTTTCTCGAAGCCAACTCCGGTACTACCCCGCCAAATCTACTGTGGATGGCATCCTGGCTGCTGACCACCGAAGATAATATTGTGGTGTCATCCTCTAAAACAGCAGCGGCTGTATCATCACATGAACTCTCAATTCCAAGTGTCAACATGGTGTCTGAATGAATTATGGGAATAGGATTGATTTGTCATTAATATATCACTGATAATCTCGTAGAAAGATGCCAGGAAGCCCTCAGAGGCTTAGATAAAAGTTTGACCAATAAGACAAAGTGTTTTTGGCAGTGTAGCCATCAACGGTACAGATGACAATGAATTCATTGATCTGAGAGTGACATTGCACGCGGTACAGTGTGAAGTCCTGGAAAAGGTAATCCGTGAAACCATACTACAAATGCCTTCATGCTGCGGAACACCATCTCCCTATGGTGGATCCTGTCCGGTCTTTGGTTTAGAAATGTCACGTATCGGAGGATGATTCATCGGCGCTCGGATAGGATCCCAGCCATTCAAAGTAAGAACAATGCTCCCGAAGCTTTTCGCAGCCGTTTTTGATGGTTTGATCCTCAATATGGCCCATCATATCGATAAAGAATTGATACATCCAGAGCTTGCCCTTGACGGGCCGTGATTCTATTTTGGCAAGGTTTATGTTTTCTTCCGAGAGGATCGACAATATCCTGTTGAGGGCTCCCGGTTTGTCCATCAGGCCAAGCAACAGCGAGGTACGGTCAGACCCGCTCGGGCTGGGTGATTTTTTACCTATGACCAGGAAGCGGGTGGTGTTCCCACTGTAATCTTCTATTCCCCTGACAACTACCTGCAGTTCATAGGTTTTTATGGCAAGAGAAGAGGCGATTGCCCCGATGTTGGGGTTGTTTGCCGCCATCTGGGCTGCCGCACCCGTTGAAAAAACCGGTAATGTTGGAATGTTCGGCATATGTTTTCTCAACCATTCCCGGCACTGCGCCAAAGGTTGAGCGTGAGATGCAACTGTCTGTATATCCTCGATATCACCTGATCGGCAAACCAGATTATGGGTAATTGAAAGCCGTACTTCCCCACAGATTTTCACGTTGTATTTCATGAAGGAATCAAGGGTTGAGAAGACAGCTCCTTCTATGGAATTCTCTACCGGTACGATTCCATAGTCAGTCCTCTCCTTTTCCACATTGGCGAAAACATCGTCAATAGATTCCATGGGGAGATACTCGGCGGAGTGGCCAAAGTATTTAACCCCGGCGAGATGGGTGAATGTTGCCTCTGGGCCTAAATAGGCGACTTCAGCTTTTTTTTGTGATAATCGGCAGCTCGTTATGATTTCGTGAAAGATGGAGCGGAGTGATTTTTCGGGAAAGACGCCGCTGTTTTGCCGCATCAGATCATCGTAAATCCTGCGCTCCCGCAAGGGATCCCACTTGGCCCGCTTTCCTTCATCCTTGAGACGGCCTATTTCCTTTGCCAGTGCAAGTCTTTCCTTGAGAAGATGAACTATCTGCGAATCTATGTCATCGATCTTGGTCCGTGCTCTATTAATACCCTCTTTGGGTGTATCCGTCATGATATTACCTGCAATATGAGGAAACTAGAAAACATCTTGTTGGTAGTGAGATCAAAATCTAGGGGATTGAAATTGCTATGTCAAGGTATAAAAAAATAGTATCAGTTGGAAAATTTATAAACCTGAGGTAAGCTGTGAACTCAACATGGGAGCTATAGCTCTAAAAAACAGGAGCTTACAGGGCAAATTCAAATACCGGACTGTGAAGATGGCTAAGACATATAAAGAAATTAATGCGAAGATACAAGCCGGGGAGGCTGTTGTCGTCACCGCGGAAGAGATGGTCGATATCGTCAGGTCGAAAGGAGCTGAGCAGGCAGCGGAGCAGGTGGATGTCGTCACCACCGGAACATTTGCACCGATGTGCTCCTCAGGGGCTTTTTTCAACACCGGGCAGATGGTACCGACGATAAAGACTTCCAAGGTATGGTTCAACAAAGTTCCCGCATATGCAGGGCTTGCTGCAGTAGATGCTTTCCTTGGCGTTACCGAACCAAGTGAAGACGACCCTCTGAATAAAATTTATCCCGGTGAATTTAAATATGGCGGCGGTCACGTTATTGAAGATCTTCTTCGGGGAGAGCGCGTTTTCCTTGAAGCAAAAGCTTATGGAACAGATTGCTACAATGCCAGAAAAATGAAAAAATATGTAGGGCTGGAGGATCTTCCCAACGCTCTGCTCTGCAATCCCCGCAACGGTTACCAAAATTATAACTGTGCTGTCAACCTGACCGATAAAACGGTATATACTTATATGGGCATGCTCAAGCACAGGTGCCAAAATGCCAATTACTGCAGCGCCGGCGAGTTGAGCCCACTGCTCAACGATCCTCATTATCGCACGATTGGAATGGGAACCAGAATCTTTTTGGGTGGAGGCGTAGGCTATGTGACCTGGCACGGTACCCAGCACAATCCTCATGTCGACCGGACTGAAGGCGGGGTACCCAGAAGACCTGCCGGAACCATTATGGTGCAGGGTGATTTAAAACAAATGACAGCTGACTGGCTTCGAGGCATCTCGATTCTGGGATACGGCAACACAATGGCGGTGGGGCTTGGTATTCCCATACCCGTACTCGACGCTGAGATGGCCGCTTTTACAGGTGTATCAGACAAGGAGTTGTTCACACAGGTTGTCGATTACGGTTATGACTACACCAACGGCATCTCCCGTAATTATGGAGAAGTGAGTTACTACCAGCTCAAATCAGGCTCAATTGTTGTCAACGGCAAGGAAGTTCAGACGGCTCCTTTATCATCCATAGTCAAAGCCAGAGAAATTGCCGAGACCTTGAAGCAGTGGATAATGGATCGCCGTTTTTACTTAAACAAACCTGCGGAAACCTTGCCCGGAGTGCAGTCATAGAAATGTTTCAGAGCCCATCTCGACAACTTCGATAACATTTAGTAGCTAATCGGCAAGAAGCTGAAAGTCGGCTGTTTACCCTGAACTGTAACTGTTTATCGACGCTCCAGGTAAGCACCCTGACAGGCATAAATTCCGACTCCGGATGTGCGCAGGTAAGCGCAGACTCCGTGCAGCCTGGGAAATGTGCCTATGTTTTTCAGGCTGATCGTGTGCAGATGGGGTGCTGCTGAATAGTTACACTTTTTACGAGATCATCATGGAAAAAGATGTCTTTAAAAAATTTGAAGAATTAAAAAAGCATATCAGCGCTTTTAAAAGGGCTGGGGTCGCCTTTTCCGGAGGCATCGACTCTTCTTTGCTTCTTTATGCCGCGGCAAAGACATTGCATTCCGACGACGTTATCGCACTGCATGGTAGATCATCTCTGAGCTGTGATGAATCCGGTTTTATACTTCTTTATGAAGATTTTTTCAAACCGCTGGTCAAACTGGAGATTATTGATCTTCATCCTTTAAGCTGGCCGGAATTTATCAACAATGACAGCAAACGCTGTTATTATTGCAAAAAGAAAACCTATGTTTCATTTTTCGATTTCCTTGGCAGTCGGGATATTGAAACTTTGCTGGATGGCACAAACAGAGATGATCTGGATGAATCTAGAGCAGGACTAGCCGTTCTGCGGGAACTTGGGGTCAAAACTCCTTTGGCGGACGTTGGCTTGAGGAAAAAAGAGATCAGGTTTCTAGCAAAAATCTTCGGTTTGCCGAATTATGCCACGCCCTCGAATTCCTGCCTGGCGACGCGGCTAAATTTTATGCAGGAAATAACGGCGGAAGGCCTGGAAAATGTAAAAAAGATCGAGGTACAGCTAAATGAGCTGGGTTTTTTTGGGTGCCGGGCCAAACCTTTCAAGGATGGTTTGGTAATTGAGCTCAGCAATCAGGATTTTCTCAAAATGTCCTCGAAACACAAGAGGTTAACAATTATAGAAAAATGCAGGAAACACGGCTTTGAGCAGGTTTATATTAACCTAAAAGGAAGGTAGCAAGGGCTTTCAAGCAAGAGATAACGAAGCAGAACAAATTATTTCTTGCTTATGGCTGATGATTACATTAAGGTAACAGATTGAATCGACGTAAAAGCCTGATTATAAAGGATTGTAGCTTGATAATTCTTTATATAAAAGAAGAAAAAAACTTTTTTTCTTTTGACAATTCGATGTAGTTTGAGTAAAGCATCAGACACTAGGAGAAAGGGAACAGTGCAAATAAGGCCTGTTGCTAAGTTAGAAAGATTTAGTAGGGAGGAAATTCATGAATAAGAAGGAATTGGTTGAAAGTATTGCAGGAGCCGCTGATATCAGCAAAGCAGCTGCGGAAAAAGCATTGAACGGTACGCTGGCAGCGATTGCTGAAACACTTAAAAAAGGCGACAAAGTAACTCTCGTGGGATTTGGTACTTTTTCGGTATCTAAACGTGACGCACGTCAGGGTAGAAACCCACAGACAGGTGCTGCCATAAAGATACCTTCCAAGAAGGTAGCAAAATTTAAAGCTGGCAGCAAGTTATCCGAAGCTATCAACTAAGTAACCTTCGGCATTCGTGAATATCCGTGACGTCACTGAATAGGTAGGTTCGTCTTACAGAGATAAAGCAGAGATAAAGCACTGCTGAATTAAGCAGCCTGTTCATACAACAAAGGAATTTACTGGACAATTACTCGCTCAATTGTTTAATCCGGCGTCGAGCTCGGTTAGAAAAGTCAGCTTAAAAGGTCATTCCCCCGGGAATGACCTTTTTTGGTTTTACATCCGGTATATGGAAATGCTTCTTGCTGGTAGATTCAATACCTTATTATCTGCTTCACGATGGACTCGTAAAAAGCGCGATCTGCATCCTCGCAGATCTGAAACGGCGATTCGCCGACCACATGTACTGCCAAATTGACATTTCAGATCTTACTTCAGTATATTGAACTTAGTCTGTGCCTATCACAGATTCTCATCTTGACTACTTCAATGATTTTTCACAGGATCATCTTTTTATGAAGGGTATTAAAAATGATTACAATGCTTGATTATGGTGCCGGAAATGTTCGCAGCGTCAGAAATGCAATCAGGAGTATAGGGAGCGATGTAAAAAATATAGAATCTCCAGAAGATATACTACATGCTGAAAAGCTTATATTTCCCGGTGTCGGTAATTTTGGTGTTGTCATGTCGCGGCTGCGGGAGGCGGGATATATTGAACCGCTGATTCAGAGAATAAGAGAGAATAGGCCGCTTCTTGGTATCTGTATCGCCCTGCAGACATTTTTTAAAGGCAGTGAAGAAGCACCCGGGGTTCAGGGACTAGGCATCATTCCCGGTATGGTAAGAAGATTTGACGATGCTGCTCTATCAGTTCCTCAAATAGGCTGGAATGGAGTATCGGTTCACAGGGAATCCGAACTATTTCATGGCTATGATGGAGAAAAACTTTACTTTGTCCACTCCTTCTACAGTGAAATCACCAAAGAAAACCAGCCGTGGATCCTTACCACAACGGATTATGGTTGTGAATTTATATCCGCCGTGCAGCGTGGCAATATAGCCGCTTTTCAATTCCACCCTGAAAAAAGCGGGGCTGCCGGTCTCAATCTGCTGCGAAATTTTATAACAAGTGATAAGGATATCAGCTGCGAAACCATATCCCTCTCGGAAAGGAAGAAAACATCGATTGTCAAACGTGTCATTGCCTGCCTTGATGTAAGAACGAATGATACAGGTGACCTTGTTGTTACCAAGGGGGATCAGTATGATGTCCGGGAAGAAGGTGAGGTGAGGAACCTGGGTAAGCCGGTAGAGCTTGCCGGAAGATATTATCGGGAAGGTGCGGATGAAATTACCTTTCTCAATATTACCGGATTCAGGGATTTTCCCATGAAAGACCAGCCCATGCTTGAAGTTCTGCAGAGAACTTCGGAAAATGTTTTTGTTCCTCTAACCATTGGCGGAGGAATCCAGGAATTTACCGATAGTGAAGGTAACTTTTATTCCGCACTGGATGTCGCTTCCGCCTATTTCAGGTCGGGGGCAGATAAGGTATCGATCGGTAGCGATGCCGTCTATGTTGCCGAGAAATATCTTGAGACTCAAGAGAAAAGCGGAAAAAGTTCCATAGAACAGATATCCATGGTTTACGGAGCCCAGGCCGTGGTCATATCCGTCGATCCTAAAAGAGTATATGTCAAAGATCCTCAAAATTGCCCGCGGCATACTATTACGACCGACTTTCCCGGACCTGGAGGTGAAAAATACTGCTGGTATCAATGTACTGTCAGAGGCGGCAGGGAAGGGCGAGATATCGATGTCATTGAGTTGGTGCAAAGCTGTGAAGCCTTGGGCGCGGGCGAAATTCTACTCAATTGCATAGACAAAGACGGCACCAACAGCGGTTTTGATCTTGAGCTGATAGGCCATGTCCGCCAGGCTGTCTCCATCCCTGTTATCGCCTCGAGCGGTGCCGGCCGTGCCGAACATTTTGTTGAAGTTTTCCGCCAGACCGATGTAGAGGCGGCATTGGCAGCTGGAATATTTCATCGTCGGGAAGTCTCTATTGACACGGTCAAGAAAAAAATGAGAGCCAATGGCATTGAGACTCGTTGAAACTTTCGCGCACTGAAACCAGGATCAGTAATTTTCTGTGTTGTAAAAGTTCAGACTGCTGATAAATTTTTCTCCTTCATTTCTAAAAGATGGTGTCCGCAGTGCCGGCAGGGTTTGCTCCATATAATTGAGATCTATGCCTATCTCGGGAGCAAGAGGATGACGGCAGACCAAACCTTTACTGAACACTTCTATGTAGGGATAATGACCCTTTTTGGTGCTGCCGTAATCATCATATTTAAGTTGATAACGGATGCAAAGCCCGCTGGCTATTTTTTCGTATGAGTAGTCGAAACTGGAATTGTGATAGCGACTTGCGGAACATGCATTTTTTTTATGTTTTTGCACATATTCCAGCAATTCTCCTTTATGATTACTTTCGTTTACAAAGGTGAGTTCCGTTGCCTGTGTTGTTAAGGCATACCCATTTTCTTTGGTTTTCTTGAAGTAATAGAGGGTATTACTGAGATGCTTTTCGTACCAGTCTCTTCCCGGAGGCGGTGAAATCGAAAACCCCAGTGAACTCACTCTTAGCGAGTCATCACTTACCGGGTAATATTTTTCTTTTTTCGGACCGCATGCGATCAATGAAAGCAAAACAAGGGTTGTGCCGATAGTTGAAAAACAGTACTTTATCATATAATATCCTGAAAAAACATTATCCTACACAAGATGAGTTAATCCTGAATAGCATGAAAGCGAAGGGAAGTAAACGGAATACTCTGCTTTTACCCGGTATTTATCCTGTATTAATATTTGTTCATGAGGTAAAAAGTCTCTCACGATGTCAGGTTGCCGGAGAGAAAGTTCGATATAAAGGCGCATTGTTTTTGGCATCCACTGGACTATACAGGAGGTATATCGAAGACCTCCAAAATACAATACACTAGGGTAGTTGGGCTTCTGCGATGCCATCAAAGTTTGTTGATATCTCTATAAAATCAGTATCATGAAACTATTGAAAAACCTTATTTCTTTTTCCACTCTCTATATTGTAGCCATAACAGTTATTATTCTGATCATCCTTTACTACGCTTCTACAATCACTTATCAGAAAGGAATCGAAAACTTAGCAAATGAAGGCTCCGTTAAGCTGGAACTCCATGTGACCTACCTGGATGGAGTGCTGGAAAAATATGAAAGCCTTCCGGAACTTCTCGCCTCCGACGAACGGCTCATCAATTATCTTATCCACCCGGGAGGCCAAGACAGGATTGCCGCACTCAATAAATACCTAGAGACCATAAACCGGATCAGCGATGCCTCGGATACCTATTTAATGGATCGTGATGGTCTGACGATTGCAGCCTCAAACTGGAATGAGCCACGACCTTTCGTGGGCAGAAATTTCAGCTATAGGCCGTATTTCAAAGAAGCTATGAGAGGAAGGCTTGGTCATTATTTTGCCCTGGGAACCACTTCCATTCAGCGAGGCTATTACTTTGCTTATCCAGTAAGGCATGAGGGTGAAATAATTGGAGTACTGGCCATTAAAATAGGGATTGATTCAGTCGAACAGTCCTGGGGACACAAAAAACAATCTTTCTTGGTTACCGATCCCGATGGTGTCATTTTCTTCACCACAAATCACAATTGGAGATTTAAAACACTATTTCCACTGGCGGAAAAGACACGGAAAAGAATTGTCGAAAGCAGGAGGTATCCTAATACCACCCTCGAACCTATCAGCATAATGTATGAGAATACAACTCCATATGGTCGTATAGTAAAAATTAAGAATGAAAACAACTCAAAGACGGATACGTATCTCCTTCAAAGCGTTTATATGGAACAGGCCGGCTGGAACGTGCAGATACTATCGGAAACCGTGGGGGTGGAAAGATTTGTACTTCTGGTTCTAGCGATGTTTAGTTCAATTTTTATTCTTGGCGGTCTTGTCCATCTACTGGTCCGGCAAAGAAAGCAACGTCTGCTTGAGGTAAAGAAATTTGAGGATAAATCCAGAAAGGTGCTGGAGGATGCCAATGAACGGCTGGAGAGCAGAGTCAATGAGCGGACTAAGGAACTTACCAAAACAAATCTACTTTTGAGAGGTGAAGTAGAGGATCGGCGAAAGGCTGAAGCCGCTCTGAAAAAAACACGATCTGAATTGATTCATGCTGCTAAACTGGCAGCTCTTGGACAGATGTCGGCAGGTATTAATCATGAATTAAACCAGCCTTTGGCAGCCATTCGGAGCTATACTGACAATTGCAAACTTTTCCTAAGCAAGGAAAGGTTCATGGAGGTGCAGTGGAATCTTGACCAGATCAGCGAATTGACCGACAGAATGGCCCGAATCGGTGTCCAATTGAAATTATTTTCAAGAAAAACCAGCGGGCAGATCACAGTTATTCCACTGCATAGTGTCATTGACGGTGCTCTGGAGATATTACGGCCTGCCCTGAGTAAAATTACAGCTGATATCCAAGTCAACATTGAACCGGAATCATTGGAAGTTAAAGCAAATAACGTCCTCTTGCAGCAGGTTCTGGTCAATCTCATCAGCAATGCCTTGCAGGCCATTGAAAATCAAGATCTTCAGGAAATCCGCATTTTCGCAAAACGAAGCAAAGGCAGGGTCATGGTGATGACCGAGGATACCGGCAGAGGTATAGATCCCAACCATCTCCCTCATATTTTTGAACCTTTTTATACTACCAAAAAATCGGGACAGGGACTGGGACTGGGACTGACTATAACAGAGAGGATTCTCAAGGATATGAATGGCGAGATTCGGATTGGAAAATCCATCGGCGGAACCAGGTTTGAATTTTTTTTAGAGGAAGCTGTGTAGAATGGACAAAGGGAAAAAAGTCGTTTTTGTTGACGATGAAAAACATATACGCCAAGCCAATAAACAGACTCTCGAACTCGCTGAGTTGGAGGTAACCTGTCTTGAGTGTGCAGAAAAAGCCATGACCTATATTTCTATGGAGTGGCCGGGGGTTGTGATATGTGATATTCGGCTACCTAAAATGGATGGGCTTGAATTCCTGCAGGAGGTTCAGAAAATTGATATGGACCTGCCCGTGATTCTCATCACCGGGCATGGCGATATATCTACGGCAGTTCAAGCCATGCGTGACGGTGCCTATGATTTTATCGAAAAACCATATTCAACGGAGCGACTGGTGAAAACAGTGGAACGTGCGCTTGAAAAAAGGGCACTAACCCTGGAAAACAGGACTCTTCGCAGAGAATTAGAAGCACATTCCACTCCGGGACCGAGGATAATCGGCAAGACTCAGGCGATGTTGAGACTACGGGAAACCATCGCTCAAATTGCCGATACCAGGGCTGATGTTCTTATTCTTGGGGAAACGGGCACAGGCAAGGAACTTGTGGCCAGATCTCTTCACGAGCAGAGTGAGCGAAGGGTCAAGAATTTTGTAGCGGTAAATTGCGGTGCTGTTTCAGAGTCTATAATCGAAAGCGATCTTTTCGGACATGAGGCCGGAGCTTTTACCGATGCAAAGGAAAGGAGGATCGGCAAGTTTGAACATGCCAACGGCGGCACCATTCTCCTTGATGAAATCGAATCTATGCCGCTCCGTGTTCAAGTGCATCTTCTTCGAGTCCTGCAGGAGAGATCTCTGGAAAGAATGGGCTCTAATGAACTTATCTCGCTGGATGTCAGATTTGTAGCAGCCTCCAAGGTAGATCTTCTAAAGGCAGCGGAGGAGGGTCGGTTTCGGGAGGATCTATATTATAGACTTAATGTCGTTTATCTGGAAATTCCGCCTCTAAGAGAACGCCGAGAGGATATTCCTCTTCTTTTTCATCACTTCTTATTGGTAGCTGGTCATAGATATCAGCAGGAAGTTCCCTTACCAGGCCCTTCTCAGATGAATTCGCTTATGTCCTACTCCTGGCCGGGCAATGTCAGAGAACTGCGCAACCTTGCCGAACGCTATGTTCTGCTTGGAAATCAATGTGGCTGGTCATTAGACCATTTGTTGGTAGGGGCTGAAAAACAACCAAAGCACAATCTTCCTCAACAGGTGGAAGATTTTGAGCGCAGCCTTATCGAGCAGGCTCTGGTGTCAAGTAACGGCACCATTAAGGACGTCATGGACACCCTGGCTATCCCCCGCAAAACCTTATACGACAAAATGAGAAAATACGGCCTGGATAAAAGCGATTATAAATAGAACAATGATGGCACCGTAAAAAGCTGGTATCTCGCATTGCTCGATGCCTCCATTTTCTTTTTAACTCCCATCGTAGTCTGGTTTTTTTGGGCGGATATCCAGCCATTAAAAAAAAGATAAGGGTGGATATCCGCCGATTTCCTGGTCCTTTTACTTCCCTGAATTTTCTTCAACTATCAATATTCCAACACCTTATCATAATTTTCCTTTATTGGTCTATTTGTTGCACCTCTAAATCGAGTTGAGAAGGATATAATTTCTTCTCTTTTTGATTATCCGTTCAGCTTGCGGAGAAATCATCCGTTCTTACCGACAAATATATTGTCGGTTGCATTTAAACACCGATTTTAGGAGGAAAAGTATGTTCCGTAAAGTAACTACCTCACTAGCAGCTTTCGCAATTTCAGCCGCGTTTTTAGCCGGCCCCGTTTTTGGGGCGGATCCCGTGGTTATTAAATTTGCTCATGTTGTCGCTGAGAATACCCCTAAAGGCCAGGCTGCCAACAAGTTTAAAGACCTTGTAGAGGAGCGTTTAAACGGTAAAGTTGTAGTTGAGGTATTTCCGAACTCGCAGCTTTTTGGAGATAATAAGGTTCTCGAGGCAATGCTGCTGGGAGATGTTCAGCTTGCCGCACCGAGTCTGTCGAAATTCGAGCGTTATACCGAAAAATTAATGATATTCGATCTGCCTTTTCTGTTCAAGGATATGGCTGCAGTTGAAAAATTTCAAAAATCAGATTCCGGTGTTAAGCTACTAGAATCCCTTGAAAAAAGAGGTCTGGTCGGCCTTGGGTATCTTCATAATGGTATGAAGCAGCTTTCCTCCAGTACAGCCTTGAGAGTGCCGGAAGATGCTGCCGGACTCAAGTTCAGAATCATGACCTCCGACGTTCTTGCCGCTCAATTTCAGGCTGTGGGTGCGGTACCGTTGAAAAAACCCTTTTCTGAAGTCTTTACGCTGTTGCAGACAAAGGCAATCGACGGACAGGAGAATACCTGGTCCAATATTTATTCCAAGAAATTTTTTGAGATCCAACCGTATATAACCGAATCAAACCATGGTGTTCTCGATTACATGGTAGTAACCTCAAAGGAATTCTGGATGGGACTGCCTGACGATCTGAGAATCGAGATCAAGAAAGCTCTGGATGAAGCCATCGTTTTCGGCAACATGATTGCGGAGAAGAAATCCGTTGATGATCGTCAGAAAATCGTGGACTCCGGACGCAGTGAAATTATCCAGCTGACCGATGCCGAAAGAGCACAATGGGTAGAAGCGATGAAGCCTGTCTGGAAGCAATTCGAGGAGAAAATAGGCGAAGATCTCATCGATGCGGCTTACAATTCAAATATGTAAGCCAAAAATAAAGAGTTGAAGAACGATGGGCGGGTTACCGTCCCATGAAGAGCTAAGGGGCCTCTCCTGGAGAGGCCCCTTAGCTCTTCCATCACAAAGAGAAGAGGTTCGTTTATGTTACGTATCCTGAATCATGCAGAGGAGGCGATAATTTCACTCCTTCTGCTGGCAACTACTCTGCTGGTATTTGCTGATGTCGTTATGCGTTTTGGTTTTGGAACCGGATTCATGTGGACGCAGGAGCTGACACTCCTTATGTCTGCCTGGTTCGTTCTGTTTGGCGCTTCTTATGGCATCAAGGTTGGCAGCCATATAGGTATGGATGCTTTTGTAAGACTCTTTCCTCCTGTCGGTCGAAGGATACTTACAGGAATAGCCTGTTTATTGGCGCTCACTTACTGCGGGCTGATACTGTATGGCAGTTTTATCTATTTGAAAAAAATGAAACAAATCGGTATCTTCCTCGAAGATATGGATATAATGGCATGGCAGGCCCATTCCATTTTATTAATTGGTTTTGGTTTGATTACTTTTCGCCTTCTTATTGTTTTATACGATGTCGCCACCGGCAAAGCCGATGGCTTTAAGCATTCCGACGAGGCCAAGGAAAGTATGGAAATTGTGTCGGAACTTAAAAGGGAGGGGAGCAAATGACCACTGCCGCACTATTTATTCTTCTCTTTGGCTCTATGCTTTTGGGTATGCCTATAGCACTTGCCCTTGGTTTGTCCAGTATCGGTACCATTCTGATGTTTTCCAGTGACTCTCTAGCTTCAATTTCTTTAAAACTTTTTGAAGCACTTTCGGAACATTATACCTTGCTGGCTATTCCTTTCTTCATCCTGTCGTCAGCATTCTTGTCAAACGGTGGTGTTGCCAAGCGGATTATTCGTTTTGCTTTAAGCGTCGTTGGACACGTTCATGGGGGTATCGCCATGGCATCCGTTGTTGCCTGTATGATATTCGCCGCCGTCTCTGGATCCTCGCCGGCCACAGTGGCGGCAATCGGCACAATTGTTATTGCGGGTATGGTAAAAGCCGGATATCCCAAGGCATTTGCTGCAGGAGTTATAGCAAATGCAGGAACCCTTGGAATCCTCATACCACCGTCGATCGTTATGCTGGTATATGCAGCAGCGACTGAAGTATCCGCAGCCAGAATGTTTATGGCCGGCTTTCTGCCTGGATTGATGATGGGCCTTATGCTCATGATCGTTATTTACATTGTTGCCAGAATTAAAAAAATACCCTGTCAGCCGTGGGCCGGTTTCAGCGAAGTTCTTGCTTCAGGAATAAGTGCATCCGGCGGATTGATGTTGATTGTCATCGTTCTCGGATCAATTTACGGCGGTATCGCCAGTCCTACAGAAGCTGCCGCTGTTTCGGCGGTCTATGCGTTTATGGTAGCCGTCTGGGGATATAGAGATATAGGCCCCCTGAAGTATTCACCCTGGCGAAAAAAAAGTGAAGGCGTGGGACAGATGCTTTTAAGGAATGGGTATCAGATAATTTATGCATTGCCACAATGTTTTTTAGACAAGGAGGTTCGTAAGGTAGTTCTCGATGCCTCTAAAGTCAGCATTATGCTACTGTTTATCATTGCCAACGCCATGCTCTTCGCCCATGTCTTGACAACGGAACGGATTCCTCATACGATAGCAGCCCTCATTATTGAGATGGGCTTGTCACCTTGGATGTTCCTGGTTGTCGTCAATATTCTGCTTCTGATAGCAGGAAATTTTATGGAGCCCTCGGCTATTTTGCTGATAATGGCCCCGATTCTTTTTCCAATTGCCTTGCAGCTTGGTATAGACCCTATTCATCTTGGCATTATCATGGTTGTCAATATGGAGATAGGTATGCTTACTCCTCCGGTTGGCCTCAACCTTTTCGTAACCTCCGGCATTACAGGAGAGAGCATGGGCTGGGTAATAAAAGCCGCATTGCCATGGCTGTGCGTTTTGCTCGTCTTTCTGATGTGCATCACCTATATTCCGCAAATTTCACTTTTCCTTCCGGAATTGATAGATAAGATTAAGGGGTATTAACAACTCTGCTGAGCAGGACAAGCAACAATCTGTAAGGTAGATACATACATATTTTATACAAAAGCCGGCCTCACATTGAAGCCGGCTTTTTCTGTTTTCGTGATAACTCAGAAACAAAAAATCCTGTAGTTCGATTACGATTATTTCAAAATCCCAAAATAGAGTATAGTAAGCACAAGATAATCTCATAAAGTACAACTACAACTCTCAGATGAACGAGTGGTAAGGATCGTTAGGTAATCCGCCTTCAAGAAAATGCGGTATAAAAAATGGACAAATTTGCAAAAGAAATAATTGTCGCTTCTCCCAGAGGCTTCTGTGCCGGAGTTGTCAGAGCCATTGAGACTGTGCGCAATACCCTGGCAAAATATGGAGCTCCTGTATATGTGCTCCATGAAATCGTGCACAATAAGCATGTAATCCGTGAACTCGAGGAAAAAGGTGCTGTTTTTGTAACAGGACTCGAAGATATTCCCGTGGGTCAGATATGTATATTCAGTGCCCATGGAGTATCTATCTCAATTGAGGAAAAAGCTAATTCTCTGGGTCTAAGGACAATAGATGCAACATGCCCGTTGGTCAGCTCGATTCATAGAATTGTTGAACGTTACAACAGGCAGGATTACGATATTATTATTATCGGCCATCATAATCACCCTGAGGTCGAAGGCACCTCCGGCAGGATCAGCCGGAATGTCCATATAATTGCCAATGAATATGAGGCAAAAGAACTGCGCCTCGAAAGACCGGAGCGATGCGCTTATGTAACGCAAACTACATTGAGTCAAGATGACATAGTGAGGATACGGAATATCCTGATTGAAAGGTTTCCCCGGATAGAAAGCTCAAAATCAAACACGTGCTATGCCACCCAGAATAGACAGGATGCCGTTAAGCGGCTAGCGCGAATTACAGATGTTGTACTTGTAGTTGGATCGAAAAACAGTTCCAATTCGAACAGGTTGAGGGAGGTTGCTATTCAGTCAGGAGTTCCTGCCTATCTGATAGATGACAAAAATGATATCGAAACTGATTGGCTGGAAGGACGCTACTCTATAGGAATAACGGCAGGAGCGTCCGCACCGGAGAGGCTGGTCGAGGGTGTTGTCGACTGGATCAGCAAGCGCTGGACTGTTATTTACAAAGAGATGGACGGCAAAGAAAAGAAGATATATTTCAGGCCGGCTGACACTCGTTAATTACTGCCGACGACCTGATGCCGCTCCAAAAAAAAATGCAGGGCAACAGGTCGGTTCGAGCGAGCTGTGATAGGCTTAGCCTAACTCACTGCGGATTCTCGTCATCGCTTCTGCAACATTTTCATAACTGTTGAAGGCCGACAGTCTGATGTAACCTTCCCCGCAGCTACCAAACCCTGCACCTGGAGTACAAACCACTCCAGTTGAATTTAACAGCATATCGAAAAAGTCCCAGGAATTCCTTTTACCGTCTATCCAGATGTAAGGAGAGTTTTCGCCCCCATCATATTCGTATCCCAGTGCCTTTATTTCCTTACAGATGAGATCGGCATTGCGAAGATAATACCGGATAAGCTCCGCTGTCTGCTGCTTTCCCGATTCGCTGTAAACCGCAGCCGCGGCGCGCTGCACCGGATATGAGACACCATTGAATTTAGTACAGTGCCTTCGATTCCAGAGATCATGAACATGATGAATATTTCCATCTTTGTCAAATGCTCTGCATTCTTTTGGTACAACAGTATAGGCACAGCGCGTTCCTGTGAATCCGGCGCTTTTCGAGAAGCTTCTGAACTCGATGGCTACTTCCCTGGCGCCCTCAATTTCATAAATGGTTCTTGGCAGGCTTTCATCCCGGATAAAGGCCTCATATGCAGCATCAAAGAGAATCAGCGCGTTATTTTCTTTTGCATATTCAACCCAGGTTTTCAGCTCATCCTTGGAAATTGTCGAACCGGTGGGGTTGTTGGGAAAGCAGAGATAAATCAGATCAACTTTCTGTTTGGGCAGTTGAGGAACAAATCCGTTCTCTTTGGTTGCCTCAAGATACACTATTCCTTCATATCTGCCGTCTTTATATTTTCCGGTGCGACCAGCCATAACATTGGTATCCAAATAGACTGGATAGACAGGATCCGGTATGGCAATGATGATCTCCTGGCTGAAGAGTTCCTGGATATTGCCGGTATCGCATTTTGCGCCATCGCTTATGAATATTTCAGCTGAAGAAATATCTGCCCCTCGAGCAAGAAAATCGTTTTCGGCGATAGCCTGACGGAGGAAGTCGTAGCCCTGTTCGGGACCATAACCTCGAAAACCTGTGTCTGAGGCCATCTCATCGACTGCCTGGTGAAAAGCCTCCACGCAAGCCTGGGGAAGGGCGCGGGTGACATCTCCGATGCCGAGCTTGATGATATTTTTTTCGGGGTTCATTTCCTGAAATGCTGTAACCCTTCGAGCGATATCGGAAAAAAGATATGAAGCCTGGAGTTTTAAATAATGCTCATTAATGGTTATCATAGTTGATTCTCGTAAATAATGGTATTTGACTGCGTTGGTTTATGAGTGTAATTTAACATGAATAGTTGGAATATAATGGAATATCAGCACATGTCAACGGCAGAGTCCATCTCGGCAGCTTCGTTGATATCCAAGCTATGGGAGATTGTTGGTCTTCGTTACGGCATCAGGAATCTCGTTGGTAAAATTCAAACTGCTTATTTTAAAATTTTTGCTGTAAATAATATCGAGGAAACAGGTATGAAAAAACCAGATCACCGAACTGTGTACAGGAAAGACTATCGACCATCTCCCTATCTCATAAATACCGTACATTTGCTGTTTCGACTCAGCCCCGAAAAAACGACTGTGGTGGCTACTACGGAATTTTATCGAAATGCTGCAGCCGGCAAATGCAGCCGGCTGTCTTTGAACGGAGAATTTCTCAAATTGATCGATATTACCATGGATGCCGCCTCTCTGGATGATGAAATGTTTGCAGTCAGTGCAAAAGATCTGACACTCTATAATCCGCCGGAGAAATTTACTCTCAAGGTAACAACTGAAATCAATCCGCAAAGCAATACTGCCCTGAGCGGTCTGTATAGAAGCGGCGGCAATTATTGCAGCCAGTGCGAAGCTGAAGGCTTTCGCAGAATTACCTACTCTCTTGATCGTCCTGATGTCCTGGCCTCATTTACCACCCGAATAGAAGCGGACAGGGATGAATGCCCGGTCATGCTTTCAAACGGCAATCTCATGGAACAGGGAAGACTAGAGAATAACAGGCATTATACAAGCTGGCATGACCCCCACCCGAAACCAAGTTATCTTTTTGCCCTTGTGGCAGGAGACCTATCTTCTATTCACGATCATTTCTTAACACAATCAGGCAAAGAAATTCTACTGCAGGTCTTCGTCGAGCAGAGAAACATTGAAAAATGCGAATTTGCCATGGCTTCTCTGAAAAAGGCGATGAGGTGGGATGAAGAACAATATGGCCGTGAGTATGATCTTGATAATTATATGATAGTAGCCGTTGATGACTTCAATATGGGTGCGATGGAAAATAAGGGCCTGAATATATTCAACTCCAAATATGTCTTAGCTTCACCTGAAAGTGCAACAGATCAGGATTATACGGGGATCGAAGGGGTAATCGCCCACGAGTATTTCCATAACTGGTCCGGCAACAGGGTAACGTGTCGAGACTGGTTCCAATTAAGCTTGAAGGAAGGGTTGACTGTTTTTCGCGATCAGCAATTTTCCGCCGACATGAATTCCGGGGCCGTGCAGAGAATACATGATGTAAATATCCTCAGAAATAGTCAGTTTCGCGAAGATGCCGGCCCCATGGCACATCCAGTGCGACCTGATTCCTATGTTGAAATCAACAATTTTTACACTGTCACGGTGTATAACAAAGGAGCTGAAGTGGTTAGAATGCTTCATACCATTCTTGGTAAGAAAAAATTCAGGCAGGGCATGGATCTGTATTTCTGCAGGTACGACGGAAAAGCAGTAACCTGTGATGACTTTGTTGAAGCGATGGCGGAAGCCTCAGGGCTTAATCTTGAACAATTCAAGCTGTGGTACTCACAGTCCGGCACCCCTGTGCTGGAAGTGACGGAAGAGTGGAATGAGGACAAGAAGGAATATTCACTTAAAATTACCCAGAAGTGTGATCCGACGCCGGGGCAGCAGGACAAGATGCCTTTCCATATTCCGGTTGAGATTGCTTTGCTGCAATCGCAGCCCGAGCATGATGGCGGGGAGTCTCATCTGCTGGAACTGAGAGACAGGGAGCAGGAATATATCTTTCCAGGTCTCCGAGAGAAGCCTGTTCTTTCATTTCTTCGCAATTTCACCGCACCGGTACAGGTTAAGAGAGCCCAAAGCCGTGAGGAGCTTTGCTTTCTCATGGCTCATGACAAAGATCTTTTCAACAGATGGGATGCCGCTTTTCAGTTATCTGTTCAAATCATAAGAGAAACTTACGATACTCTCTCCCAGGAGGAGAAACCTTGCGTGGATAAACGGTATATGGATGCCTTTTCCATTTGTCTACGGAATCATACGGATGCGGCTCTGACTGCCCAGGCTCTCACCCTGCCGACAGAATCATATCTTGTTCAGCAACTGGACGTCGTCGAACCGGAAGTGCTTCATCGTGCGGTAAATGAAGTAAAGAAATCATTAGCTGTCCACCTCCGGGAAGATTTTCGAAATATATACACCGCCTGCAAGGGTAGTGGTGAATATTCAATATCACCGCTCGCCATGGGTAGACGGAGTTTGAAAAACCGCTGTCTTGCCTTTTTGATGACTCCGGATGTTGCAGATCAGGAAAGTATCCGAACCTGTTTGGAACAATATCAACGCCAGGAGAATATGACGGATGTCATTGCAGCATTATCCGCTTTGTCTCATTTGGATTGTAGCGAGAGAGAAGATGGATTCGCGGATTTTTACAATAAATGGCGCGATGATTCTCTGGTGGTTGATAAATGGCTGTCCCTGCAGGCTCTGTCGTCTCTCCCCGGAACTCTGAAAAACGTCAGGAAATTAATGAACCATCAGTCCTTTGCCCTGGAAAACCCAAACAAAGTGCGTTCGCTTATCGGCTCTTTCTGCAGCTTGAATCATGCCCGTTTTCATGATCATAGCGGAGACGGTTATAGATTTCTGGCAGAGCAGGTCTTGCAGCTGGATCGAATAAATCCCCAGATTGCCGCAAGGCTGCTGACCCCCCTCATCTCATACAGACGATACACCCCCAGGCTCAAGGTTATGATGGAGGAGGAGCTCCAAGGCATTATCACCCATGAGGGTCTTTCTGCCGACGTTTATGAAATTGTGGAAAGATGCCTCGATTAGGCCGTAGTGAGAGCCATCCCGGCAACTTTGATTTTTTTTACGAATTTCATCTGTCAAGAAAATAAGAAAATCGAAAGTACTTCAAAAGCCGACACCTTATTATACCTACACGACACTTATTCAGCTCTGTTGAGTTGATACGCATGTTCGAAATGTGCGAGATAGGCGGACAATATCAGGCATCCCTTTTATGACAAAAGAGACAGCGATATTCGGGAGGGTGATTTTCCGGCAAAGGCGCTTCTTTGCCGGAAGAGTGACACTCCGTGCAGAATTTTTCGGCTTCTTTTTTACTCTCAATCGAAAATAACCGTAGGTGATCATCATCTTTGGGGAGCTTGGCAGTTGTTTCTTCAGGGGCTTTGAGCAGAAAAATCAATAAAGCCACACTGGTCAGGACAAAGGCAACATTCAAAATGGCAACGATAGGTTTTTTCATAACTTACATCCTCTTCCTTTTTCAATTTCAGTACCATTTCCATGGTGCGGTGACAAACTCTCAAAACCATTTTAGATTTCTTGTAAAAGTAGAAATGCCCACCTATAATGAAAAAAAACTATTGAAATGCAAGCATTAATTTTCGCTTGAGCACGCCGGTTCGGGAAAAACGACATAAAAAAACAGAGAGATTAAATATCAGGGGTGTCACCAAAGGAAAATAACAGGAGAAGGTAAACTGGCCGAAATACCTAAATTTAAACAAATTGATACAGAAGAGGTATTTATGAAGTCCGAAGAGCTGAAGAACTATCCCTGGTTGAAATCGTATGATTCCGGAGTGCCTTTTCATCTGAATTATGAAGATCTCCTCTTGCCTGATTTCCTCAAGAGAAGTGCGTCTCAATTTCCAGATACGGTAGCCCTTCAGTTTCAAGGATATGAAATGAATTATAGGCAACTTGATGAGCGGGTCAATGCCTTTGCCGTTGTACTACTCGATTTCGGTGTCAAGAAAGGCGACAGTGTCGGGATACTGCTGCCAAATACCATTCCCTGCGTTATCGCCTATTATGCAATTCTGAGGATTGGAGCGATTGCAGTCATGAACTGCCCTCTTTATTCCGACAGAGAGCTTCTACATCAGTTTGGAGATAGTGGGATTAAGGTTCTGATTACCTTGGATCTGCTGGGAAACAGAATGATCGACCTGCGTGAGCAGACTCAAATTAAACAGATTGTTATAACCTCGATCGGTGACTATCTGCCATTCCCCCAGAATTTCCTTTTCCCGCTGGTAGCTAAAAGGAAAAAACTGGCAGCCAGCGTCAAAAACGCCAATGATGTCTATATGTGGGGCGATGTAATGAACTCCACACAAAAAAGAGAAATTCGTGGCGACATTGATTTCGCGGATATTGCAATGTATCAATATACCGGAGGGACTACCGGCAGGGCCAAAGGTGTGATCCTCACTCACGAAAACATGAGCAAGCAGGTGCAGCAGATTGCTGCTTGGTTCCCGGAGCTTAAGAAAGGCGCTGAAACATTGCTTGGAGCCCTGCCGTTTTTTCATGTCTTCGGCCTAAGCGGAGCAATGAATTTTTCGATCTACATGGCTTGGGGAAATATTTTGGTACCCAGGCCCGAGCCCGACAAGCTCCTTCAGACTATTAAGAAATACAGACCTTCGTTTGGGCCTTTGGTTCCAACCATGTATATCGGCTTGATTAATCATCCGGATATTAAAAAAGTGGATATGACCTGCTTCAAAGGGTTCTTTTCCGGAAGCGCTCCTTTGCCTCTTGAGGTTCTGCGGGAATTTGAAGAAATGACAGGGGCAGTTATTGCCGAAGGCTACGGATTGACTGAATCTTCGCCGGTCACCCACATCAATCCATTCAATGGATTGCGGAAGGAGGGCAGCATAGGCATTCCCGTCCCTGATACCCTGAGTAAAATTGTCGATGTAATTGACCCGCAGCTGGAAATCAGCTCAGGAAATCCGGGTGAGCTGCTCGTCAAAGGCCCGCAGGTAATGAAAGGATACCTCCACCTCGATGAGGAGACACACAATGTTCTCGAGGATGGCTGGCTGCGAACCGGTGACATCGCCACAATGGATGAAGATGGCTACTTTTTTATAGTGGATCGGATTAAAGACATGGTTATTTCAGGTGGATTTAATGTTTATCCTCGTGAAATTGATGAAATTCTTTATCTTCACCCGCAGGTGAAGGAGGTTTCGTCCGTGGGTATTCCTCACCCGACACGAGGAGAGCAGGTTAAAAGCTTTGTTGTACTTATGGAGGGGGCTGATGTCACAGCAGAGGAGCTCCTCGATTTGTGCAGAAAGAACCTGGCAAAATACAAGCTTCCTACCAGTATTGAATTTATAGATGAATTGCCAAAGACCATAGTTGGTAAGGTTCAAAAGGGTGCGTTGAAAAAGCGTTCTCTCAACATCCAAGAGTAAATAAGCAAAAAACTTTCAATGAGTTGTGCGAATTGTTCTGCCCGCCATGCTTTTGTGCATAAGTTGGAAATAAATAAAATTTATGAAAATTGACGGTGTTTCTTATATTGAGTTGCGATCAAAAAAGAATATACAGCCTACGGCTGGATAGATCAATTTTTTAATAGCCTCATGATGATTCCTTCTTGATCATGCTGTTTAGTGTGCTGTTGAGCCATTGCTGTGAGATATTACCTGTGCGTTCAGGATGAAGCACCTGGGAGCAGCCCTCTATCCAGTACTCTTTCATGTTGGTTTTAGTGCTGTCCTGCTCACCTTCCTTGGCCGCCTTTCCGGGTTGCCGTTTCCAGCCGTGCCTCGAAAGTAGTCTGTAAATAGTTGATTTTGGAACTTCCTTGCCGATGTGTTCCTGGTAGGCATCCTTGATCTCGGCAACTATCAATACCTTGCCTTTTTCTGCCTTTTTAAAAAACGGAGTCAGAAAAAGCTTTTCTTCCTCCTTACTTAAATGGCTGTTTCTGCGGCCGCCGCGGTCTTTACCTATCAGGGATTTTTCACCCTCTTTGGCAAAGGATGACCAGATTTTTCGAACCGTGCCGGGCTGCAGACCGGTAATCTTTGCCACCATAGATGCTTTCATGTTAAATTCAATGCGCAGCCAGATGCACTGTACTCTTTGAAAGTCTGATTTTTTTTTAGTTGAAGAGAGCAGCTTTTTTAGCGCTGATCTTGCAGTCTGATCGGCAAATGTTGGTGTTTTCATTGTTGAATATTTACTGTAATGAGTTGGCTAATAAAACAAATTTGTGAATTATTGAATGCTACTATTTTCAAAATATACAAGCAAGTGTCAATTTTAACATAAAAGCATTGATTTTTAGACGGAGAAAAGGTTATAGCTACTTTGTATCTTTCAATTAATGACTATGGAAGATGCACTCTTACATCTGATCAATGAAAACCACCATAAGTACGTTAAATTCTGGCGAGTATCAAGTGGAGATCAATGTTAAAAATAATGCTCACGGAGAAAATGCTGTGAACAATGCCTTCTCAAAAGGACTTCGTTTTTCGTCCTGTCTCTTACGTTCTGATGATTCACGTGGTATTTCTTTCCGTATCATAGTCCACAGCCGTGGTCACTTTTTTCTCAGAAAAAAATACGACAAGGGGCTGTCATAAATCAAAGTTCGGGAATGTGCTGTTGATAATTCAGAATGCACCGCCAGTATTTGCCGATAGACATAAAACATACAGGGTAATATGCAAAAATGTGTTGTAAAATTCCTACCTCATGAGCGTGAGATTGAGGTTGAAGCAGGAACAAATTTGATCCGTGTAGCCATGGATGCCGGCATCCATATTAACGCTTCCTGCGGAGGAGAAGGGGTATGCGGTAAATGCCGGATTGTCAGAGAAGACGGCGAGCTTGAAGGCGGCATCACGGAACGGATCAGTCAAGAGGATGTTGAGAAAGGGTATCGTCTTGCCTGCCTTTCCAAGGTTGTTGAAGACGTAACAATCATAGTACCTGTTGAATCCACGGTAGATTCGAGCATCCTTAATATGCAGGCGTCGCCCAGGAGCACTGCGGCAACGCAGTACATGGATATCGAAAGTCTCAAAGAACAGGGGTTGTTTATCAATCCGGTTAAGAAGACTTTTCTCGACATTCCTCCGCCGACCAAGGACGATAACCTCTCCGATGTCGGCAGACTGGTGCGTTCCTTAAAAGAAAAGGCGGACTGGCATAAACTCGAGCTTACTGTTCCGGTTATACGAAAAATTCCTGAAATACTTCGAGAAAATGATTTTAAGGTGACAGCAACCCTTGTCCGACCCGTTAGAGACAATGGTAAAACCAGAATAACCAATATTCAGCCAGGGGATACCACCGCTGAAAACTTTGCCATTGCCGTTGATATCGGGACCACCACAGTTTATGGACAGCTTGTCAACCTGCAGACCGGTAAGGTGCTGGCCGAGAATGGACTCTTCAACGGCCAGATCAGTTATGGAGAAGATGTCATCAGCAGAATCGTCTTTGCAGAAAAACCGGGAGGACTGGAAAAACTGCAGAAAGTGGTGGTGGCAACAATCAATGAAATTCTGGGAAATATCTTTAGTGAATCGGGAATAGATAGAGAAAATGTTTCCACTATTACCATAGCCGGGAACACCACAATGACGCAGCTGCTGCTGCGCGTCAACCCTTGTTATATACGGCGAGCGCCGTACGTACCCGCGGCGACACTGTACCCGCCGTTCCGGGCCGAGACTATAGGCATTGATTTAAACGAACACGCTATCGCATTGTTATACCCACAGATATCAAGCTATGTCGGTGGTGATATTGTGGCGGGTATTATGGGGTCGGGACTCTATCGTTCGGAAGAACTGACCATTTATATGGATATCGGCACTAACGCCGAAATAGTCATTGGCAACAAAGACTGGCTTGCCTGTGCCGCCTGTTCGGCCGGACCCGCGTTCGAGGGTGGCGGTGTGGAATTCGGTATGCGTGCAGCCAAGGGAGCCATTGAAGATTTTCTCATTGATCCAGTGACGTATGAGCCGATGATTCTCACCATAGGTAATGTGCGCCCCAAAGGTATCTGTGGATCCGGATTAATCACCATGATCGCGGTGATGTTTGAAATGGGAGTGATAGACAACAGCGGGAAATTAAACAGAGAGATGAAGACACCACGCATTCGTCAGCGCAATGATGTCTGGGAATATGTGATTTCCTGGAAGGATGAAACGCAGATAGACAGGGATATTTCCTTGAGCGAGGTCGACATTGATAATCTGATCCGGGCCAAAGCCGCCATTTACAGCGGTTGCATGACTCTTCTGGATGAAGTTGGTCTCTCCATGGATATGATGGAGCATATTACTCTTGCAGGCGGTTTCGGTAGCTATATCGATCTCGAGAAAGCCATGACCATCGGGCTGTTGCCGGAAATAGATCCTTCCAAAGTAACATATCTCGGTAACGGTTCACTGCTGGGAGCCAAGATGAGCTCATTGACCAACAGGATTCGAAAAGATGTGGTCGAAGTCACCAGGAAAATGACGAATTTCGAACTGTCGGAGACGCCTTCATATATGGATAATTATGTAGCTGCCATGTTTATCCCCCATACGGATGTCAACAAATTTCCGAAACTGAAGCAAAGGATGGAGAGCAGAAAAAGCAAATTGGAATCAATCCGGGGAAATACCGATTGATCTTGAAGTTAAAGAGAAAAAAAGATATTGAAAAAACAAATAATATTTTTCAAATTGAATTTTTTGGCGAATTAAAAAAAGGGAAGGTCAGAACCGATCTTATCGTAACTTTTACGTGAACGTTACATCGGCTTAGCGACCTTCAGGAGACTAATTTTCACTTTTAAGGAGGCTAAAGTGGGATTTGAAATCAAGAAGGAATCCTTAACCGGAGGCATAAAGGAAATTTCCATCGGTAAGGGGGATAAAGCTATTACCGTGGGCGGAGAAACCTGTTATCCTTTTTACACATTCGAAGGGGATATGCCTAACAAACCTATAATAGCCATGGAAGTCTGGGATATGACGCCCACCGATTGGCCTGAGCCCGCTGTTGAGCCTTTTAAGGATGTAATTTCCGATCCTGCAGCCTGGGCCAAAAAATGTGTTGAAGAATATGGCGCACAGGCCATTTGTCTACAGCTGAAATCGACCGACCCCAATGACCAGAATGCAAGTCCTGCATCTGCCGCGGAGACCGTGAAAAAGGTGCTTGAGGCCATAAGTGTCCCGCTCATCGTCTGGGGATGCACCAATCCTGCTAAAGATGAAGAAGTACTTAAGGTTGTCGCAGAAGTATGCCAGGGAGAAAACTTGCTCCTCGGGCCTGTTGAAGAGAAAAATTACAAAGGAATCGGTGCAGCCGCCATGGGATATGGACAGAGCCTGATTTCTTCATCTCCCATTGATGTCAACCTGGCCAAGCAGGTGAATATCCTGCTGGAAAACCTGGGAATGCCGATGGATCGTATCATTGTTGATCCGACTACGGGCGGTTTGGGTTATGGCCTGGAATATACATATTCGGTGATGGAAAGGCTCTATCTGGCCGCTATGGGGCAGGGTGATGACAAACTGCAGTATCCGATGATCAATAACGTCGGCAATGAGGTATGGAAGTGCAAAGAAGCGAAACTGAAGGTCGATGAAGCGCCTGGTCTGGGTGATCCGGAACGACGCGGAATTCTGATGGAGGCTGTTGCCGCGGTCACTTATCTGATGAGCGGAAGCAATATCCTGATAATGCGCCATCCAGAATCAATCAGGCTTACTAAAGAATTTATCGACGTTATGATGACAGGCGGCAACGCCATGGATTCCAAAGCTATAAATAAACGAATGGCCGATGTCGAGGTCGATTTTGCCGCTCTTGCCCCCGAACTCGATTTAACCATTGAAGAAGAGGAAAAGGCAGCTGCACCGGCGAAGAAGGCTGCTCCGGCGAAAAAAGAAGCTCCGGCAGCGGCCAAGGCCGAAGCGCCGAAAGCAGAAGCAAAACCGGCAGCGCCAGCCAAACCTGAAGTAACCGCAAAACCGGCCGCAGATCCGGAAGCAGAGGCCAAGGCCAAGGCAGAAGCCGAGGCCAAAGCCAAGGCTGAAGCAGAAGCTAAGGCAAAAGCCGATGCCGAGGCAAAAGTAGCTGCTGAGGCAAAAGCCAAGGAAGATGCTGAGGCAAAAGTCCTGGCTGATAAAAAAGCCGCGGAAGACGCTAAAAAACAGGCCGAGGCAGATGCCGCAGCCAAGCGAAAGGAAGAAGAGGCTGCTTTGCTGGCTGAAAGAAAGAAAGCTAAAGCTGCACAATCATCGGGTCAGAAGGAAAAATCAGTTGAAGAAACCGTTACCCCCGCAGCTATCCAGTATACCCAGCAGGAAAAGATAATCCAGATGCTGAACAGATTTCATAAACGGTAGAGCAATAACCGTCTGAGCTGAAGTTCAGTATGAGCTATATTTGAAACAATATGAGGAGGAACCTCAAATGTCAGAAGCAAAAAATGTACCCGCTGCAAAGACACCAAAACTTGCAGATCCAATGGAAGCATCCATTGATGTAGCAACCCAGGAAATGATCAGACGTGCACAAAGGCTGGAGATCGAAACGGTTTTTGATAGAGCGGTCACCATGAAGCCGTGTGCGATTGGTCTGCAGGGCATTTGCTGTAAAAACTGTGCCATGGGACCATGTCGTCTTCCTCTGCCGAAAAATGGCATTGAAGGGGAAGACACCAGAAAAGGACTCTGCGGTGCAACGGCAAATACCATTGCAGCACGTAACTTTGTACGTATGATTGCCGCAGGCGCGGCAGCGCATTCAGATCATGGACGCGGGGTTGCCGAAACCTTTTATGCGGCGGTCACCGGAAATGCACCCGACTATGGTATTAAAGACCCGGCAAAACTGGTGCAGATAGCGCCGTATTTTGATGTTGCCACCACCGTTGAAGTTGATGGCGTAGTAAAAGACAGAGAGATTAAGGAAATCGCTCTGGCGGTTGCCGAGAAGGCAGTTTCCGAATGGGGCAAGCCGGAAGGAACCCTGAGGTATCTCAAAAGGGCACCTCAGCCTCTCCAGGACAAATGGGAAAAAGAAGGTGTCATGCCTCGCAATGTTGACCGGGAGATCGTTGAGATCATGCATCGTACCCACATGGGTGTTGACCAGGACTACAAAAACCTGATGAAGCAGGGCACCCGCTGCTCGCTCGCTGATGGCTGGGGTGGTTCCATGATCGGTACCGATCTTCAGGATGTCATGTTCGGATCTCCTTCGCCGCTGCAGTCAGAGGCCAATCTCGGCATCATGAAGGAAGACCATGTCAATATCATTGTTCATGGCCATGAACCTCTGCTCTCCGAGATGATAGTCGCCGCCGCCCAGTCACAGGAAATGATTGATTATGCCAAGGAGCAGGGAGCCAAAGGAATCCAGCTCGGCGGCATCTGCTGTACGGCAAATGAGCTTTTACAGCGTCACGGCGTACCACCTGCGGGCACATTTCTCCAGCAGGAGCTTGCTATCATAACAGGAGCCTGTGATGCCATGGTCGTGGATGTCCAGTGCGTCTTCCAGAATCTGGCCAATGTTGCCAAATGTTTTCATACCAAACTTATCACCACGCATCCTATTGCCAAGATGGAGCAGGAAAACGTCATTCATATCGAATTTGACGAGCATTATGCCATGCAGGATGCCAAGCGTATAGTCAAGATGGCAATCGACAATTTTAACAACCGGGGAGCAGATGTCATGATTCCTCAGCACAAAACCACGCAGATTGCCGGTTTTGGTGTTGAGTCAATCCAGTATCATCTCGGCGGCTCGTTCCGCGGTGATTATTTCACCTTGAACGACAACATCATCAACGGCCGCATCCGCGGTATTGCCGGTGTAGTCGGTTGTAACAACGCCAGAACCAAACATAATGAAGAGCACATTACTCTGATAAAAGAACTGATAAAGAACGATGTTATCGTCCTTACCACAGGATGTAGTGCAATAGCCGCTGGTATGCATGGCCTTCTGACTCCAGGTGCCGCAGCAGTTCATTGCGGACCGGGTCTTGCCGAGGTATGCGAAACAGTAGGAATTCCTCCTGTTCTCCATCTGGGGTCCTGTGTTGATAACAGCAGGATTTTGCTTGCCGCGACGGAAGTTGTCAAAGCGGGCGGTCTCGGAAAAGACATTTGCGACCTACCCGCAGCAGGAAGCGCACCCGAGTGGATGAGCGAGAAGGCCATCTCCATCGGACAATATTTTGTCGCTTCCGGCGTATATACAGTCTTTGGTTATCATCTTCCCGTAGAAGGTGCACCTGGATTCAAGAATCATCTCTATAGTGATATGGAGAAGATCTACGGTGGTAAGTGGGATTGTGAACCGGATCCAATCAAGCATGCCCATAAGATGATTGCCCATATCGATAAAAAACGAGCTGAGCTTGGTATCGACAAGGCGCGTGAAAGGGTACTCATGGATATGGCTGATAGACAAGCCCTCGGAATGGAATAATATTCAGCCAGGTTGTGTTAATGAAAATAAATCCTCAAAGAAGGAGGAAAGCATGTCTAGATTAGTAGCGTTCGCAGCAATACAGAGCGGCTATAAGGTTGTCTCGCAGGTGGAAGGTGAACTTGAAAGAGCCTTGCAGTCATATGATGCCAGTACACCAATTGGCTTTCCCAATACAGCGTATTATCTGCCGGTCATTTACTCACTTACCGGAATGAAATGTGAGACCCTTGAAGATTTGAAGAAGCCGATGGAATTTGCGCGCGGCCTGTTGCCGCCGCATATGAAGGGACAGAACCATCTTCCATATCTCGGACCGCTTCTTGATGCCGGTATGGCCGGTATTTTTGCCTATGAAGTCAAAGAGGCGCTTCGGATTCTTAAGGAACCCGATTTCTATATATCTCAAGAAGATCCCGATATCGAAGCAGGTAAAATCTGGGTTGGGCCTGCAGATGATACTATCCTGCGAAAGCGTGGTGTCGAATTTGTTGATGGTTCCGCACCGGGTTTTGCAGCTATCGTCGGTGCTGCCCCTAATGCTGAAATCGCAAAAATGATCGTTGAAGATTACCAGCGCAAGAGCCTCTATATTTTCTGTGCTGCCAATCATTACGGCAAGACGGTTATTGAGCAATGTCTCGAAGCCGGAATGCAGGTAGGCTGGAATACCCGTATCGTACCTTTTGGACCGGATATTTCCTCTGCGGTCTTTGCCCTTGGTTTTGCCAACCGTGCTGCTATGGCGTTTGGTGGAGTTCAGCCGGGTGATTATCGCAAGATGCTGCTTTACAACAAAAACAGGATATTTGCCTTTGTCAATGCCCTCGGCGATATCGGTACCGAATGGGCTGTTGCCGCAGCAGGTTGCGTTAACTGGGGCTTTCCTACGCTTGCAGACACCGATATTCCAGAGATTCTGCCTACCGGCATCTGTACATATGAACACGTTGTTGCCAATGTTCCTCATGATGAAATCTGCCAAAAATCGGTTGAGGTACGCGGTCTCAAGATCAATGTTACCGAGATCGATATTCCCTGCGCATTCGGTCCTGCTTTTGAAGGCGAGAGAGTACGCGGAGCGGATCTGCACTGCCAGATGGGCGGGGGCAAGACTCAGTGTACCGAGTTGGTGAAAAAGGCCGAGATGGGTGATATTGAAGACGGCAAAGTCAATATTGTCGGCAAAGATATCGGCGATCTTAAAGAAGGGGACACCTTGCCGCTGGGCATCTTTATCCAGATAGCCGGACGGGAATTTCAGGATGACTTTGAGCCGATCCTGGAGCGTCAGATTCATCATCTGATCAATTACATTCAGGGCATCATGCATATTGGTCAGCGTGATATCTCCTGGGTTCGGGTCGGTAAGGCAGCTGTCGACAAAGGCTTCACCCTGAAAGATCTCGGTGTTGTTCTTCATGCCAAGTTTCACCAGGACTTCCAGAAGATAGTCGACAAAGTTCAAGTAACACTTTACACCAACAAAGAGGATGTGGATAAACTTACCGAAACTGCCAGGGCTGAGTATAAGATGCGTGATGAGCGCGTTGACACCATGACGGATGAGCAAGTGGAGACATTTTACTCGTGCACCCTTTGCCAGTCATTTGCTCCTGCTCATGTCTGCACCGTAAGTCCTGAAAGAACAGGTCTTTGCGGCGCCTACAACTGGATGGACTGTAAGGCTTCTTTCGAGATTAATCCAACAGGCCCCAACCAGCCTATCGAGAAAGGAAAGGTTCTCGATCCTGTCCTTGGCCGCTTTGAAGGAGTTGATAAATTTATTAAATCAGCTTCTAAAGGCGCAGTTGAAACCTATAACTTTTACTCACTGGTCAATGCACCGATGACAACCTGTGGTTGTTGTGAGTGTATCGCCGCCATGCTGCCCAGTTGTAACGGTGTCATGACGGTAGGACGCGACTATTCAGGAGAGACTCCTTCGGGTATGAAATTTACCACCCTTGCCGGCGTTATGGGCGGCGGTGCTTCCTCTCCTGGTTTTGTCGGTCATTCCAAATTCAACATTACTCAGAAAAAATTCATCCTTGGCGATGGTGGACTTCTGAGAATGGTGTGGATGCCGAAGATTCTCAAAGATGAGATCAGGGATCGTCTCAATGCCCGTGGTGAACAAATGGGTGTGAAGAACTTCGCTGATATGATCGCCGATGAAACCATAGGTATCACCGAAGATGAGATTATGCCGTTTCTTCAGGAAAAAAATCATCCTGCGCTCAGCATGGACCCTCTCATTGGCTAAGATAATCTAACGCAGGGGGCGGTTTTGCCGCCCCCTGATTGTATAACAGAGGAGACAAATACAATGGCGTTAACTGGTATTCAAATATTCAAACTCTTGCCTAAAACTAATTGCAAGGAGTGTGGGGTTCCGACCTGTCTTGCTTTTGCTATGAATCTTGCTTCCGGCAAGGCCGAGCTTGATGCTTGTCCTTATGTATCCGATGAGGCACGCGCTCAATTAGCTGAAGCTTCCGCACCACCAATTCGACCGGTTTCCATCGGCAAGGGCGTAAGGAAAGCGAAAGCCGGCGGCGAAACCGTTATGTATCGACATGAGAAAACCTTTTTCAATCCTACACTCTTTGCCGGTATCATCACTTCCGATACTCCCGAAGCCGATGTGGATGCAAAAGTTGCTGCCTGGAATGCCCTGCAGTATGAGCGGGTTGGACTCAACCTGCGTCCTGAGCTTGTGGCTTTAAAAGATGTTAACGGTGACAAAGTCGCCTTTGCCACACTGGCAAAGAATATCTCCGAAAAATCTGAATTCAATCTGATTTTGATGAGTGAAGATGCCGATGTCATCTCAGCAGCAGTTGAGACTGCCGGATTCAAACGGCCTCTAATTTACGCGGCAACCGATGCCACAGTTGATGCCTTCGGCAAGATTGCTTTGGAAAATAATCTGCCTCTGGCGGTAAAAGCCGACTCAATCGATGGTATTGCCGCTTTGACCGATAAACTGGTCGGCATGGGAGTTAAGGATCTGGTAATAGATACCGGCAGCAGAGACCTCAAGCAAGCTCTGGAAGATCAGGTCGCCCTGAGGAGGGCCGCGCTCAAGGATCTAAATCGTTCCCTGGGTTTTCCAACCATTACCTTTCCTGGTGAGATGACGTCCAATGGCGACATGGAAGCCTTAATCGCAGCGATGTTCGTGGCCAAATACGGCGGCATCGTGGTTCTTTCGGATTTCTCGACGGAAGCGATATTCCCGCTGCTTTTGGAGAGACTCAACATCTTTACAGATCCTCAACGGCCGATGACCGTTACGGAAGGCATTTTTGAAATTGGTACTCCCGATGAAAATTCGCCTGTTCTGGTTACCACAAACTTTGCTCTTACTTATTTTATCGTTTCCGGCGAAATTGAAGCAAGTAAGGTTTCTGCGTATCTGCTTATCAAGGACTCCGAAGGTCTTTCCGTTCTGACAGCCTGGGCTGCAGGGAAGTTCGGCGGCGATGATGTCGGTATGTTCGTTAAGAAGAGCGGCATCATGGATAAAGTCAAACATAATGAACTGATAATACCTGGTTATGCCGCTGCCATAGCCGGAGATGTTGAAGAGGAATTGCCGGGCTGGACCATTACGGTAGGTCCTCGTGAAGCCGCACATTTGCCTGGTTTCCTGAAAGCTCGCGTGTAACGTTTATAAATTTACGGAGGAAGGATCATGATTTTATTTGGAGAAAGCTTGAATGTCATTTCCAAGGTTATAGGGAGGGCATACAAGGAGCGCGACCCCAAACCAATTCAGGAAGAAGTTCAGGATCAGATTGATAAGCGGATGGACTACATCGATATCAATCTGGGACCAGCCAAGAAAGACGGTCACGAATTGATGCCTTGGGTTTGTCAGGTGGTTCAGGAAGTTGCCGGCGATGTGCCGCTTCTGCTGGATACATCAAACATTGCAGCAATTGAAGAAGGTCTGAAGGTACTCAAGCCGGCAAGAAAGCCGCATATCGTCAATTCAATTATGGCACGCCCGGAGCGGTATGAAGTCATGTTGCCCATGGCTGCCAAATATGATGCTGATTTTGTCGCCTTAATGTGGGGACCGGACGGACTGCCCAGGGATGAAAATGAACGTGCGGCGCTGTGTGTTGAGCTGGTTTATGCAGCCAATGAAGCTGGTATCCCGAATGAAAAAATCTGGGTAGACGGCATTGTCACACCTGTTAATATTCAGCAGCAGCAATGTGTCAGCCTGTTGAACTTTCAGATGATGCTTGAGGATATCGCACCCGGAGCCATGAGCACTTGTGGGCTTTCCAATATTTCCAATGGCCCTCCAGTCGAGCTGCGTCCCATACTCAACACGACCTATATGGTAATGCTTAAAAGATATGGCATGAAATCGGTAATTTCCGATCCGCTGGATACTAATCTTACAGCCGTTGCCAAGGGTGAGCGTCCGGAAATTGTCGAAGTCATTCATCAGGCAATGGACGGCACCGCACCTGACTTGAGTACGCTCGATAAAGAACTCGCGGACTATGTAAAAACAGTTCGGGTTATCACTGGTGAATCACTGTTCTCGGATTCTTATCTGGATCTTATGTAAACAGCAGTGTCTTCAAAAAAAGGCCTCATCCAACCGGATGAGGCCTTTTTTATTTAATTGAACTCGTGTGCTTATCATTTCAGTCTATTGTAATTTAGCACAGTATGTTTATTTATTTTTGATACTATTATTCGCCTTGGATGCAAAAAACCCCTCAAGGAAGTATTGAAATGAGTGGCAGTTCTCGGGAGTAAGGTAATTAAATATATCGTGCTTATAATTAGAGGTTAACCGTGACAGAAAAAGCCAGTACCAAAGGATGGGTTTATGTTGTTGTTTGCGAGCCGGAAAAAGAAGCCACTTTTTTAGGGCTCCACAATAAGGAAAAAAAGATTGATTTTATCCCGGCTTTTGAGTCGAAGGATGCGGCAAATGATTGCTTTCTTTCCTTGCCGCGTGAGAAGGGAAAAAAATACGAAATCCAGGCTGTCCACATTGAAGAGCTCTATGAAGATGCAGAAAAAAATGGCTTCGTAGTGGCTATGGTCGACAATGACGGTAAAGTCATTGGCGACGACCAAGATGACTGATTTATACATGGAGAATTATTCGTGAGTCTAAAAGTAGCCTTTGGCGGAAAGGGCGGAGTCGGTAAAACCACAGTAACATCGCTGCTGGCTCGCTGTCTTGCCGCAAGAAATGAAAAAAATGTGATTGCAATAGATGCAGACCCGGTTACCAATCTGGCTGCCGGTCTGGGCATACCTGAAGATGAACCTATAACCCCGATCTCCGAACTAACCGAATTGATAGCTGAGAGGACGGGCGCCGAGCCGGGTACCATGGGAGGATTTTTTACTCTCAATCCCAAAGTTGACGATATCCCCGATCGTTTTTCTCTTGAAAGAGATGGAGTAAAACTTCTGGTAATGGGCACTGTCAAAAGTGGCGGATCCGGCTGTATCTGTCCGGAAAGTACTATCCTGAAAGCCTTGATGACCCATCTTGTACTCTATCGTGATGATATTGTTCTGATGGATATGGAAGCCGGCGTTGAACATCTGGGAAGGGCTACTTCAAGCTCCGTTGATGCCCTGGTTATTATAGTCAATCCCGGGGCCAGGAGTAGGGTGGCTGCCGCCCAGATCAAAAAACTCGGCAGCGATATCGGCATCAAAAATATTATTATTCTCGGCAATCGTGTTCGCAACGAAGAAGATAAATCACTTATCAGAAATACTCTGCCGGAATTCGATATTCTTGGGTTTCTTCCTGAGATGGATGAGATTGTCCAGGCAGACCGTGACGGGGTTAGACCTTTTGAGAATATAGAAGATGCACCTCAGGTCTTGTTTGAAATTGCTCAAAAATTATCCGACCTTCAATCCTGAATAAAAGTTGCCGCTAGACTTTCAGACGGCTAGATAACAGGTTTAAATAGACTAGGAGCCCGGATCGATGTTTTAGGCTTTCAGTGTAACTGTTAGCACCCTTAAAAACTGTCGAAAAAATTTACAACACAGATCAAGCTTTTCCCGGTGACGCCTATCCTGATATTTTTTCCCAGAATTTGCCATCCCGCCTATCCCAAAGAATCATTGGTAATCTGAATTAAGTGAAATAATCTCGCCATCATACCACGATGTGGCATGATGGCTTTTCCGTTCAAACTCTCCGTATTTGTTTGTCATTCCGTGGTTTTTTCCTCCAGTATTCTTGACTTTGAGTCATTGTAGGAATAATATCTATTCACAGAGTAACTCACAAATTATTTTGAAACCGTGGAATTCCGGCTGGTATGACATTCAGCCGTAATCATGTATAAACACCTGGAGGAAGCATGGCTAAGCTTAGGGAATTACAAAAAGTAGAAGATATTACCATCTGTGAATCGACATCGCAGATGATCACCAAGGCGAGACAAGATGGAGTCGAACTCTTTTTCGATAGAGCCAATGATATGAAGGCCTGCCCGATTGGCGCCCAGTCGGCATGCTGTAAACACTGTGCCATGGGCCCGTGCCGCATGAATGTTAACGACCCTTATGACCGGGTGGGAATTTGCGGAGCGACTGTGGACACCATCGCCGCCAGGAACTTCGGGAGAATGGTTGCAGCCGGAACTGCTGCTCATACAGATCACGGTATGGCCATGCTTGAACTGTTTAAAGGAGTTATTGACGGTAAAGTCAAAGACTTTTCTATTAAAGATCCGCAGAAGCTCTACGAGGTCGCTGAATCACTTGATATTGAAACAGAAGGAAGGGGTATCAAGGAAGTGGCACTGGATCTCTATCGTGAGCTCGAGCTTACCTACACTCAAGTAAATGGTGAAATCCCTCTGGTAAAGAGGGTACCCTTAAAAACGCTTGAGTCATGGCGTAAAGAAGGTATCGTCCCACGGGGAGCAATGCGCGAGATCATGGAAATGATGCACCGCACAGCTATAGGAGTGGATCAGGATTACGAAAATATCACCAAACAGATATCCAGAACTGCGTTGGCCGACGGTTGGGGGGGATCGATGGTATCCACGGAAATCTCTGATATTCTTTTCGGTACGCCTTCCCCGATCGAAGTTCAAGTTGACATGGGGGTGTTGAAGGAGGATCATATCAATATCATTGTCCACGGACATGAGCCGATTCTGCTGGAGGCCATGATGGTATCCGCGGCAGATCCTGCGGTGCTCAAAATGGCAACCGATGCCGGGGCAAAAGGGATTAACCTGGTAGGCATGTGCTGTTCGGGACTCGATGTTCTCTCCCGGCACGGCATTCCGCATGCAGGCAACTTTTCCTCTACCGAAGCCGTTCTTGTCAGTGGTGCTGTCGATGCCATGACCGTCGATATACAGTGTATCAAGCAGGATCTTTTCAAGGTAGCCGAATGCTATGATACAGCGTTCATTACCACTAATTACAGAGCAAAGATCGAAGGGGCCACGCATATCGAATTGGATGACCATGATCCTACAATCTGCACCGAAGAGATAATTATCAAGGCTGTTTCCAGGTTCCGAAATCGTAGTAAAAGAATTCAGATTCCTAAAAAAGTGGCTCGCGGCATTCAGGGTTTCTCTGCTGAATATATAAAATATATGCTTGGCGGAGCTTTCAGAGGGAGTTATAAGCCTCTCAATGATAATATCATCAACGGCAGAATAAAAGGAGTTGCCGGTGTAGTTGGCTGCACTAATCCGCGATCGAAGCAGGATTTTTCTCATGTTGAACTGGTCAAAGAATTGATCAAGAATGACATTCTGGTTTTGCAGACAGGGTGTTCTCAAACCGCCCTTGCCAAAGCGGGCTTAACTGTACCTGGTGCGGCTGCTCTGGCCGGTGCCGGTCTGGCTGAGGTCTGTGAAACCGTAGGTATGCCTCCTGTCCTCGGCTTTGGCTCCTGTGTCGACAACAGCCGGATCCTTGTGGCGGCCTCGGAAATGGTAAAGATGGGAGGATTAGGGGATTCCCTTGCCGATCTTCCTGCCGCGGGATGTGCTCCCGAGTGGATGAGTGAAAAGGCAATTGCTATTGGCCAGTATTTTGTTGCCAGCGGCATATATACTGTATTCGGTCATACCTTTCCTATTATCGAGGGAACCCGTTTTGAGAAGCATCTTTTCGAAGAACTTGAAGCCAAAGACTTCGGCAAGTGGGGTTTTGCTGACAATCCCTATGATATGGCAAGGCTCATGATAGCACATATTGAAAAGAAACGTGCTGCTTTGGGTATTCAGGACAAAAAAGAACGCGTTCTTGCCAGTATGGAGGATAGACGATCACTGGAAATAGCCTAATAGCCCTCACAAGTGGTATAGTGCCGAATATTCGGTTAAGCTCAATTAACCATGAGACAGACTATTACCTGCGAAAAACAGGAAAATAGTCTGTAAGGTACTAAAGAGGCTGCAGAACACTGAAGTAATGTTTATTTTTACCGGAGGATCTTCTTGTATTGGTTGAGAGAGTACTTATTTAACTTTCGTTGATACTTGGAACAGTTTCTTCTTTAAGGTGGCGCTGCAGTATGTATGTTTTACGTTTAAGAGGTTACGATGGCGATCTTCAAAGGTAGATACAGTTGGGATGGCAAAAAATCTGAGAATAAGGAACCTATATCATGGTTTCCAGGTGCTTATGACTTGAGTATTTCCAACCTGGCAAGGACCCAGGAATCAATATCATACATCCGGCCTTACCTGTGTATCTTTACAAATACCGGATGGGGGTATTCCGTTTCCGCAAATCCTGAAAAATTCGCAAAAAGAATTTGTGAAGATTTTGGCTTGCCGATTGAGAAGGTACTCTGGGTCGAACAAACAGAACCCGGTTCGCACTCTTTCGAGATAATTACCTTTCGAAAGAGGGGACAAATGGGCCATCAGGTATTTTATGCAATCGAGAAAAGACAACCGTTGGAGAATGAATTGAAGCTCATCGAAAAAGAGTTGAGAATGAGCAACTAACCCAGCTGAGCTGGTGTAAGTTAACGGATTTTAAAATAGTTCCATTTTCTTGTTTTTTTGTGTCGGCTTTTGGGGAGTAAGGTACTAATGGTACATTGTGCATGAACAAAAAGATTAGTCATCTTCGAGATAAGATCCATCGGTTGGAGAAGAAGATCAAGGAAACAAAAAAAAGATTGCCGGCTCACTCGGTCAAGCCTCCGATTATGATGGAGCTTCTCGATTTGGAAGATGAGCTTTTTGAACTCAACAGGCAGCTGAAGACACTGATAGATCAAGCAACTCGTGAAAAAGAAGAGGATTAGAGTTTTTTAAAATGGCAAAGTGCAAAATTCATATCGACAGAGAAACCGGCTATATGTGCCAAAAACATAAGTATTACCTCTGCGACGAATGCTTAAAATGCAATGATTCTGAGATATATTGCAAATTTCGCAGTTCCTGTATTATCCATTTTATGGAAAAAAAAGATGGCGGAAATCTGGATAAAAAATGAACTTTTCAAGCCCGTCGTGATAAAGCATCACCACCATTAAGGAGAAGGAATATGTCCGACCAGCAGCATTGTCCAGGTTTTGAGAGCAATAAGTCGCTGAGTGAAATTAAGGTGAAGTGCCCCGAATGCGGGATGGAGGTGGAATTGTTCTCCGATGAACTTCAAAAATCCGCAAAATGTTCAGCCTGCGGCTCGGAATACCAGCCCAAGGACAATCTGTGCAAATGATTTGAATCATTTCTATAAGGAGACTGTGCGGGAGGGTGCGCGCCGCCTCTCCTTATAGAAAATGCACCATTATGAGGCAACCGCAGCAAATACGGCTGTTGCTTCTTCCCGGCCTTTCTCTGAAAAAATCGACTCAAGCCTTTTCTCAAAACCTGCTGATGTCACTTTCCCATTTTTGAGCTCGCGGTCAAGTCGCGCTACCTGATAGGCATCGTTTACAATACGGTGAGCGATGTCATTATCATCGGCAGCAGGCGGCATTGCTTTCCCCACTATGGTGCAAACCTGGGAGATAAGCTCTTCATTCGCCCCCAGTCTGTTGAGGATTTCCGAAGCTACAGCCGGTCCTTCTCTTTCTAGATCTTTCTTTGACGTAGAGCCTGTTTGCTCAGCTAGCCTATGTCCGATATTGAGAAGATATGCTGAACAGAGAACGGCGGCAAGATTTGCTCCTTCAGTCGCCCTGCCGATTTTTTCAGCAAAATTCGCCACTTTCATCGTGAAGCCAATGCTTTTAAAGTCGTTTTTAAAATATCTTTTCATTTCTACTGCAACTTTGTCTTTGAGTAGATTGTCCTGTTGCATGACGAATTCTTCCGGAAGTGTTCCCAGGCACTGCTCAGCAAACTGACAGTAGGTCGCGCAGCCGAAATCCATCTTGGGATTGACGAAGCGGTGCTGACAATGGTGGCACTTCCTGGTGGTATCATCTTTGTAGAACTCTACCATTGCCTGACACTCAGGACATTTTACTTCGTAAATGGCGTCTTCATTCCAGTACTGTGTGTCTTGTCCCGGACATTTCATGGTGTTATCCTCCACGTAAAATAAACGATCATCTGGCCTTCAGACGGGAGCAGAGACCGGTTCTTGGGTTCTTGTGCTTTCTCTCTATATTTTAAGCATATCACCTGCCGAAATAACAGCATTGACTTAGATCAAGTAAGGTAGGAAAAAGATGTCGGGCAAGGGAGGATGTGTGAAAAGGAGGAGCAGGAAAAGCTCCTCCTTTGAAAAACGGCTGCCGAAGTTTATGCAGGAACAGTCTTCTTAAGCATCGCCTCAATGGCCACAACCGAAGGTGAATCATCTGGTAGATCAAGCAGTGATTTTCGCGCCATATCAAACTCGAGTAAGGCCGGATCGTCGGGAATAATGCCTGCCATCGGAATGCCGATTTCCGCAACTTCCTTGAGAAAAGCATCGCCTAACTGTGCAGGACCTCGGCTGACGATGATTCCAAGTTCTCCGATATCCAGTTTAAGGCTGTCCAGCATGGAATAAATCCGCTTTACCGCACGCAGACCCCTTAGAGAATAATCTGTTACCAGATAAAGCATATCGACCTTTCCGCTGGTTCTGCGGCTGAGGTGCTCCATACCGGCTTCGTTATCAACAACCAGATAGTTGTAGCTCGCTGCAAGTTTATCGCTGAAATTATTTAATATATTATTAACCATGCAGTAGCATCCCTGTCCCTCCTGACGTCCCATAACCAGAAGGTCAAACTCGGGTCTTTCAATAAGCGCCTGTTCGACCAGCATCTCTAGATAATTCACCTTATCCATACCGGAGGGTACGCCCTGAGGATCCTTCATATATGTTTCACGGATATCACCAATGGTCTGGGGAACTTCAAGTCCCATGGTTTCACCGAGATTACTGTTCGGGTCTGCATCGACTGCCAGTATCGGAGTTTTGCCGTTACGCGAAAGATGCCTGACCACAAGTGTTGCCACCGTTGTTTTTCCAACCCCACCTTTGCCAGCAAAGGCGATAACTTTACTCATAAAAATCTCCAATATTAAAATGCATTAGATTATTAACTGTACCAATCCAGTATAAGCACAAAAATAAATAATTAAAGGAAGAAATAAGTGGATTCAATTAGGAAACCTGATTACCCCTAAAGCTCAAGGTTGGGACTGCTCTTTTCACGGGTCTCTGCAGCCCGGACGGTGACTATGCTGGGAGGAGCCTTTTAGATGATTATCAGGGTTATGGCGTCCCGATGAAAAGAGCAGTCCCGGCTTGGGCCAAAAGATGCTGATTTTCAGGGGTAATCAGGTTATGAAATAAAGTGACGTCAAAAAAAAAGAAGACGGCAGTCCAACTGCCGTCTTCATGGTTTAGATAAGGTTTTAAAGTTCCTTTTATGCGGCTTGCTTCACCTTTCCTTTTTTCTTTTTACTTTTCTTGTCATCTACCGGAGAGCCAAGGGTGGATTTCACCTTTTCAATATCGTCGGCGCTTATTGTCCTATTCATGCCGATACCAAGTTCCTCTGCACTTAGGCCAAGGCAGAGCCCAAGTATCTGAGGGTAGAGTAGTACGGGAAGAATATCCTGTTCTTCCTGGACAATATTGGGCTGATTTGTGTCAAACTGCAGGTGACAGTAAGAACAGATCGGGGTTATATATTGGGCCCCGGCTTTTTTGGCGCCTTCTGTTTTTTCCAGCAGCAGGGTATGGCAAAGGTTATCATTAATGCCTGCCAGAGCGGCTCCGCAGCATTCAAGTTTGCCCTGCCATTCCAGATTTTCAGCACCAGTACATTTTACCAGAGCGTCGGTTATCTTCGGTACAAATGAGTTGTCAAACCCGGTGATCTCACGGGGCCGCAGCACATGACACCCCTGAATAACCGCGATATTGAGATCTCTGACCTTGTAAACCAGTTTGGCGGTAATCTTCTCTATGCCGATATCAGAGTAGAGAATGTCAAGGTAATGCTTGATTGCTGCCTTGCCGCTGTAGTGCAGGTCTTCCTTGGCCAGAATGGAATTAATTTCCCCGAGCAGCTCCTGGTCATTCTCCAGAACATTTTTGGCTTTCATCAGGCTGGCAAAACAGCAATTGCAGATCACCGCTATATCCAGATTTTCCTTTTCAGCGATAGCCAGATTCCGAACAGAAGGCAGAATGTATGATTTTTCATCGACATTGCGGACAGGATATCCGCAGCAGTTAAACTCCCGCAGTTCGACAAGCTCCACTCCAAATTTATTAAACACCGCCCGGGTCGAATCGGCATATTGCTCAATTCGTACAGGTATATTGCAGCCCTGGAAAAATGCGTATTTCATTGTCTATCTCCTGAATCGATTCGGTTGATGGCAATATTCTTGAGCCTGTAGAAAATGTCGGTCAATTCAACCTTATTGGGGCAGTGTTCCTGACACAGGTAGCAGGTGGAACAGCTCCAGATCATTTGCGCTCCCAGTGCCATATCTGCCTTGCCGATTCCCAGACTGTAAATGATTTGATGCGGCATCATGTCCAGAGCCTCCGAGGGATTTTCGTAACTTCTGACCACGGGGCATATATTGGTGCAGCGCTGGCATGAATAGCAGCTACGATAGGTGTCATTGTCGATTGTGCCCTGTTTGGACAAGGTAATCGGACCCAGAAGAGCGGGAAGGGATTTGAAGCTGCTGCGAAATATTTCGTGAACGGACTTCAAGGCCTTCAGATGATTGCCGGCGAATTTCCGGTTCAGTGCCAATGGAAAAGAAAAGTGGCTTAACATTGAAGTTTCAACCATACCCTCCTCAAGCAGATAATACCTGGAATTCACAAAAAGATCTCTGAGGTTAATGCCGGAAGGGCAGATATCGGTACAGCGGTCGCAACTGGTACAGATATACAGTCCCTCCTGCAGTCTCTTCAGGGTTTCCCTGTCTACTTTTTCACCGGCAGCTATCTTTTTGAGAAACTGTACCTTTTCCGAAGGAAGAATGAACTCGTTCTGAAAGGATTCAAAAAACATCTTTGAAGAGCATTCCACGGTGCAGGCCCCACAGTGAGTACAGGCGGACAAACCTATCATCTGCCGATTCAGTTCATTAACCGGATCGTCGCTTTCTTTCCCCATTACCCTGTTGATGGCAAGACTAACGGGTGCGGAAACCATATGAAACATTTTGCTGAAAGGGAGCCAGGCCAGAAAGGCCAGAGAGGCCGCTATATGCAGAAACCAGAAGAACGAGACTGTCCTCTGATCTCCAAGAGCAGCTGCAACAGGGCCTATCACTTTGCTCAGGGAAAAACTGGCAAAGGCATTTTGCGTACTTGCATGGCATTCTATGCAGCTGCTTTCCTGGTTCAGTTCGCGGCCCGTCTCCACTAACTCATCATCGATGGAACCTGTGAAATTGGGGGATTGCACGCCATATTCGGCAACCCAGAAGGCCTCCAGGGCCCTGGCCTCTTCTTCTTCGTACCAGCCGTACTCCTCAACCATTTGCTCATAGACGGTATACGATGAGATCTTGGCGCCCTCCAGAAAAAATCCGGAGAGTATGATTACTGCTACAAATGTAAGTGCTGTCCAGTCACTTAAATAGGACTTCAGCCGCCTGGGTCTTAATTGTATGCGCCGATACACAGCCAGAGCGATGCCGATGACGACAAGCAGCCCGAGAATGTTTCGCAAAGCCAGGTCGGGATTAAGTGTGGGAACATACTCGCTTCCCAAAAGATCATAGGTGAAATCGCCAATGACATGAAAAAAGAAGAGCAACACAAAACCGAAAAAAATCAGGCCGTGCATTATCCAGCGGTAGAGGCTTTTGTTAAATATTCTTTTTTGGAAAAGTATATCGGCGAAGAATGACTGAAAGATGCGGAGTATTTTGGTGCTGAAAACCACTTTGAAAAAGCCGGTCGCCCCCTTGGTGATTCTGGTGGAGAGCGGTATTTTTTCCTTGGTGGGGTCGATGCTCTGACTGAACCAGACAAAGAAGCGAATAAAGAGACCTATTAGACAGACAATAAGTGATAAACCCAGAAGAATATCGAAGCTCATAGAATTTATATTTCCTCAGCTGTAGTTTATTCGAAACGTTCGAATCTATTGTTTGTAGCCTTCTCTCCTTTTACTCAGTGCGGCATTGGGTGTTGTCTCACAAAAATTATACCTGGATTGTGGAAAAATCAGCATATTCCCTTTATCAGCAACGTTATGATTATAATAAAAAATATATTCCTTAACAATGTTTATCTCTTTTCATTTAATAGATGAAGTGATATTAGATGCATATTATTGAAAATAAGTTTCAATCTTTTGAATATTCTGTTAATCTTCACGCTGAAGTCAAAAATCTTCAAGGATGTGGTTACTGCAAAAGTAACTATGTAAAAAACGCTTTCATGTGCTCTTTCGTATGCTCATTGAAATCAGAGATGATGATAATTCTGCTGGATGAGCTGTCATGGTACTTATTGGAATATTTCTGAGTAATGCCCGACATTCGGCTAATTAGCGAAAATGGCCGGCAGTCCTAAATTGTCGGGGCTGATCTGATGGAGGATCTTCTTTTGACAAGAATTACCCCCGGACAGGAAAAAAAAGAAAGAACAGGTTCCGTACTGGTTGTTGGTGCGGGTATTGGAGGAATGCAGGCATCTCTTGATCTTGCCGACAGCGGTCTGCTGGTCCATCTGGTCAGCGACGAACCGTCTATCGGTGGGACAATGTCTCGTCTTGACAAGACCTTCCCCACCGGTGACTGCTCCATGTGCATGATATCCCCGAAAATGGTGGAAAGCAGCCGCCATCCCAATATCAAAATGCACACCATGTCCACCGTTCAGAAAGTAGATGGAACGGAAGGAAATTTTACGGCATCCATACTGCAGAAAGCACGATATATCGATGCTGACAGGTGTACGGGATGCGGGGCCTGCGAAGAAAAATGTCCCACCAAGGTTTTAGATGTTTTTAACCAGGGACTCAATAAACGCCGGGCAGTCTATGCCCTTTTTCCTCAGGCTGTACCAAACACGCGTGCCATCGACCCGGACTATTGCCTGTACCTTACTAAAGGAGTGTGCCGGAAATGTGAAAAGGTGTGTGATGCCAAGGCCATTAACTTTGAGGATTCCGACAAGGAATTTGATGTCAAGGTCGGCTCCATAATCCTGACCCCCGGATTAAAGACCTATTCTCCTGAAATACGGGAAGAATTTGGCTATGGCAGGATAAAAAACGTGGTCACCTCGCTCCAGTTTGAGAGGCTGCTTTCGGCTTCCGGTCCCTGTGGAGGAGTCGTTGAGCGTCCATTTGACGGCGCCCACCCAAAAAGGCTTGCCTGGATCCAGTGCGTCGGTTCAAGAAACGAGCATAATTCCAATGCCTGGTGTTCGTCGGTGTGCTGCATGTACGCAGCAAAACAGTCGATAATTGCCAAGGAACATGATGCAGAGGTGGAAGCCTCTGTTTTTTACATGGAGTTGCGGGCATTCGGCAAGGATTTCGACAAGTATATCGACAAGGCAAAAAACCAGAGCGGCGTCCTTTATAAAAGAGCTATGGTTTCAGAGGTTGTTGAAGATCCTCAAAGCGGAGACCTCACTCTGCATTACGTCGATGAAAATGGTAAACTGGTCAATGAAATATTTGACATGGTCATCCTTTCCGTCGGCTTCGAACCACAGTTGAATGCTGCGGAATTCGCGAAGGTTTTCGGTATCGAAAGCGATGAATATGGTTTTGCCCTGACCTCCAGGCTGCGTCCTGTTGAAACGAGCCGCAAAGGAATTTATGTCGCCGGCATCTATCAGGGTCCCAAGGACATACCTGAAACAGTAATACAGAGCAGTGGTTCGGCGGCTGCCTCCATGGCTTTGCTTGGTGAAAGCAGAGGGTCCGAGGTGGAAGAAGTGATCCTTCCTCCCGAGAGGGATGTCAGCGCTGAAGAACCGAGAGTCGGGGTAATCGTCTGTCACTGCGGCGTCAATATTGCCGGAGTCGTGGATGTCCAAAAGGTTGCCGAGGAGTCTGCCAAAAATGAGGGCGTAGTTCATTCCGAGACAATTATATATGCCTGTGCTCCCGATGGACAGCAGAAAATCCGTGATCTCATCAAGGAAAAAGGCCTGAACAGGGTGGTGGTGGCTTCCTGTACGCCCAGAACACACGCACCGCTTTTTCAGGATACCATCCGCGAGGTCGGCCTGAATAAGTTTTTGTTCGAACTTGCCGATATACGAGAACAATGTTCCTGGTGCCACTCCGATAATCATGAAAAGGCTACGGAGAAGGCAATCGACATTGTCAACATGAATATTGCCAAAACCAGGCTTCTTGAGCCCGTCCAGTCCGCTTCGGTTGGGGTAACCCATTCCGTACTGGTTCTCGGAGGCGGTTTAGCCGGCATGACAGCCGCGCTTTCCGTGGCCGATCAGGGATATGGCGTCTACCTGGTAGAAAAAGAAAACGAACTGGGTGGCTTGTTACGCAGAGTACGCACCAATCTTGAAGGTGACGATGTCCAGAAGCACCTTCGGGAAACTATAGAAGCAATCAAGGAAAATCCCGCCATAAGTGTACACCTTGGTACCACTGTCAGCGAAACTGACGGTTTTGTCGGCAATTTCCACACCAAATTGGACAACGGCCAGGTACTTGAACATGGTGCGGTCCTGATTGCCACGGGAGGTATGGAATACAGCCCTCAGGAATATGAATATCAGCAGTCCGATAACATCATTACCCAGAGGGAACTCGAAGATCTCCTTGCCGAGAAGATCCCAGCCGCCGATGAAACCATCGTGATGATCCAGTGCGTCGGCTCCCGTGAAGAACCAACTAATTACTGCTCCCGGGTATGTTGCCAGGATGCTTTGAAAAATGCGATTTTCATAAAGAAAAAATCCCCCGAAACTCAGGTAGTTATACTCTATAGAGATATTCGCTCCTACGGCCTTAAGGAAAAATATTACAAGAAGGCACGGGATCTGGGAGTGTTGTTCTTTCTGTTTACACCTGACGATAAGCCCCAGGTAACTTCAACAGAAGGCGGCCTCAAAGTCAGCCTGAATGACAAGATCCTTGGCAGAGAGATACAGCTGGACGCGGATTATGTCGTTCTTTCTACAGGCTTGCGCCCTCATCCGGAGACGGAAGCTATCGCCAAGGCATATAAATTGACCTGCAACATTGACGGATTTTTCCTGGAGGCCCACGTTAAGCTCAGACCAGTGGATTTTCCAAGTGAAGGATATTTTCTTGCCGGTCTTGCCCATGCGCCAAAAAATATCGAAGAGACCATAAGCCAGGCAATGGCTGCAGCGGGTAGGGTAGGGGCGTTGCTCTCCCATGAAAAACTCACGGTTTCCGGTATTATTTCAAAACATAACAGAGACATCTGCATGTCCTGTCTGGCGTGCTTCAGAGCATGTCCTTTCGGTTCGCCGTTTATCGACGAAGACGGTCGGGTCAGCCATAATGAAATCAAGTGCACCGGTTGCGGAATTTGTGCCGGTGTCTGTCCGGCAAAAGCCTTTCAGGTCAACTGTTTCAGAGATGACCAGATAAAAGCAATGGTCGATGCCGCAACGGAAATCCACTGATAACGAAAAGGGGCGATATACATATGTCACCTGGTGAAGAAAAATCAGCAGAAAGAATACATCCGGAAAAACCTCAGCAGCCCCCGCAGGACTGGCAGCCCAATATCATAGCCTTTGCCTGTCATTACTGCGCCTTTGCCGCAGCCGATCTGGCCGGAGTCATGCGGTTGACCTATCCATATAATGTCAAGGTTGTCAGACTGCCATGCACCGGCAAGCTTGACCAGTCTTATGTTCTCAGGGCGTTTGAACGTGGGGTTGACGGTGTTTTTGTGGCAGGCTGACTGGATGGTCAATGTCATTTCCTGGAAGGAAATCTAAATGCCAAGAAAAGAGTGAAAAAGCTGCACGCTCTTCTGGAAACAGTAGGAATCGACAGTGAAAGACTGGAGTTTTTCAATCTTTCCGCAGCGATGGGGCCACGGTGGGCAGAAATTTGCACAGAGTTTACCGAAAGAATCTCCAAATTGGGACCCTCTCCCATCTATATCGCCTTGAAGAAAAAGGCTGAAAAACAACTGGAAAAACCTCAAAAGGCTTTATGAGCTTTACCATTGGCTTTATTCAATAAGGAGTACATCAACTATGATCGTAGGTGAGCAGAAACCATTTGATGAAATATGGGAGATGGTCAAGGGTCACAAGCAATTGACGGTGTTCGGCTGTAATACCTGTGTCGCCGTATGCCATCAGGGCGGCAACAAGGAAGCTGAAATTTTAGCCTCCCTTCTGCGGATGAGGGCGACCCAGGACGATATCGACCTGGAAATCAGGGACAGCGGCATTGAAAGACAATGCGAACACGAGTTTTTTGATTCCGCCAGAGAACTACTGGAGAAATCGGAAGCGGTACTGAGCCTGGCCTGTGGTATAGGTGTGCAGTTTATGGCAACGAAATACCCCACTACTCCAATTTATCCTGGGTTAAACACTACTTTTTTAGGAGATGTTATAGCCAAAGGCCTCTACACTGAAAAATGTCAAGCCTGTGGAGACTGCATGCTTGGTGTAACCGGAGGGGTGTGTCCGGTGACCAGGTGCTGCAAGAGATTATTCAATGGTCCCTGCGGCGGGTCGTCAAATGGAAAATGTGAAATCTCGAAAGATCTCGATTGTGCCTGGCAGCTGGTTGTTGATCGCCTTGAGGCTTTAGGGAAGTTAGATGATTACGAAAAGGTTACACCTATAAAAGACTGGTCAAAAGACAGAGCCGGTGGACCACGATCATTTAAACTGGAGGATTTTTAATAGTGGAATTGCATACTGAAAGTAAACTGGAAAAAGTTCTTAAAAGCGGCCAGCTGGCAGTTACCAGTGAGTGCGGTCCTCCCCGTTCGAGTGATGCACAGGGCATAATCGATAAAGGAAGTTTATTGAAGGATCATATCGACTCCATAAATATTACCGACAATCAGACCTCCGTGACTCGTTTATGCAGTCTGGCTGCTTGTGTGCATTTAAAGCTGTTAGGGATGGATCCTGTCCTGCAGATGGTGGTGCGCGATAGAAATCGGATTGCCCTGCAGAGCGATTTGCTTGGGGCCGCTTCTTTTGGGATCAACAATGTTCTCTGTCTGTCCGGTGATCATCAAAGCTTTGGCGACAACCCACAATCTCAGAATGTCTTTGACCTTGATTCAATGCAGTTGCTGCAAACCGTCAGATTGATGCGCGATGAAGGAAAATTTCTCTCCGGTGACGATATAAAAGTACCGCCTAAGTTTTTTGTAGGTGCCGCAGCCAATCCATTTGCCGACCCATTCAAGATACGTGTTCCGCGGCTTGCCAAAAAAGTGGCATGCGGAGCCGAATTCATCCAGACACAATGCATTTACAATATACCCAAATTTGAGAAATGGATGGAGGGAGTCAGAGAGAGGGGTCTGCATAAAGAAGTGTATATCCTTGCCGGCATCACCCCCATGCGCTCTCTGGGTATGGCAAAATATATGAGAAAGGCGGTACCCGGCATGGACGTCCCCGATGATCTGATCGATAGGTTGGCCGGAGTGGAAAAGAGCAAGCAATCGGAAGAGGGGTTGAAATTCGCCGTCGAAACTATTCAGCGTCTCAAAGAAGTGGAAGGAGTAGCCGGATTCCATATTATGGCTATAGAATGGGAAGAAAAGGTTCCGGGAATAGTTGAAGCAGCAGGTCTTTATCCGAGACCGGTGTTTGATTAATTTCGATAACTTTTTACGAGATAATTCTAGAAAAGGAAGATTTTTTTTCTCTCTTCCAAAGAGGCAGATAGAGAAACCAGTGGCCTTGCCGTGAAAACGGCGGGGCCACTTTTTATTTGCCCATTTCGAGCATGGTAAAATTGATCATGTTATTGCGCAGGGCAAATACCCCGACCTCGGCTAAGATCGCCGAGAGAATTCCACTTTTAGAAGTGAGTGATACCATCCCTGCAAATTTCCGCTGCCGGCGAATTACCTCGTCAAGATCGGACAGATCGCTGTTTGGATCTATAATTTTCAATGCCACAGATTCACCCGTGATAATTGCAGGATAAATTCCCTCGCCTGTCAGTGCAGAGGCAAATCCGCCGGCATCACCAATAAGAAAAGTGCGATCGAAGTGGTGGCCTCGGTAATCGTAATTTATATAACCGGCTTTGCAGGGATGCTGTGAAAGATCATAACCTCTGCCTAATGACCAATGACACAGTCTTTTTTTGAGCTGAAGCGCCGCAATCCCCGCAGGGGCGTAAGCACCTATGGAAGTTGACTCTTTATGAGGAAAAATCCAGCCGTAACCATTGCCGAAATATCTGTTGTTTAAGTGCCACTCCATCTTTGAACCGGTACACGGGAGCTGATAATTGATGCCAATGCCGACTTTGTTTGTAGGAATTCCAAGATGCCGACGTACTGAACTCGTGGAGCCGTCGGCGCCAATCATGTAATCAAAGCTCACGATGCTCCGTTCACCTGAGGGGTGATGAAACAGGTCTGCACCGCTGTCGGTTATATGGCGAAGCGAGGTCGAGGTATGTATTTTAACACCAGCGGCCTTTGCCGCGTCTGCCATATAGCGACCGAGATTTTTTCTGTCGACTGTGGCAATGATCGGTGTCTCACTGGAAACGCAGATGTTTTGCAGACGCGACCAAACATGCTGACAGGGAAAGGCTTTTTCTATTAATTGTTCCGGGACGGTTTTGAGGAGCCCGCTCCAGGTGATTCCGCCGGCACAGACCTTGGGGCCGATTTGCGGCTTTCTTTCTATCACAAGGGTTGAAGCCCCGTTTTGGGACAATTTAGTGGCACAAGCCAGTCCTCCCGGACCGGCTCCTACTATCACTACATCATAATGCATTGCTGCGCTAGCCGCCAAAAAACTGCAATGCGGGAGATTGGACTTTCTCGAAGTCAGAGTTTATGCCCATACGGGTGCTTCGCGACGCTATCATCCTTCGGAAAAGGATGCTTTGACGAATTCTCGGTTAAGTCGGGCGATATTCCTAATAGAAATACCTTTAGGACATACAGCCTCGCACTCTCTATAATTGGTACAGTTGCCGAACCCCTGCTTGTCCATGGTCTCTACCATGGAAAGGGCGCGCTGCTTTCTTTCGGCATGGCCTTGGGGAAGGAGACAGAGCTGTGAAATCTTGGCGCTTGTGAAGAGCATTGCCGATCTGTTGGGGCAAGCGGCAATGCAGGCTCCGCAACCAATGCAGGAGGCAGCGTCCATGGCAAGTTCGGCGATCTGCGAGGAGACGGGAATGGCGTTGCCGTCCGGAGCCCCGCCCGTATTGACGGAGACGTAGCCACCGGATTGGATGATCTTATCCATGGTTGAGCGATCGACAACCAGATCCTTCCTGATCGGGAATGCCCGTGACCGGAAAGGCTCGATCACCAGGGTATCGCCGCTTTTAAAATGGCGCATATGAAGCTGGCAGAGGGTGGTTTCCTTCTCTGGACCATGGGCTATGCCGTTAATTATTGCTCCGCACATGCCGCAGATACCTTCACGGCAGTCATGGTCAAAGGCTACGGGTTCTCTACCTTCGTGGGTGAGCTTTTCATTCAGCACATCCAGCATTTCCAGAAATGACATGTCCGTGGATATTCTCTCCAGGGTATACGTTTCAAGTTGCCCTAGCGCGTCACTGTTTTTCTGTCTCCAGATTTGTAGACTAAGATCAATGGTACTCATAGTGTCTCTTGTTGAGTTAAATTACAGTTCAAGCTAAACTTCAAATTTTTAGCTCTTTGCTGAATAGTTACAGTTATCGCTGGAATGCTGCTATTTATAACTTCTTTGGCTTGGGGTAACAAATTCGAAGGTGAGTTCTTCCTTATGCATCTCAGGCTCCACCCCTTCTCCCTTGTATTCCCATACTGAAACATGAGAATAATTTTCATCGTCACGTTTGGCTTCATTCTCTTCAGTCTGGCTTTCTTCTCTAAGGTGGCAGCCGCATGACTCCTCACGACGGAGAGCGTCATGGATCATGATTTCACCGAACTCAAGAAAATCCGCGACCCTTCCGGCGCGTTCAAGAGTCTGGTTAAGCTCACTGCCGCTGCCGGGAATATATACCTTATCCCAGAATTTCCTGCGAATTTCAGGAAGCTCCTGCAGGGCTTTTTTAAGACCCTGTTCGTTCCTTGCCATGCCGCAGTTATCCCAGAGCAGTTTTCCCAATTCCTTGTGGATCTCATCGACAGTAACCTTGCCGCTGCTGCTGCCCGTGCTGTTTTTCATTATCCTGCTGAGCCGGTCGCCGACATTTTGCTGGGCGCTCTTGAAGGCGGAGTCGGAATCGGAGACCTTTTGAAGCTTATTATCAGCCAGATAATTGGCAACCGCTGTGGGAATGACAAAATAGCCGTCAGCGAGACCCTGCATAAGCGCGCTGGCCCCAAGCCTGTTGGCTCCATGGTCGGAAAAATTGCATTCTCCGAGGGCAAAAAGTCCGGGAATGGTGGTCATCAGATCATAGTCGACCCACAAACCTCCCATGGTATAATGTACTGCAGGAAAAATCATCATAGGTTCCTGCAGAGGACTGGAGTCGGTAATTTTCTCATACATCTGGAAGAGATTACCGTATTTTCTCATAATAGTAGCTTCGCCATCCCGCTGTATGGCATCGGCAAAATCAAGGTAGACGGCCAGCCCCGTGGCACCGACCCCTTTGCCGAGGTCGCATTGTTCCTTGGCATTTCTCGAGGCCACGTCTCTGGGCACCAGATTACCAAAGCTGGGGTATTTATTCTCAAGGTAATAATCCCTGTCACTGTCCGGAATATCTGCAGGAGGCCGTTTATCGTCCTTGTTTTTAGGAACCCAGACCCTGCCGTCATTGCGAAGACTTTCACTCATAAGGGTGAGTTTAGACTGATAGTCGCCATGAACGGGAATGCAGGTTGGATGTATCTGCACAAAACTGGGATTGGCAAAACCGGCACCGTGCTTATGCGCACGCCAGGCTGCGGTCACATTAGAGGCCATGGCGTTGGTCGAAAGAAAATAGGCATTGCCGTAGCCGCCGGTACAGAGCAGTACCGCATCAGCCCAGTGGGACTCCAGAGCCCCGCTTATCAGGTTTCTGGTGATGATGCCTCGGGCACGCCCATCGACAACCACAAGATCCATCATTTCCCGACGGTTGAACATGTTGACGCCGCCTCCATGAATCTGGCGGGAGAGGGCACTGTAGGCTCCCAATAGAAGCTGCTGCCCGGTCTGTCCTCTGGCATAAAAGGTTCTGGAGACCTGGGCACCGCCAAATGACCGGTTGGCCAGACTGCCCCCATATTCTCTGGCGAAGGGGACGCCCTGAGCGACACATTGGTCGATAATATTGTTGCTCACCTGCGCCAGCCGGTAGACATTGGCCTCCCGTGCCCTGAAATCCCCACCTTTTATAGTGTCGTAAAACAGACGGAAGACGGAGTCACCGTCTGTCTGGTAATTTTTAGCAGCATTTATACCGCCTTGAGCAGCAATGGAATGAGCTCTTCTGGGGCTGTCCTGGATACAGAAGGCATCCACCTTATAGCCCTGCTCTGCCAAGGTGGCAGCAGCTGATGCCCCCGCGAGACCTGTGCCGACAACAATGATTTTAAATTTTCTTCTGTTTGCGGGGTTGACGAGCTTGTCGCTAAATTTATGGTTATCCCATTTTTCGGCTAAAGGACCTGAAGGGGTTCGAGCATTGAGTTCCATATTGTAAACCTTATAATGTAGAGTAACGGTTTATGCATGCATAGTAGAAAGCGAATATCGGTATAATCTCTAACCCGGGAGCTAGATGGTACCACAGGTATGTTTCCGCAGATAAAAACAGGAAAAAAATTCCCTGGAGACTAATAATTACCTCCGATCCCTGTCATAAAGTAAAGCACGATCGAACCAAAGAAGACAAGAAAGAATCCCGGAACAATAAAGGTCAGTCGTGCGATTTCCTCGTTATATCTTGGGTGATTAACACCAAAAGTCTGCAGCATGCTCCAGAATCCATGACTCAGATGCAGCGCTAAAACACAGAATGAAAAAAGATAGAACAATCCATAGAAAAAGTTGCCGAGCAGCTCACTGACTAAAACGGAAATTTTAGTGTCTCCGGGATTTATGCCAAAGCCGAAAACATGGATAAGAACAAAAACAAAGATGAGAAGACCGGTGTACGGCATGGTAGAGGACGCAAAGGTATTTTCACGGACCTTGTTATAAACCGCATACTGGGTCGCCGCACTTTTACGATTCTGTAAAAAAAGCTGTATGCCAATGGTGATATGGACAAGAAAGATAACCAGAAGCCCGAGCCCGAAAAGGAAAACGACCACTGGCAAACCGTGCAGGGCATCCGCATAGGCCTGAAAGGCAGCGCTGCCGAAAAAAATCGCGGCGTTGCCAACGGCATGAGCAACCAGAAAGAGCAGCAGCAAAAGACCGGTAGCGGCCATGAGGATTTTTTTGCCGATGGAGGATGTAAAGAATCTGAATAGCCACATAACTAATATCCTTGGATTGAATGGTAGATGATGTATTTATCGCCTCTCATATTTATATAATTTCAAGATAAATTGAAAGAAAAGTTTTGCAAAAGAAACAGAATACGTTAATAAACACACCTCTGCACGAGGTCATAAAGGGAATAATAGGAATTATTATATAACGTTTTTCTCTAATTATCTCAAGCAGAGTCAACCGCGGTTGATCCAGCTATTTCTCATTCAGTACTATTAGTTGCAGAGCCGGAGTATATGATGTTTGATGTCTCACATTTTTCCACCTATTTACCATATGTCGCTCCTCCCCTGATAGGAGCCTTTATTGGCTACTTGACCAATAAGGTAGCTATCCGAATGCTGTTTCGCCCCCTTAAGCCATGGTTTTTGTTTGGCATAAGGTTGCCGATGACACCAGGCGTCATCCCCTCTAAGAGGCATCAGCTCGCCATAAATATCGGAGAAATGGTCGGCAGTCATCTACTGACCAGCCGGGAAATTGGCAAGGCCCTGCAGAGTCAATCCTTTCAAAAGCACCTTGGCAGTCTGATACAAGAGCGTGTCGGAGCAATTCTCGACCGTGATCTTGCTCCTCTGCCTGCGCTTGTTCCCAAGCGCTACAGCAATTATTTCGATATAGCGATTAAGACCGTCTCCTATCAATGTAAACAGCAGATTTACAAGTACCTGCAAACCCAGGAGTTTGAACTCCTCATAACCACGGTCGTCAGAGATGGCTGCGAGCAAATCCTGAACCGGGACATAGACGAACTCATTGATGGAGAAAAGCGGGAACAGCTCTATTCATCCCTGGATCAACTCATAAAGACAATGCTGGCGAGCAAGAGCATGGAGCAGTGGCTTGAAGATTTTCTCTACGTGCAGACCAGCAGGATTCTTAAAAACAATAACAGTCTTGATCAGGTACTGCCGCATACGCTTATCGAACTTATCGTTGATATTGTCGAATCGAAGACCCCTGATCTCCTGAAGAAATTAGCTGAAATAACAAAAGATCCGGAAATACAGAAAAGGATAATCGAGGCTGTCAAGAAAGGAGTTGATACATTTTCAGCAACGCTTGGTCCCATGGGAGGAATGGTTCAGAATTTTCTCAAAATAGAAACCATAGAAAAGGCAGTAAAGGATTATCTGAACAATAATGAAGAAGATATTGCCAAATGGCTGCAGGATAAGGAAGTTCAGGAGAGAGTTGCCCGATTGCTGGTTGAACGTGTTCGACATTATCTGCATATCCCGATTTCCTCCTTTCTCCCAGAGAGTACGCAGATGAACACCAGAAAAATATGCAGGACCGTGGCGGAGCAACTTGCAACCCTGCTGAGGGAAGAGGGGACAGCCAAAGCCGTTTCTACCCTGCTGCGCGAAAATATTGAAATATATGTTGGCGGTGGCCGTGATATTCGCACCATTTTTCTGGATACGGTCGGTGAAAATGGCCTGGAAAATCTGAAAAAAAGAGCCTCAGCCGAGGCAACTGCGCTGCTGCGATCTGCAAAGGCAAAAAAATTGGTCGATGCCACTGTAGAACAAATGCTGACAACGCTGCTGCAAAAGCCTGTGGGTAAACTGACAAAGCTGCTGCCTGCCGGAGTCAGAGAGGGGATGTACACTTCTTTTCAAAAAATGTCATTGGCTATGCTGGCAACCGAAGTTCCCGGTCTTGTTGCTTCCCTGAATATCCAGGGCATAGTTGCCGAAAAGGTCGACTCTCTCGATCTGCTGCGCCTGGAGCGGCTGCTGCTCTCCATAATGGAGGAACAGTTTAAATATATCAATCTTTTCGGTGCGCTGCTCGGCTTTCTGATTGGCGCCCTTAATGTGCTTTTTCTTTATGTATTATGATACTGAAATAAAGAACCTTCCATGGTCGGCCTAAGAAAAAAATGAATGAATCTCTAAGAGGACTGATTGCCAATCAATTTAGAAATACCACTTTAGGGTTTTTGAGAATCAAAAGAAATCTTGGCCTTTACCATTTTGAAAATAATGAATTAGAAGCATTTTTAAGAAAGATTATTTTATCTGCGCCTCTGGAGGAGATAGAGGCAAACGGGAAAAATTACTATTTCAAATGTTTCGAATATAATGCAATTTTAACTATAAACTCCAGAACCTTTACTATAATTACAGCAAAACAAATTAAAAAAGCGCTGGGGTAGACGGCTTTCATCTTTCACGGAAAATGAGTCTATTAACAAAAGGCGAGTCCTGCACCAACCACTTTTTGAGGTTCAACCTTAAAGTATGGCAACAGCAATCACCACATGGTAAAAGCCGGGAACCAGATGTGCTAAAAAATGTTTTTGACCATATCGTCGCCATTCGCCAATCGCCTCCTTTTTCCTTGATCTGAAAAACGAAAATGTGCGATTCAACATTTGCAATACCCCTCCCTGAGACTGACTGATCTTTTTCCTCTTAAAATGAGTTCCTGACCATCTGTAGCCTCGATCCTTGATAATTTATCGAACGATACTATTCTTGTCATTGAAGATCAGTGAAATCAGGGAAACCAGTGGAGGAGCAACGAGTTACAGGGTTCCGTTGGAATGCGTCCCCCATCGATTTTATAATCTTACGCTATGAATTAAGAGAGGAGTGTAAACTAATGAGAAGAATAATAATCGGGGCCTTCGTTTCTCTGGACGGAGTGATGCAGGCACCCGGCGGTCCTCATGAAGACCCGTCCATGGGGTTCAAACACGGCGGTTGGGTAGCGCCGCTAATGGACGATGTTCTAGGCGAAGAAATTGGCAAGATGTTCAGCGAGCAGTTCGACTTGCTGCTTGGGCGAAAGACTTACGAGATCTTCGCAGCACACTGGCCCTATGCCGAGAATGGGCCAGATGATTTCATCGCCAGGACTTTCAATTCGATAACCAAGTATGTAGCGACCAGGAAGGGCTTGGATCTGACGTGGAAGGGGTCATTGGCCCTCAAAGATGCATCTTCCGATGTCGCCAAGCTGAGACGAGGGGACGGGCCGGCACTCCTTACACAGGGCAGCACCGACTTGATTCAAACGCTTCTTGCGGGTAACCTTGTCGATCAGATCAATATTTTTACATTCCCGGTCGTACTCGGGCAAGGCAAGAAGTTGTTTGGCTCAGGATCAAGAGCTGCAGCGTTCCGATTGATCAGCAGTCGAGTGTCGCCCAACGGCATTATAATCGCCAAATATGTACGCGACGGCGAGGTAAAGACGGGGGATTTCTCCATGGACCCTCCCACGCCGGCTGAAGCAGCACGTCGTGAGAAGATGAAGCGAGAGGGCCAATAAATCTTCTCCAGATCGCGGATTATGGTTGACTAGTCCAGTGTCCTTAGGTTGCAGCGCCGTTCGAGAATGGTGGCGGTTCATGAATATCTCTGGTCCGGCCATACAACAAACTGATGCAACCAATAAACAGCTTTCTTTTCACCATTTCTCCCGAAGCCGCGTTGCCGAGGATAGATCGGCTCAAGCGGTGAATGATTCGGCCACCCCATCGGTTGGTTTTTCGCCGCGATTGCGGTAGAGAAACGTGAGAATAGCCAGGTAGACAACGGGAAAGATGCCGCCGACAATGAATAGCGTATCCCCGATCATGCGCAGCCATTCGAACAGGTGCACCGTGGCGCTTTGAAAAAACTCCGGCTCGCGTGCATGCCAATAGCCATTGGCCACCGCGTCGTAAAGCTGCAAAGTTCCTATGGGAATGAGATTGACAAAAAGCATCAGAAGCAGACCGATATTGAGACTCCAGAAAGATATCGCCATGGCACGGCCGCCGCGATCCGCCGGAATGAAATAGCGGGCCACGAACACCAAAAAGGCCACCGCCAGCATGCCGTACACGCCCATCATGGCTCCATGAGCATGGTTGGCGGTAAACTGCGTGCCGATTTCATAATAGCTGACGATAGGCAGGTTGATCAAAAAGCCGAAGACGCCGGCGCCTAAAAAGTTCCAGAATCCCACGGCCACCAGGAACATGACCGCCCACTTGTGTGGAAAATCCACCGTCGAGACCTGAAGTACGCTGCCATTGGCAGTATCAGAGGGCGCTCCCAGGCGCATAAAACGCCATGCTTCCAGGGTCAGCAGCAGCAGCGGAATAACTTCCATGGCCGAAAAGAAGGCCCCAAAGGCCATATACATCGCACTCGTGCCACTGAAGTAAAGATGGTGCAGGGTACCGATGACCCCGCCGATGGAATAGAGGATGATATCCAGGTAGACGATACGGGTGGCCACCGTCATCCGGACCACCCCGAGCAGCACGAATAAATAGGCAACCATGATGGTGGTGAACAGTTCCAGGAAATCCTCGACCCACAGATGAACTACCCAGAAACGCCAGAATTCCATGACGGTAAAATTGACATCTTTCCAGAAGGCCAATCCTGCCGCGTAGAAGAGTGGAATGGAGAGCGCGCTGTAGAAGAACAGCCAGGGCATGTTACCGGGGTGCTCCTGGCGCAAACGGCTTCTGAGACCACGAAAAACGATCACCACCCAAAAAAGCATACCGGAAACCAGCAGGATCTGCCATAACCGGCCCAGATCAAGATATTCCCAGCCCTGGGTGCCCAGCCAGAACCAGGGGCCTTCGCTGGTGATCAAATTTTTGATGCCGCCTGCCTCGCCCAGCAGGCTGCCCACAACAACCACCACCAGCGCACCGAACAGCGTGATTGCCAGGGCCGACTGGTGACGGGGTTCGCTACCGGCCACCATAGGCGCCAGGAAAATGCCCATGGCCAGAAAGGCCGACGAAGTGAAGAAGAGAGCCAACTGCAAATGCCACATGCGCGAAATATTATAGGGAATCCACTCATCCACCGGAATGCCGTAGAAACTACCAGGTTCGACATGGTAGTGAGCGTTCAGCCCCCCAAGCAGACCCTGAGCCAGAAACAATCCGGCAACAACCAGAAAATACCAGGCCGTGGCGCGCTGGGAGGGGGTAAGACGGACCTCACCGGGTGGCCGGAAGGCGAGTTCATAACCTTTGGGGTCTGCGCGGTGCCAGCCCAGAAGATCGTAGCGGCCGATAAAGAAAAACAGAAGTCCAGCTCCGCCGAGCAAAGCAATCAGGCTCAGCACACTCCAGAGTAATGCATCCGGCGTGGGTATATTGGCTGCCAATGGCTCGGGAGGCCAGTTGTTGGTATATGAATATACTTCCCCGGGGCGTTCGGCGGCTGACACCCAAGCTGCCCAGGTAAAGAAAACTGTCAGCCGTCGGATTTCATCGGGCGCCGTGATAGCTGGTCGTTTCAAGCCGCGTTGCTCATCAGGCTCGGAGAAGTAGTCCGTGTAAAACCCAGTCAGGCTTTCGAAGGCCGCGACCTGGGAAGCCGCCAGCGTGAGTCGCTCGCTTTGCGGGTCATAGCGGTTCTGCTTGAATTCCTCTCGTACTGTGGCAACTGCTTCGTTCTCGGAGCGACCGTTCTGCCGGTGGAAATCCACCATGAGCAATCCCGCACGATGAAGGTATTGGGCGGTAAAATCCGGCCCCAGGTAGGCGCCGTGGCCGAAAATGGTACCGTACTGCATTACGCCGTATTTCTGAAAAATGTGCTGCCCGGCCATAATGTCGGCACCTGTAAACAGGATCTGCCCGTCTTCGGAAACCACTTCGGTGGGGATGGGTGGGCTTTCATCGTAAACCATGAAAGACAGGAATCCGAGAATTGAAAAACCGAGCACAAAAGTCAGTATCGCCGCCCCTAACCACTTAGTAGATATCACCATGCTTTTTCCATCTTTGGACATAATCAAGTCTCCTGTCTGATGGGGTAGGTCCTGCTAGTATGGGTTAGCCTAAGATAATCCTACCTTTTTGTTCCTGCATATACCAGAATATTTTTTTTTCGAATGCGTATCCCCGAAAGGGGGGCGAATCTCAACTCAGCATCTCCTGGCCCTGAGTTGAGGATTAGGGGCAATCAGGTTCCATTATTCTCCAAGGGTTTTGTTGGCAGATTCTTGGAATAGCTCAGGAAATATATCAATTTGACTTGAAAGGCTTTCACCTTACATTACCAATAACAACATATGGCGCACCACAATGACCGATCCTGTTAAGGAGGCGTCAACAATTCGCACGGTAGTCGCTCGACATACCGGCGGTATAGTGGCTGTATTGGTCGTAAATGGAGATCAAGACGCGCATTGGATGCATGCGGCGTCGGGGTCTTCACTAAGGAGAGGTGACATGGTTAAGCAAGCAAAGAACACGATCTGCCTTTGGTACGATAGCAGCGCAGAGGAGGCGGCACGGTTTTATGCCGATACCTTTCCCGATTCGTCCGTCGACGCGGTGCATCGCGCTCCTGGAGACTTTCCGTCGGGAAAGAAAGGGGATGTGTTGACCGTCGAGTTTACCGTGATGGGCGTTCCGTGCCTCGGGCTAAACGGTGGACCTGCATTCAAACACAACGAAGCGTTCTCGTTTCAGGTCGCAACCGTTGACCAAGCTGAAACGGATCGTTATTGGAACGCAATCCTCGGCAACGGCGGCCAGGAAAGTGCATGCGGCTGGTGTAAGGACAAATGGGGAGTGTCCTGGCAAATTACGCCGATCGCCCTGACGAAAGCGGTCACCAATCCCGATCCCGCTGTCGCTAAGCGCGCGTTCGATGCGATGATGCAGATGACAAAGATCGACATCGCTGCAATCGAGACGGCGTGCCGCGGTTGAGGTTGCAATCTTTGCACCGTCCATCCCGCGCAAGGCACGACATAACCGGATGTTTTGCTGGACCTTGCTGCATCGCCTGCAGTGATTCAACTGGACGTCGGCCCGGCTGTGGCCAATGAACGGCAGCCCGTTACCTTAAACAACCATGCAGCTCACTCTGCTGCTGCCTGCTGATCCACATCTATCTTGAGTATCTTCGCACCGGGCTGCAGCGCATCTCCCTTGCGGGCATAGACGGCAGTGACTATGCCGTCTATTTCACTAAGAATAGGGGTTTGCATTTTCATGGCTTCCATTACCGCAACTCTGTCGCCGGCCATTACCTCCTGTCCCTCATTTGCTGAAATTTCGACCACGGTCCCAGAAAAGGGTGAGCGGACATCACCAGCCTGGGCCAGATCGAGGATCTCTTCCTTGCTCAATATCGGCATGCTCCCGGCGGCAGTGTTCTGCTGCTCTGAGAGAAAGGTAAAGACCGTGGGATGATGATCAACCGTCAGATAGACGCTGGTCTCTCCGGTATCATTAACAGGGGAGGGGCCAATCTCCACCAGATGTTCTTTGCCGCTATTGTCGCGAAATGCCAACTTCTCGCCGATATCAAAACCTCCGCGGCGATAGAAGATGGCAGGAGGCAGGACATGGGTCTTGCCGTATTCTTCTTCGAATTTGAAAAAATCAACGGCATCATTCGGGTGCTGCAGATAGAGCACCAGCTGTTCATCCGTCGGTTCTATACCAATCTGCTCGGCAAGAGCATAACGCTCCTGACCTAAGTCCATGTCCGCAATTTCTTCTGTCCCGCCATCCTCTTGCAGAATTTTACGCCAGTCATCGCCGAGAACCTTCCTGTAAATCCATTCATCCGGTTGATAAAACGGAAAGGGACCGTATTTTCCCAAAAGGAGGTTGCGCAGGTCTCCGGAGGGGGTGCCGTATCGTTCTTCGCCGAGAACATTAGTTACAGCGGTTGTCCATAAAATCTGCGAACCGGGAGTGACCGACCAGAAGTTGCCGAGCTCTTTCTGAACCCGCGGGAGTTCCTTGTGCAGAATGTCGGGCATTTTATCGAGGAAATCTCCCTTTACCGCCTGCTCAAGACTTGATCCCATGGCACCTCCCGGAAGTTTGTGAATCTGCACCGTGGGCTGGAACCCTTTTATCTGGGACTCGAACTGCTCATAATATTGACGTTGATCACGCAGGATTTCGGAGGTATCAATTATGGCCTCTTCGTTAATTGAAGGCGACACAAATCCAATTTCCCCGAGAGCCTGGATAACACTGAGAACCGGCGGTGGTCCATAAAAACCGGTAAAGGCGGAATCAGCGGCATCAACTATCTTGGCACCGTTTCTCACTGCCTCGGTGATCCGGCCGATGTCGTTGCCATCGGTATTGTGGCCATGATAATGCAGAGGAACCTGCGGCAGCGCCTGCTTGAGACTATTTACCAGTTCACCTATCCGTGTTGGCGTGCCGAGGCCGCCATGGTTCTTGATGCAGAGGACAATATCCTCTCCGGTAACTGAAACAATTTCTCTGGCCTTGTTGATATAGTATTGATCGGTATGCTCTTTACCGGTGGAAAAGCAGAGGCAGGGCTCGTTCAATTTCCCGGCTAGGGCCACTTCCTCCAATACCGCATACATATTAGGAACATGATTGAGAAAATCGAAGGTGCGCCAAACATCGATATATTTGGCAAAATTCTGTACCGTAAAACGGATGACATTTTGAGGATAGGGACGATAGCCAAATAAATTGACGCCGCGGCAGAGTGTTTGAAACATGGTATTGGGCATTTTCTTGCGCAACAGCTTGAGTTTGGTGAAGGGATCAACCTGCTTGCGCAGCATGTCGACATGGATGGATGCGCCGCCGCTGATTTCCAGAGAGAAATAGCCGGCCTTATCCCGAGATGGTGCCGCAAGTAAATCGGTATGGAGAAGAATTCTGTTCTTGAAATCCGATTGGGAAAGATCCCGTGCGGTATTGGTGATATAGTATCCTTCCTCGCCGCGCAATGACTCGAGAATATCTTTTACCGGTGTGTTGTGATAGATGACAGCCATAATGTAACCTGTCCTACTGTGGGATGAGATAGATTAAGCCGCAAAGGCATTGGTTTTCTTATAATGAATTTCGGCGATAAATTTAGCCAGCTTACCGGCCTCGCTGCTGTCTTCGTCATACACGAAAATCAGTGGATGGGTATCGATATAGGAAGTATCGAAGTTACCGCTGACAAAATCCTTTTCTGTGGCGATATTAAGATAGAAGGGGATAGTGGTTTTTGGTCCCCGGATATGAAAATTGCGGAGACAGCGGATCAACCTGCCTACCGTTTCATCCCAGGTGAAGCCGTGAACGGTAAGTTTTACCAGGAGTGAATCATACACTTCCGGAATTACATAGCCCTGATAGACAAAGCCATCGAGGCGTACCCCGAACCCGCCGGTAGATCGGTATACCTCCACTGTTTTGCCCCCTTCGGGCATGAAATCATTCTTGGGATCTTCCGCGTTAATGCGGACTTCAATGGCATGTCCACGGATTTGAACATCTTCCTGCGAGAAGGGCAGATCCTCGCCGAAAGCCAGATTAATCTGATTGCGCACGATATCGATGCCGGTGATCATTTCGGTGACAGTGTGTTCGACCTGAACACGTGTGTTGATCTCCATGAAGTAGTAATTGAAGTGTTCATCGATGAGGAATTCCACCGTTCCCGCATTAAAATAGTTGGCGGCTTTGGCGGCCTTAACGGCTGTAGCACAAATCTCATCGAGAAGCTCCTGATTTTTAATCATGGACGGTGCAATCTCGATCAGTTTCTGATTCCGTCGCTGGATGGAGCAGTCCCTGGTGCCCAGGTGCACGGTTTTCCCGGATCGGTCGGCAAGAATCTGGACCTCCACGTGCTTAGGATTTATCACTACTTTTTCCAGATAAATGGAATCATCGTTAAATGCCGCCAGAGCTTCGGAGCGTGCCATAGGAATCTGTTTTCGCATCTCATCGGCGGAATCTATCCTGCGAATACCCCGGCCTCCGCCACCCGAAGTAGCCTTGAGCATAAGAGGATATCCCTGGGTGTCGGCAAAATGCAGCGCTTGCTCTATCCCCTCCTTTCCCTGGGCGAGATTTGAGGTGCCCGGTACCATAGGTATTTTGGCTTCGGCCATAATCTGGCGGGCAATGACCTTATTGCCGAGATTGTGTATTATTTCAGAGGAGGGACCGATAAAGAGAATATCAGCCTCTTCACAGGCTTTAGCGAAGTAGGGGTTTTCTGCCAGAAAACCGTAGCCGGGATGTATGGCTGCAGCGCCTGACATCTTGGCAGCCCGAATAATCTTATCAATGTCGAGATAATCCTTTCTGGGGCCATCTCCGAGCAGAATGGCTTCATCGGCTATGCGAATATGCCTGGACATTTCATCAGGAGTTTCAAAAACGGCGACTGCCAGACAGCCTAGTTCCTGAATGGCCCGTATCAACCTGATGGCAATTTCTCCACGATTGGCTACAAGAATCTTTCTTTTCAAAATATTTCCTCTTTAAAATCAGTTCCTGTTCTCTGATAAGCTTTTGTGTCTTACCTCTGATAAACTCCACAAAAAGACAATATCTTAAAACCAGTGAATCTGTCTCTATAGCCAAGGGGCTTATACTCCTCAGGGGAGTCAAAGAGTCCAGCTCAGCTGGGTTAAGTAATTTTCAAGGTATTAAGGAAAACGGAGAAAGCCGTTTCTCAATATTTAATAATTAAATTGTATTAATCAAGTATATCAATAAAACTTATCAGGAGTTTTTTGGTTTAAAGGGAAAAATTTTATAATGAGATGAAAACAGGGTCGGCACAGGGAAAAAAAGATTTGGCAGGAAGGGTAATATCCAGAGCGGGAACCACCTTGCAGGGGAGCAAGATGGGGAAGGATTAAGGATTAGTTGTGTTTTCCGGCAAGCTGGCCACAGGCAGCTGAGATATCAGCTCCTCTGCTGGTCCGTATAAAAACGGAATAATTGTTTTTCCTTAGAATTTCCTGAAATGCCAGCATTCTCTCGAATTTTGGAGCTTTGTAGGGGAGATCTTCCGATTCATTATAGGCAAGCAGGTTGATCTTACAGGGGATGGACTGCAGTTGATGTGCCAACTTGCGGGCATCCCTGTCGCTGTCATTAATATCCCTGAGCAGGGTGTACTCGAACATTATGCGGCGGCGTTTAGGCATAGGGTAGGTTCTACAGGCCTCCAGGAGCTGATCCAGAGGATATTTTCTATTGATGGGCATAAGCATATCTCTGGTTGCATCATCGACGGCGTGCAGTGAAACTGCCAGATTAACGCATGAGTTTTCGCCAAGCAGCCGCATTTTGGGAATTATGCCGCAGGTCGACACGGTTATACGGCGACCGGTAAAATCAAGGCCTTTCTGTTCAGTGAGAATCGATATAGAGATTAAAAGATTATCAAGATTGTTGAGCGGTTCGCCCATACCCATGAAAACGATATTGGTTACTTCCTGTGGTCCGATACGCTGCTCTTCCGGTTCATCGAGGAGAAAATCCCGTACTGCACAAACCTGGTTGACAATCTCGGCTGGCTGGAGATTACGGATAAACCCCATTGTTCCGGTAAGGCAAAAAGAGCACTGCATGGCGCAGCCAACCTGTGACGACACACAAAGTGTATTGCGATCAACTTCGGGAATTAATACTGCTTCGATCATATAGCCGTCATCCAGGCGAAAGCCGAATTTCACGCAGCCGTCACCGGATCGTTCTACAAGAGGATCAGCAAAGGTGGAAATACGGGCATTATCGCTGAGGACTTCCCTGAACACTTTGGCAAGATCGGTCATTTGTGCGAAGTCATGAATACCTGGTTTGTACAGCCAGGCCATGAGTTGGCGACCTCTGAAAGCAGGCTGGTTCAGGCTTTCGACATATTCTACAAGGCCTTTTTGATTAAGATTCTTAAGATCTGTTTTTTTCATTTCCATCTATAAAGCGCGGTGCTCCTCGGCAATAAGCTGAACGGAGCCTGAAAGTGCAGCATCAATCAGGGAAAGCATTCTTTCCTTATCCTTTTGCAACCGTCCGGATAGCTGCAGGTAATTAGAAGCGTGATTGGCATAAAACTGGACACGATCCAGAGATATGAACTGTATGACTTTTTGAAGTTCCCGCAAGAGAGAATGTGAATCCGGCAAAAAGAAGCGCTCTTCCTGAATATCGGTAAACAATTTTGTGCCCGGAATAGGCATTACGGTGAGGGCTGCAATCTGTTTTGGTGCCATTCGAGTGAGCACCCTGCCTGTATTTTCGGCATGTTCCGCGGAAAGTTCCCTGCCGGCGATGCCTAAAAGCAGAGTGACCGTGAGAAAAAGGGCGCACTCTGTTATCCTGTCTGCCGCCGCTATCATCGAACGTGAGGTTTCCCCCTTTCTGATACTGCTGAGAATCCTGTCGTCTCCGCTTTCCAGACCAAGATATACCCTGTCCAGACCCAGGGATTTAAGGTGCAGCAATTCTTCTTTGGTTTTTGATCGAATCGCACGGGCATTGGCATAGAGTGAGATTCTGTTGACCCACGGAAGCTTATGCCGGATTTTTGTAAAGATGTGCAGCAAGTGCGCAAACGGTAGAATAAGGGCGTCACCATCGGCGAGGAATACTCTCTTTTGTCGCCGGCAATACTGCGCTGCAAACTCAATGTCGGCATCAAGGGATTCATGACGAATTCTGAAAGGCTTATCTTTGTAAGCTCCGCAAAACGTGCATTTATTATAGGAACATCCGGCCGTCACCTGAAGAATGATCGAATTTGCCTCACTGGGAGGCCGGATGATATTGCCTTCATACTGCATAACTTATATTAGCACGCGCTTAGGCGGGATTATTCTTTTGGAATTCCATCATAAAGCGGCTGAGTGCGACGACGCCTTCATGCGGGAAGGCATTGTAAATGGAGGCCCGGCAGCCGCCAATGGAGCGATGTCCCTTGAGACCATTCAAACCTCTTGCGGCAGCCTCTTGTATAAAGGCGGCTTCCAGTTCCGCATTCGGTAGGTTAAAGGCGATGTTCATAATTGAGCGGGAATCTTTCAGAGCATGACCGCGATAGTAATCACCTGCATCGATTACATCGTAGATAAGCATGGCTTTCTCTCTGTTTTTCTTCTCAATAGCTGCGATTCCACCATTATTCTTGAGCCATTTCAGAACGTTTCGAACAATGTATATTGAGAAAGTGGGGGGGGTGTTGAACATCGAATCCTTGTCGGCATGAGTTTTGTACTTCAGCATTGTCGGAGTGTTTTCAGGAACACGGTCAAGCAAATCATCCCTGATAATGACGGTTGTCGCTCCTGACGGTCCCATATTTTTTTGTGCCCCGGCAAATATAAGACCAAACTTGCTGACATCGAAATTGCGGGAAAGGATATCGGAGGACATATCGCTGACCAGCATCTTCTCAGACTGGGGAATGGGATCGAACTGAGTGCCGAAGATGGTATTGTTGGAAACAAAATAGAGATACTCGGAGTCAGCGGAAACAGTGTACTCATCATCTGTGGGGACCCTGTTGAATTTCTCGTCCTCACTTGAAAAGGCTACCTCGATATTGCCGAAAAGCTGGGCCTCTTTTATCGATTTCTTGCTCCAGGTGCCGGTGTTGAGATACGTTGCTTTTTTACCGCCGCCGAGAAGGTTCAACGGTACCATAAAAAATTGGCTTGATGCCCCTCCCTGGAGAAAAAGGACTTTGTAATTTCTCGGAATTCCAAGTAATTCACGCATAAGTTCTTCAGCTTCGGCGGCAACTCGCATGAACTCCTTGGATCGGTGGCTGATTTCACAGATGCCGATGCCGGAATTATCAAAATTAATGATATCTTCACGTGCCTGCTGCAAAACTTCTAGAGGGAGTGTGGCAGGTCCCGGACTGAAGTTATAAATTCTCTCACCCATTGGCTGGTTCTCCTTGTATGTGTTCTTTAATATATTGGACAACGATCTATTGTAGTTTTTCAGATTCCCCTGAACATTGCTGACGAATAGCTTCATAGACAACGATACCTACGGTCATCGCAAGATTGAGGCTTCTGATATTGGGATTGGTCATTGGCAATGTATAGCTTCTTTCCTGATAGAGTTGAAGAATTTCTTGCGGCAATCCTTTGGTTTCTTTCCCAAAGATCAAGAAATCACCAGCTATGAATTTCGCTGAAGTGTATGATTTACTCGTTTTGGTCGTAAAAAAATAGAGCTGTCGTTCATCCTGCTCTTCGAGGAACTTCTCCAGATTCGGCCAATGGACTATTCGTACATGCTGCCAATAATCCAAACCGGCACGTTTGAGGTGCTTATCGTCCGTTGAAAAACCGAGTGGATGGACAAGATGGAGGACGCAGTCCGTAGCGCCGCATAATCTGGCAATTGACCCGGTATTAGGTGGAATCTCGGGTTCAACCAGAACAATATTAAATGAAGGTATTGCAGGCATAGTAGGGGTGCACTTTATTCATAACTGTGATAAAAAGTAGAATTTTATACCGGTCAAACAGATATAAGACAATAGAAAAGGCATCGAATTCTCGGGAGTTGCTAGCCTGAATAGGTAATTGATTGTATTTATAGTAAAAATTTTGGCCATCTTTTTCAACTTAAAAACTTTATCAACCGCAGTTTATGTAATAATGCAGCTATATTTACTACCATGACAAATTGCCGCTTAAAAACTGACGATACAAATCTATGCAAGATTTACATCCTCGCTCTGCTTGCAGTATGTATCGGTTCCATCATGTTCTTCAGAGGCGGAGGGTGTGAGGATTTTTTTCAAAGCCAGGGGAAAACTTCTTTTCTGACCTGGAAGGAATCACAACTCATGCTGACCTCGGCAGGTAATGAAGAGAGAGAAGACAATTCAGCCTTGCCTATTAATCTGCGGCCTATATTTTTTCGACCGATCCCTTTTAACGATGCCGGCTATGACCTGCTTCTTACCATTCCGGGCGTCGGTCCCAAAACTGCAGCAGACATGCTTGAAAAAAGATCAGAATTTGGAAAATTCAACAGAGCGGAAGATCTTGTAGTGATACGAGGGATAGGAGCCAAGAAAGCCGGGTTTTTAAAGAAATATTTAACTTTTGAGTAAATACGGTTTAGTACCTGGACAGAGAGAAAAATTCTGATAATAAAAAAAATTGCCGCTAATGACTACGAGTAAATTTCCAATAAAAGCCCCTGTGATTGTGCTTGTCGGACCTACGGCAATAGGCAAGACGGCCCTCTCTCTTGAAATTGCCGACAGGTTCAGCTGCGAGATAATCAGCCTCGATTCCATGCAGATTTACCGTCACATGGACATTGGTACTGCAAAGGTTTCCACACAGGAAAGGGAACATACTCCGCATCATCTTATCGATATTGTCAATCCGGACGAACACTATGACGCCAGTGATTACGTGAGAGATGCCCTTGAAGCAATTGTCGGGATACATCAACGCAAAAAAATTCCACTGGTAACCGGGGGCACCGGATTATATCTTCGTGCATTAATCGAAGGTCTATTTAAGAGTGGTGCAAGTTTTCCGGAATTACGCGAGGAACTGCACAGAAGACTGGAGACGGAAGGAGCCTCGAAACTACATGAAGAACTTCTATCAAAAGACCGAATTACTGCTCAAAAAATTCACAAAAACGATACTCACAGACTCATTCGGGCTCTGGAAATTTACCATGGAACCGGAAAGAGTTGGAGTGACCATATAGCTGGACATGCCCGGGAAAAAGGTAAGATAAGATTCGAACACCTTATTCGACTTGGCCTTACCTGTGAACGTGAACTTCTCTATCGCAGGATAAATGAGCGGACCTCTCTGATGCTGCGGCAGGGACTGCGAGAAGAGGTACTCAAGTTGCTGGCTCAGGGGTATCGTCGGGATCTCAAGTCCATGCAGTCTATTGGCTACCGCCATATGGCCGAGCATTTACTCGATGGCACCCCGATAGAGAAGACCGAGGAGTTGTTGGCCAGAGATACCCGCAGATACGCAAAACGGCAGTACACCTGGTTTAAAAAAATGAATATCGAATGGTTTGAAGCTGCTTCTTACCAGAAGATAAATACAAGAATACAGAATTTTCTCGGCTAGACAGCTACTATTTATACCTTAAACCCATCATGAAATCGTTGACAGACAGATATTGGCGCCTTCCTCGGCCGTACATCGCCTCACGGGGTGAAAAAACATTAGCCGGGATATTCGGGGTAGAACCGGAAATTATCAAAATCCTGGACAATAGAGGACTTAGTGAGAAGAAGGAGATTGAGAAATTTCTCTATCCAACTCTGCACGATCTTGAGAATCCTTCAGGATTGCAGGGGATGGCGGAGGCCTGCGCCCTTGTATATCAAGCATTGATTGAAGAACAGGAGATTATCATCTGGGGAGATTATGATGTCGACGGAGTAACTGCAACCTGTGTGCTTGTTTCCTTTTTTCAAAGCCTGCAGGTCAAAGTTCGTTGGTTTATACCCAACAGGTTTACCGATGGATATGGCTTGGAACTGCAATCACTTAAGGTGATACTTGAACAATGTTCATCGTCCAATCCCTTGTTGATCACGGTGGACTGCGGCATTTCCAATAAAGAGGAAGTCGCGTTTGCTCAATCCCGTGGCTGCAGGGTCATAGTGACGGATCACCACGAACCGGGGGAGGGGAATTGTTCAGCTGATGCAGTCATCAATCCTAAACAACATGGTTGTCAATTTCAGGATAAGAATATCGCCGGGGTTGGCCTTGCCTTTTATCTGGCCATGGGGATACGGGCTTTTCTTGAGAAAAACAGGTTTTTCGACAGGACGGTCAATAAACCTAATCTAAAACAATTACTTGAGCTCGTGGCTATTGGTACCATTGCTGATATGGTGTCCCTGACCAACTGTAATCGAATTCTGGTTAAAGCTGGCTTTGAAGTTCTCAATATCAGTCCCAGTCCGGGCGTTGCTGCCTTGCTGGAAGAGTGTGATATTCGTTCAGCCAATATTACTGCTGAAGATATAGCCTTTCAAGTGGCCCCCAAAATAAACGCAGCCGGCAGACTTGAAGAAGCCGGCCTTGCCGCACATCTCTTACTGGAGAATGACCCAGCACTAGCCAAAAAGCTGGCGAGGAAGTTAACGGATCTTAACAAGAAGCGTAAAGAGTTGTGCGAAGAATGTCTAGAAACAACATTAACTAATATAGAATATCGATTAAATTCACATGATAATTGTTGTGTCGCGAAAGTCGATTATTCCATAGGAATACTCGGAATTGTAGCGTCTCAGATCGGAGAGAAAACAGGAGTGCCGGTTATATTGGTAACATCGGCAAATGATAAAAAACTCGGCAGGGTGCTCAAAGGCTCTTGCAGGTCAATTCCCGGCATAAATATTCACGAAGCATTGAAAAATTGTAAAGATTTCCTGATTAAATACGGAGGGCATCCAATGGCCGCCGGAGTAACTCTCCACGAAGAAATGTTTGATGATTTCAGAAATGCATTTTCGGCACAGCTATCCGAACTCTCTTCCGTGCCGGCAGAACCCAGGGAGATCGATCTGGAAATGGAGATGGAAAAGGTTCTTTCAGCAAAGACAATACAGCAGATGCAGATGCTTGAGCCTTTTGGGGTAGACAACGAAAAGCCGATTTTTATCGATAGAAACATAATCCTGCAGGATATCAACAAGCTGGGCCGCAATGGTGATCATTTATCATTTCGCAAACGAGGCAGGTTCAAGAGTTTGAAATGTATCGCATTCCGGTTTGGTGAATATGAAAATATCATTAAAAATAGTCCTGAATTCAATATGATCTATACCATTTCCATCTCAAGATATAAGAAGGCGATTAAGTGGCAGGCTCAGCTGGTGGATTTTCTTTAGTCCGGCAAACGCAACTTAGAAATCCTTGCTTTCGTTCTTAATATCATATGTTTCTAGCTACTTAAGTATTAACTAGTCGAATTTTCCCTTTCTCTGGCTGCAATATTTTAATCTTCAGCTAATTCCTTCCTGCAGAATTACATCCAAAACTCGTTACGTCGTAAAAATAGGCTGATCAGCCTGATCCTAATAATTTCCCGGGAGGCGAACCGGAAAACTTGCCGGATAGCCGCACATGGATTTTGAATGAATTCCATCAAAATCTGGAGAATGCGAAATCAAAAATAAGATGAGCAGGGAGGAACAAGGATTACAGGAAAATGTTCCTATGTATTTGCATTAACACACCATACGTAAACTATACATAATATATATTATGCGACATTTAATATATATCGATTCCGATTGTAAACCTGGAGGATCTTTTGCGGTTTCTCTTTTTGGCCAAAAATGGTAAGTAAAAACGTTCAGGTTGATTACAGATGGAGATTTTTCCAATGCAATCTAATTATTAGATTTGCTTGTTTATGCGGAATAACAATAATATATTTTCCAGCGCTAAAGTTATTTGGAGATTTCATGCGTAGAGATATTTACCAGGAACCCCTTGTGGGACGCTATACGAGTACTGAAATGCAGTATCTTTTTTCTGAAGAGTTTAAATTCACTACTTGGCGGAAATGCTGGACTGCATTGGCGGAAGCGCAATTCGAATTGGGCCTTGATTTGATAGATGGTGAGATGATTCGCCAAATGAAGGAAAATCAAAGCAACATCGATTACGAAGCCGCCTCACAAAAGGAAAAAGAGATTCGCCATGATGTTATGGCCCACGTCTTTGAATATGGCACTAAATGTCCTAAAGCTGAAGGTATTATTCATTTGGGAGCAACCTCCCAATTTGTTGTCTGTAACACCGATTTGATTATTCAGAAAAAGGCTCTGGAACTTATCCGGCGCGGCCTTCTCCAGGTAATACAGAATCTCTGCGATTTCTCTTATGCTCACAAAGACTTGGCCACTCTGGGATTCACACATTACCAACCTGCCCAACCTACCACTGTCGGCAAGCGAAATACCCTCTATATTCAAGACCTTATTTTGGATCTCGAATATATTGATAATTTTCTCAAGCAGATACGTGCCCGTGGCGCTAAAGGAACGGTCGGTACACAGGCCACTTTTCTGGAGCTTTTCAAAGGTGATCACCAAAAGGTTCGGGCGCTTGATCAACGAGTTGCTGAAAAGCTTGGATTTTCCAAAACATTTGCGGTCACCGGTCAAACCTATAGTAGAAAATTGGATTGTAAATTAGTTGAATCACTAGCGGGAATTGCCACAACGGCACATAAGTTTGCTGTTGATCTGCGATTGCTTTCTAATCTCAAGGTCCAGGAAGAACCTTTTGCCAAAAACCAAACCGGCTCTTCTGCCATGGCCTACAAACGGAATCCTATGCGATCAGAACGGATGACCGGACTATGCCGGAAGCTTATGGGACTGCCCGCAAATTTTATGGGAACCTATGCCAACCAGTGGTTCGAGCGCACTCTTGATGATTCAGCTATTCGCAGGATGGATATACCTCAAGCTTTTTTATTAAGCGATGCAATATTAAAGCTTTTTGTGAACATTACCTCGAATATGGTTGTATATCCGAAACAAATAGAAAAGCATCTACGTGCCGAACTCCCCTTCATGGCCACTGAAAAAATATTAATGGCGGCAGTGGAACGGGGTAAAAGCCGGCAGGTGATGCATGAAGTTGTCAAGGAACATTCTGTCGCCGCAGGGAAAAAGGTAAAGGAAGAAGGTTGCGAAAACGACCTTCTCCTTCGCCTTGCCAATGATCCGGCCATTCCGTTTGATCTTTCCGAGCTCGAAGAATTGATCTCGCACTATGCTTCTTTTACCGGACGAGCCTCAGAACAGGTGCAGGAATATCTCGACGAAGTCGTTCTGCCGCTTCTGAAGGAAAATAAAAATCGTATGGCGGCCATTGACTCCTCCTTGAGTGTTTGAAAAATTATGCAGGCAAGACAAAATTTGGAAGTGATATATCTGCAAATACGAACGGATAAGTTCTATTATCTCAAGTTTATTCTCGAGGCTTATGACGGCCTGGCGATCCTGTCCAGTTCGGGTATTCGCAAAAATATTGTTCTGCTAAGATATCCTGGTGAATTGCGGCAGACATTATTTGAACTCCTCGCTTCAATCGCCGCCAAAATAAACCCCTACGGGAAAGACTAACCCCCTACTATCTTTATATTATGTCCTTATCCTTTTTTATTAAAACATTTGGTTGCCAGATGAACGAACGTGATTCTGAAATCATCGCACAATCCTTGCAACAACATGATTACGTTGAGGCTATGGATATGGATTCTGCCGATCTTATTGTCCTCAATACGTGCTCGATACGCGCAAAGGCAGAGCAGAAGGTCCTGAGTTTGCTGGGCTACCTCCGCAAAAATAAAAAGAGGAATCCAAAATTAAAGATCTGTGTGGCGGGATGTGTTGCTCAGCAGGAAGGCAAGGCTTTAATAGAGCGAATGCCTCATGTCAATCTGGTTGTCGGAACGCAGCATGTCAACCAGATCCCAGCATTAATTGCCGAAACCGACAAACACAGCAAGGTGGCAACCGAACTCAAAACTGATTACCAGATCCCACGGTTCATTCCGGAAACTGAAACACATGATAATTCGGAAGCACCTCAAATCTCGAGCGGTAAAAGACCGTTTAGTAAATTTGTTACCATCATGCAGGGTTGCAATAATTACTGTACGTATTGTGTTGTTCCGCATACACGAGGTCGAGAAGTGTCTCGAATGTTCAAAGACATAGTCGCTGAAGTTAAAATATTGGTTGAATCAGGCGTGCAGGATATCACCCTACTCGGCCAAAACGTCAATTCCTATGGATTAACCAATCAGGTAAGCGATGATGGTTCCGCGTGCTCCTTCCCGCAACTTCTGAAAATGGTCTCTCAGGTAGCTAATTTGAAAAGGCTTCGTTTTACTACTTCAAATCCCAAAGACCTATCTCATGACTTGATGAGATGCTTTAGGGATCTCCCTAACCTTTGTCCGCAGTTTCATCTCCCTGTCCAATCCGGCTCCGATAAAGTACTTAAACGGATGAATCGTAAATATACCATGGAGAAATATATACAACTCGTCCAGGACCTACGAGAATATTGCCCTGAGATCATTCTGACTACGGATATTATCGTTGGTTTTCCCGGAGAAACGGAGGACGACTTTCAAAAGACCATGGAACTACTGGAGATTGTCCGATTTGATGGCTCTTTCTCGTTTAAATATTCCGACAGACCGGGTACTTCGTCCGTCAAACTCGCCGGGAAAGTTGATGAAGAAGAAAAATCGCGAAGATTATGGCTTTTTCAAAATAGGCAGAATGAAATATGTCTGGAGCAGAATAACAAGCATATAGGCAGGATATATGAGGTAATGGTTGAATCTGGAAGTGCAGGAAAATATCAGTGTCGATCCATCACCAATCATGTCGTCCATATAGAGACTCCTTCCATCTTTGAGCCCGGCAGCCTGATATCAGTCAAAATCCACCATGCAGGGCACCACTCTCTCCAGGGAAAAGTTTTATAGTTGCAGGCCCCGAATGTATTCTGATTGTCCTATCTTTTTTATTGAGTTAATTTCTCGTATAACTTTCACTCCTTAGATCTTTCCTGGATTTTTTTTATCTCCGGCATTGGACAAAAAATTTTCTTTTATATAGAATATATTTAACCCTGATGACTTGGATAAGAACATTTAGACTGATTATTTTCGTATAATTGCAATAAGAAAACGATCTGTCAGGTACGAATTGACACTTCTGCTATAACAAAATTCTTGACGTAGTCACACAATAATATACAATGGTCGCTTTTTTCGTCTGCCTGGTCAACCCGGTGAGGATTTAGAGTTCTGTAGGTACTTCGCTACCTTTGCAGGCTTTTTACATATTCTGGGTTTTTAACGCTCCACTTTCCGGGTACTCCTTAGTTAACCTTCTGAACAGATACAGGCCTCAGGTTAAACTCAGTGAGTAGTTTGCAATCAGCAAAGCCCGCGGCTGGCGAAATTTCGCAGTATTGGTAAATAGTCAGATTTCTGATCTTTTGCTTAATATGGCGTGTGAGGAGGGAAAGTATGACAATTTTAGAAGGAATTTTGTGGCTGACTCTCAATGTGTACCACGAAGCGCGGTCGGAACCGCAGGTAGGTCAGATTGCTGTTGCTCATGTTACCCTTAATCGGGCAGAAACTCTTAACTTATCGATAAAGGAGGTTGTACGGCAACCATATCAGTTCTCCTGGACATTTCAAAAAAAATCATATATCCCCGATGATCCGCAAGCTTTTTTCAAATGCATGCATTCCGTTTATCTTGCCCTTCAAACTCATGATTTCACTACGGGGGCGACTTTTTACCATCTTGATAAGATTGATCCCTACTGGGCATCTGAACTCCAGTATGTCAATCAGTACGGCTCCCACAAATTTTATAAAAAATAATCTGATTACCCCTGAAACTCAGCATCTTTTGGCCCAGGCCGGGACTGCTCTTTCCATCGGGAGGCCATAAACCCGTCCATGGGGGCTTCGCTGCAGCCGTCCGGGCTGCAGAGACCCGTGAAAAGAGCAGTCCCGACCTTGAGTTGAGGATTAGGGGTAATTCAGGCTCTACGCCTGATATCTCGAAAGTCTCCCAAACCTGCGCCAAGCAGAGTCACATCCCGGCAACTTCTCCCTGCAGGAAACTTAAGCCAATACTCATTACGAGGAGCAAAAAATACTCCTCGTAATCTTTTCTTCTAAACTGCAGCGGCACCTTTCAGTGCTTCGCATATATTTTTCAACCTATCATTATCCATTTTTACTGAAATCGGAAATACCAGAGTGCGCTCCAAAATAGCGGTGGATTTAGGCAGGTGTTCAGAGCTGTAAACCACCCTTCTCCTTCCCTCCGGTGTAGAAAAAGGCCATCCCGAAGAGGTAAGCGTCGAACCAGCGAGAAGATGTTCCCATTGAGGATAGAAATGCCAGGTGTTTTCCGAGAAATTAATGGCGCCGGCGCCCTTTTCTCTGAGATGTCGGTTCACTCTTTGGCACTGTTCCTTATCTGCCAGCAGGAAGGCAAAGAAAGTAGCCGAGTCCCCTTCTGCATCGATGATTTTTCGCAGAGTTACACCTGGGATCGATAAGGCCGCCTGCTGCAGTTTAGCCTTGTGTTGTTTCTGCTGATCAATCATGAAATTCAGCTTGGCGAGCTGAGCAATACCTATAGCTCCCTGCAGCTCCATCATTCGGTAGTTAAAACCGATAAAATTTCTGCCTTCGCCCCCACGAGTGCCGGGATTAGTGATATGATCATGGCCATGGTCATGATATTCCGACATGTTCCGCCACAGCTGCTCGTCGTTGGTAATGATCATTCCCCCTTCTCCGGTGGTCATGGTTTTTACCGGATCAAAAGAGAAGGTGCCGCATCTGCCAAATGATCCCAGGGACCTGCCCTTGACTTTTCCTCCGGCAGCCTGTGCAGTATCTTCCAGAACAGGAATGCCAAACTCTTCTGCGATAGAAACAATCTCACTGATTTCGGCAGCAGAGCCGAGCATATGTACAGGAATGATACATTTTGTTCGGTCGTTGATCTTTTTCCTCAGGTCTGCAGGATCCATATTCAGGGTTTCATTGACTTCTGTAAAAACAGGAATAGCACCGACATCAAGGATTGCCTCCCAGGTTGCGACAAAAGTAAAGCCCTGAGTTATTACCTCATCTCCAGGTCCAACTCCCAGAGCCACAAGGGCTACCTTTAACGCAGCAGTTCCTGATGTTACCGCCTGGGCATGAGTCACTCCGCAATAAGCGGCAAACTTATCCTCAAGCTCTTTAACCTTATAAATTCCTTTTCTCTGCTCGGGGAATTCATATCTGAAGAGAACGCCTGTATCAAGGACATCCGCAATTTCTTTTTTTTCTTCTTCTCCAAAAAGCTCAAAACCCGGCATTGCAAGGCCTCCTTCTATGAAGATTGGGTTTATTTGGTTAACATCTGTTTTATCGTGTTATTTTGGTCGATCAAGGCAATTCTGGGATGGTATCCTTCCAATTCAGTGCTGGAAAAGTGAGCAAAAGTGGCGATGATGATTCGATCTCCGACCATCCCCTTTCTGGCAGCAGCGCCGTTAAGGCCGATAATTCCGGACTGCCTTTCGCCGGCGATAGCATAGGTTTCAAACCTTTCACCATTGTTGATGTTGTATACCCTGACCATTTCGAACGGAATGATGCCGACGGCGTCCATAAGATCTCTATCTATGGTCAGACTACCCTCGTAGGTAAGATCAGCCTGGGTTATTGTTGCCTTGTGAAGCTTGGCTTTCAGCATTTCTATCAGCATAAAAATAGTAATCCATTAAATAGTATTTCATAAAGTATTCAGGCAGGTCCGAATGAGCAAATAACCAAACCTCATTATCATTTTCGGCAGTGCCCGGAAGCGGGAGATGGCTGCTGCCGATAAGTAACAGTATATCTAGAGAATAGCATTGTCTATAAGTCGCACTTTGTCGTTGATAAAAACGGCCAGCGCTACAAGAGCACCTTTTTGGGCGACTTCCTGTGATTCCAGAGTTGCCGGATCGACAACGGCTATATAATCTGCTCTGCATCCCTGCCCTTCATTGACAATGTCTTGCAGTTCTTCTATGAGCTTATCTGCCGGGATTCTTTGTGATTCAGCTATTCTCTTGATTCCATGCTGCAATGCCTTATAAAGACATACAGCCGCTTTCCTCTCATCCCCATCAAGATACTGGTTCCGGGAACTCATGGCCAGTCCATCCTGTTCTCTTACTATAGGATGACCAATGATATCGACGCCAAAGTTGAGATCAGCATTCATCTGTCGTAGAAGAGCAAGCTGCTGAAAATCTTTTTCACCAAAAACGGCTGTATCAGGTTGGACCAGATTAAAAAGTTTTGCCACGACAGTGGCAACACCATCGAAATGACCGGGACGGCTTTGGCCGCAAAGCCCCTTAGAAAGATTTTGTACCGAAACAGAGGTTTGATATCCTCTGGGATACATCTCTTCAGGCGTTGGAGCAAAAAGCAGGTCCACTCCTGCTTCCTTTGCAAGTTGCGCATCCCTGTCAAAACTCCTGGGATATTTCTCCAAATCCTCCCCTGGACCAAACTGGCGCGGGTTGACGAAAATACTGACCACTGTTTTATTGCATTGCTTCCCCGCCTCCTGCATCAATGCCAGATGACCGGCATGGAAAAACCCCATGGTAGGCACGAGTCCTATGGTCTTTCCTTCTTGTTTCCATTGGCTTATCTGTGGGGCAAGATGCGAGGCATCCTTTACGATTATCACATTGATGCCTTTAATCTCGATATTTTTTCAGTTATGTAGGCATGTTCACCAGTACCAGTTGAGTCACCGCTCAATGTACCTCGATATTGCTCATATTCGTTGATTGCCGATTGAATGTTCCCCTGGATTTCGTAGATACGGGCCGTGCCGTTATAACCGATACTTTCATATCCGGTGATATTTTTCAAAGTTGTATATTGCTGTATCGCTTCGTCGTAATGTGCTAGAGATTCCTGAACCTGGGCCAGGCCGAAGGTGATCAGAGGATAGAGAGGATTTGTTGTGCTTATGTCCTCGCTGACTTCGCCATAGTGCTGCAGTGCTTTCTCCAGATTATTATTTTGAATTGCATCTCTTGCCAGTTCTATTTTTGCCCAGTTAGCAGCATCTGTTCCGGAATAATCAACGGCAACCTGCTCCAGTGCCTCCTTCCTTTTCTCGTCTTCAAGGTTTTTCGCTACTGTTAAAGCCGTACTGCTTTCGGCACGTCTGTTATCCACATAGGATCCATACAATGCCCAGACAACGACAATAACCGAAACCACACCAATAATAATGAATATGCTTTTCTGGTTTCTCCGCACAAAATCTATAACAGCCGGCGGCAGGTTCAACTGATCAAGGACTCCGCCCAGATCGGCCTTGTCTCTTTCATCTACATGAATTTTTTCAAACGGGCTCCGTTCTGACATATATTCCTCCGAAACAATTGACAATGAGTATTGATTTTATAGAAAATAACGATTTAAATCTTCCTTTATAATATATAGACTAATTACTGTCTATTCGTAATATAGACTTTATTCGGCCAGTGACCGTTTCTAGACTTTTTGTCCAACTCTCTGAGATGTTTTGCAGCCTTTCCGAGCCTATTGTATGTCCTAAATTATGAACTACGCTGACACCATCAACATTCTCACCGTATCCGAACTTACCCAGTCCATTAAAAGCAGCCTGGAATTGCAATATAGGTTCATTCATATCCAGGGAGAGATCTCTAATCTGCGTATCCCCTATTCCGGACATATGTATTTTACTCTGAAAGACCGCGATGCCCAGATAAAGGCGGTTCTCTTCAAGGGACAGCAGAGATATCTTCCCGGGAAAATCAAGGAAGGTCAATCCATTATCTGTCATGGTAAACTCTCGGTGTACGAACCGCGCGGGGAATATCAAATCATTGTTGATACCATGGATTTCACCGGCACCGGAGATCTGCAGATACAATTTGAGAAGCTCAAGAGAAGGCTTTCAGCAGAAGGTCTTTTTCAAAGTGACATTAAAATAGCGATCCCTGCATTCCCTGACCACATAGCTCTGGTCACTTCTCCCACCGGCGCCGCGGTTAGGGATTTTTTAAAAATAGCCTCCATGAGAAAATTTTGGGGAAAAATATCCATTATTCCCGCAGCTGTGCAGGGCAAAAATGCCTCCGCTGAAATAGCCGCCGCCATTGAAATGGCCTGTTGCTCAACCGATGCAGATGTCCTTGTTCTATTACGAGGTGGAGGCTCACTGGAGGATCTCTGGTCTTTTAATGAAGAGAGGACAGCTCAGGCAATCCATGAGGCCACCCTTCCCGTTGTCACCGGAATTGGTCATGACACCGACATCACCATTGCCGATTTGTGTGCAGACCTGCACACTCATACACCAACCGCGGCGGCGGAAGCAATTATAGCGGACAGCGGTGCCCTTTCGAAAGTTTTCAGTAATTATAAACAATTTCTGATGGAAAAGATGCAGCGTCGCCTTGGAGAAAATGAAGAAAAAATTAGCAATCTACGCAGAATAATTGGAAATCTGGATTTATTTCTGGCAAATTACCATCTTAAGCTCGATTATCAGACTATTTCTTTATCCAACTGTGTTCAACGCAAAATATCACACCTGACTGCCAAGCTTGAAAATACGGCAGACAGACTACGCAACCAGGCGCCGCTTCAAAAAATAACCCATCAGGAACAGAAGCTTCTCCATCTTCGCCATCAGCTCTCCGCCAGAATACATCGAACTATTGAACGTAAAGAGGAAAGTTTCATCGGGCAGGCTGCCCTGCTGGATTCGGTGAGCCCGCTTTCTATTTTATCTCGCGGTTATTCAATAGTGAGCAAAGAAGAAGTGCCGGCAGGGGGCAAAATGATAATAACCAGGTCTGATCAGGTAGAAAGAGGAGCCGTCATCAATGTGCACCTCCATCAGGGGGAATTGGAGTGCGAAGTGTTGAATAAAAAAAATGGCAACTGATTTCTCAAGTGAAAGCTTTTACGAGTCCCTCAATTACCATTTTTTATTCCTGATTACTCTGAGTTCTCTGCTCAAGATCGGGACTGCTCTGTTCACGGGTCTCTGCAGCCCGGACGGCTGCAGCGAAATTCCCGTGTACGGGTTTATGGCGTCCCGCTGAAAGAGCAATCCCGGTCTGGGCCGGGATGATGGGTTTCAGAGGTAATCAGATTTTTATTTAACAACTAGAGCAGTTCCAGGCCGGAAAAGAAATACCCTATTTCAAACGCCGCGGTTTCCGGTGCATCGGAACCGTGTGTTGCATTTTCTCCGACAAAAGTTCCAAATTGTCGCCGCAGAGTGCCTTCCTCTGCGTCGTCCGGGTTAGTTGCCCCCATCAGTTTCCGCCATTTCGCTATAGCGCCATCCGCTTCAAGAACCATGACCACACATGGTCCGCTGCTCATGAAATCGGTAAGTTCGGCAAAAAACGGTCTATCCTTGTGCACATAGTAAAATCCCTCAGCCTCGACCTTACTTAGATAGAGTTTTTTTAATCCCCTTACAATAAAACCTTCCTCATAGATGCGTGCCAATATTTTTCCGGCGTTGCCGGCACGGAAAGCATCGGGCTTTATAATTGCAAATGTTCGTTCCATAATTCTTCCCTCCGAAGTGAAATCAAAAAAAAATTGTGCATGACCGGAAAATCTCTAGCATCCGGCCACTTGGAAGTCAAGCTTAATAACAGGAAAAATGGAGTATCAGGTTAAGGAGTTCTTATGGGGAGTCCGAGGCGATATTTTCATTGAGACCCGGGCCGAGAATATCATTTACTTCGATGGTGATTTTTTTTACCCTATCCGCGAGCTGCTGCGCCCCACTTTGACGCGCCTCGCGTAATTTGTCGCCCCAGGTCTGGAGTTGGTCGGTATCTATTTTTCTTTCAGTATTGTCCTTCGACCATTCCGTTCCGATACGTATGCCCAGTGTCTCTAGTAGACGTTGTGCCTCCGGCCTTTCTTCCATGGGAAGACAGGTAAGAATCTCTTCAGAAATTTCTTTCCAGCCGGAAAAGAACATAAGACCGTTTTGAAACTTGTTATACCACTCCTGCTCTTCTGTAGACAGCTGGTCGACCAGTTCTTTATCAATTTTTCTCACATCAAGACCTTCTTCCTGTAAATCATTTTTGGTTTTTTCAGAAAAATTCTCATCATCCTCAGCAAATACAGAGGGACTGTACATGCAAATACAGATGACTATAAGTATGCGAAATAATATAATCATGTTCAAGAAAAATTAGAAAAACAGGATGAGTGGAAAATCATTATGGAAATCTTTCAGGCAGATTAAAACGCTTATATAATTGTATCGTTATGGACAAATAATTCAATGCTTGTGGATTAGTTCAAAATATTATCTAACCCAGCTGAACTGGACTCTTAACAATATCCCATTGAGGGCAAGGACCTTTAAACAAATTGTTTTCTTGCAAGGTACTAAGTTTACAGTAGATCAAAAGAACGACGCGAGAGACAATCTTTCATTTTTGAAGCCAAAATATGCCGCGCATCATAAAACCATCGTTGCCCAAATGCAAATATTTCTACCGAGCAGAAGAAAAAAAATACATACAAATGACGCAGTCAAAATAATCCTGTTCGCCTCGATAATGTGATGCGGCAAAATTCTTTCTGTGGCGTCGCCGATGAATGGTTTTATCACTATCTCACCAAAATAGCTTAAGGGACCGCCGAATTGAAAACCGAGGGCGCCGGCAAGTGCGGCTTCGGTATGGCCGGCATTCGGACTGGAATGATTGTGCCGGTCGCGAAAATAAATTCTGCAGCTGTTTTTTCCGTCATACCCCATCAGAAATGAGGTCAGGATAACGGCCAGCCCACTGAGGCGTGCCGGTATGAAGTTAGCTACATCGTCAAGCCGAGCGGGCGCCCAGCCAAAATGGAGATATATCTCGTTCTTATACCCGAACATGGAATCCATGGTGTTGATCGTCTTATACATGGTCATACCTATCGCGGCCATTGCAATTTCACTCAGGGGTGTGAAGGCGGCGAACAGAGAGAAAACAATGGCCCAGAAAAGAGGCGCGGTTATTCCATCAACCATATTTTCCGCGACCGTCTCGATGCACGCCCTGCACACTTCTTCATTCTGCAGGTATTCAGTATCCCTGCCGACGATACGACCCACTGCATTTCTGGCATCCTCTAGATTTTCCACAGGGGAGAGTGAGGCATAGACCGCCTGGCTGTGAACCAGCAGATCCTTCACCGCTATAAGAGAATACATAATAAGAACGGCAAATACGGCCTGAAGCAGGATTGAATATACGCCAGCAAAATAAAGAAGAAAGGTCACCATCGACAGTGCGACGAGCAGAGTTAAAAAGGTAACGGCCAGACCTGCCGACCTTTCATCGGCAATAATCCTGCGCAACATTTTTTCCAGGGATTGCGCCAGTGCTGCTATGATTCTGACCGGATGCGGATACCATCTGGGATCGCCGAGAATACCGTCCAGCAGAAGCGCTATAATAAAAAGAATTTCAAAAGTCATAAATATGAATGGAAAAATGTATGTTCGGGCAAATCTCAGAGATCCAATAGACGGTAAACGCTGTCCATATCAATAGAGCTGCGCACTACTTTGGCCAGATTATCAAAGGCATCTTCCAGATTATAAGGAGCAACGATTTGCTCCAACCTTGATAATCCGGCTTTGCTTCGTAAGTTATCAATAAACCAGCGCCTGAAGAGATCGGAATCAAAAACGCCATGAAGATAAGCGCCCCAAATAGGTCGTTCACTATGCTGGTTTCCACAAATCGATTGATCGTCGAAGCGAAGCAGAGGGATTACCGAACCGGTTGAAATACCATGGTGAATTTCATATCCATGAACCTCGATTCCCGTAAGGATGTGTTTTCCTCTGCGGCGTACAAGTGTCTTTTCGGCGGCAAGGGAAGTTGTAATATCAAGGAGACCGAGGCCCTGTCTGGTCTCATTATCTGATTCAATTGAATGCGGGTCTTCAACACATTTCCCTAATATCTGATAGCCTCCGCAGATTCCTACAATCTCGCAGCCCTGTGCGGCTCTCTTTTTAATCTCCTCCGCCAGCCCGGTCGAGTGAAGATATTCGATATCCCCCATTACGTTTTTTGATCCCGGCAATATGATAGCCAGAGGCTCACCGAGATCGTCTTTCGAGTTGATGATGTTAAGAAAAATATCAGGCTCTTCCAGAAATGGTTCGATGTCGGTAAAATTTGATATATGAGGCAGATTTATTAAAGCTATCTCGACATATTCGCCCTGCGGCCGCATTTTCTGCAGCTTTCCTTCCTTGAAAGAAACCGAGTCCTCTTCGGGAATATTCAATTCTCTGATGTATGGTATGGTACCCAGAACCGGTTTACCTGTATGGTCGAGCAGATAACGGTGAGCGCTTTCAAGCAGAGAGGCATCTCCACGAAAACGATTCACCAGAAATCCGGCTATCAGTTGTCTCTCCCACTCTTCCAGAACCTCCATGGTGCCGACAAACGAAGCGTAAACTCCTCCTCTGTCAATATCACCAACCAGCAAAACCGGAGCCTGGGCATAATGCGCCATCTGCATATTGACAATGTCATGATGCTTTAAATTTACCTCGCCGGGAGACCCGGCACCCTCGAGGATGACGGCGTCGAATTCTGAAGCGAGTTCATCATAACTCCTGCAGGCCGCACTTCCTGCCTCTTTTTTATATGCTACATATTGAGAGACGCTCATATTGCCGACCGGTTTTCCATGAACAATAATCTGGCTGCCGATGTCCGAGTTCGGCTTGAGCAGAACCGGGTTCATGCGCACATCGGGATCCAGCCTGGCGGCCTGAGCCTGTACTACCTGGGCACGTCCCATCTCCAGGCCATCATATGTCACAAAAGAATTGAGCGACATATTCTGTGCCTTGAAAGGGGCGACACGTACTCCATCCTGAATGAGAATTCTGCACAGAGCAGCGACCAGTACTGATTTGCCGGCATTTGAAGAAGTCCCCTGGATCATCAGGGAGGAGCGATGGGTTCTTTTTTTTCGGCCCTTTTTGCCCTTCCCAAAAAACACCTCTAAACCATTTATGAGTTGAGCGTTCTCTTCAGGAGTCTTTACGGCAATGCGAAAGTATTTATCACTTAAACCTGCATAGTTGCTGCAATCTCGTATAGCAATATTGTGGTATTGCAACAGGTGCTTAGCTAGAATCCGGACGTTGCTTTCCGTCTCGATCCTTACCAGGAAATAATTGACCTCCGAGGGAAATACCGTAATTTTTCTGAAAGTCGAAAGTGTATCGAACAACTCTGTTTGAACACCCTGCAGATAATTTAAAGTTTTCTCGCGGTAGTCGATATCGGCAAAGAGTTTTGCTCCAACCGCCTGGGCAAGTGAATTGACCGTCCATGGAGGCAGCACCTGCCTGAGTTTCTCTGCGATGGATACGGGGAAACCGCCGAAGCCGAGACGCAGTCCCGGAATGGCATAAAATTTAGTAAGGGAGTTCAAGGTAATGATGTTTGTCGATATACCGGCAACGGACGTACTCCCTGGAACAAAATCCAAAAAAGCTTCATCAATGAGAAACCAGGAATGAGGAAATTTTTCGGCCAGCCTGGCTATTGCCGCAGGCTCGACCAGACCGGCGGTCGGATTATTGGGGGAGCCGATGATTACAATATCGTCGGGCTGAATGATCTCTGCAAGAGCATTGGTTTCGAGCTGAAAGTTGTTTTCCGGTGACAGGGGAAATTGTAGGATTTCCAGGCCATTCAGTTCCATCACCTTCTGGTAATCGATATAGGAAGGAACCGGGATAACCGCCCTGCGGCACGGCAAAACCCCAGGCAAGGCATAGAGCAGTTCGGTGGTACCATTGGCCGCGATAATGCTGTCTTTGCTTATCCGGTGAAAGTCGGCAACTGCTTCAATAAAGGTATAACAGTCAGGATCGGGATAATGTATGATACCGGAAAGTTCTTTGCTAATGGTGGCGCGCAGCCAGGCCGGTGGTCCCTTGGGGTTTATATTTGCACTGAAATCAATAATCGGATTCTTTCCCGATGCCTGCCGTGACAATAGATGGATATTGCCGCCATGTCCGTTATTCCGGGTGACGGTGTCATTCTTTCCCATTTGATGCTCAATTAAAGGTTGAGATATATAGCAAAAAACATAGCTACAGCTGTTTCTGTGAGTTCGCAGACAGCTCCAAGCGTATCACCGGTCGTTCCACCCAATACTTTTCTGCACCACATTCCAAACAGAAAAACGGTAGAAAGAAGCGCAGCCAGAGTCAGAACCGCGAAAAGAAAATCGCTGAACACACCGGTAACAAGGACGACCAAAATTGCCAATGCCGGAGTAAGCAGGTTCTTCGTGATAGAGAACAGCCTGCCCAGTCCACCCTCTCGTGCACAGGGGAGATATGCCATGGAAATTACCAGCGCACATCTTCCCGCAAGCGGCATGAAAAGAACTGCAGCAGCGACACTTTCAGTGGGGATAGAGAGCAGAGCGGCAAATTTAAAGAGCAGCAGCAGCACCAGGGCGATAACTCCCATCGCCCCGCTTCTGCTGTCATGCATGATAACCAGAATCTTTTCTTTTGGTCGGGCGCTGAGAAAGCCATCAGCCGTATCGGCAAGACCATCGAGATGGAGAAATCCTGAAATAATTGCAAGGTAAAGGATAATTACACAGGAAAAAAGCGGCGGCGGTAAAAATTGGGCCAGCAATGAAGTGAGAATAACTCCGCCAATACCTATGAGCAAGCCGACCAGGGCAAAATAATTACCGCATTTGGCGAAATATTCGCTATCCCTGTCGGCGTACCAGGGCAGCGGCAGGATGGTGAGAAAGCGCAGTGCGGTTAAAAAACAGATCAGATTGCTCTTCATAATCGAGAGACTCAATGATTCCTACTTGTCGGCATTTGCCACTGCAGCTTCTTCAAAGGTGGAAACTTCCGTCAAGATCGCAACCGCAGCCTCAACCAGGTTCATGGCCAATGCACCACCTGTTCCTTCTCCCAGCCGCAGATTAAGATCAAGAAGCGGTTTGTTGCAGCCAAGGTAAGTCTGCATGGCTTTATGTCCCGGTTCCACTGACTTATGGGAAAAAATCAGGTAGTCCCTGACAAAGGGTTCGATGGATGATGCAATCATCGCCCCGGCTGTAGAGATAAATCCATCGACAATGACAGGTTTGGAGTTAGCGGCCGCCCCCAGGATCAATCCGGCAATCCCGCCAATTTCAAAACCACCTATTTTGGCCAGAACATCCAACCCCTTTGCGGCGTTGGGATTGTTGATCGCGATGGCCTTCTCTACTATTTTTATCTTGTGGAGAAGCTGTTGGTCATCGAGACCGGTCCCCCTGCCCGTCAGTTCGGCCACATCTTTTTTGGTGAACACCGCGGCAATGGCTGTAGAAGGAGTGGTGTTACCGATCCCCATATCTCCGGTGCCGAATATATCGTAGCTTTTCGAAAGTTCATCGGCTATCTCGATTCCGGATTCGATTGCGCGTCTGGCCATGGCATGGCTCATGGCAGGACCTCGGGCAATGTTATCAGTCCCTAAGCCAACTTTTTTATTGATAATCTTTCCGGAATTTGCCAAATTGTTGAGGTCGGCGTTTACGCCCATATCGACCACAAAGATGTCCGCGCCAGCCTGGCGGGCAAGTGCATTAATTCCTGCCCCTCCATTGACAAAATTGGCAACCATCTGAGGTGTGACCTCACTGGGAAACTTGCTGATGCCCTCAACGGTTACACCATGATCCCCGGCCATGGTCACAACTGCCTTTCGCTTAACGGCCGGTTTGATCGTACGCGTCATCCCGGCTATTTCAATGGCAAGATCCATGAGATCTCCGAGCGCCCAATACGGTATGGCGAGTTGATCGAGTCTGTTTTTTGCCTCCTCCCGACTACTGCTGTCCTGAGGGAAGATCCTCTTGAGAGTTTTTTCCAGTGTGCTCATGAAAACATCAATCCTGTATTTAGTTTTTTTTCAATGTGAGTGGAATACCGCAACAGATCAGTACCACTTCATCGGCGCCTCGGGCGATGTTTTGATTGCATCTGCCGACAAGATCCCGGTAGAGTCTGGTCGCGGGAGACTCCGGCACAATACCTGATCCGATTTCGTTTGTAACAAAAATAATAGTGGCGGGATGGCTCCTGCCTACTCTTAGCATTTCTTCACAGAGAAGGGACATCCGGGCTTCGTCGATGCTCCGGCATGTATCACGATCCTTGTATATAAGGTTGTTGACCCATAACGTCAGGCAATCGACAAGAATAACATCAACATCACGATGAGACCGCAGTACAGTAGTGATCTCCACCTCTTCTTCAATGGTAAACCATCCTTTTCCCCGTCTGTCCCGCTTATGTTTTGTTATCCGATCATCCATCTCCGGATCGATTTTGGGGCAGGTGGCGATAAACATCCTCTGACCCTCTATTGCTTCGGCCCGTTGCTGGGCATAGAGGCTTTTGCCGCTTCTTGATCCACCGGTAACAAGTATAATATCAGACACGTATCACTCCATTGTTTAATCCTGTCAAAATTCCGCCATCGCTATGCAGATCAAGTATGGTAAATTTTCCGCATTCAACCTTGAAGTATAAATACGAGTCAAAAGATAAATTCAGGAAACGGCAAATCAGGTGTCGAATTACCCCGCCATGGGAAATGATGAGAATTTTCCCGGCTTCCGCGGCGTGAACCGAAGAGGCAAAATCATTGATGCGCTCATAAAAATCAGCTAGCTTTTCCCCTCCGGGAAAACAAAATGAGCTGCCGGCACAACGCCATTCCTCTACCAGATCGGGCGATGAGCAGGCAATTTCAGAAAAAGTTTTCCCCTCCCATTTTCCGAAATTTATCTCAGCTATTCGTTCATCGTAAATTACATCCCGATGAAGCCCCAAAGCCTCTCTGGTTTGTCGGCATCTTCTCAAGGGGCTGCAGAAAATTATCGGAAAGGAATGCTGGGCAACATATGACGCTTGAGCGAGAATCTCTTCTCTTCCATTTTCTGATAATTCTACATCGGAAACACCTACATATCTGTCAATAAGTGTTGTCGAGCCATGCCGCAGTAGAAAAATCTTTTTCATGAAGTCTCTTGCCTCGGATAATCTAAAAATTTTCGATTGTATACTAATTATATGATTACCCCTGAAACTCAGCGGGACGCCATAAACCCGTCCATGGGAGCTTCGCTGCGGCCGTCCGGGCTGCAGACGCGAAAAAAGCAGCCCCGACCTTGAGCTAAGGATTAGTGGTAATTAGGATTATTTAAGTTAAAATATCGTGATATTAAAGATAACTCCACAAATTATCAAGTGATTTCAGGAAAGGAGTTTGAACAGGTCAATAACTGGAAGATAGACTTCCAGCTCATAAGAATTTACCTTGATTGATGTACCGTAAGTAAGGGAAATGTCGATGCTATGCATTTCCCTTACTTTCTCATTTTTGCTTTTCCGCAAGGAGCCTATCAAGATAGTCCTGTGCAAAATCCAGGGAGGGATCCAAGGTCAGTGCCAGGGTGAAGAATTGCACAGCCTCATTGTCTTTTCCTAATTTGGCGTAATTTACCCCGAGATTTGCATAGTCCATTGCCGAGGTCGGATTTAAATCGACAGCGCGTTTGAAGCACTCAATGGCTTTCTCGTGCAGTTCTTTTTTAAAGAAACATACCCCGAGAAGATTATACAGATCGGGGCGTTCATCATCTTCATGGCATCCCTTGAGAAGAGCGGCAATGGCATCATCATATTGACCTATCTTGGAGAGACAGTTGCCTTGATAGGAATAGATATATGGCAGATCCTCTTTTTCCGGATCAAGCAACAAAGATTTCTCAAAATGCGGCAGCGCTTCTTCATAGAGCTCAAGGTTAAACAGATTTCGGCCTCGATAAAATTCAATATAGTAGGTATCCGGCGACACTTCGCTCATCCGGTCAAGCTTTTCTTCAATTTCACCTGGATTGTCAACAAGTTCGACCACCAGCTTGGCGGCAAATAACCCCACTGAACGGATCATCGAGCGCTCACGAAAATGGGCTCCGGGAATGATGGTATAGAGAGCTGGAATTTCAAGATCTTCATGAGCCACATCAATCATGAAAATGTCCATTCCGATTTTCTCAAGGGCGGCTGTACAGTTTTCAACCTCAACCTTGATATTATTGTGAGAGAGATCGTTCATCCGGGAAACAGTCGTGTGCAGGCCCGGATTGGTCACATATTCAACTTCGGCAAGCGAAAGTGGTTTGGGAAGGCCCGAGGCAACGTAATTTGAATTGGAGTTGAAATCACCGGCAAGCTGGGCCACCTCGGTTATCGCCCTGATTATTGCCTTCTCTGCATCAGGAGTTGTACCGGCTGTGTAAACGATTTCACTCTTCTCGGGAAATGTCGCAGGATCAACAGCAAGAGCTCCTACCGTGCAGATTCCGGTATCCAGTGAAAAATCATTAAGATAAAGCTGAATTCCATTTTCTTCGAATGTATCAATGAGCTTTCGCGCGACTGGATCTTGCACAGATGCTGGATCTATAGTCGGTGTCGCCATTTGGTTGTGGGTAATTACCGAACAGACATGTCGTTCAACGATCTCACTGATTCCCTGCAGAGCCGCTTCTTCGTATGTATTGCCGGCCGAAGGACCGTTAAATTCATTGATCGCATAGAACCAGGAGAATGGAATCAGAACCTCTTCGTTCCTGGTAATATTGGTGGCCCAGGTCCACTGCATGGGAATTTCGGCAAGAAGTCTTTCCAGGGTTGCCTCGTCGGTTTTTTCATCATGGACAGACTGCAGGAGGTAATGAAGCTCCATCACCGGATATCCCTGAGAACGCATAGCAGCATAGTCCCCTGTGATGAAGTTGGCGGCAGAGTTCTTAAAGGAGAAGAAGGAAAAACGTTCGGCAAGTTCCATACAGGCGGATGCCTTGGCCTGCATAGGGGAGGCCCCTTTGCCCATCTGTTTTTTGGTACCGATTATATTAGCCGCATCTTCCCCGCACACGCTAAAGTAAACCGGGATATCAAGTCTGCCGTTATCGATCCGCTTCACTTCACTCAGGATTTTGATATTTGGTTTTTCCAGTTTAGCATAGAAACGCTTAACCGTTTCTTCCGGCGAAATTGCCTTATCCTGATCTATAGTAAAGGTCTTGAGACAGTCCGAAAATGTAACTTTTTGCTTTTTCATAATATAAAAGATGTAATAAATTTATGAGAACAGACGCTGAGCATGATGCTTACTGCTCTCTTTTGCATTCAGATGGAGATAAAAATCATTCCTGGTTGAATGATTCGGCCCACCTGAGAGATTCGAGGTAAAATTCTACTACTTTTCCACTATCAATTGCAGCTTTTTTATGGGCATATTTAAAAGCTACCCAATTGCCGGTTTCATAACTTTCGAGAAGGCGCAGAAAAAAGAACAGCTCACCCTGCCGGTGCAGAAGGGCCGACTGGATATTCCATGATAGAGGAAGCTTGCTGAAAATCTCTTCCATATTCTTATCGAGCATTGCGTCAATGAGGGAGAACAACCCCAACAGGAACATCTCACTGCTGTCTCTACCGGTTTCAATGCCGACCAGTTCAAGGAAACGGGCACGGACGATAGAGAGGCGGATAAGCTCAAGAGGCTTGTTTTCAGCAAGTTTGCTGGTGACGATGAGATTTACGAAAAGCTTGAAATTTTTCTCTCCGAGAAAGCTTATAGCCTGTTTGATCGATGATATCGGCTGCAGCCGACTGAAGTGAGCAGAGTTGAGATAGTTCACCAGCTTATAGGATATGGAAACATCCTGAATGACCAGTTCTTCCAGTGTGGATATATCGAATTCCGCAGAATTGAGCTGGGCCAGCAGCTGCAGCATTGTCAACTGAGATGCAGAGAGTTCTTTGTTTTTGAGGATCTCCGGTCTGGAAAAGAAATATCCCTGAAAATATTGGAACCCGAGAGAGACTGCAGCGTTAAACTCTTCGTATGTCTCTATCTTTTCCGCAAGGATTTTACAGCCTCTGGATAACAGCGAGGTGATCATAGTTTCGATAGTTTCTCTTGAGGTCAGGCGAAAATCGATCTTTACGATATCGACAAGCTCGAGCAGCTCATCGAATGATCCGGAATAGACGAAATCATCAAGGGCCAGCATATATCCCTGCTCCTTCAACTCCCTGCAGGCCTGTATGGTCTCTTGATCCGGTGAGACGCTTTCCAGTATTTCAACCACCAGTTTATCTTGAGGAAAGAGGTGCGGCGTTCCTTCTTTGATCAAATCTTCTGTGAAATTAATAAAAGCTGGCTTACCTGCGGCTATTCTGTCTATTCCGACCGTGAAAAACGAAGAAGACAGCAGGCTGGTTGTCGCTGTATCTCCATCTATGTCGGGAAAGACATTGGAATTTCCTTCCCGGAAGAGAAGTTCGTATCCAAAGAGTATTTTTTTTCTGTCGAATATTGGCTGACGGGCAACAAAAACGTCCATCATTGTGACCTTGAGACAGTTTTCAGTAATACAGTAACTCTTTCCTGCCATAAGGCTTCGGGGTATGTACAGACAGCAACTCTTGCATTCTGACCACTGCCGGTGAGAAAGATTGATAATCTGCCCTGCGGTAGAATATCCAAGGCTCTGCCGGCCCATTCAATCACCGTTACACCTGATCTGTAAAAATATTCATCAAGTCCCATTTCCCCGACATCATCACTATTCGTCAGTCTGTAGAAGTCCATATGATAGAGTGGTATATTGCCGGGATATTCGTGGAATATATTGAAGGAAGGACTGGTCACATAGCAATTTTTGTCAATGCCCATACCCAAGGCAATAGCTTGAGTCAAGGTCGTTTTTCCGGAACCCAGCTCGCCGTCCAGACAGATAACATCCCCTTGGCCGGCGAGTTTTCCGAGACCGATACCGAATTTCCTGGTTTCTGTTTCTGATTCCAGTCTAAGTTTAATGGTTTTCATGTATGATCTCGTAAAAAAGTCATGAATTTGCCGAGATGGTCACTGCGATAAGCACCTGTACGGGCATAAACTCACTTCGAGAAGGCGCGATATACCGGACGTAGTCACTGAAACGGCGATTTTGCAGTACATGTGGTTCGGCGAATCGCATTTTCAGGTCTACAACGACGTAGGATCGCGCTTTACGAATCCACATATGCATCTGAAGGGTGTATTCCAGAATTTTATCAAGGGTGAGAACGACTACCAGAAATTGAGCGGAAATGAAAGGAATAAAAAATAGCCAGCCCGGATATTTCACGAGCCTGGCAGGCTCGCCCGAAGGGTGAAAAGTTTTTTTTCGTTTATGGCTGCACCTTGTGCCTTGGAAAATATTCCATACTTGTGTAAAAAATCATTAATAACGGTAATCATTTCTAAGAAATGATTCTTCCCTGAAAAGTTCGGGCCAGTGCGATCGGGCTTGATGATTTGGTCGATTTACAGCTGAATCGGAAAATAAAAAAAGCCCGCCGGTACAGAGAACGGCGGGCTTTTAGGCATGATGATGAAGAGGCGGCTACATCATTTTAGCGACATTTTCAGCCTGCAGCCCTTTATCGGTTTTGGCTACGGAAAACTCAACGTTTTCCCCTTCCTCCAGGCTGCGAAAGCCTTCGCCCTGAATGGCGCTGAAGTGCACGAAAACATCGGCCTCCCCATTTGGTCTCTCAAGAAAGCCATACCCTTTGCTTGCGTTAAACCACTTCACCTTTCCCTTAACACGATCTAACATACTCAAAACCCTCCATTGAACGACAGTATTTCTGTCAACCTTAAACCTTGGCATCCCTTTTCCCCGAACAGCTGCGAAATGCCTAACCCAATAGAAGGTTATCAAAATTCAAAACTCCTAGTCAAGGAAAAAAGACCGAAATACTTCAATAGAACAATAATTTAAGAAAATTAGAAGGTTAGTAAAATGAAAAACTACTCAGTTATAATAACACTACTTTATTTGGCCCACCATGTCATCAGCAGTTGGAAATAGTTATAATATTTCGGCAAAGTCCGTGGGTGTTTAAATTTATCGTAATAGGCCAGTCTGTGCCCGCTCACATGCCAGTTGGGAACGACGTAAAAACCGTACCATAGTACTCTGTCAAGAGCCTTGGTAGCTGCTGTCAGTTCATCCTGGGTTGTTGCGTAGATGATTTTTTCGACCAGGGCGTCAACGGCAGGAGAATGTATTCCTGCAATATTACCTGATCCTGGCTTGTCGGCAGCTTCAGAATGCCAGTAGTTCTTCTGTTCATTTCCAGGGGATTGGGACTGGCTGAAAACACTAACGATCATATCAAAGTCGAAATTCTGTACCCTTTCAGTATACAGAGCCTGATCCAGGACCCTGTAATCTGCCCTGATTCCAAGCCTGGAGAGATTTTTTACATAGGGCGCCATTACCCGGCTGAAACTGGGCGAAACCAAGAGAATCTCAAACTCAAACGGCTGCCCCTTGTCGTTGACCAGAACCCCATTCTCCACCTGCCAGCCAGCTTCATTGAGCAAGGCTTTGGCTCGCAGCAAATTCTCGCGACGGTCGCCCTCCTCTTCGTTAACCGGCGGCTGCAGGGGAGTCGTGAAAACTCGTTCGGGGAGTTCGTCTTCAAACTCCTTCAGGTATTGCAGTTCAAGCCCCTGCGGTTTATCCCTTGCGGCAAGATAGGAATTACTGAAAAAGGAATCACTTCTGGTGTACTGATTGTAAAAAAGCGATCTGTTGGTCCACTCAAAATCGAAGGCAAGAGATAATGCTTCCCGGACCCGAACATCGGCAAAAAGAGGATTTCTCAGGTTCATGACCAGCCCCTGCATCCCGGCATTATTCATGTGGGGAAACAGTTTTTTCACGATGGTGCCGTTTTCAAATTTCGGTCCGGTCATATCGCGGGCCCACTGTTTGGCAATATTCACAAAAAGCACGTCAAATTCACCTGCCTTAAATGCCTCCACCGATACGGTCTGATCTTTGTAGTACTTTATGGTAATAGTATCAAAATTGTACATCCCTCGACGTACACTCTTCTCCTTTGCCCAGTAGTTGGGGTTTCTTTTGTAGACGATGGTCTTTCCCTGAGCGATCTTTTCCACGGTATAGGGACCAGTACCCAGAGGCGGAACACGTAAATCTTCCTGACCGAACTCATGTTCCGAATAAAAGGCCTTGGAAAAAATGGGTATTGACAGAGCGATCAGTGGCAATTCTCTGTTTTTCTGGCTGAATATGAACTTTATGGTATGTTTATTCAGTATTTCAGCACCTTTGATATCAAAATAATAATCTGCATAAAGGGGGTGAACTTTGTTGCTTTTCATAATATTTAATGAAAAGAGAACATCTTCAGCGGTAACTTCACTCCCATCTGAGAAGGCGGCGTCCTCATCGAGCACCAATGTCATGGAAAGTTTATCCTCAGCCACCTCGATATCTTCGGCAATGAGACCGTATTTAGCAAATGGTTCGTCAAGGCTCGAGACCGCAAGAGGCTCAAAGACCAGTTCTTCAAGACCAAAGGGAGCGATCCCTTTAAGTGTGTACGGGTTCATTTTATCAAACCCCCCTATACTGTGAAGAATGAGCCGTCCACCCTTGCGGGCCTCTGCAGATGTATACTCGAAGTGTTTAAAATCTTTCTCGTATTTTAAAGTATCGTCTATCGATAAGCCATGTGCACCAAAAGAGATTTGAGTGCCATGAAAAAAGAAAGAGATTATGGAGAAGAAGAATAAAATCTTCGGAAATGTAGTAGTTTTTCTCATGCGTATTTAACCTGATTGGGAGATAGACACTCTGGCTATATTGCCAAATATCCTGTTTTTTAAGGTTGATTATATAATGGCAATAATACCATTAATCGGGTAAATTGTCAGCCCTTACTGACTCGCTTGGCTCAATATTCTGCTGAGCGCAGAGAGGTAATTCATCAATTTCGGGCAACATTTTTATATACATTCAAGGTGTTGGTTAATAGCTAATGAAACTACTGGAGTTAACGAATGGGAAAAACCATTGCACAAAAAATATTCGAGGCCCATCTCCGTGACAATCCCACCCCGGAAAATATGGTTCTCGATCTTGATGTGGTGATGTGCCATGAAATTACCACACCCATCGCCATTATGGATCTTGTCGAAAAAGGTATGGATTCAGTCTTTGATCCGAATAAGATCAAGGCTGTAATCGACCATGTGACACCTGCAAAGGATTCCAAGACCGCTACCCAGGGAAAAATCCTGCGTGATTGGGCAAAACGGCATAATATTAAAGATTTTTTTGATATTGGGGCCAATGGAGTCTGCCATGCATTGTTCCCCGAGAAAGGATTCATACGTCCGGGCTACACTGCCATTATGGGAGATTCCCATACTTGTACGCATGGCGCTTTCGGAGCATTCGCCGCAGGCGTCGGCACGACCGATCTGGAAGTTGGCATCTACAAGGGCGTCTGTTCTTTCAGGAAACCGAAAACCCTCAGAATCTACCTAACAGGCGAACTTCGGCAAGGAGTCTCGGCAAAGGATGTCATTCTGGCCATAATCAAAAAGATTTCTGTAAACGGCGGCACGGACAAGGTAATCGAGTTTGTGGGACCGGTTGTCGATGCTTTCAATATGTCGCAACGGATGACACTCTGTAATATGGCTGTTGAGGCTGGTGCTACCAGCGGAATCTGCATGCCTGACAGAATTACGGCAGAATATCTCTGGCCCTCCATCAAGAATGAATACATCTCTCTTGAGGCTGCCACCGAAGACTTCCTTAAATGGCATTCAGACGAAGATGCCGTCTTTGAGGATACTATACATATTGATGTCAGCACCCTGGTTCCCCAGATGACCGTCCAATTTAAACCGGATCAGGTGGTGGATATAGAATCGATCGAAGATACAGCCGTCGATCAGGTCTATATCGGTTCCTGCACCAACGGGCGCATTGAAGATCTGCGCGAAGCCGCTCAAATACTGAAAGGCAGATCTCTTGCCCCCGGTGTCCGGGGAATAGTGACTCCGGCCACCCCACATATTTACAGCATGGCTCTCGATGAAGGTCTGATAAAGATTTTTATGGACGCCGGTTTCTGTGTTCTCAACCCGACATGCGGTGCCTGTCTCGGCATGAGTTCAGGTGTATTGGCCGAAGGAGAGGTTTGTGCTTCTACCACCAATCGTAACTTTAACGGACGTATGGGCAAAGGCGGCATGGTACACCTGCTGAGTCCCTATTCCGCGGCTGCCGCAGCTGTAACCGGCAGGATCACCGACCCCCGCACCTTACTTGATTGATAGAATAGAAAAAAAAGCTTGATCCACATCGATGTAGATCAAACTTTCTTGAAGTCGGAGTTTATGCCCGTACGGGTGCTTATCGCAGATTCCATCCCGGCAACTTCGATGATTTTTGACAAGATCATCTTGATTAACGAGGAATACATATGAAGACATTTGGCGGTCCAGCTCTTTTTCTGGACAGAGACGATATAAATACTGATGAGATAATACCAGCAAAATACCTCACGGAAATCACCAAAACAGCCTTAGGTCCTCATCTTCTTGAGGATCTTCTGTTAGACGGTCAGGCTTTTGACGATCGATCACAGCAGATGAATGAGGCGAAGGTCATTGTCACCCGGGCAAATTTTGGCTGCGGTTCTTCACGCGAACACGCCGTCTGGGTTTTTGAAGTCAACAATATCAACGTAATTATTGCTGAAAGTTTTGCCCGCATATTCCGGCAGAATATGTTCAACTGCGGTATTCTTGCCATCGAGCTGCCCAAAAAGGATATAGACAGAATTCTTGCCATGACCGGCAAGGTTGTCATTCAGGTCGATCTGGAAGGGGAAACACTGCGGGCGGATTCATCCGACGCCGCCTGTGATTCGGTGACCTGCAAATTTGAACTTAATCATTTTGACAGGGATCTGGTTGGAGCCGGCGGCTGGCTGGCCTATGCCGACCAACGTTATTGAGTTTCCGAGCTTCATTTCTTGAGAGGTGGGTATTTTTTTGCAAGAAGATGTCTTAGGGATGAAAAAAGTAAGTATCCACCGGTAAAACCGGTGGCTTTAAATTATGGACCGCTCAAAGCGG
>JADQBJ010000064.1:0-18402 GCA_016278675.1 Desulfobulbaceae bacterium | reverse complement strand
GACCCGTGAAAAGAGCAGTCCCGACCTTGAGCTGAGGATTAGGGGTAATCAGGTAATATTTTAATATTTCAGCCCGGTTTCAAATGAAGTAAAAATTCCTTCTAAAGATCAATCACATAAATGTGAGTCATGAGCTGATCTATGCATCTTATCGGGAACTAATTTTTTCAATGAAGGTTATTTATGGAAACAGAACTGACGAAGGAAAGGATAGAGTTTCTTGAAAAAGATTATCGGAGGGGGTTTGTTAAGTTCTGTGGATTTGAGGCATCAAAAATAGACAAAGGACTTTTTGAATCCAGCCTTACAATTGGGGAAAACCACAAAACCCAGGATAATTTCATTCACGCCGGTGTAATTGCGACCATGTCCGATCATACCGCCGGATATGCTGCATACACTCTTGTTTCCGATGATATCCGAATATTGACCATCGAGTTTAAAATCAATTTCTTAAAACCAGCCTACGGTCATGCGTTAAAGTGCAAATCAGAGGTCATAAGTCACGGAAGACAAATTATAGTAGCCCAATCAACTGTATTTGATATCCGGGATACTCATGAAAAAATGGTCTCCAAAAGCACCATCACCTTGATGGCGATAGATGCCGCTAGGTTGGAGAAACACTGAAGGTAAATTGCAAAAGGAGATAAACAGGTTTTGTACGTATGCTCAGGAAAATCTAGTACTCTGTTCTTCAGCAAGACAATACCGATGAACACCTCTTATCCTCAGCTGGTTAGAGATGTTCAAGATTATCGATATTCTTTTTGTTTCAAAAAAGCCGCGGTCTGTCCTCGAATAATAATCCCCCCGCCCCCTCCTGAAGATCAAGCACCTGCCTATTCGACGTTAGTCAAAATAATCGTCATGCGCCAGAACCATCGTCTCACAGCTATCCGGAAATTCTCAATCTCCAAAAGAATGCCTCCCCTGATATTATTTGTGAGGACAAGGATCAAGGCATCAGGCCGGGCTTATTGATATCAAGGCCTATTTGTCCAACAACGTTTTTGCTCGGAAAATCAATTGCTGAGTAAATCTTATAAGCGGCTTTGATTTTAAATTCCAGCAATGCCAATAGAGTTTTACCGGAACGACGTAATCAGGGGCCAGATCCACCAATCGGCCTGTTCGGATAAAAGGCTCGGATTGTTGAAAGGGCAGCATGCCATATCCAATTCCCCTGTCAATGACATCCACGAATTTCTCGGCGGATGGTATATAGTTGACAGGGAGGCTTTCAGGTACTTCTCCCAGCACCAGCTTAAAAAGTTTATGGTGCAACTCATCTTTGCGATTAAAAACTATAGCGGGTGCTCGATACGCTTCAGCAATGGTAAGTCCATTTGGAAACCATTTTTTGGCAAATTGGGGAGCGGCCAGCATATGGTAATTCATGCGTCCTAAATAATCGGTTTTACAACCCTGCAAGGGGTTTTCCCTGGTGCTGATACATCCTACGACCTCGCCATTTTTAAGCATCCAATGAGTCTGCTCCTGATCATCGACCCGGATATCCAACAAAATGCCTTCCGCTAAGACAAAGGATTGAATCGCATCAAGAAACCAGGTCGCCAGGCTATCGGCATTAAGAGCTACCGGTATCGATGTATACTCTTTGTCGACATGTTCATTCATTTCCTCGCAAAGATCATCCTCAAGCCGCTTGACCTGGAGATAATGTTTTAAAAGATTTCGGCCTGCCGAGGTTGGACGAGGGGGTGTGGTGCGTGCCAGTAGAATCTGGCCCATCTGCTCCTCAAGCAGTTTCACTCTTTGGGATACCGCGGATTGGGTGATATGGAGAGTATTGGCGGCTTTGTCAAAACCTCCATCCTGAGCTACCAATGCCAGTGCTTCGATAAGTTTGTAGTCGAGCATAATGATCTTTATTAGAATTTCTAATCATATATGAAATTAATTAATTTTACTTTTTAAACCACTTTATCTATTTTTACAAGGCCGTAAAGATTTCAAATATTTCGTAACCGTCATCCCGGACTTGATCCGGAATCCATAACTATTTTAAAAAACCGGATTTCCGGATCGAGTCCGGAATGACGCAGAGAGCAAATCGGTTTTTTTACGACTCATCAAATTTGAGGAGACAGAATCATGATCACACCTTTTTTACAGGGATTTGGGGCAAGCGGGGTGCTGATTGTGGCCATAGGCGCCCAGAATGCCTTTGTTTTATCTCAGGGAGTTCGGCGGAATCATCACGTGATTATCGCCTTGATTTGCATTTTTTGTGACGCGGTCTTCATCACCGCGGGAATTGCAGGCGTAGGCGGAGCATTGTCCGCCAGCCCATCTCTTTCGCAGTGGGTGGCCTGGGGCGGCGCTGGATTTCTTTTTGTCTATGGCTGTAGCTCTCTCCGTTCTGCCATACGGGGCGGGAGCCTTGACACGAGTGATCGAGCCGTTCTTTCTCTGGGCTCTGCCATTTTGACGACATTAGCCGTTACCCTGCTCAACCCTCATTTCTATTTGGATACGGTCATCCTGCTTGGCAGCATCAGCAGCCAATTTTATGGGAATAATCTCTTACTGTTTTGGGCTGGAGCTATCTCTGCTTCAACACTGTGGTTTATCTGCCTGAGCCTTGGCGGGCAGATGCTTGCACCAGTATTCAGGAAACAAATATCCTGGCGGATTCTCGATACTTTGGTATGGGCTACCATGTGGATTATTGCAGCATCATTAATCATACAGTGAATATCAAACATTTCCGGGCTGGAAGACTATCATTGGAGAAGCGTCTCTGCTAATCTCTAGATTTCAGCTTTTTCCCCCTGACAACAAGACGCCAATCTTGCCAACTACTTGTTTTTCTGTGTGACTTCATTGTCCCTATCCTCCGTATGGTAGTTATTACTATCACTATACTGTCTTTTTACAACTATTGTTTTCCCCTCTGAAGTCCTTAGGGTATGGCCATGGAAGGTTGACTATCACATAGACCCTGGAGGATGTATGAAAATTTTAGTTGTAATTCTGGCAATGGCATTGAGCGGTTGCTCCGCTGCTGATGTGAGCATGTATCAGGGGAAGCACCCGGAATTTGATCTATTTACCTATTTCCAAGGAGAAACCAGAGGCTGGGGAATAGTGCAGGACCGTAAGGGGATGGTGACAAGACAATTTGTGGTGGATATCGAAGGGACGGTTGATGATCAGGGAAGGCTTCTTCTCAAGGAAGATTTTGACTGGAGCGATGGGGAACAATCCAACCGTACCTGGACAATCAGTCGAACTCCCGACGGTGAATTCATTGGCAGGGCCGATGATGTGGTTGGTGATGCTGTTGGAAAAAGCGCCGGAAATGCTTTGCAGTGGGTCTATACCCTGCAGGTGGAAGTAGACGGCAAAACATGGAAGGTGGCATTGGATGACTGGATGTTCCTTCAGCCCGATGAGGTCGTTATTAACCGAACCGAGATGAGCAAATTCGGCCTGAAAGTTGGAGACGTGACCATGGTCTTCCGTAAAGGAGACAGGTGAGGAGAAGGATCATGATTGCAGCTCTATTACTGATGGCGATACTCTTGCCGAAAACCGTGATGGCCATTCCGGACGACATGGAACTTGTTGGTACCGGGAAAGCTAAATATCTCGGTTTCATAACCGTGTATGACGCAGCACTTTATGTCCGCAGTAAAGATGGCCTGGAAGAAATTCTGAGCCCGGCCACCTCGCGTTGTCTCAGGCTCGATTATGAAGTCGAGGTCTCGGCTGAAGATTTTATTCGCGCGGCAGACACCATTCTTCGACGGCAGCATGATGAGGACAAGCTGTCTCGTGTGGAGGCTGAGATAGATAAACTACACAGGAGCTACAGCAAGGTCAAAAAAGGAGACAACTATACCCTCTGTTATGATTCTGCAGCAAAAGAAACAATCCTCTCTCGCAACGGCTTACCACAGGTTGGGATTGTTTCCGAAGAATTTGCCGAGGTCTATTTCGGCATATGGCTTGGTCCAAAAGATCCATTGAGCGACGGCTTAAGAAACAGGCTGCTTGGTCAAAATTAGGGAGAAGTTTCATGGAAAGGTTTTTTGAAGTCTATCAACATTTAAACAGGAACAATCTCGATACACTCGCTGAGATCTATAGTGACAACATCGTTTTTATTGATCCTGCTCACACTCTAAACGGATTGACACAGCTCAGGGACTATTTCGAGAAACTCTATTCCGGCCTCGATTCCATAAAATTTGATTTTTTCGATCACCAGCAGCAAAACGAAGTCGCCTATGTTCAGTGGCGTATGAATATGCATCACTCACGATTGCGAAGAGGCCGGCTTGTGTCCGTTCAAGGGGTCAGCAGACTTGAGTTTGATACAAACCAAAAAGTAAAGTTGCATCGAGATTATTTTGATCTGGGTGAAATGTTGTATGAAAACCTGCCGATCATCGGCAGGGTCATACTTTCTATAAAAAAGAGGCTGGGGCAATGAAAATTCTGGTAACGGGAGCAACTTCGGGCATCGGCAGGCAGCTGGCCATAGATTATCAGAGTCTGGGACACGAGGTCTGGGCGGTTGGGCGCAATGAACAGGCACTTGCCGAGCTGGCTGAAAAGGGTCTGCATACGGGAAGGGTTGATCTTACCGACCGGCAGACGGCTCTTGACTGGTTTGCAGGACTGGATAGTCTCGATCTGGCAATTCTTAATGCCGGAACCTGCGAGTATATCGACATGCCCGATTTCGACAGCGCCCTGATCAGCCGCGTTATGCGTTCCAATGTAGAATCTCTTGCAATATCAATAGAAGGCGTACTCCCTCTCCTGCGCCGCGGCACTGATCCACATCTTGTCGGAGTGGGTTCGTCGGCCTCCTATGTACCGCTGCCAAGAGCGGAAGCCTATGGCGCCTCAAAAGCGGCTGTTGCCTATTTGCTGGAGACCTTGAGGATAGATCTGGCTCGGGAAAATATCAGTGTGAGCCTTGTTTCTCCAGGTTTTGTGAAGACTCCGCTGACTGACCGCAATGACTTTCCCATGCCGATGCGGATAAGCATTGAACAGGCCTGTGAGTCTATTCGCCGAGGGATTTCAAAAAGGCATCTGGAGATTCATTTTCCCAAAATATTTACCCTGTCGCTCAAGTTTCTGTCGCTGCTGCCCCGCCGACTCTGGCTGGCCATGGCAAAAAGGATGGTGACCGAATGAACGGAAAAAAAATTGCCATTGTGGGGACGGGCATTTCAGGCCTGACCTGCGCCTACCATCTCAGCCGCAATCATAATGTGACGATATTTGAATCAGAAGATTACATCGGAGGCCATACCCATACCGTCGAGGTGGAAAAGGATGGTGAAAAAGTCAAAATAGATACTGGATTTATCGTCTTCAATGATCGCACCTATCCGAATTTTACCAAAATGATGGAGGAAATCGGCGTTTCCTCACAAAAAACCGAGATGAGTTTTTCGGTGCGCAATGATGCCCTTGCTCTTGAATATAACGGCGGCAGCCTTACGGGGCTTTTTGCTCAACCAGGGAACATGGTTCGCCCGGCTTTCTGGCGTCTGCTGCGTGATGTGGTGCGTTTTAATCAGGAAGTTCGCGAGGCGTATGATGATAATTCCACTCTTTTGGGTGAGTTTCTCAACCGCAGAAAATATAGCCAACATTTCCGTGAAAACTACATCATTCCCATGGTTTCTGCAATCTGGTCAATGGGATTTGCAGGCTGCTACGAATTCCCTCTCTCTTTCTTTTTTAAATTCTTCGATAACCATGGTTTGCTGGATTTCACCAATCGACCGCAATGGTATACCATACGAGGCGGATCCAGCAGCTATATTGAGCCATTAACCAGACGTTTTCGCAGAAATATTCGCCTCAACACACCGGTTATCGGCGTGCGGCGGCTACAGGAATCAGTTGAGGTTGAAACAGCTTTGGGAACAGAGGTTTTTGATGAGGTCATCTTTGCCTGTCATGGTGACCAGGCTCTGGCTCTTATCAGGGAACCGAGTCATAAGGAACTGGAGGTGCTGTCGGCTTTTACCTGCAGTGATAATTCGGTTATTCTGCACACCGATACCAGCCATCTGCCGAAGGCCCGGCGGGCCTGGGCAGGCTGGAATTATCGCGTGATTGACAGCGCTCTGCATCAGGCGACGCTCACTTACAACATGAACATTCTGCAGCGTCTTGACAGCAACCACACCTATCTGGTGAGCCTCAATCAGGACATAGCCGACGAACATGTGCTGGCGCGTTTTCATTACAGCCATCCCGTCTATACCACAGATGCCGTAATGGCCCAGAAAAAATGGCAATCGGTAAGCGGTGCGGCATCTCTTCATTTTTGTGGCGCCTACTGGCACAACGGTTTTCACGAAGACGGGGTTAACAGTGCCCTGAGGGTCTGCCGCATGGTGGAGGGGAAATCATGAATTCGGCAATATATGTGGGCCGCATCAGCCACCGCAGATATATTCCTCAATCTCACATGTTCAGTTATCCCTTTTTCATGTGGTATCTCGATCTTGATGAAGTCTCTCAACTGCCATCCATGCAGCCCTGGTTTTCTCCAAGAAGGTGGGCCTTCGCCAGGTTTTATCGTCCTGACTATTATGGTGATCCAAACAGGCCCCTGGCCGATTGCATCAAAGAGAGGATGGCGGAATTAACCGGAGCAGGCGTGACCGGCAGGATCTGTGGCCTTCTGAATCTCCGGACCATGGGGCTTTATTTCAGCCCGGTCAACTTCTATTATGGTTTTGATAAGACCGGAGAATTGAGCCATTTTATGGCCGAAGTTTCAAACATTCCATGGAATAAGAGGCATCAATATGCTCACCTTGTCTCAGGAGGGAAACTGAGGCCGAACCATAAAAAAGCCTTTCATGTATCACCCTTCAACCATATGGACCAACATTATAGCTGGTATATTCAACCTCCAGGTGAGAATCTTGCGGTGGAACTGAAGGTAAATGACCGGCGGGGAGAAATCTTTGAGGCCCGCTTGCGGCTCAACAGGATACCCCTTAATACTGGTCGAATTGCCGGCTTGATCATGAAAAAACCAGTGATGACCGGCTCCATCGTTGCCGGAATTTACTGGCAGGCCGCCAAACTTTATATCAAGGGCGTTCCCTACTTAGGTTATGCCAGGGAGGAATTATGAACCCCAATGAAATAACTACATTATATCAGGCAGAGAACCAAGTCAGACCATTTTCTTTTGGCTTTGCCAGGCGATTGATCCATAAGATGCTCAGCGGGTTGCGCCACGGCCGTCTCGTTCTGCACGACTCCGGTGAAATAATTGCCTTCGGCAACAGGGAGAGTGAGCTTGTTGCGCATGTCTATATCCATTCGCAGGCAATCTACCCCAGGGTTTTACTGGGCGGTTCCATTGGAGCCGGTGAGGGATATATTGAAAGACTGTGGGATACCGATGACTTAACGGCTCTGATAAGAATTATGGTTGCGAATATGGATGTTCTCGACGGCATGGAAAAAGGTTTTGCCTGGCTGCTCCGACCTTTCAGGATCCTGCGCCATTTACTTAACAAAAACAGTCGGCAGGGTGCAAAAAAGAATATTCTCTCCCATTATGATTTGGGCAACGAAATGTATGCCGCCTTTCTTGATCCGACCATGATGTATTCCTCTGCGGTTTTTCCTCGACCGGACAGCAGCCTTGAAGAAGCAACTCAGTATAAACTGGAGCTGATCTGCACCAGGCTTGGACTGCAGGCAAACGATCATGTTATGGAAATTGGTACCGGCTGGGGAGGATTTGCCATTTACGCGGCACAAAAATATGGCTGCCGGGTTACCACTACTACTCTCTCTGAAGCTCAATATCAGGAGGCGGTAAAACGAGTTGAGGCTGCGGGTCTTCAGGAACGGATCACTGTGCTGCGGCAGGATTATCGGGATCTGCAGGGCAAATATGACAAAGTGGTTGCAATTGAGATGATCGAAGCGGTGGGACATGCATATCTTCCGGAATTCTTCCGGAAATGCGGGGAATTGTTAAAAGAGGACGGCAGGATGTTGCTTCAGGCTATAACCATCCGCGATCAGAAATATGAAAATTATGCAGCAAATGTCGATTTTATCCAACAGCATATATTTCAGGGAGGCTGTCTGCCCTCCAACACCAGGATACAGAATATACTGACAAGCACCACCGATATGGTGGTGCGCCACCTGGAAGATTTTGGCGGTGATTATGCCCGCACCCTCGCCCTATGGCGCGAACGATTTAATCAGGCAGCCGGCCGACTCGAGGAACTGGGATATGATGAACGATTCAGGCGGCTGTGGAATTTCTATCTCTGTTATTGCGAGGGCGGATTCCTGGAACGGTCCATCAGCGTTGTCCATATTGTTGCTGATCGCCCTGCTGCGAGGCCGAGGTGAAATTGAATGAATATTTATCTTAATATTGTCTTCTATCAGGCTATCTGGTTTTTGTGTGTACTTTACGGAAACTTCGGAGCACTGGGAGGCCTTGTGCTTCTTGCCCTGCATCTGATGCTCAGTGACAGACGGGCTGCCGATGCGAAGATGATCGTCCTTTTTATAGCAGCCGGGGTTCTTATCGACACTGCAATGCAGGAATTTGGTATTCTGGCATTTGCGGCATCCTCATGGCCCATCCCCTTTTGGTTGGTCGTCATCTGGGCCGGCCTTGCCACCCTGCCTCTGCACAGTCTGCGCTGGATGCAGGGCAGGCACCTGATCAATATTTTCTTTGGGGGACTGGGTGGGCCATTGGCCTATTGGGGGGGAGTAAAACTCGGCGGCGCCGAATTTCCGCATACTCCATCCCTCTCACTTGCGGTGCTCGCCGTGGTCTGGGCGGTTTTCTGGCCTCTCGCCATGTATCTGGCAGCGCAAATCTCCTTTTCCATCCATCTTCTTGACAGAGCAGCAGAGAAAGGATAATCAAAATGAAAGAATTCTTAAACGGAGAGGCAACTATGGGGGACGCGGACCTCTATCAGGTGGTGGTAAACTCACTTTCGGCCCATGTGGCTATTTTGAACGAGCAGGGTGTTATCCTTGAAACCAACGAGGCATGGCAGGAGTATGCCCGGGCCAACGGCATGAAAGAGGGTTGGGACTGCGTCGGCATCAATTATTATTCCGTCTGCCGGGGTGGAGATAGTAATGATCCGGATGATGCAGGGAGTGTCGTCAGGGGAATCGAAAAAGTTATACGTGGAGAACTCCAGGAGTTTTTTCATCAATATCCCTGTCACAGCCCTGATGAAAAACATTGGTTCGTCGTCCGCGTGGTCCCTTACAAGGATGAGGAAGTTCAGAGGGTTATTGTTACCCATGAGGACATTACTCCCGTCATGATGGTGCAGGAAGAACTAAAGCGTAAGGAGGTGGAACTGCTCCGCCAGCGGGAAAGACTGGAAGAGACCAATATCGCCTTGAAGGTGCTTCTCCGTCAGCGAGATGAAGACAAAACCCGCATCGAAGGAACCATCTATACCAATGTCGACCGATTGGTCCTGCCCTATGTGGAGAGACTGCTTCAGGGTAAACTGACGGAAAAGCAACGTACTCTTGCCGAAGTGGTGGAGAGTAATCTCCGGGAAATAACCGAACCTTTTCTGCGCACTTTAGCCGGCCTCAAGGTAATGCTCACTCCCCAGGAAATAGAGGTTGCCAATATGGTGCGGGGTGGCAGATCAAGCAAGGAAATTGCCGATGTGCTGAATCTTTCCGTCAGTGGCGTCGATTTTCACAGAAAAAGCCTGCGCCGCAAGCTCGGCCTCACCAACAGCCCGCAAAATCTTCGATCTTATCTGATGTCACTGGAATAAAAGGCAGGGATTATTCAGGTGGTTGTTTATAGATTCTTTGTACTGCTGCTTTTCTAATGGCTTCGTGCCTCCTTCCCTTCTTAATAGACAAACTACAGCATCGTGCCTCCAATTACCTTTTTGGCCCATCCCAATCACAAATCGCAAGTGAGAAAGTTGCACCCGCCCTTCCTGACAAATTTCTGGACATACGTAATCGTTATGGTACTCTCCTGACAGAGGATCAGGCCCGCTTTAAGCCTCCTTGATATCGTCGGGATGGATGGCGTTGTGCCGTTGCCAAAGAAGTAATCGCCACGCTGGGCGAAGAAAATTGGATTGAGCGCGGAAATGTCGTTGGAGTTTTCTTTTTGGAAGGATTAAAGCGACTGGTGTCGTAGCCCGTTTTCTTGATCCACTTGCTCATGGTACAGCCAGCCTCCTTGAAGATTTGTTGTTTCAGTCACTCTCTTCCGATAGGATATGGGGATAGCGCGTGCCGAGATGAAGGACCTTTTCTATTTGCGCTCGTATGACGTGATTGATGCGTGGATGACAATGGCCGAGAACAGAAGACCAGATGCCCGATTCCAAATCGACATACCGTTTTCCCTGACTGTCATAGAGATAGCAATTCTCACCTCGCACAAAATCAGTCTTGACGATCTCATGACATTTCAGAATGTGATTCATCCTGCCCTCATTGCTCATTGCCAATCACCATAAAGCATGAAGGATCAAGTCCTTACTTGTGATATGCCAATGAGTCAAGCAAAGACTTGCCCCCCTGACTCTGTCACGTAAGCACCGCCGCGCTCTTTCCCGTCGCCTGAATTGGCTTGATATGCCCTGTTTTTCATTGCTTAGACAAGGCCTTGCAACCCCTTCCGTTCAATAATGTCTAATAATTTTTGGGAAGCTCCAGTCGGCTTTTTATTCCCTTGCTCCCATTTCTGGACTGTTGAAGGGCTAATGTTAAAGATTGAAGCTAACGCTGCCTGGCTAAGCCGAAACTTTTTTCTTATAGAAATGATTTGTTCCGGAGTGTATTCATGAACATCCGGGATACATAGATTTTCAATGTTTCTCATTGTGATTTCGTCAACCACACCACTTTTATTCAAATCTTTAATGGTGCTCGTGATTGATTTTGCGATTGATTTTCTCATGGTTTCACCTCTATAAAATCTCCGGTCTGTAAGGCTATTTGGATTTTCTCGTCAGATAGCTCAAGGAGGACTTTTGCAAATTCTTTAAACGCGATAAGCTCTTTTTTTTGATAGATTTAATTTTTCGTTTTTCGCAAAGCCATGGACGTATATCACTTTATCGCCTTTTTTGTAGCAAACAATTGTTCTTCCGCTGCCACTTTTCCCTTTGCCTTCAAACCGGATTCGCTTTTTGTAAATATGACCGCCTAAGTTTGCTTCGAATTTGCCGGAGCGGATTTCCTCCAACGCTTTATGCAATTCATTTTCCGGAATATTTTGCTTTGCTGCCCATTTCGCAAAATGTTTCGTCATAAGGCCTTTCATGAATTTACTATAGCACCAGGTGATACACTTTGCAAGCTACCAATTCCATGCTTTCAGAAGATTTTTATTAGAGGCATATCGCTTGAATGATGGGTTGAGCAATGCCATATAATCTCCCCCATAGGTTGACTATGATACTCCTATTGCACTATTGCACAGAGGAATCGCAGAATGTTTTGGTTGGAATTAAGTATCATGTCCCCTGAACTCGCCTTCAAAGGCGACAGACAAGGGGCTGGACGAGGTCAGCACCGCGCTGGATGATTTGTGCCCCCACTAATCACACTCGCCAATGAAATTATTTACTTCATCCGCCACTCGGAAAGCGCTTTTCATTACGCTTAATTCACGAGACGGGATACTTAGTCTTTTTGCCATGTTCGGCCAGGATCGTACAACAGTAGTTATTTCCTGTATGATCCCATTTGCACGATCCTTGCTTACACGGAAATAAGGGGCAATACTTAATACAAGATCAAGGTCCTGGCTGTTATCTTCTTTTGAGATATTAAGAGCCAATCCGCCACCAGTTGCAACAGGGTTGATATCATAAGCAGGTGAGAGTGCCCATCCTCTATCTGTCAGCATAAAGCCATGATTTCGCAAATGGTCGTCAGTATTGGATACGCAAACATAAAAGACGACCCGCCGCCAAAGCTGTTCCAAATCGTCATTGGCTTGTGCACCATTGCGGACAAGAAAATCTGCAAGATCCAGATAGCTGACACCTGTATCCCCGCCATCGCCATCTTTTCTGCCAAGAAGCGTCATAGCTGAGGCAAAGTGCAGGCGCTCACCTTTTTCTGTCCGATCAAATCGCATTGTGAGGAAGGTATCATATTCTCCCGAGAAATGTCGGATATCGGAATGTGCAATTACAATACCTACTTTTCTCGCCAATTGATAAACAAGGTATTCCCATTTACCAACGTTGATTTCATCGCGGCTAGAAGGGAATTTGGCAATCCATGGATGACTATTTCCGTCTAATACACTAGCTTTGGGGCGTGCCCCACCAAGTGACCCTCCAGGGGCAATAAGCATTTTCAGCCACTTCATGTAGTCCTTGTCGCTTTCAGCATCATCCCGCTCTAACTGCAAGCTGGCATATTCCAAATCCCGTAATTTTGTCCATGGCGGTGCAGCCATATCTTCTTGATTATCCAAAAACGGCTCATCATCGCCCAGGCGAAAGCGTAAAGCTCCCATTCGATGTCCATCATAAACGCCAAGTAAATAGTCTGATTCAAGAAGCGGGCGCACATTTCGTTCTTCTGCTCTCGCTTGTTGAGCCTCTCGGCGTTGCATTAAAACACGGCCCCAGCGATCTGGAGAAGAGTCCAGAAACAACCCAAAATTATCATGCCCATCGCGAGCATATTGTGGGCCTGAGAATAGCATTAAACCAGGGTCAAGAACCTGTGCATACCAAGACTTGAGCCAAGCAGGATCGTACTCAAAGGAAAAGACCTCTTTTCCTCTTGAAGGGGCGGCATAAAGTGTTCCCATCAAAATAGGATTTTCTAACCCCTGCCAATGAGCGCAAACTTGAATAGATTTTCTTGCCGGGCCTTTTATATGTCGTTTTACAGCCATTACTTCTTCCTCTTAGCGACACGCTCAGTTGTGCGAGTCAATTCAGCATCTTGTAAGCGCCGCCCCAAGGGATCGTCTCCGGCAAGCCGTAATAAATCCTTTTCAAGGCCGAGACAAAAAAGAACATTGGCATAAATAGCCATTGTGACACTGCTTTCACCATTCTCAACCTTTCTTAAAGTTACACGAGTAACACCTGCACGCTCTGCCAGCATGGTTGCAGTAATTCTGCGGCGTAAGCGTGCAAGTTTGATGTTTTCTCCGACCGTCTGTAGAATATCTTCCAGTGTAGGTGAGATTATCACTCTTTTTTTTACCATCTTTTCCAGCCTCAATGGTTAATAAACTATCCATAAATAGATCAATTGTACATTATAATTTCCATTGAGGCAAGTCTCTTCTTGAAATTGGCACTCGTCCCTTGGTGTAAGAGGGACGGTCTCCTTGGTCATTTTATTGATCTTCTCGAATCCATGTAATGTCGTGTGAACGTGAACATCTGCGGCTCGACCGCAGAATGTTTTGGTTGGAAGTAAGTATCATGTCCCCTGAACTCCTTCCCGACCCCGTTCCTTTTATTTCAATTACACCACTTTTATTCAAATCTTTAATGTTGCAAGTTCTACTCTGTAGTCAAACCTGCGGGTGGACTTTTCCAGTTTAGTAATGATTCTTGCGTAGATACTTCTTTTTTTCCAAACAATGAGTGTTTTCTCTTTTCATGCAAACGATTCAAATATTCTCCTATGTTTTCAATTTCCAAGAAGGCTATTGACGCCTGTGGCTGCCCGTGAAGATGGAAAATCTGTCTTTTATAGGGCTTCCGATAGGGTGCATAAGCACTACTACCGCCATAGGTGCCATTATTGGCTACAATAACCATTTGGTACATATGATAGTGAAGAGCAAGTGCCATCTGATCGAATGTGGTAATATCTGGATTTAATGCAGGAACAATGAATAGGTCAGACTGACCTCTCAAATCGGCGGCTAACCTCAGGTCTGTGGCATCGTAGCAAATGGATGCTGTGATCCAAAGAGGTGGCTCCTGCCTATGCTTGTTCCATTCATAACCAATAAGCCACTGGCACGGCCGAAACCCTTGTACCAGCGGATTTGGATCATTCAATTTATGTTCAACTCCGGCAAGGTGTTTTTTTCCTTGTCGTCGACGGAGAATCTCAAGACCTTTCTCCGCAGACCAAACTGGAATTACCCAGAGAGCTGAATTAACCAATGGTTTTCCTTTGAATACTTCCTCATACGTTAGTCCCGCCAAAATTATTGTTTTGTTAAGACGGGCAAAAGGTTCTAGGTGTGTCTTAACATCATCTGGGTGAACCGACAATTCTGGGAAAACAAGTAGATCAAGCTGCCCATCACTGCCATTATGTGTTTTCCTCAGGTAAAGCATCTTTTCTACAGCAGCAAGCGCTGCTGACAGATGGTTACGATGTTCACGCCTAATAGCTTTTTTGGATAGAGACAAGTCAGTCTTATGTTTTTCAAAATCATGGGGAGCTGGAATCACTGTTTGAACTACGCATGCACGTAAGGGACGATTTTTTGTTGATTTTCTAGATGGCCAGGAAGAAGATATTGGCAAAATCAAAGTGTCCGACAGCCTTCCTTGCTTCTTAGATAGGAAAGTGATTCTTTTCTTTATGTGGAGGAGAGTTACATCAACTCCTTTTTTCATCCAACCAGAGAAGCTTGGTGTGGCACAACCAGGCCAAGCGAGCAATGCATAAAGAAAATGCTCAACCCAATCAGATATTGGTAGCCAATCAGATCCAAACGCAGAATGGCCGCTATAAAAGGCGTAGAGCCTTTGGTGCCAATGACTTGAAGCATTTCTATAAATTGACATCCCTTCCTTCCATGAAGGTCCTTGAATAGTTTGTGTGAAATCAACTTGAGCTATCAAAATAAATCGCATTAGGAAGCCCAGGTGAAACTTCCATCTATCTTCTATCGACGCCCAATCCGGTGGGCTGAAAAGTGTGTTCGTTGAAACTCGCCGTTTTGTTGAAATTATTCTCAATTTTTTAATCTTATTATTTTTTATTTGGATCAAAACGTCATTGGGGGAAATTACCACCACATTTTTTTGTTCTCCCTTTATGGAAACAAGAAATTTTTCAGCAAAATCAAGTAAAGATAATTCATTTCTAAGCATTTCTGAGCCAGCTAAAACGTGATCCGCAAGCGAAGACCATCCGCTTGGAATAGTTTCATCGTTCTTAAGACAGAGATCTCTTTGAATTTCCAAAGGGATGGATTTGGTTAATTTAGAATTTCTATTGATGATCTCAATTCCCATTGCAGGATCAAGCTCCGCTATCAACTTAGCTCTGGTGGCAGAAATCGTGGAATTCGCCAACGTGATCGCCATATCCTTATTAAGGAAAGAGCGACGCGATAAAATTGCGAATGTCGCATATTCTAGATCATTTAGGCCATCATGGTTTCCTCTTAAATACCCAAGTAATTTTATATAATGCAGTATCTCTGGTGTTTTTCTCCTGGCAATTGGTATCTTGTCAAGACTTCTCGTTGAGAGAAAGAGGAAAATCTGCTGCTTCAAATACCAAGGTAAAGGGGGATGATCCATAAGGCTAACAGCTTCCTTCCGCAAGAATGCACGATAAGCCATAATATCTACATTTTTAGGGAGTCGTTCATCATCATCGACAAAACCCGTTTCGGTTGCCCCTGCGCGAAATACTTCCGACAAGCAATACCAGGCAACGCGACTAGATGGTTTTCTTCTAACTCCCTTGGCAGTATATAAACGTAATATCCCAAGGACCTTCTTCAGAACCTCGACATCTGGCCAAAGATCCAAACCAATACGCAATAAGCGTACATTAGATGGATCCTCTACCCAGTTTTCAATAAGTCCCAGCGCAAATGTCTTTGCATCTTCGTCGAGATCTGCTTGTGTTCTTTGCAAGGTCTTCCATTCACTTTCCTGATTGTCTGATTCAGCATTAACCTCTTCTTGACTTTCCAAGAGTGGCCTTAAGGAACGAAAAGTAGAGCGATAACGGGTGGCAGAGAAACGAGTAACAGTTTCATCTCCTACATCAGGAAAGGGAATGAGACTCCAGTTGCCTTTGTCTCTTTTGGTTGAGTAGCGCTCTTGGGTTCTAACTAATGCTCGAACCGCATCTAGTATTTCTCCCCCCTTGACAGCATCAAACCCTCCTGATATATCATTCTGGATCTTTCGCATTTTCCGTCCTTGCCGGACCAATGCACGTTCATCACCTCCAAATACTAAAACTTTGGTTTTCTCAGGCGACACTTTGAGACCGAAGGTTTTGTGGTCCAAAATCTGCTGCAACCAATCTACAACTTCATTTTTGAATTCTTCTAAATTAACTCTTTCATCTACCTCAAAAACCAACCTAATGTCATCTACGTATCGGCACATATCATGTAGCACACCACCAGGCAAGGAAGTATTTCCTATTTCCGCGCGAATCATTCTATCAAAATCAAGAAGCACGATATTCGAAAAGAATCCGGCAGAAACTAATCCTTGAGGCAAGGCAACTCGAGAAAAATCTTCCAATCCAACTCGATTGGCGTAAGATGAGACTGTCCTCTCATCCCTATCGTCCCATCTCCAACAAAGAATCTTATGAGCCATTTTGAAAAAATCAGAATCATCTTTCTTCACCTGCAGACTGGAAACTTTTTGAGACAACAATCTTGGGGTAACCGTGTCATAGAAGCTTTTTAAATCCGTCTGGACAATAACTACCTTCTTTTTTCCCAAAACCAACTGGTCTGCGACAACTTCAGGGCGAGCCAGGTATTTTTGATAATCTTCAAAAAATCCACGATAGAGCTTTGTTGATCCCCAACGATGCCGGAGGTTACCTAAATGAGTCTCACAAAAAAGTCGATTCCCATACGAACTAATTAAGTGACGTTTGTTTTTGTCTTCGATAGACAGGCGAGGATCTCCTTGCAAAGTCTCCACCCTATCTGCAAGGCATAACAGTATTGCCGTTGCTACGACCTGATCCTCTAAAACTGCATGAGCAAGTGGGCGAATTTTTTTTGCTGTTTCAGCCTTGTGCAAAGGCTCCCACTTGCCTGAAGCAAGCACCTGCCATTGCTGACTTTTAGGTGCTGGAATTATACGTAAAGGATGGTTTTCCCATTGTCCTGGCTTCTGGAGTTTTTCAGTTAATTTTGCGAGAAAACGTGGTAGATTGACTGCTGCTTGATCAAGAGCCAAGGTATCAGCAAACCAGTTATGGTAACGGATATAAGAGACTGTTTTCTTCCAGGCTTGAACTAGCACGTACTGTTCTTTTAGTAAATCCATGCTAGGGGTAAGAATTTCCTTGGTCATACAAACATTCCTTTAGACATAAAGTGGAGAAGGAGCTGGCTTAACTCAAACGGGGTGACTTAAACTCAAACGGGGTCGGGCCACAATAATCACTTGATATGCTAATGAAATTCAGCGTTCACATGACTTAAGTAGCTGATATTACATGAACGCACAATTCATTTTCGGGCTAAAATATGGTTGTGCTAACCTAAAATTGACCAGCAAAGAGGGTTAGTGATGTTGATTGATGATGGTATTACATCTCTTCCTTTTTCATCATAAACAAGTAAATGGACATGATTTGAAGTCACAGCAAAATTTAATATGACTAATCCGTATCGTTGTTTTGCCTCAAATAGCCACTGGAGCCATCTTCGTTTATCTTTTACTAGTTTGAGTAAAAATTCTCGTTTATGACATCGATGAGTTAGATGCCATATTTGTTCAGGAATGTAATGTCTTTTTGCTCTGGCCATAATATGTTTGTAATCTATTTTTCTATTTCCACCCCAAAAACGACATTGTGGTCTTGTAATATCAACCACTTACGCAACACAGGTGTTCCCGATGAGTTATTAAATCAGCAGGTTACCGTGGCCCGACCCCGTTCCGCTTTCACCTGAATTACAAGATGCCCTCCAATCTCATCTGAAGCAATAATATCGTAATGCGGAACGTTTCCAGAGAATGGCGTAGCTATAAGCCCTCTTCGACATAGTTCAGCGGATACCAAGAATTCTCCGGTGGCGCCTGTTAATTTTGTGCTTCTTCCTGTCGCCATAATTTCACCTAACGTGGATCTGAGGCTCGACCGCAGAATGTTTATGTTGGAATTGACATTGGAGCACCCGAATTCTCTTAAAGTCGCCATTTTTGCCCCAAAATCGATATTGCTATCTAGTAATATCAACAAGTTACGCCGACAAGCAATCGCCATTACGATATTAAATCAGCAACTTAGCGTGGTCCGACCCCGTATCCATGGCGGCTTTCTTTTTTCAATTTGTCTGTTTTAAGGGAATTGCCAACTGATTCAATAATGCTTGGAAGTCTTGAATCTTCGATACTACCCTGAAAATCGGATAAAGCACACACCTTAAGCCAGAGACACGACTCTATG
>JADQBJ010000068.1:0-18872 GCA_016278675.1 Desulfobulbaceae bacterium | reverse complement strand
CAAACTTTTTCCAGAGTCCATCCCGGAACTTCGATGACTTTTTACGAGATTGTCATATTCCATAAGAGTAATAGGCTGACGTGTATTATTTTATCATAATCGCAGTGACGCTGATCATCGATCAGTTCACAAAAATTCTGGTGGCGAGCAGACTTTCGCTTTATGAGTCAATAGAGGTTATTCCGGGATTTTTCAATCTGGTCTATGTCACTAATCGCGGCGCAGCTTTCAGCATACTGGCCGATGTCGATTCCTGGTGGCGTCATCCCTTCTTTATATTGGTGGGGGTGATCGCGCTGGGCGGCTTGACTCTGCTTTACTACCGCATACGAAAAGATGCACCTGTGCAGAGCATCGGTCTTGCTTTTATTGCAGGTGGGGCCCTGGGGAACCTTGTCGATAGAATTCGGGTCGGCGCCGTTATAGATTTCATCGATATCTACTGGTCCCGATTTCACTGGCCGGCATTCAACATAGCTGACTCTGCAATTTGCATCGGGGTGGGGCTGTTTTTGATATTCAGTTTTATTGAGACGGAAAACACGAAATAAATAAAGAGGTAAATGAATGAAGATTGCTGTTCTTTTTCCAGGCCAGGGTTCACAGTATCTCGGCATGGGCCGCGAGTTCCTCGACGCATCTCCGGATTGCAGGGAGATCATGGAAATTACCGAAAGAGTCTGCGATGCTCCGATCGGCAAGTTATGCTTTGAGGGTCCTATGGAAGAGCTGACCCGGGCCATATACCTTCAGCCTGCCATTACCGCAGTCAATCTCATGTGCTGGCGGATGCTGCAAAAGACATTGCCTGCCGGAGTTGAAATTGGTTGTTTTGCAGGGCACAGTCTGGGAGAATATTCCGCTCTTCACGCGGCAGGAGTCATTTCCACCGAATCGACCATTCGCCTGGTCGCGGAACGCGGCGCCTTAATGTGGAGGGAGGGCCAGAAGAATCCCGGTGGTATGCGTGCCGTGCTCGGCTTGAATATCGAGGAAATTGAAGGCCACATCGGTAATTGTCCTGAAGCTGCAAGGGTGACATCCGCTAATCACAACACCGAACAGCAGATCGTCATCTCTGGAGATATTGCCGGTCTCGATCAGGTATCAAAAAAACTGGAAGAGGCGGGGGCAAAGGTCATTCCCCTCAATGTCAGCGTTGCCAATCATAGCCCGCTGGTCGCCGATGCCGTGCCTGAATTCGCCAGGTTTATGGAAAATATAGAGTTTTCAAGTCCGCATACGCCTATTTATTTTAATGTGACTTCCGCTGAAGAATTCAATACCGCAAAGATTAAAGAAATCATGGCTACCCAGATAGCATCTCGGGTTCGCTGGTATGAAACTATCCTTAAAATGGTGGATTCGGGAGTACATACTTTTATTGAGGTTGGGCCGAAAACAGTACTCAAGGGAATGATGCGAAAAATCGTACCAAAGGGTGTGAAAGTCAATTCTCTGCAGTTCGATTCTCCCGAAAGTCTTGAAAGTTGCATGGAAAAACTGACCTGATTCACAACCGAATATCACCAGCGTTTTGGTTTAACGAGGCCGATATCTTATTTTACTGGATTTCGGCCTTTTTTCTGCCCTCTGTTTACCTGTGCGAGTGAAAAGCTGCATAATCTCAATGGATTTTTTCAGATCATCCGGTAACTTCGATGACTTTTAGATCAATCATAATTATTAATGTCTCTAAAGAAGAATCATTATTAAAAACCGATATCTTGAAGTTTTGTGATTCAGATAGTACGTGAGGAATGGAAATGATTATTGAGAAATGTATCGAAAAGATTAAAAATGGAGAAAATATAGATTATGATCTAGCCTATGAGCTTGCCACCACAGCACATCCGGATGAGCTTTTCGAAGCGGCGGACCATATCCGCCTCTACCTGCATGGTAATGTTTTCGACCCCTGTTCCATCGTAAACGCCAAGTCGGGAAAATGTTCGGAAGACTGTCGTTTCTGCGCGCAGTCAACGCATTATGATGTCGATATTGAAACCTACGATGTCATCGGCAGCGATTCAGCTCTGCTGCAGGGGAAGAATAACGATGCACATAATGTACGCAGGTTCTCCCTGGTAACTGCCGGAAGAGCCGTCAGCATGGAGGATCTTCAGGAATATGGCAAAATTTACAGGAAGCTGGGCGACACTACCCGGCTGCAGTTCTGCGCCTCTATGGGCATGCTCACCCCGGAGAAGGCCCGGCTCTTGAAATCTTTCGGAGTCGAAAGATATCACTGCAATCTGGAAACCTGCAGACGATTCTTTCCTTCCGTCTGTTCAACCCACACCTGGGAAGAAAAGGTCGAAACCATACGGATTGCCCAGGAAGCCGGGCTTGAAGTATGTTCCGGGGGAATCATCGGAATGGGTGAAAATCTTGAACATCGGCTGGAATTGGCCTTTGAGCTAAGGGAGCTTGGAATCCTGTCTATTCCTATAAATGTTCTCTCTCCTGTTGCCAATACGCCTTTTGAAAACCTGGAGCCACTGTCGCTCTCGGCAGTTCTCACTTCTATAGCCGTTTTTCGTTTTATCAATCCTCATGCGGTTGTCCGTCTTGCCGGCGGACGGGCTGAGCTGGGAGATGATCAGTATCGGAGTTTTACAAGCGGTGCCAATGGTGCTATTGTCGGTAATTATTTGACCACATCAGGCAATAGTCTGGTCGATGACCTGCTCAATATCGAGAAGTGCGGCTTTGTCTTGAGGAAATGAAGTTATCCAGGTGCTCATTCCGGACATCCGAGCGGGTTTCGGCAATGATTTGGAACCATAGCAGTTTTTATTAACATCTAAGAGTAAGTGAAATTATGTGGCAAGCAAAGAAAATGTGTCTCAGTTGCAGATATTATCGTTTGCAGGATGAAATGTCAGGTGTTTGCCGGGTTGATAAAAGCACGGCAAAAAACTATCCTCTTAAGGTCAACGAAGATATCTGTGATAAATACAGCGATTGCGGTCAGCAATATTATATCAGAAAGGGCTGGATACGAGGAAAACAGAATACTGTAAAGGAAAATGACCACCTCAATTGAAAAAGGCAGCCTCTACGGGCTGCCTCTTTTCTCCTCTTCTCTCTTTCATGCAGGGCCGGATTCACAGGTGAAGCCGGCCCTGTCTGTCGCTGGAAAGGGCTATGCAGCTTTGGTAACTGCTTCCGGCCATCGATTGGCACTTACTTCGTCGGTTGAATAATCGGGCAGCAGGATCGGGGCGACCATAGGATTTTCGATACCCGCTTCAGCAAGTTCCTTCTCGAATTTGACCACGTGGTCAAGGGAGAGATCCTTTAGCTCAACACCGCCGTTGATATATTTTCCCGCACTTTTGCCGGCGCGGCGGCCAAAGGTAATAATATCCTGGAGGCTGTTGCCCATCAGGCGATTTTCGCCATGTACGCCGCCAATGACCTCGCCGGCACCGAACAGTCCCGGAACCTGGGTATTGGTGTCTCCGTCAACATTGATACCGCCGTTCTGATAATGCAGGGTCGGGTATACCAGCATGGGCTCTTTGCTGATGTCAATGCCGTGCCGCTCGAACTGGATAAATTTAGCAGGCAGTTCCTTGCGAACAGTACCGGGGCCGTGCAGTTCCTCGATCATCGGCGAATCAAGCCACAGGCCGAGGCGACCGGTGGGGGTCATAATGCCTTTGCCTTTTAACATGGCTTCCTGGATAAGTTCGGCTGACTCGACATCGCGGGGTTCCAGCGGAAAACAGAACTGCTCGCCGTCGATATTGAGAACATGAGCTCCGAGACCGCGGACTTTTTCGGTAATCAGTAAACCGACATTCTGTTCCGGGAAAGTAACGCCGGTGGGATGATACTGGGTTGAATGCAGCGATTTATTGCCGACGCCCGCCCTGTAAGCCATGACCACGCCGTCCATGGTCGCTCCATAATGATTGGTGGTGGCGAAGCCTTTGACGTGCAGACGACCGAAGCCTCCGGTAGCCAGCACTACCGCTTTGGCCTTGACTATAGAGTACTCTTTGGTCTCCATATTGAAAAGGATGGCTCCGGCGCATTTTCCTTCGCTGTCCAGCAGCAGCTCGACTGCCGGACTGAATTCCAGCACCGTTATCATGTCTTTGCGATTACGGGCTTCATCACGAATAACCCGCATGATTTCAGCACCGGTCATATCACCAGCGGAATGCATCCGTTTTCTCGAAGATCCACCGAAATGACGGACGACGGTGCGGCCATCGTCGTATTTATTGAACATCATACCGAGGCTTTCGAGCCAGGCAATGGAAAGGGGAGCGTCTTTGGCCAATGCGGCGACTAGATCGCGCTGATTGCTAAAGTGACCGCCGCCGATGGTGTCAAGATAATGATAGTAGGGCGAATCACATTCGTGAGTTGCCCCCTGAATTCCGCCTTCAGCCATAATGGTGTTTGAATCACCGTGGCGGAGTTTGTTGGCGATAATGACTTTGCAGCCGGCATCGGCAGCCATGATGGCAGCAGATGTTCCGGCACCGCCGCCGCCGATGACGAGAACGTCGGTCTCCTGATCGACCTTACTGAGGTCCACCTTTTCAGGTCTGATAACGGATCGGGACTCCAGCAGACGGGCCACGGTTTCCTGGAAAACATCGCCCTTGTTGGGACCGACCTTGACCGCCTGTTTGGCATCTTCCTGATAGTCGGGATGGAATTTGCTCAATACTTCATGACGTTCAGCCATGGTGAGTGCGGGATAATTCTCGCCGCGGCGCGCCATTGCCACACGATCCGGGCGAGTTGCTTCAACTCTTTTTATAAGTTCTTTTAATTCGGGGGTATAGCCCATGGTGTTCTCCTTATTTCATAACTCTTCGGCCGCGCTCATACCGCGAGTCAAACAGCGGCATCATACTGAAGAGTATCGTCATTCCAGATAATTGGTCGATTATTTCCTAGGAGGTTGTCTGAGAATAGGCATTTTCGTTTAGATCAAGGCATTTTCAGGAAATCAAGCACAGCCATATATTTGATATTGCGAGCATTGATTTTCTGGGAATAACGCCGAGATGAGCGAAAAGGGCATTCTCGGCCGGCCTCCTAGAGATATTGAGTTTCTTGAGGCATCCAGGAACCGGCTTCGGCCATGTCTGGTTCACGCTCCCTGGCGACATAGCGTTTCTCTAACTCTTCCTTGTCCATTGCACACAGATCATCGAGCGCCTTGTCGTATTTGCCGGATCTGATCTCTTCGGCCCTTACTTTGAGGTGTTCCGCCTGCGGCTGAATATAGCGGCCGAAAATCCGTCTGGCCAACTGGGCAACATGATATTGCGGTATTTCGCCCATACAGCGGCTGGAGCAGAGACCGCACTGGATGCAGTCAAAGGAGATGCGTGCGGCTTTTTCGATCTGTCCTTGTTTGATGGCAGAGATATAATCCATGACCTTGACATCCATCGGACAGGCCTTGGTGCAGAGATTACAGGCGACGCAGCGAAAAACTTCCGGATAAAGGGCATGAATGGCATCGGCTGCGGCGCTCATCTCTTCTATCTTGAAATCGGCACGGTTGGCGGGAAAGAAGGGGATCTGAGCGAGGTACATGTTGGGTTCGACTACGGTCTGGCAGGCGAGGCCGAAATGAAGCTTGTAGTCGCCAGCCATACGGTAGACGGTGGGGCAGGCGCCGCAGATGCCGCCACGGCAGCCGGCTCCGCGCAGAAATTTGAATCCGGCAAACTCCATGGCCTTCATAATAGTAAGGGTTTCCGGAACCTGGTACTGCTTACCCATGACAAAGATGGGGATGGTTTTCGCACCCTCAGGCAAAATAGCCCGGTCCCCTGTAGCCATCTTAATTTCGGGTTGTTTAACTTTGGTATCACACATATTTTAAATCTCCCTTAAAATGAAAATAATGTCTTCAAAGGACTCAGGCGGCAGTGAGACGGTTTTTCGTCTCAAGCAGCTCAACCGCTTTTTTATCGTTCAGCTCGAGACAGCACTCTCCGGCATCGATTCCAAGTGCCATGGCGAGAAGCTGGGTAAAATAGAGAGTGGGTACATTTGCAGAAATTTTCCCCTTCCCCATCAGCGCATCCTGCTGTTTGCCAAGATTGAACTCGCAGAGCGGGCAACTGGTTGCCAATGCTTCGGCGCCGCTTGCAGATGCAGCGTTAATTACCTTGGCCGCGGCGGCGTTGTCACCTGCCTCTTCGCAGATAACCTGGTAGGAGCCGCAGCATTTATCCGCAGCCGAAAAAGGGACGACTTCAGCGCCGAGCGCGGCCAAAAGCTCATTCATCAGGGCAAAGCTGCCCAGGGGCTCGATACCGACCTCTTCGGGGCGCTGCAGTGTACAGCCGTAATATGAGGCGATCTTGAAGTCGTTGAGAGGGTTCTTCACTTTGTCGCGAATAGCTTCCCAGCCGATCTCTTCTTTGAGCAGGGTCAGGTAATGAACCACCTCGACCTCTCCGAAGTAATCTATTTCGTCGTCCATGAAGCGGTTGATGGTATCTCTCTTCTCGACATCGTTTTTCATGAGCTGGTTCACTCTTGCCAGAGTGTTGTAGCACATGGAGCAGAGCGTGACGATTTTATCAGCTCCCTGTTCCTTTGCTCGAAGAAGATTTCTCGCCGGGCCCACCATGTGGATGAGGTCGTCATTGGCAAGTGAGTAAACAGCACCGCAACAGTTCCATCTGTCCATTTCTTCCACGTCGATACCCAGAGCATCAAGAGAAGCCAACGCTGACGTTTCAAGGTTTTTGGCCTTGTACTTCAGGGTACATCCGGGATAATAACTGATTTTCATCGCTCTCCTTAACTCGTCAATTTTCTAAAACCTGCCACCATCATGATGCCGGGATACTCTTTGAGTTTTTCCGGGGGTATCTGAGAAGGTTCAATATGGTTTTTGCTGGTACGAAGGACCAGTAAACGTAAGGCCTCCATTACCTTGGCAATGTCTATGCCGCGCGGACATCTGACACTGCAGGAATGGCATGAGGCACACTTCCAGTACGAATTAATGTCTTCCAGACTGCTTAACAGGCCAAACTGGCTGTAATGCATGACTTTGCGCGGGAAAAAATCCATCTCATCTGCCATTGGGCATGCCGAGGTGCATGTCCCGCACTGCATACAGACTTTGACATTTTCACCGCTAAGCTCATTAATTCTCTCAATGGATTTCATTGATACTTTTTGGGCGTTCATTGGTAATGTCATTGTTCTCTCTTTATTAAGACGGTAAAAAGCAGCTCATCTCTAAACTCGCTTGAGCTGCGTGGATAATATGTTGAACTATGATGGCATCGTTAAAAGCCGGACCTCCCGCATTGTAAATCTGAAACGGGGTTTCGTCATACCTAGATGACTAGATATCCAGAAATGGGTTTACACGAGCCCTCAATTTGAGGAAAGGTGAGGAATGCCTGAGCGTATTCCGGGAGGATAGATAAAGATTGAACCGGTGATGCGCCGGAATCAAAATTTCCGCTCCTTTTCCGTTAACCAGTCCATTTTCAAAACCGCGAATGAATAAATGAATATAGCAGAATATTAATGAATACTCATTCAGTGGCCATCAAAATGATTACCAAAGAGGCGGAAAAAACTCAAGATTGATTTATTGGTGTAAACAGGAAAAAAAGCTTTCAATTCCGTTGTCAGGCGTGACCGGGAAGAACTGTACAGGCGAGCTATGTAGCCAACATATGGTAACTAAATAGAATATAGAGTATATAAAGCTAAAAGTTCGAGGTTGTATTTATATTGAAATGATGATTATATTAAATATTTATGAAATACATAACAATTATTGAAATAACGTTTGGGGCGGAATGGAACGTTGCCAGATTCCTTTCGCGTTCGCTGGTGGGGTTTCATGGCTATCCCTTCTTTTAAATGGTAGCAAAATTATCCTGCGATTTCATTTAGCTGTTCGCGTCTTTTCCCGGGGAAAGGCGATAAAGGGCTTGATCCAGGCCAAAAGAGCATATACCATCTTAATACGCGTCTATTATGGCACTTTAGCCCTATATTCGGAGTCGCACTTACCGGTTGCTCTCAATATTTAGTCCTCGGAGGTAAGCGTAGACTCCGACATTAAAGTATATGCCTGTGGTTAAATGTATCGAGCGCCTGGATTTAAAACAGATAGTGACTGGACAGATGCTGGCAGGGAAAACGGGAATATGGAACTGATATTATGATCAGAATTCAATTTCTACATAAGAAGACGATATGATATGGTGGCATGATGATGGTGTTATTATGGAGCTTTTTAGATTATTGAGTAAGCGGATATCGCTTGAACTTCCTGTAAATGTTTTTTTGCAGCACAAAAGAACCGGCAAAATTTCCCAACACCACACCACCGGAACCATTGTGAATTTGTCAAAAGCAGGCGCCTGCGTGGTTTTCGATAAGGTTATTCTGGATGGTGATCATCTCTTTTTTACAGCTCAGGAGCAGTCGGAGAATAATCTTTATCTGACTGATTTCTCAACGGACGAGGAAGTAGTGTCTGACGTGGTTGCGACCGCTGTCTGGATGGATGGCTGTACCTATCATCATAAACCGTCCTTCAAGATAGGTGTGAAATTTCTAGGGGCCCAGAAAGAGCTATTCTCCACTTTGAAGAACAAATCCCATTAATTCATCTGATTGCCCTTGAAACTCAGTATCTCTTGGCCCAGGTCGGGACTGCTCTTATCATCGGGACGCCATAAACCCTTCCATGGGGGCTTCGCTGCAGCCGTCCGGGCTGCAGAGACCCGTGAAAAGAGCAGTCCCAACCTTGAGCTGAGGATTAGGGGTAATCAGGTTAATCTATCAGCATCGTCTCCTGAATTCCCAGGGGGCTTCTTTGTTCTGCTGATCAATCTTTTAAGTTCAGACATTCCGCTTGTGGTCTGTGCCAGCTTCTAGCAAAACGGTTCAGTATAGCTATATTAATAATCACCATACAGGAGCAGACTGTTCCCCTGCTCTTGCACTTGCCGGAGAGATGTTTTACTTGTTTTTAGAGTTATCCGGGGCCTCGTGGTTCTTCATCAGCCTATTGCAGTTTGATTGTTCCTTCAGTCCGACAGTGATTTCAGAGACAGTTGAAGAATCCGGCGCTATCTGCAAAACCTCGGCCATGCCAGCATGATCCTCACAGCTTACCGCTCACTTCATGACCATGAGAGTGAGATGAGCGGTATCCGGCGGGTAGAGTTGGGCATGGTCGTTGATAATCCATTTTTCAAATTATAGCAGATAGTGGGACCTATCTGACAGTGCCTGACAACAAAGGATCTTTCATGGCAGCGTACCTGTAAGGGAATCAGGGAACCCTATATGTTGCCGTGAAAGGTGAGATCTCAAATCATCATCACAAGGAGGAATTGCTATGACGAAAAAAAATCAGGTCTACAAATGCGACAAGTGTGAAAATGTGGTTGAGGTTAAAAGGGCAGGAGAGGGCGAACTTGTCTGTTGCGGAGAAGCAATGAAGCTTTTAAGCGAAGATGAATCAGAATCTTATCGAACATCTACGTCATATTAATCCTGAAAACACCTTGGGCATCGGTGATTTCGCCGATGCCCGGCTTTGACCGTAAAAGAGGCCAAAACACATGTCAACATACACAAAGCGGAAGTATGTAATATTTGTTTTGTGGATAGTCTCGGTAGTTTCCTTTTTTGCCATTCATTCTTTCAGCGAATCCCCTAAAACGGAAGGTAAAGCCATGAAACTATTAAGTAGCGATTTTGAAGATAATGGATTTATTCCGACAAAATACAGCTGCAAAGGTGACGACGTAAATCCAACATTATCGTGGGATGATATCCCTGAAGGAACAAAAAGCTTCGCCTTGAGCGTCAAGGACCCGGATGCCCCATCGGGAACATTCATACACTGGCTGGTCTACGATATAGATGAGTCCACCAGAAAGATTGACGAAAATTCCATTCCCGGCAAACAGGTGAAGAATAGTTTTGGCAAAGAAAATTACGGCGGACCCTGTCCTCCGTCAGGGGTACATCGCTATTATTTCCGACTTTTCGCTCTCGACAGTGAGTCTCTTGGAGATATAGAAAATTCAGATGACTTCGATGAAATGGTGAAAAAACACACCATAGAAGAAGCCGAATTAATGGGTAAATTCGAAAAATAAAATATGTTCCTTGGTCAACAGGTTGAGAGAAAAATTAACTTGATAAAAAGAACCCAAGGATTCATAGGACAAAATAGATCCATGAACGGCACGCGATTTATTGTGGTGGGAAGTTTTATCGACGGCAGCGGCGCAAATGTGCGTAAAAATGTTTTTCTGACGGTGAAGAACGGCATCATTACTGCCATTGATCCCGCAGTGCACCTTCCCCGCGATGACATGGATGCAATTGAAGATTTCTCCCACTGTACGATTCTGCCGCCGCTGGTTGACTGCAGCGTCCACCTGCTGCGCTCGCCATCGATAGACGGACGAGAGCGGCGCTCCAGCGAAAATGCAGGCCCTGCTGAAAAACTGGCAATGCTGGAGCGGCATATCCGCTATTGTCATGCACATGGGGTTTTGGGAGTGGTCGACAGTGATGAAATAGCCAACATGTTAGAATTATATCAAAAGAGAAAGGGGGAGGGGAGTAACATCAACATTCGCATACCCGGGCATCTCTTCAGTGGCAGGCAGGATTGTGGGCCTACTACATCAGTAGACAGCGATTTTCTTAGAATTGGGTACTCCTCCAATATCGAAGAGGAAGAAGGGCTGGAAACCCGACTGGACCAGAAAAACCTTTACCGCATTTTGCAGAACAGAGACCTGAAAAAGACGGTGGTGGTAGCCAACGGCTCGCGGCAGGTCGAGGAGGCGCTTGAGGCGGATTGCGATGCTATCGAACAAGGATACGGCATGGGCGAGGCCAATCTTAGGGTAATGGCCAAAAAGGGTGTACTCTGGATACCCAGTGTACTGCGGGCCAAGAATGCGCTGGACGGTGCGGGTGCCTGCGGGGATGTAAGCTGCCGTTTCTCCCAGCGGTATGTGGCGCCAGGAAAACCGGTCCCGGGGGCAGAGGCTTTTTGGAAAAAGATGCTTGCCGATCAATTATCGCAAATGCGTCTGGCCAGGAAATTTGGAGTGACAACGGCTGTGGGAACCGGAGCCGGCAGTATGGGAATACTCCATGGCGAGTCTATGGTCGAGGAGATGAAACTCTTCATTAAGGCCGGATATTCTCTGGAGGATACCATCCGCTGCGCCTCGCAAACCGGAGCCGAATTCTTCGGAATGAAAGAGTTTGGCACCCTCGCTGTAGGACGGAAGGCAACATTCCTTATTGCCAGAGGAACGGTTAAGCAACTGCCAAGAAAACTCTCTTATCTGGAAGGTATCTATGTCGCTGGAAGGCCGAGTATCGCGTATCACAAGCATCCTTGAAGGCGGACCGGGTAGCGTTCTTTAAAACGGAAGCCCAACAAACACCTTCATATAATCACGGCTTCCGTTTTTGTTCAAGTACGGAAGAATGGACATCATTCTACCGAAAGGTGTTTTGTGCAGGCTGTGTGCCTGGGTTCTCCGGCATACTCCCGGTTGTCATTTACCAAGATTGTCTCTTTATATCCTCTTTTGACCACTTAAGATGAGCAGTCAGCATCTTGACAAGACCTTCTTCATCGCCTTTCTTCAAGCATTCCAACATTTGCTCGTGTCCGCGCAAGGCCAATTCAACTGTCTGCGTGGTTTTGATACTTTCTGTGCGATATCGCAGCATCAATTGTCTCAAATGTTGACACAACTCATACAAATGTCTGGCTTGGGAGGCCTTCCCAATTATTTCGTGGAATGCTTCATCATATTTCAGGAATCGGTCCGGGTCGTTTTTTTCTAGGGCGTCTCTCGACTGAGCGATGTTTTTCTCAAGACTTTTGATAGTTTTTTTGTCAATTCTCCTGATAGCCCACTGACAAGCTAGAGTTTCATTTACCCTACGAAGTTCAAACACCTCCTCCAGTTCATCCCAAGCCAATTCTTTAACCCGGTATCCCACTCGAGCAATAGCCTCAATGAAACCGTCTTTTTCAAGTAAATGGAGGGCTTCCCGAACAGGTGTCCGAGAAACACCGTATTCAGTGGCTATTTGTGACTCAACCAGCCTGCTGGTCGGCAGGATTACCTGGTCGAGGATCTGTTGACGAAGATGTTGGTATATCTGTTTACGAATGGGGTCGACCTTTTTTATGCTCGATGGAGCTCCTGATTTCTTAAGCATTTTTCTAGAATAAATGTGTTTTTCCTGTTTGGTATTTGTTTCAAAAGTTCAATGTTTGAAATACGGTATCCCAAATACATTAGGCTTTATGGCATTTAAATAACGATATTTTCGCTTGTTGTCAATAATAGCTCATGCCTAAATGTTATTCTTTTCAGCTTGACAGAAATTTAAAAAATTTCTAATACTGGGGTACAGAATACAGTACCTTATAAATTTGGTCATGAGTATGATGGAGAAAAGTCAATGAAAATTGCCATTATTGGCGGTGCTGGAAGCGTTGGGGCTCCGACAGCATTTTATCTTGCTGCGCAGAAACTGACCGATGAAATCCTGATGATTGGAGGGAAACAACAAAACGTTCTCAAACAGCATGCCATGGATCTGAGTACTGCTATGTCGGCGAAAAATGTGATAATACGTGCAGGGGATTATGAAGACTTGCTAGGTACAGATATTGTCATTAATGCAGCAGGGATAGCCCAAGGTCTGATCATTGATCGAATGGAAATGCTGCCCAAAAACATAGTACTCATCAAAGCGATAGCCGCGCATATCAAGCGGCAATGTCCAGATGCTTTTGTCATAACGGCTACCAATCCGGTCGATCCATTGAACTATGCGACCTATCTTGCAGGAGGTTTTGATCGGAAAAAGCTGATCGGGTATTCCCTTAACGACTCCTTTCGCTTCCGCGAGATGATAGCCAAAGCATATAACACGAAGGTCAGTCGGGTTGGTGGCGTAGTCATCGGTGAGCATGGTAGCGCCCAGGTGCCTCTGTTTTCGACAGTCCGCATTGATGGCGAAATCGTTAATGTTGCTGAAGACATAAAGCGTTCAGTATATCAAACTATCCCCACTATTCTCAGAGATTACGAAGGACTCCGAGCCGGAAGGACCGCTGGCTGGACCTGCGCCATCGGATTAGAACTCATTGTGCGGGCCGTGGTTGAAAACAGCGGAATAGTGCTCCCCTGTTCGGTGGTTCTGGATGGTGAATATGGTTTGAAGGGATTAAGCATCTCAGTACCCGTAGCTCTAGGGCGCACTGGTGTACAGCAAATAGTAGAATACAACCTTGAAAAGGATGAGAAGGAACGGTTTGAGATAGCATCAAGACTTTTGTTTGATGCGGTGAAAAAAGTAGAAAGCTATTTGTAATATGCGTCACCATTTACCGTCCCACGCCGATTGGGACAAAGAATTGCAATAAGGAAAACATAATGCAACATCCATTTGAAAAGCTTTTTGAGCCGGGAATGATAGGACCGATCAAAGTAAAAAACCGAATTATCAAGACCGCAAACGGTACGTCTTATATGGATGAAGATCAAACGTGCGGAGATCGCATGATCGCCTATTATGAGCGGCTGGCCAGGGGGGGCGTGGGGTTGCTGGTGGTGGAGTCATGCGGTGTCGAATACCCTCTTGGAATTCAGCATATTCACTATTTTGAGGACGGCAGCTATGAAGGGGTACAACTCCATTTTGACGACGATCGGTTGATCCCTGGTTTTAGAAAACTAACTGAGGCCTGTCACAGATACGATTGTAAGGTATCCATTCAGTTTCAGCATTCTGGTCCCTGGAATCCGACGGGATTGTTGCCAAAAGATATGTCTGTTCGCGAGATAAAATGCGCTTCATCCATGAGTGTGGAGGAGCTGCCCGGTCCCGATTTCCTCCCATGCCGGGAGATGACGAAAAATGAAATTGAGCAGCAGGTCGATTTTTGGGCGAGCGCTGCTGAAAGAGCATATCGGGCAGGTTTTGATGCCTGCGAGATCAATCACGCAACCTGTCACCAGGGAAACACTTTTTTATCGCGAATTTGGAACAAACGCACCGATGAATATGGACCTCAAAGTTTCGAAAACCGCACCCGATTCCTACGCCGTTGCATTGAGGAAACCAAAAAACGTACTGGTCCCAACTTCGCCGTTCACGTTATTATGAATGCGGTGGAATATAACCATCCCTTAGCAACAACGCTTGAGGAGGGAGCAGAAATGGCCAAACTGGTCGCGGAGGTTGCCGACGGGCTCAACGTACGCGGCGAACGGTACGGCCACCGTGGTGGCCTTTTACAGCCGGATCGACTTTATTACCCTGAACTTCCAGATGACCTTCCCAAAGATTATGACTGGAGCCGTAGCGGAAAAGGCGGGTCAGTGCCTCTTGTTGAAGCGATAAAGGCAAAAGGAGTGCAAATTCCAATATGGACTGCCTGCCGGCTCGACCCCGTTCTGGGCGAAGAATATCTGCGGAAAGGTTCACTTGACTTTGTGGGAATGACCCGCCGACTGTTGGCTGACCCCGATCTGCCCAATAAGGCAAAAGAAGGCAGAATCGAAGATATTCGCTGTTGCAATGGATGTTTACATTGTTTCGATATGCGCAATCGAAACAAAAAGCTGGAGTGCAGAATTAATGCCACTCTCGGTCGAGAATTGCTCCCCGAATTTCAGGCTCAGCCGATCGCTAAAGTTAAGAAAATAATGGTTGTAGGTGGTGGTCCTTCAGGAATGGAAATGGCTCGTCTTGCAGCCAGACGCGGCCACGAGGTTGTACTCTACGAAAAAGAAAGCAAACTTGGCGGATTGCTCCCTGTCGCCGCAATTGTCAAAGACATCGAGACTGAGGATTTGACGATGTTTGTTAATTATCTAACAACTCAGGTAAAAAAAGAAGGGGTAAAGGTTCACCTCGGAACTGAAGTGACCCCCGCTCTCGTTAATCAGGAGAAACCGGACGCTCTGGTCATAGCCGCCGGTGCGGCGCATACAACCTTTGATTTGCCAGGAGCAACGAGTCGAAGGGTGGTAAAGGCAGAAAAAATACATAATATCCTAAAATTATTACTCAAATTCCTCACTTCAGCTCAACTGGAAAAACTATCGAAGCTCTGGATGCCCTTTGGTAAAAGTGTAGTCATTATGGGAGGTACCATCCATGGATGTGAGTTGGCAGAGTACCTGACTAAACGCCACCGCAAAGTGGCCATTGTTCATAACGGCCATAAAGAAGAAATTGGCGACAAAATGACCATTGACGATTTGGACAACCTCTTGCCATGGCTGAAGCAGAATCATGTTTCTGTCTGGGAGGAGGTGGAATATCAGCGAATTTCCAGCCAAGGTCTTGAAGTCTGTTTGAAGGATAGGCGTAAATATATAATCAAAGGGAAAAACATTATAAGCACCCAGGACTGGGGACCCAACCAATCCATAGCCGAAAAGTTTAAAGGATTGATCTCCGAAACTCATATCATCGGTAGCTGCAGAGAACCTGGACTAATCGTCGACGCCGTTCGCGAAGGAGCAAAGCTTGGTTTATCCATTTGAGATAAAAAATCTTTTATCTTTGATCCAGATTCGCTACATTTTTGCTTATATTTCATATAAATACAATGGGTTGATCGACCAAATGGGGATTTGAAATATGCGGATAACTGTTCTCGGAGCGGGGGCAATGGGTTGCCTTTTCGGGGGATTGCTAAAATTGGGACGCAGTGATGTGGTGCTTGTGGATATTTGGCGGGAACATGTTGCGGCGATTAACGCCAAAGGACTCATCATCGATAAAGATAAAAAGAGATTGGTCATTAGGGTTCCGGCATGTCTGCCTTCTCAGTTACAACCTCCAATAGATCTCGTTTTGCTGCTGACGAAATCTTTCAATACTGAAGCAGCTCTTCGAGACGTTGCTGGTTGTATTTCAAAGTCCACCCATGTGATGACCTTGCAAAACGGTGTTGGTCATGTCGAGACTATAAATAAATTTGTCAGGGAAGATAAAATTATCCACGGGATCACCACCTACCCAAGTGATCTCATCGGGCCAGGCCAAATTGAGACCAAGGGTGACGGAATTGTAAAAGTGATGTCGGTAGATGGAAGCAACGGCTCCACTCTAGGTCAAATTGCTGAAGCCTTGCACAATGCCGGTATGAACTGTGAGATCACCCCCGATGTATCTGTTGCAATCTGGGAAAAGCTCGCCTTTAACTGCGCAATGAATGGGCTAACCACAGTGCTTCATATGAACGTGGGTATGCTAGGTGATTCCCCTGAGGGGCATCACCTGGTAGGGCAAATGGTCGAAGAAATTGTGTCAGTGGCTAGAAAGAAAAATCTCGCCGTCGACAAAAAACGAATTATGTCCACAATAGCTATGGCCTTCATGGAACACCGCCAGCATCACCCTTCAATGCTCAAAGACATAATGACAAAAAAGAAAACCGAAGTTGAATCGATACACGGTGCCGCAATACGGCAAGGAGCACAGCTTGGCCTTGAACTACCGGTGAATTCAACAATTTATCGACTGGTAAAGATAATAGAAAATGAGACGTTAAAAAATGAATTTTACGGTTGAGAATGTTGTGTCAGAAAAGAGAGAAAATCATGGAGAGGATAGAGGTGCATCACTTCAATAAATTACAAAAGGAGAACGTATGAAGAAGAACAACTTACTATTTTTGTTGATAGTATTTGCAACCTTTTCAAACCCGATGAGCGCTTTTGCGGATGACCCTGTTATTCTTCGTTTTACAACTCAGAATAATGAAAACAATCTTTCTTCAGCCATGGCGCTACGTCCATGGGTTGAGCAGGTGGAAAGGGTGACAAAAGGGAAAGTTAAATTCCAGATTTTTTACGGCCAGACACTGGCAAAGGGCCAAGATTCTTGGAATGCTGTAAAATCAGGTATCGCCGATATCGGCTGGTGCCCTCAGGGGTATTGGCCTGGTCTTACCCCATTGGCGGATATTATCACGCTGCCCGGCCTTCCCTTCTCAAACGCCGAACAAGGAAGTGAAATGTTGTGGAGACTTTACAGCCAGTACCCTGCAATGCAGGAAGAATTCGAAGACGTCAAAGTACTTCTTCTCCACACCAGTGAACCTTATCTTCTTATCACTAAGGGTCAGCAAGTGCGAGATTTAGCCGATATTAAAGGAATAAAGATAAGAACTTTTGGTAGAAACTTAACCACCCAGGTTAAAAGCTTGGGAGCAGTCCCTGTGACAATCCCTATGCCTGACACTTATCTTGCGCTACAGAAAGGAACTGTTGATGGTATGGGAGTACCTTGGGAAGCAATAAACGGTTTTCGCTTCTACGAGGTAGTCGACCATTATACTGAAGTTCCATTTGGAGCCCTCTTTTTCTCAGTTTCAATGAACAAGAATGTCTGGAACAAACTCGACAAAGAAACACAGGATGCAATTATGAGTGTGAGTGGCCAGGAAGGATCGAAATTCTGGGGTAAAAATTTCTTCGACTTAGCCAAAAATGAGGCTATCGAAAATGCCGCCAAGGCGGGCAAAATAATCGAGGTTGATAAACTCTCAGCCGAGGAACGCAAACAGTGGATCGATATGAGCCGCCCAGTTTGGGAAGAATGGATAAATGATAACAAGGAAAAAGGAAATACCAATGCGGAAGAGATTCTGGACAGTGCTCTCAAGATGTAGGAACATTTTGTTGGATCAACTTTGTCCGATTGGTTGAAAAACGGTTAGTTCTCACTCACCTCTGTGGGGACCACCACCGTAATTATAGGCAGGACTCAGTTTTTATTTCGGCTATCGTCGTGGCCGGTATTTGGATTGTGGACTTTTTTCAATTGGGGACCGAGCGTCGGGGTAATCGCTACGCAATGGTTTTATCTGGAAGGCAACTATGCCGATGGAATACCTCAGCATCCCGTGTCAAGACATCCTTGACGCCGGGACCTGGGTAGCAGCTTCGCACACCGATGTAGATAGATCGGACTCCTCGAGTCTGCGCTTATCGCGAGTCTATCAACAAAAAAGGACTTACAGATTGATCTGTAGGTCCTTTATGTATTTCATGGTGACACCCGAGAGAATCGAACCCCTGTTTTCGGCGTGAGAGGCCGGATCAGACAATACACCACCTATCCAATCAAGTATTTTCGGACACTTAACAGCATCAGCCTACACTGACATACATCACTTTTTCAGAAACAAGCCCTACTAAAAGCCCGACTAAACACAGAAATCAATAAATTGTTAGGAAAAAGCATTTTGCTTTTTAAAGACAATATCTGTCGAAGTCTAATATCTTCTAATAAAACCTGTTTTTTCAGTCTGTACCAGAGTATAAAATTGATTTTCAATTTGTTGTATTAGCTGAACTATCTCACACTTTTTCACCTCTGTAAGGCCTTATTTAATCTAACGGTTATTGCATTGATATATCAGGAAACATCTTACCAGCCATGACAAGCTTTTCTTTTAGCCTGGCAATAGATCGACAGCATTTGTTTTAAACCACACCGAGTTAGCAATCCCTTGAAAGTACGGTTGGGAGAGGATAGGCTATAAGGGATAGATTAAGTAAGTATCGAGGAAAATTTGCGGAAAAATCAGGGCTGGCTTACGAAGCATTGATATCTATCACCTATTTGGTGTATGGCGGAACTAAGTGTCTTTATTGAGCCGAGAGTGAACATTCATGATGAATCGTAGCATAGATGAACCGCGAGACTGGGCCGAAACCATTACCCAGACGGTTCGCGAGCCGCTCATTATTCTAACTAAAGAGCTTCGAGTATTGGCAGCCAGCAGTGCCTTCTACCATAAGTTCCAGATA
>JADQBJ010000062.1:0-20255 GCA_016278675.1 Desulfobulbaceae bacterium | reverse complement strand
TCTGAAAACAACGCCAAGATGGGGGAAAAGTGCTTTCTCCGACAGGCTCCTAGCCTGTACTTCTATCGACAAAGAACAGTTCGCCGGCAGTGGAAAGCTCCCCTGCGAATCTATAGTTCCGATAGTGGAATTGTTTCAGTTCGGCGCTGCTCTGCAGCCTGTTCCTGATTATGTAGTTGGCCATAGCGCCGCGGGCCTTTTTGGCATGGATGGCAATGGTTTTCAGTGTGCCTTTTCTCTGCTGTTTAAAAAAAACATGAATGATGGAGGCAGGCAGCTCTGCAGGTGTGACCGCCTTGAAATATTCATTTGAAGCGAGATTGACAATTTCAGAAATCTTTGTCCCGGCAAGGTGGCGTTTCAGTAACATGTTGATATCATCACGCCAGTAGTCATAGAGACTTTTTTTCCCCTCCGGACGAAATTTGCCGCCCATCTCCAGTCTGTAGAGTTGTATGAGGTCGAGCGGCCTGAGGATGCCGTAGAGAGCCGAGAAAATGCGGAGATGCTGTTGAGCAAATTGAAAGTCGTCATCGCTGTAGCCATCGGCTTCGATTTCAGAGAACACATCGCCGCGAAAAGCGAGCAGGGCGGGGCTGCCGCTTTCCATCCCGGCCGCAATCTTGAATTGCGAGTAACGTTCACGGGTCTTTTTCGCCAGCTGTTCGCTAATCTTCATCACCCTGCCGATTTCCGCAGCATCGAGTCGTTTCAGCTGTTCCGCCAGAGCATCTGTCCTGTCGAGCATTTCCGGCTGGGTTGCCAGGGCATGGTGATATCCCGACTCCTGGGTTTTGGAGGGTGAGAGAAGCAGCAGCATGAGGTTTTCTTGGCCTTGGCTGTTGTAGGTCGAGGTTATCAGTTTTTGAAGCTGTGAATCGGTGCCGGGATTCTGCCGCCCCAAGCCACGAACCGGCTCGACTTGCCGACATTTCGAACTTCCATAATGGGACTGGCGCCGAACAATCCGCCGAAACTGACGTGTTCCCCGGCTTTCTTGCCGGGCACCGGAATGAGGCGTGCCGCCGTGGTTTTGTTGTTGACCATGCCGATTGCCATCTCATCGGCAATTATTGCAGAAATGGTGTCGGCATCGACGGATCCGGGAATGGCAATCATGTCCAGTCCCACGGAGCAGACGCAGGTCATGGCTTCCAGTTTTTCCAGACAGAGTTCACCACGCCCGACCGCTTCGGCCAGTACCGCATCTTCCATCACCGGAATAAAGGCGCCGCTAAGCCCCCCCACAGATTTGCTGGCAAAGATTCCACCTTTTTTTACAGCGTCGTTGAGCATGGCGACAATCGCCGTGGAGCCCGGAGCACCAATGGCATCGACCCCGAGAATATGGAGAATTTCACCGACGCTGTCGCCGACGGTTGGAGTAGGGGCCAGCGAGAGATCGACGACGCCGAACTCGATCCCCAACTCTCTGGAGACCTGTCTTCCGACGAGTTCTCCGCAGCGGGTCACCCTGAAGGTCGTCTGTTTGATTTCTTCGGCAATGTCGTCGAGAAGCAGATTTGTCGCGCCCTTGTTGGCAATGAGCCGCTCCAGAGAACGGGCGATAACGCCGGGGCCGCTGACTCCGACGTTAAGAACGGCGTCCGCTTCACCTGTTCCGTGAATGGCTCCGGCCATGAAGGGATTGTCTCCCGGCTGATTGCAGAACACTACAAATTTTGCCGCCCCAAAACCGTCTGCTTCACGGGTCCCCTCGGCCAGATCCTTGACGGTCTGTCCAACCATGGCCAGGGCATCCATGTTGATCCCCTTGCGGCTGCTGGCGATATTGATGGAGGCGCATACCTTGTCTGTGATTGCGAGTGCTTCCGGAATAGAGAGGATATACTCTCTGTCGGATTCGGTGAGGCCCTTTTCCACCTGGGCTGAAAATCCGCCGAGAATATCAACACCCGCCGCTCCAGCCGCCCTTTCCAGAGATAATGCCAGCTCGACAAAGCCGCGACGGTTGAAACCGGCGCCGACCAAGGCTATGGGAGTGACGGAGATGCGCTTGTTGACCACTGGAATGCCCAATTTCCTGCCGATCCTGTCGCAAGTGGGTACAAAATCCTGGGCCAGCAACTTGATTTTCTTTTCAATATTCGCACAGGTCGTGGTGACGTCACCGCCGCGGCAGTCGAGGAGGTTGATGCCCATGGTGACCGTACGCACATCGAGGTTTTCCTTCTGTATCATTTCAACTGTTGCAAGGATCTGATCCGAACGTAACATCTACATCCTCCTGATAAGTGAGACCGGTAAAGCTGTAAAAATATCCGTGCTGGTAAGTGTCTTAGACCAAGGTCACTTCATGGGTGACCCTGAATATATCGTAGTGCTGCATCATGACATGCAGTCCGGCTTCCTCCGCGTAGCGGTCAAGCTCCTCCCGCATATCCTTGATGGATTCGATCTCACTGAGGTCAAGCTGCAGGACCATGGTGTATTTGCCATCCGTGAGGGTCGTAGATAAATCGAGGATGTTGATGTTTCGTGCATAACAGAAAGAGCTGATGCCGAAGACCAGACCGCTTTGATTTTTTCCCTGAGCAGTGACGATGTATGTTTTTGGAGGCAAAGAGGTTTGGCAGACTTCAATAGGTGAATTCATCAGTTTGACGATGACGTCAAATTTGTTCTCCGATTTGATATGGGAGAGTTTGGCGATGACATCCTCCGGGGTAACGGCCTCGTCAAAAGTGGCTATCAGGATCATGGTCAGATAGCCGCAGAGAATAGACTGTTCGAGATTGGCCAGATCGCCGTGGAGCTCAAATATAGCTCCGGTAACATCGGCTATTATTCCGGGTCTGTCTTTAGACATAACAGATACAATCATCTGTCTCTCCATACTGTACTTCTCCTTTTTCTTTGCGGTGTTGAAGAGTTGAAGGTAAAAAGAACGGCATTATAATCACGCTCTGTGATACTTGTAAACAACAATAGCGATCATTAGCGGGGAAATTGGCGGGTAGGCGGTGGGGAGTGAGGGATGAAGACTTTCTTGCCGATTCAGCGGGCAAAGGGAAACTGTCGCTTTGCCACGGTCGCCTGCGCTTTCCTTCCTTCCAGCATTTTTCTGAGAATATTCAGCTCGGCTTGTGCATGTCTGAGTTCTTCCTTGATTTTTTCCTTAGCCTCATAGTCCGCATTCTTCAGCTGTTCTTCAAGCTTATACACTTTGCTTTGGCTTTTGTATACTTCCTGGGCGATGGCTCGTATGGACATGGTACCTCTTTTAGTACCTTACAGATTGTTTTCTTGTTTTTTTGCAAGAAACAACCTGTCTAAAGGTTCTTATCCAGCTCAGCTGGGTTAAATTATTTTCGTAGAAACTGTCTGCCGGTGCAATCTGGTCAGTATTCGTCCAGAGCCAGTTCCACCATTTCCCTTACCTGGGAATTATCATCGTTTTTCATTCTCATTATAAGCTCTTTTGCCTCCGCGGTCCCGATAATTCCCAGGATACCCACGGCTTCTCCTCTGATCAGGGGTGAAGTACTGTCAAGGGCATGACAAAGAGAAGGAATTGCCAGGGCGATCAATCCTCTGCCGGTGGCTTGAAGTTCTTCAAAGACAATGGTGAGTCCCAGACGAACGTTGAATCTTTCATCCTGCAGCAACTCTCCCGTCCAGGATAAATAGCGGGGCTCTCTTCTAAACATGGCCGCGATATTGTCGGCATGGCCCATTTCGAGAAAATCGCCGATCACCTTCTTGAGCTCGGTGTCGCTGACGTCATTCATAGCCGGGATCCTTATGAGGTGAGGCCGAGACCGATACCCGAACCGATAAACAATGAGGCGAAGATACGGCTCATTATTATTTGCGTCCTGCTATTGCGCCTTCCGGCCCCGCTCCCGGCACTTAACCGCGCATAGACGGAGAGGCAGATAAAGGAATAGGTCATGAAGGTTACCACCAGGATGGCGAACTGAGGCACAAGGGCAAAGCTGTGATCGATAAATTGCGGAAAAAGCGCAGTGGTGAAAGCTATGGCCTTGGGATTACTGAGAGCGACCATCAGTCCCTGGCTGTACAGCTTTATGCCGCTTGCTCTTTTTGCAGCGGAGCTGTTCCTCCCGCTTGCTACGGGGGCCGCGAAACCCTGTCTCCATAGTCTGATTCCGAGATAGATGAGGTAGAGTGCACCCGCTCCTTTGATAATGGTAAAGGCCGTGGCTGAGTAGAGAACCAGGGCGCCGACCCCCAGAACCGAGAGCAGCGACATTGTAAAGAGGCCGCTTATGTTGCCGAGAATGGTATAGATTGTGCGTTGGCGGCCACAACTGATACTGTGGGTGGCGACCAGCAGAACGGCAGGGCCCGGCGTTATGGTAGCCACCAGCGCAATTGATGAAAAAAGGAGCCAGCTTTCCAGGTCCATCGGCAACTCTCTTTTAAAAAATTATCAGAACTTGATGGACTCGTAAAAAAACTCAATTCCAGGAACTTTCAATGACTTTTTACGAGATCAATATACCTTCTCTATAGCTTACTAATACACCACCTCAGAGGAAAAATCATCCAACTCCTCGGGAAATTTTTAGCGGTCCTCTATTTTGATGAATTTAGCCTCAGAAATGTCCGTTAATCGGTTGAGCTGAATTCTCCTGCTCGATCCCTTTCCTGAGAATTTTGCAGATCGGTTGATTGTCCATGGAGGCTGCGATTTTGATGCCGGGCAGGTGTCAACAGTTAACTGAATGCATTTTCTGTTACGAAAGGTATGTGAGGGGGGGGAAGTCTGTTCCAGGAAGAAACTGGAAGAAAGAAGCAGCTAAACGGCCTTGTTCCATGTTTTTTGGCTGAGTAAAGCCAGCGAAGCTTGAATAACGTCACGCATAAAAATGTTAGTTGACTAGATGTCAATAACATAATTCAGTCAGGTTTCACTATATATAAAATTATAACGAAATAACGAATTGATAGACATTAAATGTCAACAAACATCATGGACATATTTTTTGAATAAAATTTCCATAAAATTAGCCAGCCGTGGCAGAGATAAATATGGAAAATAGAAGTTATAGATTGTTAGATGTGTCAATTGCGAGATGATTTCTGACAAAAAATACAAGAGCGTCGAAACATTCCTGATAAGCCTTGAACGAAAGGACCCATACTTGACAATAGTGCAGCGACGTATCAGTATTGTTGGGGATATCAGCCCACTTCGTTTCCCTGGAAGGGGAATCTGTGGAAAAAAAAGGGCATTTTTGGCAGCTGCAGAGTATATTACAGGACTTTGACTCCGGCTGGCTTGAACCGTGAATGGAGCCGGGCTTCTTGAGCAGGAGATAAGTGCCCGGGTTTTAAGAACCTATGTCTCTTTTCAAGGTGCCCGAACCGGCGAAGGGAGTAGTATCGACAATGAGCACTTATGGAAATATCTCAATGAGGAAAATTAAATATATAGAGAGTCTGCAGGAAGGGGATAGAATCGAAGACATATTTCTGGTAAAATCCTCGAGGCTGGCGGAGACCCGGGCGGGCAAGGCCTATCTCCTTCTTGACTTGACGGATAAGAGTGGAGAAATTGGCGGTCCGGTCTGGGACAATGCTGAAGAGATTGCTGAAATCTGCCGGACAGGCTGCTTCATTCGCCTGAAGGGACAGGTCCAGTCCTATCGCGATAAACTGCAGCTTCGCATTGAAGATGTTGCTGCCGTCGCCAAAGAGGATATCTCGCTGACGGATTTTGTTCCGGCCACCAACCTGGATCTGGAAGAGATGTCCCGGCAAATCCAGAAAACTGTAGCCTCTGTTGACAATAGCTGGGTGCGGAAACTGCTTAACAGGTTTTTTAAAAAAGGCGATATCTGGGAGAAATTTCAGACGGCGCCGGCAGCTAAAGGCATCCATCATGCCTATGCCGGCGGATTGATGGAACACTGTCTGTCCATGGCCAAGGTCGCCAACATGCTGGCGGCTCATTATCCCGGAGTAGACAGATCAATTTTACTGGCCGGCGTGCTGCTTCATGATATCGGTAAAATCATGGAACTGAAGGAGCAGGTGGGGCTGGTGGACTATACTTCCCCCGGAAGGCTGAAGGGCCATCTGGTGATGGGCAGTGAAATGGTGGCACAGGAAGCAGCCAAAATCAACGATTTTCCCGAAGAGTTGCTCCTCCAGATTCAACATCTTATCCTCAGTCACCACGGCAGGCTCGAGTTCGGCTCGCCGGCCGTTCCCATGACTCCGGAGGCCTTTGTGTTAAGTTTTATCGATGATCTTGATTCTAAAATGAACCTCATCGAGCAGCTGCGTCGAAAGCGGAAGGACAAGGGAGTGCAGTGGACCGAATATCAGAGATCGCTGGAAAGGTTTCTCTTTCTTGGTCCGCTTGATGATCAGGAGGCCGGGCAGGAGAAGAACGATGCCGTACAACAGCACATTCAAAAAACGCTTTTTTAGGGCGGAATCATTGTGAAGTCCCCGTTTACAGAGCTTCTTGGACAGCAGAGGGCCAAATCGCTACTTGGCAGATCGCTCTCTTCCGGCAGAATCGGCCATGCCTATCTCTTCAGGGGGCCGGACGGTGTGGGCAAGAAACTCTTTGCCGAGGCCATGGCTAAAGCACTGAATTGCCGGACATCGGGCCCTGCAGAATTTTGTGGTCACTGCCTTTCCTGCAGGAAATTTCTTTCAGGAAATCATCCCGATTACACGGTTGAATCCCCTGAAAAGGGATCCATAAAGATTGAGCGGGTGCGGCAGCTGTGCAAGTCGCTCTCCTACCCCCCCTATGAGTCGGAAAGACGCATTGTCGTCATCGAAGATATTCACACCATGCGGGCTGAGGCTGCCAATAATCTGCTCAAGACGCTGGAAGAGCCTCCTCCGGGCAATGTTCTGATTCTGACTGCGGAAGTTTCGAAGAATATATTGCCGACCATCAGCTCCCGATGTCAGATAATACCTTTTTTCCCGCTCAGCTCTGCAGAAACCATGTCCATTCTGCAGAATGGGTCCCATCTGGATGCAGAACAGAGCTCTCTTCTGGCAAGGCTCTCCGAGGGCAGTCCCGGGCAGGCGCTTCTGTTCCACCATACCGATGTGTTGGAGACCTGGAGGAAAGTTGAGGAGGTTTTGGATGATCCGAAGTTCAGGGAAGATCGGTACGGTGGCCTTATTTTAGATGTAGCCCGGCAGATGGCGGAATTGAAGGAAAATCTCTTGCCGCTGCTTGGTCTGTTGCGCATCCGGTTGCGCGATCTTCTGGTTTCCCGTCTGGATAAAGATGAGAAAGGGATCGGGCGAGCCGGTTCTATGACTTTATTCTCTAAGTTGCAGGCGATAGACAGGGCGGAGCAGGAGCTTGCCCGGAACTGCAATCGTTCATTGGTGTGCGAAATTCTACTATTTCGGTTACAATAATTCATTGACAATTGTGTGAACGCTAAAAACATATGATGGCTGATGGAAGGTCATCGGGTCAGGCTTGTAAAGTTTATGTCATTTCGGCATTTAGACTGATGATATACTGAGCAGACGCAAGATACTTCGGCGGCCCTCGGTAGAGCTTTCCCCATCATTTTATAATATATTGAGAAAAGGTAGTATTGATGTCTGAAACAGAACACCAACCGGACCTCCTCCCCGATGATCTTGAGGAAGCGAAGGTTTATTACAGGATCCGATTTCGCAGAAACTCTCAGGAGTTTACCGCGGAAGCAACTATTGCCGGATTATCGCGGGATGACCTGATCATGGTTAAAACCGACCATGGACTGGAACCCGCGCTGATCATCGGTACGGCCCCGTCATGCAGTTGCTCTAAAGAAAAACGCGGCGCCAGTTACTGCATTGCAAGATACCTGACCGATGAAGAGATTGACAGGTTCGCCAATCTTCCGGCGGCCGAAGATCACGCCTTCAAGGTTTGCTCCGCGCAGATAGTCAAGCATTCACTTGATATGAGCCTGGTCAAGGTGGAAAAGTTCTTTAACGGCAGCAAGATGATATTCTATTTTACTGCTGATAACAGGGTTGATTTCCGGGAACTGGTCAAGGACCTGGTGCAGGAATTCCGCACTCGGGTGGAAATGAGGCAGGTCGGCGTACGTCACGAGACGAAGATGATCGGCGGCCTGGGAACCTGTGGAAGGGAGCTCTGCTGTTCTTCGTTTATGAAGAAATTTGATTCTGTTTCCATAAAAATGGCAAAAGAGCAGGATCTTCCACTTAATCCTTCTAAAATATCAGGAGTCTGCAACAGATTGCTGTGCTGCCTTACCTACGAGTTTGCTACCTATCATGAGCAGCGAAAAAAAATGCCCAAGGTCGGCAGCAGAGTCAAGATGGGGGGCGTGGAGTATAAGGTAAAACGGCAGATCCCCCTGCAGCAGCTTGTGGTCGTAGTCTCGCAGAGCGGAGAGGAGCTTGTTCTGGAAGAACAGAAGTGGCTTGCTTTGGAAAAGGTGAAGGGTGCTGGTCCGGCGAAGAAGAAAAAATAAAAATCGTGATTTAAGCTCCGGGAAATTTGGATCTCCTGCCTTGCAGGCTTTGCAAAAAAGCAACGCGCGGGTGATCGGGCGTTTCCCCAAGCCCCATTGGTTAGCAGAGAAAAAAGGGAATGTTCCCGGCCCAAAAAAACAAAACATAACATGACAGCATATATTACAACCCCGATTTACTATGTTAATGCGCAGCCTCATTTAGGCCATGCCTATACCACAATAGTCGCCGATACCTACAGCAGATACCGCAGGCTCTGCGGAGATACCGTTCGTTTCCAGACGGGAACCGATGAACACGGGGATAAAATTGTAGAGGCGGCTGAGAAGGAAAACAAGCAGCCTCAGGAATACGTCGATGCCGTTAGCGCAATGTTCAGGCAAACCTGGGAGTTGTTGAAGATATCTCCAGATAATTTTATCAGAACCACCGACCCTGTGCATATTCGTACGGTTCAGCACATTTTGCAGAAGGTATATGAGCAAGGTGATATCTATTTCGATGAATATTCCGGACTCTACTGCCAGGGGTGCGAAAGGTTTCTCACCGAAAAAGAGCTGGTGGACGGCAACTGCCCTGACCACCAGACCGCGCCCCGTGAGATAACTGAGCAGAATTATTTCTTCAGAATGTCCAAATATCAGCAGCAGCTGATCAACCATATCCAGGAAAACCCGGTGTTTATTACCCCGGAAAGATATCGCAACGAAGTCCTCTCCTTCCTCAGCGAGCCGCTCGAAGATCTTTGCATTTCGAGGCCGACCAGCAGGTTGACATGGGGAATTCCCTTGCCCTTTGACCGGGATTTCGTTACCTATGTCTGGTTTGATGCGCTGATCAACTATCTTACCGGAATAGGTTATCCCGACGGAGAGGATTTTCAGCAATACTGGGAGGTGGCCGAACATCTGATCGCCAAGGATATACTGAAGCCCCATGCCATATACTGGCCCACTATGCTGATGGCCATAGGCCTGAAACCCTATGCCAAACTTCATGTTCACGGTTACTGGAACGTCGATGATACCAAAATGTCAAAAAGCATCGGCAATGTCATCCGTCCCGCAGAGCTGGTTGAACAGTACGGTCGTGATGAGCTACGCTATTTTGTTCTGCGGGAAATGTCCTTCGGCCTCGATTCCTCTTTCGGGCATGATGCCGTTATCGCCCGGAAGAATTCCGACCTGGCCAATGATCTCGGCAACCTTTTCAGCCGGTCTCTGGCCATGCTCCACAAGTACTGCGGTGGCGTTGCCCCTTCACCCGGAGGACAGAGAGAGCCATCCGACACCCTGCTCATTGAAACAGCGGAACAGATGCTTGCGGATTATCGCAAATATATGAAGACATTCCAGTTCCACAAAGGGCTGCAGGCCGTCTGGGAACTTGTCAGCCAGGCTAATAAGTTTATTGTTGTCAACGAACCGTGGGCGCTCGCCAAGGATGAAACGAAGAGAGTAAGGCTTGATACGGTACTCTATAATCTGCTGGAATCTCTGCGCCTTCTGGCACTGACCATTTCTCCGGTGATGCCGGAGACCGCTGAGAAGATGGTGCGTGGGCTGGGTTTGCAGGAAAAACCGGATCTTACCCTGAGCCTGACTTCCGGTGGCAGGTGGGGACTCTTTCCCGCCGGAGTCAGCATGGCTCAGACAGCTCCGCTTTTTCCCAGAGTTGATGTGGGCGAAAAAATAAAAAAACCGGATTCGTCAAAGGCTGGGCCTGAAACGAAAAAAACGGCTGAGGAGGGACTGATAACCTTTGAGCAGTTTAAAAAGACCGAACTCAGGGTTGCTGAAATCATCTCCGCCGAAACAGTTGAAAAATCAGATAAATTGATGCTGCTCACCGTGCAGGCGCATGAGCAGCGTACCATCGTCGCCGGAATTGCTGAACATTACACTCCGGATGAGCTCATCGGTATGCAGGTAATTCTTGTTGCCAATATGAAGCCTGCCAGGATTATGGGATTGCGGTCGGAGGGCATGCTCCTTGCCGCAAAATCAGTGGAAAATGACAGGGAACGCCTGGTCCTGACGACAGTGAGCGCTCCGGTGCCAAATGGCAGCAGTGTCGCCTAAGAGGAGAAGAATATGTTTGTGGCGCAGAATTTTCTAATGGCCATCGCCCAATTGATTGATTTTGTTTTAACGGCCTATGTCTGGATTATAATAGGAAGAGCTATTATTTCCTGGGTAAACGCCGATCCCTATAACCCGATAGTGAGGTTTCTCTATGAGGCGACCGAACCGCTGCTTGGAAGAATTCGGCGAGTGTTGCCGATTAGCGTAGGAGGAATAGATTTCTCTCCGTTGATTCTCATTATGGCAATAATGTTTTTGCAGAGTTTCCTTGTGCCTACTCTCAAGCAACTCGCAATGTAATCTGCTGTACGGCATGAAGTCATCTTCAAAGTCCAGCCCTGCTGCACTGAAGGACTTTCAGGAAAATAGATTTCTTGTAAGAAAGTGAACTTTCAAGACACTACTACTTAATGGAGCATTGTCATGGCTATTACTCCCCAGGCTATCAAGGATCAAGAGTTTCAGGTAAAATTCAGAGGGTATGACACTGTCGAGGTAAAGGCCTACCTGGAGCTGATTGCAGAAGAGTTCTTTGAGCTGCTCGAGCAGGTCCGTCAGCAGATTGATGAGCTCGACGTTATCGTTGAAGAGAGGGATGTCCTGCAGGCTGATAAGAGGAAACTGCAGGAGGAGATAGCCTCAACCCGCGGCAGTTCGGAAGTGATTCGATCGGAGGTTGCCGAACGGGACAGTGAAATGGCCGCCCTGCGTGACGAGATAGAGAAACTCAAAAAAGAGATAGCTATTCTGGAAAAAGAAAACAGCGGCAAAGACTATGAAATCGCTGAAGCGCAGACCCGGATCAAGCAGAGAGAGCAGGCTGTCCAAGTGGAAAAGAACAGAAATGACAAGCTGGCTGTCAAACTTGAGGACATGGAGAAACAAAATGAAATGCTGCGCAGCGAGGAAATCGATTTCAAGTCCACTCTGGTAGCCGCGCAGAAATTCACCAATGATCTGAAAATGAAAAGCGAGCAGGAGGCCCAGGCGATTATCAACAAGGCCAAGGCCGATGCCGAGCAGCTCAGGCAGGAGACCTTTACCGAACTGGCAAGTTATCCCGCTGAAATAGACAGGCTCAAAAAAATGAAAAACAGGGTGCGGGAAGATCTTGAGGAAGTTTTGAAGTTATGTCTTGAGAACCTGGATATTTTTACGGAAGAGGACAGCGCCGATGACTACGGCGAACTTTTCCAGAAAATCAAGCTGAACAACACTAATCTCGAGGGTGTCGATCTCGATGCCATAAGCATGAACTTCGATCTGCCCGGAACGGAAGAAAATGCATCCGATGATATCTTTTCCATGAAGGATGAGATGGGTGAAAACAGAGATAACCGCGGTTGAGTGAGTGACAGGTGTTTGTTACCACCTCAGGAAATAACAGGCCCACACTTAAGATAATCGTGCAGCCTAAAGCCCGCAAGACCGGAATCATAGGGCTGCACGACGGTATGCTCAAGCTGGCGGTGGCTTCACCGCCGGTGGATGGAAAGGCGAACAGAGAGGTTGTCGCATTTCTTGCGGATTTATTTGAGCTGAAAAAAAAGGAAGTGATTATTCTTCGCGGTGAACATTCACGCAAGAAAACCTGTCTTCTGGGTGATCTTGATGCAGATGAAATCAGAAAGAAAATAACGCCGTATCTATAACCTGACGAATGTGTCGTATCTTCGAAATCTACTAACCCAGCCGAGCCTGATAAGTTCCTGGCTATAGGGGCCGATCACGGATTTAAATACATTTTCGTTTGCTTATTTTATGACAGACTCTCAGGAATAAGACAATAAAAAAAGGAGCGGAAAGACTGCGCCCTGTATATCGAACTATTTACCCGCCATCTTAGAGTGTCGTGGCAACTTTTTGCGAATTTAAGGAGTTACTATGGGTGAAAAACGTTTTGTCATCGGCAACTGGAAGTCGTATAAACGTTTTGAAGAGGCGAAAATCTGGCTCGATAATTTTGCCGGGCTCTATACGCCGCACGATGATGTGCGGGTAATTATAGCGCCGAATTTTCTCTGTCTCGAAAAAACCGGTGAGTATCTGCGATCACTGGATCTGAAAAACGTGTCCCTGGCCGCCCAGGATGTGTCGCCTTTTCCCAAGGGGCCATATACCGGCGCAATAGCAGCGGATCTGCTCAAGGAGACGGCCGAATATGTGATTGTCGGCCATTCGGAGAGGAGGCGATATTTTCACGAGACCTCTCAGGATGTCGGCAACAAGGTGAGTGAAACCATTGATGCCGGGCTCACGCCGATCGTTTGTGTCGATCAGCCCTATGCCATGTCTCAGCTGACCTCCTTAAACGATATTGAAACCGACTCGGTGATAATTGCCTATGGTCCGGTGGAATCTCTGAATTTCAGGATTCCGCAGACGCCCGAGAAGATCAAAGAGGCCGCCGAGTTCATCTCGCAGGTGCATCCCAAATGGCCCATTGTCTATGGCGGTGCCCTCAATCCCGATATCGTCGACGAATATGCGAATATCAAGGGAATAGCGGGACTCTTTGTCGGTTCAGCAAGTCTTGAAGCGCAGTCGTTTCATACCATTCTCAAGGCCGTCTGCCGCACAATGAATAAGTGATGCCGGCTACTTTCTCTTTTTGGGGAGAAGAATGGAGACGACGAAGCCAAAGGAGTAAGCGCCGGCAAGGACCAGGCCGATAAGCCCTATGGTCCGCAGAAAACCGTGCTCCTGTGAGATATGATCGGCCAGAATGAGTATGGATGATCCCACGATGAGTGCCGATATGATCATGGCCAATCCCATGACCCGACTGGCCAGGTCTATTTTTTCAGCCAGATTTTCAATGCGTTTCAGTTCCAGGTTGAGGGTAAAGCTGCTGCGGCGGATTTGATTCAGAAAGTGCTGGAGATCAAAAGGTATGCCCTCCAGCAGTTCCAGATAGCTCCCCGCTGCCTTCATCATTCTGTCCCGGATGGCGCTGTAGCTGTATCGGCGTGAGACCACCTTGCGTATCTGCGGTTCGACATGGCCGAGGACATCAAAGGTCGGATCAAAATATTCAGCGACGCTTTCGATGACGGTCAGAGCTTTGGTGAGCAGGAGAAGCTCACCCGGGCACTGGATATGAAAGCGCTGCAGCAGAGCGAAAAAATCTTTCAATAAAGTACTGATGTCGACTCGTTGCAGGTTGCTTTCCTGCACCTGACTTACCAGATGCTGCAGTTCCGAACGGAAATCGCGGCTTGCGGTAATGGCGGGATCGGCGTCGGTCAGCTCGACAACGACCCTGCTGAGTTTGTCGAGATTCCCGCGGATGATGCCGGCTACCAGATCGATGAGCAGATCTGTGGTCTTTTTATCCAGCTGACCGGTCATGCCGCAGTCAATGAAGCAGAGCTTGTTTTCCGGCAACAAAAAAATATTGCCAGGGTGGGGGTCGGCGTGAAAAAAGCCGAACTCAAGACATTGTTTGAAAACAGCGTCAGTTCCCTTGGCCACGATATCCCTGCGCTCTGCCGCACCCAATTGATCGGGAGAGATGGTGGAAAGCCTCCGGCCTTTAATTTCCTCCAGAGTGAGGACATTGCGGGTGCTTGCTTCCCAATACACCAAGGGGAAGCTGATATTTTCATCATCTTCAAAATAGCGGCGCAGTCTGTCAGTTGCCTGGCCTTCATAGATGAGATTGACCTCTTTGAGCAGCTCGCGGGAGAATTCTTTGGCCACCAGCATCGGACTGTAGCCGAGATTGGAAAAATATTGTTCGACCAGTTGCGCCAGACTCTGCAGAAGGCCCATGTCCTCCTCGACAATCTGACGGTTGCCGGGACGAATTACCTTGATGACTACATCCTTGCCGCTGATGAGTCTGGCTTTGTGAACCTGCGCCATGGATGCAGCGGCAAGGGGTTCCTCGCTGATAGAGGAAAACAGGAGCTCGAGCCTGCCGGCAAATTCAACGGTGAGCACATTTTGAATCTCTTCGTAGGACACCGGAGTGCAATGATCCTGGAGTTTTTTAAATTCCTCGGCCCACTCGGGTGGAATCAGGTCCGGCCGGGTTGAGAGGATCTGACCAAGCTTGATGAAAGTCGGCCCAAGTTCCTCTAGGACCCTGCGTATGCGTACGGATCTCGGCAGAGCTTGTATTTCACCTGCATCTTCTTTCTTTACGTCAAAGATTCGTGAAAGCCCGGTATCGACGATAACCCCGCGGAAGCCGAATTTTGTAAGAACGGAAAGAATTTCTGCCAGTCTTCTGGTATTTTGAATAGTCCTTTTTAGAGAATGGATTTTCATTTATGAGCTGTTCAGGAAGTGAAAATAGAGAGGATGGCGGTATCCCTTTCCCGGCTTATTTGCAGGAGATCGAACCAGATTTGAATCTCTTCACTGCTGCATGGAAGTTCAAGCTCATGCCAGATATCGAAAATGTCAGCCTGCATATTGAGGATCAGCGTCCTGTGGTCAGTGGCCGAAGAGCCCCAGGGGGCATGGAAGATGTGAGCGATGACGTCGGCTATCTGAATTGCTGAGGAAAACAATTGCATCTTACCCGCTTCACCCGGCCTGTGATGGAAGCCTACCGAATTCAGGAGCCTGGGTGGAAAGAGCCAGCGTTTCAGGATCCTGTGGGCCACCTCATCGTGGCTGATAAAAAAGAGTTCTCTTTCGTTGTCGCAGTTCTGCAGCCAGTTCTCTTCGGAGTTTCTGAGTAGATGGGAATAAATATTTGGGAAGGTAATCAGCATGGCAAGTTTGCCGATATCATGAATCAGGCCAGCTATAAACATCTCGCTGGGTGATAGACCAACACGTTCGGCAATGATTTTTGCGGCCAGTCCGCAGGTAAAAGAGTGCGACCAGAATTTTTCAATGCTGTGTTTGTTGCTGCTCTGGAGTTCTTTAAAAGAGTTGAAGACTGCTTTTCCCAGAACAATATTTTTGATTTCATCAAAACCCAGCACCATAACGGCTTTTTCAACAGTGCCGACCTGTCGAGGCAGGCCGAAAAATGCGGAGTTGGCGATTTTCAGAAGAGCAGCGCACATTGATTGATCGGGGAGAATAGCTATCATCAGATCATTGGCGGAGCTTTCCGGATCGCCGGTTACCTTCAGCACATTGGAGACAGTTGCCGGCAGAGAAGGAAAAGAATTGATCTGGCTGTAGATTGCATCAAGGTGAGCCTGTGACATAGAGGTGTCTTCACTTTGGTGGAAGTTTATCCATATTTTTGTTTTTCAAGATCTTCCTCCAGTATACCCTTTTCTTTGATGATATCAATGTGTTTAAGCACAACAAAGAGACGAACTGTTAGCGGCGTTATCGGCAGATCCGTCAGAATCTCCTTTGGGGGCGTGGTTTTTTTTAGAAATACCGGAAGCCGAACTCATTCGGAATTAATTATGTCATCCTGGCCGGCATGATGGAGCAGAAAGGTGCTCTCCCTTTCAGAATGATCAGAGAACCGGTATCTTCGGAAAGCTTTAAGGGAAAGTCAGTGAGGTTTCCCTGCATTCGCAAGAAATTGAGCGGATGGTTCCCTCGGAGGATGTCAGGCGGGCTTCGACTTCAGTTCCCGGAGGTCCAGCAGAGGCTGCTGTCTGCCTGCTTCTTCGGCCAGATTTTTCAGCCTTTTGCGGATGGATTTCCGTGGCGGAATCGCCGGTATATCGATAAGCAGTTCATGCACGGGCGGAGGCGGATGTATCCGCATCTTTTCCTCGAGTTTTCGGCGTGATTCTTCAATGCCGGCAATTGAACCATTCGAGGTAGAATTTCCATCAAGGCCGCGGAGAAAATCGAGAATGGTATGGATGTCATTTTTTTGGTAGAACAGCTTTATCTGTGCACATATTGTGGCATGGTCTTCATCAAGCTCCCGGTATGATTTTCTATAGTCGAGAATGTGTTTTTCGGCGCCCTCGTAGGCGTCAAAAAATACATTCTGCAGACAACCCTTTCTGGTAAGTCCTCTGCAGCGCCGGCTGGAGAAAATTTTTTCTTTATCCGGAGGTGAATTTGTGAAAGAATCGAGAAACAGCCCATGAGGCAGGCCGGTGATCTCGAAGAACTCATCGATAAGGCTTTTCCGGCAAAGCAGAGAGTAGATGCAGAGGAGGTCGTGACCGAGAGTTTCTTGCAATGCGGTGGAGACCATCTGAATCTGATGAAGATAATTCTCGGTATCTTCCTCTATAATTTTACGGAAGCCGAAATATCTTTCTGCAATCTCTTTTTTTACCTCGAGGGCAAAAATATTTTCTATGCTTTCCATCTACCGGTTTTTCTGGAAAATTGAGGTTCGGCGGTCATGCCTTCCCCTGTTTTGTCAGTGAACGGGGCAGGTAACTGTATTATGATATTGAATATCGGCAAATCGTCGTTATGTTTTGTCAGGTGAAAAGGGAAAGAGCATGTCATGTCATTTATAAGGTACGGTTATGGGATTTATTGAAACACGTCAGGACATCGCTGCATCCGTCAAGGAACAGGCCGATATTGTTAAAATTATAGGTGAATATGTCGAATTGAAGCGAAGCGGAATTCGCTATCTGGGATGCTGCCCCTTTCATAACGAGAAGACTCCTTCGTTTTCGGTGCATGGACCTCAGCAATTCTATCATTGTTTCGGCTGTCATGAGTCCGGCGATGTTTTTTCATTCCTGATGAAATATCACAATTACGATTTTCCCACAGCCCTGAAATATCTTGCCGATAAGTTTAATATTGCACTTCCTCGGAAAAAAGTCACCAGAAAGGACAAAGAAAGAGAGGAAAAACTTCAGCGGATGTACGAGGTGACGGAGAAGGCCGCGCGCATATATAGACAGCAACTCCATGATGAGAAGGAAGATGGTGCCGCCCGGCTCTATCTGCGAGAAAGAGAAATCCCTGAGGATATCCAGTCCCTATTTCAATTAGGATATGCTCCGGCCAAGGAGGCGGCCGGCTGGAATTTTCTGGAGACCCGGCTGTCCTCGGCCGAAGCTGAAATAGCCGAGCAGGTAGGTCTTCTGGCCCGAAGCGAGAGAGGCGGGCGCTATGACAGGTTCAGAGACAGAATTCTTTTTCCTATTTTTGATGCCAAGGGCAGAATCATAGGTTTTGGCGGCCGCATCGTCGGAGAAGGGCAGCCCAAGTATATGAATTCTCCGGAAAGTCCTATTTACAATAAAAGCAGAAATTTACTCGGTCTCTATCAACAGAGAGAGGAAATCCGACGAAGTAGAAAAGCGATTATCGTCGAGGGAAACTTCGATCTGATATCTCTGGTTACCCATGGCTGCACCAACGTTGTTGCCCCGTTGGGAACAGCGCTTACCGCTTCCCAGATCCGCCTGTTGAGCAGATACAGTGAGGAGATGATTCTGCTGTTTGACGGAGATGAGGCAGGGGTCAAGGCAGCGGTGAGGGCGGCCCCGTATTTTCTGGCGGAGAAAGTTCATGCCAGGGTGGCGTTGCTTCCACCGGGCCACGATCCTGATACATTTGTGCGTCAAAAAGGCCTGGATGCTTTGCAGGCTCTTCTTGCAGGAGCCGGGGATCTCTCCGAATTTTTGGTGGAACACCTTATACAGCAACATGGTCTCACTCTTGAAGGGAAAAGCAGAATAGCTGAGGAGATAAAACCATTGGTCACGGCGGCCCACTCTCCATTGCAGCGTTCGGTCATCATTGCCCATTTTGCCGACAGATTAGGAGTTGACCCGCAAAAACTTGAAGAATCCGTGAGTTCGGAGGACAATGGAGCTCAGCTGGTGAAGGAAGTGGCACGGCCTCAACGGGAAAGAGAGGAAATCAGACTGCAGCCCCTCTCACCTGCACAAAAAAGGCTAGCTGAATTTATGGTTATGAATCCCCGCTACTTCAAGGAGCTTGAAGAGAAGAATCTGCGCGAAACACTGCGAGGGGGTGTTGGAGAGATACTTTTTCTACAGATCAAAATGATGACCGCAGCAAACTCCGAAGTGCAGCCGGAAGAGATTTTTTCAGCCTTGCCTGAAGGCCCCGAGAGAAATATCGTGGCAGACATGCTCTTTAATGCCTCCCGTGCCGATTTTATCGGCAGCGATGCTGACCAGGCAGAGGAGGAACTGCAGGAGTTGCTCGAGTGGCTGGATGGGCAGAATCAACGTAATCTCTCCAGGAGCTTGACTTTGCAGATAGAACAGGCGCAAAAAGAAAATGATTTTGTCGCCCTGGAAAAGCTGTTACTGCAAAAACAAACTATTGAGAGGGAGATGAGGGGATATGGAGAGTAAGTGATGGAGTATGTCGAAGGATGTTTTTGTGCAGATTTTTAAGTGTTTATTGCGCATTAAATAATTTTTGATATACTGTTTCAGTAGTTGTGTTGGCAGGATTGCCACCAAATTCTACTCAAATTTACAAACCTGAAGGCATTGTCGCTTTGAGGTAAAGGGGAAGAATATGGGTCTTGAAACTCAGGACAGCATAGACGAAATTGATCAGGATTATGAAGAATCCGAGGAAATATCTGAGGAGGATTCAGATGTTGATGATTTAACGGGCATATTTTCCCCGGAAGAAGAAGACGTTGTATTTCTTCCAGAAGATGTGTCTGAAGATCGCCGTTCCAAGGAAAAAGACCGCCGTCGCGGTTCTTCTGGAGACCGCAGAAGGGGAGACCGGCGCCGATTATCCAGAAGTTATGAAAAAGAGGGGAAGCATTCGGTGGATCCGATGAATATTTATCTGCGTGAGATGGGTTCGCTCACACTGCTGAGTCACGAAGAAGAACTCAAGCTCGCCAAAAAGATGGAAGACGGGAAGAGAAGGATTCAGAATGCTGTTTTTTCTACATCTCTTGCTATTCCGGCAATCAGGCAGATAGCGGATGAGCTGGAAACGGGAAAAAAGAAGGTTCACCAGGTGATTAACGGTGTTCCCGAAAATCAACCATCCCTTGTCGCCAGAGAAAGGAAGGAGTTTTTCAAGGCAGTGAAAGCCGCTCTGAAGCTTGATGAGAAGCGGGAGCTGCTGCGCAAGCAGCTTATTTCCATGCATCCCGTAGAGTTGCGGGAAGTTGAGGAAATAAATAAAGCGATTGTTGATATCGGCAGGGAGATAGCGGCGCATTTTGAGAAAAAGATTATCTGCTCACCGTGCGTCAATGCCGTTGCCTCCGGTCTCGAAGAGCTTTCAAGAAGATTCAGATATGTTCTCATGGAAATATTGCGGGAATATAAAATTCGCGCAGCGGATGCGGGTGGAGACATAAATCCGGAGGCTCTGGAGACAAAGGTCAACCTGCAGTTTCTCGAGGAGTCCTGCGTCACCAACCAGACTCTGAAAGAGCTTCTCTATGAAATCGAAGAGGGGCGCCAGATGAGCAAAGAGGCGAAAGAAGCGCTGGTACGCGCCAATCTGCGTCTGGTAATATCCGTATCCAAAAAATTCGTCAACAGGGGCCTGCAGTTTGCCGACCTGATCCAGGAGGGCAATATTGGGCTGATGAAGGCTGTCGAAAAATTTGATTACCATCGCGGTTATAAATTCAGCACCTATGCCACCTGGTGGATTCGCCAGTCCATTACCCGAGGGATTGCCGATCAGGGCAGGACAATCCGGCTTCCGGTTCATATGATTGAAACGATAAACAGACTGCTCAGGGTTTCCAAGGACTTTATGCTCGAAGAGCATCGCGAACCGACTCCTGAAGAAATGGCAGAGCAGCTCGGCACCGAAGTCGCCAAGGTT
>JADQBJ010000022.1:53073-139630 GCA_016278675.1 Desulfobulbaceae bacterium | reverse complement strand
TCAAACTTTTGTTGTCCCCCGGCAAAGCCGGGGGTTTACCTAAAAGAAATTAAGGAATACCGGTTTAGGTATCCTGAAAGGCTGGGGATACCCCGGACCCTTCGGCAGGACCATCTCTCTTAAAATAGCCTCTCCATTTCCCTTCCCTCTGACATTATTATTCTCAATCCTGTACATTCACACATCTGCATGTATAAAAAGCTACAGAACTTCCTTAACACTCAACACTATTAACGAGGTACAAGTATGCAGATTGAAGATGATGAAATACTACAGGGTTTTATTGAAGAATCTTTAGAGCATCTGGCCGATATCGAAAATGATCTTCTAGCTATTGAAGAAGCAGGGGCCAACATTGATGAAGATCTTGTAAACAAGGTATTTCGAGCTGCACACTCCATCAAGGGCGGTGCGGGTTTCATGGGTTTAAACGGCATCCAGGAACTCTCCCATGCCATGGAAAACGTGCTCGGAATGATCCGTGGCAAAAAACTCATTCCAAATCCTCAAATAATTAACATTCTCCTCCTGAGTTCAGATCAGCTTCGGGGAATGATTGAAGACATCCAAAATTCCAATGATGTCGATATATCTACCCATTTGGAACCACTCAATGCCATTGCCGCCGGCACCTATAATCCTGATTCCTCATCATCGCCGAAAAAAAGAGCCGCGGCATCCGCCGTTGACGGCCAATCGACAACGGCAACAGAGCCGCTGTCGCAAAAGAAAACTGCCCCCCTGGAAAGTGAAGGGGTCCAGCCCGTTCTTCCTGATCAACCATCCCCGCAATTAGAAGCTTCTTGCAGCGAAGATGAAATTACCTCTGCTCAGGCCTCTGAAAATCAGGATGAACAGATAGCCGACAACAGGGAACCTGTTTTACACAATTCTCCGCAAATAGAGACTGCCTCGGCTAATGCAGAGAATTTGGCTCAGGAATCATCTTTTCACAAAACCAAGAACCAGGGGGATACCTCGCTGCGAGTTCATGTGAGTCTTCTGGATCAACTCATGAACCTTGCCGGAGAACTGGTGTTAAGCAGAAACCAACTCCTGCAGACTATCGGTTCGGAGGATTATCGCAATGCCGAGACGGTCGGTCAAAGAATAGACCTGATAACCTCGGAGCTGCAGGAAGCTATAATGCTGACGCGAATGCAGCCTATAGGCAATGTCTTCAACAAATTTCCCCGTGTGGTCAGGGATCTCTCCGGAAAACTCGACAAAAAGATCGATCTCACTATCGTCGGCAAGGATGTCGAGCTGGATAAAACCATCATCGAGGCGATAAACGATCCACTCACCCATCTTGTCCGCAACTCGGTAGATCACGGCATTGAAATGCCCGACGAGAGAAAGAAGCAGGGAAAATCGGAAAATGGACTGGTTATCCTCAAGGCCTATCATGAAGCAGGACAGGTTGTCATAGAAATCAGTGACGACGGCAAAGGGCTCGATGGTGAAGTTTTGGCGGCAGGCGCCGTCAAAAAAGGGTTGCTCACCCCGGAACAGGTTCAGATCATGTCTGACAAGGAGAAGGTTAACCTTATCTTTCTCCCGGGATTTTCAACAGCCGAGAAAGTTACCGACGTATCCGGCCGTGGAGTCGGCATGGATGTGGTTAAGACGAATCTGGATAAACTCGGTGGGCACGTGGACATCATCTCCGAGGTGGGCAGGGGCACCACGATCTCCATTAAACTGCCGCTCACTCTGGCGATAATCCCCTGCCAGATAATCATGACCGGCGGCGAGAGATATGCCATTCCGCAGGTTAATCTGGAAGAGCTGCTGCGCATTCCTGCCGGCCAGGTCAAAGAAAGAATAGAGCGCGTCGGTAATGCCGAAGTAGTAAGGCTGCGCGGTAATCTTCTTCCTCTTATCAGATTAGCCGATGTCATCGGTATCGAAAGAACGTTCTTTGATGAAGAAGAAGGCACAGTCAAGCCGGACAGGAGAAAAATGATTTCCGACCGCAGGAGCCCGGAGCATCCTGCCTTCAGACATAAAGATGGTTCAAAAAGAGCAGAATCCACAGATGATGATTCCCGGAAAGGCCGTAGCGGCAAAGACAGAAGGTATTCCGCTTCGAGTGCCCTTAATATCGTAGTTGTTTCCACCGGCGCCATGAAATATGGGCTGATTGTCGATAAGCTGCAGGACTCCGAAGAAATAGTCATCAAACCACTGGGCAGGCACCTGCAGCAATGTAAGGGATATGCCGGTGCGACGATAATGGGAGATGGCCGCATTGCTCTCATCCTTGATGTCGGCAATCTTGCCCGTATGGCCAAACTGACCTCAATTGACGGCACCGACAGGGCCGGGGAAGTAGCTATAGCCCAGGAAGAATCAGTTCGCGCAAAGATGGACAAACAGTCTCTGCTGATATTCAGAAGCTCGGAACAGGAACAGTTTGCCGTTCCGCTGAATCAGGTTGAAAGAATTGAGAAAATCAAACGTTCGGACATTGAGGAACTCGGCGGCAAAAGGGTTATGCAGTATAGAGGCGGCAGCCTTTCCCTGCTTACTATTGACGATGTTGCCATGGTTCAACCGCTGGCCGACTATGATAATCTTCTGGTGATAGTCTTCAATATTCGCAAAAGAACCGTAGGACTGCTCGCCATCGGTCCCATTGACGCCATAGAGATAGCTGTGGAAATAGATGATGTCACCCTGCGGCAGTCCGGTATAATGGGTTCCGCCATCATCGCCAAACATACAACTATGCTGGTCGATGTTTTTAATATCGTTCAGACTGTTTTTCCGGAATGGTTTGAGGACCAGCTGGTATTCGAAGCCGCAGGTGGTCCTGAACAGCTGCCCCCTACTCTGCTCATCGCCGAAGATTCCAATTTTTTCAGAAATCAGGTCAAAAGCTATTTGACCGAAGCAGGATTTGCAGTAATTGAGGCTGAAGACGGACAGATTGCCTGGGAACTTCTGCAGGAGCATGCCGACGACATAACCATGATAGTCACTGATATTGAAATGCCCAATATGGATGGATTTCAGCTCACCGAAAAAATCAAGACTGACCCGCGATATTCGCATTTTCCAGTTATTGCCTTAACAACCCTGGCCGGTGAAGAAGATGTTGCACGGGGCAAAGCCGTAGGCATTGACGAGTATCATATCAAACTGGATAAAGAAAGATTAATGGCATGTGTGCACGATTACGTAAAACGATATCATTGATCAGGCCGAGCCGGATTTACAGATGTTTTGATTGTCCAATTATAACTTCTTGAACGAGATAAAAATTATGAATGATAAAAAGATAGTTGAACTTGCAACATTTTATGTCGGCAACGCCCTGTGCGGCATGGATATCCTCAAAGTACAGGAAATAAACAAACTCATGCAGATGACCAAAGTCCCCCAGGCGCCTGAGTACGTGCTCGGAATTTTGAACCTGCGTGGTCAGATCGTCACCATCCTGGATTTAGGAAATAAACTCGGCCTTGGCGAAACCGATCTCTCACAGGATTCAAGAAATATCATTGTCAACTCTACCGGAGGTAGTGTAGGACTGCTTGTTCGACAAATCAGCGATGTGGTTCAGGCTGATCTTACCAGAAAAGAGTATCCTCCGGCGAATATGGACGGAATCCAAGGTGAATTTTTTACGGGCGTCTACAAAACAGATACCAAGCTTATAGGCATTCTGGATGTCGATAAAGTTTTAAGTATAGAAGATTGATGGCACCATAAATATATATACTTTCAGCTTCTTATCTCAAAATGTGGGGATTACCGTTTTTGGTAATTTTCATCAGACTTTTGGTTTCTCCCCCAGACTCCGGATCGTGATCCATGATCCCGGCTGGTTCTAGATTCAGCTTCTAACGGAGCGATAGTGGAGGAATTTTTTATGGAAAAATATAGAATATGCTAAGGAAAAAATTACGGGTTCTCGTTGTCGATGATACCATTGTCTACCGAAAGGCTGTTTCCGATATCATGGAGGAACTGCCGGAGGTCGAGCTTGTGGGAGTCGCCCATAACGGCAAGATCGCCATGTCAAAAATAAGGGCACTCAAACCCGATCTATTGACTCTGGATATTGAGATGCCGGTCATGAACGGGCTCGAAGTTCTGGCGGAAATCCAGAAAAACAATCTCAATGTCGGTGCAATAATGCTCTCCACCTTAACCTCTGAAGGCGGCGAGATGACACTGCGGGCTCTTGAACTCGGCGCCTTTGACTTCATTCTCAAACCGCAGAGCAAGAACCAGACGGAAGGAAAAAAGGAGATTAAAAATCTTATTCATCCGATGATCAAAGCCTTTGCACGATCAGGCCTGGCCTCGTCCCTGCTGCGCAAATCAGGGGCCTCAACACCAACCGTCAGGCCCCTTTTAAAGAGACCGCAAGTAAGCGAAGGTATCGATAGGGATCCCAGAGCGGGGGCAATGCCTTCTACCCATAAAGGCCGCTCCGAAATAATTGCCATTGGTGTATCAACAGGCGGTCCCAATGCTCTTACCCAGGTGCTTCCCAAACTTCCCGGCAATATCGGCATACCGATCATTATCGTGCAGCATATGCCTCCGGTGTTTACCAAATCGCTTGCCGCCAGCCTCAATAAAAAATGTGAACTCACTGTCAAAGAGGCTGAAGACCGCGAGTCCCTGCAGAATAACACGGTCTACATCGCTCCCGGCGGAAAACAGATGAAACTGGTAGCCGGCGCGGACGGCCGCAATCGCCAGATTAAAATCACCAATGATCCACCGGAAAATTCTTGCCGGCCATCTGTTGATTACCTCTTCCGTTCAGTCGCGGATTATTATGTGAACAGATCAACGGCTGTGATCATGACTGGCATGGGTTCTGACGGAACTAAAGGTTTGCAGGTTCTCAGAAACAAGGGCTGTTTTATTATAGCACAGGATGAAAAAAGCTGCGTTGTCTACGGCATGCCTAAAAGCCCCATCGAAAGCGGACTTGTCGATATCGTTGCGCCGCTCGATAAACTTGCGGATGAAATATTGAAAACCCTCAAATAGTACATAAATCTTCATGGGATTTAAGTTAGAGCATGATAAAAATCACACCAAATGAGATAGATGCCATCTCTCGGTATATCTATGATATATCGGGCATATTTCTCGACAAGAACAAGACTTATCTATTTGAGACACGATTGAGCTCGATTGTTGAAGAGTTTGGATGCAAATCCTATTATGAATTGCACACTAAGGCAAAGGCCGACAACTCCAAGGTGATTGAGAGAAAAATAATAGATGCCATTTCAACCAACGAAACCTTGTTTTTCCGCGACAAAGGTCCCTTTGAATTGTTGCAGCATAAACTTCTGCCGGAAATAATAGATGCCAGAGCCCCAGGTGCATCAAATCTGAAAACGAATATTAAAATCTGGAGTTCTGCTTCATCCACGGGACAGGAGTTATACTCGATAGCTATTATCATTAAAGAGCTGATCCCGGATTTGTCCCGATTCAACATCCGCCTGCTCGGCACCGATATCTCCGACAACGCGGTTTCACAGGCGAGCTACGGTAAATACAATAAATTTGAGATTGAACGGGGACTTCCCCAGGCGCAGCTGCGAAAATACTTTCAGCCTGCCGGCGATTTCTGGAAGATTAAGGATGAAATCCGGGGCATGGTGAATTTTCGGAAAATGAATTTGATGGCTCCTTTTGTCGGCTTGGGGAAATTTGACATTATCTTCTGTCGCAACGTTGCTATCTATTTCACCCTTCAGGATAGAGTAAAGCTGTTCAACAAGATTGCAGACTGCCTCGCCGATGACGGCTTCCTGATTATCGGCTCGACCGAATCACTTACCGGTGTATGTCCGCGATTCGTTCCCAAAAGACATTTACGCTCTATCTTCTATCAGAAGAACTAAGGAGGCCAAAATCATGAATACCCTCTCTATCCTTGTCGTTGATGATGATCCTGTAATCAGACGCCTGTTGGAACAACGCCTCACAAAAGCAGATTACAACGTGGCTGTGGCCGAGGACGGCTTTAAGGCTGAAGAACTGCTGCAGCACAAACGTTTTGATGTGGTCCTCACTGATTTGATGATGCCGGGCGGGATCGGTGGCATAGAAGTCCTCGAAATGGCGAAAAAAAAGGATAGCGATATCGAGGTTATCCTGATTACGGCTCATTCATCGGTGGACACAGCAGTGGAAGCCATGAAAAAAGGAGCGGTCGACTATCTGGAAAAGCCTATTAATTTTGATGAACTGTTCCTGCGCATAGATAAAATTATCAATATCAAGTCACTCATGCAGAACGCCAGAGATATCCATGAGGCTATGGGGGCTACCGAGCTCGCCGCTTCAGAGACAATTCAGCACCTGGAAATAATGGCTGCCAAACTGCAGCAGCGTCTCGATATGGTTGAAAATCAATTGCGCAGCACGGACCAGGATCCTGAATCGCGGATCAGCAACTCTCTGAATATTCTGGCAGGGCTTGAGTAGAATCGAAAGAATCCGATCGGCCAGCTATTCTGATTCCCCCCTGTGTTTATCGATGACTGTTGTTTTTCATTCTTTTCCACTTCCAGGGGGCAACAGGCCGCTCTTTCCCCCACAAACCAGTGTGGGCGTTTCTGGCTTTTTTTTGCAGTCTTTTCCAAACAGAGCAGATTTTTTTGTTACAGTAATAGACGTGGACCCAGGCATATCCTTTCTCCACCAATAACCGGCTGACGTTTATATCCGAGATGTACACCTGCGCAATCTCTCTATTATATTTATCTAAATAGAGAGGTTCCAGATAAACTCTTTTGTTGAGCAATAATTTCTTCACGAAGGTTTTTGCTTCCCCAGAAAAGGGCTGATCCCATTCAGGGGTGTCGATTCCCCACAGCCGGATCAGCTTGGTGGTGTGACCGCTTTTAATTACTATGGTGTCGCCATCCACTACTTTCACAACTCTGGCGGGATAACGGTCTGTCCGGATAGACGATGCCAGCACCGTGGAGGGAATTAGTCCCCCGGAATATAAGCCAAGAGCAAGAAATATTGAGAAAAGATAAAGAATATTTCGTTTATCAGGAGCAGATAAAAGTACGAACATGAGTTTTCTCCTCAGGATATTTGGGAAAGCAACCAGAACCTAAAATTCCGGAAATTTCAAAATATAAAAACACGATGCGGATATCATACCGAATTTATTTAATATCAGACATATCTTGAAACACAAGAACAAGAGAAAGATACGTTCCTTTTTTTAAAGTCATATGCTATATTGCAGGCCGAATGACAAATTAATGACACGCTCCCCCAAATAGACGGCATCATAACACCGAGCTGATGAGAATCAAACTTACCGAATCCGAAGAGGATACCCGGAATTTTCTTATAAATCTTCCGCTTTTTGATAGTTTCAATGTCGAGGAACTCGATACTCTCGCCAAACATATGAGTTATGTGCACCTGAAGAGAGGAGAGTATCTTTTTGTTGAAGGTGACAAGGGGAATTTCATGGGTTTTGTGGTTCATGGCGTACTGGAGGTTCTGAAGAAATCTGAAACGGGAGAGAATATTGTCATTGCCAGGCTCACCCGGGGAAGCTCCATTGGAGAAATGGCCATCATTGACAAATCAACACGATCAGCTACGGTTGTTGCCGTACAGCCGTCAACAATGGTGACCCTGACTGATAGGGGTTTTGAGATATTAGCCGATAAATCGCCGGGACTCGGCATCAAGGTCATTCAAAAAATCGCTCGTCTTCTCAGCTTGAATATGAGAAGAACATCAAGCAAGCTCGCAGATCTGCTTCAAAGTAAGTAGACATCGCCGGGTATTTGATATGTTTCCGTAGTGGGGAGAATTTAACGAAGCGCCAAATCACTTAGCACGTTTTTTCGGGATCAGGGCTCAATCCAGCTCAGTTGGTCTAGTTTACATCAAAAACTATTTTTCAAACGTTTTTCGCACTTCCCCTTTTCTCAGGGGTTAATGCTGTAAAGGGTACACCTCTGCTGTGTTGGAATGATTATGAGTAGCAATTCTTCAGTCCTCTTCATCGACCAGGATGGACCGCGCGTTGATGATCTTGTCTCTTCCCTGCAGGATTCCTTTGCCAATGCATTCCTGCATGCAGAGAATCCCAAAGAGGTTTTTGAGATAATTCAATCCAGACAGGTTGATGTGATTTTTCTCGATATCAACCTTAGTGACAACAAGACAGGACTGCAGGTTCTGAAGAAACTTACGGAAACGGGAAAAATCCTAATTATAGCCGTCGTGCCTGAAAATGACGGCTATCTGAGGGCAAAGGTTATCGAGTACAATCCTTTCTTTTATATTACCAAACCTTACGACTCCGCCGAAGTTCGCATTATTTTAAAAAGGGCTTTTGAAAAAGTTCATCATTTGCGCAAACTCCAGGAAAAGCCTGCACTTGAAAATTTTTGCGGCATTATCGGAAAATCATCTCCGATGACGTCACTGTTTGATTTAATTACCCGCATTGCCGAAGATGACTACGCCACCGTTCTTATCCGCGGAGAATCGGGCACCGGCAAAGAATTGGTGGCCAAGGCCATTCACAGCAAAAGCAACCGGAGAACAAAAAATTTCGTCCCTGTCAATTGTGCCGCCATCCCCGACGATCTTCTGGAGAGTGAACTCTTTGGCCACACTAAAGGCGCTTTTACAGGTGCAAGCCAGAATAAGCAGGGACGCATTCAGTATGCCGACGGCGGTACCCTTTTCCTCGATGAGATTGGTGATATGAAACCAACTCTGCAGGCTAAACTACTCAGAGTTATTCAGGAAAAAGAATTTGAGCCGGTCGGCGGGCTTCAGGCAATACCGGTAGACACCAGAATCCTTGCCGCGACCCACTGCGATCTTGAACAACTTGTGGCGCAAGGGATGTTCAGAGAGGATCTCTACTACAGGCTCAGTGTAATCCCTCTGAATGTTCCTCCGTTGAAAGCAAGGAAAGAAGATATCCCGCTTCTCATCGAATTTTTCACAAATTCCTATACCATAGAAAGAGGGCGGGAAAGGTTCATTTTTACGAAGTCAGCGCTGCAGTCTTTACTACGCTACAACTGGCGGGGCAATGTCAGAGAACTGGAGAACCTGATTCAGCACATGTCGATTCTCTATCCTGGAAAAACCATCGATAGTGAAGATCTTCCCGAGAAATACATTCTTGTGGAAAACCAGACCAATGAGGATATAAGCCATATTGTTCAACATCTACCCAATCCCTGTCCACAGCCGGATATTACAGCGCCATTTTCAGGTTTTGATGACTTACAGCTGCACCAGCAAGTGGATTTTAAGGAAATGATAAATGAATTTGAAACAAAGCTGATTCTCAGTGCCTTGCGTACTACGGGGGGAAATAAGAAAGAGGCTGCAAAACTCCTCAACCTGAAACGTACCACATTGTTGGAGAAAATCAAAAAAAAGAAACTTACTCCCGACAACTGGTGTCTGTCGGGGAATGGGTAATTATAAAAAGAGCACAGACTACGAAAGCGCCAAATCATTTATTGGCGGAGGCTGGTAATTTACGGGATTTTCAGGCAGCCAGCCGGATAATATTGCTTTCGATTTTTTCCCTGATATCTTCACCCGCGGCAGGAACTAAAAGTATGTCGTGCACACCATATTTAACAGCTTTTATTACTTTTGATTTCGTCCATTTGCAACCTGCTGCAACAATAGGTGCCGAACTCATGGAGTTCACCTTTATGGTTATGCCGTAAGCCTGCTCATTTACCTCCTGCATCACTATGAGAATAAGTCTCAGTTCGGAAGTGATATGGCTATGAATATTATCATTGAAAGAGATGCATTTTGAAACGACTCCGATGTGCTTTAACTCTACCTGGATCTTTTCAGCTTCAGCCGGATTATTTTGAATAATCAGGACTTCAATCGAGTCCGCCATCTCCTTACTCGAGTTACTCAAGGCCCGGGACCGTTCGGAATTTGGAGCAGACTCGGCATTCCCACTATCGCCATCTGCACCCTTACTCTTTGTGGTTTCCTCACTTGCCGCATTCTCACTTGCCAATATTGTGGAGATTTCTTCCAGTTCCAAGAGATCGGCGGGAAAAAGCATCGATAGTTTCCCATATTCCCGACCGGCTATCACAAGGCTGCTACTGCTCATATAATACTGTTGCCGGGGAATGACCTCATCGGAATCCGTGTCGACCTTCATGGGAGCGACTATCTCTAGTGCTTTTTTTACAAATCGAATGGACTCGCTGAACTGATCCTGAAAGACAGCGGTATAGACACCGGAAATTATATTGGCAATTTCACCATAAGCATCTTCTATATCCGGAGTAAAATCTTCTTCATTTACGGCTTCTTCGATTTCCGAAGGCGGCAGCATTATGAGAACGGAACCGATTCTCACGGCATCCTTGATGCTGACGAAGAGGAAACTTTCGCTCTCCTCCTCGGAAACAACATCCATATGGGCCAAAACCTGCTTGCCCATGGCCTCATCATGAAAGAATTCTTCCTTTGTTATACTCCTGTTGTCTGCTGTTCCTAATTTTACCTCGATTCCCAAAAGGGCACTGACTTCTTTGGAGACCGAATCTTTACACTGAGCAAGCAGTTTATCGACCAGCTTTTTCTTCTTTTTCAGATCGGCACTGCTCGTGACTGCCGTAGCCGGATGCGGGGATTCCTTTTTCACCTCGACAGCGGCTTGCACCTCCTGGCTTTCCGGTGACTCTGCTTTTTCAGCCGGGTCGTCCCCGAATGCAACTTCTGCTGCATTCTGTTTCCGGTCTTCTCCGATTTCTTCTGCACCTGCCGACTCGTCCACAGGGACAGGGATCTCGAGGCCGAAAGGTTCAGCCGGAATAAGCACATCCAGGTTGCCCATCTGAGATTCATCCAGCGCCATTACGGCTTTTACCCAATAGTACCATTGGTCCGGCAGCGGCTCATCCGACTCCACATCGACTTTAAGAGGAGCGATAACAACCTGCTCTTTCCGGACAAACCGGCAGTTTCGGGGATACATCTCCTCGAAAACCTTGGTATATGAACCTGCAATAATATTGGCAATTTCACCATAGGAATCTTCAGTCTCTTCCGTATAGTTTTCGCTCTTTATCACCTCTTCCAGTTCGGCAAGAGGCAGCATTATCAAGGTCCCACCAAGACGGATACCATCCTTGATTCCTAATATGATACTGCCGGTACCCTCAATTTCGCCGGTTATATCCATTTTGGCGACAATTTTCTTGCCAGACTGCTCAGCAAAATAATCTTCTTTGGTTATCATCATGCTGGAAGGAGTAGAGACACGAAAATTCACCCCTAACAGGGAGCCGACCTCCTCCTGAACCCGTTCGCCGATGGTTTCGAGAATTTTATTGAGTTTTTGCTGTGCTTTCATCTCTTGGCTGGATCAAATAATAGTGATGGCATATAGGTTGCTTGAATTCTCTGGTATTGTATCGGCAGGAATTGCTGAGAATTTAAGGATTTATTCTTCATCGGGGTGTTATCTTGAAGGGAAAGAGACTCGATGGTCACAGAATGAATCCTATCGGCAGGGACCACCCCAGACTACCGATATACTTATCAAAGGCCGAAGAACCAACGCAAATCTCTTCACCCATGAACAGCTACAGAAACAGCGGGCTGTTCATCTTCAGGATTCAATTTGCAGTTCAACACGGAATATTCCGCTTTCAGATTCAAATAGAATGAGAATCCTCTCCGCACCTTTGATGGTATGGAAGCCATATTCTTTACCAGAAACAGTGGAGGGTAACGATAGGTTGATATCCCTGCCGTTTTCGGAAAGTATGGACTTCACGTTACCACCAAGCATATTGGCGATTTCACCGATTGCATCCTCCACATCTTCATTCATTTCATTAACTTCAATACCAAGAAAATTGCCGGTAATGGCAAAAGCGACAGCATAAGGTATATGTACGGCCAGAACTCCCTTGTGAGTACCTGCAAGACCTACAACTCCGGTAATGGTATTTCCCAACAACCTGTTATCTTCATTTACCTTTTCGGAAACGATGATATCCATCATCACCATTGAAGTAAAAATCTCAAGGGTTGATTCAATGATCTTTTCGCGTAAATCCACAACTCCTCCAATATCAAGTGCCGCAAAGAAACTTTCTGTTTTCCAATGAAACAGGTTGTTATTATGGCACCTGTCCAGCACGGGCCGGCTTTCTTAGAAATTATCTGTCTTCCCTGCCTTTATAGCAGTGAAGATATTTTTTATTAAAATTTCCTGTAACTATTCTGCAAAGAGCAAGAACTCAGCTGTTTACCTTAAACTGTAGCTGGTTAGCAGTGCTTCCAGGTAAGCACCCTGCGGGCATAAACTCCGACTCCGGATGTGCGCAGGTAAGCGCAGACTCCGAGCAGACTGGGAAACTATAGTGTACCTATGTTTCTCGGGCTGATCGCGTGCGGTGGAGTGCTGCTGAATGGTTACAATTTCCTGTTTAAGACTTCTTTACAGGTACCTCTTGGTGTTGGTTATAAAAGGGGGCCAAGCACCTCATTGACCTTATCAGGCGTAAAAGGCTTCTTTATTGCACCGACAGCACCCAAGGATTTGGCTTCACCGATAATATCATCACCGGTTTCTGTTGAAATCATCAGGACAGGAATATCCTTCATATTGTCTCTTGTGGACTTCTCCCGAAGAAAAGAGATACCATCCATATTCGGCATATTGATATCACTTAAAACAATATCGACATGTTCATTTTCCAACACTTCCAGGGCTTCAAGACCATCAGCGGCTTCAAAAATATTGTCAAAATCTATACCGGCCTGGCGTAACGATCTTCCAATTATTTTTCTCATTGTACTTGAATCATCAACCAGCAAAACATTCTTTCCCATTCAATCCTCCTGCACGATGTGCTTTGTATTTATAGACGTTATTTACAAGATGTTCTTTTTCCGTTTTCGGTTCCTTTCCTAAAAACCAATACCTTTAATACCGATGATTTCGAAAAAAAAAGTAAGCGAAGTTGCCGAAATGAGCTCTGCGATAAACACCCGTACGGGCATAAACTCCGACTTCGAGAAGATTCGATATTTCAGGCGCGGCCTGAAGCAACGTAGATCGAGCTCTTCACGAGTTCATCGATATAGATCAAAATGTATTTGATCTATATTATCAATAAGGAATAGAAAAAATTAAACACCATGATCCTGGATAAGAATAGAGATTAGCCACTAAACTTTGATAATCTCGTAAAATTTTCCCCGATAATCCCCCTGACGGCCAGATAAAAATTAGATATTCAGGGCCCATACTTTTTTTAGATCCTCCAGATAAATATCTTCAGATATTCGAGTCAACATATCGTAAAATACCCAATCTAATTGGAACATTATTTGCATAACCCTAGAGCGGTACTCTAATGAAACTTAAAATTGTTGCTCAAACTATGCGAAAATTCATTTTATATATTCTGGCTGTTGTCATCTTTTTCCCACTCCAGTCGGGAGCCGCTGAAACTGAAATCCAGAAAATACGCAAGCTGGATCGTGGCAGAAGTACTCAAATTTACGTAACATTCAATAAAATCCCTCAATTTTCCCATACGCAGAGAGGAAAGCGACTCGATGTTATTCTTGATACCAACCTCTCAAATACCGAGCCTCTGGACTTTCCAATTGACGACAAAGTTGTCAAATTTCTGACACAAGACAAAGAGGGAAAAACAATCCTTACCTTTTTCTTTCGTTATGAACCACAAAAGGTAGAGACCTCTCCCTCTCAGGATAATTCTCTGGTCATTGACATTCTGCTGGGCAATGAATTCACCAAAGAATACCCTGAACTCACCTCAAGATTTGAAGGTCTCTCAGTAATTAGACAAAAGGATGCCGATTATACCAATCCACATGTTGCCAGCCCATATGCTGGAAACTGGAGATCATTTTTTTCACGATATGAGCCTGAAATACAGACCAGCGCACCGTTAAAATATACCATTCCGCCTTTTCCGATTATCGATCTCATCCCGGATGTTCACAGCAGTAATATGTTGCCGGCTGAATTTTTCTCCCTTTCCTCTCAGGGAAAATGGAAGGAGATGATCCCCCTTCTCCTGGAGCTGGTTGAGAGTACGGAGGATTTTATTACCAAAAAACATCTGGCTCTTGTTTTTGGAGAAATTCTCTTTCGAGCCGACGATTACGCCAATGCTTACCGGCAGCTCTATCTTCTTAAGGAAAGCTACCAAGATGAATACCTTGGCATAGCTGCCGCGTATCTTCTTGCAGCATTGCGGGGTGAACATGAAGATCCCTACATAGCCTATTATCAATATGGTGAACTCGAAGATTCAATCAGCAATAGATTTCCGCTTTCACCATTTATACTTTTAGCCCAGATTGAAACTGCACTCGCTACAGGTAAATTTGAGAGAGCCTATACCCTTCTGCAAAAAGATGATATTGCCTATCCTCCAAGACTCAAGGCCATGCGGGAATTGCGCCAGGCCGATTACTGGTTCGCTACGGGGTCATACGTCAAGGCCTATGTCGGCTATCAGTTTTTTGAGGAAAACAACGCTCTTGAGGAGCAGCCATATTCTCTCAATGGATATTGCTACACCTTATACTCTCAGAAAAAATACCGGGAGGCGACCCAATGCTACCATACCTTGAGTTCAATCATTCCAGGGAAAAGCCACCTGAGCAGGATAAGTCTGAAAAAGGCGCTGGCTGAGCTGCACTATAAATCCGCCAGAGAAATGTATGTGACCTTTTCCACTTTGGAAGACACCTACTCCGGTACTGAAGTCGGCTACAGAGCCGCTGTCAAAAAAACCGACATCCGTTACCTCTCGCAACCCAGCTGGAGAACGACGAGTGCCACATATTATCGGAGACTTGCTGAAATGTCCGGCACCAGAGAGGTTGCCGAAGAAGCGGCTCTTAAGGAGGCGATAGTCTATTTTGAGCTTGGCGAAAACGAGCAGTGCATCGAACTGCTGCTCAATTTCCTCAGAAATCACCATGCCAGCAAACTTAAACAGACCGCCATGGCCCTCCTCATCGAAATACTGCCGAAACAGCTCGAGAAGCATTTGGCTGAGGGCAACTATGTCGACGCCATTGTCCTGGCTAAGAAAAACAGGGAGCTTTTCCAAAATAGCTGGGTGGATATCGAACTATTGAGCCTCCTCGCCAAGTCATATCATGAACTGGGAATTTATCATGAAGCCGGAAAGCTCTATCTCTATTTATTGAAAATAGCGGGACAGGTGGAAAAGGAGAAATATTACCTGCCTCTTCTTTCCATCCTCTACGCCCAGGGAGAGCATGAACTGGTCGAAGATCATGTATTGCAGTACAACTACAATTATCCGAGCGGCAGGGACAGACAGGAAATCTCTCTCATATATCTTCAATCTCTGGTGGCAGCTGGAAAAAGCGAACGGGCGCTTACCCTGCTCTCCTCTCCCCTGCCGGATGAACCCGAGGTCCAGGAAATTGCCGCAAGAGTCTATTTTACCACAAACCGATATGCTCGAGCCATAGAAGTGCTCACTCCAGCCTGGAAATCCGGTGAGCTTCGCTCAGATGACTCTCTTTTCATACTTGCTGAAAGCTTTTTCCAGGAAAATTTTCATCAAAGCTCGGAAGAGCTTTTTCTACGCCTCAAGGAAAAGACAAAATTTTTTGACCAGTCCCGACATAGATTGGCGATGATCGCCAGGGAAAGAGAAGAAACAGAGAAGTCTTTAAAGCTCTTCAGGGAAATTGTCGAAAAAGGAAATGACCCATTATGGAAAAGATTAGCTGAGAAGGAACTGGAGTTCCACGAAATCGATAAACAGTATTGATGGTAAACAATTTATAAGGCGCTAAACGTCGGAGAATACAATGAAGAGCAACTCGATATCTGATCAAAACATTACCCTATTGCAAAAAGTCCTGGATCTCCGTGCCGGCAATGAAAAGGTTATCGCTTCAAATATCGCCAACAGTGAAACTCCCGGATATGAGCCGTCCCGGTTCGAATTCCAAAAAGAATTACAACATGCAATCGACAAAGGATCATTTTCCCTGAAAACCACACACAATTCACACATACCTATCACACCCGGAAACGTAGGCGACGTCAACGGACGTATCATTAAAGAAAACAATGACATCGGCATCGGTGATAAAAACGGTGTCAGCCTCGAGCAGGAGATGCTCGCTCTTTCCGAGAACGAACTCCTCTATGAGACGGCGGCGCAGCTCCTCAGTAATAAACTGACTTTAAGGAAATACATCATACAGGGCGGCCAGTAAAAAAGGTCGTCAAGGAGAGAGTAATGGATATTTTTACATCTATGCAAATAGGCGCCTCGGCCCTTAAGGCCAACAGTATCAGGCTCAATACCATCAGTTCAAATCTGGCAAATATTGAGACCACTTCAACACCTGAAGGCGGACCATACAAGCGTAAATCCGTCAATTTTCAAAGTTCTCCTCTTTCCTTCCAGGAACATCTTGATTCAAATCTCCAAACTACCATCCAGGGAGTAAAAGTGTCTGAAATTCTCGAAGACAAAGAACCGCCGCAAAAAGTATACAGGCCCGAGCATCCCGATGCCGATGAAAACGGCTATGTTGCCATGCCCAATATCAATGTTCTCAAGGAAATGGTTGATATGATGTCGACAACGCGCTCCTACGAAGCCAATGCCACAACGATAAAATCAGCCAAACGCATGGCCATGAAGGCCCTGGAAATTGGGAGATAATCCATGGAATCCTCAATAATTGTCGGGGGCAAGCTTCCCCTTGCCCTGCCGAAGACAGACGGTATCGAGATAACCCAGGCTAGAGAAAATTTCGGTGAACTGCTCAGCAAAACCATAGAACAGGTAAACCAGACGAGTTTAAAGGGTGATATCGCGATACAGAAATTGCATACAGGAAAGGCCGAGAACCTCCATGAGGTGATGATAGCCACGGCAGAGGCGGACATCTCCATCCGCATGCTTGTACAGATGCGGAATAAGGCATTGGAGGCCTATAATGAAATCATGAGGCTGCAAATATGATGGCGGCGTAGGCGGCCATTGCATTAAAGCCTCAAAGCTCGAAATCAATATTAATTGACCCGGGATCATCATCTCAATAACAGTTACTTAACAAGGATTGTCCGATGGCTGAAGAAACTTTACCCGCGGGAGAAACTACTTTACCGACAGCTTCATCCGAGCAAGCGATCGAAAGAAAGAACCTTACCACGCTCATCAAAGAGTGGCCTTTATCGAGAAAACTGGCCCTGGCGGGCGTCATTCTGGTTTCCGTTACCCTTTTCGGCATTCTGATCTTTCAGGGAAAGAAGGCGGATTACCAGTTGCTGTACGCTAATCTGGCCGAGAATGATGCCGCACCTGTGGTTGCCTGGCTCAAAGGGGAAAATATCCCCTATGAACTGAAAAACAATGGCAGGAATATCTGGATTCCCGCCGCCATTCTTCACGAGACTAGACTTAACCTCGCCGGAAATGGTCTGCCGGCAGGAAATGGAGTGGGGTTTGAGGTATTCGACAAACAAAGTTTCGCCCTTACGGACTACGTCCAAAAAGTAAACTATACCCGCGCTCTTCAGGGTGAGCTTTCCCGCACCATCGCCACACTGGAACCGGTGGTCTCAGCCCGGGTTCATCTCGCTTTACCTGAGAAAAGATTATTCAAGAATCAACAGAAGCAGGCGACAGCTTCCGTCATTCTCGCACTGGCCAAGGGAAAAACACTGGATCAGAAGCAGGTCCAGGGCATTGTTCATCTGGTGGCCGGATCGATCACCGGTCTCACTCCGGAAAACATCACCGTAATCGATTCCAATGGCATGGCGCTTGATGCCGGGCAGAAGGAAGAGGAAGATAAATATTTCTCCGTTGATATGCTGGCGTACCAGCAGGAAGTAGAGCAGCGGCTGGAGATACGCGCTCAGGACCTGCTCGACCGAACCATGGGCAGAGACAAGGCAATGGTTCGTGTCAGTGCTGCCCTGGATTTCTCAAAAGTGGAAAAAACCGAGGAGCTTTTTGATTCAGAAGAACCGGTAATCCGCAGTGAACAAATAAACCAGGAAGAGAACGGCAAACCTGCGCCGGCCGGTATCCCCGGAGTCCAGTCAAATCTTGACGGCATCGATCCGCTGCAGAGTGAAGCGAGTTCCAATTCGAGAACCTCACGCACAACCAATTATGAAATCAGTAAGACCATCAGCAAGATAATAAACCCGGTGGGCACTATCAAGAATCTCTCCGTCTCGATTCTCGTTGCCGACCAAGTCGTTCCGGCGAGCGAAAATGCTGCGCAGACAGTTGTACCGAGAACAGACGAGGAGTTGAACTCACTGCAAACCATGGTAGCCACAGCGCTGGGACTGAACGCCGAACGCGGCGATCAGATCAATGTTCTGTCGATGCCGTTCACGGAAGCACCCAAGGAAATAATGGTCGCCGAAAAACTGCCGGACAATCTGCTTTATGAGTATCTCCCCTTTGTCAAAATCGGGCTGTTTGCCTGCGGTGCACTTATGCTCTACCTTCTGCTGGTGCGTCCTGTGATTAAAACGCTGCGCGGTGAAGTAAAAGAGCACTACAAGACAGTGGAAGCACTGGAACTGGAACAGCAGCAGACCGCCAAGGCTCTGGCGATGGAGAAACGCAAGGCGGAAGAGCTCATCTCCGAGGATCCTCTTGTGTTAATTCGCCGAAAGGTTATGGAAAACCCGACACCTGCGGCGCATATTATAAAAAACTGGCTCCAGGAAGCATAATACATGAGCATTGAAGACCTCAGTAATATTAAAAAGGCTGCCGTTGTCCTGATGTGTCTTGGTGAAGATGCCACCGCCAAGATATTTCAGGAGTTTACTGACGATGAAATTCGCCGGGTAACCAAAGCGATGGCGGTTATCGATCATATCCCCAGCGATGTCAAGGAAATGGTTGTGAACACCTTTCTCGAAGCCGAGAAAAAATATGCCGGCCTTTTCCTTAAGGGCAGTGACTTCGCCAAACTCGCGCTTGCCAAGACCGAAAACGAAAGAGCTGACGACCTTCTCGATCAGTTCATATCTGGAACCGAATCACGACCGCTGGAAACCATTGCCATGATGCAGGCAAGAATGGTCGCCGGCCTCCTGGAAAAGGAGCATCCTCAGACCATCGCCCTCATTCTCTCAACGCAGCATGTACAGCATGCCGGCGAAATCCTTTCCTGGCTGCCCGAAGAATTCCAGGCCGATGTCGTTTATCGCATTGCAAAACTGGAAAAGGTATCGCCCGAGGTTATCTCGGGAATCGAGGAGGCCCTCAACAAGGAACTCGGCAGCAACATAGGCAGGGAGCAGCGGCAGGTTGGCGGCCTCGACAAAGTTGTCGATCTACTCGGCCACCTGCAGAACAATCTTGATGCCGATATCCTGGAGACTATAGAAGAAACCGATCCCGAACTGGCTGAAGAGATTCGCAAACGAATGTTCACCTTCGAGAATCTTGTCGGTCTGGACGGCAGATCTCTACAGATGATCCTTCGGGAAGTAAACAATGATTCGCTGACCATGGCTCTGAAAACCGCATCCGATGAAATGAAAGAGAAAATCTATGCCAACATGTCCATCCGGGCCGCCGACATGATCAAAGACGACCTGGAAGCCATGGGTCCGGTGAGGCTGTCCGAAGTTGAAGCGATGCAGCAGTCGATAGTTAAGATCGCCATGAAGCTTGAGGAAGAGGGTAAGATTGTACTCAACAAGGTCGGAGGCGACGAATTTGTCTAAGGTGATCAAGGATTCAAACGGGTTTGTCCCCGTCAAAATAATCGCTGGCGATATTGAGCGACCCCCGATCTGGGAGGATCTTGCCCAACGGATAGAAAGGGAAAGCGAGGAATCCGTACGGCAGGCCAGCCAAGACCAGCCGACAGACAGCCGGGACTCAGGCACCGGTGCAGACGATTTCTCATCGTTCGATGATTTCTCCTCTCCGGAAACGGCAAATGAACCCGGTAGCGATCCGGGCCAAGGGGAAATACAAGAGACCCAAGCGCCCCCAATTGATATAGACGCTTTAACCGAAGAATATTTCAATAAAGGAGTACAAGCAGGTATCGAACGGATGGAAAGCGATTACGGCTCAAGTATCAGGACCCTCCAGTCGGCCTGTGAACAGCTCAATTCCGTGCATGAAATCATCCTTAAAAACAGCCTTGAGGAAATGCACAACATGGTTCTGAAAATTGCCGAAAAAGTCATCCGGCACTCGGTAGCTTCACAGGAAAATACTATTATCAGAACGGTGGATGAAGCGATTCAGCTGGCCGTAAAATCTGATGAATTCATCATTAGGGTAAACCCGGATGATTTTGAAACAATCAGCTCCCGTTCGGCAGATTTTATCACCGGCATAAACGGCCTGGAAAATATTATTGTAAAATCCGATCCGGTAATCGAACAGGGCGGCTGTCTTGTGGAGTCAAGCAATTGCACAGTGGATGCAACAGTGGCGAGTCAACTTGAGCTTATTTCGAGTGCAATCAAGCAGAAATGACAGGTGGTCACATGCCATTAAAGCCATCCTCTCTTGAGAACCTGCAAACCATAAAGGTGTATGGCAAAGTGACCAGGATAGTCGGTCTGGTCATAGAGGGGCACTGCCCTAATTCCACCATCGGTTCTCTTTGCCGGATTTCCACTCTGGATAAGGATTCCGGAATATATGCCGAAGTTGTCGGATTTAGAGATTCCCGAGCCCTGCTGATGCCGCTGGGGACAGTTCGTGGCCTTGGTCCAGGCAGTACAATACGGGTAATCAGGGATGCGGCTACCATCAAAGTAGGCGACAATCTTCTCGGCAGGGTCATAGACGCCATGGAAGAGCCCCAGGATGGCTTGCCTGTCCCCCTGCTAAGTACGGAGATGAGCCTCTATGCCGATCCTCCCGGACCGATGGAAAGAAAAAACATAACCGATCCTCTCGATCTGGGGATCAGGGCGATAAATGGCCTGCTGACCTGCGGTATGGGACAGCGTATGGGAATAATGGCAGGATCGGGCATAGGCAAAAGCGTCCTTCTGGGAATGATGTCAAAATACGCCCGGGCTGACGTCAATGTTATTGCCCTGATAGGCGAGCGCGGCCGGGAAGTGCGTGAATTTATCGAACGGGATCTGGGAAAAGAAGGCCTGGCACGCTCTGTTATCGTGGTAGTTACCTCAGACCAATCCCCGCTTTTGAGAATGAGAGGAGCATTTGTCGCCACCACCATCGCCGAATTCTTCTGCAGGAAAGGCAAGAATGTACTTCTGATGATGGATTCCGTTACCCGATTTGCCATGGCAATGCGGGAAATCGGTCTTGCCGTGGGCGAACCGCCGACCACCAAAGGCTATACTCCCTCGGTATTTGCCACCTTGCCCCGACTCCTCGAAAGAGCCGGACGTTTTCGGGACCAGGGGTCCATCACCGGACTCTACACCGTTCTGGTCGAAGGTGATGACATGACTGAACCGGTCGCTGATTCGGTCAGATCAATACTTGACGGACATATTGTTCTCTCCCGGGATATTGCCGCCAGAAATCATTATCCTGCAATCGACGTGCTCAACTCCGCCAGCAGGGTTATGCGGGATATTGTCACCACCAGACACCTCGAACTCTCCGCCAAGGCAAGAAGCATACTGGCCACCTACGCAGAGGCCGAAGATCTGATTAACATCGGAGCCTATACCGGCGGCTCCAACCCTCAGATCGATTTGGCCATCAGTAAGATCGAGGCAGTCAATTCTTTCCTGCAGCAGTCTTTTGACGAATCAACCTCGTTGGAAACCACCAGGGAAGAACTCGGCATTCTCCTTAATGAACGCAAGGGTGAGCAGCCTTTTCAGAAACGAAGAAAAAATGACCGCTGATTTCGATGGCTAAGCTATGAAGCCTTTTTCCCTGACCGCAGTTCTTCAATACCGCAGGCAGCTGGAAGATGCAGCTGCAACCAGACTCGTTCATGCTCAGCTTGAGCTCCAGGAAAAGCAGAAGGAGTATGACGAAGTAGTGGACCGCTATACCAAGCTCCTTGCCCGCCTCGACCAATTACAGGACGGCGGAATTACGGTAGGGGATCTACTGCAATATGAGAATCATCTCAGCTGGCTTAAAGGACAGCAGAAAAAAGTTGCCGATGAGCTTCATTCAGCCACCGTGAAAGTACGCCAAAAGCGGCGTCTTGTTGTTGACAGACGACGCGACAAAAAGATCCTCGAAAAATTGAAAGACAAACAGAATCGTGAATGGCGGCAGTATCTGGAAAAGAAAGAAGCGGCACAGCTTGACGAAATTGCAGTTCTGGCCCATGACCGCGATCAGCAGAAAACATGAACACTCAACCTTCACTCAACGAGATATTATGAAAATGTTCAGAGAGTTACAAAAGTATATTTTCCTGACTGCATTGCTCTTTTTCATCTCGACCATGCCCTGTGCTGCCGAGGAAGTGACTGATGAACAACAGTATAAATCGGTGGAGGAAAGGCGAATATATGCGTTGATGCAGGAAGAGCGCGAAAAAGTCTTTCAGAAAAAGAAAGATTTAGAATTACGAGAAAAGGAACTAAAGACTCTGGAATTATCCGTCGATAAGAAGCTTGCAGAGATAGACAAAAGACTCGCTGAGTTAAAAAATATGCGCAACAAGATCGAAGCGCTGTTGGCGGAAAAATCAACTGAAGAGAAAAAGCGAATAAAGGATTTAAGCGCCATCTATGAAAAGATGGCTCCGCAGCGAGCGGCACTTGCAATGTCCGGCATGGCTCCTGATCTGGCCACCGAGCTTTTAGCAAATATGAAGCCAAAGGCTGCTGCCGAAGTCCTGGACATGCTGAATAAACAGACAACAACAGAGCTGAGTACAGTATTTACAACCATACAAATAGAGTGAACCCATATGGAAGCATTTGCCGTCGCCCCCGCACCACCTCAAGCTCGTCCATCAAAGAGCAGCCCAAATACCGAGCCCAAAGACGGCGAATCCTCCTTCGCTCCCAAGTTAAGCAAGGCAATCAACGACAAAGCAAAGTTACAGGAAACTAAGGATCCCAGCACCTCTAAAAGCATAGATTCAAGCTCTGAAAAAACAGCTGCGGCCAAGGAAAAGAGCAGAGACAGTCATTTCGCCAAAGAAGAAGATCCCGCCGGAACTGCTGAATTCAGATATCCTGACGAATCAATACCCCCATTTTATAAACAACAGATTAGCAATGTGTTGCCGGCTGAGCAACCGCAAACAGGTGTTGATGGCCGTCCTGCTCGGTTTTCATCTGCTGCTGCCGTCAATGGAATTTCCATATCGGGAAAGCACGAGTTCCCCACCCAGCCATATTCCCCCATTTTGCCTTCACCTGCAGATCGGGATGCCGTCATAAAACTCATTATACCTGCTGATGTTTCGACAAGAGCGGGATTACGAACTGGAGCCGGGGAAACGGCAATATTCAATTCATCCTCCATGGCTGTAAAACCCGTAGCCATGACTCCTTCTCAGCCACTCTTTCAGTCACAAGACTCCACCTCTGCCTTGAATCTTTTGCAGAATAACGATTCCATTAGCGTGTTGCGAGGGAATGAGCGGGTGCCGGTCTCATTACTGCAAAATAATTTACTGCTGCCCACTGCGGAAATACCTTCCGGACCTGCCGCACCTTCCCTTTCAGCAGAAAAAATTATTGCAGGACTTACGGAAATACCTGCTCAGCTGAAAGGCACACCGTTGAGAGACCATACCTTGTCACTGCGCCGTGAAATTGGCAGCCCTCAGCTTTTCGAGGCACAGACTCAGAACCTTGATTCAGGCAATTCCCGAAATAATAACCAGCAACTTCTTGACTCCGGCAGTGAAGCGCCGGCACAACCCACCCTTTCCTCTCCGGTGAAATCAGGCGAAAGTTCAGAATCATCCTTTTCACAGGCACTGAGCAATCTCTCAACGGACAAGAGCCAAACTCTCGGTGAGACTTTGCGTCCAGGAACTTTAACATTTACCCAATCTGTCCATGAGAATGCTGTGCTGCAGCAGGTCGCACAGAAATTTCGAATCTCACCCAACCTGCAGGATTCAAAGCTGGTGTTGAAACTTCATCCTGCGGAGCTTGGCAGTCTGAAAATAGACATCCAGTTGAAAGACGGGGCCATCAGCGCCAGCATTCTGGCACAGTCTCAAAACGTTCTGGAGATACTGGAAAAAAATCTGCCCAGACTAAAAGCGTTAATGGAAGACCAGGGCCTTTCTGTTGGGGAAATTGCTATTAGCCTTGATTCCGATGTACCTGCGGATCATAACCTTTTTGAAGATCAACTTGCCCGTGAAAACACCTCCTTTTCCAGTCCCAACAACTCACACTCAGGGCTTTCCTTTGAGCTGGCGCAGGAGATTGAAGAGGGCGAGGTAGCCGGAATATCTTCTCAGCCTGGTGTAAACGTTAAAATTTAGGAGCTCCGCATGAGTTACATCAATAATCTGTTTCCTACTCCGGCAACAACTCAAATCGCCGCCGAAGGTACCAAAAAATCAACCGATATCATGGGCAAAGAGGATTTCCTTACTTTGCTTGTAGCTCAGTTGCAGAACCAAGATCCCCTCAACCCCGATGATCCGACGGAGTTTACCTCTCAACTTGCACAATTCAGCTCGCTCGAGCAGCTTTTCACACTCAACGAGTCTATGGAAAATCTGGTTACATCCAATGCCAATGCAGACCGTTTTGCAACACTGCAAACCATCGGCAAAAACGTGGTCTATCATGACAGCAAGTTTGAATATGATGGAAACGGAGAAATTGAACTGGGCTATCAGCTTGACGGTGAAGTAACGCAGGCAGAAATAACCATTCAAAAGAATGGTGCCACGGTTGCCGTTATTGATGGTACTGAGCTGACAAATGGAAATCATTTTCTTACCTGGGACGGCATGACCGACTCCGGCACTCAAGCCGAGAAGGGATCATATACCTTTGCTGTTTCAGTGAAAGCGACAGAGGGAGAAAGTGTGGCTGCAGCCCCATTGATCAAAGCCGAAGTAACCGGTGTTGATCTTACCGGTGAGTATGGCGGCAAATTGCTGACCATGGCGGGTGAGGTTTCTTTTGCATCAATTCTCGGGGTCTACGACAAAGGCAATACCACCGATAACGAGGGCGGCGATGAAAGCGAAGGATAAGGCTATCCAGCTGAAAGCCCATAGAAATGAGGCAGGGAAAGACTCCTGCCGTTAAATACATGATCAATGCAGTTTTCAAATAAAAATACATCAAATAAAAATACAACATATCGCTGACTTACCTGAGATCACGGAAGAGAACCGGTTCAATTCAGCTAAAAACCTTTAACGGAAAGAGAAAATTGTTTTTTTGAAAACAGTGACGCTCAACATGGAGGAGTAAATTATGGGTATTTCAAGTGCACTGTACAGTGGTGTCAGCGGACTCAATACCAATTCTCAGGCAATGACGGTGATAGGCAACAACCTGGCAAATACCAACACGCTGGGCTTCAAAGGAGCCAGGACAATCTTTTCAGATCTGCTGTCCAGCACCATCAATGGCTCCGGCGGAACATCCCAGGTCGGACGAGGCGTCAATGTTTCCAAGGTGGACAATATCTTCAGCCAGGGAACTTTCGAGTCGACCGAATCCGGACTCGATGTAGCTATTGAAGGGGACGGTTTTTTTCTGGTCAGCGAGGTGGGCAACGACACCAACTACTATACACGGGCCGGTGCTTTCCGCTTTGATGAAAATGGATTTCTCGTCAACCCTGAAGGCTTCAGGGTCCAGGGAAAAAGATTTGATGTTGACGGTAATCTGGTAGCAGGAGATCCGGAGGATATTCGCATCGGCAATACCGGACTTATTGCCGGAAATATGACTACCGAGATGACGCTTAATACCAATCTCGATGCTGCTGCGATAGCACCGGCGGGTGATTTTGACTATACCAATGCGGATACCTTCAACTATTCATCATCTACCCAAATATTTGACTCTTTAGGCGAACCGCATCTTGTTACAACGTATTTTACCAAAGATGCGGTGGACAACACCTGGAACTGGAACTGGTCAGCGGAGGATGTCGATGGCAATCCAATGGGTTCGGATCTTACCGCTGGCGGTGCCGAACCTCCGGCGGGTATCATCACATTCGACAATGACGGCACAATGCTGGCGGGAGGTGGTCCAAATAATATCGGCCCCATCGACTGGGGTAATGGTTCCGATGCCGGCCAGGCGGTCGATATTACTTTTGACACAACCCAGTTTAACAGTGCATCTACGGTCATATCGCAGGAACAGAATGGATTTGCTGCAGGAAATCTGACCAGCGTGGACATAGATGGGAAAGGTGCGGTTATCGCTTCCTACTCCAACGGTGAACAAATTGCAGTGGCCAATCTGGTTCTCGGAAAGTTCAACAACCCCAACGGACTGGAACTGGTCGGGAATAACCTTTTTACGGCCAGCGATGCATCAGGGGTTGCCCGGGTAGGATTACCCGGCCCTGAACTCGGCAAGGTATTCACCAACTCACTGGAACAATCGAATGTGGATATGGGAGCGGAATTCGTCCGTATGATCACAGTTCAAAGAGGTTTCCAGGCCAATTCAAAGATCATAACCACGGTCGATGAACTTCTTGGAGAACTGATTAATCTGAAACGCTAAAAGTCACATTTTTGACACTACAGAAAGGGAACTGAGGTAAAAGTCAAATTTATCGAGGTTCCCTTTTATATTTTACCAACCATATTGTTTTATTGTTGTTTTATTACCTTGTGTCCAGTTTTTCAGCTATGGTACGAAAATCTCTTCTTTCATAAATAACCAAGTACAATATTTTATGAACAACTCAAAAATGCCCTAATCTTTCCTATCTCACTGATTTCGATGAAATTATTCTGTCTATATTTATATCTTCTCACTCTCTTGTTTCCTTTTTTCGTGGAGGATGATCTTTCCCGTCAATTTCATCCAGCTCTGTCAGGGTCTTCTACTGGAATGCTTATTGCACAGCCCTGCTTATCCAGAACGACTGAAATATATCAGGAAAGAACACCAACAGCATCTACTTGATAGCAAAGTAGTATTACAGAAACATGCATTTCGGAGGATTGATTTTTGGATCTCTCAACCATATTAGGAATTGGCGCCGCTTTTGGCCTCATGCTGATGGCTATCCTCCAGGGAGGACCGCTTTCGATCTTTGTCAATGTTCCTTCCCTGATGATTGTTTTTGGAGGCACAGCCGGAAATACCCTGGTCAATTACCCATTCAGTGATGTTTTTGACGCCTTCAATGTAGCCAAGAAAACCATCCTCTATAAAGAGCAGTCGATAAATAATCTTATCGTTCAACTTATGGAGTTTGCCAATAAAGCACGTAAGGAAGGTATTCTTGCTCTTCAGGGAGCCATGGAGAATATCAACGACGAGTTTCTGATCAAGGCCATGCAGATGGCAGTAGATGGCCAGGAGCCTGAAACCTTGAGAAACATGCTCAATACGGAGATCGAATACATCCAGCAGAGACATGAAAAAGGCGCCAATATTTTTCTCTCCATCGGCACCTACGCACCGGCCATGGGGATGGTGGGAACGCTTATAGGACTGGTGCAGATGCTGCAGACCATGGATGATCCGTCCTCCATCGGGCCGGCAATGGCCGTTGCCCTGCTGACCACCTTTTACGGCGCTGTCATTGCCAACGTCATCTGTCTGCCCATGGCCGGCAAACTCAAAATGCGCTCCGAAGCAGAACTGCTCACCAAGACCTTGATAATTGAGGGAATGCAGTCGATTCTTTCTGGCGAGAATCCTCGCATTATGGAACAGAAACTGCATGCCTTCATCGCACCTAAACTGCGGGAATCCACTTTCAAAAAGTAGGGTTTGACCATGTCTGAAGAACAGCAAAAACAAGAAGAGCAACGAAAACAGAAGCGGTCCTCACCGAGTCCCGGTGCACCAATGTGGATGGTGACCTATTCGGATCTGGTGACCTTACTGCTAACCTTTTTTGTTCTTCTCCTCTCCATGGCAAGTCTTGATCCGGTCCGCTTTACTCAAGCATCAAGTTCTCTTAAGGATGCCTTCGGAATGCATGCCAACCCGGCTCAGGTAGAATTTGAAATACCGGTGCTCCCGTCTCCTCCGGTTACTAAATTTTCGCCTATGCAAAATGAAATGACCGTCAAAATCTATAGACGCATCAAAACCAGGATCGATGCAGATAATCTTTCTCAGGAAATAGATATCATCAACAAAGACGGCGAAACCATAATTCTCCGGGTCAAGGATACCATCCTCTTTGATCCCGGTGAAACGAAGATATCTCCACAGTCATATCAGCTGTTGCGTTATATCGCCGACATAATACGCCCGTTGCCTTTACGGCTGCGAATTGAGGGGCATACGGATTCCCTCTCGGAGAGTGGAGCTGAACTGGGAGAATGGGATATTTCGATGGCCAGAGCTGTTTCGGTTATGCGGTTTCTGAAAAAGGGAGACCTGCTTCCCCTGGACAGAATGAGCGCCATAGGCTATGGACCCGACAAGCCGATCTCCATTAGCAATACTCCTGAAGGTCGAAGGCAAAACAGGAGGGTGGACTTTGTCCTCCGCGCCAAAACAGGTATGGATGCGGAAGAGTCTAGAAATTTGGAGACTCGGATTCCATTCTAGGAGTCAGATAAATGAAAATGCACACACAGGGACAAAACACCAATGGCTGAAAAAAAAGGGACACAAAAACAACCGGAAACACCGGAATCCGGCGGCAGCAAAAAGCGCATAATCATATTGGCGTCGATCATTCTTTTGATCGTTCTTATAGGTGCCGGAGTGAGCCTTTTTTTCTTCCTCAAAAGCGAGGGCGAGGAAGAAAAAAAATCCACTTCCGCCCTTGAGGTGCCTGTACCTGAGTTGCAGAAAAACACCAATATAGGCCCGATGATAGATATCAATGATTTTATTGTCAACATCATCAGCGCTGAAACCAGCCACTACGTCAAGGCATCATTCACTCTGGAGCTATCAAATGAAATAGTCAAAGAGGAAGTTGTTCAGCGTATGCCACAGGTAAGAGACTCTATTCTTCTCTCCGTCGGCAATAAAACCTACGATGAACTTCAGGATCTTCAGGGAAAGAAGCAACTTAAAGCCGAGTTGGCCAGTAAACTCAATGCCATCCTGGTCTCCGGCAGGATTAATTCCATTTATTTCACCGACTTCGTAGTTCAATAATAGATACCCCCTGGACGCTATTTTGGAAGCTATTCTCAGTAAAAAAGAAATCGCCGACCTCCTGAAAGCTATCAAACAGGGTCAGGTATCGCTGGATCTCGACAAGAATGGGCGCAAGCATTTCACTAAAGAATGTATTCCTCTGAATCTTTTCCAGGCAAATACCTTCAGCGATGAACTAAGCAGGCTGGCGAATTTCGACATCATTCTTGATAATTTCTGCCAGAATCTGGCGATTACCCTTACGAATAATCTGCAGAGAACCTTTTCGATCAGCAGATCGCAAATCGACTCTTCCCATTTTCTTGATTTCCTGCTTGAAAATAAAGATGTAGGAGCTATTGCGGTCCTCGACATCTCTCCCTTAAAACATGGAGCATTACTCCTGGTCGACTCTCACATGTGCTTTTCCATGGTTGAGATAATTTTGGGAGCATCTACGGAAATCGAACTCATACAGCCGAACAGGAAGCTAACCTCCATAGAACTGAACATCATCCAATCCATCATGCTCAAGGGATGTGATGATCTGGACAGGGCCTTTGCTCCCCTAATCAACCTCAAAACATCTTTAATCAAGGTTGAAAGCAACAGCCGGATGGTTTCAATAACCGATGCCGATGCCGAAATACTCATAGGTACTTTCGAAGTTCGCGTCGGCGATCAGACAGGTGAAATGAAAATCGTTTTCCCTCTGTCCACCATCGATCCTCTGCGGGAAGGTCTCAAGGATCTTCTCAATGTCAACAAAGCCAAACAGGGCATATGGACAAAGGTTCTGGAGCAGGAGGCCAATAATATCTACTCTGAACTCATTGCTCAGTCGGGAACGATCTCGATGTCCGTCGGTGATGTTTTAAAAATGAAAAAAGGCGATACTCTATTTCTTGACTATAACCTGAACTCCCCTCTCGAGGTTCTGGTTGAGAACAAACATAAATTTTTCGCGATACCCGGGACACATAATGGCAAAAAAGCTATAAATATAACCGGCGTCAAGGATCAAGGAGCATAAATTATGGAGACACCTAAGTCCGAAAAAAGATCTGCACGACCAGACCCGGAAGAGCTTAAGGAATTGCTGGAAAAGGAGTCCGATTCTCCCGATGACATGCCGCGCCAGGGCAATGGCTCACTATCATCACGCGGGCTGGATTTCCTCTACGATGTACCTTTGCAGGTTTCTGTTGAGGTGGGCCGGTGCAAGATCCTGCTCAAGGACCTGCTCAGCATGTCGGAAGGTTATGTAATAGAGCTTGAAAAGCTGGCCGGTGAACCACTTGACCTGTTTGTTAATTCGAGGTTGATCGCTCATGGTGAGGCTGTTCTCGTCGGCGAGAAATTCGGTATTCGTTTAACGGATGTGGTCAGTACCAGCGACAGGGTTGAAAAACTGGGTTGAATATCATGTATCCACGAACTGTTGTTCTACCTTCATTTTCATTTCTCGCAACCGTTGCCTCCAGCAGTTGCGCGCATGCAGCCGAATACGATGCGGTGAGCTCCGGCTTACGCATGCTCTGGGGACTGCTGATCGTATTAGCAATAATGTTCGTGCTGTATACCTTGCTCCGCAAGCGCGTTTCTGCATTCCAGCAGCAGGGTAAAGGTATTATAAAGGTTATCGAAATCAAACATATTCCACCCAAAAAATCATTGCTGCTGATAGAGGTTCGCGGCAGGGAGTTTCTGGTTGGAGCAGGAAGTGATGCCATAACCACCATTACTCCCCTGCAGCATGGTGCATCCTTTCCCTCTATCCTTGAGACAACTCAAGAGAAACGGCAGCATCCATGAAATCTTTAGCACCAGCTCTTTTTCTTGCGGCGATAGCGCTTCTTGCTGTTATTGGGCTGCCGTCAATCTCTACGGCAGTCGGGCTGCCGACCTTGACCTTCGGGGTTGAAGACGCCGAGAGCACCACCCAGGTTTCAAGCGCTCTGCAGGTTCTTTTTCTCCTCACCATCTTATCGATTGCACCTGCTATTCTGCTGATGATGACCAGTTTCAGTCGTATTGTCATTGTCCTTGGCTTTGTCAGAATGGCAATGGGAACAAACAATATGCCGCCGACTCAGGTTGTCATCGGGCTTTCCCTGTTCCTGACCTTCTTTATTATGTCGCCGACCCTGAACGCGATCAACAATGATGCCCTGCAGCCCTATCTCAGCGAAGAGATCAGCCAGCAGGAGGCACTTGAAAATGCCCTCGAACCGATGCGTGACTTTATGTTTTCCCACGTCATGGAGGCGGAACTTGCGCTCCTCAGCGATCTGACCCTGGAAGCTGAGCCTGTAGACAAGGAGGATATTCCCACCATGACCCTGATCCCGGCGTTCATGCTTTCCGAGTTGAAGAGAGCCTTTCAGATGGGATTTATGATTTATATCCCTTTCCTGGTCATTGACATGATCGTCGCCTCGGTGCTGATGTCCATGGGAATGATGATGCTTCCGCCGGTAATTATTTCCATGCCCTTCAAGCTTCTGCTTTTTGTTCTTATCGACGGCTGGGGCCTGGTTGCCGGATCACTGCTGAAGAGCTTCGGTTAGGAGAAACAAATGACATCTGATCTCGCTGTAAATGTATGCATGAAAGCCATCCAGACGATTTTTATGTGCGCCGGACCAATGCTTATCGCCGGCCTGATCGTTGGCCTGATAGTTTCCATTCTCCAGGCGGCAACCCAGGTAAATGAACAGACCCTTACCTTCATCCCCAAAATTGTCTCTGTGTTCCTGACGTTGCTCCTCTTCGGCCCCTGGATAATTAATACGCTGACAAATTTTTCCCTGGGGATCTTTGAGACCCTTGCCACGTTTTAAGGGATCCAGTGTATCTCGATCTCCTGCCGGTTGAACAGTTCCAGAACTTTGCCGTCTGCACTTCCAGAGTAGCCGGTTTTCTGACGGCAATACCGGTGTACTTCGGAGCGCAGACACCGATGAGGCTGAAAGCAGGACTGGTCATAGCACTCTCCCTCGTCCTTTTTCCGCTGCTGCAGCCTTATGTTGTCGATGTCGATTTCAGACCACCGGCATTTCTCCTTCTGGTGATCAATGAAACCTTGCTCGGCATGATGATCGGTCTCATCGCTCGTTTTATCTTTATATCAGTCGAGTTCGGCGGCACTATTATCGGCTATCAGATGGGATTTGCAGCGGCAAATATTTTCGACCCTCAGAATCAGCGTCAGACAGCACTTATCTCGCAATTCCAGAACGTATTTGCAATTCTGATCTTTCTTTCCCTGGACATACACCATTACTTCATCCGGACGGCAGTTCATTCCTATGAGATTCTACCTCCCGGAAATCTCAACTTCAGCGGCGAAGCCGTTCCCTATCTTGTCGAGCTTTCCACCAGGATGTTTATCCTGGGCGTTCAATTCAGTGCACCAATCCTCGTTATCCTGTTGCTGTCCGGGCTTATCCTGGGCATTCTCTCCCGCACCTTTCCGCAACTCAATGTATTCCTGCTCTCCTTCCCCATCAACATTGGTATTTCTTTCGCCGTCATTGGTTTGACTTTAGGACTGGTAAAGATCCTTTTAAGTCGGGAATTTGACATGCTGCCGGATCGAATCTTCTCCCTGCTGCAATATCTCAATTGATGGCGTCGCGATAACTGTGCAGAGCCCATCCCGGTACCTTAGATGAATTTTTACGATATTATCATAATTTATTCTGATTCCCCCTGAAACTCAGCATTTTTCTGCCCAGGCCGGGACTGCTCTTTTCATAGGGACGCGATAAACCCCGTCCATGGGGGCTTCGCTGCAGCCGTCCGGGCTGCAGAGACCCGTGAAAAGAGCAGTCCCGACTTTGAGCTGAGGATTAGGGGCAATCAGGTAATTTATTTAATGCTACTTTTTTCGGTAACTTAATCTGGCGTTTTTCTTGCATCAGCAAGTCTTGTCACTCCTTTATCAAACTGATCTATTTAACAAAACTCAATGAGTTTTTTATATGGCGGAAGAGAACCAGGCAGGCGAACGCACCGAAGAAGCAACGGCAAAACGGAGGAATGATTTCCGTGAAAAAGGCCAGGTTGCGCAAAGCAAAGAAGTGCATACTGCCGCCATTTTCACCATTCTCCTTCTCTTTTGGGTTTTATATCTCCCCATATTTATAACTGAATTCACAACCGTACTGACACTGATACTGGAGGCCGGCGCCGATATTATCATAACACCCGCCAAGACAATGGAGCTTGCTTTTTACCTGGCACAAAAGCTGGGTCTGCTGCTCGCTCCCCTCTTCGTCCTTGTTCTCATAATCGGTTTTTTTTCGTCTTTCTTCCAGATTGGCTGGCTTTTCACCACTAAACCGTTTCAGCCTGATATTAACAAGTTCAATCCCATTACCGGCATTGGCAGAATCTTTTCCAAGAAATCTATCGTCGAACTGATAAAGTCAATTTTTAAAATCATATTAATAGGATGGGTCGCTTACTCCACTGTCGCCAATAATTTCGAACAGGCCCTCACTCTGGTCGACAGCAGCATCTCCGAAACCTTGAGGTTTTTAGGGAGGACCGCAGGCATTATTCTTGCCAAGGTTTGTGCCGTACTCATTCTGCTCGCCTTTATCGATCTTATCTTCGTCCGCTATGAGATGGAGGAGAAGATGAAAATGACCAAACAGGAGGTAAAGGAGGAACATAAGGAATCCGAAGGCGATCCCCTGGTCAAATCTCAGATTCGTGCTATACAGCGGCAGATGGCGCAAAAGAGGATGATGGCCGAGGTCCCGCATGCCGATGTCATTATCACCAATCCCACCCATATTTCTGTTGCTGTTCGCTATGATTCCGGCCAGATGGACGCTCCAGTCGTGCTGGCAAAGGGAGCCGGGGTCATCGCCATGAATATCCGCACGATAGCCAGGGATAACAATATTCCCATCATCGAAAACCCGCCTGTGGCTCGCTTATTGCATACTGTGGAGCTGGGTGCTGCCATTCCTGAAGAACTTTTCAAGGCAGTAGCTGAAATTCTCGCACATGTCTACTCATTGAAAGGAAAGAGCATATAATGGCAATCTCCGGCTTGCAGAACAGATTCAACGTCAACCAGCTGAAGTTTTTTGCGGGAAGAAGCAACGTTGTAGTATCGCTGGGTTTCGTTTCTATTCTGATGATCATGATCATCCCTTTACCGCCGCTGCTCATCGATCTCTTTCTCTCTGCCAACATTACTCTGGCCCTGCTCATACTGGTCATCACCCTGTATACCGTCAAGGCCGTGGAGTTCTCTATTTTCCCCTCCATTCTGCTTACCGCCACTCTGTTCAGGCTCTCTCTCAATGTGGCCTCGACGCGCCTGATACTCCTCAGGGGAGATCAGGGACCGGAAGCCGCAGGAACGGTTATCCAGTCGTTCGGCCAATTTGTGGTGGGAGGCAACTATGTTGTCGGTATTGTCGTTTTTGCCATCCTCGTCCTCATTAATTTTATGGTTATCACCAAAGGCGCCGGCAGGGTTGCGGAAGTGGCCGCACGATTTACTCTCGACGGCATGCCCGGTAAACAGATGGCCATCGACGCCGATCTCAATGCCGGACTTATCGATGAAGACCAGGCACGGCAGAGGCGGGAAGATATATCCAACGAAGCAGCTTTTCACGGCGCCATGGACGGTGCCTCGAAATTCGTCAAGGGTGATGCCATAGCGGGCATTATCATCACCCTTATCAATATTGGCGCGGGATTTGTCATCGGTGTCCTGCAGAAGGGCATGCCGATAGCCGAAGCTGCACAGATTTATACCATCCTGACCGTGGGGGACGGCCTGGTCGGCCAGATACCGGCGCTCATTATTTCGGCCTCCGCCGGTTTGCTGGTCACCAGGGCGACCGGGAAAAAAGACTTCGGCACCGATCTTCACACCCAGTTCACCACCTATTCTATTGCCTTATGGGTCGTTGCCGCAATTCTGCTGATTTTTGCCCTTATTCCCGGCCTGCCCTTTCTGCCTTTTCTGGCGATCTCCATTTCGCTCGCAGTGCTGGCCTACTATCTGGATAAAAAGAAAGAAACTGAAGCATTGATCCCCGAAGAGAAAAAAGAAGGACCTCCGGTACGCACCGCCGAAAATTATGAAGAAATGCTCAATGTGGATCTCCTCGAGCTTGAGGTCGGCTACGGACTTATCCCCTTCGTCGACTCCAATCAGGATGGGGAATTGCTGACCCGCATTCAGTCAATCCGTAAGCAATTCGCCATCAACAATGGATTTATTGTCCCTCCGATCCACATAAAAGACAACCTGCAGCTCAATCCCAACCAGTACACCCTCGCCCTGAAAGGCATTCAGGTTGCCGAAGCGGAGATTCTTCCGGGTTATTTCATGGCCATGGATCCGGGCATCGTTACCGAAAAGATTCCAGGAATAGACACGGTTGAACCGGCATTCGGCCTGCCGGCAATCTGGATCAGTGAGGATAAGAAAGAAAGATCCCAGATAGCGGGCTATACCGTAGTAGACTGTACCACGGTCATGACCACGCATATCACCGAAGTCATAAAAAAACATGCTCATGAACTCATCGGCCGGCAGGAAGTCCAGAACCTTCTCGACAATCTCCTGAAATCCTATCCCAAACTGGTAGAGGAGCTGGTCCCCACTGTCCTCTCCCTGGGGACCATCATGAGGGTTCTGCAAAATCTGCTCAAGGAAGGCGTGTCCATACGTGATCTTCGTACAATTCTTGAAACAATGGCTGATTGGGCTCCTGTCACCCAGGATACCGATATTTTGACAGAATACGTCCGCCATGCCCTTTCCCGGACTATCTGTTCACAGCTTGTCGATAATGGTGTCATACCGCTGATGACCCTTGCCAAGGAGGTGGAGGATAAAATACAGCAGGCTATCCAGCATCGTGAGCAGGGCAGCTATCTTGCAATAGACCCGCCAACGGCACAGAAAATACTCGATGCAATCGGCGAGACAAGTAATGTTTTCCAGGGAGGCCACATGCCGACCCTGCTCGTTGCTCCGCAGATACGGCCTCATGTACGCAGTTTAACGGAGAGATATTATCCGGCGCTGACGATTATTTCACATAATGAAATAGCGCCTAATTTGAAAGTTAAATCTTTAGGAACAGTGACGATCGATGCAAGTTAAGGTTTTTGAAGCTGCCGATATGGCATCCGGGCTGAGAAAAGTACGTCGGGAACTTGGTCCCGATGCACTGATACTTTCAACCAGAACCGTAAAAAACGGCAAGCTGGGACTCCTCGGCAAAAATACTCTTGAGATAACGGCAGCCATCGACAAGCAATGGCCGGAGGCTCCTCCGGTTTCGGGCAATTCGGCATCTCTCTCCAGAGCCGATAAAGCATACCGTCAAAATACTAGTCAAAATAACAGCCAAAACAGCAGCAAAAACAAAAAAAATACCGTTGAAAATGATGCCGGCCTCCCCCCTCCACCTGCTGTGCCAGCTTCAGGCCCGGGAGGCGGATTCGACAATCCGACGGTGGATTCTCCGGCACTGCTACGTGAATTTGATGAACTCAGGAATATGGTCAAAGGCCTTGCCGGCGAAATATCGCGGATCAGTTCCAGCGTTCCTCTGGCAGAGACTCCGGCAGGCAGAATGCCAACACGAACGCCAATACATAACCTCGAGCACAAACTTCGTTCTTCCTCGAGCGGAAACATCGTTGAAGAGATTTTACTCAACCGGGGAATCACCAATGAGGCGGCGCGAATTATTTCCACATTCGCAGCTGAACGCCTCAATGAGGCTGATCTGGCGGATGCCGACAAGGTCTATGGGTTCCTGCATACTACCCTCGCCGATATATTGACGGTGAACACTCCCGACTTCAGCGACAACAGCACTCAGAAAAGAATGGCCTTTGTCGGGCCGACCGGGGTCGGCAAAACCACAACTCTGGCCAAAATCGCCGCCAAGTACCTGTCCTCGCAATCGAACTCCATTGCCTTGATCACCATCGACACCTACAGAATCGCCGCGGTAGAGCAGTTGAAGGTATATGGTGAAATCATGCATCTTCCCGTAGAGGTGGTGATCACACCGCAACAGCTTAAAGATGCACTTGACAAACATCGCGGCAAAGAGCTTATTCTCATAGATACGGCAGGCAGAAGCCCGCACGATGCCCTGAGCATCATCGATCTGCAGAGTTTCCTGCCCCCCGAACTGGAGATAGACAATTACCTTGTGCTCTCCGCCACAACCCGTGACAATGAGCTATTGGAGGCATATGCCCAGTTCAGTCAAATTCCTCTGCACAGCACCATTTTCACCAAGATAGACGAATGTTCCAGACTTGGGGTTTTGCTGAATATTCAGGTTCAAAACGGCAACCCCATTTCCTATGTCACCAACGGACAAAGAGTACCCGAAGACATACTGGAAGCAGACAAAAACCAATTAGCACAACTAATAATTCCATCTCCCAACGGAATCGTACATGATTAATCAAAAACAATCATCAGCCGATCAGGCACAAACACTGCGGGCCATCAATACCGGAAGACCTGCGGAAAGCATCAGCCGAAACAACGATGCTTTCACCCAGGTATTTTCCATCACCAGCGGCAAAGGCGGTGTCGGAAAGACGGCTGTTGTCGCCAACACCGCTGTAACTCTGGCCAAGATGGGGAAATCGGTTCTTATTCTCGATGCCGATCTGGGTCTTGCCAATGTCGATGTGGTTTTCGGGTTGGCTCCCCAATTCAACCTTAACCATTTTTTCTCAGGCGAACACGAACTTGAAGATATCATGGTCGAAGGACCGTACGGTATAAAGATTCTGCCTGCCGGATCGGGCATACAGAACTTCACCAGGCTGGACGGACATCACAAAATGAGGCTGCTGGATGGCCTTGACGCCATGCATGAAGATTTCGACTTTGTGCTCATCGATACCGAGGCAGGCATCTCGGAGAACGTCACCTATTTCAACACGGCGGCCCAGGAAATACTGGTGGTTACCACTCCTGATCCGACCGCAATTACAGATGCCTATGCCCTGATGAAACTGCTCTCCACCCAGTTCCATGAAAAACATTTCAATCTCATCGTCAACCAGACGCAGAATGATGAAGAAGGCCTCGATGTCTATCGAAAAATCACTATGGTCGCCAATCGTTACCTTGATATCTCCATCGATTATCTGGGATCGATTCCAGTTGATAAATTGATGGTAGACTCCATACGAAAACAGAAAGTCTTTGTCGACATGCACCCTTCTTCCCCCATTGCCGATGCCTTCTCTTCATTGGCCGCTCGATTGTGTTCTGAAAAATCGACAACACAGCCAAAGGGTAATCTTCAGTTTTTCTGGAAGAAACTCCTTAATCTGGGCAACAGGGAGTAACTATGATTTACGCTAAACAGCAGCACAGCGAAGATAAGTCCAAGCTGATTCGGGATAATATAGAGCTTGTCGATATTCTGGTTGGACGTATGGCAACACAGGTTCCGGCATTCATGAATCGCGATGATATGCGCAGCGCCGGATTGATGGGCCTGATCGATGCCGCCAATAAATTTGATACTTCGAAAAACATCCTCTTCAAAACCTTTGCTGAGTACCGGATTCGCGGCGCAATTTTCGATGAGATGAGGAAACTTGACTGGTTTTCCAGAACCCTCAGAGACAAACAAAGCCGGGTCTCCAAGACCATGTCCTTCCTGGAGAACAAACTCGGACGCGACCCCAGCGAAGAAGAAATGGCCGGAGAAATGAAGCTTGGTCTGGAAGAATACCAGAATCTTCTCGGTCAGGTTTCCCACCTGGGCTGTGTCAGCCTGCACGAAGCACTGGACAACAGCGGAGAAGGACGTCAGTTTATTGATGAACTTGTTGATGAAAGCAAAGGCTCATCACCGGTCGACATTCTAGAAAACAGCGAAGTGACTTCCATCATTGCCGACATTCTAGGCAATCTTCCGGAAAAAGAGCGGCTGGTCATTTCCCTTTATTACTATGAAGAATTAACGCAGAAGGAAATCGCCGAGGTCCTGGGGGTATCCGAAGGGAGAATTTCCCAGTTGCACAGCCAGGCCCTCATCAATCTGAAAAACAAGGTCCGGACACGACTTCACTAGTAAGAATTCAGCTCTAACGGGAAAAAATTATCATGATCCATATTGATACGGAAATACTCCTAACCATCACTTTTTTTCTCTGTGTCCTTATTACCATTCGTTCGATGTATCTGAGAAGACTTCTCATCAGGGACAGGACCAAACTTGGTGAAGCCCTCATCGCCCTCGAATGCGCCGCCGCTGAACTGGAAAAACTGCGGCAAATGCAAAAACGTTTCCAGAACTTCAAGGCCAACCTCAGCCAGGCAGAACTCGCCACCAAAATCCAGCAGCCCCGCTTGGAGTTAAGCCGGAAAAACGGCGAGCTGCGCACTCCCGAGCGTTATCAATATATTCATTCGCTGGCTGAAAAAGGTATAAACGCCTCCGACATCGCCTCCATCCTCACCATATCCAACCAGGAGGCCGACCAGCTGGTTGCCCTTGCCAATCTTTCCCGGAATTAAGTTTCTCTTAAATTCTTAAAAACCCGGGACAGAAGGTCTTTTTGCCGGCCTTTCCACCGGGCACGACAACTTCCATATATCCGCAATTCCCTTTAAACGTCTTTCCGGATCCAATCAGAACTCCGGAATCCATGTCCCCTGACAATCCAAAATATAATTTCATTCCAAAATCTCCGCGAAATACCGATTGCGCGTCAACTGCTGATCAGCATCAAAAAACACCATTTTATTATAATATTAGCTGCCTGTTATCCTAAAGATAACCCCTGTCCCTTCCGATATACTACTATCTCAGAAAAACCATCAACATCAACAAGAAAGGAAATCATGGTTTCAGGTAAATACAGCGCTCTCTCCGGTGCCATAGCACGAGAACAGAGTATCGCCAATACATCTGCCAACCTCGCCAATGTCAGCACCATCGGCTATAAAAAGACCCGGATGAGCTTCGAGTCGATCCTCAAGGGGGAGCGGCAGATCGCCGATACCAAAGGTATTAATTACAGCAGGGTAAAAGGGAATTATATTGATTTTTCCCAAGGCCCTCTGAAGGAAACCGACAGCCCTTTGGATGTTGCCATAATGGGAGACGGATTTTTCAAAATTCGCAGTGCCCAAGGCGACCTTCTCACCCGTAAGGGAAATTTTGTCCTCGACGACACCGGCAGACTGCTCACTGATACGGGAATGCCGGTTTTAAATAATGGCGGCGGTGAAATTTTCATCCGGGCCGAGGATACCGCTTCCATCATTATCGATCTGGCCGGCAATATTACCGGCGTCGGTGCCAATGGCGAGCAAACTCCTTTCGGACAGTTGGCCATCGTCGATATTGACGACAAATCGCTCCTTGAAAATGAACTTGATACCGCCTATTCAGTGCCGCCCGAAGCGCTGGAAATACCCGCTGAGAATTTCCGTGTATCACAGGGCAGTCTGGAGGTTTCAAATGTCAATATGACCGATGAAATGACCAAGATGATATACGACAATCGCCTATTCCAGGCCTACCACAGTGTCCTGGAGAGCTATTCGAAACTTGGTGAGAAACTTGAAGCGCTGGGCACGCTTGCCTAACCCGGCCAAAGAATGATGTGAGCTATTCACTATCGCAGACAGATACGAGAAAAGAGAGAAAATGATTCGATCACTCTATACCGGCACGACCGGCATGAATTCCCAGCAGTTGAATATCGATGTTATTGCCAATAACCTGGCCAACGTCAGTACTACCGGATTCAAGAAGTCCGTTAACAATTTCCAGGACCTGCTCTATGAAACCATAAAAGTTCCGGGCAGCCCGACGTCGGCGGATACCGAGTCTCCAACCGGTATCATGGTGGGCCTTGGGGTGCGGCCCTCTGCCGTTGCCAAAGTATTTAGCCAGGGAGAGCTGATCCAGACCGAAAATGAGCTCGATGTCGCCATCGAAGGCGATGGCTTTTTCCAGATAGAGCTTCCCAACGGCAATACCGCCTATACTCGTGACGGTTCTCTCAAGCGCGACAGTGACGGCAGGATCACCAATTCAAACGGCTATCCGGTGCTGCCCGCTCTGACCATACCGGAGGGCTCCAGACAAATCACCATAAGCGATACCGGTATTGTCAGCGTCATTTTGGCAGGAGATAGCGAAGCCACCGAGGTCGGCACCCTGGAGCTTGCCGTCTTCACCAATAATGCCGGACTTTCCGCCGCAGGCAATAATCTGTTTCTTGAAACTGGCGCTTCAGGGGCTCCCGCGGTCTCTAATCCGGGTGACGACGGTTTCGGTCTGCTCATCCATACATTTCTCGAGGGATCCAATGTCAATATAGTCCAGGAGCTCGCCAACATGATCACTGCCCAAAGGGCTTACGAGATCAATTCCAAGACCATCCAGACTTCGGATGAAATGATGCAAGCCACAAACCAGTTGGTGTAATATGTTACTAAGATATTCTGTGATTTTGCTTTTTGTTGCTATCGGCGTACCGGCCCATGCCCTGGAAATCTCTTTTCTCTCTAAAGCAGATGTTTCCGATAAATTTATTACCCTGGGGGATGTTGTTGAATTCGATACGGATAATGATCTGACCCGCACACTCGCCGACCAGGTAATTTCCAAATCTCCCGAACCGGGCGAGCAGAAATTTCTTCGTTCCACGGATATCATCAAAAATATCATCCGCAAAACCACCCTGTCCAGATCGACTCTCTGGTCCGGGTCCGCGACAGTCAAGGTTTTTCGTCAGGGAGTACGGATAGTACCGAAGATGATAGAGAACGAGATCGGCGTCTATCTGGAAAATAATAAAAATCAATTGCCGGATGCCGATATTCGTTTTATTTCGGGAGCGATGCCCCTTCCCTTTTCGGTTCCGAAAGGCGATCTCACCTGGGAAATTATTCCATCAAGTCCTTCCATTATCGACAGTACCCGTTTTGCCATTATCATTCGGGTTGACGGCAGGGTAAGAGAAAATCTGTCAATACCGGGAAAAATCGAGGCCATCGCCTCCACTGTGGCAGCTACCACTCCCTTGGAAAGAGGTGCAATCATCACCCCGGACAACATTCACCTGGTCCGCAAGGATATTACCGAGCTTAAAGATCCCTGTCTGGATGTGCGCTCCATCCTCGGTAAGCGGTTGACCCGTTCGGTCAGAGCCGGCAATGTCATCAACACCTCGGATGTCGAATTTCCGGCAATTGTTCAAAAAGGGCAGTTTGTCAAAATTTTCATCAGACAGCGCCGGTTAGTTCTGACAGCGACCGGGATTGCCAATACGGACGGTAAGCTCAATGAAGTGATCAGGGTTCGCAATGCCAGCTCCAATAAACTTATTTATTGCAAGGTTACCGCACCTGGAATTGTGGAGGTTATAATTTAACATGAAAAACTATATCATCGTCGCTGCGTTGCTCCTGCTCACCTCCTGTTCAGCAAAGAATTATTCGGACCTGACCGAAATCCCCGAGCCTCTGGAAGAAATTCAGCATGCCGATGCTCAGCCACAGGGTAACGGTTCCCTATGGTCGCATCGTACCGATTCCATCTTTGCGGATCATAAAGCCCGAAGCATCGGCGACATTGTCACCGTCACCATTTCCGAGCAGGCGAGCGCCACCAAGGAAGCAACCACAAGTTCCGGTAAATCATCAAACTGGAATGCCGGCATTTCCAATTTTTTCGGGCTTGAAAATGCCAGCTTTATAACCGACAGCTCTCTCACTCCCGACCTCTCCAGTCTGATCAATACCAGTGCCAGCAACTCATTTGACGGCAGCGGTAAAACAGTGCGCACCGATGATCTCCGAGCCTCACTGACGACCCAGGTTGTGGGCAGATACAGCAACGGAAATTTAAAAATTAGGGGCGGCAAGGAGGTAACGGTCAACAATGAAGTTCAGGTCATATATATTACCGGAATAATCCGGCCTGTCGATATAACCGCGGCCAACACCGTCGACTCCGAGAAAATATTGAACGCGCGCATCCACTATACCGGCAAGGGCGTCATTAGCGACAAGCAGGAACCTGGGTGGCTTACCCGGGGCATCGACCATATCTGGCCATTTTAAGAAATCGAAACTATTATGAAATTCACTCAATTTTCACGAACCCTGATTATCACCATCATCGTTTTCTTTATCGCCGCTCCTGCCTATTCAGCGCGTATAAAAGACATCGCCAACCTGCACGGCGTACGTACCAACCAGCTGATTGGATATGGTCTTGTCACCGGTCTCAACGGCACCGGTGACGATATGAAGAAGACCACTTTCACCCTGCAGGCCATATACAATATGATGGTAAGAAACGGTATTTCTATTGATCCCAAGGAACTTGACGGAGTCAAAATCGACAATATTGCCGCGGTAATGGTTACAGCCACCCTGCCGCCTTTTTCACGGCCGGGCAGTCGGATCGATGTGCTCGTTTCCTCCATGGGCGATGCAGACAGCCTGGCCGGGGGCACCCTGTTGATGACGCCGCTCAAAGGGGCCGATGACAACGTCTATGCCGTAGCTCAGGGACCATTGTCCATCGGCGCTTTTTCCTTTGGTGGAAAAGCGGCCAAAGCTCAGAAAAATCATCCGACCGTCGGCAGAATTTCCAACGGTGCGATTATTGAAAATACCGTCCCGGTAGAACTCGGCGAAGAAGGAAAAATAGTTTACCAACTCAATAATGCCGACTTCACCACTGCCACCAGGATGAGCGATTCCATCAATCGGATATTTGGTAAAAATACTGCTTTTCCCAATGATTCCGGAACAGTAATTGTTCATATACCGGAGTCGAACCAAGACAATGTTGTCTCCTTTGTTTCCGAAGTCGAATCCATTGAAATACTATCCGATTCCGTGGCCCGCGTGGTTGTGAACGAGCGTACCGGAACCATCGTCATGGGTAAAGACGTCAAGCTCTCTACCGTTGCCGTCTCGCACGGCAATCTCAGTCTTGTCGTCAAGGAATACGAGGATGTCATTCAGCCAAATCCGCTTGGTGAAGGAGAAACCGTCGTCACTCGGGAAACTTCGCTCGAGGTCGTCGAAGAAGAAGGTCGGCTTACGGTCCTGGATCTTCCCCATGGCGTGAGCATCGGCGAAATAGCGAGCGCCCTCAACGCCATCGGCGCCACTCCTCGCGATCTCATCGCCATATTTCAAGCAATCAAGGCATCCGGCTCCATGCAGGGTGAACTCATAATACTATAACTTTTTTTTATATCATGAATCTGCAAATAGACCCGAGAATTACCCAGTCCGTTACACCGACCTCACCGTCGGTTGCCCCTGACAAGGCGAAAAACGATAAACAGCTTCGTCAGTCAGCCCGTGAATTTGAGGCTATATACATAAATGAAATGTATAAAGCCATGCGAAAAAACATTCCCGAAGGAGGCCTTTTGGAGAAATCCTCCGCCACGACTATGTTCGAGGAAATGCTGGATATGGAAATGGCACGAAAAACAGCAGCCGGGAAGGGTATGGGAATCGGTGAAGCGATGTATGATCAGCTGAAAGGCAATATCAAATGATGGACTCGTAAAAAGCTCGATCTACGTCGTTGTAGATCTGAAACGACGATTTGCCGTACCACATGTACTACCAAATCGCCGTTTCAGATACTACGCCTACCATCAAGCTTTCTCGAAGTCGGAGTTTATGCCCGTAGGGGTGCTTATCGCAGAGTCCATCCCGGTGCCTTCAATGACTTTTTACGAATTATCAGAGTTGAATTACAACGGGGTCCAACGGATCTCATAGGAGATTCCCATGCGGGCATGGGCTCCGGAAAAAAATTTTGTTGTAAATAGAGAAATATTAAGAAAGCATGCATGGATGCATGATTCTTTTTCGCAAGGAGGCGGCAACACGAATCCCGAAGGGATTGGGTCGTATAGCCGGTGGTTTTAACCACCGGAGACATTGCGCACACACGATGAGTCCTGAAAGGACAACGTTAATACTTTTTTTTAAAAGACGAGTTCGTTCTAATCCAGCTGAGCTCGACTTTGTTCAGTACCCTCTCGAGGGGTATAAGTACCTTGGTTGTAGATGTAGTTTTGCGATTTCAAATACATTTCCCGTCTTTTTGTAAATTTTGTCAGCTTTTGTGGAGCAAGGTACTAAAGTTTTCTGTAGCAAAGCCGATATATAAATAGAGAAATATAAAGAAAGCATGCATGGATGCATGAGTTTTTTTCGCAAGGAGGCGGCAGAATGGTTAATTCTATCAGTAATGGATTGGCTTTGGATGCGAAGGCAGCCAATGCAGATCATCGGCCTCGCGAACGAGTGGATAAAAGAAGAGAATCCGGTTCACAAAAAGCAGCCATGGATACAGTAACCCTTCAACAGAGCTCAACACCGGCCACAACCTACTGCTCTCCTTTTTCTTCCGGAGAGATTGCGGATAAGGGCTACGAAATACTCCGTAAACTTGTTGCTACTCTGCTCGGTGAACAAGGTGCCAACTCTGTCATAGCCGCTGCTGATTCGGAGATCGATATAGGCCAAATCAGCCGGGAAGAAGCCGCTGAACTTATAGCGGAAGACGGCTATTTTGGTGTTGGACAGACATCGGATCGTATAGTAAAATTCGCCATAGCTGCGGCCGACCGCGATGCCGACAGGCTTGATGCAATAAAAGAAGGTGTTGAAAAAGGTTTCAATGAAGCCCTTGAAGCATTTGGCGGTTCACTGCCGGATATATCACACACCACCTTTACCGCGGTAACGGAAAAGCTTGATGCCTGGGCTGCTGAGGCAGATGGCAAATAAGCTCAAACAATCGGGTGACGATATGAGTATTGATTTTTTTGGAATCGGCGGACCGGGACAGATTGGTGATTTAAAGAATGCACAGAAATCACAATCGGGGAAAAAGACGGAAGCCGTACAGAATCCGGACCAGGTACAATTTTCAGCAGTGCTTCAGGATGTGAACAAGGCAAAACAGTCTGAAAGCACCATAAGCGCGGAAAGAGCAGCAAAAGTGCAGGCCCTCAAGGCACAGATTGCTGAAGGTTCCTACAAACCTGATCTGCATAAGGTCGCTTCTTCCCTGCTGCAGTTCATTGTTGAGGAAAAATAATGATGAATGCCGGAACCACGCGTGAAAATCTGCTGGCACTGAAAGATGCGATCATCCAGGAGAGGGAGCAGGCAATAAATCTTAACCTTGACGGCATGTACACCGCCATGAAGGCCAAGGAAGATCTGATTCAGGTTCTGGCGCATGTCAAAAGCATCGATAAGGCCGACCAGCCGCTCGCCGAACAGATCCGGCATGAAAACCGCAGGAATGCCTTTCTCTTTAAATCCACACTCGGCTGGATCAGGGAAACCATGGAATTCTTCGGCAAGAGAACCTCGTCTTCAACCTATTCCGCAAATGCCGGTACCGTCTCTTCGGAAACAAACGGCAGATTGCTCTCGGGACGGATCTGATATGGGCGGTGGACTCTTTTCCGCACTTAATGCGGCGCGGACCTCACTGGAGGTCAACCAGAAGTCGATTGAGATAGTCGGCAATAATATCTCCAATGTCAATACCCCGGGATATTCCCGACAAAGCGCTACGCTTTCCACCTACCCCGCTGTCAATTTCGGGGATTTTTTTGTGGGCCAGGGAGTAAAGGTAAGCGATGTCCGCCGCGATCACGACGTCTTTGTCACCAACCAGCTGCGCGACAAGGTGGTCGACCTCGGACTCTTTAACGGCCAGACCCAGTCCCTTAGTGAACTTGAGCGTATATTTAATATTTCAGAGGAGAATATCGCCACCGATGTCGACAGATTTTTCGACTCCTGGCAGGAGTTGTCCGCCAGTCCCAGCGATCTTGTTCTCCGGGATATCGTCATCCAGCGCGGCGAGCTGCTGTCCACCAATTTCAACAATACCGCCAACGATCTGCAGACCGTCAGAGAAAACATTAACGATACCATCGTTTCCAAGGTAAGCGCCATCAATTCCAAGATCGAGGAAGTCGCCGACCTCAATCAGACAATCTTCAATATTGAAATTCGCGGCCAGACCGCTAATTCGGCACGGGATAAAAGAGACGCGCTGGCCAATGATCTTGCCGCCGCACTTGGCGCCGAAAGCTATGAAACACCGAATGGGATGCTCTCCGTCAATCTGCCCGGAGGCCTTCCTTTAGTCCAGGGCACCGAAGCTATGGTCATCGAGCCGGTTTCCTCGGGCGCCGACATGGACCTGGTCCTGCATGCCGGCGGAGTGACGCGATCCATCAACGAAAGACATCTGGGCGGTGAATTCCAGGGAATGCTTGAAATGCGTGACAACTTCATTCCCGCACTTCGAGACGATCTGGACCGCCTCGCCTATGAAATCAGCAGCCAGGTGAATCTTCAGCACGCAGCAGGTGTCGGACTCGATGACAGCACCGGCCTCAGCTTCTTCTCCGGTCCCACTGCGGCATCGACAACGCCGCCAGAGCCGCTGCCCGCCGACTATCTCAATGCAGCACGAAACATGTCTGTCGTGCTTGCGGACTCCAATCAGGTCGCCGCCGGCATGGGCTCACCGGCAGCCCCGGGCGACAACCGCAACGCCCTGACTATCTCAAATATCGGGGAATCCTACCTTGTGGACGGGATCGATGATTTCAACTCCTATTATGGCAAGATGACTTCCAGAGTGGGTATACATACCAATCAGAACCAATTGAATCTGGAAGGCTCACAGGATGCCGTCAACCAGCTTGAAAACATGCGCGACGGCTTGGCCGGCGTCTCCCTTGAGGAGGAAATGATTGATCTGATCATTTATCAGCGGGGCTTTGAATCCTCGGCGAAATTTTTATCCACTATTGATGAGATGATGGGTTCTCTTATCAACATCAGACGGTAATGTTCAATCGACTCCTTTCTGCTCCCGGTGCATATCACGGAGGAATAGCCTATGAAAGTCACTGAAAATACTACATATAGAATGCTGCAGACCAATCTTGGCCGGATTACCGGCCGGTTGGAAGACCTGCGTATCCAGGGGGCAACCGGCATAAAACTCAATAACCCGTCCGATGATCCCTCAGCCATCCGCCCGGTTCTCACTACCAGGACGCAGCTGCGCACAACCGATCGCTACCTCGAAACCATGGGTGTCAGCCTTGATAAAATGCAGGCTACAGATGGACATCTTGCACATGTCGAAAATATCCTGCAGCGTGCTAAGGAAATCGGCATAAACTCCGTTAACGAAAGCCTGAGCCCCCAGGATCTTAATACTCTTGCCGATGAAGTAAATTTCCTTAAAGACGAACTTTTAGACTCTGCCAACGGTGTCATTGACGGAAAATATATGTTTGCCGGATATCAGGAGCAGACAAAACCATTCGTCGAAAATACAGGGTATACAGATGCCGGCTATGATCCTTTAGATTCACAGACGTGGCCGGTTTTTTATATGGGAGACGGCAATTCCACACAACTGGAGATTACACCGGGAGAACTTCAGAAAGTTACTCTGACCGGTAATGAACTCTTTATGGGTATCAGCAACGTCTCGATACAAGCCCAAAGTAATACACCTACAAATGGTTTCGACTACCAGTCGGATAAAGGTGTCGATGTTTTCAGCGTGTTGCAGCGTCTGGAAGATTCCATCAGAGCCGGTAATGTCAACAATGCACCTCCAACCACACCAGGCGACGGCATACAAAAAGGTCTCGCCGATCTGGACCTTGCCGCCGATCAAAACAGACGCTTGCGCAGTCAGCTCGGTAACCGTGCCCGCCGGGTGGAAAATGCAATCCAAAGCCAGGAAACCGTGAAAGCCGATCTGGAACAGATTCTCTCCAGATACCAAGATGCCGACGTGATTGAGACTTTCAACGATATCATAAAACAGGAGACGGCTTTTAAGGCGGCGCTTAATATTACCGCCAAAGTATCAGATATCTCAATCCTCAATTATATCTAGGATCGCTAAACATCATAAAAAATTTTGAAAAATACATTTCTTTTTCAAGAACAATAATAAGTCTGAAAAGTCGTCATTCACCCACACGCGATGATGAGCAATTCATTTGACTTCGATCTCCTGAAGGGATAGTATATTGCAAAATAAGTTACCGTAGTATTAAGCTATTTACTAAACATTGAATTCGCTTGCGCTTCAGTGCGGATTGTCGTTCTTCCGGGAGAGAATCATGCTGGTTTTGACCAGGAAAGCCGGTGAGGGTATTGTCATCGGCGACAATATCACCATTAAGGTCATAGAAGTAAAAGGCGGAGGGATCCGTATAGGCATCGACGCCCCCAAAGAACAGAAGATATACCGCCAGGAAGTCTATGAACAAATATCGGCGGAAAACAGGGAGGCGGCGCTTCACTGGCAGCCAGATGATTTGGACTCGCTCATTCCCGGTAAACAAAAAGATAAGAAATAGTGATGAAAAAAATCGAGACACGTTTCGGCGAAGTTGAATACGACCCGGATAACCTCCTCCACTTTCCCGCAGGGCTGATTGGCTTTCCCAATCTGCACGATTTCATTGTCATGCCCAATAAAAAAGAAGGTCCGCTCTTCTGGGTTCAAAGCGTCGATGATCCCGCTATCGCCTTCGTCCTCACAGATCCTACCAATTTTTACCTCGACTACAAGGTGATTCCCGAAGAAAGCGAAAAAAATCACCTGCAGATTGATTCAATAGAGGAATGCTATGCCCTCAGTGTGGTCACCGTGCCTCCCGATCATAATATTACCCTCAATCTGGCCGCCCCTATCCTCTTCTCGCCTAAAAACAACAGAGCTATGCAGGTAATTCTGGAAAACGCCGAGTATAAAACCAAGACTCCCCTGCCCTCCTTCGACAAAAAAGAAGGCAAAGATGTCGAGGAAGGAAATATTTCCTGAGAGCTCATCGCCGATTTCACAAGTACACACCAAACAAAAAAGCCCCCGTGCAATACACAGAGGCTTCATTGTTAAATGAGCTGTTTTCGAGAGTTTTTTTACGATCAGGCTGTTGTTCTGGTGATCTGCCTTGTGCGTTTCGTTAAAGGGGTATAGCCCGCTATTACAGCCCTACCTTCATTCAACCTGGCTTGTTCCGATTGGGCTACTGCCATAACTGCCTGAAGCCGAGGCAAAAGTGTTTCATTTCTCGCAAGAATTATACGGATTATCTCCATCCTCTCGGTAAACAAGACGTTGTCATGCCATGGCAATGGATTTTTTCTGAAATGAGACAGCCATATCTCATCATTTTTTCTTGCCTCGGTTTGCATTTCCTCTAGTTCTGCGGCATACCGACTGATCCCAGAATAATCGCAGGTATCAAGCATGCGCACGAGTTCGTCAGAGTGGCGCAATATGGCAGTGTACTGATCGATGGAATATTGTAAACTCTGCTTGACGGTTTCCTGTATCGTTTTCATGGCCACCACTTCTTTTCACTATAAGGATGCTGAGATTCCCTCACCATGCTGGTTATGAGCCGAATGTTTTTCCGAGGTGTAGATCTTGGCCGCCTCTGCCCAGGTCTCTCGCAGGCCAGAGAGAAGATCTTCAACGGTCTCCAGAGCTTTTCGATCATTTTCGCGGTTGGCACGGGCGAGCTCCCTGGTCATGAAATGGTAGAGGGCGTCGAGATCCTCGGCGATCTTGCCGCCGACTTCATGATCAAGCGTATTGCCAAATTCACAGACAATTGCCATGGCTTTGCTTATATTCTGGGCTTTGTCAACCATGCGGTTCTCTTCCATGGCCTGCATTGCCTGACGGCAGAAGCGAATGGCGCCATCATAAAGCATAATCAGGATCTGTTCCGGGGAGGCATTGAGTATATGATTGTTTTTATATTGATTTACGTAGGCATTCATTATTATTTCTTCCTTGTCATCATGTTGGTCAACATATCCATCTGCTGACTCAGGAAACTGCTCTGGCTGTTCATGCCGCTGATCAACTGCTCCATGGCCGTGAATTTACTCCGTAGAGTTTCTTCTTTCTTTTCCAGTCGGGCATTCATCTGTTCAATTCGATTATCCAAACCCCGGATAGTCGATTCAGTGCTCTTTTTATTGGTGGCCAGAAGACCGTCAAGGGAGTCTGTCTTCCCTTCCAGGTAGTTTTGGAACTGCACGGCTATGCCTTCGGTTTGCCCCTCACCGACCAGAAGCTTCTCGACACTTTCGAGATCGTTCTGTATGGCCTCCGTCAGGGTGTCATCATCCAGACTCAGGGTTCCATCTCTCTGTGTTTCCAGCCCCAGTTGCGACAAAGCTGCGAAGCTGCCGCTGGTGTTGATAGTCGTCGTCAACAGATTCTGCAATTGCCGTTTGACCCCGTTCATGCCCGGGTCACCGCCGAGAATACCACCGGAGGAACCCTCACTGACCGATTGAGAGCCAATAAAAGACATCACTTCATTATAGCCGGCGACGAAAGACTTGATCTGCGTTTTGATCGCCTCCTCATCCAGTGAAACTGAAACATTCGTCATCGTCCCAGCCTCGGCGTGGTTCAGATCAAGGGTCAAACCAGGGATTGCTTCATCCAGAGTATTGCCGGCTGAGTAAATATCGACATTATCTACGCGAATATGGGCTTGACTCGCCGCCTGGGTTTCGCTCACTGGCAAGGAATCATAGCCGCCGCTGAAATTGGTCGAGGTAATAGTTGCGCCGTTATCCAGAGCCAAGATAAAATTGTCGCCATCGGCTACTATCGAAGAGGTTATGCCAGTGGTCCCGGATTCAGCATTAATGGCATCACGTATATCGCTCAGGGAATTACTTGTTCCACTGAGGCTGATCTGATCACCGGTGGAGAGACCGAGGGTCCCCCCGCCAAAATAGGCTGCGGTCTGCGAGGCAATTCCACCCGACTGCAATTGTCCGCTGACATCTCCATTATAATCAGAAAGATTGGAGGAGAGGCTAAAGGACGTGGCCACATCATCTCCAGTCAAAACCAACCTGTAGGGATTGGCCGTCCCATCATTGATAATAGATGCATTGACTCCACCATCCATATCATTGATGGCCTGCATAATCCCTTCCAGGGAATTATTGGTCTCATTAATGGTAATAGTAACAGGATCCTGGTCTCCTACCGTCAGGGTGAGTTCTCCGGTGCCGAAATTCTGGGCGCTTTTATCGAAATAGCCATTACTGACGTTTTTCTGGACCTGGGCAAGGGAGAGGACTTCAACTTCATAGCTGGCTCCCGGCAAGGCATCTACTCCGGCACTGACGGAAAAGGTCTCTTCGCTGGAAGTAGAAACCGATTTCTTCAGTAAATCATCACTGGAGCCGAGGTTTTTGATTTTTGAAAGAAAACTGTTAAGCTTGCCGTCAAAAGCTGTAACGGCTTGGCTGCGAGCCTGATACCAGGACTTATCCGTCTGCAGGCTGTTAATCGGCCTCCGCTCCAGCGCCATCAGTTCCCTGACGATGCTGTCCGTATCCAAACCCGTGGCTAGGCCGCCGAATGTAATGGCCATTGCTGACTCCTTGAACGCTGATTTCTTGAACGAAGTACATGCTTAGACCTTGTGTTAGGCATCCATTCGTTCTTCTAATCGAATCTCCACTATCCTTCGGTATTGACAATATTACCGCGCAAATCTTCAAGCCTCTGGGTAAGGTGGAGCAGTTCTTCAGGGGGGATCTGGCGAATAACCTCATCGGTTTTTTGATCCACCACCTTGACCACCAGCTCACCAAGATCACTGTCATTTTCAAAGCGGACACTGTACAAGCCGTTTTCGGTAAGCGCCTTGATCTGTTGCAGCATCTCTTCCGGCTGGATCTGTTTCTTCTCAACCTGTTCACTGTCGCCGGAGCTTTCCTGTCTTTTGCGCGAATGGTCCAGCGACTCTAGGGTTCTGCTGATGGGGGATTGCTCGGCCTGGGGACTGCCTATTACTCCAATATTCATGATATTCTCCTTTCCCTGACAATAGCTTGTTGCCACTGGGCAGGCAAAACGGGAACCGTTTTACCGGTCCCCGAAGTATGGATCAGTCTGTTATCCGAGCAAGGAAAGAGCCAGCTGCGGAGCCTGGTTGGCCTGCGCCAGGATCGAGACACCGGCCTGCTGCAGGATATTGTTCTTGGTCATCGCCGAGGTTTCCTGGGCGATGTCGGCATCGAGAATCCGCGAACGGGCTGCCGAGAGGTTCTCTGCGACGTTGTTCAGATTGGCGATGGTTGATTCGAAACGGTTTTGAACCGCACCGAGGCCACCGCGAATGGTGTCAACTTCTTGAAGAGCCTGATCGACACTCTTGATAGCGCCCAGAGCACTATCTCTGGTCGATACGGAGAGTTTATCAATTGCAGTAGTCGTTATCTGGTCAAAACCACCATTCAGTGTAAGGGAACCACTACTGCTCGTAGTGACGTCAGCGGCCCCAGTAACGTCAACTGCGCCAATACCGGCTATACCTGAAAGCGCAGCACCAATTAAAGTAGCGGTGTTACCACCAGCTGTAGCAGCAAGGGTCAGTGTGATTGTCGAACCAGATAATGCCGCACCTAAAGTAGTACCTTCCTTCACAACAACATCGAACGCTGCATTGCCGGTAGAACCGGTGCCTGAGGTAGCTTCTATATCGAAACCGTTCCAAGATCCTTCTGCTATAGTCTTTGCGACAGCCTCAATTCCAGCCGTCCCAAGATCTGCCGCCTTCGCGCTGGTAATCCCGAAGGAAATCGTCTGGTTGGAACCGGCATTGGCACCGACCTGGAAGACTGCATTACTCATTGAGCCATCGATAACGGAAGTGCCGTTAAATTGGGTGGTTTCAGCAATACGATCAAGTTCCGCCTTAAGTTGCACGACTTCATCATTTAGCGAAGCACGGTCGGAATCACTGTTGGTATCGTTAGACGACTGCACGGCAATTTCTCGCATCCGCTGCAGAATGTTGGTGCTCTCCTGCAAAGCGCCTTCAGCTGTTTGCGCCAGGGAGATACCGTCGTTGGCATTACGGGTAGCCTGATTAAGGCCACGGATTTGCGAGGTCATGCGGTCGGAAATAGCCAGACCGGCAGCATCATCCTTCGCACTGTTGATACGCAAACCGGAAGAGAGCCGCTGCATTGATTTATTCAGATTGGTTTGAGAGGCGCCGAGGTTTCTTTGGGCGTTCAGAGAAGCAACATTAGTATTAATTGTAAGAGCCATGATTTTTCCTCCATGAGTAAGTTAGCGGGCATCCTTGCCCTTTTTGTGATCTTGTCTATCTACGTTGTCGAGGATCGCGATTTTTTTCTATCACCTCCTTGGCGTTAAATTTCCTCTTCTGATATCTTGTCGGTAGAGCCCGTCGATAACTTAAGCTTTTTTTTGGGGTTTAAGTTATTTTTCTCACCGTCCAATAAAATCAGCCCAATTTCTTGAGCCATTCGAGTTCATTCATTAGAGAACTCAATTGGGCGTATCCCTCCTCGTAGACCCTTTGCCATTCGGCCTCAGTGTTAGTAAAACACAACAACCTGTACCAGCCAATAAGCAGGTCCGTGACGATAGTCGAATAGGGAACAAGACGCTGATCGACGTTCTGGCCAATATAATTGGGCAACTGCTTTACAATCAGCGTATCTAAATTGTCTACTTTTTCTGAAAATTTTAACCAATTGAACTTCTTCATCTTAAATAGACGCAAGAGTGCTTTCTTATAAGCTTCAAATTGAACCTCTCCAGCAAGAGAAAATGGTTGCCAATGGACATCCTCTTTTGCGGGAACAAACATCGATCGGATCATATTTATGTCTTGCGATTTATCATACTCACGCAGTTTGATATCAGCAGAACGGCAGGGAACCGCGCCATCAATACGCGCACCGTCTGAACAGTTGAAAACTTTAACCTGCCCGGCAACAGCGGCAATCGGAGATCGTGCAGATATACATGCGAAGTTGAAATAAGGCTGTGTATAAACAGCTTCAGCATCGTTAAAGTTAGCCTCTACTTGTAAATGCCCGGATCCTATTATAGATCTGTGCTGCTCCTCGGTCACATAAGCGGTACCTTTTTTAACATGCGTTTCTGTAGCCTGCCGATAACCAAAATCCAGGCCAAACAAATAAATTTCATCAGGCCTGCACCAACAGGCAATACCTAGGGCCATATTGCCAGTTGTCGGGGAAAGAAAAGGGACCGAACAAATTAAATGGACAGGGTATACACCCCCGGTTTCCGCGACCCTCAAGACATCTTCAAAATTATCAAATTTGTTTGGTACATCAGATACCAGGGTGATGATCGGAATCGAAGGATCAAGTTGTAAACGATCTAAGTGCTCCTTGCTAAACGGATGAATATCAAGCGAAAATTGAAAATCGGCGGAAATCCCTGCCTCCTTCAAAGCAGATACGGAACTATGCACAGCAAACACCATAAACTGTTTCTGATTCTGCTTCAGCCAATCAAGATCGTTGCTCAGTGATGGCCCAGCACCAACAACTGCGATCCGGCTACGCCCTGATAGCTTCTTTGCTCCTGCATAAATTCGATCCCTCGACCGCAGATTCTTAACAGTATTGGATAAACTTTTTATCAGCCACTCCGCTGGTACCCATACATCATATGCCTTGCGTATCTCTAGACGTATTTTCCGTATCAAATTCTCAAATTTGTCGGAGACATAGCCCGGTAATATACGTACCCAAACCGCCCCGGTAACTTTCCCTCTGCTAATAAAGGTTGAAACAAAACTTTGGGGGACATCGCCTCCCACATGAAGAACCAAGCCATCAAAGCGTTCATTTAAGACCTGATAATCGAGAAAATAGCAGGACAAAACAAAACGTGCACAATCCGGTTCTACGAATGCAGCATTTCGTATCTGGGTGCGACTGAGATAGTGATCAATATGCAGTCCGTGGAAAACACCCGCAAACACAACGGAGTTAGAAAACCGTTTCCCGTTGGACAATGTAGGCAGATTAATCACCTGATCGCCCATGCGTGATGCCAAACCTGGAAATCGACTAAGAACCTCCTTCTGAAACCTGATGCCAAACTGTGAATATGCACCATAATCTTTTTTTCCATGCACCCTACCTTCGATCAAGTCGATCCAGGCACTACTGGTCCAGTCTCCGAGCATTTCGGCAAAACGATCTAATCCTGCTTCCGGGTGACACAACTCACCAGTCACAGTATTAGTGATGGTGAGAAACTCATCCGCCACATGAATACCGAATGGATCCATTGCTCCGGGTTGCAGAAGTTTGGCTACATTGGGGAATTTTTTTGAGAAAAATAGTTTATTTTTCTCATAGAGACGTTTCAGACATTTAGTTCGATCATCAGGCGCCAGCTTTTTCAGTTCGTCTATCTTGGTCATTTAATATCCTCTTGCAATCAAATTGCCCTATCTGGTGCCCTTCTATACATCACACTATCCAATACAAATCTGAATTTTCCAAACAGGCTTCTTAGTAAATGAAGGGACATAATAGTTATTCAATTTTTTTATTTCAAGTTGATGTTTCTTACAAAACCTATCGATAGCATCAGTTGCACCAGAAACAGAAGTATAATCTTCGATAACAAATAAATATCAGCCCCCATAGGGGCCGGATATTTATTTGATTGCGAGCTGATGCCAGAACTTGACGTTCCGTAGCCCAACGAATAAATTTGATATTCGTTTTATCGGTAAGCCAGCGGGCAAATTTAACTGAAAGAAAGACTTGGAGACATTTGGCAAGTTTATAATACTCTCCTGCATGCGCTTGTATATATCTGGGAACCGGGTAAGGAGTTTATTCTGAAAATCGTACAATTGAGCTCTCCTAAAGCATTCAGTTCGCTGTCACTGAAGAGGTGTTGAGTGGGCTACAGTAAAGTAGTCACATCACTTGTCAAGGCCTCAAACAACGATAAGCCGTAGCAGGTGATAATGGCCTCTGAACGACCCAGTCACAGCACTCCCCCCGATCATGTCAATCCAGGCGCTGCTGGTCCAGTTCCCAAGGGCTTCGGTAAATCGATCCAGACCCAATTCTGGATGGCACAACTCACCAGTTTCAGTATTGGTGATGGTAAGAAAATCATCTGTTACATGGATATGAAACGGTGCTGCGCCACCCGGGCGCATAATTTCAGCAACTGCGGGGTAGTTCTAGCAAAATATTCTTTGTTTTTTTTTAAAGAGTCGCTTCCAGTCAATCGCACGCTGCTGCGGGTCAAGTTTTTTCAATTCTTTAATTTTTGTCATTGGCACCTTAAGGAGCTGAAGTCAGAATGGCAAATTCCGGACGAGTGATGGAATTCCCTTTATCTACAGCAGCGCAGAAAAAAGGATTTATTTTGGGATCCCCTTCAACCAAGAGGCTCAGATAAAAGTTCTAGATTTTCAAAAATTTTTGCATCGTATCGCGATTCAGGTATTACATGACGATGCATCCCCTTCTTAACTCGAATAGTAGTTACCCCAAAGGTATGAGGTTGACAAAGTTCTTTGCAGGATTACCCCCAGCGTAAATCCTGCCATCCATACTATCCCATTTATGAATAAGCTCAAAGCGGTAGGTGGATGGCTTGGCACTACATATAAACGTATCTGTGAGTAATCATTACTTTTCCAAAAAACATAGAAATCCCAGGCGCCTCAACTTTCTTTTGTTGGGTTACTTTGTGGCGCACCTAGGTACAATGGAGCCTCCCAAAAAAGCAATGGTGATACTAACTGAATACATTTCTGAGATTGAAAATGATTTAGAGAAGATTCTGGAATATATCGAGCTTGAGTCAGAAACGGATTTAATAGAAACCTGGTGAATATGATATGTTATTATTTTGACATTATTCCCTAAGGTCGGCTTTATCATCAAAATATTCTAACTTAACTGGACTATTGGCCAACACATCTTGATTTACGACTTTACCGATAACCTGCTCCAGATATTTTGGTGCTACGCCAAAGCCCGGACGAATACTGCGGATATTCTGCTCTGTTACCATATCTCCCTTTTTCATCTTCGTGATAAAATATAAAGATCTTCGAAATTTTACATTAACCAGTTCGCTTTCCTTTCTACCATAATCAACTTTCCCCAACGCCTGCCAGGCTACTTTACAACTCCTGCATAACTCTGCGAGCTCTAGTGGTTCCAGCGAGAAACTGTCATCGGGACCACCACCTCTTCGATCAAGAGTAAAATGCTTTTCAATTATGGAGGAGCCCAAGGCAACACTGGTAATTGCAGTTGTATTATCGCGTGTATGGTCTGACAATCCAGTAACCAGACCAAACCGAGCAATCATATCGGGTATGGTATGTAAGTTATAATCTATTGCAGGCGCTGGATAGCCGCTAACACAATGAAGCACGGCTATTTCTGTGCAACCAGCTTCTCTTGCAGAATTAATGGCCTCTTCTATCTCCTCTATATCAGCCATACCTGTAGAGATAAGGAGTGGCTTACCGGTACCGGCAGTATATTTAATAAGAGGAAGGTCAACTGCTTCAAAAGATGCGATTTTATATGCAGGTGCATTCAAATCCTCAAGAAGATCAACTGCTGTATGATCAAATGGAGTACTAAAAACAGTTATTCCTCTTTTTTTAGCATATTTAAATAAAGGTTCATGCCATTCCCATGGCATGTGGGCTTCCTCGTATAACTGATACAAGGTTTTTCCAGACCATAGGCCACTGGAAATAAGGAAATCATCAGACAGACAATCAACAGTTATCGTATCAGGTCTGTAGGTTTGCAGTTTGACAGCGTCAGCCTTGGATTTAAATGCGGCATCAATTAATTTTAGTGCATTCTCAAATTTTCCATTATGATTTGCGGAAAGTTCGGCCACAATATAAGGCGGGTAATCCATCCCTATTGTCCGTCCGTCGATTTTTATTATTGGATTCATAACTTATAAAAAACTGCTGATCTTTTCTCGCATCTGTTCCATATTTGCCATCCATTCTTCTGCCAGTATTCCCAGTCTATAAATGTCTACATAGCCTTCGTCTATTATATGTTGCTCCCTGAAAACGCCCTCTTCTTTGAATCCAAATTTCCGATGAAGTTTGATGACAGGATTATTAAAAGCTAAGACCTCACAGTATAGCTTATGTACTTTAAGCTTTGTAAATGCATAATCTAAAGCCAGATATTCTATTCTGGAGCCGGTGCCTTTCGGTGCTTCCGGCGCTGCGTAAAATGCCCAGCACGCATTATTGTTAACCTTGTCAATTTCACTGAAACCTACTATTCCCGAAGAAATACCACGGAACTCATACATAAAATATTTCTGGCAATCATTGTTTTGAGCTTTTGCCCACCAAGCCATATGTTCAGACAAGGGAATTTCATGCCGGGTATACATATTCATCCTTACGGCAGGAGCGTTTCGCCATGACAGCATCAGCTCCAACTCGTCAGATCGTATTGGTCTTAATTTTCCAAAGCTGTTCATTTGCAACCATTTGCTATTTTAAAATTTCAGAGATAACGCGAGAACCGCCTCTTCCATCCACTATATTCCTGGACCTTTTGCTCAACTCAGCAAGTTTTTCAGGTTTTGCTTTCAATTCCCTTATAATCTTGGGCAGACGAGAGGTTATCGAGTTAATTTCTTTAAGCCTGATTATCGCTCGTGCCTTCTCGAGAGAGCGCGAGGCAAACTTCTGGTTTTCCGCAAGTTCAATTGAGATAGTGGGTACTCCTAAACAACACCTTTCCCATGAAGTGCTCCCTGTCGCCCCTATACATAGATCACACTCGGCCATCAGCTTTGCGATGTAGTCGACATCAGTTTTAACCTCTACCGGATAGTGTGCCTTTTGGGCTAATTCTTTTACAGTATTCAGCCATGGTGCATTACCTCCCATTACAACGGTAATATGACAATTTGGCAATATTGGAAAATCATGTAAACTTTCTAATACCTTCCCTGTAGCATTGTCTTTGTCTACTCCACCCATTGTGATGAGAATATGTTCCAGATTAGGAGTTCTACGACGGTTAAGGCTATATTCACGTATAAAATAAAACTCGGAACGAAGTATGGCATATTTGGGTCCAATCAGCAACGAACAATCATTTCTAACATACTGATAATAATCACTTTCATTCCTTCCAAAAGTTTGATCGAGCAGAAAATCACACTTGTGCTTTCGGTTAGCCAGATCATCTATTACCATCACCTTCCTAAAATTATTCCCTACCAGTCCTTCCCATGTTTCATCTAAAGAATAATGATCTAAGATGAGTAAATTTATTTCTTTACCTCTTCTTATTGATTCCACGGCAGCAAGTGTTTGCCGGGCATCCTCTGCAGTATCTACACCCAGCCAGGAAGAATACCTGACTTTTTTATCAGTTATCGAAGCCCCCAAATCAATATTCGGTTCCGGCAGCGACAAAACACAATGACCTTTTTTCTCGATATGGGATATCATATGGCCTGGCAGTTCCCGACATATGAAATAGCATGAAGCTCCGCTGTCAGAAAATAGATCAGCTAAGGTTAGGCATCGCATAACATGCCCGCTGCCAATCCAGAGAGAGGCATCAACACGAAAAACGACATACATTTTCTTTAACCAATGATGGAACGCTGCAGTGCCGAAAACATTAATTCGGCTCTGTGCCAGTCATCTAATGTATCGATATCCTGTGCTCTATAATGCGGTATAATTATGGGAAGAGAAAGTGCAGAGAAAAGCGATTTTTCATCCAGCCAGGCAGAAGTGTCTCCCCAATAAAACTGAGCAGCGTCATGATATGCCGGAATTAAATCCTGAGAACGTACATTAAAATTCTCAGGTTGAAACATTTCTGTATGACCCTCTATATCTAACTTTATGGCTCTTTGAATCGGAAATGGATATTTGGTAACAGCAAAAGCATAATCTGCTTTGCAATTCCTGATCTTTGTGTATCCCTCTTTCAAATCGGCCTCCCTTAAAAAAGGTGCAGTTGCATATATACAACATACCTTTGATGGTGTTGAACAATGCTCAACGAACCACTCAATCGCATGTTTTATTACCGGAATAGTACCAGTGTAGTCATCAGCCAAGCTGGATGGCCGAAGAAATGGGACGTTTGCACCGTAAGATTTAGCAATATCCGCAATCTCCTTGTCATCAGTCGATACTATAATATCATCAAAGCACCCGCTTTTCTTCGCAGCTTCTATCGACCAGGCTATAATCGGTTTACCGCAAAACAGCTTGATATTCTTGCGAGGTATTCTTTTACTGCCTCCGCGTGCCGGGATTACAGCCAGATTCATGACTCCAAAGCCTCTTTTAGTGCTGAAACTACTCTATCCTGTTGATCTTCGCTCAGGGTCGGATACATAGGCAGACTGATCGCCTCCTCATAATATTTTTCCGCTTCCGGAAATTGTCCAAGGTAAAACCCCATTTTCTCGAAGTAGGGTTGAAGGTGCACCGGAATATAATGAAGATTCACGCCAATCCCCTGTTTACGCAGTGATTCAAAAATCTGGCGATGGCTGGATTGTATTTTATCCAGTTGAAGCCGGATTATATAGAGATGCATTCCCGAGTAATTCCCAGTAGAATGATTTGGCACGGTAACAGGCAGATCGTCGAGCATAGCAGTATATCGCTCTGCCAATATATGTCGGCGGGTGACGAAGGCATCGAGGCGATTCATCTGGCTTATTCCCAGTGCCGCCTGCATATCAGTCATACGGTAATTAAAGCCAAGCTCCAACTGTTGATAGTACCATGGACCGTCAGACTCGCGAGTCATACGCTCTGGATTCCGCGTGATACCATGGCTGCGCAGCAAGGTCATTTTTTCAGCAGCTATATTATCATTTGTAAGGGCCATCCCACCCTCGGCTGTGGTTATGATTTTTACCGGATGAAAACTGAAGATTGTTATATCGCTATATCGGCAGTTACCTATTGATTCTCCCTTATATCTACCTCCTATTGCATGGGATGCATCCTCGATTATTTTGAATCCATATTTTTTACTTAAATTATAGATGCTCATCATATCGCATGGTTGCCCTGACAAATGAACCGGGATGACGACTTTTGGCAAAGAGTTCGATTTTTCAGCTGCTTCCAGCTTCTCAGCCAATTTTTCCGGGCTGAGGTTATATGTGCAAGGATCGATATCCACAAAATCTATGGTAGCCTCGCAATAAAGGGCACAGTTGGCACTGGCCACAAAGGTAACCGGAGTTGTCCAGACAATGTCACCTGAACCAACTCCAAGAGCTAAACAAGCAAGATGAAGAGCACTGGTGGCACTGTTAACAGCTACGCCTTGAATGGCACCACAATAATCTGCTATCTTTTTTTCAAAAATGGGAACGGCTGGACCCTGCGTCAGAAAATCTGACCGCAAAACATCGACGACCGTTTGTATGTCATCTTCGGTTATATTGTGTCTGCCGTATGGAATTTCCATTATTACCGCCTGAGGTCAGGTTCGATTTCATCCTGAACCAGCTTTACCAATTGTTCCACCGTTAAAAACTCGGGATTATCACCACTATTATAAGCAAACCCCTGCTTCACCTGAGTTGCTCCCATTCTTTCACAATATTCCCCATTTGAGAATTTGGCGCCTATAGGAAGTATGGCATAATATTTCCCCAAGTCAACGGTATTAAAACTGTCACTGGCCGTGATCATCTCTTCATGGATTTTTTCACCCGGGCGAACTCCCACTATGGGATGTTCACACTCAGGACCAATTGCCTGAGCCAGATCGGTTACACGGTACGAAGGTATTTTAGGAACAAATATTTCGCCCCCCCATCCATTGGCAATGGCCCAAAGTACCATTTCAACCCCTTCATCCAGGCTTATATTGAAGCGTGTCATGTTGGCGTCTGTGATCGGCAATGTTCCACTTTGGCGCTTTTTGAGGAAAAAAGGAACAACCGATCCACGGCTGCCCATCACATTTCCGTATCTAACGACGCTGAAACGGATATCTCTTTTTCCCTTGATATTATTAGCTGCAACAAAAAGTTTATCCGAGCATAATTTCGTCGCACCATAGAGATTGATAGGTGCGGCTGCCTTATCTGTAGACAATGCAACAACGCTCCTAACATCGGTATCAAGACATGCTTCGATCAGATTCTGAGCGCCGAGAATGTTCGTTTTTATACATTCAAAGGGATTATATTCAGCTGCGGGAACCTGCTTGAGAGCTGCCGCGTGAATAACGACATCTATCCCTTCAAGGGCTCTGTATAGTCTTGATTTATCTCTTACATCGCCGATAAAATACCGAAGGCGCTGGTTTTCTGATTCAGAAAACATTTGCTGCATTTCATACTGCTTCAATTCGTCTCGTGAAAAAATTACAATTCTTTTGATGAGAGGATATTTTTTCAGTATGGTTTGCACAAAAGCTTTTCCGAAAGATCCTGTTCCACCAGTTACAAGAATAGATTGATTTGAAAGCATTATTTTTTTTGCCTCTGCTTATTACTGTAAATAATTTTTTTTATGATTCCTATTGCTTCTATATTTGAGCATCGGTCGCATATTACCATAAAAAAACTTTATGGATAAGATCATCTTCAATCAATAACTCCTTCGCTTGGAAGAAGATATTGCAATCACAAAATGCCGATTGAGTTATGAATGACAAACGATTCCGGTTATTAAAAAATGTTTTCTTATTTATTATCGGTTTATATTTCAAAATCCTTAGAATGAAATATTACTTAACTAACTTGAATTGTATTATTCTCAATGCTAATGTATGGTGGTCGGGTGGAAGGAGATAATTTTATCTAAAAAGCTTTTTAAATAGCAGTTTATACTATGACCACCAACAAAAGTAGTATCCTCCAGGATATTCCGGATTCAAAGCCTGTGCGGGTGTTTCTTCCTCTAATAAACATTAGAGAGAGATACCGGGTGCAGGGGGTTTACCAGAAGTCATCCGCATCCGTTTTCAGTCTCTTCTTCAGACACGGGTTACTGCCGGTGGATAATATAGATACCTCCAAACCATGTATTGTGAATATTGACATGGGGGGGCCTTCGGTATCCCTTGAAGCCAATATTACCAAAATCGTCGACTCCCGGCAGCTTGTAATGACAGCAGTCAAATCGATGAGTCATGAGCAGATGAGGGAATTCTTCCGGGTTGACGCCGTCACCAGCGTTATCGGGCGGGCGTTTCTCTCTCAAGCAAAAGCAAACGACGGCAAGAGCTGGGTCTTAAAAGGAGCAACAATAGACATCAGTGGAAGCGGCATCCTGGCGAGTTTTCCCGAAAAACCTCCGGAAAACCAAACTATTCTTCTGGAAATTACTCTTCCGACCGACGAACCCCTAGTTGTTACCGCCCTGGCACGTCACATCAGGACGGTGAAGACAGCCGACAAACAATATGACGTGGCCTACCACTTTGAAGAAATAACCACGGAAGACAGGGATAAAATAATCGGCTGCTGCCTGGAAATTCAAAGAAAGCTACTTCGTCTCAAGGTTAACGTTAAAGATCTTTAGTGACTTACATCTAAAAGGCCGGCGTTAAAAAGGAAAACGAATAAATTAATTTGACAACTATGAACTGCTCTCTATCTCCAAGGCACTTATACCCTCTTTTAAGGTGCTGAAAATCGTGGACTCTTCAACTATAGCCAACATAATCAATGGGGTCGAGGGTAGCCAGCCGGCTATGATAAAACTGACCGTCAGGGGCGGTAATCAGCATCAGTATGAATGCACCTTCAAGGAGGACGAAGCACCGAATTTCTTCCTGGTTTTTCCACCTGATACCCTACCGGATGGTATTGATTTGAAAGCGGAGCATCTTGTTTCCATAGCCCAAAAATCCTCTTCCCTTTCTCTAAACACATCCATTATTGAGCGACAAAACGATACCTTGCGTTTAAAGGCTAATGGAACCCTTGACCCGGCAAGTCTCAGAGAATATTTCCGGATCAATACCAGTACCAAAATCGTTGCCTCCTACAGAACAAATTCCCAGCATAGTTCCTCCGCTGACTGGACTATCAGCGGACAGACCCAGGACATATCGGGATCCGGAGTGCTGGCGCTCTTCGTTGACGAACCGAAAAATCAAAATCACATCATTGTCGAGATCTTTCTTCCTCACCAAAACGTGACCATTAACGCTGTAAGCCATATCGTACACAAAAAACACCTTCGCAATGGCCGCTGGCAGGTTTCCTTCCATTTCGACACTATCTCCACTAAACATCGCGATTCAGTTATCACCTATTTGCTTGGTGTTCAGCGCCAACAGCTGCGCGATAATGTGCGTGCATGGGATGAGTAGTTGCCTTGATGCTGAAAAGAAGGTTTAAATTGTTGGGGTTCGCGGCGCTCACCGCCAACCTACTCTTCCAAATTTCTTTTGCAATGATCCGGTTGATTGGTGCTGACGAAAGGAAGTCGAGGTTTTTTGCTGATGAACCTATTTTCCTTACTCCTAATGATTGTTCTGCTGCCACTATAGTCCCGATCCGTCATCAGGGCACTGATCCGGGGCAGGAATGACGCTAAATATAGGTTTTTTGTATATCTTCAAGCCCTGTAGCACCAAGAAGCCAGCTGAGTTTCAGTGGCAACCAGGTTTCCTTTTTCTTTAACACTTCGACCAATCCCGCCGATAAGAGAGTATGCACTCTATTTCTCCACTCTCAGGAATTCTTCCCCTCGGTTCTTCCACTTCCGAGTCGGGATCCAGAGGAAAGCACAGTCAGCCTCAACTGGGACAGACATTCAAGGCTGTCGTGGTGGAGACAAAGGGCTCGTCCACGTTTATTCTGGAGATCGGGGGCAATAGAATGACGGCACAAGCCCAGATGCCGCTGTCAGTCGGTCAGACACTCCAGCTCCAGGTGATGTCCACGGCACCGCAGGTAGAGCTTAGGATTTTAGGTGATTCCACCAATCTCCTCACCGGAAAATCGATAACGCTGCTGGGGGAAAATATCGACCTCAAAGCGCTTTTCGCATCGCTACGCCAGATTTCACCTTCTCCCTTGAGCAACCTCAACTCATTAAGCAGACAAACGCTTGAATCCTATTTACATTTCAATCAGGAGGGCTTGCTGGGCAAAGACGGCGGCGGCCTTCTAAAGAGCTTTATTGACAGACTCGGCCTGTCTTTTGAGGCGTTGCTCGCCAGAGGGGAGAAAAACAATGCACAATTGACCTTGAAATCCGCACTGCTCGAACTGGCACAAGCTTTTAAGGGGGCCGGACACCTGGCAGAAAGTACCAACAAGCTCTTAAGCACCATCGAACTCTATCAGCTGACGCAGCTTCAGTTGGAAAAAGAAAATATCTTTATTTTTCCACTGCCTATGCCTTTTCTAGAAAAAGGTTATCTTCTTGTCGAGGATTTCCACAGGGAAAGTGATACCGACGATGGCGAGACCGACAATCGTTTTTCCCTGCATCTTGCCCTGGAAGGACTGGGTAACCTACGCATTGATCTCCTGCAGAACAAGCAAAATATCTACATCAAATTTATTTGCGATTCTAAGGACAAGCTGCAGTTTTTAGAACAATTCTCGGACGATCTCCTGCCCGGAGTACTCGACAGGAAAACTCTGAAAATTTCTTTTTCTCAGGAACATGTTGATCCGGCGGCAGATCTATTGAGAAGATTGGTGCCGGAAGGTGAGTCGATAGTCAATACCAAGGTATGATGGATATGGAGAGAAAAAATATCCCCAAAGCCGTAGCAATTCTTTATGACGACGACAAAGGTGCAGCACCGAAGATTGTCGCGGGCGGACAGGGGGTCATTGCCGACAAGATCATAGAAACAGCGAGAGAGGCAGGAATCCACATCCAGGAAGACCCGGCTTTAGTCGAGCTGCTCTCCAAGGTGCCGATAGGCGATGAAATCCCTGTCGAGCTTTACCAGACGGTTGCCGAGGTTCTGGCCTTTGTCTATAAGGTGAACCAAAAATATCAAGAAAAAATGGCTGATAAAGGGTATTAGCGAAATCCCTTTCCTTGTAAAACAGCTCTATTATACTTACACTTATCCTATTATACCATCGCCACATAGATGCGGCCTGCCGGCCGAGCTGCTGAGACTCAAAGTTACCCCCTTGCCAAGGAGAGTACACATGGAAAGCGGCAACAGTGGAATCTTCTCCCCTTTCACCATCAAAGGATTCACTTTTAAAAATCGCCTTGGTGTTGCGCCGATGACACGCACTTCGGCAGACGAGACGTCGATTCCTCGCCAGGATGTTCTCGATTTTCTAGTGCGGCGCGCCAGGAATGGTGCCGGACTGGTATATACCGAGGCGCTGGTCACCGATTATGAAAGCGCTCAGGGCTACCCGGGGCAAAGCCGGATCACCAACAGCAACCAGATCGAGGTGTGGAAATCCGTTGCCGAAAAAATCCGGGAACATGGCTCCGTCGGCATCATGCAGCTTTTCCATTGCGGCAGGATAGCATATGAGGGTGTTAATCCGGCAAACCGGGTTATCGCTCCCTCCTCAATTGCTCCAGTCCAGGATAACTCGCTGACCGGCAGAAAATATCCTCTTCCCGATGAAATGAGCAAGTTTGACATCGACCATGTCATAAACGGTTTTGTCGAATCGGCAAAAGGCGCAGTTGAAGCCGGTTTTGACGGCATTGAAATTCATGGAGCCCACGGTTATCTCATCAGCCAATTTCTTTCGTCATACTCCAATAAGCGGAATGACTACTATGGCGGTTCTTTGGAAAATCGTTTCCGTTTCGCCTGTGAAATTATAGAGAGTGTCAAAGCAGTGATCCCGGATGATATTCTGCTTTTCTTTAGAATCTCCAACTGGGGAATTGCCGATACGGAAGTCTCGCTCTTCGAGGACCAGGTTGAATGGCAGCAACTGATAACCCTGCTGTCACGCCAGGATATCGATGCCATCTCCGTTTCCGCCTATGATTTTCAAAAGAATGAATTCGGGACCGATTATACCATGAGTCAGCTGACCCGCCAGGTCACCGAACTCCCACTTCTCATTTGCGGAAAAATATATGACCACAGGACAGCCGAACTGGCCCTGCAGGATGCCGACTTCGCTCTCTCGGCGAAATCAATGTTATTGAATCAGCATTTTGTCGAAGATATCCGGAACCAGCGTGAGTTGAAACCATACAGTGCCAAAGATGCCGACATTGCCTATACCGACGAAAAGCTTCTTTAACTTTGACGGCGTCGTGATAAGCGCTAGACTTCGAGAAAGCCCGATCTCCCACTTTCAAAAAACACTGCGCCTTGTATATCGAACTTTTTATCTAGCCATCTGAGAACCTCCGTGGCAACTTTTTACGAGATTATCAACTTTAACGGACGGCATACTCTCCTGATATTTTCAATATATGATGGACTTGCGATAAGCGCAGCGCAGAGTCCATCCAGGCACCTTCAATGAATTTTTACGAAATTTTAAACATGTAAATGGATGCCATATGTTGCTAAAAACTCAATTTCAATTTTTGTCATCGGTAATGTTTTTACTCTTGCTTATCTCCTGCTCCGGATCTGAAAATCCTGAAGTTGAAATCAATGAGTATATTGCAGTTGCAGAGAAGAATTTCGAAACAAAAAGCACCGGAGCTCTAAAAAAGCTTATCTCGGAAAATTATCACGATTCAAAAAACTTCTCTCGTCAGGATATTGCCCGGATCATTGCCGGCTATTTCCTCCGCCATCCAAGTATCTATGTATTGACCAATACCAGGGATATCGCTTTGACAGATAATCAGACTACCGCATATGCGACGCTCTATGTGGCGGTATCCAGAGAACCACTGCTTGAAACAGACCTCGAACTGGTTCAGGCCGAATGCTATCGACTTGAGGCTGAACTGCAAAGAGAGGGAGGTGATTGGCTGCTTCGTTCGGCGGCTTTGAGTAGTATATCGGCCACCGAGTTTATCGACAGCTATAACTGATTTATCCGTGATGGGCACCAGTACGGGCATAAGTTCCGACTTCGAGAAAGCCCGATATATGATTATCCCTTAAAGTCCTTTTAAGGTACTGCAGGCGAATGAATTATTTTCGAATTGTCTGATGGTTGGATTGTTGGGGTTCGCTGCGCTCACCGCCAACCGACCCTTTCAAAGATATTATGGTCTTTGAGTAAAAAATAAATATCGGCGTTATTCTAACTTATTACCCCTAATATTCAGATCAAGAGCCGGGACTGCTATATTTCAGGCGTAATCATTTTCTTTATAAACGCAAAAAGGGATACAGCATAACTGCTGTATCCCTTTTTTTTACTGGCGGGGCCGACGAGACTCGAACTCGCGACCTCCGGCGTGACAGGCCGGCATTCTAACCAACTGAACTACGACCCCGCATGTCGTATATTGTGGTGGGCGGAACAGGGCTTGAACCTGTGACCCTCGGCTTGTAAGGCCGATGCTCTCCCAACTGAGCTACCCGCCCGCTCATTCAAGCGTGGATGAGTATTTACCAATTTAGCTCATCCCCGTCAAGCAAAAAAGACAGAAAAAAATTAATGTGGTGTGTTCTGTGAAGCCGCTTCGATCTCACCATATACACTGCTGCCCGGAACATTTTTAAATAACGATTCCCCTTCCTTGACAACTATCGCATGTTCAAGCACTTCGTCCATATGATCGACAAGATCAATGGTCAGGCTCTTGCGAATGGTCGGGGCAACATCCTTCAAGTCACGTTCGTTTTCCTTGGGAATGAGAACATGGGTAATATTGCCTCGTTTGGCGGCCAGCAATTTCTCGGTCAACCCGCCAATGGGCAGGATCCTGCCACGCAGGGTAATCTCACCCGTCATTGCCAGCTTATGCCGCACCGGAGCTTTTAACAGCGCCGAAACAAGTGTTGTCGCTATGGTTATGCCGGCCGAAGGACCGTCTTTGGGAATTGCCCCTTCGGGTACATGTATATGAATATCAAGCTTCTGATAGAAATCCACATCCAGGCCTAAAATATCCGCCCGCGAACGCACATAACTGAGAGCAGCCCGGGCCGACTCCTGCATGACCTCGCCCAGCTTACCGGTAATAATAAGTTTGCCGGTTCCCGGCATCAAGGTTGCTTCAATCTGCAGCAACTCTCCGCCAACCTCGGTCCAAGCGAGTCCCGTGGTCAATCCAATGGAGTCCTTTTCCTCGGCGAGACCATAGCGGTATCTCGGCGTACCCAGGTGTTTGAGGACAGACTGTACTCCAATTCTGTATTTTTTATCCTTGGCCTTCTTTTTAAGCCGGTCGCGCGCTATCTTACGGCACAGAGAGGCAATGGAACGCTCAAGATTTCGTACTCCTGCTTCTCTGGTATAGCGTCTGACAATTTCGAGGATGGCTCCCTCGGTCAGCTTGATATCATCTTTTTTGAAGCCGTTGGCCTCAAGCTGTTTCGGCACCAGATAGCCTTCGGCTATTTTCAGCTTTTCCTCTTCAGTATAGCCGCTGATGGAGATAATTTCCATACGGTCCTGCAAAGGAACCGGGATGCCGTGCAGGCTGTTTGCTGTGGTTATGAAAAAAACACCCGACAGGTCATAGTCAAGATCAAGATAATGATCATTGAATGCGACATTCTGTTCGGGATCAAGAACCTCCAGTAGAGCAGCAGAGGGATCACCCCGGAAATCCATGGACATTTTATCAACTTCATCCAGGCAGAAAACAGGGTTCGACACATTGACCTTCTGCATCGACTGGATTATTTTCCCCGGCATGGCTCCGATATAGGTTCTTCGATGACCACGAATTTCAGCTTCATCCCGTACGCCTCCCAGCGAAAGCCGCACAAACTTACGGTCCATGGCGCGGGCGATGGATTTGCAGATCGAGGTTTTACCGACACCGGGAGGGCCGACCAGGCAGAGGATGGGTCCTTTAATCTTCTTTACCTGGGTCTGGACGGCAAGATATTCAAGAATGCGCTCCTTCGGTTTGGAAAGTCCGTAATGATCTTCATCCAGGATCCTCTCGGCCGTGTTGATATCCAGATTGCTTTTCCCTTTTTTCTTCCAGGGAAGGCTGATGATCGCCTCAACATAATTTCTGACCACCGTGGTCTCGGCAGACATGGGCGGCATGGCCCGGAGCTTTTTCAGCTCCTTCAGGGCTTTCTCCCTGGCCACCGTCGGCATCTTCATCTTGTTGAGGGTTTCTTCAAGCTCGGTGATATCGTCCATACCATCCTCGCCCTGCCCCATCTCGGTTTGGATCTCACGTACCTTTTCACCAAGATAGTAGTTACGCTGGGTTTTACCCATCCGGGTCTTTACCTTGGCGTCTATGGTTTTTTCGAGTGCGGCAAGCTCAATCTCCCGATGGATGATTTCCAATATCTTCTCGATGCGTTCCTGCAAGGTTCTGCACTCGAGAATAGACTGTTTTTCCTCGGTTTTGATAGGGAGGTGGGCGCAGATTACATCAACCAGTTTTCCCGGTTGCTCGATTGATTCCAGAGACTTGATCACTTCCTTGGCAATTTTCTTGTTTATCGAGGCGAATTCGCTGAAATATTTCCTCAATTCCCGCTCATAGGCAACCACTTCCCTGGTAACGCCCTCCTCTTCTTCAAATTGACGTACTTCAACCTGAAAAAAGTTGTCATTTGGTACGAAGGAGACTATTTCGCCCCTCCCCTTACCTTCGACCAGAGCCTTGATAGTTCCGTCGGGAAGACGAAGAAGCTGCATCACCACAGCAAGTGTTCCCGTGGTATAGACGCCGTCTTCTTCAGGTTCATCAATGGTTGAATCTCTTTGAGTAACCAGAAAAATCTCGGTTCTCTTCTGCATCGCATCTTCCAGAGCCTGGATAGATTTCCTTCTTCCCACTACAAGAGGTGCAACCATATGCGGAAACACAACGATATCCCGGAGCGGCATCAGAGGATACAGTTTTGTGGTATTGTCGTTACTGGGCATTACTTTATCTCCATAATATACTTACACCTGGTCATTTAAGCATTTCCTGCTATTTCTTCTTTTTCACTCTTCTTATAGAGGACAACAGGATATTCACCATTATTTATCACCTGCTCACTGATCACGCATTCCTGGACATTCTTTTTGGAAGGTAAATCATACATCACCTCCAGCATCGCTGCTTCCATGACCGAGCGTAGTCCTCTGGCCCCGGATTTTCTCTTGAGCGCCTTACGGGCGATGGCGGTCAGGGCTCCTTCCGTGAAACGCAGCCGTATATCGTCAAATTCAAAAAGCCTGGTGTACTGTTTGGTCAGAGCATTTTTCGGCTCCTTGAGAATACGCACCAGATCTTCTTCGAGAAGCTCTTCCATGGTGGCAATGACCGGAAGGCGGCCAACCAGTTCAGGAATGAGTCCGAATTTGAGAAGATCCTCTGGTTGTACGGCGGCGAGCAATTCTCCAAGTTTTTTGGTGGATTCGCCAATGACATTGCTGCCGAATCCGATCGATTTTTTGCCCTTCCGGCGACGTACTACATTCTCGAGACCGACAAAGGCGCCACCGCAGATAAAGAGGATATTGGTGGTATCGATTTTGACCAGCTCCTGCTGAGGATGTTTTCTTCCCCCTTTGGGCGGAATGGAGGCGACGGTCCCCTCAATAATCTTGAGAAGTGCCTGCTGCACCCCTTCGCCGCTGACATCACGGGTAAGAGAGGGACTGTCCGATTTTCTGGCGATTTTATCAATCTCATCGATATAAATAATGCCGCGCTCGGCTTTTTCTATATCATAATCGGCAGCCTGGAGAAGGTTGACCAGAATGTTTTCTACATCGTCGCCCACATATCCGGCTTCCGTCAGGGTTGTGGCGTCTGCCATGGAAAAAGGGACATTCAGGGTGCGGGCAAGGGTCTGCGCCACCAGGGTCTTTCCGGATCCGGTCGGTCCAATAAGGATAATATTGGACTTCTGCAGCTCTACCTGATCCTCACTCTTGGGAGCATCTATTCGCTTATAATGATTATGAACGGCGACGGATAATACTTTCTTGGCATAATCCTGACCTATCACATACTCATTGAGACGATCGTTTATTTCCCGGGGCTTCAGATTTTTTTTGACAGCATCGGCCTCACCTTCAGCACTGTTTTCATCCTGGACGATCTCATTGCACAGATCAATGCATTCGTCGCAGATGAAAACATCAGGCCCGGCGATCAACTTATTAACTTCGTCCTGATTTTTTCCGCAAAATGAACAATTGCATTCAGGCCCGCTCTTTTCCTTCTCACTCATTTATTTTACCTCTGCTATTTCTTCTCGCTTATTGAGTACCTTATCAATTAAGCCGTAACTCTTTGCTTCGTTTGAACTCATAAAATAATCACGTTCCGTATCTTTTCGAATTTCTTCGATGGGTTTTTTCGTATGTGAGGCAAGAATCTGGTTGAGCTCTTCGCGCATGCGCAGAATTTCACGGGCGTGAATGTCGATATCCGTTGCCTGTCCCTGAAATCCACCCATCGGCTGATGAATCATGATTCTGGAATGCGGTAGAGAATATCTTTTACCGTCGCATCCCGCTCCAAGAAGCAAAGCGCCCATGGACGCGGCCTGGCCCATGCACAGTGTGGCTATATCACATTTGACATATTGCATTGTATCATAGATTGCCATGCCGGCGGAAACAGATCCACCGGGAGAATTGATATAGAACGTAATATCCTTTTCGGGATCATCGGCCTCAAGAAAAAGCAACTGAGCGATGATGACATTGGCGACCGAATCATCAACCACGGATCCCAGAAAAACAATGCGCTCCTTGAGGAGACGGGAATAAATATCAAAAGCACGCTCTCCACGTGGGGTCTGCTCTACTACCATTGGTACCAGGTTCATTTTTATCTCTCCTTGAAACGACACGACTGCAGCGGTATCGAACCTGCTGCAGTCGCTTGTTTAATCAAATTCCAATCTCCGGAAACGGAAATCAGAAAGCTGTATGATAAAGTCCGGAAGGATATGTATCAACTCCCCTCCGGTGACTGTTCTTCTTCAACCGGAGCAGCTTCCGGTTCGATGTATTTCACCTCTTTACGCAGGAAATCGAGAACTTTTTCATTGAGAAGTTCATTCATCAGGGGAAGCAAATCGTCACGGTTGCCGAAAAATTCTTTTACCTGGGCCACGGGCATATTATATTGATCGCCAATGCGCTTGAAGCCACGATCCATATCTTCGTCCTTCAGCTTTATTTCCTCTTTCTCGGCAATTTTCTTCAGGATGAAATCACCGCGGACGCGCTGAGCGGCTACAGGTTCGTTACGCTGCGCAAGCATTTCCCGGGTGAGACCGGCTGCCTCGAGGTTCATACCGCTTTTCTCGAGTTGCTCTTCGGTCTGCTTGATCATCTGCTCTACTTCAAAATCGACTAGTTTTTTAGGAACTTCAAACTCGTTCTCTTTTAAAATAGCCTGCATTATCCTGTCAGTCAACTGGCCCTCGGCACTTTCCTCTCTCTCGCGAGTGAGTTTCTCGCGAATGGCAGTCTTGAGCTCTTCCAGGGTATTGAATTCCTTACCGACATCCTTAGCGAATTCGTCATCGAGCTCGGCTAGAATGCGTTCCTTGATGTCCTTTATGGTAACCTTGAACTCAATTGTTTTTCCGGCAAGTATAGGATTGGGATGTTTTTCAGGGAATTCCACTTCATGGCTTGCCTCCTGGTCTTTACTCATACCGACAAGCTTCTTTTCAAACTCTTCTCCCATCTGCCCGGCGCCTACTTCGACGGATGTGTTTTCGTTCTTGACCTGCTTCATCGGGTTGCCTTTATGGAACCCCTGATAGTCAATGATCACAATATCGCCTTCTTCCGCGGGGCGATCTTCGGAGGATTTCAGAGGTGCCATCTGGCGGCGCAGATTTTCGATTTCCTTGTTGACATCCTCATCGGAGACATCGGTTTGAGGTCTTTCAACTTCCAGCTCCTTATAGCCTGTAACCTCGAACTGCGGTCGTACGTCTACCTGAGCATCATAGGTGAAGGATCCATCATCGTTATAAACATGGTTGAGTATTTCCGGATGAATAACCGCGTCGATATTTTCCTTTTCGATCACATCAAAATAGGTATCCTGAACAAGCTTCTCCCCTACCTCGGCTTCAACTTGCGGTTTATAGGATTTTTCAATGATCGAACGTGGAACCTTACCTCTCCTGAAGCCCTTCATCTTGGATTCTCTCTGCAGCTTGTCATAGGCTTTCTTAAGCTTCTTACGAACATCTGTCTCAGGCAGAGTAACTGTAACTTTTCTAGTAAGAGTTCCTATCTCTTCAACCTTTACATCCATCTGTTTTCATCCTTTTGACTGTGTTCTGCATAATCGTTTGTCGGCATACGTAAGTTCGCTCATGGGCGATCCGCCATACCGATCCGCAATACAGAAGTTATTTTTATGAAATAGTATTTATAATTCAGCCTGGTGCGAGAGGGGGGAGTCGAACCCCCACACCCAAAGGCGCTAGATCCTAAGTCTAGTGCGTCTACCAGTTCCGCCACCCTCGCAATTAACTGATTCTACTTACTTTTCACCTGAACAAACAGGTCAGTATAACATTTTATCATCATATTTGCGAAAACAAAATGGACTGGTCCCGAAAAAGTCTGACGCGCCAGGTGAATCATTTGTAATTCACAACTTTAGTCGAGTCAAGGTATTCCAGGGGATTAAATCACCGAATCTTCAGAGCGAAGCAAACTTTTCTACTTCCATCCGGCTGTACTTCTGCAGTCGTCCACCATATCAAATCTGACAATCTCATAAAAAAGTTGTGACGATGTCAGAATGGCTCGTTAAAAAGTTCCTAATTACCCCTAATCCTCAGCTCAAGGTCGGGACTGCTCTTTCACGGGTCACTGCAGCCCGGACGGCTGCAGTGAAGCCCCCAGGGTTTATGGCGTCCTGATGAAAAGAGCAGTTCCGGCTGGGCCAGAAGATGCTGAGTTTCAGGGCAGATATGTTTTTGGCGGTACCTTTGCCTATACGGGCAGTGTCCAACCGACTGTCAACAGCCCTGCAACTCGGGGAAACTGTCTTTCTCGAAGTCGGTCTATGCCCGCACGTGTGCTTCTCGTGACGGTATCAGAATAAGGGATAGGCGCAGCTCAACTTTTATACAGCGGACCGGAATTATTCGATTTCTGGGCATCTTTTCTTATTGCTTTTCAAGAACGTCAAGAAGTGCTAAGTTCTTGCCAAATCAGCAGTTAATGGATACTATCTTAATTTGCGTTTGGGGAACCTTCTGTTGTCATTGCTGATGAAGCAAAGGTAAGTTTCAGGCGCATTACAGGGCCACCTGTATTAGTATTCTCAGATTGTTTTCCTGTTTTTTGCAGGAAATAAGACTCCGTCTAAGAGATACTGATCAAAGCTCAATTGGGTTAGTTGAAAGAACAGTAAACCTAAAAAACAGACATTAGACAAAAAAAATCAGAGGTTATTATGGATTTCAAAAAAATATTGGCAGCACTTTCAATCTTAACGGCGGCACTTTGCAGTCCTGTAATCGGGGCCACAAACATGCAGGATTCATCGTCCAATCTCGACTGGCAGGTCCTCAATCAATGGCAGCTCCCCCAGAGCCCTGTAGACATAGTGCACTCTCTTGATGGAAAATACGTTTTTGTTCTCACCAGCGAACATAATGTTCTTGTGTACACCGCCGACGGCAAACTGGAAGGTACCGTACCGGTAGACAAAGGAGTGAATGCCATAGATATTGCTCCAAGGGCTGAAATGCTTTATCTGATCGATGGCGAAAAAAACAGTTTCACAACCCTTTCCGTCAGCTTCATCAGGGATATTAACACCGCCGGTGCCCCCATCCGCGGTCCGGAAAATGCCCCGGTAACCATCGCCCTGTTCACTGATTTCGAATGTCCTTACTGCAGCAAGATTGAACCCTTGATTGCTCAGGTTCTTGAAAGAAATCCTAAAAATGTAAGACTGGCCTTCAAAAATATGCCTTTGCAGTTTCATAAATTTGCAGACCCTGCCGCACGCGCCGCACTCGCTGCTGAAAAGCAGGGAAAATTCTGGGAATTTCACGATGAACTTTTCGCCGCCGAAAAACTCAGTAACAAAGTTATTGAAGACATAGCCGTTAAATTGGATCTTGATCTGGAGCAATGGAAAAAAGATATGGAATCCCCGGTTATCCGGCAAAAAGTCCATACCGACATCCAGGATGCACAAAAAGCCGGAGTTACCGGCACCCCCACCATTTTTATAAACGGCAGACTTCTGCAAGACAGAAGCCTACAGGGATTTCAGCGGATTATAGATGAAGAATTAGACAAGAAATAACAACGATGAACTCGTAAGCTCGATCTACGTCGTTGCAGATCGAGCTTACTCGAGGTCTGCGTCAATGACAGAGTCCATCTCGGCAACTTCAATGAATTTTTACGAAATTATCAACAATGACAAACGATTTTAGCTGTGATCTACACTTCTCGGATAACAGTAGTGCTGCATTGCTTTTTGGTGATTTGAACAGAAACCTTCAAACTATAGAAAAAGCTGCGGGCCTAAAGATAAATGCCCGCGGCAATGACCTTAATATTGTCGGTCAGGAACATGAAGTCAAGCTGGTCAAAGATCTGCTGCAGCAACTCTACGACATGATCGGCAAGGGCTATCCGGTATATTCATCGGATATCGCCTTTGGCCTGCGGATTCTCGAATCCACTCCATCGGCAAAGCTTGATAAGATTTTTCTTGATAAGGTATATGTGACCACGCAGCACCGGGTCATATCTCCCAAGACCAGGAATCAAAAAATATATATAGATGCCATTCGCAAAAACGATATTGTCTTCGGCATCGGCCCCGCAGGTACCGGCAAGACCTATCTGGCTGTGGCCATGGCCGTGTCGGCCCTGGTCAGTAACCAGGTCAGATCAATCATTCTGACAAGGCCGGCGATCGAAGCAGGCGAAAAGCTTGGTTTCCTGCCGGGGGATCTGGCCCAGAAAGTAAATCCTTATCTGCGGCCTCTCCACGATGCCCTCAATGATATGCTGGGGGCCGATAAATGTGCCGACCTGATCGAAAGAGGAATAATAGAGATAGCACCGCTGGCTTTCATGCGCGGCAGAACGCTCTCGAATGCCTTTGTCATACTCGATGAAGCGCAAAACACCACCAAAGAACAGATGAAGATGTTCCTGACCAGAATCGGCTTTGATTCACTGGCGGTGATAACTGGAGACTCCACCCAGGTCGATCTCCCCATACCCAAGCATTCCGGTCTTCTTGAAGCCAGGAAAATATTGAAGAACATAGCCGGCATACAGTTTTGCAGCTTTGCCAAGGAAGATGTGGTCCGCCACCCTCTTGTTCAGAAAATTATCGAGGCTTATGAAAACCGGAAGTAACGGGGTGATCGGAAAGTAAGGGGCCGGGCCTTTACATTGACAGTCTCATTTCTACAGGAACAATAACTTCAAAAATGTCTGTTGTTATCTCCAATCATTACGGATTCAAACTGCCGTTGCCCGAAAAAAAAATCCGGTACATTGCCGAGAAGCTATTAAGAGAGATGGACTTTGCCAGGCACACTCTCTCGATTTTGCTCACCGACGATACTGAAATACGCAGACTTAATTATACCTACCGCAATATAGACAAGGCAACAAACGTGCTCTCTTTTCCGTTTGCCGATGGCCTTGAAGAAGATCTTTCTGCGCTTCCCATTCAGGAGCTTGGCGATATCGTCATCTCACTGGATACGGCGGCAAAAGAGGCAGAGGAGTATGATCAACGGCTGATTTACAGGATAGCCTGGCTGACAGCCCATGGCCTCCTCCATTTACTCGGCTATGATCACGAACGTTCTCCGGAAGACGCCGAGTTAATGTTTGAAAAGGAGAAGAATTTACTCGAAAAAGTGTTTATCAACAGGAGCCGAACAATGCCACAACTTGCCATCAATGTAGATCATGTCGCCACCATCCGCCAGGCTCGAGGAGGGCGGGAACCCGACCCTGTTTTTGCAGCTTCACTTTGCGAACTTGCAGGCGCAAGTGGAATTGTTGTTCATCTAAGAGAGGACAGGCGCCACATTCAGGATAGTGATGTCTATCTCCTTAGGAAAACAATCAAGACAAAACTTAACCTTGAAATGGGCGCTAATAAGGAAATTATCGATATCGCCCTTGATATTGTTCCGGATATGATCACCCTTGTTCCGGAAAAACGGCAGGAGCTGACCACCGAAGGCGGCCTCGACGTTATTTCTCAGAAGAAGAAACTAGCCAAGGTTGTACAAAAATTCGCTGAGGCTGATATCCCCGTTTCCATCTTTATCGATCCAGATTCCGAACAGATACGTGCTTCTTATGATATCGGCGCCAAATATGTGGAAATTCACACTGGGCGGTACTGCGATGCCAACAATGATGAACAGCAGCGCCAGGAGTTTTTCTTCATTGCCGATGCAGCAGAGGAAGCGCACCAGCTCGGACTAATCGTCAATGCAGGGCACGGACTGGATTACCGGAATACCGCTCTAATAGCAGCGCTCGATACCATAGATGAGCTGTCCATCGGACATGCGATTATATCACGGGCTGTTTTTACCGGACTTGAACAGGCGGTCAAAGATATGCAGATTATCATCCTGAATGCGCAGAGCCTGCAACTCTAATCCTAATTAAATTTCTCATTTTTTGAAATCGGCCAGGTCGTTTAAATATCTTTGAGCTGTGTTTGATTGGCGATCAATTTGTCAATTGACAAATTCAGCCATGATGTGGTAGAAAATCGACACCATGCCTGGGTGGTGGAATTGGTAGACACCCGGGACTTAAAAGGTAATGTGTCTTCTTTTTTGTCCTATTAAATTCAAATAGTTAAGCTAGGTTAAACACCAGGCAATTTAACCTAATTTAATACCCTAATTTCACCCCCTTTACACCGCCGAAACCATCCCCGGTATCGTTTATGATTCGGGTTGCTTTTGTAGAAGATATATTGCTCACCGTTCCGACAGTTCAACAGGATCTCTTCATTGATCTTCGCGGAGCCTGGTCGCATGGTCAGGTATCGTTTAACTGTCTCGATGGTTTTAGGCCCGAGCATACCATCAACCTCTAATTCATAGGCGCCGTATGACGCGACATTGTGAGCAGTCTGCAAGAATTTCACTGACTGCGATACTCCGACATTGACAGCCGTATCAAAAACCTCATAAGCAACTTCCGGCGAAACCTCTGCAAGAGCATCACCCTGAATCCTGTTCCAGAAGTTTACCCGGTAAAATCTTCGAACGAGAACGGTAAGCATGGCCGGAATATCAGTTTCCCGCTCGCTTACATTCTCGCGGTTAGGTTGAGATAATTGTTTTGCTAAATTTTAAGGGTATCGCCATGTATCACTGATTATTATTAATAAAAAAATCTCCTCTCCTCGTGATATTGGTTTTATCCAAACTATGGATGTCTTGGAAATAGGAGTTTTGAATCAAAGTTGATTGTTTTATTATTTCTGGTCTTTTGACTGCGTATGAAGCATTGCTAACGCTTGGGTTCAATGAAATGGTCAATAATGTTAAGTTCTCTATAGTGTTTAATACGTTTTTTCTACCTTCAATCTGATGGTAAATTTTATTTTCATCCTTGAAGATTACCCCAAGGTTACGGCAAGATTAGGGCAAGCTTAGTGCAAGGTATTCAATGGTAAAGATAGCAATATAAATGCTCTCTACTGCCGTGTACGTAATAACATCGCAAAGGAGTTCGAACAGGGAAGGGAACGATAGAAGCATTAGAGGGAGGTCTAAAAAAAACCGAAGCAAAATGAACAGACCAATAAAGCAAACACCCGATCCAAGATTGATAATTTACAATCAACACTTAATGAAATCCTCGATCGGATGGCAGTAATTGACCGTAAAGTCGATCATGTCGTTACCCGACTTGAGGAAGTTGAAAACAAGGTTAATCAAATAGCTGATCCAATGGCTCATGTATCGATCCTAGAAAAAGGGAGATGCTGAGGAAGGCTCAAATCCGGCGATAAGGCAAAGATCAAGGCAGCACAGATCGCCTTGAACAGGAGAAGTTTGCAGGATGGCTGAAACAGCTTATAGCAATCAATCAGTCGGTAGTAGGACAGTCTAACACGAACACGGTCAATGCTCGCGACCTTCATTTGTTTTTGGAAAGCAAGCAGGACTTTTCTACCTGGATAAAGAAGAGAGTAGAGCAATATGGATTTATGGAAAATCAAGACTTTGTCTGCTTCCACAAAAAAATGGAAGCGAACAATGCTCTGCTGATCGAATACCACCTCACAATCGACATGCCGAAAGAGCTTTCCATGGTCGAGCGAAATAAGTCGGATAACGATTTAGCCGGAGAAGATTGAAGCTGAGGGTAACAACGACCTGACAAAACCTGTCCTCCAATACTAACAAAAAAGCTAACAGAAAACTTCAGGTTCCCTCTGTGTTAATATAAGCGAGACAGTTTTACATTGAGGTTTGAGCGACACCTGAAAAGTGCAAAATCGCTTGAAAGGACGGCAAAAAAAAGATAGGTTGCTTGATATTAAAGGCGGAAAGGAATTTACAGGGAAGTTAGAACGGCCTTAACAAAGCGATGTTTTATCACCCATCACCTACCATCTGACATAAAATCTATAACTCTGAACTACATAAGCACTCTGATATTAATGATTATTTCAGGGGCAATATTCAGTAACCACCACATGGGACAAATGTGAAAAACAAGATAATAATTTTATTACCATTATTGCTGATATTTGTAGCAACCAAGTGTTTCGCTGTTCGTCAGATTACGTTTGATGATTCAAGTGACCTTCCATCTTCCCTATATAAAGGAACTATCGCTTGGAGCAGTAGTGCTGGTAGTGAATTAAGTCAGGACGAAGAGATATATTATTGGAACGGAACCACCACCACAAAAATAACAGATAATGCTGTGGCTGATTTTTACCCATCATTACACGATGGAAAAATTGCTTGGGCAAGGAATGATGGGTTGACTAATGCTATCTATTATTGGGATGGAACTACAACATATCGTATAGCCGACATCGGCAATACGGGAGGCAAGCCTTCCCTTTATAACGGAACTATTGCATGGGCAAGTGACATAGACGGAGATTATGAAATTTATTATTGGGATGGTACTTTTCCAGTAACCCCACAAAAAATAACGGATAATACTGCCATTGATGGGCAGTTTGGGGTCTCCCTTTATGATGAAAAGATTGCATGGGCAAGAGGACATGTAAATAACCATGACACAGAGATTTATTATTGGGATGGCAGTGCTATTCAGCAGATTTCCAGCAATCCTAACAATGACTACAACCCTTCCCTTTATAATGGACAAATAGCATGGTTGGCATATGAAACTGAATTCTCTGATAGTGCATCAATACACTATTGGGACGGAGTTTTTCCTGTTGTGGTTCAGAAAGTGTCAGATAATCAGGTCTTCAACTATAAACCTTCACTCTATGATGGAAAAATCGCTTGGTCAGAGGGTAGTGACATAGTCTTATGGGATGGGTCTGCTGTTCAGAAAGTAACAGACACACCTGTTCCAGTAAGAGAGAATTATCCTTCTCTTTACAATGGAACAGTTGCTTGGACGTTGGACTCCAATGTCTATTATAGTTCTATTGATGATCCGATAGCTGTTGCTGGTGACGATCAGTCTATATTGGAAACAAGCAGTATTCAACTTGATGGGAGTGGCTCAACTGCAAACTATGGGGTCGTTATGTTATGGGAGTGGAATTTTGCGCACAGAAGTGATCCGACTTACAATAGGACAGCATCAGGTGAGCAAACTTCTTTATCAAGCTTGGCTGTTGGGACCTATGATGTAACTCTGACCGTCACAGATAGTGTTAATCTTCAAGATACTGATACTTTCTTATTGATAGTCAGAGAAGCAGTCTATCCATCTTCTGTGGCAGGCAATGATCAAACTATAAACGAAGGTGATCTTCTGATCCTTGATGGTAGCAATTCAACCGATTCTGATGGAGCGATAGTAGTATGGCAATGGCTACTGGAAAATCAAGATAGCCCATCAAATAGCATATCCTTATCGGGGGAAGTCGCAACAACATCAAATATTGCCAGTGGCTCATATGTCGCCACCCTCACAGTAACCGATAATGATGGTCTTCAAGATATCGATGCCATGTTACTTGAAGTGCTTGCTAATCCCACTGCTGATGCTGGTAATGACAAAAGATTAGCACAAGGAACTGATGTTTCCCTTAGTGGTAGCAATTCATCTGATGCTGATGGAAGTATCACTTCATGGGAATGGAATCTTGTTCATCAGGTTGATGAAGGAAATAATACAACTGCATTAGGGGAAACTGTTATTGTAACGAATTTGGCTATTGGTTCCTATATTGCCACGCTGACAGTAACTGATAATGATGGACTTCAAGATACGGACACTATGTTTCTTGAAGTGCTTGCTTACCCTACCGCTGATACCGGTGCAGACCAATCAATATTGGATATAAACCCCCTGGTTCTTGATGGTGGTAGTTCTTCAGATTCAGATGGCAATATCGAAAGTTGGATTTGGAACATTGACCATCAAAATAACCCTTCATATAGCAGAACGGCCGTTGGAGAACATTCCATCCTCTATCATTTGGCCATTGGGTCATATGCTATCACCCTGACCATAACTGACAATGATGGCCTTCAAGATACAAACACTATGTTATTAAGTGTCAGAGAGGCTATTTACCCTACTGCTGATGCTGGTAGGGATCAAAGAGTAAAGGAAGGAACTGATGTTGTTCTTGATGGGAGCAGTTCCTCTGACTCCGATGGAATTATCTCTTCATGGGAATGGAGTCTTATTCATCAGCTAGATGCAGGAAATAATAAAGACGCAACAGGTGAAAAAGTAATCATTACGGATCTGGCTATTGGTACTTATACTGTTATGGTTTCCATAACCGATGATGATGGACTTCAAGATATGGATACTATGTTGCTTGAGATAGATAAATACTTTCCTTGGATTTTGTTTCACCCAATAGTCAAGAATTCACCAACAAGTGATAGCAACTGACCTATATAACTCATTATGTGAGTTTGTGATCTATTCCCCATAACTCAAATCATCCACCCAAAAAAGAAAACGGAGACAAATCTATATCCTCAATGCAACGTATTTCCTGTCCTTCTTATAGGAAGATAGCCAAACCATATATCATCAAATTCCCGATCGCTAAGGACTGCAGGTAACTATTGTATACGTAATAAAATTATGACCTGAGACTAAGTCCCTTCTATTTGAATATTGCTGGTACCACTTCCACAAAAAAATACCCGAATAGTGCCGGTTCCAGGGGGAAAACATTGCAAGGGTGGGTCATAATCTCTTCAAGATCATCTATTCATCTCAATAGTGCTATCAATTAACTGGAAAACAGCTCCATATATTTGATCATCTTTGCTGGCACGGGAACCGGCAACATTTAGCACTTCAATGTTATTACTACGGATAAATATATTGAGTTCCAGTGCCGCTTCTTCTGCACCTAATTTGGAAAGGTTAATGTGAACAACAGGTTTATTGTGTTCGACTCCCTTCTTACGGGTAAGAAGAGAACCGCCGGTTAACTTGCCATGGGTAAATATGGCCGTCCCATCCGAATCAAGGATATTCTTTTCAGTACGCTTCGGGTAGGACTTCGAGGTCATCTCGTCAAGGTTGTACTTCTCTGGCAAGATACCATCCTCGGTCAGTCTACCTTTCGGAATGGCGCCACCATGGGCAAGATTGTTTTTTATTGCTGCGTCAAGGCCAGCTTGGTCCGCACCTGATTGACCGCCTGAGATTATCTTTTTTAGCATACGTCCTCCAGAGATGCAGGCTGTTAATGAAATTTGGTTAGCAACATCTCCAATATAATGCCCTTTTACCAGAAGGATAATGGTTGCTTTATTATCATGGATTGCATTGCCCACATGTGCGAAAACCCTTGGATTGAGTTACATCGCGGTCAGTGAAGGTTTTGGTGCAATTTTTACAGTTATAGTGGCGACAGTTAGAGAAGTGAAAAACCTGGCTCTTGATATTGCCGTGATATTTACCGGCACCGGGAGAATAGGTTCCTCGGCTGTCTTTTTTATAGCTGGTATTGCGTGCGCCTTTCCTCCAATCCCAAGGAGGCACCAGATCTGCCTCAGCCCATAGACCAATTTGGGATTTTCTGGCTTTACCTTCGAGCATCAACCAGTCGCCACAGAATTGCGCCTTGCAGTATTTTCTATACTGCCATGCCAGCCCCCTCTTATTTACCATCACGCCATCAACAATGACAACGCCGACCACACGTCCATATTTATCTATATCATAGGTCTTCGGTTATAAACTATATTTAAGTTAAACCATGGGGGGAAATAATGATTCCGGAGAAATATATAAAAGTGGCTGATGCGGAGTACTTCTGCAATGTGACGGAGTTTGTCAGACTTGGAGAAGGAAAAGATTGTTCGAAGGTTGAGCTATGTCGCCTCAAGATGCGATATCCCTCCGTCAATGACTGGTTCGCCTCGCTACCTGCGGCGGGGAAGGTGCGTATTATGCGGTATCTGCGAAAAGAAATTAAAATTTGATCTGACAAGTATCTGCATTAGTTCTTGATCTTGCCTGCCAATTCGATTTTTAAATTATCTTTGGAAATCTTGAGTTGCCAGTTACTCCATTTCTGCTCAATTTTCTGTGCTAGGCCGTTTCCACCCTCTCAGGAAGTATCTTCACTAAGCACAGCTTAACGATAGTTTGATATTGCCAGTAGAAATTTCTTCTTTTAAACAGGTGCTATAAATTCTGAGAAGATAGCAATTTTTTGTTCATCACAAATTGTAGTTTGCCCCGTTTTATGTCCTCATTCAATCATTCTGCTAAATTTTAGCTGTAATAGGTATAAATCAAAAGGACTTACACGGGGTCATGTTTCATCAAAAAAAACAAATGGAAGTGCCAAATTCGCTTGAAGTAAATACAATTTTGCGCTAGGCTGCTGGGCTATACCAATTAAAAAAATGATTTAATAGCATAATGTCCACAGGCCAAAATCTCTTGGAAAAAAAAGAGGAAAAGGGGAAGTAGAGAATGAGGATATACTTAACTTTCATTGCGATCCTGTTTTTTCAACTGTTATTACCGAATTTATCAATTGCAGTCACTCTCAATGTCACCTCACCTACTATTGGTGATACATTGTACAAAGGAACAGAGTACC
>JADQBJ010000022.1:0-53063 GCA_016278675.1 Desulfobulbaceae bacterium | reverse complement strand
CTCAATGTCACCTCACCTACTATTGGTGATACATTGTACAAAGGAACAGAGTACCGCATAAGATGGACATATAGTGACTATACGGGCAATATACAGATCCACTCATACAGGAACGGTTCCTTCTATCAGACCATTGCTGCTAGCGAGCCTGTGACAAATGGCAGTACTGGAGTCGCATTTAATCCGCCAAGCAGCTGGCCAGATGATAACGATTATGAGATCTGGATTTCAACAACCGCTGGGGAGGCTGCATCTTCGTCTGGATACTTCACAATCACCGATCCTGCTCCCACACCCGTCCTCAATGTCACCTCACCTACTATTGGTGATACATTGTACAAAGGAACAGAGTACCGCATAAGATGGACATATAGTGACTATACGGGCAATATACAGATCCACTCATACAGGAACGGTTCCTTCTATCAGACCATTGCTGCTAGCGAGCCTGTGACAAATGGCAGTACTGGAGTCGCATTTAATCCGCCAAGCAGCTGGCCAGATGATAACGATTATGAAGTACGTATTTCAACAGTCGAAGGCATTCATGTCTGGAATAGTTCTGGTAACTTTTCAATAATTGATCAGGCAGACAAGCCAATGTTGATTAATGCCATAAGTGCCTTGTTGCTTGAGCATGACAAAAAAACAATACAAAATGTCCCCTATCTTGATCAATTAGACATTCCTGATATTGGTGAAGCAGCTTGTGCCTCTGCTAGCACGTCTATGATTTTAGCTTATTATGGAAAGATAGGACAAACAAAACAAGAGATGATAAATGCAGCAAAAACAGTTTTTGAGGCTACTTCAAATACATCCAGTGGATTACTTGGGAGAGGGCTGCTTTCGGATCATTTAGAAGAGGTATGGAGATTTTCATCAGTATATTTCAATCAATCATATTGGGACTCATTATATGATGCTATAAAGAGTGAAATCGATAAAGATCGTCCATTAATTTTGGGATCCAGATCAGTAACTAGCTATGGTCACTATATGGTGGTAATTGGTTATGAGGGTCATTCTTATGAAACTGCAAAGGTAATAGTAAATGATCCTTATGGAAGATGGAATGGTACTACAAATAATTATTCAACGGGTGTATCCGGAGCTGCTTTGTCATATTCTTTTAAAGCAATTACAAGTAACTCAACAGATGGAGTGTTTGTAATCACTCCGTAGAATGACTCAAAGAAACATTTATACTAAAATTAAGTATTGAGTGGTTAGTTGTACCGCTTAAAGGTTACCTACGAAGCTGACCGACATTCGCACAGAGGGCCATAGATAATTCGTCACGGAATTATTCGCAAGTTGAAGAGGACTGAGATTGCCTTTGGACAATGTTTCTTTTTGTCTCCACGAACAACAAGCAACCATAAACCAACCGATCAGTAGGCAACCTGTTTCAATATATCTGGAGCAGGTTATTCAGTATAAGCCTCAAAGAGAGCAACTGTTCTGACCGTGCCGCTATTCGGGGATCATTTACTGTTTCTTTAGTTGAGATATTCTCATCGAAGGTTTCATCTTTCTAAACAACTTAATAATAAAGCTTTCTACTGTATGTTGGAACTTCTGCTTGATCGGATTCCTAACAACAAAAATCGAATTTGGTAGATAACCTTCTCCATGACTATCTTAGCGATATTCCGATCAATTTGAAAATCAAAAACGAAATGTGTCAGATTGAGTGGATTTTACAAATGAGGTCAGCATGGTCTGCACCAGAAAGTAGCGTAACACATCGCTTTGTCTGTCTTCGCTAATTTTCCTCTTGAAAGTTTTTAACCCCCCACCTTGTCAAGTAAAACTGTACTTGCGCCTCTATCAGCTCTGGCCCCCACCTTCCCCAATAGCGATATTTTTTTGAGGGGAGGGGCACTCGTTTTGATTGGAGAATATGAGCATTTTATTTATTACTGACGTTGCTGACAATACTGTCACTGAGTAAGCATCTATCGACGTCGGCACGTCGGTAACGACAATATACTTTGATTACAAAATCAATCCAGCATTTCAGCTTAAGGCTACTGCTGTGAGTGTCCAATGCTCTGCAGGCCACAATAGACATTTCACCGACATTTTTACCACTGCCTATACAATGGCATAGGTGTTGTCGCTATGAGATTGTAAAGGGTCTATTACGAGTTGCCTGTCGCGTTTTTACATCAATGCCAGCTATTAAAAAGCTTTTTCACAATGCCGCCGTACCTCATTGCCTCCTGGCCCCGTAATTCTCTCCACGAAGCTGATAAAAAATCACAACTATCTCAAAAATGAATCACCCGGCGGAATATAATACAATTTGCAGTTGTTAAAATTTTGTCGTAACAACAATGTGATGCTAAAATAAATCAACTGGGATATATCAAATTATGGATGACCTCGACGACAACATTTTCGATGACGATGATGCCCTGGACTACATTTTATATGAAGATTCAGAACGAGATGTCCATGAGCGGAAAGGAAGTGGGTGCTTGGGAATGGTGCTATTGCTACTGTTTATTCCGCTTGTTGTATACTTATAATCCAGAATCCTCCTTCTCTTCCATATAAAAAAGTAATTTCCAAAGTCTCGTTTCCTTGCCAGGCAATTAGTTGCCGGTTACTTTATTGTTGTATTTAGTTACCGGTAACGATATACTTTGCTGTTTTAATTTTCTGGAGGGAGGGCAAGACCATGACTGAGACAAAAAAGCCGGGGAGACCACGAAAACACCAAGATGCGAAAGCAAAGGTGAAGGCATGGCGGAAAAACCAAAAAGGAAGGCGTCTTGATGGATATATAAGTAATTCAGCTTCATGGCGCTTACAGCGTCTCGCTGACAAATGGGAGTGTTCTCTGGCCGGAGCTGTTGAGCGATTGGTAATGGAAGCAGATGAGCAGTACAGGAATATATTGTTTCCGGAAACGAAATGAAAGTGACTCTAAAAAATTATATCAGTAGAAATACTGAAAGGTACAGTGATAATAAAGATATACTTTAGATTGGGAATCTCTTCTTTGCAGTTGCTCCATTTCTAAACGAACCATTAAAATAGACAGTTCTCCCCTCTCAGGGATAAGGTATACGTCAGATGGAGATGAACTCTCAAAAGATTCACACGACCAATATTAACGCTTGATACCAAAGTATTAACGAAAAACACTCAAGAACCACGGGTAATTAGTAGTCACGTGTGTATAATGTACCATTCTGTTTTTCTCTGAGATCCTTTTTGAATCAGAACCCATAGGGATTGATCCAACCTTCTACGAGGATAGGGGCATAAATCAATTAAGCTTTGACATAACTTTATACTTATGTTGTACTCTTGATTCTAATGGCTTCTCGGCAGATTTGTTATTGTGTTTCACAATATAAGAAAAAATCGTCTTCCTAGACTTTTCGGCGACCTCTGGCTCCTTTTTGCCCCGGTCTCACTGTTCCTTATATCTTTCCCGATCGCACCAAAGAGTGCCGAGAAGCCATTTTTGCACCTTTACCAGTCACTGAAATAATGAGTCGCTTACATCGATTAAAAAATGTTCGAAATCTTCCTGAATTAGCACTGTTACTAAAAACCCACCCTAAGATTTTCTCTTACACGATCTATAAACTTCCTGATTCGAAAAAATATACCTCTTTTACTATTCCCAAAAAGAATGGAGGTGACAGAGAAATTTTAGCTCCTTGTAATGAATTAAAAAGTATTCAAAAAGAACTTGCACAGTTATTGCTGAAATGTGAGGAAGAAATATGGCCGACAAAAAAATGTGTTAAACTAAAGACGCTATCTCATGGATTCAGGGATGGACTATCTATTAAAACAAACGCCGCAAATCATATAAACAAGAGACATGTTTTTAATATTGATCTAAAAGATTTTTTCCCATCAATCAATTTCGGCAGAGTGAGAGGTTTTTTCCATAAAGATAAAAACTTCCTGTTGCCATTACCTATTGCGACTATAATCGCACAAACAGCCTGTTTTAACCATATACTCCCACAGGGTAGCCCCTGTTCACCTGTTATATCTAATTTCATAGGTCACATTCTGGATGTTCGTTTGGTACGGTTGGCTACAAAATCAAAATGTTGTTATTCAAGATATGCTGACGACATTACTTTTTCTACTAACAAGAGAGAATTCCCCGATTCAATTGCATATCAAGATACTAATGGTGAATGGCATCCCAGCATCCGACTTCATCGTGAGATTGCCCTCACCTCTTTTTGTATAAACGCAAAAAAAGTTTCGATGCAAAGCAAGCATCAAAGACAAGTGACAACAGGGTTAGTTGTTAACAAAAAAATCAATATTCCAAGAAATTATTATGACGAGACCCGAGCAATGTGTCGACACTTATTTGAAAAAGAGAAATTTTTTATTGAGTATTGTGAAGGCTCATTACCTCAGTTAGAAGGCAGAATTAATTATATATACGATATTAAAAAAGATGGTTACACTAAAAATAAAAAAGATGCGAAACGATATATTGGTAGACCGGATTGCATTTACAATAAAGAAAAACCAGAAGGGATATACAAGTTATATAGGGAGTTCTTGTACTATAGGTATTTCTTCCATCCTGGACCCCCAATTTTAGTTTGTGAAGGGGAAACAGATTTAATATATATTCGATCAGCATTGATAAATCTTGCTTCGCTATATCCAAATTTAATTGAGATAAAGAAAGACGGAACACCAACTTTTAAAATATCATTCTTTAAATATACAGACAGAATCAAAGAGATATTATCAATTAGCTCTGGATCTGGCTTAACTAAAATGGCCAAAGAGGCTCAAAATCAGTTAGTAAATCAACCTTATAGCTCCAGAAAAAGGGTTTTTTTCTTATCAGACAATGATGACGAAGGGACCTGGTTTCGGAGTGTAATTAAAAATCCGGCTAAAATAGCATCTTGCTTTAAAGGAAACCTTCACGCCATTGTTACGCCTTTAGTGCGTGGAATGACAAAGACTGATATTGAAGATTTGTTTGATCCTGCGCTATTAAAAATAAAGCTTGATGGCAAATCTTTCCACAGAGATCCGAAGAAAAGCAGTGACAAATATTATGGGAAAAAAATATTTGCGGAAGCAATTGTAAAACAACAGACTTCCAGTATCGATTTTGCCAATTTCAAACCCATTTTAAATTATATTTCTTCAAATCTATGATCACATTTTTTCCAACATAGGACGGTGTTGCTGGACACAAGCAACAAATGCAACACGCTCGTCAATAAAGACTTCCAAAGAAGTTAGGCCACAATACCCCTCTTGAGATAAATTCAATATTAGAAAGGCACTATTGATTTCACTTACGCCACTTTCTGAATATTATAATCTGCGTAATCCGTTTTTGGGGCTTATGGCCTACAATTCCCACAAGGCCTATACCCGCTCGATATTGCTTCTTCCCTAGTGCTGAAATTCGCTGAACAGTTCTTGCAGTTATAATGGCGGCAGGATGGTGCATGAAAAACATGGCTTTTTGTATTGCCATGGAAGCCATCACCGACTGTTTTATATTTTCCAGTACCAGTGTCTTTTTTTGAGTAACTACTGTTCCGGGCTCCTTTTCTCCACTCCCAAGGAGCGACTGGGTCGGCATCACCCCAAAGACCGATTTTTGATAACTTTGCCTTGTTTTCCAGGTGAATCCAATCGTCACAAAATGAAGCTTTGCAGTATTTTCCGTATTGCCATGCATAACCTGCACTGATGAGGCTCTGATTAACATTTTTGCCATTAACTTTTACAACACCTACAATCCTGCCGTGTCTGTCGGTATCGTACGTAGTAACATCAACAGTTTTTCTCGCGACTAATCCCGAAGTGTGCTGTTCCGCCGCCTTGCCGAATGCCTGCCCGCTTTCAGGCGTATCGATGCCATATAATCGAATCTTGTGCTGCCTATTATTACCGTCAAGAATGGTGATGGTATCGCCATCGGTAATGCCAACAACTTTGCCGGTGAGGGTTTGAGCTGATACAGATACGCTAAGAAAAAAGAGGACTACAAGGATGAAAATATAACGGGGGATCATAAAATGATATTCCTGAAAAACGGCTTTATTACTACGGTCAAAATTGCTCCTTCGATGGTCAGTTTTTATTTACCTTGACGCATTTTGAACAATTCTTTAAACCTACTTCTCCTAGGCAATGCAAGATAGAGTTGATCGGTTACCAAATCATCATAAACAAACGGATAAAAAATGACCGATAATAAATCACCTTCCCTGCCAGAAAAAGTAGAGGCGGAAATAAGGTTTACTATGGCCCAACACAACATTGAACATATCTTCCAATTTACCTGCTATACCTGTATGGACAATGACATCTGTCGATTCGCTTGGGACATTTACAACCTTCACAGTAAGTGTCTTATGGAGAAGTGAAAAAATTGCCTGGTACATTGCCAAATGTCAAAAGGCCGCGAGAGTATAAAGACCCCTTTCTCTTTTGTGTTCACTTTTCAATACATCTGTTGCATATTCATGTTATCTGTTCTATTTCTGCTATCCGCTTTTTCATAAAAACCACAACTAATGAGGAATGATATGAAAATTAATCTCAACGACCCTCAACAATTTACCTTTGAAAATGTCAGGAAACTCATTGCATCCAAGGATGACTCTCAGCACAGGCAACTCAGGGTTACTAAAGACGGCATCGCGTACCTATCAGACACAATAGGTAATAAAGACATCGACGATCTGTCCTTTCGCCTAGAAACCTGGATTGCTGGCAACGACTATGTAGGGGAAGCTGCCAGTGATGACGACAAGTGGGTTGAAAAAATTTACAAATGCCTCAAGGCTAATTGGCCAAATCCCAAATCGACATTCATTGATATCTTTTGAGGAATATAGTACTACGCCAACCTCGGAAAATTCCTGCCAGCCATGCATCCCACCCCCCTCATCCTGAAAAAAGGGTTCAAGGGGGGCCTGCGATAGAGATCAGATATGAGACGTAAGGATCGTTCTGTTTAATCCTCAATATCAGCCTCAATGCAGTTTAATAGTTTTCAAAATATACTGACGTTGCTGTCAAAGCTGTCAGCAGCGTCAGCACGTCAGCACGTCAGCACGTCAGCATTGACAATAAAATACCTGAACTAATTTCACCGCCAATATGTTTCAATGAAAACGTTCATTTTTAGCCTGCTTTATTTTCGCTAAAAAAGCTTGATATTCACCGAAGGTCTTGCTACAGTTTTTTCGTGCATGGTACCTTTTCATTGAAAATCAACAAAAAATCAACTTCAAGGGTGAAATTAATGAGTCGAGTAATCGGATATTTACGGGTTTCCACCATCGAGCAAGATACTGAGAAAAATAAAGCCGACATACTGAAACTGGCCAATAGTAAAAAACTCAGCCATGTGGAATTCATTGAGGAAAAGGTCAGTGGTGTAAAAGATTGGCGGGAACGTGAACTCGGAAAAGTCCTGAGAGAATTGAAAGCTGGCGATACTGTCATTGTACCTGAATTATCGCGCCTCGGCAGGTCAACACTTCAAATACTTGAAATCATGCAATTGGCAAAGCAGAATGAAATTGCTGTTCATGCAGTTAAAGGCGGCTGGTCACTGAATGGCACAATGGAAAGTAAGATAGTAATGACAATGTTCGCCATGATATCCGAGATCGAACGGGATTTAATTAGTGAAAGGACCAAAGAAGGATTAAGGGCAAGGAAAGCAGCAGGCGTAAAACTGGGCAGACCTAAAGGGCCTGGAAAAAGTAAACTCGATGATAAACGGGAAGAAATAGTTGCACTGCTAAATAATGGCTCGACAAAGACGTTTATTGCGAAGCGCTATGGCACATCAGTATCTAACCTGCATGCATGGCTGAAGCGGCATGGAATTGAGGTGAAAGTGTGATATATATTTTATGAATTTACTGACAAGACACCGGCGCAAAACTGGTAACTGTCAGATCAAGTCTGAACTACTACATTTTATTCAATAATTTGAACATAGTCACTCATTTCATCCGCTAATCTCAGTAGCTCTTGAGAAAATACGGCAGAGTTATCTTCTAAGGTGATTATCAATGTGTCTATTGATCTTGTTAGAGCAATTAAGCCCCATAAGTGCCCATGTCTCCTTTTTTTTGCGTCTTGAGATTCAAATAAGCCCTGTTGTTCAATCTTCGAATCAATATTATCAAATGATTCAATTTTATACTTTATAAACTCATCAAAGCATAAGCAGACAGTCGTCCACCCCTCAATTCCTCTGCATGAATCATACTGCAATACCCTGAATTCGTTGACATCTGTAGGATATTCGCTGCGCAATTTTCTACTAGTACCATCCCATATTTTGAAGCCTTGATTCCTAAAATCTTTGGTCAGTGAAAAGTTCCGACTCCCATGATTCTTTGATACCAGATTTGGGGGGGCTAAAAACAGCATATCGTAGGCATCATTTCCTAATTCTTTACAAAGATCGAACTGCTTTATTAAAACATCATAGGGTATCGATCTTTTACAAATAATAACTTTTCCACCTGTAATTTCACCAATAGGATCAAGTTTCCAATTAATATCAAATCTTTCAGCGTATCTATTAACAAAAGTAACCAAATTAAATTTTTGCCGAAGGCTTCTTTTTTCATTGGTTTTATGAAATGAAGGAAGCCCCCTGATCCAGGAACATGGCCTTAGACTTCTAACCATCTGATCGACTCCATCAGCTATAATAATATTCTCAGAACCAAATAGCCGATAAAGAATTTCTTTTTCTAAATCATTTGAGTCTTGAGCCTCATCTATTAGAATATAATCCCAAGCGATTTGATCGTGCCTCTTCTTGAACAAAGACTGAATATCTGTGTCTTCAACTAAACCATTATCTATGTATTCATTAACTTCCTTTAAGTATTCTTCATAATTGTCAAGAAAAACATCAACATAATCGTTGCCCCTATATGACTTCCCTAGCCCTAAACCTATAATTATTTCATATATAAATTTATGTATTGTCTGTATAGATACTGTATAGGAATTATACATATCTGGTATTTTTGCTAGCGCCAACAGTCGATGTATATCACTAACTAATACTTTATTATACGTTAAAATTAAGCACCTTTTTCCGTGATTTGTTGCGAGATCACATGCAATGCGTATGAGTTTTACTGTCTTACCAGTTCCTGCCCTCCCAGATATCATTAATAACTCATTTCCGATTGCTGAAACATATTTTTGTTTGCCAATTATATTGTTTGTAATGTTCTCGATTTTTTTCCTTGTAAGTTCTCCATATGCGACCCTATTTTTTGTAAATAATTCTTTAATTAATTCGTAAATAGATACTGTATTGGAGAAACTTATGCTTTTAAGAGTAAAATTATTATTAATTTTAATTGGCCTTTTTTGAATAGCACAGAGTTGAAATAATTTCTTAAGGGAAAACGTTGATGAGAGTATGTTATGGTTTCCCATTAACGCGTTTTGATCTCCTTCGAACAAGTTTCTTAACGAGAGCTCGCTGACTTGAGATAACCAAATTAAATTGTATATATATGGCGTTATGAAATTGCCTTTCATACTATTTTTCAAAAAATTGAGCATAGAATACTTTTGATCTTCGCTTTGTTGGGTTGCATCACTCCATTTGTTATTTCGATACGGCACTTTTAATATTTGTCCTTCCCTTCTGATGTCTCGAGCAGAATGACTTTTTAGTTCTATACATACACAAAAACTTTTAATTATAACTGGTTCATGAACCATAAGTTTGTTGTGCATAATAGATAATTTAGTTAAATAATTATCCAGATATCCAAATACAAACAAATCTATGTCCTTAACTTTTTGTCCATATAATTTTACATTTGATGCTATAGTAATATCTCCACCCACGTTTTTGTGTTCTAGCTCATTTTCAAGTATTTCTTTTAGTCTTTCAGCTGCTCGATACTCATCGCTATTTTCTGTATTAGACAAACTACTGATGACATTTATATTAAGTTTCATTTTTTAGACAATCCTGTATTGATTAATAATGGCTTAATTACTCGTATCACAGCACTTTATCATGAGGTTCGTATATGCCTCGACAAATGATAAGAAGCCAGCGCCACATCATCAGCGCTCAGCTTTACTGTCTGCCTATCCACAAATTTTTTAAAAGCCTTCGGCTCCAGCACCCATATTTTCCCCTTCTTGTTTCCTTCACCCTCCACATACCAGCCAGGGAATAAAATAACCGGGAAAGGCTCAAAGTCCTTCCCTGTAGATGATTTCAAAATTTCCTTTATATGAGAAGAAGCAGCTTTTACCTGAGTAATGATATCTGTCTTTGACTCCTTGCTATTAATCAGTATCCGCTGGCCATCGAATGTTATTGTGGATTTTCCCATAGATGGTTTGCTGTACGTTTTTGTTTCTATGACAAATATTCCTTTACTGGAAATTACCACGTGATCTACATTGAAGTTCTTGCCGACAATATCATGGAAAATGTGGCACCCACTTTCTCTGAGCGACTCAAGGTACTGACCAACGGCTCTCTCCCCATCTCTGCCCAATTTTAACCGTTTGAACTTTCCTACTTGTTTGTAGATTCTGTAGATGTAGAAAGCACTTGTTAAGACAAAAATGACTGTAATCAATACAGGGGGATGTGTTGCTGGAGTGAAATACCTCATCCACTCAAGTGTAACTGAAATGGCGAGGACTACTATTAACACGAAGCTGAGAAATACTTTCTCATTTAATAAATCATCAATGGCTTCGTCTGCTGACTGCCCGACATAGCGTAACGGCTTGTCTTTAAGAGGAGATCTTGATTTCAGTTTCATTTCGACTGTCACATGGTGCTACATTTGTTCATTTAATAACGTTTGGTTACAAACAAATACAGTAGATTCTTGGGACTGTCTATAGTAGAGTGGCAAAATATTATCAAATTTTTACCGTCGTTGCTGACGTACTGCCGTATTGCCGTCGGTACGTCAGTAGTGACAGCAAATTTGTTTTTTGTGATATTGTAGGGCACAAAAGGAAATTTATGTGAAAAGCTCAGCAAAAATACTTCTCATAGGAACTGCTGTTGCAATTATTGTAGCCGTTGCAGGTCTTGCCAATACCTCTCGCCTTGAATCTAAAGTACGGGATCTTGAGGCACTGTGTGTCGAAGAAGGAAAGAAATCGGAGATTGCACATTTGGCTACAATGGTCTGTGATGCAGAGTCACTCAGTGCGGATCGTTTTGACAACCTTAAAAGCATACAGCTTGAAGTGTCAAATGCCCATAATGATACAAAACAGTCGAAAGAATGGCCTTACATTCTGTCTTTGGCTATTTTAGCAATATCCGCGCTGCCAGTAGCATGGTATTTTTTATTGGGAAGAATTCGTGAGTTAAGTAATGCTGTCAAAGGAAAGTAGAGCGCCTAACCAGGCGCTCGCTCGAACGCTTCCTATGAAATCTACGCGGAATTCGATCCGACTTCAGAAAAATATTGGGCAAGGGAAGATCAGGCGAAAGAAAATATTGGATGATCTCCATCAAGAAACAACTAGAGGCGTCAATGGCCACAATATTATCAAAATATTACCAGTGAACCCTGACCTCTCTGTCATCCTTTTTAACCAAAAAGGCAGAACCCATATATCCATAAAGCAGAATCAAAAGATCGCTTTAACGCGAAACAATATACAGGAAAATATTCCGTCGTTACTGACGTAGTGCTGTATTGACCGTCGGTACGTCAGTAAAGACAGCAATTATCTTAAATTTCCTATAAATGTAAACTTCAGTTGAGAGATTTAAATTTGAAGCAACCGACTAGCAATATTAAAAAATTCCAAAAAGAACATGGAATATACCCAAGATACAGCCATACCAATTTCAACATTTCCCCTGATAAGATGAAAACTTATCAGTACTTGTTGTTAAAACAAACTAGCCACCAAAAAAACATCGTTTTTGATATTGCTGCTCTTTTGAAATACATAAAAAAAAACAATGTCAAATTGAGAAATTATGGTTTCATCGTGGCCTATGACAAAGATAGGGATGTTTTTTTCAATAAAAAAGAAGGCATCCCTATCCATGATTTTCGAGTCAATGAGATTCCAAGTGAAAAAATTGAAGCGATTGAACTGGCTCAAAGAGTGAACAATAAAAAGGAATTAAGAGATTTCCTAGAGAAAACAGGTTCAGTGTTTACAAAAAGGGATAAATCCAATTCCGACAATAACTACAGTAAAGATGCCGGATTGGTTCAGAGCTTGAATGATATATTAATAAACTTCAATACTTTAAGTGAGTATTACTTATCTAATGATAGTGACCTAAGAACCTTTTATTTGGAATTAGTGAAGAAAGGTACTTGTTTTGTGGTAACCAAAATTAATGATGATTTGTTTTTCGCTCCAAGCCGTTTTGTTGGCTATCTCAACAATAGACAGGAAAGGCATATAGCCAACCAAAAAAAAGATGGCAGAATTACAAACCCGATCATTGAAAAAATTGTTGGGCGCAAGTTTTCGGTAAACGAAGGCTTAGAAAGGGCATACCAAAATTTCTGCTACTCTCTTAGCTTTACTCCCCGGGCAAAAGGTAGCTTCGGCGTTACACGAAAATACATAGCATATGACATACCTGACTTAACACCAGATGATTTTATTTCGGACGATTTACAGGATATAGAACGACAAAACAAATTATCAAAAACTGAAAAAGAACACCTCGTCAAAGCACGATTAGGGCAAGGTCGCTTCCGGGAATCATTAATCGATTATTGGAAAGGTTGTTGTTGCACTGGCTGCAAGGATTTATCAATGTTACGAGCATCCCATATAAAGCCGTGGAGACTATGCAACAACGAAGAGAGGCTTGATATTTTTAACGGATTACTACTGGCTCCTAATTTTGACCAGGCTTTTGATAATGGATTAATTACCTTTGACGTAGAAGGAAAGATCATCCTCTCTGATGCTTTAAACAAAGAAGATTCTGATCGACTCGGCATATATAAAAATTACTGGATAGAGTTAAACCCGAAGCATGAATTGTATATGCAGTTCCATCGTGAATACGTTCACATCAAATAAAATATGAAAATTTTACCGTCACTATCGGCTTGCCGCCTCAATACGTCGGTACTTCAATATGACAGCAAATTTTGAAAATTGATTTTATCACTGTACCCAACACTACGTTCAGGTAAATTTTGGCAAATACAAGATCAAAAGGAACCTTGAAAAAATGGTTCGATGACAAGGGCTTTGGCTTCATATCACCCGACAAAGGCCAAAAAGATGTTTTCATCCATATATCAGCCTTCGATAGAAACATTGCGAGGAAGCCAAAGGTTGGAGATACTATCTTTTTTTATACCCAAACTGACAAAAACGGGAAGGTAAAGGCTGTTGACGCTGTTATAGAAGGAGTCGATATTGTATCAAAAATAAACACCCCAAGGCTAAAACATTCCCCCAAGAGAGGTCGTAATAATAGTTGGAGATTATTTGTAATATCTACAATCTTAGTAATTGGACTGGGGGCCACTGTTTTCAATAGATTTCAATCATCAAACAGCCAAATATTCTCAGTAGAGAAAACACAAGCCCAAACAAAATACACTTGCAGAGGAAAAACCCAATGTAATCAGATGACTTCATGCGAAGAAGCAAAGTTTTATATTCGTAATTGTCCTGGCACAAAGATGGATGGTGACGGAGACGGTATTCCCTGCGAAAGTCAGTGGTGTAATTGAAGAGATATCATTACCTGTCGACTATAGAATTAGCAACGATTGGAACCACAGTACTACAAGGATTATCATGAAGGAAAAAGCAACATGCAAAAAACACGGTGAGGTATCTGTCTGGATTGTCTGCAAGCATGTGGGTGCAGGAAGTGCCGATACCGTCATATTCAGTGAAAATAAGGATGCCCTCTGCTTCGACTGTGCAAATAATTTCAAGAATTTTTCAGAACAAGATGTGGTGGGGATGTGTGAAGAATGTCTCAAAGACTTCACTGCAAAACTGATGGCATCAACACAGACCTTTGCCAACCTCAAAAATCGAGTTATTGGAATTGAACATCTCAAGGGAAAATGGACAAGTCCGGAATAAACAGCGACCATGACAATTGGCATATATCACTAAAGAGACTTTTATTTTTCGATAAATACACAGAAAATACTGCCATTACCGACGACGCAAATCACCGTCACTATGTCAGCATTGACTACTTTTTCATAACATATTTCAATCAAGTCAGAATGCGTTGCAAAGAAAAGGATCAGTGAAACTGTGAGACACCTACACCCCATAGGAACCAAAGGCAGTTTAGCATAATTTTTGAGATATATTTTGACAACTAATTCCAAAGCAGACAGAAATAAAACAAAGAGCAGTAGCAAGGCTACACCACGCCAAACAGGTGGTGCAGGCTATGATTTTGAAGACTTATCTGCAGCTTGGCTGATGGTAAAAATGTTGCGTGGAGTAAGGCTGCCTGGTGTTGACGCTTTGGGAACCGCACTCAAATGGCAGACGGAAGCTATAGGTTGGAAACAAATTGATGATATTTTGGTTGTCTGTGCTGGAAAAGAAGAAAAACAGCTGGCTATTTCCTGCAAAAGTAACATGCAAGTTAGCAGTTCGGGGCTACCAGCTAACTTCGTAAATAATGCTTGGGCGCTATGGCAGGACGGCAAACCATTTTATAAGGATTATGATTGCATAATGCTTGTACAGAAAGGCAGCAATCAAAGATTTTCTGATGCTTGGGCGGACTTGAAGTCTTGGTGTTCCGAGAGTGATGTGGAAACAGCTGTAGCAAGAATTACAAATTCTCAAAAACACAGTCACGTATATAACAGTGTTAAGAATCCTGAGAAAGGCTTTAATTATACAGACAAAGATACTCTTGGTCTTATACGCAGTTTAGCAGTTATTCTTTCAGATTTTCATTTGGCTAATTCCGAATATGCAGAAACCTCAGTGGCTTATTGTCGCGATCTTTTGCTGGATGGCTCTGAAGATACTGCAAAAGAGCTATGGGATTGGCTTCTCAATAAGGCAAAAGATAAACGTATCGCAGGGGGAACACTACAGTTATCGGAGTTGTGGCAAGAGTTAGTTCCAATTTTTAGTCTAAAAAACCATCCAAACTATGTTTCATCATGGAGATCTTTGGAAGCAATATCTGAGGATTATAAAAGTACAATTGAAACCAACTTGCCAAATGGTTACAGCCTTGCAAGGTCTGCAGAAGAAGACCTTGTAGGATATCTCAGGGAAAAACCAATATGCATTGTATACGGCAGCTCGGGAAGTGGAAAATCAGCGTTTGTAAAATCTGCTTTGGATAAGAAACTTTCTGAATGGAAACAGGTTTGGTTTTGTCCAGAAGACTTAATTTTTGCATTAAATGAGAGAACTAGATTAGAGATTGGCTTGCATAAGCCTTTACGTGATATTCTTGCTCACACATCTCAAGAAAAAAATATTCTTATCATTGATTCTGCAGAGAGGATTCTCCCTGACGTCATAAAAAAGGTTAAGCTTCTTATTTCAAAGCTTTTAGTACCTGATGTTAAACAAGAGAGACGTGTTGAGTGGAGAGTTGTCATTGTCGGACAAACCGAAGCTTGGGGCTCTGGGGATTTGCATGAAATTTCCGGGCATACCTCGATCAAAGCGGTGGAAATTTCTTCTCTTGATTCCTCTGATGTGAGAGCAGTTTTACACTCAAGCAATCACTTATCTTGGCTTGCTTCAGATAACGAAGCTCTTAAAGCGTTAGGTAATTTAAAAACATTAGCTTGGGTAATGCGAGCTGAAAGTGTTTTTTCTCAAGGGGGAATGGACGACATATCTTTGCCAGCTATTGCTAACTGCTTATGGTCACATTGGACGGATAATCAAACTAAATTACAAAGTCTTCTGATGAGACTTGCTATACGTGAAGCTGAGTTTGAACGAAGTTTTGCTATTAGTGAGTTAGATCAGGATGTAGTTGAAACACTCGATGAAAGCCCCGCGCAATTTCCTTTGCGTAAAAACAATGCAACAAATAGGTATGAATTTGAGCACGATTTGGGGGCTGATTGGGCAAGGTTTCAGCGTTTAAAAGAAATAAAGAACGACATAAGCTCTTGGGCTCCTTACGCCAGCAATCCCCTTTGGCATAATGCTTTGCGTATGATGGGGCAGCTACTTCTTCGTGAAAAAACCGAACAGGGCACTTTATGGGATGTTGTTTTTGAGAAGGCGGAAAAAACAAAAGATGAAAACCCGTTAGCCGCAGATATTCTCTTAGACTCTTTATGTCTTGATCCATTTGCAGGTTATTATCTTAATGAGCGATCAGACATGCTTTTTGCAGATAGGGGGGCTCGTTTAAATCGGTTGTTAAGACGCTTTCATCATATAGCAACCGTTTCAAATGTATCTAGTGAGTCTCTTGATATCGATCCTTCGTTAAAGCTGTATTTAGAAGATATGCAACGGGTGCCAATTTATGGTCGTTGGCCACAAGTTGCAAAATTCCTCTCAGATCACAAAGAACAAATATCCAACCTAATTTCACCAACTGTTTCAAAATTATGTGAGACTTGGCTTACGACAACACCTCTTTATCTCGATCGTGAGACAAATACGCTAATGCCCTACAGAAAGGAACTTGCAGAGCTTGCTTTAAGCACGGTACGAGCTTTACAGCTTGAGCAAAAAAAGGGGGACATTTGGCTCAGAGATGACAGTGATAAAGCTCTTTATGGGGCAGCATTCGCTGCTGTACACGACCTTCCTGAAGAAGTTTGCGAATGGGCTTTAGAAATGGCCTGTAGAAGACCCTGCAAAAGAGAAATAACCGAAGCAGTTAATGCTTATAAAGATGAAAAAAGAAAAGAACATATTGAAAGGTTGCGTACTGATAAAGAATATCGTGAAAGAAACGAACGTTTGCGTGGAATGCCTACCAGTATTTCAAGCCATAGAGATTTACCTCCATGGCCATTAGGCCCACAAGGGCGGGTTGACAACACTTTTAGAGAATATTGTTTGAATGCAAAATCCTTGGTTAAATTAATGTATCTAAGACCGGAAGTTGCAAGTGAATTTCTTCTCGCAATGCTAATTAATGACTCCCCGACAGAAGACTACTCAGGTAGCTCTCTACGTGACGATTTGGGGCTAAAGTTTTGTCACTCAGGATATCCTACAGCATACTGGAAAAGTCCTTTTTTTCAGTTTTTTCAGCTTAATGCTACCGTGGCTGTAGATACGTTGATTACACTCGTCAATTTTTGTACAGATCGATGGGCAGATAATTATAGAATTGTCCATAGTTTAGAGCTTACTCTCCCCAATGGTCAAAGACAAAGTTTTAGGGGAGATGGGCAAGTTTTCTCTTGGTCTCAAGTAAATTCAACCTCTAATGGGCATCTCAATTGTGCCTTGGCTGCTTTAGAAAAATGGATTTGTGTAAAGATTGATCAAGAAGAAGATGTAGAACCGCTTATCAGGAAGATTCTTCAACACTCAAATTCTATTGCAGTAATCGGCGTGCTCTTAGATGTAGGAAAGTATAAACCAGATTTATTTACCAGTGTTTTGCAGCCGTTACTGGGGGTGTATGAACTTTATCAAGGAGATGATAATCGTGTGCAAAATACTGACCTTTGGTTTGATGCTTGGGAATGGGTACGCCAAGGTGAAAAAGTGTTTGAGATGGCCAAAGAGTGGAAATTTGCTCCTTACCGAAAGATTCCACTACGGCAGATAGCTTGTCAACTTGCTCTCAATGATAAAAAGACAGCTAATTATATTAAGGAAACATCTAAAGTTTGGAATACGTCTTCAGGTGAGGAAAAATATGACTTAGAAGTCAGAATATTGAGAGCTGAACTTGATCCGCAAAATTATAGACATGTAAAGGATGAACAATCTGGACAGACATTTTTGATGTGTCATTACCCCGATAAGCTTCAGGAAGATATAAATACGTTTCAACAAAATAATAACATTATATTACAATCAGTTACTCTACCTTATGAATGTGGAAAATTTTTAGCGTCATATCAGAATCTGACCGATGAAGATGCAGAGAGTCTATCCGCTGCACTCAACACCGTACTTCTAGAAGAAGATGAGGAAAGCATCCTCGCAACAGAAGCGGCGATCGCAGCTACATTGTTAATAAAGGCATCCAGTTGGTTAGACAAAGATCCAGATCTTAAAAGGAAAACAAATGATATTATTCAAAATGTAATTTCTAATATTGGAAACACCTTAGAGTCTTTAAGGATTTCTGACCGTTTTATGAGCAATAAGCCGCTTGTTTTTGCGACTCGTGTTGTTGTTGAAAACTTTATAAACAGTTCAGGCCACGATAAAGACATAGATTCTTCTGTATTAAAAATTTTAACCAGTGGAGACAATCAAGCAGTCTTTATTTTGATGGAGACAGCTTATAAAAATAGAGAAAAAATAGGTGATCGTTGGTGGCGCCTTATACAGATTTCGTTTTTTTGGGCTGCTCTTAATAGTCTTATTCCGGGTTTTAGAGAAAATGAAGACGAATCGATTGAAATACGTTGGGCTCGTTGGTTGAGATGGTTGCGCACTCGTGATTTAAACGTTTCAGTAAATGCAGTGGATATTGATCTAATCGGAATATCGATTCGCGTGGATCGCTTAAAAAGGGCTCGTATTAAAAGGTTGTTCAAAAAGGATGCAGATGGCCGTTTGCGTTATTATCGCCGTAGTTTTTCCGGTCTTGAAACCTACACATTGGACAAAATGTTTTCTTGGTTGTTGAATGATCATGGACAAGGGATAAATGATAGTTCCGATGTACGCTTCTTAACCCAAAAGCTTTGGAAATATGAAGCATGGAGAAAGCAAAAAAACTATGAAGCAAACGATGATGACAATGACCGTGATAACCTTCCGAGTGATTTAGGTTATTCTCTTATTCGGAAGCTATCAAAACTTCTTGTAACCTCAAAAAAAAATGAGTCTGCTGATATTTGGAAACCTATATTCTCTATAGGTGTAGACGGTCATTATGAAATTGAGAATTTAGTTGATGGATGGTTCATAGAAGTGGTTCGAAGCAAAAATATTAATTCTCTATCTCATTCTTGGAGAGAAATGATTGAGTTTGCACTGCCACAACAAAATTGGTCTCCTAATAAGTATTGGTACAAGGGTGAAAAATTATTCCGACATCTTTTAGGTTTTAACTCGATTAGCTTTTTAGAATTTGATGATGCCCAAGAAATAGTATTTAAAAATAAGGATTTGTATGATCGTTGGGCTAAAAAGCATCTCTCTAAGGAAGAGGATAATGTAGCAGCATTTGCAAGATTTCTTTCGTCCAAAGTAGGAGCAACCATTCGGTATGATGGGTTACTGTGGATCAGAGATTCTTTGCTACCTCCGTGTACTCTTAATTGGTATAGACAGGAGACGGGGAGTGCTTTAATAGAACTTTTGGATGTCATAGTTTCTAATGATAAAAATAAAATCTCTTCTGATTCCTCATTTCGTGAAGCACTTTTAGCCATTGCTGCTCATTTAACTGCTAGGCAAGTACCTTTAGCTTTATCTCTCCAAGAGAGAATTCGAAAAGTTCGATAGTTTGTATTGAATTCAGATCCATGAGTAGCCACTAACAGAAGTTTGATTAAGCTTTTTGTCATAATCATTTCTGAAAAGAAAATTCATATACGTTTTCTTCTGGTAAAAATACGAAGAATAATCGATTATTATTGATGGATATACAACCTGAAAACCGGGTTGCATTTGTTTTTTAAGAAGAGTATTTCTCCTTTTGCTTTTTAAAAAACAACAAATTAGAGACTTCTTTGATAAGTGTTGAATAAAAAAAAGACTAACAAAACAGTGTCAAATTATAAAATGGTTAAGATGAGCAAGTAAATCTCTAAGAAAGAGTAGAAAAATACTACAGTTCTTCTTCCTAAAAGATTTTCAGACATCCACCCCACCCCGCCCATCTTAGAAAAAGGGTAGTGGCAACCCCTATTATCTAGTTTTGAAAAATTACCGACGTTGCCGACTTGCCGTCATGAAGGGGGGTAGTTGTATTGAAACCAGAGAAACAAAGAGAAAAAAGGTTAAAAGGTTTGAGAATGGTTAAAGAAAATTATGGAAAGGGTTAAAATGTGCTCTCAGGGCAGGTGAAAAAGAAAAAAAGGATAAAAGGACCATCTTTCAAATGATTTGAAACCGGTTTAATCAGTGCAATGTTGCTCTTTAAAAATTCCTCAAACGCCTATATATAAAAGACTCACCTTGAAGCTTCCTGGTTTTACCAACTTTTGTATCCTTCTATTTTTAGTCCTGGAGGTCTGGACACAGTGACGGACATTTGCAGGAAATGAAAAAACATCCTCGAATACAAGCAGAATAAAGGTCCCCACCGTTTTAGCTAAATTTTGAAAGTTGTTGAGGTCTGGACACGAATTAGCTAGATTTTATCGGCAATTTCCATTCAATGCAGGAACCATTTTGAAGATATTGATGATGTTATTTTTTTGCCTGCTGCGCAAGTATCTGTTTTGCTTTTAGGTGTCCCAGGTTTGAAGCGGCTACCAGATCGGCTTTCACTTTCTGTTCATCCCCGAGTTTTGAGTAGGTAGCCGCTCTCTCGTAAAAAAGCTGATCTGATGGATTATTTTCAATCGCCTGGCTGTAGGCCATGGCAGCTTCTTTGAATTCACTTTTTTTATAGAATTGTCTTGCTCTTGATCTCCAGTCTTTATGAGGCTGTTGTGGTGTGGGTGGAGATATTGGTTTCTTTTCGATAACAGGCGGCTCTGTCTGGAGATTCTTTTGGCAAAACCGACAAACAATGGCTTCCTGTTTTATTATTTCGGCGCAGTATGGGCATTTTCTTGTTTCTGCCAAAACGGCGTTTGTCGCTTCAGGAGGAGCCAGGGTAACGACAGTCTTTCTGGTGATGAAAAATATAATAGCTGCCGGAAGGGTGACGAACAGCCAGGCAGCAAACCAGATGCTCAACCCTATGGAGGCGCCAATAGCAACACCGGCCGCTTCGTATTCGTTTGAGCTGTCTATGGGAAGATCGCCGAGAGAGGCCAGGCCAAAGACAACGCCGATAATGCAAAAACAGGTCCACAACAAGGCGATATATTTACATGCTCTGTTAAGGCCGGTCTGCTCGACCCCCTCGGCCCGCGGGACGGGAGCGCCGCCGGCAGCAGCTTTGATCTGCGGTCTTTTGACCAGGTAAAGCGGAACGGCGACGATCCAGAGGAGCAGTGAACAGAGAGCCCAGGAGAAAGGCCCCATATCGGCGAAGCCGGAAAGCAGGCCTGATCTGGCTCCGATCGCTTTCGCGTCAAAATAAATCCAAATACTTGAAGCCAGCACGACCAGCAGAATTGCATTACTCATGATATCGCTCCTCTTTTCCTTGGTATCCGGAGCCCCATCTAGGGCGTTTGTGTGGATGTATTTGAGTTGTGCATATGTTATTTAAATAATGGGTAAATCACCCGGTCTTCTCGTTTGAAGATGAATCCTCTCCCTGCTCGTCGAGACGCTGATTTTCGTCTTTCAGTCTTTTGATTTCTTTTTTTATCAATTCCATATCCTGCTTCATTTCATGGATTTCCTTTTCTGCAACATCGGCACGCTTTTCGGCGGCAATGGCCTGGTCGAAATAGCGGATATTGCGCTCCAGGGCGTCAAAGGCGACATGGTTGCCGCTGGTTAATACGCGCCTGGCTCTCTCCATCAGGTCGGCAATCTCCGGATTGGGATCGAGAGGTTGTTGCTCGCCCTGGGCGACTATGTATTTAGTCCCTCTTCCCGTAAGAATCCAATCAATACTAGCGGAAAAAGTTTCCTGTATTCGAACAAGATGGTCTGAATGCGGAACTCCCCCTTTTAGGTATCCATAAAAGGTTCCCTTCGGAATGCCTGCTTTTTGGGCAAAAACTGTCTTCTTCCCCTGGGCAAGCTCATCGACCAATACCATTAAGCGATCAGAAACAGTCGAGAATTCAGAATTTACTATTGACAAGGTTCGAGTACTCAGATAAATTGTGTCTAATGTTCGAATACTGATAGACCAACCAACGACAAAAAAGAGAAAATGAACGATCTACAAAAACTCATAAAGCTCAAAGGGCTATCCATCCGGGATGTCTCCCGTGAAATAAACCAGGGCTATCATATAACCCAGAAGGTTATCAAGGGAGCCACCTATAGAAAAAGGGACGGCTCTCTGGTTGTCCGCTCCAGCAGGAACGTGGAAGACGGCGTTGCCGCCCTGCTCGGCCTTAGCCATGACCAGGTGTGGGGACCAAGGGCCAGCACATATCTGCGGCGGCATATCCGGGCCGAGATCAAACGACAGGCCCGGCGCAGGGAGCAGGACATGCAGGAAGAGTGGCTCCACGGCGATAGAATAACTGATAAAGGGACCGGCGGCAATGTCTAAACGTAAAAAACGAATAGACAAGCGGCAAATGAGTCTTTTTGACGTTTTGCAGAGCTGTGTCGAGAAAAAAAACGACAGGGCCGCAGAGGGTGAGCTGAATATCTCGAATACCCTGCGGCTCGCCCTGGTCGAGGCTATTGATCTGTGTCCCCTGTCCCGCCATCAAATCGCCGGTGAAATGAGCCACTTGTTAGGCTGTGAAGTCTCCAAAACCACAATCGACACCTGGACGGCGGAATCCAAGGAGCGTCACCGGATCCCGGCTGAGTATCTGCCGGCGTTTTGCCGGGTGACAGGTGATCGCGAGCCGATCAGACTGCTGGCCGAGCATGGCGACATGTACGCCATGCCCGGGCCGGAGGCGCTGCGGGCTGAGATACAGAAGTTTGACGAACAGGAGCGCAAGGCGAGGGCCGAAAAGCGCAAACGATTACGATACCTTGAAGATATGGAGAGATGAGATGAACAATACCCCGCGAGATCGGAATACCAGGCAGATCTGCCATAAGTGCGGCTACCATGGATTTTTAGGAAAATGCGAGTGCGAGCCTGTTGATGACGTAAAGAAGGTCCTCGATTCAGACCAAGAGGTTTATGCGGCCGCAGTGGAGATAAGCAAGCTGCTCGTCGGGTTGTCGATAGGCCAAGCCAGGCATGTGCTGCAGACATGCGGGGATATCGTCTGCAGCACGGTCTGGATCAAGCCTGAAGATGTTGTTGCAGTAGACGCAGAATTTCGGGGCGCTTACGAGCAATCAACTGAACAGCCTCAGAAGTGAAATCATTGGAACTCTGTATGCCTCCTTTCTTCTTTATATCTTTCATGACGGTGGCGAGGGTAAGCACCTGGGCAGAGATCAAGGTTTCGAGCATGTCTTTGGTTTGTTCCATAATTTTCTCCCTGTGTGAAATGTTGATGGTTGGTCCCGTCCGGCAGAGTAGCACAGGGCAGAATGTTTTATCAATATATTAGTTAGGGGACTGGTGAGATGGGAGTACAGCAAGAGGAAGGATTTTTTCTGGTACCGGAGCCGTTAACAAAGAAGGAATTGGCGCTGCGCGAGAAGCTGGAAGAGAAGATTTTTTCGACGGTGCGGACGTTCTATATAGAGCTAGGTGAGGCCCTTTATGAACTCAAGGAAAATAGGCTGTATAAGTCGACCCACCGCTGCTTTGATGATTATAGTCGGGAAGTCCTTGATATGGCTAAGCGGCATGCAGACAGATATGTTCAGGCGTTTGGCGTTGTAAAAAATTTATCACCAATTGGTGCCGAAAATGGGACCAATTGGTCCCAAAACCATCCAGCCCTTCCCCTCCCTAAAAACGAATCACAAGCCCGAGCCCTGGCCGGACTCTCCCCCGAAGATCAGCGCGAAGTCTGGCAACAGGCCATTGAAACAGCTCCTGAAGGCAAGATCACCGCCGCTCACGTCAGGAAAACAGTACGCACTCTCAAGGGCGAGCAGCTCAAAAAGACGGTGGAGAAAGCCAAGGACCTGGCCGGCAAGGAAAAGCGTGGCCGTGCGGAGAACAAGGAGCGGATCAGCGACGAATTTAAAGAGGCTTTCACCGTTTTTTTAGACGCCGTTCAAACCGAGATCGACAGCAACTGGAAAACCACCGACAGGTTGACGGTGGTCAACCATCTTGACGCCATTCGCGGAGCCATCAGCGAAAACGGCAATCACCGCATCCCCAACCGTGGTTTCGCCGTGGAGATGAGCAATTATGAAAAGCTTATAGCCAAGGGTTTCAATATCTTCAGGATGAACGCTAAACATCCCATCATCGAGAAGATAAATTCCGCCGGGCAATGGGAAATCCACCTGGTCGGAGACGGCGACGAGCCGCCCCTGGCGGCTTTTGAAGAATTGCTCCTTGATCCCAGTAATCTCAGCGGTTGAGCATCATTATGCACGCGAAATATTCAGCAGCCGAGCTCGCCGGGATCTTCAACGTATCGCAGCGCACAGTCAACCGCTGGATACAACAGGAAAAATGGTTGTGGGTCAACGAGATAACCGGCGGCATCCCCATCAAAAAGTATCTGGTTTCGGTTCTGCCGGAGCAGCGGCGCGCCCAGGTGCAGGCCGTCCTGGCCGAACAGGAAGCCGGATTGCCGGCGACCAGGAACGCTGAAAAGAGCGTCGCCCTGGTCGAGGACAGCGAGCGTTCCATCGCCTCGCTCAAGAAATGGCAGCGCCAGGTGATGGACGCCAGAGTGACGCTGTATCGCGAATTTCAGCGACTGGAGCGGGAATACGGCACCAGAAAAGCAATCTCCACCTTTACCACGCTGGTCAAGACAGAGACCCTGCCCGACAACCTGCAGCAGCTGGTCCCCATAGCCAATGCCCGCAGCGGCAAACAGCAGACCATCAGCAAGAGCACCATCTACCGCTGGAAGGAGATGGCCAAGCACGGTCTGATCGGTTTCGCCCCCAAGGATATGACAAAAGAGGCCCTGCCGCCCTGGGCGGAGTATTTCATCAAGTGCTACAACCGTCCGCAGAACCCGACCATCCCCGAAGCCATGGAAGATATGGAGAATATCCTTCCGGCGGGCGTCGCGATGCCTTCCTACAGCCAAGTGTACCGCTTTCATAAAAAGCGATCGCGTTTCGACCGCGAAAAAGGCCGAAAGACCGGATCCGCCCTGATGGCGCTCAAAGGCCACCGGGTTCGAGACACCAGCGAGCTGCTGCCTCTCGATGTATGCGTCTGCGACGGCCACAGCTTCAAGGCCAAGGTAGCCCATCCGGTGCATGGCAAGCCGTTTAAGCCGGAGATCTGCACCGTGGTGGATGCAGCCACCCGGGTGGCGGTGGGCTGGTCGGTGGGTCTGGCCGAATCGGCGATGACGGTTGCCGATGCGGTGCGCCACGCCGTCACCACCAACGAGAGCAAGCCCGCAGGCGGCATGATAGGCATCCTCTATACAGATAAAGGCGGCGGCAACAAGGCCCTGGTCAATACCGATGATGTGACCGGCATCTTCACCCGCCTGGGGATAGAGCATAAAACCGGCATTGCCGGCAACGCCCAGGCACGCGGCTTAATCGAGATCCTCAACAAGACGCTGTGGGTCCGCTCAGCCAAGCAGCTGCCGACCTTCGTCGGCAAGCAGATGGACAAACTGACCGAACGCAACATGTACCTGCTGATGGACAGGGATTTCCGCAAGAACGGCAAATGCGAAAAGTTGCCCTCCTGGCCGCAGTTTATAGAGCATTGCCGCCAGTCGGTGGAGGCCTACAACCGGCGGCCGCACTCGTCCCTGCCGAGGATAACGGATCCGCAGAGCGGACGCCGGCGGCACATGGCCCCTTTCGAGGCCTGGGCCTGGCATATCAGCAACGGCTGGGACCAGAAGAGCCACCAGCTCAACGAACAGGAAATAGAGGTCCTTTTCCTGCCCAGGGAGAGGAAGAAGGTCAGCCGGGCTTCGGTAAAGCTCTTCAAGAACAGCTATTACAACAAGGTGCTGGAGCATTACGAGGGCGAAGATGTTCAGGTCGGCTACGACATCCACGAGGCTGAGAAGGTTCAGATATGGAACCTGGACGATCAGTTTATCTGCCACGCCTTTTTCGAGAAGAACAAGTCGAGCTACTTTCCGATGTCCCAGGTCGAGCATGCCAGGGATCTGCGCGCCAAGCGGCGGGCGAAGATCAAAACCGATCAGCTCGACGAGATCGAGGCCGAGCGCCGGGGCGTGATCGACCTGACCCCGGTCAAAAACGAGATCGTCCAATTTCCGGGGGCATCCCCCACGATCAAGGTGGACCGCAGCCAGCTGGCCCTGGAGATGAATAAAAAGGACAGCGTCATCCCGCAGGATGACCGGGGCAAATATCGGCTGTGGAACGAGCTTTCCGAGCGCCTCGCCCAGGGTAAGACTGTCAGTGAAAAGGAAATGAATTTCTTTGAAGCCTACCGCAACACCAGAAGCTACCGGGCGTTTCGGTCGGTGGAGGAGAATTTTGCATCGCTGTAAAAAAGGAAAGCCGTGATTGCTCACGGCTCTCAGCCTGGCCCACCCAGGAGAATCAACATTCAGGAGGAAGTATGACACAAATGAGAAGCAAAAGCAACAGCCTGCCATGGGAAACCGACAAACTGGCGGGCACCGTGGCGCCACTGACCAACGTCAGCCTGTGCGCCAAGGCGATGATGCGGGCGGTGGACCGCCCCTCACATCTGCCGGGTTTCGTCTGTTTCTACGGCCCGGCGGGCTGGGGAAAGTCCACGGCAGCCGCTTACACGGCGCTGTCGCAACGGGCCTATTATATCCAGTGCGGTGAAAGCTGGGTGCGCAAGAAGGTTTTACAGGCCATCCTCAAGGAAATGGGCGTCGAGCCGGAAAAGACGATCTACGACATGACCGACCAGGTGTGCGAGCAGCTGGCCCTCTCCGGCCGGCCGCTCATCATCGACGAGGTCGACCATCTTATCAATAAGGGCATCATCGAGATCGTGCGCGATATCTACGAAGGTTCCGGCGCCGCCATCCTGCTTATCGGCGAAGAAACGGTACCGAAGAAGCTGGAACGCTGGGAGCGTTTCCACAGCCGGGTGCTCGACTGGATACCCGCGCAGGCGACCGACCTGGAAGACTGCCTGCACCTGTCAAGATTGTACTGCCGCGAAATCACCATTGCTGAAGAATTGATCACGGAAGTGCTCAAGGCGAGCGGCGGATCCGCGCGCCGGGTATGCGTCAACCTGGAGAACATCCAGGAGGTCGCCCGGGAAGAAGGCTTGAGCGCGATCACCCTGCAGGACTGGGGCAAACGCAAGCTTTTTACGGGATCGGCTCCTGTACGGAGGGTCAGGTAATGGCACGCAGACCAATAGACGCGGTCGATGCCCTCAACTCACGACAGGGCATGTGGAACATCATCCGCAAGCTGGGTGAGTTCACCTTGACGGACATCTACGACCGCACCGTCCTCAACCGCACCAGCATCGGCAACTATGTCCGGGGGTTGGCAAAGGCGGGTTATGTCGAGGAAGTTTCCGGTGAAATGAAAACCAGCAGGACCGGCGGCAGCCCGACAAAACGCTGGAAGCTGATTAAAGATGTCGGGCTCGATGCCCCCAGGGTGCGCAAGGATGGCGCTCCGGTGGTGCAGGGCCAGGGAAATATCAATATGTGGCAGGCCATGAAGATCCTCAAGGTTTTCTCCGCCCTGGAGCTCGCTGTAAATTCCCGCACGGAGAGCTGTTTCGTCAAGGAATCGACGGCGGCCAGCTACTGCAAGTATCTGTGTAATGCCGGATATCTGAAAAAGGAAGGCAGCAGGTACCGCTTTATTAAAAACACCGGCGCCAACCCGCCCATGATCCAGCGCACCAAAGTGGTGTGGGATGCGAACATGAACAAGGTCATGTGGTCAAGCAAGGGGGAAGATCATGAATAACGGAGACCGATTGAACCTGCTGCGCGATGCCGTGCGGGTGCATGGCAGCCAGTCGAAGGTTGCCGCCATCATGGGCTACAGTACCACTACCATCAGCCAGGTGCTGAGCGGCAGCTACGGCGGAGGCATTGATTCGTTTTTGCAGAAGGTTGAAGAGCATTTCGGCACGCAGGCTATTGCCTGCCCCATTCTCGGCGAGATCAAGCTGCCCGAGTGCGTGAGCGAGAGGAGAAAGCCCTTTTCCAACGCCAATCCGTTACGGGTGCAGCTGTATAAACGGTGTTGTAAATGCGCATTAAATACCGATTTAGAACACAATTAAAGGAGACCCGATGGATATGCAGAAAACACTGACCAGTATCCTGGTCGATTTGAACGAAGTGCAGATGGATCTGGCGCTGAGCGGCCAGAGCGAGGCCAGCGAGAAGATTCGCGGCGTCAAGCAGATGGTGGTCGGCATTCCTATCGAGCCTGCCGATGTCGAGGCCGTGGTGGCCGGCTACCGGTATGACGCGATCGAGCAGTGCGAGCGGACCAGGACCATCCTGGAGAAGATCTCCAGGGGTGATGAGCCCAGCGACAACGAGCTGATGTTCGTGCGGCTGGCGGCTGAGCAGCTCATGCGGTCGGTGGGTGTGTATATGCAGCGCAAGATGCTGGTGGAATGCCCGGGCATGGCGGAGGTGATCAATGGCTAAAAAGGATGATAAGGGGCGCTGGATCGATGCCGCGGGCAACCCGGTACCGGCGAAATATATCGGCAAGGTGGAGAAGAAGCGGGACGCCATGGTGGAGAAGCTTTTCCGTCAGGCCCTGCTGACCCAGGAGCGGCTGCGCAAGCTCAAGGAGCTGGCCAACAGCGATATCGCCACCTATCTGGACTGGCTGGCCTCCCAACATGGCGAGGAGAGTCTGAATCCGGGCGGCAATTACGAGCTGGATTCCTTCTCCGGCGATAAGCGGGTGAAGATCAAGGTCAACAAGATGATCGAGTTCGACGAGCGGCTGCAGCTGGCCAAGCAGAAGATCGACCGCTGTCTCCTCAAATGGTCCGAGGGCGGCAACGCCAACCTGCAGGTGGTGGTTTGCGATGCCTTCAAGGTCGATCAGAAGGGCAATGTCGACACCAGGAGGATCCTCGGTCTGCGGCGGTTGAAGATCAAGGACGATGAGTGGAAGGCGGCAATGGATCTGATTACCGAGGCCGTCACTATCACCGGTTCGCGGACCTATTTGATGTTCCAGGTGCGCAAGAGCCCAACTGCCGAATGGGAGACCGTGCGGCTTGATCTGGCGGGGGTTTAAATGGCTGAAGAAAGAAGTCAGAAGACAGAAGACAGAGGGATTTCACTGAAAAATTTCGAGATAGTGGCCGGGTTTATCTGGATGCACCTAGAGGCCTTTCAGGCGCATATGCAGGTGTTGAAGCTCGGGCCGGAGGGCAATTTTGAGCTTTTCGCTACTTTCCTGGAACTCAACTACGAAGATTTTCAAATATACCTCGAAGTTGAACACGAGATAGAAGGCACCGAGGCAGAGCGCTTTCTCGATGAACTTCGGGAGCAAAAGTAATGCCCCTGGTCAAGGCTATCCGCAGGGCGACCGAGGTGGTTGCCGAGTGTCCGATCGGCGGGATCTGCAGCAGACGGCAGGCCGGCAGAGCGGTTATCTGGACCTGCTGCGGATATTACCGGGGCACCCATAAAGACAGCAGAGGTTTGCTGGCTAAATGTGATTTCAACACTACCAAGAGAGGAAATTGAAATGATCCATGCGAGTGAAAAATACAGTCGAATTCAGGATCCGGAAAACAAGATAGGCCAGGATGAGCCGGTCTTTCTGTTGCGGGCGCAGGACATTCTGGCGCCCAAAGTGGTGGCAGTCTAGGCGGACTGTGTCGAAATGGGCGGGAATAAGGAACTGGCAGAGGAAGTCAGGAAGCATCTGAAAAGGATGAAGGACTGGCAGAAGGAGAATCCTACCAAATATCCCGATTGATAAAGGCGAAACCAGGGGCAATGCTCCTGGTCGTATCGGGTGGTTCCCGATGCTTGAGAATGCCAACCTTTCAGAAGACAGAAGACAGAGGACGGAAGACAGATGAGCAACATCACCGAAGTTAAGCCGAAGAAAATGCGGGACCCTCAGGATACGCTGGCTGATTGTAAAGCGTATACCAAGGGTGATTTTACCTCCATTGTGTGGTGCCGCAGAAATCGCGGCGAGTGGTGCAAAACGAACGGCAAGCGGTGCCAGTGGAGCAAGGTATGAAATTGATTTGTCCTGGGTGCGGGGCGGTGGCCAGCGCGGAGAGTTGGGATAACGACCTGACGGCAAGAGAGGCTATACAGGTGGTCAGCAAACTGCCGGCGCCGGTGAACAAGCAGGTGTTCGGCTATATCTCGCTTTTCCGTCCGGAGAAGCGCTCGCTTACCTGGAAGAAGACGCTGCGGCTGCTGCATGAGGTCGAGCAGCTTGTCGGTAAGGGCTATGTCCACGTGCAGGGCAAGATCGACCGCACCTGCCCCGCCTCATTATGGGCCAGGGCCATGGAACAGATGATCGAGCAGCGGGGTAGCCTGCGGTTGCCCATGGCCAGCCATAATTATCTGACCAAGATCGCCTGGGACCTGGCCGAGCAGGCTGATTACGGCTCTGAGAAAAAGAGAACTACTATACAGATGAATAGTAGAACCAGGCCGAGTGCAGACGCGGATCCGGCGCTTGACCCGATGGAAAAAGCCCGGCGGGAGTATGACGAGCGGATGAAAAAAGGTGAGGTTAACGTCGATTTAAAGGGTGTTTCAAACATCATCAAGGGGATGGATTAAAATGCCGGCACTCAACTTTAAAAAGCAATTCGCGCCAAAGGTGGAATCTGGCAAAAAACGGCAGACGATTCGGAGAAAACGCCGGGACGGTAAGTACCCAAGACCAGGACAGACTTTATATCTTTATACCGGAATGCGGACCAAGAGCTGCCGCAAGCTCGGAGAAGAAACCTGCAAGAGTTCTCTGCCTATTCTGATAGATGGCCGTAATGTCGTTGTCGGCGGGCAGTTGCTGAGCGCCGACGAAGAATTGAAGCTCGCCCAGGCCGATGGTTTCGAGGGTGTTGAGGATTTTCGCAATTTCTTTTCAAACCAAGACGCTGATGCCTTTGATGGCGTCCTTATTTGTTGGTGATGGAGGCTGATTAATGAAGATCGAAACAAAAGCATTTTCGAAAGAGGCCCTGGTCGAGCTGGTCAATATCATCCGGGAGAAGAATTTTCTTCCTGAATCTGTCTTTGTGGCCTGGTATCGGAATGACCTTTCCTCCCAGTTGAACAAAATCCAAAAGGATCTTGAATCCATAGAGAAAAAACTCAGCAACAAAAAGCTGTCACGGAAGGCATGCATTGCCTTGCTGAAGAAATATAAAGCCATGGCCGCATCCGGAAACAAGAAGCTAGCCGTTTACAAGGAATTGGAAAATGCCGCCAAGTGATAAATCCCTGATGGACCTTGTGCGAAAATTGAGCAAGGAGGAGATATTGACACTCATAGCAGAACGCACGTTGCTCTGGCGGGTTACCGAGCGGGATATTCTGTTGGCCAGGATTGAGGTCTTGCAGAAGAAAGCTGACGCGCATTTTGAAAAATACCTCTCCCTCTTAAAGAAAATGCCTGATCACGGAGCCAAAATAAAAGATACCATCGCCTTTTACACGGCTTTGGCGGCAAGGGAAGAAGAGCTGGAGAAGTATGATAAGTGCCAAAAAAACATTGATAAACTCTTTAAGGAAATCGACCAATTGAGGGAACAGTGATGCCGCCGACTAAAGCAGACTACGCCAAGATCAATATCGCCTGCAAGGAATTGCACCTCGACAAGTATCAGATCATCGGCGACCGGTACGGCCTGGAGTCTTCCAAGCAATTGAACAAGAGGCAGTTGAATGATCTGTATGCGCATTTTCGGTCTTTGGGCTGGAGGGTGAAGCGGAAGAAGAAGAGCACGTCCAGCCCGAGGTATGTTGACCCGGTGCATCGGAAGGTGGTGGCGCTGTGGATCTCCCTGCATAAGGCCGGGGTGATCCGGAGCAGCTCGGATATGGCCCTGCAGGCGTATGTGAAACGGATGGTCGGGGTGGACAACCTGCAGTGGTGCGACGGCGGGCATTGCCGGGTGCTGATTGAGAGCCTGAAAAGCTGGGCGATACGGGAGGGTGTTGATGTCGGATAGCAAGGCCGCGGTGATGTTCGAGGAGAATCTGCCGACGCTTGAAGAGTTGCCCGGCGATCTGCCGGAGCTGGCCAAACTGATTGACGAAATGGTGCCCGGACACGGGGTGCGGGTGGTGATGCGCCTGGCCCGGGAATATCGCAGCACCTATGTGTATTTTCATAACCTGGACGCGCTGGAACGCAAGAAGCGCGATATTGAAATCATCAAGAGATATGAGGGCGGCGAGCGACCCGCCGATATCGCCCGCGATGTTGAACTGAGTGAGCGCCAGGTCTGGAAGATCCTGGGCCGCGAGCCGGGCGAAGATAAACAGATGAAACTTTTTTAAGCAAGGAGCACATCATGGAAATCTGGATACCCGCGAAGCTGTATCATGCCCTGCCGCTGCTCTGCATAGTGCTCGGCGTTCTTTTCCTCTGCATCAGCTCCGGAGGCTCAAATTTCGTGCTCTGTGTGCTGCTGATCGCTTATGGCTGCTGGGCTGTGGGGGTACGGCTGGCTACCTTCTACGGCGACTGGTGACAATGTTCTTGACACGAAAGTCCATCATAAGGTACTGTTTATACGTTGCTGCCAAATCAGCAACCGGGTTTGGAAGCCCGAACCATAGGCGGACACCCGCCACCAGTATCTGTATGGCGGTTTTTTTGTGTCCGGGCTTGGCTCGTTATGGCGGGCCGAGTGGGGAGCCTTCGGGCTCGCCGGTTCCTATGGCCGGTCTTCCAACCTGCTCGGTCCGCCTTTTTTTTATTGGAAGGAAGAGAGGCGGGTTAAATACTTTTTACATAGGAGATTGACAATGAATGAATTAGCCGTAGTGCCTTTCTATTTCCAAGAAAAAGAAGTCCGCGCTATCACTATCGGCGACGAACCTTGGTTCGTCGCCAGAGATGTCTGTGCCATCCTCGGACTCGACAACGTCACCAATGCGATTGCGAGAGTTCCGGAAAACCATAAGGGGGTTAATCCGATTAACACCCCTGGAGGCATTCAGCAGATGATTACGGTAGATGAACCGGGACTCTATCGGCTCATTCTCCGTTCAGACAAACCGCAGGCCGAACCCTTTATGGAGTGGGTCACCGAAGAAGTCCTCCCCACCATCCGCAAGACCGGCAGTTACGGCACGGTCAGCGATGACGAACTGCAGCGCTCGCCTGTCGTTCTGAACTTGTTGGAGACCCAAGGCAAGACCCTGCTGCTGATCAACGAACTGGCCAGAAGCATGAAGCAGCTGCTGCCTTCCGCGGCACAGCCCCGCAAACAGGGCAAACCGAACAGGGCCATCGGCAGGTTTATCGACGATTGCTGCGTAGTCGACGGCGCCCAAGCGGTCGACAAGGCCAAGCTGTACCAAGAGTATCAGGATTGGTGTTTCGGCGAGCAGGAGCTGGTGGAAGAGTACGACCTGTTTTTCAAGCTGCTCTACGGCCAGGGCTACCCGATGCGCAGCGCCGAAGTTAAGGGGCGCAAGGCCGTCAAGGGGATCTGCCTGCAGGAGCAGTCATGAGCCCGGCCATATTTTCCCCCTCGCCGGAGCCCAACCACCCGGCCGATATGCTTGAAGGAGCCGCCAGTGTCACCCGCTTTCTGGCCGAGGTGTCGCCCGCCCTGCATATCGAGGGCGGCCTGGGGCTCTCCGAAAAAGGGGCACACGGATTGTTTCTGATCCTCGAAGGGCTGGAGGCCACCATCCAGGCCGCCGCCGAAAAACTCTAGCCAACTTCCCCGGCAACTGTTACCCTCGCGGTGATAGTTGCCGGTACCTCCCACCTCCCCACCCCCCACTGCACCCCAATTACTGAACCGCTTCCCATTTAGCTTACAGCACCGACACCCTATAACTCTTGACTGTACTTCCGGGCTCCTGAATGGCCGGGGCGGGCCTTAAGGCCTGCTCCGGTCGCCGATGGTTAGCGGCGATAACTTCTGAGGGTGTGATGAGAAACAACTACTACGATCATTACTTCTGGACCTTAACGGCGCGGATTTTCGGGCGCTGCGGCGTGGAGTGGCGCTGGATGAAGGCGCTGGCCCTGGCTGAATCCGGTCTTGATCCGCAGGATGTTTCCCCTGCAGGCGCCGTCGGCGTCATGCAGCTGATGCCCTCTACCGCCAAGGAGGTGGCCGGACGGCTGGGCATCGAATGCCGGCCGCGCGTTCCTCATATCAATATCGAGCTGGGCATCGCCTACGCCAAGTTCTGCTGGGACTGGTGGAAGGCCGAGAAAGGCATCGAGCGGATCCTCTTCATGATCGGCAGCTATAATGCCGGACCCGGCAACATCCTCATTGCCCAGCAGAAGGCCGCAGCTCGCGGTCTGCCCTCCGACCAGTGGCTTTCCATTATCGAGACCCTACCCGCCGTCACCGGCGATCACGCGAGCGAGACCATCACTCATGTTGCACGGGTGGCCTCGTTCTTCACCCAACTTTCAGAAGGAGAAAAGAAATGAACTTCCTCAAAGGCAAAAAGACCTATATCGCGGCCATGGGCCTCTTCCTGCTCGGCATTGTCGACATCGTTAACGGCGACTCCCCTGCAGGTGTGCAGAAGATTGTCGAGGCCCTGGGCTTCGCCGGGCTGCGCAGCGGCGTGGCCAGCGCGGCAAAATAGCATGGTCGATCAGTTTGACCGGGCCCAGGAGCTGGACGCCTGTTTCTTGCGTCAAGCCCTTGATATGCAGGCCAGAGCCGCAAGAGCTGGGTCGGGGGCCTCCCGGGAATTCTGTATCGACTGTGAAGAGGAGATCCCGCAGGCCCGGCGGAGAGCGGCTCCCGGGTGCCTGCGGTGTGTGGGCTGCGCCGAGGAATATGAGAGAGAGGGGAAAAAGAAGTGAACGAATCATCGATTATCACCGCGCTGACGGCGCTCTTAAAAATTGCCGGGACCGGAGGAATCGGCCTGGTAGCCTTGCTGGCCCTGGCTTTCATGTTGTGTCCGGCGGTGGCTGTCTGGCTGATCATGCGCTCCAACAGAGAGCTGGCAGTGAACATCCAGAAGGACCATGCCGCCAGCGAGCAGCGTTTTGAGCAGCTGCGGGCGGACAGCGAGAAACGTTTCGAATCCGTGGTGCGGATGTATGAGGACAACGTGCTGCTGGTCAAAAACTACGACAAGACCGCCGACGGCCTGCAGGGCGTGATCCATCTGAGCACCCAGGCCATGACCAAGCTGGTGGAAAAAATCAACAACAACCATTTCTGCCCCATAGTCCGGGAAAGGAGCGCGCCCAGTGGTGAATAAAACAATGACCCAGCTGAAGATCAAGCTGAGCCAGCTCAGGATCGATCAGACCAATTTGCAGGTGGAGGCCAAGGGATTGTGCCGGTCCATCGGCGATATCCTGGTGCCCGAGCTGCACGAGATCGAGGATATGGAGGTGTCCAGGGCGGCCGGCTACATGGATGATCTGATGGTTAAGCAGGCCGAGCTGCTCACTATCCAACGCAAAATTTGGGAACTGGAGGCCGCTCTTGGCAAGTAAAGGCGACAAGGCCATGCTGGCCCCGCAGGCCCTGCGGCTTTATGCCGAGGGGCATAATCTGTCCGCCATCGAGAAGCAGTTGAATGTCTCGGTGACCTCGCTGTCGCGCTGGAAGGCTGAGACGCTGGTACCCGGCCAGGACATGGATGAATGGGATCGGGCCAGGAGCCAGAAAAAGGGCAACATCCAACGGCTCCGCGACCTGTTTGAAGATCAGCTCCTCTTCCTGGAAGGGTTGAGCGCCAGGGAACGCAGCGCCCCGATGATGGACACGCTGAGTAAGATCGGCTCGCTTCTGGAGCGCTGGGACAAAATGGAGAAGACGCGCCAGGTAGCCGACGAGGTCGAGCGCGAAGTGAAGAAGGCCGGGCTGTCGCCGGATACCGTTGAGGATATCAAACGCCAGATTTTGGGGATTAATACATGATTGAACCGGCACCGCATATATTCCTGCCCTATCAGCAGGCCTGGGGCGGCGATACCACTCCCGTCAAGGTGTGCGAGAAATCCAGGAGGATAGGTTTGACCTGGGCGGAGTCCGGCGACGATGCGCTGTATGCCGCCTCGGCGGACGGCGATAACGTCTGGTATATCGGCTACAACAAGGACATGGCCGAGGAGTTTATCTTCGAGTGCGCCAAGTGGGCCAAGCAGTATGACCTGGCCGCCGGCGACGTGGAAGAAGAAGTCTTTAAGGATGACGACAAGGATATCCTCACCTTCCGCCTCAACTTTGCCAGCGGCAAGAAGATCGTGGCGCTATCCTCCAGGCCGTCCAACCTGCGCGGCAAGCAAGGCCGGGTAATTATCGACGAGGCTGCCTTTCACGACGATCTCAAGCAGCTGATCAAAGCGGCCATGGCCCTGCTGATGTGGGGCGGCGAGGTTCGCATTATCTCCACCCACAACGGCGACGAAAACGAGTTCAACACCCTGGTCAACGATATCAGGGCGGGCAAGAAACCCTATAGCCTGCACCGCATCACCTTTGACGAGGCGGTGGCCCAAGGGCTGTATAAGCGTATCTGCTTCGTCAAGAAAAAGCAGTGGTCGCAGGAAGCGGAGGACGCCTGGTGCAAGGAGATCCGCGACTCCTACGGCGACGATGCCGCCGAGGAATTGGACGTAATCCCCTCCAGGGGCGGCGGCACCTATCTTTCGCGCACCATGATCGAGGGCTGCATGTCCGAGGATATAACGGTGATCCGCTACGGACAGACGGATGAGTTCAGCGAGCTGCCCGACCATGTCCGCCAGGCGGAAGTGGCGGCCTGGTGCGAGGATTACCTGGCGCCGCTGCTTACTGATCTTGATCCGAAACGGCAGTGCGTCTTTGGTGAGGACTTTGCCCGGAGTGGAGACTTGACGGTGATGACGCCCGCCCAGGAGCAGCAGAACGCCCACTGGGCCGCCCTCTTCGTGCTGGAGCTGCGCAACATGCCCTTCCAGCAGCAAGAGCAGATCCTTTACTACATCATCGACCGGCTGCCGCGCTTCAAGCACGGCTCGTTTGATGCGCGCGGCAACGGCCAGTATCTGGCGGAGCGGGCCATGCAGAAATATGGAGCCGACCGGATCAGCCAGGTGATGCTGACCGAAGGCTGGTACCGGGATGTGATGCCCAAATACAAGGCCTGGTTCGAGGATAAAACCTGGCTCATGCCCAAGGATGCCGACATTATCGAGGATCATAGAGCTTTTAAGATGATCAAGGGTGTGGCGCGGCTGCCGGAGAGCGGGACGCCGGGCAGCGACAAGAAAAACAGGCATGGCGACTCGGGTATTTCCGGGGCCATGGTCTGTCATGCCACCAACCAGGAAGGTGAGCGGGAATACGGCTACGAGTCGGTAAGCAGGCGGGAGGCCCAGGGCGACGATATACAGCGGCCGATCAGGGCCACGGCGGGATTTAAAGCAATACGGGGGGCATGGTAATGATATTCGATTACCGGGGTAATCCGGTTAAAAGCGCTGATCTGAAAAAAGAGCTGGCGGCGCCGACGCTCTCCGGCGTGCGCACGGTATGGGATCAGCAGGTGACCGGTGGGTTGACGCCCGCGCGCCTGGCTGCGGTGCTGCAAAATGCCGCCCAGGGCGACATGAACGATTACCTGACCCTGGCGGAGGAGATGGAAGAGCGCGATCTGCATTACCGCTGCGAGATCTCCAAGCGGCGCCTGGCGGTGGCCTCGCTGCCGGTGGTGGTTGAAGCGGCCTCCGATGATGAAAAGGATGTTATGCTGGCCGATGCGGTGCGGGCCATGGCGAAAAAGGCCGGATTCCGGGGGCTGCTCAAGGATCTGCTGGACGCCCTGGGTAAAGGGTATTCAGTCTGCGAGATCATGTGGAGCAGGGGCACCAGGTGGCAGCCGGGCCGTTTTGAGTGGCGGGATCCCCGCTTTTTCACTTTTGATCGCACCTCGCGGCGCAAGATCCGACTGCTGGATGAGGCCGATATGGCCGAAGGTATCGAGCTTGCCGCCTATAAATACCTGGTGCATCTGCCCCATTTGAAAACCGGCTTGCCCATTCGCGGCGGTATTGCCAGAGTTGCGGCCTGGGCCTTCCTCTTTAAAAACTACACGGTCAAGGACTGGCTGGCCTTCTGCGAGGTGTTCGGCATGCCGCTGCGCCTCGGCAAATACCCCTCCGGAGCGCTGCAGCCGGATATCGATATCCTCAAGCTGGCGGTTGCCAATCTGGGCAGCGATGCGGCGGCGGTGATCCCCGAGTCGATGATGATCGATTTTGTCGAGTCCGGCAAGGTGACCGGCGGCGATTCCCTCTTTATGCGGCTGGCTGACTGGCTTGACGCCCAGGTGAGCAGGGGGGTCCTGGGGCAGACGGCGACCACCCAGGGGACGCCGGGAAAACTGGGCGGTGATGAAGCTCAGTCGGAAGTGCGTGAGGATATCCGTGATGATGACGCGGCCCAGCTGGCCGAAACCATCAACCGAGATCTTGTTAAACCGTTTGTCGATCTCAACTGGGGACCGCAGGAAAACTATCCTGAACTGATCCTCCGCGCAGTCGAGAACGAGGACCTGACCGTCTTGACCTCGGCAATCGAGAAGCTGGTGGATCGCGGGTTGAAGATCGAGCAATCGGAGGTGCGGGATAAATTCGGCTTCTCCGACCCGGCAGATGATGCAGAGATACTCCAGGCCGCCGGCGGGCAGGGACAGGCGACCGCGCCGGTCCCGCCCGCCGAGCGAGGCGAGGTGGAATCCGCGCAAAACCGGGAGGGTGCTCAGGCAACGAGCCCGCACCCGGCAGATCTGATAGCAGACAGACTTGAAATTGAGACAGAATCACCCATTGACCGCTGGCTATCAGTCATTGAGTCAATCATTGAGATGGCTGACTCGCTTGAGGAGGCAAAAGAGATGCTGCTGGCGGCTTTCAACGAGCTGCCTGCAGAAAAATTCGCCGCAGTAATCAAAACAGCCCTGGTTTCAGCAGAGGCTGCCGGCCGATTCGATATTGAGGAAACAGGTGAATAGACAGCCATCCACCATATCGGGAATTTTCAAGGAGCCATTCCCTGAACAGGTTGCCTATTTCCGCAGGAAACTTGGCAGCCTGATACCGACATCCAGGTGGGATGAGCTTGAACGGGCGGCACATGACAAGGCTTTTATGGTTGCCGGTGCAGCAAAGGCTGATCTTCTCAATGACCTTGCTGCGGCCATTGACCGCTCCATATCGGAGGGAAGAACGCTTGAGGATTTTCGTAAAGATTTTATGGCCACCATCGAGCGTACAGGGTGGAAGGGGTTTACGGGGGATGAGTCGGCGGCAAGACGCGCATGGCGCACACGTGTCATCTACCAGACCAACTGTACGACAAGTTATAACGCTGGGCGCGAGGCGCAGATCCGCGAAGGAGGCTTTACTTACAAGGTATATCGCCACAATGACTCGGTATCATTCCCGAGACCACATCATGTTGCCTGGGACGGCCTTACCCTGCCCATAGACCATGACTTCTGGCGTACGCACTCGCCACAGAACGGCTGGGGATGCAGGTGCTATGTGCTCGGCGCTCGAAGCGAGCGAGCGGCAAAGCGGCTTGGTGGAGATCCTGGCAAGGATATACCTGACGACTGGAACACGATTGACATAAAGACAGGGGCGCCCGTCGGTATCGGCAAAGGGTGGGATTATGCTCCTGGTGCTACGGTGGCAAACGATGTTTCGGCAATGGCCAAGAAGACACAGCAATGGGATTACAGCCTGGCAAAGGCTTATATGCAGGACCTCCCTGAGTCCAAGCGTGATGCCCTGGTGGCGGCATACAGGAGTCTGCCGTCCGTGGCGGATGATCTGAGAAGATACGCCCAGGCTGTACTGGCAGGACGCAAGGTTGCTCCATATCGGACCATGGGGTTGCTGTCAACTGACGATGTGCGGAAGGTCAAGAAGTTGACCGGGGGTGCTGTGGATGGCTTCGATTACGCCGTGGATATGTCTGCTCCGCGGCATATTTTCAAGGAGCACGGCAATGAAGCTGCCGAAGAACAGCGGGGTCAGCGTGCTATCACGCCTGCTGACTACGGCAGGTTGCCGCAGGTTGTCGCCTCACCTGACAGCATAGTGCAAGATGATGGAAAGATCATTCTTGAAAAGAGTTTTGGTGAGGAGAGGCAGATAGCAGTGTTTGAGATTCTTGCTAAGCGGAAGATGTTGAACCTGAAGTCGATGAGAATCATAGCGAAACGCCCCCGCGCTCAACGTCCATGACGTTCGGGGTATGAGCCCGTGCCTCGATGGCGCATCGCTACTAAGGAGAAGTATAGCAATGTTCTCAATAGAAATCAATGACGCCGAGGTCACAATCGCACTGAGGCGGCTGGCGGAGCACAGTGACGATATGACCCCCGCCATGAGAGAGATCGGGGAATATCTGACTGATTCGACCAAACGTCGTTTTGCTAAAGGTATTTCACCCGATGGAAAGCAGTGGGCCCCAAACACGCAGACAACCCTTGATGTTCTTCTTCATCGCAGGAAAGGAGGGACTTCGCGGCGGCGAGGAGAAGATGTGGGAATTGGAGGCAGTATCGGCAACAAAAAGCCGTTGATCGGCGAATCGAAGAGACTGGGGACGGAGATCCATTACAGGGCAACATCTGCGGGGGTCACGGTCGGCTCCTCCCTTGTTTATTCAGCTGTCCAACAGCTCGGCGCAAAGAAAGGGGCTTTCGGCAAAACAAAGCGAGGCGCGAGTATCCCCTGGGGGAATATCCCTGCAAGACCTTACCTGGGGTTCTCGGATGAGGATAGGATAAATATTATGGACATCATTGCTGAGCACATGGACGAGGTTTTGCCATGAAAAGAATAAAAGCCGTAAATGGCCCTGTAAGCTCAAAATGGAGAGTGCTGGCCTCAACGGTCGGGCGGTATCGGGTGCGTGGCGTCATCGAAATTTTAAACGCGGTTTAAACGGAAATTGGAAGGAGAGCGGCGATGTTGAAACACGCGATAGCGGCAAACAGCTTTGAGATAGTGCAGGAAGGCGGGGAATTGCCCGAGTGGGTACCCCTTGTTCCCGCCGGCGAAGTGGTCGGCCGCGACGGCCGTAAATGGACAAACAGCGCCCCTGGGTCCATCATTACATATTTCCGGCAGCTGGGGCGCGATCTGCCGGTGGATATCGAGCATAGTTCCGAGTATAAGGCGCCCAAGGGCGAACCGGCTCCGGCTGTGGCGTGGGTCAAGGATCTGGATGAGAGGAACGGCGAGATCTGGGGAAAAGTGGAGTGGAATGCTGCCGGACGGCAGCTGGTCAGCGGACAGGAATACCGGTATCTCTCCCCGGTTATCCTGTATCCGCCGAGCCGTATCATCGCCGGTATAACGTCTGTGGCTGTAACCAACCAGCCCAACTTTCGTCTGCCGGCACTCAACAGTGAACAACAGGGGGATGGTCTCCCGGAGGAGGAAAGTATGTTGAAAGCATTGCTGGCAGCCCTGGCGCTGCCGGAGAACGCCACGGAGCAGGACGCGGTGGCCAAGGTAAAAAGCCTGCAGACGGATCTGAGCAGCGCCCTGAACCGGGCCGAAAGCCCGAGCCTGGATAAGTTCGTGCCCAGGGGGGATTATGAGGCGGCGGTGAGCAAGGCGAATAATGCCGAGAGCGAGCTGGCGAACATCAAGAAGGAAAAAACTGAAGCCGACATCACCACAGCCATCGATGGGGCCCTCAAGGAAGGCAAGATCACACCGGCCACCGTCGATTATCACAAAGCGCAGTGCAGGCAGGAAGGCGGGTTGGAGCGTTTTGTCGAATACTGCAAGGCCGCGCCGGTAATCGCCGCCGACAGTAATCTGGGAGACAAGGATCCGGATAAGGACAAAAAGGCGCTTAACGCGGAACAGAAGCAGCTCGCCGAGATGTTCGGCAATAGTGAAGAGGATATCGCCAAATACGGCAAATAAGCGCCGGCGTCCCAGGGAACTACGATTTTATTTATGATAACGAGGAGGAAATAAGATGGCGGACAGAATGACCGAACGAAAACAAGGGTTGCTGCTTTCCCTGATGGTGGCGGCTTCGACCCTCATCGAAGGCGGCAAGCTGGTGGGTATCAACGCCGCCGGCTATGCGGTGGAAGGCTCCGATGGTACGGCGGTAAAGATCATCGGCATCGCCAACGAGCGGGTCGACAATTCCGCCGGCGCCGACGGAGCGAAGCGGGTGCGGGTCTATAGCGGCCAGCTTTTTAAACTGGACAATTCGGCGGACAATGCGGTGGATATCGCCGATATCGGCACCCTGGTCTTTGTCGAGGATGACGAAACCGTTGCCGATGTCGTCGGCACCAACGGTATTGCGGCCGGGTTGTGCGTCGACGTGGTGTCGGATGGGGTCTGGGTGATGATCCCCGCCGGCATGCCGCAGGTTCCGGCGCAAGCCGATTCAGTGGCCGCCGATACCGCCGCCGTGGTTGTCGACCTCAATGCGCTGCTGGCTAAGCTACGTGCTGCCGGAGTGATGCGCAACGCCTAAGCCGGGTTGAGCGATATAAAAGCGTAACAGACCTCAATTGATCACAAGGAGAAACGATCATGATTATCAATGCAGCAAATCTTGCGGCCGTTTTCATCAATTTGAAAACGACCTTCAATAAGGCTTTTGAAGCCGCGCCCTCTTTCTGGGATAAGGTGGCCATGCTGGTGCCTTCCGGATCCGGCCAAAACGATTACAAGTGGCTTTCCAACTTTCCCAAGATGCGCAAGTGGATTGGAGAAAAATCGCTCAAGGCCTTGTCTGCCTTCAGCTACACCATCGTCAACGATGATTTCGAGGCAACTGTTGAGGTTGACCGCAACGACTTCGAGGACGACAACCTCGGCATTTATGCCCCGCAGGCGCAGATGGCCGGGTATTCCTCCAAGCAACTGCCCGACGAGATAGTGGCCGACCTGGTCAACGGCGTCTTCACCCAGCTCTGCTTCGACGGTCAGTATATGTGCGACACCGATCACGTGGTTGATGGGGCTTCTGTTTCCAACAAGGGCACCGTGGTATTGTCCGCAGCCACCCAGGCGGCGGCCATCGCATCCCTGGGCGCTGCCCGGACGGCCATGAAGAAGTTTAAGGATGATGAGGGGAGACCGCTGAACATCACCCCGAATATCCTGCTGGTGCCTCCGGCGCTGGAGGATGTCGCCAATGTCCTGGCCACCAACGACAGGCTTGAAGACGGCAAGCCCAACCCATACAAGGGTACCATCACCGTGGTCTGTGACTCCCGATTGACCAGCGACACCGCCTGGTTCCTGCTCGACACCACCAAACCTGTGCGCCCCTTCATTTACCAGGAGCGCAAGAAGCCGGTCTTCGTGCAGCAGACCGATCCGCAGGCCGAAGATGTCTTCATGCGAAAAAAATACAAGTTCGGCGCCGAGGCGAGGGGTGCGGGCGGCTACGGCTTCTGGCAGCTTATCTGGGGATCGACCGGCGCCGGCGGCTGATAGGCGCGAATTGTTACGACACCGGCGCGATAACTCTCTCGCGCCGGTGAACAGGTAATTTTTTCAAGGAGCAGAACATGATCAAGATAACGAGTAAACGGGACGGCTTCCGGCGTTGCGGCATGGCCCACAGCGCTAAGCCGACCTTACATCGTGACGGTTGTTTCAGCAAGAAACAGCTGGACGTACTGCAGGCCGAGCCGATGCTGATTGTAGAGATATTTGAGGGTGTGGACTTTGTTGAGGATAACCTCAATGCCAGGGACACCATCAAACTGGTCAAAGAGGCAGGTGACCTGGCATCACTCGACGTGTTGGCCGAGGGCGAGGAAAGGAAAAGCGTGCTGGAGGCCATCGCGGCCAGGCGCAAGGAATTAACCAAGGAGTAAGCCATGTATGCCACCCTCGCCGATATCCTGGAGCAGGTCGACCAGGACACGCTGATACTGCTCACCGACGACACGCAGGCCGGGACGGTTGACGAGACGGCGGTTGATCGGGCCGTCGCCAACGGCGCGGCGGTGATCGACGCCCATTGCGGCAACCGCTATGTGGTGCCCTTTGGTGATCCGGTACCGGCCCTGGTGCGGCTCTTTGCCGTCGATCTGGCGGTTTATAACCTCTACAGCCGGCGGACGCATGTGGATATGCCGGATGTTATCGGCGAGCGGCAGAAACAGGTGCTTGCTCATCTGCGTCTGGTGCAGCAGGGCAAGGCCACCATCGGCAAGGATCCCGATCTGGTCGCCGGCAGCGAGAGCAACAGCGCCTTGGTATCCGGCAATGAGCGGATTTTTACCAGGAAGACCATGAGGAACCTATGATGATCGAGACCATCGAGAAAAAGATCGAGGAGCTGCTGACGTCTTTGGATATCTTTAAAGTGGTCGAGCGATCCATCAGCAAAAAGAGTCTGCAGAGCCCGCCGTCGGCGGGAATTCTGCTGGCCTTTGACAAGGAGAACGCCAGCAAGGCCATCTCCCGCGATCTGGGATGGGACATTATGCTGATGATTCCGGCCCTGGGTATCGCCAAGGGACGGACCGCAGGTAACAATTACATCGATGCCGTGAGGAATGCCTTTGTTGATTGGCGTCCTTTGACTACCGGCGGCGTGATGCCCGCCAAGGTGCCGATGATACGATTGGAGGGTATTCAGGGCACTATGCTGGTTTATTCCGCGCGGGTGACCATGGAGGCCATCCCTAAAGTTTTTGCAAATTGATACGGAGGCCTAGCGCCTCGAGGAGAATATCATGGATACACCGTTTAGCTTTATCGGCGCCGCCGATGCCTATATCGACATTTTGTCGGATACCGCCGTGCGCACCGGGCTGGCCCTGCAGGGCAACTGCACCGAGTTCGTGCCCAAGCCGGATTCGGAGAGGAAGGAGCAGGTGGGTACCGGCCGCTCCAACTACGGCCAGGTTATCGCCAGTGCGACCATGCCCAAGCCGATGACGGCGAAGATTACCTTCAATCAACTTTCTCAGGCGCTGTTTGCCGCTGCTTTTTTCGGGACCAGCTCCGCCTTTACCCAGACTGCCGACCCGCTGGCGGATCAGGCGGTGACCACCATTGCCGACCGCTATGTCGAGATCGGCAAGAAGATGATCAGCAACGTGGTAGTGAAGAATACTGCCGGAGATACCACCTATGAGTCCGGAACCGATTATGCGATCAATCCGAGGCTGGGGATGATCATGGCGCTCAGCAGCGGAGCGATAGCGGCTGATGAATCCGTCAAGGTGTCATGCGACTGTGAAGCGATCGCCGGTACCCAGATGAAGGGCATGACCAAGAGCAACGTGCGGATCCGCATCAAGCTCGATGGCCAGAACTACGCCGACGGCCGGAACTTCATCTCCGATATCTATCAGATGCGGCTGGCGCCGACTTCCGAGTTTTCTTTGATCGGCACCGAGTTCGTCGACGTGACTTTTGAAGGCAGCCTGGAGACACCGACCGGCTTCAGTGAGCCGATGGATCATATCTGGCTCAGTTAATCGAGCATTAAACCGTTTTTAAATCAGGAGACCGGAATGCGAAAAGTGAAAGTATTGGCCCTGGAAGTCGCAGGGAAGAAGGAAGTGACCATCAAGGAAGTATCGCCCTATGGTGCCTATAAGGCGCTGCTGGCAGAGGATAAGGTTGGCGAGATCATGGCGCTGGCCGGAAACTGCATCGATCTGACTGCGGAGGAGATGCAGGGGCTGTATGGCTCGGAGATCGAGCAGATCGTCGACGGCTTCCTGGAGGTGAACGGCTCTTTTTTGGCGATAGCCGAAAAACTCGGCATCAAGCAAACATTGGCCGAAATGGCGGGCAAAGCCCTGAACAGCTTGCCGCAGCTCACCGACGAAATGCTGAAGAACTTGCCGCCTGCGTTTGCCATCTTATTCAAAGAGGCCATGGCGAAGGCGCCTGGCATTATGGCTGGGGATACTTCCTCCTCGCCCTCGACACCCTCGCCGGAAAAAAACGCTGAGTAATTTATGGCACCATCACGTCTCGAAATAATCCTGGCCCTCAATGCCCAGGCCTTCAAGAAGGGAGTCAACGACACCGGGCGTCAGCTGAAGCAGATGTCCGGTGGAGTTAAGACCGCCTTTGACAGGACCAGGGCCGCCGTCAGCGGTAATATGAATGCGCTGCAGGCGCCGGTTCGGGCTCTTACAGGTACCGTTGCCAGGCTCGGTGCTGCTTTTGGTGCTGTGTTTGCCACTCGCAGGTACCTGCAGGTAGCTGAAGAGTATGCCGGGATCGATGCCCGCCTGAAACTGGTGACCGGATCGGCCGAAGAGTTGCGCCAGGTACAGGAAGATCTCTATGACCTGTCGCAGAGAACAGGGACTTCTTATACCTCGAACGCCGCCACCTACACCAAGCTTGCGACAGCGCTGAAAAGTGCGGGAGCATCATCGAAAGAGCTGCTTGGCATAAACGAGGCGGTTTCTAAGTCCCTGGTGGTGAATGGATCGTCGGCGGCCGAGACCAGCAGTTTTCTTCTGCAGTTTGGCCAGGCCATGGGTTCGGGTGTACTGCAGGGCGATGAGTTCCGAGCGATGATGGAGTCCAACTCCTATTTTGCTCAGCAACTCGCGGCGGCGCTGGGTACTGATGTTGCCGGTCTGCGCGCCATGTCGAAGCAAGGGGAGTTGACCACGGATAAGATCCGCGAAGTTGTGCCGAAGATGCTGCAGCAGATAGATGAAGATTTTGCCAAGATGCCGCTGACCATCGGACGGGCCATGACCATGCTGTCCAATGCCTTCGGTAAGATCGTCAGAGGGTCTGACGAGGCCGGCGGGGCAACCGGCAAGATCGCTCAGGCAATCAGGAATTTTGTCGCTTATCTGGAGAACAACGGTAAGAAGATAGAAAATTTTATTGTCGGGCTGGTTGAGACGATTACCAATCTGGCAAAAACCGCTTGGAAGTGGAAGGAGTTTATCGCCACCCTCGCCGGCACGGTTCTGGCCGTCAGCGCCATTGCCAATCTCACTGTGGTGATCGGCGGCCTTAATACTGCTATCGCTACCCTGACCGGTCTCAGCCTGGTGGGCTGGTTTAGCCGTTTAGGTGTCGCGGCCTGGGGTGCCCTTGCCGCCCTGGGTCCGCATGGAATTTTGTTGTTGGCAATTGCGGCAGCGGCCGTCTATGCGGTCTACAGCATCGGCAAGTTGATCTCCAACTATAAAGAGATAAAGCGGCTGCAGAAGGATACTGCAGAGATTGAAAAGACGGTCATTAAAAACAAGGGCGAAATAGCCCAGAAGCTCAAGCTGGTATCAGATGCGACTGGCGTCGTTGTCACCTCCATGGATGAGCTGAACCAGGCCATCAAGGACGGCAAGATCCACTATGACGATCTCTCCGGCGAATGGAAAAAAGGCGCCGGTGAGATGAGCGATGCTTCCCGCGATGTCGCCAAGAATGCCGAGAAATCCGCCAGGGACCAGGCCAAGGCCCAGAAAGGGGCCACCGACGAAATGAAAAAGGCGTATAAGGACTACGCCGATGAAGTGAAGCGGCTGCAGGACGATATAGCCGGGCGGGAGCGCAGCCTGGCCGAGCAGCTGCGGGAGATGGACCGGGGTGCCATGAGCGCACCGGCTGCCTGGCGGGATCGCCGGGCCCAGGCGGAAGAATTCGCCGTCAGCGCCAGGAAGGCCGAAGCTGCTGCCAAGGCGGCATTTGAGGCTGGTGACGAGAGCACCGGCAGGAAAAAGTATGAGGAGGCCCTCACCTATTACGACAAAGCCCGCGATGCCGCAGAGGATCTGAACACCGAGGTCAGCTATGGCGGCAAGGTGATCCTCAACCAGGCTCAGGCCCTGGAGAAAGCGCGGCCCCTGGTGGAAAAATACGGCAAGGCCGGTATCGACACGCAAAAGAAATTCGAGGAGGCTATAAAGAAGGCGGCAGACGCGCTTGACGAGCAAAGCGATGGCGCTTTGTCCAAGGAAATGCCCGATGCTGCCAAGGCGCTCGCTGAGGTGACGACTAAGACCGAGGGATACAAGAAGAAGGTAGAGGAAACAAAAAAGACCTGGGAAACGTTATGGGAAACAGTGGGCGCGGATGGCAAGAAGACGCTCACCACTATTGCCGGGGAGATACGAAAATTAGACGGCAGCACCATTACCATCTATACCAAGCACGTCGAAAGAAGAATCCTGGGCGGTCTGATCGGCTCGGCCCAGCGCATGGCGGCAGGTGGCGCGGTGGCCTTTAGAAACATGCTTTCGGGCGGTGCCTTTCCTGGCTTCGGCGGCGGGGATCGCCGCCATGTCATCGCCGAGGACGGCGAGTATATGTTTGACAAATACCGCTCCCGCGATCTTGGTCTTGATGCCCTGCGCATCCTGCATGCCGGGCGCTACCGTGACTTTATTGCCTTGCTGATGGATCGTTTCAATATCGATCCGGCGGAAATCTCCCGCAAGATCGGCCAGCGCATGTCTCTGGGCGGCATTGTCGGCCGCATGAGCCTGCCGGCCATGCCGTCGGCGCAGATGCTGGCTGATGGTGGTGCGGTGGTCGGCGGCGGATCCGGCGGCGGGCGTTACGAGATGGACTTCAGCGGGCTGCCGGGGCAGCAGCGGCAGATCCGGGGGACATTTGACAATCAGAGTTTTGAGGAGCTGGTGCGTATCGCCGAGAGGCGGAGGAGGCTGGGCGGAAAATGACGGTGAAACTGGGCAATATTGTGCTCGATGACAATCTCCGGCTTTACGGTATCGAAGAGGCCGGGGATATTTTGATTGCGGAGATGGAGGCCTTTGACGGCACCAATGATTTTTTGACCATGCCCGCCTCGGAATGGATACCGCTGTCGCTGGTGGCCAACCCGGATGGCGATACGGTGCGGGGCCTTTTTACCCTCGACCAGATCATCGCGATTAAGAGCATAATCGCCGCCGGGCAGCAGACCGGCCTGGTCCACCATCGCGGCATCTTCGAGGTGATGGTGCGCTCGGTATCCAATTTCGTGCAGGTTATCGATTATGCCGATCCGGCCGGAAATGACTGGTGTACGGCAACTATTAACATGAAGGGGAGATACAACCATGCTTGATTCCGATATCAAAAGCTTCCACGCCCTGGAGGTGTCCAACGCCTCGACCAACGGCGGGCGCATGAGCAACAACCAGATCATCTCCGGGGTGGTCAACAATGTGATTCCGCATATCGATCGGGCGACCAGGTCGGCGGGCAATATCGAAAATCCCCTGCGCCGCAAGATCTGCACGCTGGCGGCCGATGTCAATAACGAGACGCTGCTTGGCGCCATACGCTGGATCGAGCGGGTGCTGGATTCGGGCGACTTTTGCACCATGCATGCCGGGACCCATACCGACACTCAGGGGGATATCGACGGCACCGAGAGATGTTACGGCTATGCCTTTTTAAAAAACGATATCAACATCGGCGATGCCTCCTGCATTGTCACCGTCAAGGATGCCATGCTGGCCACCGGCGCCAAGGCGATCTTCCAGGCGGGAGATAATATCCGGCCTTCCACCATGCAGACTCCATCCGGAGCCGGCAATGAGGAGTTTTTGGTAGCCGACGCCGTCGCGGTCAACGGCCTGGATATCACCCTGACGCTGCCGGCTGGAACGACCTTCGCCAACGCTTATCTGGCCAACGACGGCGGCAACCGGGGATTTGTAGTGTCGTATCGCGATATCGGCGATGTCAAATGCCTGGTCTCGAATTTTTTGGTGACTGCCGCCGGTGATTATGCCTATGACCATGTAACCTATCCGGTGATCCCGGACAACAACGGCACCGTCTATGATCATGTTGTCGGTACCTGGTTGACCGCGACAACCTTTTCCGCCGTGGGCACCATCACCGGCATCAACTACGGCAACGGTGACAAGGCTGTCGATTTCGTGCCGATGAACGCCGCCAAGGCCAAGCCGTATTTCACCCTTGAGGCAGCCGGACATTCCGGTACCCCGCAGGCAAACGACACCTTCGAGTTCGACATCGCGCCCGCCGCCTTCTACGACTGGTTGACGGTCTACGTGCCGCCGGCCTGTCCGAGCCTGGCTAATAACCGGGTGACCGCCGTCACTGTCGGCGAATCGGTGAGTTGATGCAGCCTTCTCTCTCCCTCAATCTCACCAGACCGGCAGGCGGGTCCGCTCCCGGTCTGATCATCGAACAGGAGAAATATGGCCGTACCGACGGCTATCTCTCCCGCGCCGGGATGCACCGCATCCTCTGGGCCCTGCTGCGCGATGAGCAGCCCGAGGAGCCTGATTGTTTTCTCGGCGGCAAAACCTTTATCAACGTGTACAGGTATGACCTGGCCCTGCAGTACCAGCTCTTTGCCTCGCGCGGCGAGCTGGGAGAACGGATAGTGCAGGATGATTTGTTTACCGAGAAAATCAAGTTTGCCTTTGAGCAGGAAAAGCCGCTGCAATATCCCTGCTTCGGCCTGGTAGCTGTCGAGTTTTTTGGCGACAGGGCCTGGGACCATACGGCGCAGCAGATTGCTCCGCCGGACCTGACCGCCTCGGCAACCGCCGTTCGCGCCGCCGGCAAGATCTACGGCACCGCCGCAGTCAGCTATCGTATCCATCGGGACCGCTACTCCCTAGCGCTGTCGGAGCGGGTCGAGGCCCAGGAGAATAAATACTCTTCGGTGGTCTATGCGATCCACAAAGGCGGGCCCACCTGGGAGCGGATCACCGCACCGCCCGGCCTCGAGGAGACCGGGCAGCAATGTTTCGGCGGCGGTGGCGGCCAGCTCAATCCCGTCCCGCCGGAAGATGAGAAGCCGCCGCCCACCGCACCGCACCGCGATGCACGGGTAGTCCGTGACTACTGCAGCCAGGAGATCACCCTTGACACAAGTAAGTAATCTCTCCCTCAGCCTGACACCCGCTGCCGGAACCGCATCCACGGGGCTGGCGCCGTTTGTCACCCTGGAGCAGGTCGGTGCTCCCCGCTGGCAGCGGCAGGTCACCATTCCGGATATCTACCGGATGTGGTTCCGTGCCCTCTCCGATATCGCCGCCGGCCTCTATAAAGCCTCCGGTTGCCCTGTCAGCTTTCAGCGCCGGGAGAAAACCAATCCCGAAACCGGGGAGACCGAGTCCGTTATGTATGCGGACATCTGGCTCGATTTTTACGCCCTGCCCTCCGCCGATGATCTGGACTATGAGCTCTCCACCACTATCGGCGACATCGGCACCCCGGAGATCGTCGAGTTACCCAGGGAGCGCGACATTGTTTTTGAGATGGTCGACTATTACGATCTTGATTTCCTGCCTTTGAGCGGTGGCCTGGCATGGGATTCCGCCTGCTATATAGCAGATGGTGCCACCATCCCGCGCCCGCGCCTGCAGCTGGATTCCCCGCGCATTATCTTGCCGCAGAAACTTTTCGGTGTGGCCCGCTTGACCGCTGTCGGCTATGCCAGAAAATACCGGCTGAATATCAGCCTGGAAAAGGGCAGTGCCAGTATTAGCAATCTGGAGCCGATAATCACGGCGGCCTGGGCGGGCGGCACCAGGCAGCTGGAGCTTGTGGTGCCGGAGTGCGTGCGCCATGCCCTGGGCTTGTGCAGCGGCGATATCGGCTCGTTTTGCGTCGATGACCAGGAGCCGCAGCCCATTGTCTATATCTCCCGCTGCGACGGCTCCACTCTGGATGTGCGCCTGGACGATCCGGAATCATGGTGCAAGGAGAAATGATGCCGGAGACACTGACTCTTAACCTCACGCCGCGCACTATACCGCCGGAAAAATATTGGATTGCCCTGCAGCAGATTGTCGAGCCGGAAGAGGCCACGATCGAGGAGGCGGCCGAGATCATTGACGAGGCTTTTGCCCTTGATCCCTGCGTGTCTGCCGAGGATAAAGACGAGCTGCAGCCGGAAGACGAGCCAAGCTGGGAAGAGAAGATCGAGACGGCCCTGGAGCGCTATGAAAAATTCCTGACCGACCGGCAGGAGAGTATCTGCCCCAGCGCCGACGGTTGCTTTACCGTCCAGGTCAAGCTCTATCGCAGCCATCAGGCCAAACCATACACCTTACTGCCCCAGGGCTGCACAATCACCCAGACCATCACCGGCAACGTCGAGCCCATCCGCCGCAATGTGGCCGTGCAGAACGCCACGGCGCTCTCCCTCGATCTGCCCGCTGATCAGCCGATATCCGCCTCCTGGTCCGGCCCGTGTCATACCAGCGCCGGACTGCTGGAGACCAACCCCGAGATCACTGCCAGCCGGGGCCGCGTCTATTGGGCTGCGGCTGTTGACGGAGTCATTGCCCTCAGCTACAGCCTGCCCTATGAGCTGCTCACCATCGAGACCGACAGCGAGGATGCCGCGCTCACCGCCCTCTATCATCTCGCCGTCGATCAGATCACCCTGGAGCCGCCCCATGTGGACGATGCCGCCGAGGATCTCTGCGAGCAGATTAAAAACAAACTTAATCCTCTTAATCCCGATGAGACCGGCTCCTGCCTGGCCGAGACCCTCTATCGCTGGCTTTGCGATTGCTCCGGCAAGACCGCCGATAGCAAGCGCGTGCATACCGATGTGCCCTGTCCGGAAGGGGTGGCGCCTGGCAATATCGTCAGCCGGAAGGACGTTATCAGCTATATCAGCTGTCCGGCGGAAGAAGACGAGGTTAACGATCCGGACTATTATATCGATAAATGCTGTACGCCCTGGCCGTTTTACCCAGATCCCATGCCGCGCTGTAGACAACGGACCCGAACCTGGTCCGGCAAGGGCCTCGATCCTGATCGGAAAAAAGAGATCCTCCGAGCCTATCCCGGCGCGCAGATTGTCATAGTCGGCCCCGATCCGCCCCCTTGCGGAGTGATTACTTACGAGCAGGACGTCACCGCCCGCAACTGCTGCGATGGTGTGAGCCAGCTGGTTTGGGATTATGCCGAGTCCGGGGATGTGGTCGATATCAACT
>JADQBJ010000057.1:0-23022 GCA_016278675.1 Desulfobulbaceae bacterium | reverse complement strand
TACAGGATCCAATGCATTCGGCCTGCGCCGTCCTGATGGTCACCGGTCACGGTGCGGTATCGTACGCAGATCATTACGGCTTGAGGCTATTACAGGCCCGGGAATGGTATGCGGTGATGTCCGCGCAGAACAGGAAGGATCATGAACGGCTCCCCCTGCCAACCCCTGTGATCAACTATGCCAAAAACAGGTTTGACATTCGAGGCATCAATCAGCTGGCGGAGTGGGGACAAAGCCCGGAGGGCGAATATATGGTGCTCGGTAAAGCATCTTCGAGCATGATTGAGAGCGAGCTGATTTCCGATAAGGATCCTTTCAAATACTATACCGACACCAGCTTCCGAGTTGCCGTCGACATTACAAATCTCTCGTCATCCTAATTTAAGAAACCTTTTCATTCCGCTTGAATCACTGTGTCCTTAGATCTTAGATGCTGTGCATTGGATCGGCCCTGCCCCTCTTGTAGGAAACCTGGACAGTCGATACGATTGTGCTTGCTGCTGAAAAACAACTTTACTGATGGCTTCGTTGGATATATCGGGTGCTTAACTTGCTGCTCAACACCGCTGCATGTTCTCTTCAGCCAAATGCCAATTTCCTATACAGTTATTGCCATCCCTCCTGTCCAATATCTGTTCAGTATTCCAAGAATTATTCTCAATCTCAATATCGATCCTCCTATGGATCAAAATATTTGTACCTCATTTTATATTTAATATCAAAGGCATATCAAAAGGCAGAATCATTCGGCATCCCCTTCGATTACCTGTTGGCACAAAAGCTGCTAATTGGACAAGAACATATTGGAATAACTGGATGTTCTGGTTATTGGCGATAAGTTGCTTGTCCAGTTTTAATGGCATGAATTTCTTACAGGTACAACAAACGAAAAAGGAGATGTGATGATGTTGAAAAAAGTTGCTTTGCTATCAAGTTTTCTGCTGCTCAGTGGTACGGCATTTGCCAAAGACGAAAGACCTCCTCTACCGCTCCACGGCATTGAAGGATACGGGGGCATTGCGGCAACATACAGCGCCTACCTGACAAATACGGCAAAAGAAGGAGAGATCTTCGGCATGCCAAGCTTCGGCGCCGGCGTCCTCGGCACCACGGATGGCCGTTATATGGGCTTCGCCTCCTTCACGGAATCACTCGGAGACCGGCTTGAGTTCGGCTACGGCCTCAATGCCCTGACACTCAATGATCTTCCCGATCTCGTCTCGGCTGCCACAGGACTGAACATCGAAGATGATGTAGTTTATCTGCACAATTTCAATGCTCGTGTCGCCCTTATCCATGAAGGCGACTTTAATCAGCCATGGCTGCCGGCCTTCACCTTCGGCGTACACTACAAGTACAACAACACGGTCGAAGACATCGATTCCGACCTCAACGGAACATTGAGCGCCATCGGAATTGAGGACAATGATGGAATCGACTACACCCTCTATGCCAGTAAGATGCTCAACTTCCTGCCCAGACCGGTTCTGGTCAATGCCGGCGTCAGAAATTCCAATGCTGCCCATGCCGGTCTGCTTGGATTCACCGACGACCGTGAATTTCTGGTTGAAGGTAACGTTGTGGTGTTCGTCACAGACAATTTAGCTATCGGAGCGGAATACCGCCAGAAGCCCGACAACTACGACGAAATTGAAGGACTGGTGGCAGGAGAGGATGATTGGTGGTCCGTCGTTGCCGCCTATGTCATCAACGAGAGCATGACCGTAAGCGGTGGCTATTTCAATCTCGGCGACGTTCTTGACGAAGAAGACACCGATGCCTTCGCCCTCAAACTCAAGTGGGAATTCTAAAAAGTCCTGGACTGTGAGCGGAGGGGAGAAAAATCTCTCAGAAAATCCGTGACAAACTCATGAGAAAACCGCCCTGTAGGCGGTTTTCTCTCACCACCCGGCAGAAGCACAGAACGAGCACTCCATGGCAATTGACGCATTTTCTCATCTGTTCATCAGAATCCTTCTCTCCCTCCTTGTTTTTACATCCTGCAGCAAGGCTCCCCACTCCATCAAAGGATATTCCCCGCTTTCCAACAAAGGCCGAATATATGCAGAAATGTATGGTTCTCTTGCTGTCGAAGAAATGTTACGCAGCGGCGTACCGGCGAGCATAAAACTGGCTCAGGGAATACTGGAGTCCGGTTACGGCGTCAGCTTCCTGGCACGTCATGGCAACAACCATTTCGGCATAAAGTGCCACGGCTGGCGCGGCAAAAAATTATACCTCGACGATGATGGTGAGGGCGACTGCTTCAGAGTCTATGCTTCCGTGCAGCAAAGTTTCCGTGACCATACGATTTTTTTGAGGAACAACAGGAGATATCGCTTTCTTTTCAAACTGCAGACCAGCGACTATCACTCCTGGGCCTACGGACTCAAGCGAGCAGGTTACGCCACCAATCCCGATTATCCGGGGCTGCTCATCAACATCATAGAACGCGGCAGGCTATATCTGTACGATTCCATGACGGCACAACGGCTGTAAGCCTTTTCGCATATCTTCAGGCAAAAGCATACCGGCTGGAAGAAACATGTAAAGGAAATGGGGGAATTATGCGAAGGGTGGCGTTTTCGCCTGGGAAAACTCGCGATGGCAGGCTCGTTATACCACAAAGCCATGCAGGCCTATCCTGCCACGCCACGAAAAACAGGGAGTGCAAGACAATATCCCGCACCCCCTGGTAGCTGGTATTATCGCGGCTCGCGATTGCTGAATTCAGCTCCCATGTCCGCTGGCGAATGGTGGTAAAACCACCTGCCAACATTTTTTTCAGAAGGGTATATACAGAAAAATCCACCTTGTCCCATATGTATACGAGAAAAGGTGGATCAAGAGAGAGCAGAGGGGCGTTTTACATCGTTCCGCCACCGCCGCCGGAGCCGCCGCCAGAACCACCCATACCGCCGCCGGAACCACCCATACCGCCGGAACCGCCCATACCACCAGACGAACTGCCACCGGAACCACCCATGCCGCTGGATTCACTGCCGCCATGTGAGGCATGTCCGGAAGGCATACCGTTGTCCATTCCCACAGCACCGGACATCATGGAACCGGATTGGCGATCCATTCCCGAGCCGGCATTGGTTCCATGGCCGCTTACACCACCGTCCATCATGTTCCTTGATGTGGCCGCATCCATTTCTGCACCAGTCACTCCATGCATGTCGCCGTACTGGGAAGCGGTATCGCTGTCCGCCATGAACTGGCCCTGATTGGAGCCCATACCCAGGCCATTCATGCCTGCCCCGGCTATCCTTTAATACGAATGGTCGCTATGAAACTCCAGCCATTCTTCTTTTTTCTTTTTGTGACTCGTGCCATTTTTTTGTTCCACTGATGCAGAATAAAACAGCAAAAGATAGCAAGGCAAGATTAAAGTTAAAAATCCACAAAAAAGGGCTTTATCCAATGATTACCTGGATAAAGCCCTTTAAATTTATGGTGCCGGAGGTCGGAATCGAACCGACACGGGGCGAACCCCGCTGGATTTTGAGTCCAGTGCGTCTACCAGTTTCACCACTCCGGCATGTGGTTGTTTATACAATAGAGGCTGCTCTACAGTCAAGAGAGATTCTGTTATGAGCGATTTAAAAAGATATTTGTAACTATTCAGCAGCACACCATCTGTCCACGATCAGGGCGTCCAGCATACCCAATGTATAGCTAACCGCCCTGCTTATGGACATATGGCGCACTGCTAAATAGTTACAGCCTGGTGGTTAGTCAAATTTTGTGGATCAACCTGAATAGTTACAGATATTTTATGGTTCATTGGGAAATCACTGCGTTCTGCAGGCGAAATCTCATCCAATTACCTGTATTACACGGGAACCAAGTCGGGCGTTACTATATCGTGCTGTTTTTATACTCGCCATAGTACTTGAGGACGCGATCGACATACTGCACGGTTTCCGGGATGCTGGGAACCGACTGCAGCTTTCTTACAAGAGTCGGCCCGGCATTATAGGCGGCCAGAGCCAGTCTCAGATCCTGTTTGAAAATGTTCAACATGGAACGGAGATAGCGGGTGCCGCCGTCGATGTTCTCCCTGGGATCAAAGGGATTGAGTACTTTGAGTTCCTTGGCGGTCGCCGGCATCAGCTGCATCAGGCCCTGGGCTCCCTTTTTTGATACGGCCCTGGGGTCAAATCCTGATTCGGTGCGGATAACCGCGCGAATCAGGTGAGGATCGATATCATAGCGAACACCATAATAGTGAATGATATCCTCGAATTTTGCAGCACGGATGGTTATCGGCCCGCTTCCGCTGCCTCCATCTCCGGGGAAAAAAGCCGTCTCCGGCTCACTGAACGTAAGAGGGCGGCATGCCGCCGACTCCAGAGTATCGGTAAATCTTACTTTGCCTCTTTCGTCGGTGCACCGATACATCGCCGCCTCACCATTGCGGTGGGTTACAGCCAGCAGCAGCATTATAAGCAGGATGTATCGCGCCTCTCTCATTCACCTTCCCTGTGCAGAAACCTTCATGTCTATCGTATCGACTACTTCTTGCGCTTCTCCCAATCGGCAAGAAACTGCTCCATACCTCTATCGGTCAAAGGATGCTTGGCAAGCTGCTCGATAACCTTCAGGGGAATGGTGGCTATATGCGCACCCATCATTGCCGCATCCATGACGTGGAGAGGATTTCTCACACTGGCGACGATTACCTCGCTCTCATAGCCGTAATTCTCATACACGGTCAAAATATCGCCGACCAGATCCATGCCCTGCTGGCTGATATCATCCAACCGGCCGACAAAAGGCGAGACATAACTGGCCCCGGCCTTGGCGGCAAGCAGCGCCTGAGCGGAGGAAAAAATCAGAGTGACGTTGGTTTTTATGCCATCGGCTGCAAGCCTTTTCACGGCCTTGAGCCCCTCGACGATCATCGGCACCTTGATGACGATCTTGTCGTCAATCTTGACAAGCTCCATTGCTTCGGCCACCATGCCGTCGGCTTCCAGACTGACCACCTCGGCATTTACAGGACCATCGACGATCTTGCAGATCTCCTTGAGAATCTCTTCGAAGGAATTGTTCTCCCTGGCAATGAGTGAAGGGTTGGTGGTGACGCCGTCAACCATGCCCCACTCCACACCTTTTTTAATTTCTTCAATGTTCGCGGTATCTATAAAAAACTTCATTTCTCAGCTCCTTTGGCTATTGCAAATGTGTTGCAGCATTCTTTACTGCAAAAATATATGGTCTTGCCCTCATGCTCAGCGGTTATTGCCTGCTGCCTGGGGACAAGTTTTTTACAAACGGGGTCTTCGACCAGCACATCCGAAACCTTGGATGGGCCGTTTATCTCACCATTTTGTTTGTTCTTCTTCGATTTTCCGACACTCCCTTTTATCAGAAGATACCCGATATAAAGCAGAATGCCGATTACAATAAGCTTGACGGGACTCATTCCGGTCTGACTCCGTGTATATTTCCTTCGCCTTGGCGATGAATAAAGCTGTGCTTTCTGCTTTCAACACCTGTTGGAGCTGCTCTTTTCTCTATCGTCAGCTCCAGACCCCAACTTTACCAGACATTACAGCTTTGACAAACATATTCGAGGCTCTGGCGTCCACAAAAAAGTGGTTCTTCCGGATTAAGCGTAATTTTGCTCTACTATTTGAAAACAATGCCCTAATAAAGCTATATATATCCATAATGTTGCAAAGAAACTTTAAATTGTTGAGGTTCGCCAGGCTCACCGCCAACCTTACTCTTTCAAAGTTCGAATGCGGCAATCCGGTAGATTGGCGCTGACGCTAGGAAGCCCAACGCTTATGCTCATCGCCAGCCTGATGTTGTGCGTCTTAGCAAAAGTACGCTTCAGTCTGGTAAGCCAAAAAAGTTGACTCTATACATCATCCCGGGGCCATTGCGACCTGCTGATATTCTGCACGGGCACATGTCCTTCCGTCATTTGCCGCTCCAGCTGTTCCAGTTTTTCAGCGGGAGTGAGACCATCAACGGGATCCTGGTAATCGGGCGCCACTTCGGCAAGAGGCTTGAGCACAAAGAGACGGTCTTTGAGACAGGGGTGAGGCAGCGTCAGCATCTCGGTATGCATCACCACTTCACCAAAATAAAGGATGTCCAGATCGAGGGTGCGATCCTGATAGCCTTTGATATTATTGTCTCTTCTTCTGCCGAAAGTCGATTCCACCTCCATAAGGTGACGGAGCAATTCCTCCGGCGGCAGTGTGGTTTCCAGCCTGCCGACAGCGTTGGTAAACCAATTGCTGCTCTCCATGCCCACCGGGGCCGAGATATAGGGGGAAGACAGTGAAATCAAGGATACCTCCGCAGCCTTTCCGACTTCCCGCCAGGCCTGCTGCAGGGTTCGGAGGCCGTCTCCGAGGTTGGAACCCAACCCTATATATGCTGTTTTTGTCAAAATCTACACTTGATAATTTCGTAAAAAGTCATCGCCATCACTCTTTAGAGATCCTGGAGATCTAGAACGTCAAACATGGAATAGATCCCCGGCTGCCGTCCGGCAATCCAGGCAGCTGCGGTGGCCGCACCTTTGGCAAAATGATCGCGGCTGTGTGCTCTGTGGGTGAGTTCGAGACGTTCGCCCGGACCTGCAAAATAAACGGTGTGCTCGCCTACTATATCGGCTGCCCTGATGCTTTGTATGCCGATCTCTTCCGGCCTTCGCTCCCCAATAATGCCGTTTCGTTCAAAAACGCCGACATCGGAGAGATTGCGGTTGACTCCCTCGGCCGCCATTTCACCAAGCTTCAGGGCGGTGCCGCTGGGCGCATCCTTTTTCTTATTGTGGTGCGCCTCGACGATTTCGATATTGTAGTCATCACCCAAAATTGCCGCGGTTTTCTTCACCAGCTTGAAGAGCACATTGACGCAGATCGACATATTAGGGGCCTGCACACAGGGGAAATTGCGGGCAAGTTCCTTCAGCTCCGCCAGCTCTTCCCCGGTCAATCCCGTGGTGCCGATCACCATGGCCTTATTGTGGCGGGCGGCAAGACGGGCGAACTCCATGGTGGCTTTATGGAAGGTAAAGTCTATGATCACATCGCCCTGCCCGATCACCGCCTCCAATCCTTCGGCAATGACGACACCATTGGCGCCGAGTCCTGCTGCCTCGCCGGCATCCCTGCCGATATCCGGGCTGCCTTCAGCCTCAAAGGCGGCGGTATAAACGAGCTGTGGATGTGCGGCAACCATTGCCGCGACTTTCCGGCCCATCCTTCCAGCTGCACCTGCGATAATTACATTCGTCATGCCTTCTCCTTGTTCCCTTTAAGCATCCTCAGTATAGATATCCACCGAAATAAAATGGATATTATTCCGAGTCTCTACAGCATCCCCAGCGAGGTCATGGCCTCTTTCAACAATCTGGTGGTTTCCTCATCGACCGGGGTAATGGGAAGACGTGGGGTACTGTCCGTAATTTTGCCCATGAGTTCCAGTCCCTTCTTGGCCGGAGCCGGGCTTGGATTCCTGAACATCAGCTTCATTAGGGGAAAGAGCCGGTAATGTTGGGAACAGGCCGTGGTTACATGGCCGAGCAGAGCCGCCTCTATCATTTCCACCATTCCTGCCGGATCAAGGTTGGAAACAACGGATATAACCCCCTGGCCTCCGACGAAAACAGTGGGCATGGAGGTAAAGTCATCTCCGGAGAGGACGACAAAATCATCGGGGCAGAAGCGGATGACATCGCTGATCTGCTCGAGGCTTCCACAGGCTTCCTTGATGCCGATTATGTTTTTTATCTCGGCAAGCCGGGCTACTGTTTCCGGCAGGATATTGACCACCGTTCTACCGGGAACATTATAGAGAAACATCGGGATATCGACTGCTTCGGCTACAGCTTTAAAATGCTCGTAGATTCCCTGCTGGTTCGGCTTGTTGTAGTAGGGCGCCACGGAGAGCACCGCATCCGCGCCCGAGTCTTTGGCACTCTCGGTAAATTCGATCGCCTCCAGGGTATTGTTGGCGCCGGTTCCGGCAATGACCGGGACCCTGCCGTTAACCGTTTTCACCGCTATCTCGATGACGCGTTTATGTTCATCGAAGCCCAGTGTGGCCGATTCGCCGGTCGTGCCGCAGGGCACCAGACCGTGAATTCCGGCAGCTATCTGAAACTCTATCAGGTCGATAAAACCCTGCTCATCGACTTTGCCGTTTTTAAAAGGAGTGACAATCGCTGTGAATGCCCCGCTATATTTTTTCATACTCACCTCTTTATTATCTCTGCCGTTCTGTTGCCGGCGGTGCATGTTACTTATATAGTAACTATTCAGCAGCACACCATCCGGAGTCTACGCTTACCTGTCCACGATCAGGGCGTCCAGCATACCCAATGTATAGCTAACCGCCCTGCTTATGGACATATGGCGCACCCGGAGTCTAAGCTTACCTCTAAACAGTTACAGACTGGTGGTTGGTCAAATAATGTGGATCAAATGGATTAACCTGAATAGTTACCTTATATAAATGATAATTTATAGTATTTAAATCCGTGAATCTCTCAGAGCCAAGGCACCTATTCAGCTCAGTTGGGTTGAAAACTAGAGCAGCGCTTCGGCAGTCAATTCTCCCCGGTAAACGATACGTGCCGGTCCTTTCAGGTAGACATTTTCAGCGCGGGTGCCATTCTTCAGTTCAAATTCTATGGTCAGCCTGTCTCCGCCCGAGGTCACCACGACAACCGGGGATACGACATGCTTTTTTATCGAGGCGATGATAGCGGCAGCCACGGCTCCCGTACCGCAGGCCCTGGTTTCATCTTCAACTCCCCGTTCATAGGTTCGGGCCAGAATCTCGCCCGGTCCGCGTATGGTGACGAAATTGGCATTGGTGCCATCGGGCTGGAACATCGGATGAAAACGAACTTCCGGTCCCCACTCCTTGACGGGAGCATCTTCGTTGTCAACAAAGACCACCGCATGGGGAACTCCGGTATTGATAAAAGATGCCGCCATCTCTCTGCCGCCGATATTTAATGACAAATCGTCCTGCAGCCCGAAAGGATCGGTCATGCGGATACGGACATCTTCATCTGCACAGATCTCCGCTTCAATGATTCCGGCAAGCGTTTCAAAGCGCATGTTCCTGTCGGCAATGCCGGCCCGGTAGGCAAATCTGGCCGCACACCTGGCGCCATTGCCGCACATCTCCGGCATGGAGCCATCGGAGTTATAGAAGCGCCAGCAAAAATCGGCTTTGTCCGAATCCTCGATCAGGATAAGCCCATCGGCTCCCACGGAAAACATTCTTCTGCATACCTTGCCGGCGAATTCCGCCTGCCGATCAACCGGAATAACCCCATCGCGGTGATCGATGATCAGGAAATCGTTGCCGGTACCGTTCATCTTGGTAAAAGCGATGGGAAAGATGTTTTCCATCCAGTTTACTCCATTTTGCGTTGGCTCCGCGTTTGCTCCGTATAACGCTTGAATCTAAGACCAGCGCACACTTACCTGGGGGCCTTTATCCCGTTTCGGCAGGATCAATGCCTGGTGGTTACTTCCTCTGATTTCTTTCCGACATTGCCGTCCTGATCAAAGGCAGCGACCGAATAATACGCCCTGTCCTCGCCGGACACCTCATTATCGGTGTAGATGGTCTGGGTAGGTCCAACCTCTCCTACTCTACTGCTTTCCTTGTCGTCGGCAAGGCGGCGGTAAATCCGGTAACCCGCCAGATCGTCGACGCTGACACTATCCCAGAATATCCTGATATTAGTGGCGGAGGCAACTACGGTTACTCCGCTGACCTGTGGCGGCGGAACCGTATCGGTAACATTTATGGAAACAGCAGAGCTGAGTGAACCTTCGACCAGAGCATCCTCGAGCAGCATGGCGCTCTCGACCCTGTAGGAATAGGTATTACCTCTTTCCACCTCACTGTCGACGTAGGTGGTCGATTCCAGCGGATCGCCTATGTCGTTGTACTGTTGTCCGTCCGTGCTCTTCTGCACCTGATACCTGAGCGGCAGATCCGCGGACTCTCCATCCGTCAGGGTCTTCACCGGTGACCAGCTTAAGCGCACGTTGTTTCCGGCCATAGCCGCACGGAGGTCTTGCGGAGCGGCCGCCGGAGTGTGAAATACAAAGGAGACGATATTGGAAGGCTCGCTTTCGGCAAGCCAGTTGGTTCTCGAAGTTACTTTGAAAAAGTACTTATTGCCGGAACGCAGTAATCCCGAATAGAACTCGGCGGTGTTGCGCTGTTCTACTCCCGGAGCGCCACCTTCGACAGCAATAGGCTCGCCGAAGGGGATGGGGCAGGTACTGCAGAAATCATCGAGCGGTATCTCTGCTCGGTACAACTGAAAGGAAAGGATCTCTTCGATGGTATCGCCATTTACTTTTTCCTGGGGATAGGTCCAGGTCAGTCGGGCGCCCTCGTCTTCCATGGTGTAGCGCAAATCCTCGATAGCCCTCGGCACCACGGTCTGGGGCGGAACCGGGGGAGTTTTATATCCGCAGCCTCCGCTAAATGAAAGAGCAGCAACCAGCAGAAGTGATCCGGCAATACCTGATTTCCTTAATTTCATTATACCATTCCTAGTTGTTTTTCAGCTTTCTCTATAGCTTCCTCTACCCTCTTCCTAGCCGTTCCACCCGTGGATAACCTGCTGTTGACCGAACCGTCCACGGAAAGAACCGCATAGACATCTTCACCAATTGCCGGTGAAAATTTCTGTAAATCATCGAGCTGAAGATCTTCAAGCTCACAGCCCTTTTCGATGCAAAATGCCACTGCCCGGCCCACAATCCCGTGAGCTTCACGGAACGGCACATTCTTCATGACCAGATAATCGGCGAGATCGGTTGCCGTTATAAAACCGGTCTGGGTTGCCTTCTTCATTCTCTCAGTATTAAAGCGGAGATTGCCGAGCAGCTCAGCCATTATGGAAAGCGAGGCGGAAACGGTGTCCACCGCATCGAAGACCGGTTCCTTGTCTTCCTGAAGATCACGGTTATAGGTGAGGGGCAGACCTTTGAGCAGAGTGAAGAGCGTCATCAGACTGCCGATAACCCTGCCGCTTTTGCCGCGAATCAGCTCCGGAATATCCGGATTTTTCTTCTGCGGCATGATCGATGAGCCGGTACAGAATTTATCGGAGATATCGACGAAGGAAAACTCCTGGCTGGACCAGAGCACCAGTTCTTCGGAGATACGCGACAGATGGGTCTGGATCAGGGCACAGCAGCTGACAAATTCGATGGCGAAATCCCGATCTCCCGAGCTGTCCATGGAGTTGGCCGTCACCCCGTCGAATCCCAGCTCTTCGGCAACGCTTTCCCTGTTTATGGGCAGCCCTGTTCCGGCAAGCGCGGCACAGCCCAGGGGAGAGAGGTTGATGCGCTTTCTGCAATCGAGAATACGCTCCCGATCGCGGCCGAACATCTCGTAATAGGCCAGCATATGATGGGAAATCAGTACCGGCTGAGCACGCTGCAAATGGGTATAGCCGGGCATAATATCACCGAGATAGTGGCGTGCCAGGGAGACGCAGGCCTTTTGGCCATCGGTGAGCAGGACGGCAAAGCGGTCGCATTGATCGCGCAGGTAGAGCTTCAAATCCAGGGCGATCTGGTCGTTCCGGCTCCGGGCGCTGTGCAGCTTGGCGCCGGCGGGTCCGATTTTGTCCACCAGGGCCTTCTCGATATTCATGTGAACATCTTCAAGCTCGCTCTTAAAGGTGAAGCTGCCGCTGTCGATCTCTGTTTCGATGGTGCTGAGGCCATCGATGACGGCATCGAGTTCATCCTGAGTCAGCACGCCCTGTCTTTTCAGCATGGCGGCATGGGCCTTACTGCCGGCAATGTCATAGGAATAGAGCCGTGAATCGTACTGAATCGAAGAAGTAAAGGCCTCTACGGAGTGGGCCGTTGCCTCGGCAAAGCGGCCGCCCCATAATTTCTCGGATCCTGTTGGTTTTTCTTTGCTCATGGTCGGTGCTTTACTCCTAGGTGTCTCATGATGGACTCGTAAAAGCTCGATCTACGTCGTTGTAGATCTGAAACGACGATTCGCCGTACCACTCGTACTGCCGAATCGCCATTTCAAATACTACGCCTAATATATCGAACTTTTCACAAGCCCATCTCTCCATTATCGTGGTTGTTTTAGAAAAAATAAAAAAAAACTCGACGACCAACCCGGCACGTATCGGGCTTATCCGGGGTCGGGTTATTTTTTCTGTAATGCCTGAATGCGCAGGCGCAGGCCGTTAAGTCTGATAAACCCGGTGGCGTCACCCTGATCGTAGACATTGTCCTCTTCAAAGGTGGCGAAGCTCTCCTGATAAAGCGACTGCTCGGATTTTCTGCCCACCGGTACGCAGTTGCCCTTGTACAGTCGGAGACGGACCGTGCCGTTGACGGTCTTCTGGGTCTCGTCCATGAGCTTCTGCAGCAACTCTCTCTCCGGAGAGAACCAGAAGCCATTGTAGATCAGCTCACTGTACTTCGGGATAAGGGAGTCACGGATCTTCATGACCTCCCTGTCCAGAGTGATGGTCTCCAGGTCGCGGTGGGCCTTTCGTAAAATTGTACCGCCCGGTGTTTCATAGACGCCGCGGGATTTCATGCCGACAAAGCGGTTTTCCACCATATCCAGGCGGCCGATGCCGTTGGCTCCGCCAAGCTTGTTCAGTCTGGTAAAAAGCGCAAGCGGCTCCATCTTTTCTCCGTCGAGTGCCACCGGGTCGCCGTTTTCGAATTCGATCTCCAGATAGGTAGCCTTGTCCGGAGCCTTTTCCGGAGAGACGGTCATCTGAAACATGGCCTCATCCGGCGTCGACCATGGGTTTTCCAGAATACCGCCTTCATAGCTGATGTGGAGCAGATTCTCATCACAACTGTAGGGCTTTTCCTTGGTGACCGGTACCGGGATATTATGGGTCTTGGCGAATTCCACCAGTTTCTGGCGGGAATTCAGATCCCAGGTTCTCCACGGTGCGATGATTTTCAGGCTGGGGTCGAGGCCGATGTAGGCCAGCTCGAAACGCACCTGATCATTCCCCTTGCCGGTGGCGCCATGGCTTACCGCATCGGCCCCTTCGGCCTGGGCGATGCGCACCTGCTCCTTGCTGATCAGCGGCCTGGCAATCGATGTTCCCAGGAGGTACGTCTCCTCGTAGATGGCGTTGGCGCGGAATGCCGGAAAAATGTAGTCCTCGACAAATTCCTTTTTCAGATCGGAAATGATCACCTTCTCGGCTCCGGTCGCCAGTCCTTTTTTACGGACGGCATCCCAGTCTTCCTGCTGACCGATATCCGCGGAATAGGCGATGACGGGGCATCCGTATTCCTCTTCCAGCCACTTCAATATCACCGACGTATCCAGGCCACCGGAATAGGCCAGTACAATTTTATCTATGCTCATAATTTCTCTCGAACCCTAATATATTGTGATGGGATGCGATCCCTCTGATAGTTTTTTCTAATTACTAATGAACTCAGCCAGTTCCATGCTGCCTGCCTTTGAGATTTTTACAAAAGCCAATTTTTAACGTCATTCCGCGAAGTCTTGATGATTTGCCCACAAGATTAAGTTTCTTTGGCTTTATTGGTAATTAAATTCTTTTTTGCCTTTAACGTACCTTCCAGTTTCTTCTATTTTTATGAGAGAATCTCAGGAGTAAGGTACTAATGGCTGCCACCGGCGAGCAGCAGCTCCAGTATAGCCTTATGCATATGCATTTTGTTTTCGGCCTGGTCAAAAGCGACACACCGTTTTGATTCTAGAACCTCGGCAGTAATCTCCTCTTCCCGGTGCGCCGGCAGACAATGAAGGACCACCGCCTCTGCAGGTGCCCTGGCGAGCAGCTGCGCATTGACCTGAAAGGGACTGAAAATCTTGAGCCGTTCCTGCTGCTCCTTCTCCTGGCCCATGGAGGCCCAGACATCGGTATTGATGACATCGGCTCCGGCAACAGCCTCCTGCGGATCGTGCAGCAGCGTGATCGGCTTTGTGGCCGCGGCCAACGCCCTCTCCAGTATGCCTTTATCCGGTTCATATCCCTGCGGACAGGCCAGCGCCAGTTCGAAACCCAGGATGGACGCCGCCTGAATCCAGGAGTTCGCCATATTATTGCCGTCGCCGATCCAGGCTACTTTCAGACCATCGAGGGACCCTTTGCATTCAATGACGGTCATTACATCGCTGAGCACCTGGCAGGGGTGATGAAGATCGGTGAGGGCATTGATCACCGGAACCGTGGAGTACTCTGAGAGCTCGACCACAACTTCCTGACCGAATGTTCTGATCACCATGCCGTCGACATAACGGGACATCACCCGGGCCATATCCTTCAAGGGTTCCGACCTGGCCAGCTGGGTGTCGCGCGCGGAGAGGAAAATAACCCGACCGCCGAGACCGTACATGGCGGCTTCAAAAGACACTCGCGTCCTGGTGGAGGGTTTTTCGAAAACAAGCCCTATGGTTTTTCCTTCGAGCTGCCGGTGCAGAACTCCCTTTTTCCGTTCGTCTTTCAATACCGCTGCCCGGAACAGAAAGGTCTGCAGCTCTTCTCTGCTAAAGTCCTCTAAAGACTGTAAATGTTTAGGCATATTGATCACTTTTAATCCGGATTGGAAAGGCAGTCTTCCGCAAAATTCCTGCTCTCCCGGATTCTGCGCTCACTTTTCCCGGGAGAAAACTCTTATAACTACAAAAAAAAGAGGCGATTTGCAAAGGAATTCAAGTCCGGCGGAGTCGATCTTTTTTTCCCTTTTCTTTATTTTCCTGACATTTCCTCCAGCAAGTCGGCAAGCTCCTCGATCATTTCGTCTATCTGCTCCCTGGCAACAATAAGAGGTGGAGCAAAGCGGAGGGCGCAATTGCCGGCAAAGTTGATGAGAAAGCCGCGGGCAAACATGGCATTGACAATCTCCGTTCCCCTGGCAACCCCCTGTTCGGAGAGAACCAGCGCCTGCAGCATCCCTGCTCCTCTGGCTCCCGCCAACAGATCCGGGAAACGCGGCACAAGTTGAAGAAGCCGATCGTGCAGATACGCTCCCCGTTGCCGCACGCCTTCCAGAAAACCCTGTTCGAGCATGACCTTCATGGTGGCGACACCGGCTGCAGCCGCTACCGGATTACCGCCAAAAGTGGTGGCATGAGTACCGGGCGCCAATGCTGCCGCCGGCTCCCTGGTGGTCACCATGGCACCGATGGGCAAGCCGTTGGCGAGACCTTTGGCAAGAGTCATAATATCGGGAACAACCCCTGTCTGTTCATAGGCAAACAGAGTCCCGCACCGCCCCATGCCGGTCTGTACTTCATCGAAGATGAGCAGCAGGCCGTGTTGATCGCAGAGCTCCCTGACGGCGGCGAGGTACTCTCTGGTCAGCGGACGCACGCCGCTCTCGCCCTGGACGGGTTCGCAGAGGATGGCACAGGTCGTCTCGGATATGAGATCCTTTAAAGCCTGCAGATCGCCAAACGGGGCGTGGACGAAGCCCTCCGGCAATGGCTCGAATCCGGCATGAAACTTGGGTTGTCCGGTGGCTGCGACTGTCGCCAGGGTCCTGCCGTGAAAGGAACCCTCAAGACTGATGATCTGATAGCGCTCCTTGGCGGCATGGATTCTCGCCAGTTTGATGGCAGCCTCATTGGCCTCCGCGCCGCTGTTGCACATAAACACTTTGTCGCCGAAGGAATTGGCGACCAGAAGCTCGGCAAGTTCAGTCTGCGGCCGGGTATAGTAGAGGTTGGAGCAATGGACCAGTTCTCCGGCCTGTCTGCAGACCGCCTCGGTGACCTTGGGATGGCAGTGCCCCAAAGCGCAAACGGCAATACCTGCGAGAAAATCCAGGTACTCCCTGCCCTTTTCATCATAGAGGACACACCCCTCACCCTTGACCATGACCGCGGGATAGCGCAGGTAATTATTGACAAATACCGCTTCATTTCTGCTTTGTATATCGTTTGCTTCGCTCATTCTATTATCTGTGTCCCCACGCCTTCGCGGGTAAACATCTCCAGTAAAATTGCATGCTCGACACGACCGTCGATGATATGGGTTTTGACCACGCCATTGGCAAGTGCCTCGGCGCAGCACCTTACCTTGGGAATCATGCCGCCGGCTACCGTGCCGTCGCTGATGAATTTTTCCAATTCGCCTTTTCTGATAGTGGTCAGCAGCTTGCCCTCTTTGTTCTTGACCCCGGCAACGTCGGTGAGGAGAATCAGCTTGGCCGCCTTCAGCTCTCCGGCAATGGCGGAGGCCACCAGATCGGCGTTGATGTTGAAGGCCTGGCCGTCTTCCCCAACGCCGACAGGTGCAATGACGGGAATAAATTCCTCACGCTCAAGGCTTCGCAGCACGCTGGGATTGATAGCGGTGACCTGTCCGACTCTGCCGAGATCGATGAGTTCGGGCGGGGCATTGTCTGCCACCGTTTTGCTGACCTGGAGCTTGCGGGCGCAGACCAGATCGCCATCACGCCCCGACAGGCCGACCGCCTTGCCGCCGCAATGATTGATCTGACCGACAATCTCCTTGTTGACCTTACCCACCAGAACCATTTCGACAACGTCCATGGTTTCACCATCGGTTACCCGCATGCCCTGGACATAGTTGGCCTTGATATCGAGCCGCTCCAGAAACTTATTGATCTGGGGGCCGCCGCCATGCACGATCACCGGATTGATGCCGATATGCTTCATCAAAATAACATCCAGGGCAAACTGCTTTTTCAGGTGCTCATCGACCATGGCATGACCGCCATATTTAATGACCACCGTCTTATGTCTGAATTCCTGCATGTAGGGCAGAGATTCGATAAGAACCTTGGCCCGTTCTATACTTTCCTGCATACTCGTCCTCGATAGCAAGTTGAGGGTTTGCAATCACACTCCCTGGAAATATTTTTTCATGGCAATAAATGCCTTGCAGCATCAAGCATTTCCGCTGGATTCCAACACCTTAAAAGATACCTGCTCCGGCTGGAAAATGAAAAAAACTTGCCTTGAAAATTCAGGATATTAGATGACAAAAACAGCCTATCTGTTCCATAGCATTCTACTTTTTCGTTCTCTTTTAGTAAAGTACTTCTTCCGGGCTGAGAAACATCCCTTTCCTTTACTTTGAAAACCTATTAAGGTATAACAGGCCTGGTAATTGCATTAAACCATGACTTTATCGTCGGAGACGAATTTTATGAAGACCATGAGAACTCTCTTTTTATACATGAATTATGCGGGCGCAGCGCTGTTTTTCCTGCTGCTTGGCACTTCTGTCTGCATTGCAGCGGAGCAGCCGATACAGATAGAAGCGGACAAGATGACTGCCGTGGAAAAATCGCAAACGGTTGTATTTTCCGGAAACGTGGATGCCACCCAGGGGGATGTGCGCATACGTTCCGATGAAATGACGATTTTCTACATTGAAGACGAAATGAAGACAGGCCCGAAAAGTGCCGGCAAAGACGCACAGCAGGTGGAGAAAATAATCTGCAAGGGCAATGTCGAAGTTACCAGCCAGGAGTGGCTGGGCACATCGGAAACCATGCACTATTTTTCCAAAAAGAACCTGGTTCAGCTCATTGGCAATGCCAAGGCCTACAAAGGCCAGAATATGGTGCAGGGCGAAAGAATAGATTATGATCTCGAGACAGGACAATCCGAGGTCTACGGGGGTAAAACGCGTATCGAAGGGGATGAAGCGGCAACCACCGAAAAATCCGGCCGGGTCAATATGACTATTCTGGAAGAATGATGGCGTCGCGATAAGCACCCGTACGGGCATAAACTCCGACTTCGAGAAAGCCCGATCTCCGGCGTTGCAGATTTTTGGCAGTCCTTCGACATACTACTTGTATAGTCGAAGACCTGCCAAAAACACTGCGCCTTGTATATCGAACTTTTTATCTAGCCATCTAATCGTTCAAGGAGAACATTGTGTCCCTACTGGAGACCAAAAAGATAAAGAAAAAGTACGGCAGCAGAACGGTTGTCGACGGCGTCAGCCTGCAGGTGAAAACCGGCGTTGTCGTCGGTCTGCTTGGGCCCAACGGTGCCGGGAAAACCACATCGTTCTATTCGATTGCCGGATTTATTCGACCCAATGAGGGCAACATCCTGCTGGATGGAGAGGTCATTACCAACCTGCCCATCCACAAAAGGGCCCTTAAGGGTATCTCCTATCTGGCTCAGGAGCCTTCGGTTTTCAAGAAACTGACGGTTGAGGAGAATGTACGCATCATCCTCGAGCCGCTGGGACTTGCAAAAAACGAGATCAACAACAGAATCGATGAGCTGATGGCTGATCTGGGCATAGAATATCTACGCAACAACAAGGGGCATGCCCTGTCCGGCGGCGAGCGGCGCCGGGTGGAAATCATGCGGGCCCTCTCCACCAGGCCGCGTTTTATCCTGCTTGATGAACCATTTGCCGGTATCGACCCGCTCGCAGTAACCGATTTGCAGAAAATTATCAGAAAACTCAAGGACAAAGGACTGGGGGTGCTTATCTCGGATCATAATGTTCGGGAAACCCTGCAGGTATGCGATTTTGCTTATATCATGAATTCCGGTCAGATTTTAACCAGCGGAGTTGCCGATGATATTGTTGAGAGCGAGGTTGCCCGCAAGATGTACCTTGGTGAAAATTTCCACATGTAAGCAATAATTATGGCGCTGGAACTTCGACAACAACTAAAGCTTGTACAAAAACTTGTGATGACGCCGCAGCTGCGTCAAGCCATCAAGCTTCTTCAGTTAAACCGGCTTGAACTTACTCAGGCGCTGCGTGCGGAAATAGAGCAGAATCCCGCACTGGAAGAGGATATTGGTGCCTTTGATGCAGGCGAGCTTGCCCATGGCCTTTCCTCAACCTTTGAAACTTCCGAACCGGGACGGGAATCCGATTTCACTGAACGGGTTTCTGCAAGTGATATTCCCGCGGAGACCAACTGGTCCGATTATGCCAACAATTTCGACAGCAATTTTTCCTTTTCCCGGGAAACGCCGCCTGCCGATGCGCCCTCTCAGTTCGACTTTATCTCCGAAAAACCCGGGCTATCCGCTTATCTGCAATGGCAGCTTGCTCATTGCAACCTGGAGCCCGATGAATGGGATGTTGCCCGATTTATCGTCGGCAATCTCAACCGCTACGGCTTTCTCGAAACCGATGTCGAAACCATCATTGAAAAGACCGACTCGGATATCGACCAAGTCGAGTATGTCCTTGAGGTCATCCAGGATCTTGATCCACCCGGAATCGGAGCACGTGATGTCAGCGAATCCCTCTATCTCCAGCTGGAAAGAAAGGGGATGGCCAAAAGCCTCGCCGCGGCCATCGTCAAGAACCACCTGCCTCTGCTGCAGACCAAGAATTACAAGGCCCTGGTTAAGGCCACCGGACATAAACGCAGCGAAATAGTACGCGCCATCGACTACATTACCAGTGAACTCACACCCTTTCCCGGGCTGCCCTATTCCAACGACAACACCAACTATATCGTTCCTGATGTCTATGTTCGCATGATCGATGGAGAATATGTCATACGTCTCAATGACGACGATTTGCCTAAACTTAAACTTTCATCGTATTATCAGGATCTTCTCAATTCAAACGACTCTCTGCAGAAGGATTCTAAAAATTATATAAACGAAAAGCTGAAGAGTGCGGAATGGTTTATAAAGTCAATCCAGCAGCGGCAAAAGACGATTTACAGGGTAATGGAAAGCCTGCTCCGCTTTCAGTATGACTTTTTCGAGCATGGCCCCAGCCACCTCAGGCCTCTTATTTTGAGAGATGTTGCCGAAGATATTGAAATGCACGAGTCCACCATCAGCCGGGTAACCTCGAATAAGTATGTGCATACGCCCCAGGGTATTTATGAGTTGAAATATTTCTTCTCAACCGCCATCCCCAGAGAAGGCGGTGATTCTTTTGCAGCTGAATCTATCCGCTCCCGAATACGACAGATGATTCAGGAAGAGGATAAGCACAAGCCTCTCAGCGATAACGCCATCTCGGAAAAACTTGTTGCGGAATTCGATATTAAAATTGCCCGCCGCACCGTAGCCAAATATCGGGAACAATTGAAGATTTTACCGGTGAAGCATCGCCGGCAATCCAAATAATGTCTCAGCCACTATCATGAGCCTTCTTGAACGCGTCTATCATTTTCACGAAGAGCTCAAAGACGACCGTTACCCTAACGCCAAAACACTCGTCGAGCAATTTGAAGTATCGCTCGCCACCGCCCGCCGCGATATCGCCTATCTGCGCGATCGACTTTTAGCTCCCATCGCCTTTGATCAACGAAAAAACGGTTTCTACTACACGGAAAACGGTTTTGGGCTGCCTTTTGAGCAAAGCCCGAAGATCGTCTTTCTTCTTGGAATGCTGGGAAAAATAGCCGATGAGACAGGACTGGGGGATTTGCCTGAAGTCCGTTCCCTGGAAAAACGGCTCTCCCAACTGGTTTTTCCGGAGTACTCCAGACTGGTCGAGGCGATTCATTGTGAATGGGTGGAAGTAGAGGCGGTTCAACCTGCGATTTTTGATAAAATCATAGAGGCAACCGTCAAACAAAGGGTGCTCAAGATCGACTATAGATCGGCCCTGGCCCGGGAAAGCGAGAGAGAACTGGAGCCGCTGCGCCTGATCTGCTATCAGGGACGCTGGTACATCCTGGCCTTTTGCCGGTTGCGAGGTGACATCAGAGTCTTTCATATCGCCCGCATCGGCAAAGCGACGCTGCAGAAGGAGGTTTTCAGGCGGGAGAGCGAGGATAATTACTCCAGCTATCTCAACTCCGCCTTTGGTATCTTCAAGGGGAAGCCGCTGTTTAACGCCACCATCCTTTTCACCTCAACCGCTGCGGAGCTGGTGCGACATCAACGCTGGCACAGAGAACAGATTGTCGAAGAAGTAGAGGAGGGAATTCTGCTGCACCTCCCGGTAAATGACGACAGAGAGCTTGTCATGAAAATTCTGCAGTACGGCTCCATGGCCCGGGTCATACACCCCGACAGACTCTGCCGCCGCCTCTCCGATGAAGCTGAAGCAATCTCGAAACTCTATATTACCTGAAGCGGATCTACCAGCTTCTCTTCCCTCCGGTGTCAAGATGTACGAAATCGGACCTGGGATAGAAGCCGACACCGCCCTGATGCAGGTTCAGTGCAAGATCACGCAGGGTCTTCGTGGCAAGACCGTTTACCCTGATATCGAGCGCCCGCCCTTGCATATGCAGGCTGTTGCGAGCAACTCCACTACTGGTTTTCCACAAAAACTCATTGGTTGAGAGAGATCTGTATCCTGAGATAACCTCAAAAGAAGTCTGCACCTCACAATTATCCTGGATGGCATAGAGACTGTCAAACAGCTGCGCGTCGAGAGTGTGCATCTCCCCCGTGCGAAAATCACGCAGAAAGTACTCCAGAGCCTGACGTACGGAGCCGCCATATGATCCCGGTGTATAATCCACCACCATTCGTTCCCTGGTGTGGATATTGTAGAAGCGCAGAGGCCTGCTCACCACTTTTGCGGCAAGGACAGGTTTGGGCAAAATTAAGCCAATTGCGGTACAGGCTGATGCAGCCAGGAAAGAACGCCTGTCTAGCCTGCTGGTAAAAAAAGGGGTATGTGTTGTCCGGCTGTTTCTGGAATTTTTTTTCATTATGATCAACAGACTTTGGAGAACTTTTCATTTTCGACGCCCCTATTAAAATGAATCCGGCCCTCTTTGTCAACCCGGCAGGCCATGTTAATGGTGGGTTGTTTTTCTTTTTTCCTACAAATCGGTATGGCAAAAGTGCTATTATAAAAGACACGGGGATGGTTTGGTTCTGCACAATTTCCATCGAAAATGAAGGACGACAATAGCATCGCATCCCAAAGTGCGGTAAAAAAATGGAGCGACACCATGACGCCGAATGAGAAAAGAAGATTTCAACGACGGGACTCACTTCAGCTGCTGGATTATCAGATCATCGACAAATCAGGCAACGAAGGTGAATATTCCATGGGACGGACTCTTGATATCAGCGTCAAAGGGATAAAACTTGAAACATCCCGAAAAGTTCCCATGGATAAGTCACTGGTTATCACCCTCGCCATAGAAGATAATCTGGTGGATCTCCTGGGGAAGCCCGTTCATTCACACCAGGCAGACAATTGGTATATTTCCGGCATTGAATTCAATAAGATCAGCAGCGAAGGCTGCTCTATTTTACGGCAATATATCGATGAGCTGCAGATCCGGAAAGCGAAGCCTGCGGAATATGATTATCCCCCATTGCCTGCCGATACGCTATGACGTTACCTTGATTTTTGATGTTGCAGCTTTTTTTCAGCACTCCCCGACAGAATCATATTCCAAATATATTCTTACCGGATAACCCCCTGTTTAGTAAGGTTCTGATCATTTTGAAAACCAGAGCCTATCTCTCTGTCTTTATGAGATTACCTGCAGATATGCGGCTTGCATTCCCGGGAATAAGTTGGTAGCATCTCGTCAGCAAATATGCTATGAGCATCATTAATTTTTCTCACCGCTGAAGCCATTCAGTTTCCAATCAGCTGGATTAGATATGGAAAAAAAAAGCCGCAGTAAAAATATTCCCGGAACCCCAGGCTTTGTGGAACGACGCCAAAACCGCGAAAGACGTCAAAACGTGGATAGGCGCCGCAGTGAAGAGCGCCGTCATGATTTTCGCAATGATTCTAAAGGCCGGCGGAAATCACTGCGCGGCTGGCTGCGCTCCATCACTAATGCGCGGCTGGGTGTCGACCGGCGTAAGGGTGAGAGAAGAAGCAATCTGGACAGAAGACAGCAAAACCTTCAATCCCTGCTCACTCAGGACGAGATTTCCGATCTTCTCGAATGATGGCGTCGCGATAAGCACCCGTACGGGCATAAACTCCGACTTCGAGAAAGCCCGATCTTCCACGTACCAACTTTTTACGAGATTATCTTGAATGATGGACTCATAAAAAGTTTCCTGATTACCCCTAATCCTCAGCTCAAGGTCGGGACTGCTCTTTTCACGGGT
>JADQBJ010000067.1:0-23108 GCA_016278675.1 Desulfobulbaceae bacterium | reverse complement strand
CCACGTTTGCAAGGAAGGCAGGTCTATTTTGCTTATGTGGTAACCATGATATCTAGTCCCCGCCGATACGAGAGAATTATCCCTCCACTAAAAATGCAACATATTCAAGTATGGATCGCGCCCACCTGTCATAAGTTTTAGGGGTGAGCATGATTCCGTCTTTCTCAAAAATATCGGCATCTTGCTCCGAAAGACCAGCAAAATTGGCTAGATAGCAGCAACCGGTTTGCCTGGTCATCTTGTTGATATCGGCATTAAGATGATGGATGGCTCTATCCACCAGAAAGGAGATTTTGATATTGGGCAGACTGTTAACAATTATTTCAGCGTCAGGATAAGTGTTACTGAGCCGTATGACAATTCTGCGAATCTGGTCGACAAAGGTGTAATCCTCAGCAATGACATTGTTGATACCTGTCATGATGAGGATGATGTCGGGCGTGGCCACACGTTCTTCAATTTGCTGCAGTCTTTTCAGTAACCCCTGTACCTCTTCCCGGGGAACACCATAGCTGTGGACCTGAAAGAAAGGCATCCGCTTTTGCCAGTCGAAGTCGGCTATGAGATTGTCTCCCAAAAAGAGGAAAGTACCTTGGGCCTGATGACGAGTGGTCTCTATACAGGACCTGCCTAACATTTCCACAAATCCCCCCCCTATCTTATTAATCATAAGGAACTTATTTCTTTTCACCGCTCTGCGGGAATACTATTTATCGTGACGGGCATCTCGGGCATTCTAGAAGTCGGAGTTCATGCCGGGACGGGTGCCTATCGTGATGCCATCACTCTTGTCCGAGGAGTATTTCTTCGACATGGAGGTGCCTGTTTTTTTCAGCCGACAGCTTCAGCACATACTGGTCTTCCGCCGTTATTACGCTACCGTTCTGATCATGGGTGATGTTTACCTCCGGTCTTTCCACCTTCTGTCCTGTCGATATCACAATGCCAGATGTTCCATCCGATATCCGGACCTTGTTGCCCGGTGGATAGATGCCGATTGCATTAATAAAAGACGCCAGAAGAGAGGGATGAAACCCACCCTTGTCAGTCAACATAATACTGTAGGCCATATGCGGGGAGAGGACCGGCTTGTAAGGCCTCACTGCCGTCAAGGCCTCGAAGGCATCGCATATCTGGATCAACGACGTGAGCGGGTGCCGGACAGCCCATTCAGGTTGTTCCGGATAGCCGGACCCATCATTTCTGATATGATGTCCCCAGGCAGCTGATATATCGAGAGGCGTGGTGTTTTTCTGGCCAAGGAGAATCTCTGCTCCTATTTGGGAATGATGCATTATAACATCATACTCTTCCTTATTGAGCTTACCCGGTTTATAGAGTATTTCTTCTGCTATGCGGCTTTTACCAATATCATGAAGCAGCCCCGCAGTTCCTATGGCGAGCAAGACCTCCTCTTCCCACTTAAAGGAGTGGGCCAAAAAAACGGCAAGGGCCGCCACACGAACCGAGTGGCCGACGGTATAGCCGTCATAGTCGGGGTAATACACGTGCTGCATTAGATCCGAGAACTGTGCCCGGGTGAAATGAAGCATATATTCGCTGACCGAACGAGTATTGTCAATATCGATATCATTGCCGCCGGCAACATCTCCATGAGCTTGCGCCACGGCATCGAAGAGCGCCTGGTAGATAAGAGTGGGAGAGTGAATAAAATCACTGTTGTCCTGACCCTGCCAGACCTGCTGATCGCGGCCCAAAGACCCTGACGGTCCTGAGTAGTGCCCTGCTATCTCAATGTTGTGGATACTTTTGGCGGCAAGCAGCTGACGAGATAATTTAAGACTATCCGTGGGCTGTTTTAGATCGGTTGTTAAATCAAGGAGAGCACTAAATTCCGCGACCGTAGTTTTGTCGGTAAAGGAAAAGCCTCCACACTGAAGTTTTTCTGCAAAAAGAATCAGCTGTCGGCCAACGATGCTGGGGCCGACGAGATTTTTCCCCTCAAAGACCAGATTTTTTTCAATTATACCGATAAACAGTTTTTCAATGCGGGCTTCCCGGCAAAAACCTATCAGCTTTTCGATAAAATCATTCGAGAGTGCTTTAACTTTGGGATGGTCTGTAAAATAGAGCCTTCTCGTGGAAATGGTTCTGCAGAGAAGAATCAGCAGATTATTTAGATTATCATACATGATAGACAGTTTTCAACGACTCTGGGTTGCCTTCAGGGCATTCTGGGCTGCCGTTCGGCACGCGCCGGGCCATTCCGGGATAAAGAGTAGCTTCTTGCCACCTGATATCTGCCTGAGTACTTCAATAGTTTTTTCGTCGGGAAGCCGGACCATTGCTTCAATGGTGTCAATAACCCAGTTCTCATTTCTTCTGCTTTGGGGAAGAAGAGGCAAAGAGGCCGCGATTATCGCTCCAGCTGTTTTATTCAGTGGACCTGTAAATCTTTTCTGCGCGGCCTGACGCAGGTAAGAGTAAAGAAAGAGTTTGTCCTGCTGCCTGGAAAGATCGAGAAGCGGAGCTACTGCTTTAATCAGCCAATCTCTGGGATTATGGCGCAACCCGCTGAGGACACGCTCCCCCACATAACGTTCAATTTCCGTTTTGAGAAGGAAGGCGAACAAAGGATAGCAGACGGGGCTTACCGCATTAAATATATCCGAGGCTATATTTTTCTCCTGAAAGGCCTCGAGGGAACGGAGCCGGGGCAGGCCCGCCGTCATCTCATCGTTTGTCAGGCGTGCAGCACGAAGGCACAGCGTGTGATAACTCAACGTATCTTTACTGCTTCCTTCCACCAGGATTTCGTTGACCAAGTACGGCCAAAAGAAGATACTGTCTTTATTATCGCAAACCTTCAAGGTTTGCTGAAAGAGGTGAAGGGTATTGCCGTAAGCTGAGCGGCGGAGGGGGTCAGTTAGAAGGCGGATGGTGGAAGCGAGCCTGGCATGGTTTCCTGTCCCGGCAACGGATCGGAGCCCATTACTGAGGATTGCCCAAATTTTGTCTGAGAGTGTCGCTGAGAGTGTTTCCCTGAAAAGCTGTTGCATCCTGATTTGGTTGGGGAGCGTTTGGTCAAAGGAGGCAAGCTGCATTAGTATCGACAGTGTCTCATTCGTCTGCCGGGATTCCGGGATCTTGACTAGGATTTTGGGATTGAGCCTCTGTCCCGTGGTAAATTCCTGAACCTGAGCGATGCTGATAACTGGCTTGTCGGGGAATTGTTTACGGATAATTTTTTCATCAACAGTAGCGGCATCAGTTGTTTCAGCTAGTGGCTTTTTTATGATGGAAACCAGCATGTTGATCGCTTCTCGAGACTTTTCATCGTGAGTTTCCAGTTCCAGCTTTCTCAATATTGCCGCTAGAGCATTAATATTGGCATGCGATTTCGAGGTTATTATTTCTCTCGTATCCCCACTGTCTTTCCCTTTTACTGTGCGAATCAGAAGATTGGCAACATCATCCCAGGATGCTCTGGGAAGTTCCCCTGTATCGATGCCGCTTGCTGTCAATTGTTGTGGAAGGGTATCAAGCAGAGTTCTGCATTGTTCTATTTGTGTTTGACTCAGTCCATACTTTAAAAGAGATTCGACAAATGAATTGAGATTCTCAACCGAGTCAGGATCATCTCCAGATAAAGATCGCCCCGTCCGGGCAAGAAATACTTTCTGCTCTATCTCGATCGAGTGAGGCAGATCTGTAATTTCGACCGGCGTAAATTGTTTTGCTCTGAGAATCTTCGCCTTGTAGGCCGAGATTAACCTAACGAACTTATGGATCTCTTCCATGGAGGCGTACCGGCTGATCGAAACAGCAGATATTCCGAGAGTTGAAAACAGCGCATTGAAATCTTTCACAAAGAGTTCGTCACAGTTCAACTCAACACCCTCAAATATGATGGTGTTGTGATAAATGCAGAGCGTCACCGAAGGATTTTCTCCTGCCAGCTGATTGAGCAATTCCATGAAACGTATGGTTGCTTTGTCGAGAATGACGTGACCAGTGGGGTAATAGATTGCAATTTTAAAAATTCTCTGCAGGGAATGCAAGAATTCATTGAGAGTGACCAGGCTTGTGCCTGAATCAGATGGAGGAGGTCTTGTCATCTTAGTTGTTTACAGACAGGCTAGGGTCGGGGCATAAACCCTCTCTTAACTTACTCAAGTCCTAACAACCTATCCTATTTTTGCCGACTTTCCTATAAATTTTTATTCTTACAAACATATTCCATAAATATATTATGATAACATATATTTAATTCATTTGAACCGACTCGTATTACGCTCTGATTTTGACAAAGGTGATAACAGACCCGCAGGGGGGGCATTCGCCGGCCAGCCCTCATCGTAGCCTGAAAAACCGATGCATTCAGGTCTAGATCGGATATTTCACGAGTCTGTCAGGTTATGGACCAGGCATCTCGAGCGAAGCTGTAGTGATCTATCGCGAGCTCATGATAACGATCTACATGAGCCTGCCAGGCTCGCCCGAAGGGGAAATAGCTGTTTTTTTGCTGATGGTTACATTTTGTAAGAAACTGATCCAACCAATCCCGAGTTCGGCAACAAGATCATACTGCTTGCCCGTGAAGGTCACATCACTTTATTTCTATATTCTTTTCAAAATCATACCGAGCTCTTCCGTAAGAATTTCAATCTGCTCAAGGGTGAGATCACGTGAAATTTCATTAGTGAATTGTTGATGCAATTTATGGTGTTCCTCGTACATCTTTTTCCCTTCCCCGGTTAAAACGATTAACCATGAACGGCGATCTTTTTCGTGAGCTTTGCGTTCAACAAGACCCAATTTCTCGAGTTTGTCCACTCCGACAGTAAGGGTTCCTGTTGTTACTCCGAGCCGTTCCGCCAGTTCCTTCATCCTCATGTCTTGATGGTGACCAATAATTTCGACAGCGTGCATCTGGGCTGGAGATAATCCACTGTCTTTGACTACAGAGTGTTCCCAGGAAGACATTTTGTCGTAGAATTCAGCTAATTGCCGAGAAAGTGTTTCCAAGCTCATTCGATCACCCCGAGATGGTGGATTATACTGAAACTTGATAGAGGCCATATGCAGAAAAAATTACAATGACACCTCCAGAGAGCCGCATGACCAGCGGTTCTACCCAATCTTTTTGAAGTGACTTTGCCATACTGTTTGCTTTGTATATTAAAAATATAACTCCCCCTACGGCAATCGCCGTGGAAACCGCATAGGTCCCAAAGACCAGAGTCGCTGTAAGAGTGCTCCCTGCATTAAGTGCATAGCCATACATAACAGCAGCCGTTGGACAAGGTATTATCATATTGACAAAACCGATGCCGAATAAAGCCAGGGGCAACCAATTGGGATTAGCTGTCAATTTTTTGATTTTACGGAGAAATATTGAGCCCTTATGCTTATGGAAGCCCATCTTACTTCCATGACTCTGCTGGTGTTCGTGCGCCTGACAGCAACCATGATGCTCATCGTGCTTGTGATCATGTTCGTGCTTATGCAGCAATTGTGGATTATATATAAGCATTGCGCCAAGGACAATGAGAATTGCAGATGTTCCGCCTTCCACCCAAGCACCCATATACACAGGTACGAATTGTGAAATTGTTCCAAGACTGGCACCTAATGCCAGGCACGCCAGAGCAGTTCCACTGAGAAATGCACAAGTGAGGAGCGTTACGCGTCCTCCATTTTTTTCTCCGGTTATAAAAGGGGCCAGCACCAACCAAGAATGACCACACGGATTAACTCCGTGAAGAAGACCAAGCAAAAAACTGGATTGAACTGCAGCCCAGAGTACCATTTCAAGTTCCATTCTTTTCCTCCTGTAAGAATCGGAGAGAAACATACAGGAAATAATTCTATTGTCAAGCTTTTTGATTATCAAACTTCTTGAGATCCAAGGCAACCCCAGAATCACCCACTTGTGTTCTTGTCCTATTTAGCATGCTGTAGATAATGGGCTGGTGCGTCGTCTTCCAGATTTTCGGGATGATAACTCAGATCACAGAGAAGCGGGTTGCGGTAATTCCTTGTGGTGCGCTGGAAGCAGATTAAGATTTCCTTGACAGAACCTAATTGGTTAAATACAGTACCAGCATATAAACATGCTTTTATATGCTGATGTAATACTCTTTACCATGTGACCCAGCTGAGTTGGGTAGGAAACCTTAGACAGATTGTTCTTACAAAAAAATAAACAGCAATCTACAAGGTACAGGAGAACATGCAATGCATGGATCATTATCAAACAGAAAAACACAAGCCAACGAGGAGTATTTACCTGGGAATGAGGATTTTCAGACCGTCGCTTTTTTAGCCAAAAGCCTGTCCGACGAGAACCGACTAAAAATTCTCTTCTGCATTAGCCGTGGGAAGAAAGCCGTGGGCAGTATAGTTGAAGAACTCAATCTTTCTCAACCGTTGGTTTCCCACCATCTCAAAGAACTCAAACGATCATTACTGGTAAAAATTGAACGTAGAGGTCCTTTCATATACTACGAAGTATCCAGCCCCCGCATCCTCAAGGCAATCGATGAATTAAGTTCGATAGCGAAGGACTTGCTGGCGACACGAAAAGGTTTTTAATTTCTAGAGGATGTTGAGCTTATTATGAACGAAATAGCGAAAATTATAGATAAATTGGATCCCGAAGATGCTGCACTCCAGACAGCAGCGGGTCTCAGAAAACTGCTTCCCCTGCTCGAAGAGGATGCCCGAAATCGAATCATCATGAATCTTTTGGGTGAAGACGGAGGAGATAAGATTACCAGTATGGTCCATCTCTGACTTGCCGAATGTATGGGCGAAGGTGTCGACCCAACTCAAATGTGCCAGAGTCTTGTGGATAAGGTTGCCCAGTCCGAACAGCTCATGGCGATTACCGATCCCGACCTTTTGGTTTTGTTCGAAGATTGGCTTGAAGAACTGGAGAATGAGGTACAGGCTCTTTTAAAAACACATGGTCCGGTCGCCAATAAAGATGTAGCTGACAAATTAGGCCTTTCCCTCAGAGGTGCGACTTTTCTTATGTCAAAGCTTGAAAAGTCCAACAACAGGAGTTGATTGCAAATGAAAAAATGGCCATCACTATTGTTCGCACTGGCGGCTATGTCGCTTACCGTGGCCTTTGTCTGGTACATGCAAAGACCGATCACCCCGGAAGAAGCCACTTGGGACGATGTTCTCAATGAGGCCGAATCCGGCAATTATCAGCTAATATCTACTGAAGGACTCGCCGAGCTCTATAGTACCGACCCAGATGATGTTTTGATGATCGATACCCGCCAGGAGTGGGAGTATCGTACCGGTCATATCGAGAGCTCCGTCAATTTCTCCATGGAACCGACGTGGTGGGAGCGCTGGCGCAAAGCTGACGAGTTGGAGGCCTTCCTGGGCCCGGACAAAGATCGTCTACTCGTTTTTTACTGAGCAGGCTTGACATGAGTCCGCAGCGACTCTGCGGCCCGGGTGGCCGTATCACTTGGATACACAAAGGTTTATCGCGACCCTTATGGTTTTCCCAAATGGCAGGAACATGGTCTGCCCATCAGCAGCAGCCCTGCCGGTCTGACCTCAGGGGGTGAAAATACAGCGTCCGCATCACAGGACGAGGAATCTTTCCGGGGCTGGGGTATTCTCTGGACCTTACTCGGTATTTTCGCCGGTGGACTGGCTTTGAACCTGACCCCATGCGTTTATCCGATGATTCCCATCACCGTCTCATTTTTCGGTGGTCGTTCCACTCAAGAAGGCAAGCCCAGTCAACTCAAGCTGGTCCTGCATGGTCTCTGCTACCTGATGGGCCTGGCCCTGACCAACTCGACCCTGGGAGTCGTGGCCGCACTCACCGGGGGTCTGATGGGATCACTGCTGCAAAGCCCCATTGTACTGGCATCTATCGCCGCTGTTCTGGTTCTGTTTGCCACCAGCCTCTTCGGTTTCTGGGAATTTCGTCTGCCGAACGGTCTGAATCAGATGGCGGGACGATCCTACAGCGGTTACTTCGGCAGCCTCTTTATGGGGCTTACCCTGGGAATCGTTGCCGCCCCGTGCATCGGCCCCTTCGTTCTCGGACTACTTACCTGGGTTGCCGGCATGGGGAACCCATGGTATGGATTTTTGATCTTTTTCGTCCTCAGCCTCGGTCTCGGTATGCCGCTTTTTGTGCTGGCGCTGTTTTCCGGTCAGTTGCAGCGACTGCCCCGGGCCGGTGGCTGGATGCTGTGGGTGCGCAAACTCATGGGCTGGGTTCTGGTAGGCATGGCGGTCTACTTCATTCGGCCTGTCCTGCCTGAAATTCTTAAAATCATCCTCCCGGTTGTTGTCGCTCTGACTGCCGGCCTGCATCTGGGATGGTTGGACAAGAGCGAGTCAGGTCACAGGGCTTTTCCATGGATGAAAACTTTGGTCGGTACGGTCTGCCTGGTTCTGGCAACCTTCTGGATCATCGCCTGGGCCATACGGGGACCGGGGGTATCCTGGCAGCCCGACACGGAGCAGACCCTGCAGGAAGCAGTGACTGAAGGCAAACCTGTGATTATCGATTTCTACGCCGACTGGTGCACACCGTGCAGGGAATTTGAAGAAGTGACCTTCCATCAACCCGAACTGGTCCGCCTGGCGGAAGAGAGATTCGTTATGGTGAAGGTCGATGTAACCAAAGGCGGCAATCCATACCATGAAGAGTTGCTGCAGAGATATGAGATTAAAGGAGTGCCGACCATCATTTTTCTCGATGCACAGGGACAGGAACGAAATGACCTGCGTCTTGTCGATTACATGCCGGCGGATCAGTTTCTTTTACACATGCGCAATATCGATTCACCCGCTAATTAAAACCACTTAAGGAGTCAGCTATGCTCAAGGTACACTTTTTCCTGAACGAACCAAATGGAAGACCGTGAAAACATTTCAAACAGATTATGCCCAGGCTGGGCGAAAAATATCCGGTTGAGATTGAAGTAACAACAAAACCAAACTCCGAATATGAAACAGACGAGTACTTCGAGCTTGATCTGCCGGTGGCACCGGCAGTCATGGTCGGCGACGAGATTGTCGTGGAAGGAACAGATGTATCCGAACACGAGCTGGAATCATGTATCTGTCGCCAACTTGGTCTGTCGGAGCCTCAGAAAAAAGGCTTTCTCAGCCGTCTTTTGAAAAATTCTTAGGTGCAACATGAAAAAACTGCGCGTATTTCTCAATACCCCAATGGGCAAGACCTGAGAAAGTTACATGAGCATGCTTCCCGGGTTGGAAGAAAAATATAATATAGAGATAGAAACGATTTCCAAAACCAGAGATACATACCGGTCGGCGGAATATCAGGCAACCGCCCTGCCCATCGCTCCGGCTCTGATGTTGGCCGATGAAGTCGTCGTCCAGGGGAAACCGATAAGTGAGGAAGCTTTGAAAGAGGCAATCCGCCGACATCTTGCATAACGATCACGAAAACATAAGCCGTGCAGAAGGCACTCATTATGCAATTAGATCAACAAGATTTGGTGAAACACGACAACAGCAAGAGGCGCGGCGCGTTATTGAAGATGGCTGTCCTGCTCGTGTTCATTGGGGCAGCCATCTATCTTGTCCGTTTTTCTCCAGCCAGTCAATACCTCAGCTCGCAGCAGCTTGGACTGTTTCTTGAATCGGCCGGTTTCTGGGCGCCGCTAATATTTATTGTTATCTATGTTGTCGGAGTATGCATTTTTCTTCCAGGCACTCTTTTGACAGCCATAGGAGCTGCTATCTTCGGTCCATACTGGGGTTTCCTCTATGTCTGGACAGGGGCGATCATTGGTGCAAGCCTTGCCTTTCTGATAGGACGATATCTGGGTAGGGCCTTTGCCGAGTCCATCATCGGCGATAAATTGAAACAGTTTGACGACGCCATCGAGCGCAACGGGTTTGCCGCAGTCCTTTATCTTCGGTTGATGTATTTCCCGTTTACACCAATGAATTTTGGTATGGGGTTGACCAAGGTACGATTCTGGGACTATTTTTTCGGAACAGCGCTGGGCATTCTGGTCGGCACCTTTATTTTCACCTTTTTTGTGGGAACAATCAAAGATATCTGGGCAAGAGGCAACTGGCAGGAACTCTTGAGCTGGAAGGTCTTTTTATCCCTCTCTCTTTTTGTCTTCTCATTTTTCATACCCAAACTTCTGAAAATGGTGAAGTCTGCAAGAGAAAAGAGGCTACGGCAAACTGGATAAGCTTTTATAAAACCCAAAAACCTTTATCCCCGCGGGAAGGTATTCTACGTCCCCGTGGCCGCCGGGTTGAATGGTATAGATCTATATTTCCAGGAAAGGATCTCAAAATGAACGGGATGGAAACAGAAACGCTTATCCGTGGTGGTGCTTTTCTCATCGTTTTCATGTTGCTGGCCATAACCGAGCACTTCGCTCCCCGCAGAAAACTGTCAATATCCAAAATTCGGCGCTGGCGCATCAATCTTGCCATCGTCGCGTTAAACCCCTTGTCCGTGGCTGTGGTCTTCCCGTTCTTGCCTATTGGCCTGGCACTGCTCGCCTCTGAGCAGAACTGGGGCTTACTCAACCAATGGGCCCTGCCCTACTGGTTAAAAATACTAATCGGCTTTGTCGTTCTGGATTTCGTCATATACATGCATCATGTGCTGCACCATACCCTTCCGACACTCTGGCGACTGCACATGATGCATCATGCGGATCTTGATTTCGATTTGACCACCGGCCTGCGGTTTCATCCCATCGAAATTATCATTTCCATGATAATCAAACTGGCGGCCGTGGCTGCTCTCGGGGTGCCTCCCATAGCTGTACTCTCCTTCGAAATTGCCTTAAATGCCACCTCCATGTTCAACCACAGCAATATTATCATTCCGGTTAAAACGGACCGGTTCCTCCGGCTGCTGGTGGTTACGCCGGACATGCATCGTGTCCATCATTCGGTGATCATCAAGGAAACCAATAGCAATTTTGGGTTCAATCTACCTTGGTGGGACCGACTGTTCGGCACGTACAAAGATCAGCCGGATAAAGGCCACACGGATATGGTGATTGGCCTGCCACAATATCGCGACCAGCGAAAGCTGTCTCTACCACGTCTGCTCATCCTGCCATTTACGGGTCATCCCGGAATTGTACCGTTAAATCGGCATTGACCCGGCAGAGATTGTTGATGTCATAAAACAAATACGACAGAGGAATCAGTTTGTTTGCTCAGCAGGCTGCAGCAGGAAGCCAGGAAAAGAAATATCCGCCATTCTTATTCAAATGGCTCTTTGCGCATATCGTCGGCCTCTTCTTGCTCTTCGGGACTCGGTGCTGCAGGCTCTTCCGGGGAGGAATCTTTTTCTGCTTCCAGACTCAGTGCGGCATAAAAGGGAAAATGATCGGAACCGATAGCCGGCAGCCTCCGCATATCGATGTATTTGAAATGCGAAGAATGAAAGATATGGTCTAAGGGGAAGCGAATAAAAAAGTACTTGGCATTGAAGGTGTTGTACATACCTCTCCCGAGCCTGGGATCGAGCATGCTGCTGATTTTTTGAAAAAGATTGGTTGTATGGGACCACGCCACATCATTGAGGTCGCCGAGAACCAAAACCGGCTGATTTAATTTTTTGGAGCGTTCGGCTGCAATAATCAGCTCGGCGTCTCTAGCGGTGGAGTCTTTGTTCGGTCCGGGTGGTCGAGGATGCAGTCCGATTAAACGAAATACCTGACCATCGGGGAGTCGAATATCACTGTGGATAGAAGGAACCCTGGGTTCGACCAGAAATTCCACCGCAGGATTAAGCAGCGGAAACTTTGAATGGAGAATCATGCCATAGGTATTATCTAGTGGGTATTTAAGATGATAAGGGTAGGAACTGTCCAATACCTGGAGTTGCTCCGACCACCATTGATCTGCTTCCGTGGTCAGGATGATGTCCGGGTTGATGTCATTCAATATTGTCAGGTATTTTTGAGCCGTTCGATTATACATCAGCACATTGGCCGTGACGATCCGGATAACGGCGCCATTTCCTTCTTTGCCTGCATACTTTACCTGCTTGGCAGCCAACTGCGTGTATGGAAATATTCTATATCCCTGGTAGCCGATAGCTGCAATCAGTGCAGCAAATATGACCACATGAAGTCCGCTTATCCCCGGCCTCCACAGCAACTGCAGAACAATTAATACTATCCCCAGTGTCAAAAGCTGAAGTCGAGGGAAATCAAACCAGCGAATCCACCATTCATCCGACCGGATAATTGGCAGCAGTGTTGAAACGACCAGGAACAATACAGCAGCATACCATGCTATCCCTAACAATTTTTCCATGGCTCTGTCCTCTGATTAGAAAAAATCATTTCTCATCGCGACATACAATGAAGTCATCGTAGAATTTGATCTTCAATACCAAGCGCCTTGGCGCGATCCATCCATAATTTCCTCGCAAATACCCGCATATCTTCAACCTTATCCATTTCATCCATTATTTCTACGCCAATCAGTGTTTCTATCAGATCTTCAAGTGTAACCAGTCCTCTCATTGAGCCGTGCTCATCGACAACCAGGGCAATGTGTCGGCGCTCCTTAAGAAATCGGTCGAGCAATAACGAAACCGAGATGGTGCCGGGAACCACGGAGATGTCTCGCTTCAGAGACTTAAGGGTTTCTTCATCGTGGTTATGAGCTTTCTTAAGCAAAATGTCATCTCTGAGAACAAATCCCGTGATGTTCTCAAAATTATTCTTGTAGAGGAGTAACCGTGAGAACGGAGTTTTAGATATCCGAACCATTGCTTCTGGAATTGTCATATCTTCAGGAAGTGCCGAGACAACGGGGCTTGGAGTCATGACATCCAGTACTGCTATTGATTGAAGCTGTAATAAATTTTTTATAATCAGGGATTCGTTATCCAGGATGCCTCCTGTCTGAACTCCAACTCGAGCCATAGCGATAAACTCGTCCCTGCTGAAGATGTGCAGTTTGGAGTCATGTGAAATTATCCTTGTCACTTTTTCCGAAAGCCATACTATCGGATAAAGAACATTGATCAGAATGTTCACAAAAAAGATTGTGAAACCAACAAGATGAGGCCAATATACGGCGCCTATGGTTTTTGGGATGATCTCAGAGAGAAAAAGAATCAGAAAAGTCATGGCCGCCGAAAATACACCGAACCATGTGCTGCCGAAAACTATCGAAGCCTGAGCTCCCGCCCCAATCGCTCCAATGGTATGAGCAATGGTGTTCAGGGTCAGGATAGCCGCAAGCGACCGGTCGACGTTGTCTTGTTTCAAGCGTTGTAGAAGAGCAGCACGTTTTGGCCGGTTTTCTTTTTGGCCTTCGATATAGGAGGGAGTAATGCTCAACAACACAGCTTCAGCCACTGAACAGAGAAAGGAAAATACCAGGGCCAGCAGCACATACATCAGCAAAAGGACAACATCAGCAGTGGTGGCTGCGAGATGGGTATCCGTTACGGCTTCTACACTGTAAGCGGGAACCGAAAGACCCAGTATTAATGCCATTAACAGAGGAAGCCAGTGAGCACCTTTTAGATTATTAATCTGTTTGCAGGCATAGCCTGGCTGTTTCAGCATATGTTTTTTCCTTATTTTCTTAGGCAATACAAATTCCTATATATTTTCTTTCTCGATCTGGCGAAATCAGTAAATAGATCTCACCAATATCTTCTGCATATTGAGCAATAGCAATACCACTTCCCCCCAAAGCCCTGACAGCTTTGCGAGCGATATCCCGCCGACCCCGACAGGGAAGAAAGTTAACTAATATAAGAAATAAGAGAATAGCAAAATAAAGCAATATCAATCGAAAAAAACCGCAAAAGAAAAGGGCATAACCAGCTGTACTTTCCAGGCCTTACTGATATCGATGCTTAGTGTGGTATTCATTCCGGTTCAAGAAATTGCTAGTTCAGTGAAACTATCCGCCATTGCAGGTAAAGTAGAATGTAGAGCCACGACCTGAATAAGACTCGGCCCAAATTCTACCGCTGTGCCTGTTTATGATTCGCTGCACCGTCGCCAAGCCAATACCTGTGCCTGGAAATTCACTCTCAGAGTGCAGACGCCTGAATGGTGTGAAGACCTCTTCGGCCCGTTCACTCGGGAAACCGGCACCATTATCCAGGACGAAAAATACCGTCTCATTTTCCTGCTGAAAACAGCCGAACTCTATGATTGGATCAGCGATTTTACTGGTGTATTTCCATGCATTACCAAGGAGATTGGTAAGGGCTATCTTCATGAGGTGCGCATCGCCGATCGCCTCAGGACAATCCTGAATACGGACATCAACAGAGCGCTCCGGCTCGGTACTCTGTAATTCTCTAATTATATCATGGTTAATTTTTTTGAAGTCAATTTTTGTACGTACTAACTCCTGGCGGGAGATTTGAGACAGCTTGAGGATGTCGTTGATGAGTGCCTGCATCTTGTCTGCTCCTGCTCCAATCCGCTGCAAGTAAGATTGCCCCTTATTATCAAGAGAATCACTGTAATTCTCTAAAAGAAAGTCGCTAAATCCGCACATAGCACGAAGGGGTGCGCTGAGGTCGTGCGATACCGAATAAGAAAATGCTTCCAATTCTTTATTGGCGGCAGCGACTTCCTCCTCAGCCTTTTTCCGTTCAGTCATATCAATACCGGAACAGACCAGGCATTCCTTGTTCAGGTAATTAATCCTTTCAGCAGAAAATAGGACAAACCTGCTGTACCCTGTTTTTGTAATAATATTTGTCTCCATCATCTCCACCTTTCCAGTGGCCTGGAGATGATTAAAGATTTCGGTCCGACTGGCTGCGGAAATGATATTCCGCTCCACAAATGTGTGCCCAATCAATTCATCGCGTGTCCAACCAGTCAATGTGCAATACGCATCATTTACCTCGACAAAGATGCCAGTTGACAACTCGCTGATAAACAGGAAAGTGGGGCTGACAAAAAAGGCTTTAGAAAATTTCTCCTCACTTGCCTCTAACGCCGCTTCCGCCTCTTTGCCCTTGGTTATATTTTCAACGACGGCAATCTGGTAATCAGGCAGACCTCTTACGTCACGAACCAGAGATAACGTAAGTCTTGCCCACAAATAATATCCCTCCTTATGAATGCACCGCTTTTCCTCCGTATAGCTTTCCAGCTCTCCTGCAGCCATTTGCCTAAAAGGGATAAGGTCCACGTCGTCCGGATGAGTGATCTGAGGCCAGGGAGTTCGTTGCAGTTCCTCTATTGTATAGCCGACCATTCGGCTGAAGGTGTCGTTTGCCTCTATCCAGCAGGCGTCATGAAAACTGACCCGTCCTATACCGACAGCTGCCTGTTCGAAGACTGATCGGAATTTCTCTTCGCTTTCCCGAAGGGCTTCTTCCGCGCGTTTTCGCTCGGTGATATCGAGATTGATACCCGCCCATGCAGTGATATTGCCATTGCTATCCCTGACCGGCCTTCCTCGAGACAGAATAATGCGTATATCCCTATTTGGAGCAATGATCCGATGCTCACTTTCCCAGTCCTTGCCGGTGTTTACACAGTGCATCCATTTTTCCATTATCGGTTCGGCATCTTCAGGGTCGAGTTTGTGCGTCCAGAGGATTCCCTCTATCTCCTCCATGCTCATGCCCAGCAGGTCTAAAAAAGATTGGCTGGTATAAACAGCTTTGCCTTCCGTATCGGTCAACCAGATGCCATAGGGAAGTATCTCTCCCATGATCCGGTAGCGCTGTTCCGATTCACTCAGTGCCCTTTTCTCCTCGTCAAGTCTTTTAATTAATTGTTCGCGTTCGGCTTCAGCCTGTTCGCGCTCGGTGACATCTCGGAAGATCAGGACCACCCCCTGGATCTGTCCCTCACGGTCGAGAATGGGTGAAGCGCTGTCGTCGATGGGGATTTCCACGCCGTCGCGACGGATGAGCAGGGTGTGGTTGGCCAGCAAAACGATCTTGCCGGTCGCGAGCACCTTGTGCACCGGATTATCCACAACCTCACGGCTGTCTCTGTTGATAATGCGAAAAACCTCCTCAAGCGTTTTGCCTTTGGCGTCGGCATCGGGCCAACCGGTCAGCGATTCAGCTACCGGGTTGAGAAAGGCGATACGCCCTTCACCATCGGCGGTGATAACGGCGTCGCCAATGCTGGTGAGGGTCACCCTTAAATGCTCACGCTGGCGGTAGAGGTCCCGGAACAGCAGATAGTAAGGCCTTGTCAGGCCCGTTTCGATGACGGCCTTGTAAATAAGATAGAAAGAAATGATTTTGAAGAGGTGGCCCAGGAGGTTGGCAAAACCGAAAACGCTGGCGTAGGTGGTGAAGGCCAGCTCGGCGAGAATGGTCATGGCGATCGCCGCCAGGGACAAGATCAGGAAGCCCTTTTCGAAATATGTTCTGTGCAGCAGAAAATTGATACCGGCGGTGACAAGGATCGCGCAGATAATGTATTCACTGACAATCTTGAACGAGGTCAGCCCGGTTGCGGGGAGAAAGCAGTCTGGGAAGATACGCCAGACGAATATCGAGAAGAGTACCAGTACCGACAAGGCCGCATAGCCCAGCAGATAAATGAGCGGCTTGATCCGCCTTCGCAGCATAAACGGCGCGGCCAGCAAAGTCATAGTCTCCATGTAGCGGGAGGCGATCCACAGCTGGGTAGGGGCATTTGGACCATAGCCTTTGATTATATTCATGCCGTCATAGGAAAGGGTGTGCATTAAATCCAACATGCCGATAAAAAGATAGGCGACACCGATGAACAGCAGGAAGTGATGGCCTGCAAAACGGCGGGTGTTCCAGGCCACCATGAAAACGCCGCACGCGATAATGATAGAAAAACCCTCCGCCAGACTGTGGAACAGTAGATAATTGTAGAAACTGGAGAGGTAAATCCCGGCCAGCAATAATACCGCGGAAAATAATAAAATCGATGTCCCTCCGAATTTGCCGGGGGCCGGCACCGGCGCTTCAATCGATTCCTCGTTCTGTTTGGCAAATGTGATGGGTCGAATCATGCAAGATATCCCTAGTTACTGGCTTTCAATATAGTGGCAATGTGGTACCTGGATAACCTACAAAAAACTCTCCAAGAAGACTATCAGAAAGTGCAGAATGCCGGGACAAAAAGCGGTGGCCGGCACCGGCCTTCACAGCCGTCCCTTTGTAGTAATCCCCTTAGCTTAAATATCGCTATGCTTGGGATATGCGGTTGTCGCTTCAGATTATGGATCAGGGCCTGGTTTTCGTATGGATCACCTCCGTCTGCAGCAGAGAAGTATATTCTCCCGCAAGATCGGGCTCAGCAAGGTGCTGCAGGATCTTCCCCCGAACCTCGTTCCGCAGCTCGACGGCCTCCTTCCAGCTTGTGCCGGAGGAATAGCAGGGCGAAGCGAAAATCACCCCGACTGTGCCCCTCCGCGGAAACCACGATCCGCCACGGAGGATATTGCGGGTCCCCTGAATGATTACCGGCACCACGGGCAGCTGATGGTGGCCAGCAAGGACAAAAGCGCCCATCTGAAAGGGCAGCAGCCCCGGTATCCTCTGCAGGGTTCCCTCGGCGAAAAAGATGGGCTTCATCCCCCGGCTTACACCCTCGTCGATTTTACGGGCATCGGCGACCCCCTGTGCAGCGTCGAATCTGTCCACCAGTAATACTCCGATATACTCCGAGCTTCCTCAGGGCTCTACGGAGAAAAGGATTTCCGCCCAGCTCCGCCTTGGCGACGAAATTACCATGATCCGGCAGAACTCCTGTTAAAATTAACGAATCCAGATAGCTCATGTGGTCGCTGACCACCACATATTGTCTGCCGCGAGGGAAGTTTTCCTCTCCTTCGGTTACCAGGCGTATCCCGCAGACCCGGCATAGTGTTCGAACTGCCTTGCCTGCAAAACTCCAGCATCTGTGGCCAGCGGGCAAAAGCATTACACCACACCAGACCACTGCTGCACCAACGGCAATCATGAACCAGCAGTAACAGGCATAGAGCATGGCATAAAGGCGGAATTTGAGCCTTTGCAGCATTGGCTTCACGCTCGTGAGGCTCATCCGCATCAGCTGCAGCCAGACGGCGGATTTTTTCCGGCCCAGATGGCCGCTTTCATAAAGCTGGCGGCAGGCGGAACGGCGGATTTTGCCGCTGGAGGTTTTCAAAACGATTCCCGGCCGTCCAATGACCACATCATCGGGGGCCATACCCAACAGGTCGATGGTCGTCTCGATTACCTTCTGCCTGACCTTCTCCCGTGCCTCTTCCCCATTCTCTCTCGATTCGGCCAGTACCACCAGCTTCTCGGAGGCACCGCCGTCTTTGGCACTGGCAAATACAGCCGTACATCCTTTCCTGATTCCGGGGATATTGCCGATGATCTCTTCCAACTCATGGGGATAGATGTTGCGTCCACCCCGGAAGATGATATCCTTCACCCTCCCGGTAACATACACTTCAGCGGCCGCCAGATAGGCCAGATCTCCGGTTTCAAGCCAGTCGCCCCGGAACAGCTTGCGGGTTTCTTCGGCATTGCGCAGATAGCCGCTGGTAGAGGAAGGCCCCCTGAACTGTAGCCTCCCTTCCTGCCGTTCCGGCAGTTCCCTCTCTCCGAGGCTTGAACCTCGGTTCCTGGGCTCCGGTTTATGGGCTGGCCGAACGGGAGGAGGCTGTGCTTGAGTTTATCTGCTGCGGCCGGCCTCTGCCCCGGCACCAGGTCAGGGTGGTCGTGGCCCTGATATTCGCCAGCACGTTTGCATGACTGAGAATTACCCCCTTGGGATCGCCGGTACTGCCTGAAGTATACTGCAGAAATGCCGTATCTCCTTCCTGATGCTGCACCGGAACTCTCCCGGTTGCTGGAGCATAGAGATCATCGGTTGTCACTATTTCCGCAGCTCCGGTACCTGACTCATAAGCAATCGCGCCACGGATTTTACCTGAGGTATTGTAATGAGAAACCTGGCGCCGCAGTTGGAAATGATTTTGCGATAGCGTCGCACATGTTCTTCAATCTAGGTAGCCCGGGCCGGAGGATAGAGCGGTACCGGGATGCCGCCAGCATAGAGGATGCCAAAGAAACTGTAGAAATAGTCGAGACTGGTGGGCAGCATGATGGCCACCGGCTCTTTCGGCTCCAGGTCAAGCCGGATGAGCCGCGCAGCCACCTTGAGCGCTTCATGCCGCAGCATCCGGTAGCTGACGCGGAATTCCTCCTCTTCCTCAAGCAAAGTAAGATGCAGGGCATCAGGTTGAACACCGATATGCTGCTCCAGAACATCAAGCAGGGTTTTTGCTCCCGCCAGCCCCTCTTCCCGGCGATCGCTAATCTCATCCTTTTTTGCGTCTTTGTTTAAGGCGGCTTTCACGGGCTCCGCCGTTTCCCGGTTGAGGCAGCGCAGAATATCCCGGGGAGTTTCTGCCGCCATCAGCACCTTTTCCGGCAGTCTGAGCCCGAATTCCTTTTCCAGCCTGGAGAACAACTCCATCCGGACAAGACTGTCCAGGCCAAGATCGCGGTCCAGGCGACTGTCCAGAGTGATTGGTCGATGCCGTGCGGCATCAGGGTTCAACTCCTCCATCAGCCCGGCAATGATCGATATAAGCGAATCGATTGATATGTGCATTTTATCCTCAAGTATCAAGACATTGAAAACAGTCATTGAACCCTACAATAAACAACGACGGGATTCCTGCGGACAAGACGGCCTGCAATCAACTCCCCATCTTTTAAAATAACATTTGATGTTCAAAAATACAGGGGCCGAAAATGTAGTAAATGGCCATCTCACCATCCCGGCGCTGTCTCGACACAAAGGGAGCTTAAAAACATAAAAAGGCTGACATGCGGGGGGCATCTCGGCATGAATGAGTGGACGCCCAACTGCTGTCATTGAACAGGGTCGCTTGTGCAAAAGCAGTATTTTTTGTCAGAAGTATTTTCAGGAAATTGAGGGTATCGACAACTTGCCGTTTGAGGGTGAGCACAAGACTGAGCAGGATACCATGCGCCTCAAGTCCGTTCTGTTGTGCGGGTAACGTTTTCGGGTGGCGGAGGAAAGCGATCAACCTACAAACCGACATAGCTTGGGAATTGACGCGGTACTAGCATTTCTGCGCCGGAGAAACGTACTGGATGATCAGTTCGCCAGTGTTTTTGTCTTTCAAATAGACGATATCTCCCCCGCAGCTTACCGGGGAGGAACGTTTCAGCACCGGAATCTGTCGGGTTTTGATAATGGTTTTTTTAATCACCACCGGCTTTTCGGGTTCCTGTCGATAGATGATAATGTTGCGTGATCTCTTGTGCTTATAAAAAGGAGTATAATGGCGTTTTGACGTGTCCGGACGGTGATAGCTTCTCTTTTTTATTGAATCTCGATGACTTGGTGTTTTATCTGTTTCCTGTGCCGACCAATGAGGCGGTCGGCCCGGCCCCACCCAGGTTTTCGACCCCCACGGATCACTTCTATATCCGGTCTCTGCCAAACCAAAAGATGCAACAGAGAGAAGGAAGATGAGCAATGAAAGAATCCTCATAACCATATCCTCAAGCTTGGGTTGTGCAATGCTGCTTCCGGAGCCTTTATCCTTGGAGAAAAGCAGTGCAAGAAACCTTTACTACTACTATGAGGATTATAAGAGACTGGGTCAACAGTTCAGACTGCAAGTTGGTAAAGATGATAGCGAAAGTCTCTGCCCGGTGATACCGTAAATCAAGGAAAACCGACAAGCTCCTTGCGCTCCTCATCCCAGAGTTTCAAATGAATTGCGGAGAGGCTCTTCCCTATGGTGAGAGCCTTCTTTTCCCGGAGTGGAGGAATAGCATCATAACACTGTTTAAGACGATAGTTCGGAATTCTCGGGTTTAGGTGATGCACATGGTGATATCCGATGTTGGCCGAAAACCAGCGAAACATTTCCGGCAACCGGTAAAAGGAACTGCCCTCCATGGCCGCCCGGATAGGATCCCACTCTCCCTTCCGCGCCCAGTACCCGCCCTCGAACTGATGTTGCACATAAAATAGCCAGATACCGAGAGATCCAGCAAGCCATAGCACAGGTAGCTGGATGAGGAGATAGGTCTGCCAGCCCATGGATCGAACAGCAATCAGAATGACTCCAACGAGGAGAATATTAGTAAACAAGACGCTCATGCGTTCTTTTCGCTTCGACTTTCGCATCGGTAGACGGTAGCGGAGCACAAAACTGAACAACGCCCCGAGGCCGATCAGGACCACGGGGTTGCGATAGAAGCGGTAGGAGAGTTTTTTGGCCAGCGATGCCACTTCGTATTCCGTTCGAGTCATCGTCCAGATATCGCCAAACCCGCGGGCATCCAGATTGGCGTAGGTAGCATGGTGTCGGAGGTGGCTGGAGCGCCAATCCTCAAAAGGAGTAAACACAAACAGTCCCAATGTGTGTCCGAAAAGAGAGTTCAAGGCTTTTTGAGGAAAGAACGAACCATGTACGCAATCATGGAACAAAATGAACAATCGGACGAGAAAAAGAGCAGCAACTGTCGCCAGCACCAAAGTTACCGCATAGGAATAACCACGCTGGATAGTCAGCACCATCAGCAGCCACAACCCCAAGTAAGGAATCAAGGTGTTGACCAGTTGCCAGCTGGCTGTCCATGTACTCGATTCTCGATGGTTCATCAAAGCTGAATGCCATGATGGCCACCTACTCCGCTTCCCTTGCGTCTTGCCGGGAGACGACAGCTTGCTTGCCTCCATTTTCAACCTCCAGATAAATCCTCCTCTTATGGCAGTTCCTTCTCAAATCATCACCTGCCAGGGAAGGTTAGTCAAACTGTTCAGGATAATTTTAGATTGATCTTTTTCCTCAGTCAAATTTTAGATCACATAATTCATAGGCTAAAGGTATCTCTTGGCAGGCTGCAGCAACCCAGAAAGCGCTTTCGGTTTCAAATCCTGTTATCAGGATGTCTGGTGGAAATACATGGTTTGTGTTTTTATATTAACTATATCCAATGCTTAATAAGTTTACTGACAGGATAATCCACGACTGCGAAGGGCTCAAGACTATTTTTTTTGGATCCCTTCAACAATATTTAAAAATTTTTCTCTATTCTCTTTCACCCGTCAAATCATTCCTATAAATCTTGAAACTCTATATTAAGTTAGCTTCTATCGTATTTATTCCCAATTCTTGCTCCCTTTCACTGCCAACACTTTTGAGTATTTGCAAAAAACGATCTCCGATCTCACAACGGGCATAATAATGCGTATTCAGTCATTTTAAAATCATAGCAATCAGCTTATATTTTGTTGAATTTTAGACATATAGACAATTAAAATTGCAATACATGGGGACCATTGAAATTGTTTAAACGGGAGTGTAAGTAAGCGAAAACACAGAAGTGGATTCAATTTATTGGACAGCTTGGCGGCAAATATAAGGTGGAACCTATCATAATTATTAAGCCGCTAATTAATGCCGTTGCCGGTATGTTATAGAACCCCACTTGGCAGGGTTGTTCTCGTAATATACTTCTATCGGCGGCCTATCTTTAAAGGAAGAATGAAAGGGTAAATTTCTGATGACCATAAATGACCCTTCTGCGGTGAGAGCTGTTTGGGTGTTTCAATATCGAGGAGGTGCAATTGAAATACTCGATGAGCCCCAAGGCAAATTCAAGAGCAAGCAGCACACAGAGTTGTTCATTTCGAACTACATGTAAAGGGCCTTTAAGGGAGTTTTAAAAGAGACGGAAGAGCATTGAGAAGTTGGTTTCAAACCTCGCGATGCGCTACATGCCATTGGTCAAATTCTATTTCCGTTAGTAATTGGAACAAATGCAAAAAAAAAAGGGATTAACCAGTTGTACTTTCTGGTTAATCTGTAAAAATCCACACTCAATCTGACACATTTTGTTTTTGACTTTCAAATTGATCAGACACTCGTCTGCTAAAGATAGTCATGGATTATCTAAATTCTCACACTCCTTATTTATTGTTAGGATTTGGGGAGAACAGAATTTCGTATACACAGTAGATCTATTAACCCGTTGAGAATTGGATGGAGTCAGCTATTCGATGTGGCAATATTAACGCGGCGATCACCGGCTTGTCCGTTGAATTGCCTTGTTGAACGAAGCCGCTAATGCGGCGGAAAAAGCAAAAAACAGGGTATAA
>JADQBJ010000033.1:0-152725 GCA_016278675.1 Desulfobulbaceae bacterium | reverse complement strand
AAGATTGCCATTCCCAAGATTTTTCTGGTGATGGAAGAACTACCCAAGATGGGCTCCGGTAAGATAGACTTCCGCACAATCACAGAATTGACCAGGGCCCAACTGGCCGGAGAGAAAAACTAAGTCCTTTCAGCAGACGAACTACAGAGAACCAGCTTTTTCCGGAAATCTGCGCTGGTTGTCATTTTGGCACCCTGATCGGCAACTGCTGGTTCCAAAATGTTCTGCACGAGGCTTTCGGCCAAAATACCGCTGTAAGTTTACCATGCCACACTTCTCCGGCCCTTTTTTCCTGTGCTCATTTACAGACTTATCTTTATTTTTTACTCCTGGTGATTACTATAGGCAGATAATTATTCTATTTTCATGACTTATGGACTCGTCAGTCTCGGCAACTTCGTAAGGAGTGCCGGAAGCTCTCAGATGGTATGGCAGTTGAAACCATATTATCTCCTGACAGCCTGTCCAAATTGAACCACCGGGTTTTCAAGGTTGCGGAAAGCCCCGCAATCAATATATGACATGAGCCATGATCGGACCGCTTTCCCATAAATCAGAAGCCCGCCCACGAGTGCGGAAACCATCGCCGATTCCCGACACCCTTCAGTTTGTTGTCCTGATGGCTGCTCTGGTCTTCCTTTTCACGATGAATATCGAAGAACTCGGCTACAACTGGCAATGGTACCAGGTCGGCAAATACATCTACACCTTCGATGAACACGGGTTTACCGCAGGCCCATTACTGGAAGGGCTCAAGGTAACTCTGCAGATTTCGGCTATAAGCATGCTGTTTGCCCTGCTCATAGGATTCATCACCGCCTTTCTCAGGCTTGCCGATGCCCCGGTGGCCCGGCTTTTCGCCAGATTATATCTGGAGATTACCCGGAATACCCCTTTGCTTATTCAGATATTCTTTATCTACTTCGTACTCGGCCCTGTACTCGGGCTGGAGCGCTTTCCTTCCGCTGTTCTGGCCCTGAGCCTTTTTGAGGGCGCCTATGTTTCAGAAATTATCCGTTCCGGCATCCTCTCGGTCGACTCCGGGCAAAGGGAAGCGGGATATAGCCTGGGGCTCGGCAAGAGCCTCACATATCGTCATATTATTCTACCGCAGGCTTTGCGCAACACCCTGCCGCCCCTGACCAATCAGGCCATATCGCTGGTCAAGGACTCCGCCCTGGTCAGTACCATTGCCATTTATGATCTTACCATGCAGGCCCAGAGTATAATTGCAGAAACCTTTCTAACTTTTGAAATATGGTTCACCATAGCTGTAATGTATCTGCTCATCACAATTTCCCTGTCTTTTGCCGTCTCCATCATGGAAAAGCGAATGCAATCCACGGGTCAGCATTGAGGCGGCCGACAAAGACCAAAACCCATGTCACTGGAGAAAACAAATGAAAAAACCACTATGGATTATGCAGGTGATAGCCCTCTTTACCCTTATCTTCTGTCTTGCCGGAGTAGGCTCCGCCGCCTCCATTCAGCAGCAGCTGGCCCGGGAAAGCACTCTGGAGAGCATCATCAGGAGCGGGGTAATAAGGGTTGGCATGGACACCTTTCTCCCCTGGGCAATGAAAAGCACCAGCGGTGAATATATTGGTTTTGAAATTGACGTTGCCCGGCGACTGGCCGAGGATATGGGGGTAAAGGTTGAATTTGTTCCCACCAAGTGGGCCGGTATAATACCGGCGCTGCTCACTTCCAAATTTGATGTGATCATTGGCGGTATGGGCATTACTCCGCAGCGTGCACTCAAGGTCAATTTCTCCATCCCCTATGATTATTCCGGTATGTCCATAGTGGCGCACAAGGAAAAGGCGGAGGGATTTTCAACCATTGACGATTTTAATAAACCGGATGTTGAAATTGCCTGTAAGCTGGGAACATCTGCGGCCGCGGCCACCAAAAAGTACCTGCCTGAAGCTACCGTTCGTCTCTATGATGATGAAGCCCAGACCTACCAGGAACTCCGTAACGGCAAGGTGCATGCGGTGGTAGCCTCTGCGCCTCGTCCGGCATTTGAAGCCATCAAATACAGTGACTCGCTCTTTTTGCCGCTCAAAGGAACCTTTACGCAGGAGCCTATCGGTTTCGCCATCAGGAAGGGAGATCCGGATATGCTGGCGTTCCTCAACAGCTGGATTACCAATGTCAATCTCGAAGGCTGGCTCAAGGAGAGGCATGATTACTGGTTTGAAACCCGTGACTGGGCGGATTTGCTTGAATAGTCAAGAGGAGCATTCCATCTGATAGAAGAACAACGGAAAAGAGTTGAGGTGGGGAGCCGTAACCCGGCTCTCCATTCTCTTTTTTTACCCCAGCTTTGTTATCTGGCAAATCTTGAAAAAAAAATTCAGCATACTTGACACCATTATCATCATGGCCGCGATGATTCTGGTGAGCTATATCCTGTATCGGCTGAGCCACTCCCTGAATTACAGCTGGAACTGGGCCATCATCCCTTCCTACCTCCTCCATTACAACGAACAAACTGAAACATGGCAAAGCGGTCTTCTGCTCCAGGGGTTTTTCACCACCATCAGATTAAGTATCTGGGGTACTCTTCTTGCCGCTCTGCTGGGAGTGATGATTGGCGTGATGTCCATCTCCCGCCGCCTTTTTCTCCGCCTTAGCGCCAGAACATACGTTGAGCTCATCCGTAATATTCCGGCTCTGGTTTTGGTTTTCATTTTTTATTTTTTTGTGAGCGATCAACTCATCCCGCTCCTGCACATAGACCGGCTCAGTCGCAGCCTCTCCGGAGAGAGCCGCCTGCTTTTTTCCTTTTTCCTCTCCAAGCCGGAAATGATCACCCAGTTCCTCTCGGGCGTCATTACCCTGGGCCTTTTTCAAGGTGCCTATATTGCTGAAATAGTCAGAGGCGGAATCCAATCCATAGAAAAAGGCCAGTGGGAGGCCTCCGCCGCGCTGGGACTCACCAGATGGCAGCAGATGCGGCGGGTCATTCTCCCCCAGGCCATTAAAAATATGCTGCCGCCGCTGGCAAATGAATTTATCAACACCATTAAATATTCTTCCATTGTCTCCGTGATTTCCATTCAGGAGCTAACCTTTCAGGGTATGCAGGTCATGGCCTCGACCCAGGTCACCATCGAGGTCTGGATTACCATCACGGCAATGTACCTGGTCCTCTGCCTCTTTCTGTCGATGTTTGTCAACCGGCTGGAATACAAACTGTCGCAAGGCAGATTGTAGCCGATGCAGCCATGGAAAAGATTTCATCACCATTTGCAATAACCAACATTCGCTGCTTCATCGCCTTTCGTCTCTTTTTCAACGCCAGGTTCTATTATCCCGTCTTCACCATCCTCTTTCTCGACTATGGCCTGACCATTGATCAGTTTGCCATACTCAACAGTGTCTGGGCTGCCACAATCGTCATAGCAGAAGTGCCATCCGGTGCTCTGGCCGATATCATCGGCAGAAAAAGGCTGCTCCTCGCCACCTCGGTGTTGATGGTACTGGAAATGGCGCTGCTCAGCTTCGTTCCCCTGCACGACATTACGTTGGTCTTCTGGGCCTTTCTCCTCAACCGTATCTTCAGCGGCTTGGCCGAAGCACTGGCCAGCGGCGCCGATGAAGCTCTTGCGTACGATACTCTTGCCGAACAGGGTAACAGGGATGACTGGCCGGTCGTGCTCAGCGTGATGATGCGCATCAAGGCTCTGGGTATGGCCCTTACCATGGCCATCGGCGCACTCATCTACGATCCGGCGATCGTCAATGGAATCTTGCAGTTTTTCGGCTCCTCCGTGGTGATCGATCAACAGACATCCATGCGCTTTCCCATTTATCTTACATTGGTTCTCAGCATACTATCCTGTATTTCCGTGATGTTGATGCAGGAAAAAAACCCGCCCAAGGTTTTTTCCGACAGCTCTTCAGATATCCTTCGGAATGTGCGAAATGCATTTGGTTTAACACTCCGGGCGGGACGCTGGATCGGAACAACACCATTTGCCCTGGTAGTCATCCTTTTCGCCATGGGCTACGATCATATTCTCCGCATGCTGATCACCATGACCAGTCAATACTTTCGCCTGATTCACCTGCCGGAAGCGAGCTTTGGTTTTATAGGGGCGTTCATGGCCCTGCTCGGGATGTATGTGCCCAAAGTAGCCGAAGAAATGGTCCGGCGATACACTCCTCTGCAGAACATGCTGTGGCTCTTGCTGCTTCTCCTGGTTGCGCTCTGCGGACTGGCACCGTTCATTCCCTACTGGGGCGTTTTTCCCATGGCTCTGGTCTCTATCGGGATTATGCTGACCTCCTTTTTTACCAGCCACTATCTCAACAGGATCACAGAATCGCACCAGCGCGCCACTGTGCTGAGTTTCAAAGGCCTGGCGTTTAATCTCGCCTACGGATTTATAGGGGGAGCGTTTGCCGCTCTGATCGGTGCGATCCGCTCCGCCAAGGAGGCTGCAGACCCGCAACTCAACGAGAGCATTCTGGAAAAGATCGCTTTCAAGAATGCCATTAGCTGGTCCATTCCCTATACCGTGATCCTCTTCATTGCTCTGCTTCTCCTGGCTCGATATCTGCTGCGCAATGCGGCAATACATCGTAAGGCGGGATAACCGTCATTTACGGCATTGACCGTGTAGTGCTTATTCTTTCCAAAGCCAAATATAAACAATGAAAAAACCACCTCAACTCTATAATATCGCTCATCGCGGCGCACGCAGCCTCGCCCCGGAAAACACTATGACGGGCTTTGCCAAGGCATGGCAGGTCGGCGCTCATGGCGTGGAAACCGACGTATCGGTAACCGGGGACGGAGCACTGATACTTTTCCATGATCCCAACCTGCGCCGAACCACCGATGTTGCGCGGATCTTTCCGCAGCGGCAACATGATCCACTGCATACCTTCTCCCATGAAGATATTAAAAAACTCGATGCCGGTTCCTGGTTTGTTGTAAGTGATCCTTTCGGCAGCATCGCCGATGGTTCGATAACAGCGGCAGAAGCCGGATCGATGCGCCATGCACACATCCCTGCACTGGAGGAACTGCTCTTTTTCGTCAAGGCACATTCCTGGTTCGTCAACATCGAAATCAAGCGGTTGCCCAGAGAGCTGGCCTCCTTTGCCGTTGTTGAAGAAGTTCTCAAAATCATAGACAACGTTGACCTGGCTCCTACAAGATTTTCCATCTCTTCTTTTGAGCATTCCTATCTTTATCGGCTACAGAATCTGCGTCCCGAAGTGGAGATAAACGCGCTGATCGGCGAAGATCCCGGCAAACCCCAAAGCTGGGGAAATTATGAGTTTGAAATCTACAATGCCAATATCGATTTAATCGATTCGCTGCAGATAGAAGAAGCCAGGCGACGCGGCTGTCGCATCAATCTCTACACCGTCAACAGGGTCGAGGAGATGAAGCACTACCTTGCCCAGGAGGGGATAGATAAAATCATCACCGATTATCCCCAGTCGCTGGCCCTCTGTGAGATCAATCGAAACGGCTGATGAATCTCCCGGAACAGGAAAATCCAACTGAAATGGATCTGTCCACTCCAACAGGACATCATAACCGGCGATTCTGTCTCCTGATCCGGAACAGAGCCGGTTTAATCCGTCTACTTGTTTTTATCATCTGACGGTAATGCCCATTCATGCCTGAAACAGTGCGATCCTGCCATAATGGCATAGTTTTTGGATGCGTCCTCTTTAGAATGGAAACGGAATGGGAAGAACAGGATTGTCGATTTTCCACGGAAAACACGATTGCGCCCATTCCACAAGGAGGCTTTTAAGATTCTATGGAGGTTATGTTATGAAAAAATCAATGTTTGTAATGAGCATCGTTTGTGCCGGCATAATTGCAGCATCGAGCGGCGTCGAGGCACAGACCCAGGATAGCCAGAAAATGATGCATGGCTCCACACAGCAGAGCGACCAACAGAAACAGAATTACCATTCAAATATGCGGCAGGACATGGACGGCATGGGCATGGGTTCAGGCATGATGGATGGCATGGGCATGGGCTCAGGCATGGGCATGGGCATGGGGCCCGGCGTGATGGACAGTTGGGGAATGGGAAGGCACATGATGGGCGGCATGGGACCCACCATGCATTACCAGATGATGGGCGGCTCCGGCACATCAATCATGAATAACTTCGATTCTTTCGAGGATTTCGAAACATTTCTTGACCAGACAAAAGAACAGCGCAAAAAACTGCACACCATGAGATTTGATTATATGGAAAAGATGCGCCAGCCTGAGACAACCATAGGAGAGCTAAAGCAAATGAGAAAGGACATTCTCGATCTGATGAAAGAGATTCATGAAAAAGCTAAAAAATATTCCGAGCAGTAGATGAGCATCATCACCTAAGAATTCAAGGTTAAAAATTTGGAGACGAATTTATGATGCACTGGTTTGGGAATCACGGCTATGGAATGGGTGGTTTTGGATGGATCTTCATGACAATTTTCTGGATCGTAATTTTTGTGCTGATTTTCTATTTCATCAAAATACTGGCGCAAAAGAGTTCGGAAAGGGACTCGGCTGGAAAATCACAGGAAAGTGCCGAGGACATACTCAAGAAGAGATACGCCGGAGGAGAAATCGACCGGGAAGAATATGAGCGTATGAAAAAAGATATCTCCACTTGATCTTACGCTCTGCAGCTACTGCTCCCTGAAGAACGTAATGATCTCAATCCGGTTTCTCCATTGCAAACCAGGATTACCACAGACTCGGGGGGGAGGCGCAGTTCATCGTCAACGGCTGTAATTCCCTCCTGAGAAGCCAGTGCAATCTCTATTTCAGCCGTATTGCAACAGGTGATTTTTCGCGGTGAGTCAGAAAAGTTACAGGCAACGATCATATTTTTGCGGGTCATGGTGAGCCAACGCGCCGATTCGTCGAAACATACCGAAATGTCTTCCATGCGTCCCTCATGCAGCGCCGGCATGGTATGGCGCAGAGCGATGAGATCGCGATACCAATTGAACATTTCGCTATGCAGCTGTTTATTCCGTTCGGCCCAGTCAATTTTTGAACGGTTGAAGGTTTTTTCCGCCTGCGGATCAGGAATTTCATCATCCTGCTGGCCAAAGGAAGCAAATTCCTCCCGGCGCCCCTGTTTAACAGCCGCGGCCAACTCCTGATCCTGATGATCGGTAAAATAGAGAAAGGGAGAGGAAGCAGCCCACTCTTCACCTTGGAAGATCATAGGGACAAAGGGTGAGGTCATCACCAGCGTCGCTCCAATCTTCAGTAAATCCCAAGAGAGCAGGTGACTTGTACGTTCTCCCAGCCCCCGGTTACCGATCTGGTCATGGTTCTGAAGGCATCCTACAAAACAGCTGCCGGGCAGTTCTCCGACCGGACGTCCGTGAACACGATTCCGGTGGATGGAATATATGCCGTCAATTTTGAAAACCCTGGTCAATACCTTGGCAAGATCGGCAAGGGTACCAAAATCACGATAGTAGCCATTGTTTTCTCCAGTCAGCACCGTATGCAGGGTATGATGAAAATCCTCATTCCACTGGGCATCTATGCCATAACCGCCTGCTTCCTTCGAACGGACGATACGAGGATCATTCAGATCGCTTTCGGCGATAAGCACCAGACGACGTCCGGTTTCATCGGCAAGATGCCCTACCTCATCGGCAAGCTGCTCGAGGAAATGGATGGCTGAAATATCCAGAAAGGCATGAACTGCATCTATGCGTAGACCGTCGAAATGGTAATCACGCAGCCACATCAGTGCATTATCCACGAAAAATCGCCGTACTTCATGGCTGTGCGCTCCATCCAGATTAACGGCATCTCCCCACGGAGTCATATAACGCTCGGTGAAATAGGGTCCGAAGCGGCTCAGATAATTTCCTTCGGGTCCAAAATGATTGTAGACCACGTCGAGCAAAACGGCAAGTCCGCGCCGGTGACAGGCATCGACCAGACGCTTGAGTCCGTCAGGACCGCCATAGGCATGATGCGGGGCATACAGATTGACACCGTCATACCCCCAGCCTCTGCTCCCTGAGAATTCGGCAACGGGCATCAGTTCGACATGGGTAATCCCGAGATCGATGAGCTGATCAAGATGATCGATGGCTCCCTCAAAGGTTCCGGAATCCGAGAAGGTGCCGATGTGCAGTTCATAAATGACGGCCGTCTTCAGCGACGGCGGCCGCCAACATGAATCGGACCAGGAGAATTTTTCGTGATTCAACCATCGAGAGGGGCCATGAACTCCAGCCGGTTGCCAGCACGAACGGGGATCGGGAAAAGGTCCTTCACCATCTATATAAAATGCATAGTCAACTCCATGTTCTATAAACGGGGCCTCCACCAGCCACCAGCCGCTCTCCGTAGCAGTCATCGTGAGTAGACGATCACTGCAGGCCAATTCCACCCGCCGGGCCTGTGGTACCCAAACTTTCATGTGTTCCATGCTAATCCCCCTCCTGTACCAGCAGCGCCACTGGAAATCGCGCCATAAGATCCTGCAGCCGCAGAGTCCCTCCGGATATCATTTCCCTGGTCATAACATTACACCACTGTCCTTCCGGGACCTGCAGGGATGTATTGCCCCAGTCACCGCCAAGCTTAATCACCAGACGGGGCACAATCGCCAGAACCTGTTCTCCCAGAAGACAGGCGACGACATGATCGGATTTCTCGCCCTCTGCCTGAAGGGTGCCATATGCTGCCTCCGCACCGAAAAGTTCCGGTCTGCTGCGCCGCAAATGCAGGGTCTGCCGCACCACATGCAGTTTGGGCAAGCCTTCATCCATGCGCTGGAGAATTTCTTCCGCTGTCAGAGACGATATCTGGTCAAGCATTTCTCTGCGCCGATTAAAATCCACCGCGCGGCGGTTATCCGGATCCACCAGACTTAAATCCCAAAGCTCATTGCCCTGGTATATGTCGGGTACACCCGGCGCCGTTAACTTGAGCAGAGTTTGCGCCAGGCTGTTCAGGCGGCCGGGGAAAACAAGCCCCTCAACAAATTTTTCAAGTTCCCTGCGAAACTCATGGTCCGCCATTACCGCCTTGATAAAGTCCCGCAAGCTCGTTTCATACCCTTCATCCTGGTCGACCCACGAGGTATGTATTTTGGCCTCGCGCACCGCTTTTTCCATGTAGGCCGAGATGCGGTCGAAGCCTATGGGCCAGGCCCCCACCAGAGTCTGATAGAAGAAATATTCGGTGTTGCTGTCCAGCTCCCTACCCTGCTGAAGACGCTTATTGCCAGTGATCCAGCTCTCCACCGCCTTACCCCAGCGTTGCGGAATTTCAGAGAGCAGCACCAGCCTGGCACGCACATCCTCGCTGCGTTTAGTATCATGGGTCGTTGAGCTCAACAGCCCCCAAGGTCTCTTCTTGCGGGCCTCGGCACAATAACTGTGATATTGTGCCGCCGTGACGCCGAACCGGGAAGGATCTCCACCTACCTCATTGAGAGCTATCAGACGATTGAACCGGTAGAAGGCGGTATCCTCCACACCTTTGGCCATTGCCGGTCCGGTCAACTGCTGAAAACGCAATGCCAGCTCCCTCTCCTGCGCTTCATCATAGCGAAACAGGAGCAGATCCTTGAGGAAATAGAAGAGTTCGGGCTCGAGATCCTTTCTTGCCGCACGGGCGCACTCAATGGCCTGTTCTATGTGCTGCCTGTCGGCTGCACTTCCCTCCGGACGGCTCGGAGAGAGATAGGTTCTGTAAACAGGAAAACAAACCGCCGTTTCACAGAGGGCATCGTGCAGCTCAAGGCGCATGTAATCGCGGTGCCGCCGATGGCGTTCGCAGACTTCTACAAAGAGATCGGTCAGCCTGCTCAGTTCGCTTTCCAGCAATTCTCTCAGGACATGACGCTTACAGGAATGAACCACCTCTCTTAAATCTGTTGGTTCCCCGGTTAAGCTGCTATAGAGGGCGGTAAGCGGTGCCTCTCCCTCCGGATCGACGAAGAGCCCGCCGACAACATTGAGAAAATCATAGCCGGTGGTGCCTTCAATCGGCCAGTGGGACGGCAGCTCCTCACCCGAATCGAGGATCTTTTCGGCGACTATCCAGCTCTCCGGGCAGGCCTGCCTCAACCGTTCAAAGTATTCGGTGGGATCACGTAATCCGTCAGGATGATCTATACGCAGTCCCTGGACCAGACCTTTCCTGAAAAAAGAGATGGGCAGAGCATGGGTTGTCTTGAATACCTCCTCGTTTTCCATCCTCATCCCCACCAGCTCCTTGATATCAAAGAATCTCCGGTATCCCAGATCCCTGCTTTCCATGCGCCACCTGGCCAGCCGGTAGTTCTGCTTGTCTATGAGGTTATCCAGCTCGTCGATCTCTTTATTTGTCCTCTTAACCTCTTCGTCTATGGCCGCACACACCTCAGACTTCTCTCGACACAACTCGCCAAGCAACTGCAGAATAATACCTTTGTCCCGATGGCGAAGCGCCACAATTTTGCGGTTGGTCGCCGTGGGACGGGGCAGCCTGCCGCAGCTGTCGGCTAAATAGGCGAGAAGTTCTGAGGAGCTGCTTTGTGCCGCTCTGCTGAGGAGTTCTGCCAGACTGGAAGGACACACCGGAAATGAATTGTCATAGTAATGAAGGGTGAAGATCCCTTCATTATGAGCAAGAGTGATTTCTCCGTTTTCGAGAACACGTCCGTAATGATCGCCGAGCACCGGCAGGAGAACCTTGTTGGGCCAGCGTTCCTCGGAGGAATCCCAGTCAACATCGAAGAAGGCGGCATAACGGCTCGACTGTCCGTTCTCCAAGACATCCCACCAGAAGGGATTCTCCCGACCGGCAATAGCCGTATGATTCGGGACAATGTCGATCATCTGCCCCAGACCGGCAGACTTGAGTTCTTCGCATAACCTGGCGTGCATCTCTTCCCCGCCAAGCTGAAAATTTATACGGCGGGGATCGACGATATCATAACCGTGAGTGCTTCCGATCCGCGCCTGCAGGTAGGGCGAGGCAAAGAAATGGCTGATACCTAGTTCGGCAAGATAGCCGATAATTCCAGTCGCCTGGGAGAAACCGAATTCAGGCTGGAGCTGAATGCGATAGGTCGCATGGGGAATAGGCTTCAATTATGCATCTCCTTTCATGAACGTTTACAATACCCACTTGAGGGGTATAAGCACCTTCTGGCAGATTATTTTCTTGCAAAAAAACAATCTGTAAGGTGCTAATCGTCCTGGCCATCTGCATTACGCAGAACACACCATGATCGAGACTCAATTTTTATGCGGTCGCCTGCTGCATATTCTGTTTCTGCTTTTTCATCCCATCCGGTATCGGTATCAAAAACGAACAGCCAGCTGCTGCCCCATGGAGAGCCCGGCAGGGTGCAGTTCTGAGGCTCATGATGAGCGTTGATCAGGATATAAAAATTATCATCGGAGAGAGGCTCTCTGTGTGGATTGGGATTCTGGATGGCACCGTTTAAGAAAACACCCAGCGTGTTGGTACGTCCCTGATGCCAGTCTTCCTCGGTCATCTCTTCTCCCTTTATGGTGAACCAGGCTATATCCCGCGTTTCACTGTCATGAATGGGCTTGCCCTGAAACCAGCCGCGCCTGCGAAAGGCTGGATGGCTTTTGCGGAACTGGATAAGCCGCCGGCAAAAATCGAGAAGATCCTCATCGACGTTATCCCAATCGTACCAGGTCAACTCATTATCCTGGCAATAGGCATTATTGTTTCCCTTTTGGGTCCGGCCGATTTCATCTCCTCCAGCAAGCATCGGCACCCCCTGAGAAAGCAGCAGAGTGGCCAGGAAATTCCTTCTCTGCCGCCGCCGCAGCCTGATTATGTCTTTATTGGTCGTAGGGCCCTCGGCACCACAGTTCCATGAGCGGTTATGATCATCGCCATCCTGGTTATTTTCACCGTTGGCAAGATTGTGCTTTTCATTGTAGCTTACCAAATCCGTCAGGGTGAAGCCGTCGTGTGCGGTGATGAAATTGATGCTGGCAGATGGCAGACGCGAGGAATTTTCATAAAGGTCCGAGCTGCCGGTGAAGCGGGAGGCAAATTCCTGCAGAGTCTGTTCCTCACCTCGCCACAGATCGCGGATACAATCGCGGTACTTGCCATTCCACTCCGTCCAGACCGGCGGAAAATTACCAACCTGATATCCACCTTCTCCAATATCCCATGGCTCAGCTATCAGCTTGACCTGATTGATCATGGGATCCTGCTGGATAATATCGAAGAATGCCGAAAGCCTATCGACATCATGCAGCTCACGTGCCAGCGCGGACGCCAGATCAAAGCGAAAACCGTCAATATGCATCTCCTGAATCCAGTAGCGCAGCGAGTCCATAATGAGCTGCAGTACATGCGGATTGCGCATATTGAGGCTGTTGCCGCAACCGGTATAATCCATGTAATACTGTTTTTCTTCCATAAGTCGATAATAGTAGGCGTTGTCTATACTCTTGAAACTGAATACCGGGCCCAGATGATTACCCTCGGCAGTATGGTTATAGACAACATCGAGGATGACCTCGATTCCAGCCTGATGCAGGGACTTCACCATCTGTTTGAATTCGGCAACCGCACTGCCCGCACGTTCATCAGAGACATATTCATCATGGGGAGCAAAATAGCAGACACTGTTGTAGCCCCAGTAATTCCGCAACCCCTGATCGATCAGGTTCTTATCGTGGATAAAATAATGGATCGGCATAAGTTCAACCGCCGTGATCCCCAGTTGGGTAAAATGATCGATGATTGCCGGATGGGCGAGCCCCGCATAGGTGCCCCGGAGCTCCTCGGGCACATCGGGATGATTCATGGTGAGTCCTTTTACATGAGTCTCATAAATAATGGTTTCATGCCAGGGAATTCGAAGAGTACGGTCCCCATCCCAGTTAAAAAACGGTTGGTGAACTACGCAACGGGGCATGTAGGGACCACTGTCCCTATCGCTGCGGGTCTCGAAGCCCTTGCCGAAGCGATAGGGAAAGACTGCTTCATGCCAGTGAACACGGCCGTCGATGGCTTTGGTATAGGGATCTAAAAGAAGCTTGGAGGAGTTGCACCGATGTCCCTCCCCCGGATTCCACGGTCCGTGGACCCTGTAGGCGTAACGCTGGCCCGGCTCTATTGTGGGGAGGTATCCATGCCAGCAATATCCGCTCACCTCCTCCAGGTCCAAACTGGTTACCTCGCCGTTATCATCGAATAAACATAATTCAACACGTTCGGCAATCTCGGAAAACAAAGAGAAATTTGTGCCTGCACCGTCAAAGGTGGCGCCTAGCGGATAAGGATGGCCTGCCAATAGTCTCATCTTGGATTTTCCTCCGAATACACTGTTGGGTTTGTAGTAGGGATTCCGTCTTTCTTATCAACTTGAATTATACAATTTATATGCCATGCCTAATGATTTCTTTCCGGCGCGAATATGCACCAGTTGAAAAAAATCCTATATCCGAATTATAGGCTAATGGCTGCGGCGGGAGCATTTTTTCCTGTATGTAATAGCGTAGACTCTGAATTTTGCTTATTCGTAAATAGATACTGGTTACAGTATATCACAATATCAAATGCTTGAAGGAAAACACCATCCAAAGGACGACACGCAGAGATCGTTTACGACGTCATACTTGACTTGAAATACTGTCCGATACAATCGGACACGGACATTTAAATCCAACAAAGCGCCAGAGCAGGCTTCCCCCGGCATGAGGTATAATTGGATAGTGGTTGTTGATTTATTCCGAGGTGGTTTTAACTTTATATGAGACTCTTCTTTTTGCAAAACGTAAAAGTCGGAGGTTTCAGGACTCCGGCAACCATGATTTCCCCAAAGAGAGGGATATGTGATTCTAGAAATCCATTGCCACACTATTGAGAAATCCAAGTGTAGTTCCGTCAGGGCGCGAGATTTAATTGCCCGGGCATTTGAGATAGGTATGGACGGTGTAGTTCTGACTGACCATCATTACCTGTGGTCGGCGGAAGAACTACAGAAGGTCAGGAGCCAATCCGGCGTCCCTGCTCATTTTCTGATTCTCTCCGGCCAGGAGACTACCACTTCAGACGGTATTGATGTGCTGGTATATGCAGCTGACCAAATCTTCAAAAAAGGAACTGCAGTGCATGATATTCGGAAAGCATGTCCGGATGCCGCCATTGTCTGGGCCCATCCCTATCGCAAGGGGGGGCAGCCCGACCGGGAACAGCTCACCGATAAGATGTTCGACGCCGTAGAAATCCTCAACTCAAATCATACATTTTCAGAGACGCATCGAGCCATAAATGACTGGCATACCATGAAATTCACGGCGACCGCAGGAACAGACGCCCACGCCCTCTCCTACGTCGGCACCTATCCCACGGTCCTGGAACACCCGGTCGAAAGCGTGGAACAGTTTGCCGAAGAGATAAAGGCAGGCCGCTGTCACCCCTATTTTAAAGAAGTACGCCGGCAGGGAACCACCCACACCAAAGTCAAGGAAATCACCGTAGGCCCCCGACATGAAAGACAAAATGCCTTTATTGTCAAGGAGTACGAAGAAACCGAAGCCTGGCAAAACGGAGATCGTTCCTACCGCATAATGACGGCAATCCGCCACAATGGCTTTGATCGCGGACCGTGCAGGATTCCCAAGCCTCTGGAAGAGGATCAGAATCATAAAATTCTGATAGAGGAAAAAGCCGAGGGAGAGAAGCTATTCGATGTCGTTCTTCATGGTGATGAGCAAACTGCACGGCAGGGCCTGAAGCTGACGGCAACATGGCTGGCCAAGCTGCATAACCTACGCTTGAAAGTGACTCCTGATGATGAATTCCCTGTGCTTGAACCAGAGCGAATCAACTGGTATGTCAAAGGCCTCCATGAATATGATCATCCTCATCGCCACCGGGTACAGGAAATATGCGACCAAGTCCTTAAGGCGGAACTGCAGCTTATCCAGTCACATCCTCAGTGGCTGGTGCAAAGCCATGGTGATTTTCATCTGAAGAACATTCTGTTTCACAACGACAAAGGAAATCCCTGTATCATCGTGATCGACTTTGACAGCTCCTACAGTCTTCCTCAAGCTTTTGATGTCGGTACCTTCCTTGCTCAGTATGAAAGTATGTTTTTTCGTCATCCTCATATTCTCACCAAAGCTCCGGGACATCTCTTCTTGCAGACTTATGAAAATGAAATCAATATATTACCTCAGAATTTTCGTCAACAGGTTCATCTCTTCCAGGCGCGGACCTGCCTGAGTGTTCTCTACTACTTAAATAAGGTGGGTTTGGGTGAATCGGAAAATTTCTGGACAATTCTACTGTCTGCCGAAAAATCTCTGGCCATATTCACTCACTCGCGGATAGCCGGTGCTGCTGAAGACACCAGCTGAATCTCGCCACTTCCTCGCCGCACTCTAACCAATGGTAGCCATGCAATTGATAGTCAGGTAGGGTCTGCGACAACGGATCCTGCTCTCAGGCACCGGGATCAACTGCTCTTTTTTTATGAAACTCGATACAGCGGCCTGCCTTTATCGGGCAAGTGGTCCGGGCGGCTTCTCCATCTGCATTGCCAAGCAGATTGATGGCTTGCAGCAGGCCATTAGGCCCGTAGAACGAATCCATAAGCATATCGTGTATCCGGATGCAGGAAGATAAAGCATTCGGCGAAAGTCGCCGTACAGCATCTATTTTCCATTGCAGCTGACGACTGCGATGCCGATATTGGGCGGGCTGACTCATGATCAATTTTTCTATAGCTGCTTTTCTCTCCCTCTCGAATTTTTCCGGATTTTGACGAGCCAATTCAACCCACTCCTCCCAGTCTGCAATTGAATTCATCTCCATAATTGCCTCTCCTGATCGGTAAATTAACCTGCTTTCTTGTTTGCTTCCGGCGCTGCGCAAGAACCCAAACCTCACTCCTGGAAGAGATAAAGCAAAAAACATGCCGATAGAGCCTGAGGTACGTGCCGCTGTTTCGCAGAATTTCCAGACGAAAATTGCCGCAAATATGGCCTGAGCTAAAGATGTTTTCCAGTTATACAGGACAGCTTTCCAGCAGGAGAGGATTAATGGAAGGTTCTTATTCAGCTCTTAAAGCTTCAATGGGATCAAGGCCAGCCGCATGGCTAGCGGGCAGTACGCCGGCCAGCAGACCGATGGCCGCCGCCAGAAGTTCGGCATAGAGAGCATACTGCCAGGGGGTGTGAGTCGGCAGAGCAGGAACCAATGCGCCGAGCAGCCAGGCAATCCCCGCACCGCTCAGTAGCCCGGCGAGACCGCCGAGACCTGCAAGAACCACGGCTTCGCCGAGAAAGAGCAGAAGGATCTGGCGTCGATCCGCCCCTATGGCGCGAAGCAGTCCTATCTCGGAGGTGCGTTCGTTGACGGCAATGGTCATGATAGTAATGATGCCCACACCGCCGACCAGCAGGGAGATGGCACCCAATCCACCCACGGCGAGGGTGAGAATGTCGAGAACCGAACCGAGGACCTTGAGCATCTCGTCCTGGGTTGTGATGGTAAAATCTTCACTGCCGTGCCGCATTATCAGCATTTTCCTGATGCGCTCTGCCATGGTCTTCGACTGCAGGCCGCTCTGGTACAGCACATCGATCTCCATCAAGCTGTCAAGATTGAACAGGCTCATCGCCCGTGCCGTGGGAATATAGACGGCGTCATCAAGATCAAAACCAAGCATCTGCCCTTTCGACTCCATCACCCCGATCACCCGATAGCGCTCGCCTCCAATTCTCACCAGGCCTCCGAGCGGACTGCCGGCCCGGAAAAGTTCAGCGGAAACCTTGCTGCCCAAGACCACAAAGGCACGTGCTCCCTGGCTGTCGTCATCTGGCAAAAAGCGCCCCATGGCCACGTTTATCTGCCACACACGCCCTGCTGATGGTCCAACCCCGAGGACATTGGTGCGTCGGCTGCGCTTGCCGAATTCCACGGCGGCATTGCCCTGGATAACCGAAACGGTATCGGTGACTCCGGGAAGATGCTTGAGCGCCTCCTCATCTGCTATGGTAAGCGGACGTACGGTATTGATCAGGGCGCCGGAAATGCCGGCGGTAGTGGTACGGCCCGGATTGATGCCGATGAGATTGGTGCCGAACTGGGTAAATTCGGCCAGTGTGAAACGATGAACACCTTCACCGATCGAGGTGAGCAGGACAACCGAGGCGATCCCGACTGCTATTCCCAGCAGGGTAAGGAAGCTCCGCAGCCGCTGATCAAGCAGAGAACTCAATGAAATTCTCAGGATATCCCGGATAAACATGTTGTTTCACCTTCTGGCCAGGGCCAGGACAGGATCGAGTCTGGCTGCCTGACGAGCCGGCAGCACCCCGAAAATCAGTCCGGTTGCCAGCGCCACTCCGACTGCCGCCACAAGGGACCAGACGGGAGCGGCGATGGGAAACTGTGGAAACATCCGGCCCAAAATCCAGTTGGCCGCAGTGGCAAGGAGCAGCCCCAGGACAGCTCCCAGAATCGAGAGGATCGCCGACTCGGTTAGAAAGAGCGCGATGATCTGCCCCGGCGGCGTACCGATGGCCTTGAGCAGTCCGACCTCGGCCTTGCGCTGCGATACTGCAATCAGCATAACGTTCATGATCAGGATACCGGCCACCGCCAGGCTGATGGCGGCAATTCCCGCCACCGTCAGGGTAAGTGCGGTAAAAATTCGATCAAAGGTTGCCAGCACCGCATCCTGACTGATAACGGTTATATCGTCTTCACCATTGTGGCGCTCTTTGGTTATACTTATTATGGTGCGCTTGGCCCGGGCGATGGAATCACGATCCCGTGCTTCTATCATGATCCTGAACAGCGAGGGATTATCGAACAGAGCTTGCGCCGTGGCTACCGGTACGACAACGACATCGCTCATATCAAGCCCTACCGATTCGCCCTTTTTGGAAAGTACGCCAATTACCCGGAAACGCCAGTCTCCGATGCGCACCTTTTCCCCGAGAGCCGAAGCACCGCCGAACAACTCCTCCTTGGCCTTATACCCCAGCACGCAAACAGATGACGCCCTGGTGGGATCACCTTCGGGCAGAAAACTCCCCTGGGCCATGCTCATTTTGCGAATATTATAGAGGTGCGGCGTCGTGCCCAGAATGGTTATCTCCCGTTCACGACCGCCATATGAAACAGGAGCCGCACCTACCGAAATCGGCGCAACATAGCGAATGGTCGAGGTGCGCAGCAATGCCTGGGCATCGTCAATGGTCAGGTCCCTGGGGGTGATGCCCAGCAGCGGCGGCGGGCCCCCCACTGTTTCCGAGCGGCCCGGCAGAACGATGAGCAGATTGGTGCCGAGCGATGCGAACTCACCGACGACATATCTTCTGGCCCCTTCGCCCAGCGCGGAAAGCACCACCACCGAACCGACACCGATCGCCATGGCCAGCAGCATCAACAATGTTCTGGTGGGATATCCCAGCTGGGCCTTGAAGGCGAATCTCACTGTATCGGCAAAGTTCATAATGCGGTCTGCTTCATGGCAGTATCCGTGTCGACCCTGCCATCCACCATGGTTATCCTTCGCTTAGCCCGCTTACCCAGTTCCGGGTCATGGGTCACCATGATCAGGGTCAATCCCTGGCGGTTAAGCTCTTCCAGGATGTCGATGACCTCCTGCCCGGAGACACGATCGAGGTTGCCGGTCGGTTCGTCGGCCAGCAGAACATGGGGTTCCATGATGGTCGCCCTGGCTATGGCGACGCGCTGGCGCTGGCCTCCGGAAAGCTGATCGGGGCGGTGCCTGGCCCTCTCCGCAATACCAAATGCCTTCAACGCCTTGCCAACCCGCTCTTTGCGCTGAACAGGCTCTACCCCGGCCAGCATCATCGGCAGTTCAATATTCTCTGCGGCGGTCATCCGCGGCACCAGATGAAAAAACTGAAAGACAAAGCCGATCTTATGGCGGCGCAGAGCCGCCTGCTGAATATCGCTCAGGGTGTTGGTTTTCTGATCCTCGAAGAGATAGTCACCGCTGTCAGCCCGGTCGAGCAATCCTATCACATTCAGCAATGTCGACTTGCCCGAGCCGGATGGCCCCATGATGGAGACATATTCCCCTGGAAATATAGTCAGATTAATATCGCGCAGGGCGGTGACCTGCTCATCTCCAACCTGAAAGGAGCGCTGAATCGCAACCAGCCGGATCATGGCTCAGGCTCCGCCTGCACGGCAGCGACGTTATCGGCAAGTCCGGGCTTATCGACATTGACCACCACCAACTGTCCTTCCCTGAGCCCGGAAACAGCTTCGGTAACGGACCAGTTGCGCAAACCGGGGGTGAAGGCGACCTTGCGGACAATCCCCTCCTCCCGGTAAAATACATAGACAGAACCATCCTCCACTACCGCCTCGGTGGGAACCTTCAGGGTATCCTGACTGACGCTGAGGATAATTTCAACATCGGCGCTGTATCCGGCAAGCAGTTCGGCAAAAACGTCTTTGCCGGCAAATGATACCTCGATATCGACGGTTCGGGCCTGCTTCTCGAAATCGAGTACGTAGGGGGCGATGCGACGGACAGTTCCACTAAAGACCCGATTACGGAAAGCATCCAGGGTAATCCCGGCATCCATACCGATACGGACCCCGGCGGCATCAACCTCGTCTATCGGTGCGGTAACATAGAAACAATCATTTTCAATGAGATCAACCGCTGGTGGAGTCGGCACCCCGATCGGCGAGGGGGTGACATACTCATTCAATTCGCCCTCGATTTTGGCAATCACTCCGGCAAACGGCGCCTCCAGACGGGATCGGGCCAGATTGGCTTTGGCCAGGCTCACCTGCGCCATATTTCGCTGTACCGTCACCCGGGCAGCTTCACACTTGGCCTGCATGGATTCGGCCTCAGCCACCAGGCGTTCCATCTGTTCCAGAGAACCGGCATTGCCGCGAAACAGAGTTTTGGCCCTTTCCCCCTGCCGCGCGGCTTCTTCAGCTGATACACAGGCGGCTTCAGCCTGAGCACTGCTAATTTTCACCTCCTGCTGGGCGACAGCAACCTGGGCGTTGAGATCTTCGTTCCAGATCTCCAGAAGCAGATCACCCGCTTCAACCAGATCTCCCTCCTTTATCGGCAAGCTGGCGATCTGACCACCGATACTCGGCGAGAGCCTGGCTCTCCGGCAGGCGTCCACCGTACCCGCCCGGGTGTTGGCCACCACATTTTCAACGGTTCCACGAGTGATGGGCCTGACCACCACCTCGACAGGTTTGCTCCTGGTTTTCTGCCAGATGAAAAAACCAATGCCCGCAACAAACAACACGACAATCAGCCAACGAATCAGCTTGCCCATATATCACGCCAGGTAATGAAATAGTGTTAAAGGAGCCCTGCAGACTCATGTACACGTTACGTCTCGTCCCATAAATCTGCCAGACTCGTGAAATATCCGGTCTAGTTCCCTGTTTTCTTGGAAGAAGCATAATTGATTGCCGACAAACTTTCAACGCTTCACCTCCATAAGGGCGGCACAATGCTTTCCCAACTGAGTTGGGCTCTTTACAGTACCCCTTTGAGGGGTATAAGAACATTGAGACTCAGCGGATCAAGCATGCTGAAGGCTGACAGGCGTATCTGTACAAGATTGTCTTGTGGTGATTGTTCTACCAGGCGGGAGAAATTCCGTAGTGACTCTCTAGATTTTTTTGAAATTCTGCATCGGACAAATCATCCTGTTGCGGTGCAGAATCGAGTTTGTCCCGATCGACGCTCAAGATTGCCCTATCACTGTAAAATCGGACAACTCCATACGGGACCGCGATTTGATCCCTCGAATCGCTGCTCTGAGTGAGGGTGAAATAATGGATCAGGCCCGATTCTTTGTCTGTTACTATATTCTGCATTTTTCCTATTTCTTCACCACTCCGGGACAGCACCGGTAAACCATCGAACTTCGCGATCGTCACATATCTACCTTCTACTTTAAGTGAATATTTGGATTTCTGATCCGGCATCGACCCGGACGGATAAGCAATGCCTGATGAATTCTCTGCCTTATCCATACCCTTTAACGGGCTGGCCGGCGCGATACAGAGCAGAAGAGCTAGAGTGGACACTAAGAGCTTTTCCACGGCATACCTCCCATAAAGTGAGGTTATCGGCTGTAGAGGTATGCGGAGAGGTATAGCCTCACTCTGCAGACCCGTTTCATATGCAACTCATACAAGCAACGAGCATGCCAATTCCTAACATTTTTCAGGGCAAGCGTTGTCTCTGAGTGTAGTACTGAACCGAGGCGAAGCCAGCTCCTGACAAGTCCTCTATAAAAACATTGCCTTGCAGGCATGTCTGACATACTTTAAATGCAACCTCATAAGAATATTGAAACAGTTTCTGATTCTTCCGGGGCTGCTGAGATAAAATGAATCACTTTATGGAAACTAATTCAGGGAGAGGAAATCATGCCCGATACATCCTACATTGTAAAATGTCCTTCATGCGGGAAGGGAAACCGAATTCCTGCCGACAAAGAAGGGGTTCAGGGACGTTGTGGAAATTGCAAAAACTCTCTGCCGCCTTTCTACTCCCGGCCGCAGCAACTCGGCGATCATACTTTCGACAAGTTCGTCCGCTCCTATCCGGGGCCAGTGTTGGCTGAGTTCTGGGCTCCCTGGTGACCGCACTGCGTCTCATTTGCACCGGTCGTGCGAAACATAGCTGAACAACTGGCTGGTAAGGCAGCTGTAGCCCAGATTAATACCCAGGAAAACAAATCGTTGGCATCGCGTTTCGGGGTCCGGGGCATACCCGTGATCATATTGATAAACCAAGGAAAGGTAGTTGACCAAATAGCAGGCGCACAATCGACGGAGGCCGTACTGTCCTGGTTTCAACGCTTGGCATAACAACCTGCCGTTCTGACAACGGGAGATAGTACCTGCGGCAAAATTGCCGAGTCCTTCGACAAAGGCTTTGCCGCGGAAGTTGGGCATCGCCAGCAGATCACAGAAAAACCTACAGGCAACAATCGGTTAAACAGCTTGATATCAGGCAAGGTGGCGAAGTAGTAGCAGTTTTCAAGGCGTCGGCAATTCAACACCTTTTTTGAAGGACATGCTTCGTTCGTCTTTTTTCTTTATCACACCTATTGGCAATCATGTGTTCACAGCTTACATGTTTAGAGGTCAACAAAAAAACCACCACAAGCCGCTGAATAACAGTTGAAACAGGAGAGAACCATGCCGACAAAGCCCACAGTACAGGAAGATGAATACTTCGCTCGCAAAGAGTTCGAGAAAAAGCAGAAACTCAAGGCAGAACAGTCCAGGAATCTGAACGCGGAGCAGAGGCGCGAGTTGCAGCAGGCACACTTCATGCGATGCCCAAAATGCGGCATGGAGCTTGTTGAGATTGGCTTCAAGGATGTAATGATCGACCAGTGCACCGGATGCGAAGGTGTCTGGCTTGATCCGGGAGAACTTGAAAAGGTATCAGATTTAGAAAAAAAAGGCTTAGAGAAACTTTTCAATGTCTTCAAAAAATCCTGATCTTCTGCAGGTAGTTAAGAAGTATTGTGCTAAAACCAGGGGCCTGAGGTCACAACCTTACCGCTACAGGGTTGCGCCAATAGGATGGATTCACTCAGGCCCTCCCGGCACGATCTCGCATACCCGAGAATATTAAACGAAGAAACTGGTAATGATTGAGCAGCGATGCTTTTTTCTGTAAGAACAAAAATTGCTTTAAGACCAAGCAGATTAAGGTAAGTGTGGTCTTTCTTGAATTTTGTCCCGTCCATCTCGCAATTAAAAACTCCTGCTGGAACGAAGTCAGGCTATTTAAACTCCTCTTTATAGCCCTTTGGAATTTTGACCACAAATACCGGCTGGGATGCACTGTGCAGCACCTTACGTGTCGTGCTGCCGAGCATAAATTCACCTACCCTGCTGTGGCGGAGTGCACCCATAACAATCACATCCGCCGAGCATTCCTTCGCCATATTCAAAATTACCTGATCTGAATAACCTTCCAGCACATGAATTGAAGCAACTGCATTCTCGCAGCTTGGGGCGTTATTGCATTCCTCATTGCAGAGTCGCTCAATTCGTTTCTTGAGTTGAGACGTGACCGTTTCCCTTGCCTTGGTATGCAGCTCCAGCGAACTCTCAGGGGAAATATATTGTTCAACCAGGCTTTTTCCAAAAGGGGTCAGAGGCTCAATGGCATGTACTGCCACAATTTTGGCCCGATGCTTTCTGGCAAGAGCCAAAGCATATCTGAATACGTATGGAGCATGTGGGCTAAGGCCTGTTGTATAGAGGATGGTCTCTATTTTAGGTAGCATGATTTTCACCATTACCGCCTCATCCTGAAACACCGAATTGAGGCGGTTTGTTTAGTTTAGGGGATCAGGACAATTTTTTGAGATTGCAAAGGTTTTCAGCCTTTGCTGCACTGCGGCCGCAGTTCCCGCAATAATGTGTTGCAGGTTGAATAAGTGCAATATAGGACTGAGGGTCTTTGACCTGAAGCTCTTCTTCTACGTATGCGCACAGGGTTTTGGTAGTGTCGTCGCTCATACTTTCTCCTCCTATCCAGCTCTGCTGGGTTCTATTAGAGTAGCTTAATTTTCCGAAGTAGGTAATCAAGGATGTGTAATCACAATATCCCCTGATTTCACAAACATTAGGCATAGGCTCCAAGGAGTCAAGTGAGATAGAAACATGTGTGGTCTTCAAGACTGGTCCCTGGTTTTGGAATATCAAGGGCCTCATTCAGGCTTGGGCACCACCTCGACTATTGGGACAAGCTGGCCTAACGCCTCGGTCGCAATGGTCGAGGCAATAGCCATCATAACCGACAGCGACGACACAGGAGGCGCAGCAGCTGCCTTCTACGGCGATATCTACTTTTAGGTGAAGGACCTGCCACCAGCAATGGGTTTCTGCCTGTTTTTATACTTTCTGACGGACAAAAATGATTAGTGTTGCTATCTTAAACAAAGCTCAGCTATGGTTATACTTGTAAGGGCTGGGATTCACACGAGCCCGGAATGACGATCCTGACATTTTTTTTTATAAGCAGCATACCTTAACTCAATTTATGAATAACCAACCCAACAACTTCCTGCATTGCCGGACTCTAGAGAATATCCTTACCTACCTGGTTGAGAGTTATGGCTGGGACAAATTAGGTAAATATATTGACATCAAATGTTTTAAAAACGAGCCTTCTATCAAATCCAGTCTTAAATTTCTACGCAGGTCTCCCTGGGCCAGAACAAAAGTCGAGTCCCTCTACATCGTCACCAGAAAAAATGAAGAGAAGAAGAGCCGTTCCAAAAGGCCAAAGCAAGTCTGATTACCTCCCCTAGATCAAATGGATAAAATACAAATCGTTCACCAGGACATCACGAGGCTTGAAATCGACGGAATCGTCAATGCCGCCAACAACTCCCTTTTGGGCGGGGGCGGTGTCGATGGGGCGATACATCGGGCAGCGGGACCGGATCTCCTTGCCGAATGCAGGGCAATCGGAGGCTGTCCCACGGGCGAGGCCAGGCTGACAAAAGGCTATCGCCTTCCTGCCGACTGGGTGATTCACACTGTTGGCCCCATCTGGCATGGCGGAGGCAAGGGTGAGGCCAACCTTCTGGCAGCATGCTACAGAAATTCACTGGAAATTGCAGAGAAAAAGGAAATGCAGAGCATTGCTTTCCCAGCCATAAGCTGCGGGGCATATGGCTATCCCATTGACCAGGCATGCACCATTGCGATTACCGAAGTTTCAAAATTTCTTTCAGAACATAAGGCCCCAAAACAGGTTATCTTCGCCTGCTTTAATAGAAAAGTTGAAGAAGCACTCCGGGCTGCTCTTCAGCAAATCGGGTAAATCCTTAGGTCCCAAGCACTACTTTTTCCCTGAAACAAAAAAAGAGCCTGGCGACCAGGTAAAAATCGGGGACGGGGATAGCCTTGAAATACTTAGCCTTCACTCTGGTATTCTGTCTCATCGATGTTCCCGCAACAGCTGAATAAACTTCAGCTTGGCCCCCGACTATTTTCGATTCATGGATCCGCACGATTATTTGCCCCGATCGGGGTCCGAATGATGATCATCACCACGAAATGACCGACATCGCCTTCAAGAAAAAACCTAAGGCCTGCCTGAAAACATACATAGACAACGGGAAGCCCCCATTTTATCCTTTTAAATTCCCACAGTGGACTTTCTCTCAACAATTCGGTATCATCTTTTTTCGCGGCCAGGAAAGCATTACTCTTCCCCCAGAGGCCTGTTCGGCAACAGAGAAGATAATCTCCTGCACCAAATAATAAACAACCGCCGGATTCATGGATACTAGCTCCACCGGAAAAGGCAGCTATCGGAACAATGAACAATGCGAAAAAACACAGGACCAATTTTACTCATCATCATCGGAATACTGCTCCTCCTCTCCAACCTCAACCTTCTTCCTCTGGGCGATCTCAAGGTGCTGCTGAAGCAGTGGTGGCCCGCTTTACTGGTCATTATCGGGATTATTATGCTGCGCCGTTGATGCTGCATCTCCTGCAGGTCCGGTTCAACATCTTCTCTGCGGCCACCGATGGTTCTGAGCACCGCCGGGCAAGAGTAGACTGGACATTCCCTCAATAATAATTATCATTTCAAGCTGTTGTTATGCATCATCATTATCAGCCTACCGCTCATTTCGCCAGGAAGCTGTCGCACTTGAAAAAAGTCGATACTGATGGTTACAGACGTATACAAAAGACCATCAGCAGATTGCTGCTGCATCCTGAAGATGCCGACGGCAGAATGGTGGGTCTCTATGACGGCAGATTGAAGAAATATGTGGGCAGAGGTGATTTTCGCATCATTTACTACTGGTGCAGGCTCTGTCACCGGGAAAACCAGAGGCAACATTGTTTGATTCCAGACAACAGCGTGATCTTCTTTGACATCTACCACAAGAAGGATAAGAAGAGGATCAAGAAGAATTCAACACAGAAAGGAGATTATGCAACCTTTTAAAGCAAATTGTCTGCCGCTCCTCATAGGCAGTTTACCTATCGACAATCACAGTCAGGCCATGGAACTGATTCTCACCCACACTCCTGAAATTCCCCTGTGGCCACAACTTCCCGCTTACAAAGAGGAGGGCATGGTGCCCCAGTTCCTCCCCGGTATGCCCGGAATAGATGAATGCGACGATACCGTTTTTATCAATGGCAAGGGAGAAAAATTTGATGCAGAGTTCCTCTCCTTTTATGAAGAATACCTGATGATTACCGAAGGCGGTGGCAGCCTTGAGGGAAGCCGCTTCACATTGACCACCGAAACGGCAAAAGGTTTTTTTGATTTTTTGGAACATACCGCTGGCGTAAAAGAAGGCCTTACGGCATTGAAGGCACAGACTACAGGCCCCTTCACCTTCGCCACCGGCGTTGTCGATCAGGATAATAGAGCGATTTTCTATAATGATCAGCTCAGGGATGCCGCCATCAAACTGCTGGCTCTCAAAGCCAAATGGCAGATCGTCAAGATGAGGGAAATCTGCCCCCGGACTATCATGATTTTTGACGAACCGGCACTGGCCGGATTCGGCTCATCGGCTTTTATCACCATCTCTGCCGATGATGTCAAAGAATGTTTCGCCGAAGTATTTGAGGCCGTGCAAAGTGAAGGCGCACTCGCCGGAGTCCATGTCTGCGCCAACACCGAGTGGTCTATTCTGTTTGATGCAGGCGCCGACCTGGTCAGTTTCGACGCCTACTCCTATTTCGATAAATTGATTCTCTACCCTGCTCAGCTCCGTGCGTTTTTCAACAAGGGAGGTATTCTGGCAAGCGGCATCGTTCCCACTACACCAGAGTTTATCGACGAGGTAGATGGCGCTTCGCTGACGGGCAAATGGCTGGAGCAGGCCGGAGAGTTGGAAAACATCGGGATTCCCATGGAGCAGATCCTGCAGCAAACCCTCATTACCCCAAGCTGTGGTACAGGCTCGATCAATTTCGACTATGCCAGCAGGGTGATGGCATTGACACGGGAAGTTTCCACGGCCATCAGGGAGAAATTTTCACTGAGCTGATCTTCAGAGAGAATTGGAAAACCAAATATGCACATTCAGAACTATCATGCCGAGGATCTCCATATAGATCATTTCGAAATTCTTGAGGGAGAAGCCTGGTGCGTTTACGGTTCCAATACTTCAGGGATAAGCAGCTTCGTCAACCTGCTGTCTTATCCCGCAGAAGTGAAGGAAATCTCCTTTGAAGAAAAACCTGCGATAATTTCTTTTGCCATGCAGCAGGAAATTTTCGAAGAGGAAGTGCATAAGGACAACAGTGATTTTATCGACCGGATTGATCCCGGAACACCTGCCCGCGACTTCATTGATGATCCCGAGCGTTTTACAGAACTCATTCATCATTTCAACCTCCAGGACTGCCTGGATAAAGGCTACCGGCAACTCTCCTCGGGGGAGAGCAGAAAGCTCATGCTGATCAGCACCCTCTCCCGAAATCCGGGACTGCTCATTTTCGAAAATCCTTATGATGGTGTGGATAGTGAAGGCTGCCGGGCACTTGATCGTTGTCTGAACCGCCTCCACAACCATGGTGGCCACCGCCTTCTGATTACCGTCACCAATGAGTGCGACATACCTCAGTGGTGCACCCATCTGGCGATATTGCAACGGGGGCATATCGTTTTTCAGGGCCCGCTTGATCTGGTCCCGAATTTCAACCAAATCAGGGGGGAAGAGACGGGAGCCGCATTTCATCTGAACTCAACTGATCAGGATGAACAGGATACGGAAGTTGAACTTATTCGTCTGACCAACGGCTGTGCGCGATATGGCGAAAACATTATTTTCTCGGATCTGCACCTTACCGTGAAAGCTGGGGATCACACTTTGATCACCGGTGCCAACGGCAGCGGAAAATCCACCCTTTTGCAGATCATTACCGGCGACAATCAGAACTGCTATGCCAACGACCTGCTGATTTTCGGGAGAAAACGGGGCAGCGGCGAATCGATCTGGGAGATTAAACAACAGATGGGCATTGTCAGCCCCGACTTGCACCGCAATCATTATATTCCCGGCAGTGCACTGCAGGTGGTGCTCTCCGGCTTGTTCGATTCCATCGGCGTCTACCGGCAGCCTACCGCGAGACAGCAGGAAGAGGCCCAGAAGTGGCTGAAAATGATCGGTCTGGCCGGCAAGGCACGCACTTCTTTCCGACGGCTTTCCTATGCCGAACAACGCCTCTGTCTCATAGCCCGGGCTTTGATCAAGATGCCAAAACTGCTGATTCTCGATGAGCCGACTCAGGGACTTGACCATCATAACCGCAACGCGCTGCTGGACTTTCTCGAGACCATAACACTTCGAAAATTGAGCACCATTCTCTATGCCGGCCATAGAAGCGACGAATTTCGTCCATTCTTTCGGCAGCATATTGATCTCTCCAAAAGAGAGTAACGGCCCCTGACTCTATTGACATTTTTCTCTTTATTGGCATGGTATCCAAATAAACTGATGGGAGGATTGAATCATGGCCGTACTCCAAATATTTTCAGATTATATCTGACCCTGGTGTTATTTCATTACCGGGAGTATTGAAACACTGACAGATGAATATGAGCTCGATATCAAATGGCGGGCCTTTCCACTGCACCCCGAGACGCCCGAACAAGGTATTCCGCTGGAAAAGCTCTTCGCCGGCAGCAGCATCGACATACCGCAGATGCTGCGGCATCTTCAGGAAGTGGCCGACTCGCTGGGCCTTCCCTTTGGTGAAAGGCGCAACACCTATAACAGCAGACTGGCTCAGGAACTCGGCCTCTGGGCCGAAAGTCAAGGTAGAGGCCACGCCTTTCACATGGCCGCATTCCATGCCTACTTCGCCGCCGGCCACAACCTAGCCGACAGACAGGTCCTCCTCGACATAGCAGGCGAAGCCGGACTTGACAGGACTGCCGCCGAGCAGGTTGTGGATAAAAGGTCCTTCAGGGCCGCAGTCGATGCCGACTGGCATCTCGCCAGAGAAAAAGGAGTGACTGCGGTGCCTACCTTCATTATAAACGGGAAAAGCCTGACGGGCGCCCGCCCCTATAAAGAACTGGAACATTTTGTCCAAACAGCGGCTGGACCTCTTCCGAGGAAAGATTAGCCGATGCAACAAAAGCTGTGGCGGTTTTCATACCCTCTCCTCCTCTTTCGACCAGGCAACCCTTTCTTCAATAAAAGACGCCATAAAAATCCGACCCGGGTTGTCTATCGGATTTTTTCTCGCCAATAAAATCCGACCAGGCGGATGCATTCTCTTTTTTATTGCACCTTGCAGAAGGCAATGTATATTCACCGGACTACCTTCATGCGACTGTGATCCGCCCTCGGCTATGTTGATGACGGGCTGGATCTATCGAACTGTTTCAAACACGATTATGGTGTCAAACCCAGCAGTGCCTTGGATATAGAGGGTAATTCGCAGTTATCAAATACATTATTCGTTTTCTTTTTTTTCTGACAGTTTTTCAGGAGTAAGGCACTAATGACCAGGATCAGGGCAAATCTTCTGCTTCTATTAACCGCCATGATATGGGGCTCGACCTTCGTCGTTCAACAGGTCGCCACCGGCGACCTCGGCGCCATCACCTTTACCTCGGCCAGGTTTTTTATGGGCGGCCTCGCTATCTTACCTCTGGCCTATATCCAATATAAGAGGAAACAGAGAACCCCATATACAATTACATCCAGAGATTGGGCCGGCATGATATTAACCGGGTTAGCCCTCTTCAGCGCCGCGGTCCTTCAGCAGATAGGTATTTTCCACACCTCCGTCGCCAATGCCGGCTTCCTCACCGCCCTCTATGTCCCCATGGTGCCGTTCTTTGCTTTTCTGGTACTGCGAACCTCCATTCACTGGATCGTCTGGCCATCCGCCCTGGCATGTCTGGTAGGCACCTATATCATGAGCGGTGCCCAGACAGTCAGCCTCAGCGTCGGAGACCTCTGGGTAATCGCCAGTGCCTTCTTCTGGGCCGTGCATGTTATCCTGGTGGGCATCATGGCTACGCGCACCCAGGCACCCCTGGTTGTCGCCGTGGTTCAGTTCATGGTCTGCTCCCTGGCAGGGCTGGCGGTCGGCATTATCGTGGAACGGCCTGTTCCGGCAGATTTCGATAACGCCTTTTTTGGGATCTTTTATGCCGGAATCCTTTCCGTCGGCATCGCCTTTACTCTTCAGGTGGTCGCCCAGCGATTCAGTACAGCTTCCGATGCCGCAATAATTCTCAGCTCGGAAACGGTCTTTGCCGCACTGGCTGGATATATTTTTCTGGGAGAAGGACTCACACCTCCCCAACTCTTCGGGGCATTCCTGATACTTGTCGGAATTATGATGGTCCAGCTGCTTCCCCTTTACACTTCACGACGGAAAAATAGCGATATTTCAGCTGTTTGACATCATCGACATAAACCAGCCACCTTTTCCCGGATTGGCAGCAACCTCAATTGTCGCTTGACTTAATTGGTCTTTTAGAGGAATTATATGCAAACGATGTACATCCACATCGGAAACAGTCACACATTATTGTTTTGCCACCAAAAAAGAAAGTTGTTCTCGCAATTGTCCTGTGGTAAGAAAGATTTCATAACTTCCACCGGCTTTTGCTGACCCAGCGGTATGAATCTTTACTAGGCCTGCAAAGAGAACACATGCTTTTGGGAACCTCTTCCCTTACCATAGGCGGGAGAAACCCTTCAAGATCACTGAAATCAGTATTACAGGAAATAATCATTTGAATATGGTTGCAACACCTCCTTCGTTACCGGATCCCGGCAAGGGTGCATTCAGACATTCTTATCGGTCTGATAATCTTTGCCTCTCCCAAAGTTTCATTCCCCTGCCGTTGCCCTGTTTTTTGACAAATACTATCTGTTCGTGGAGGGGGCGTTATCAAGCCCGTTAATACTACTATTTGTATAAAAGGAGAAGATTATGAAAAAGCTTGTACTATTATTTGTCGTTTTGTTTGCGGCAATGACTCTGACTGCCGGTAATGCGCTGTCAGCCACGCTGGAAGAAATCCAGAAACGCGGTTCACTTCGCGTTGGCATGGAACCTGGCTACATGCCGTTTGAGCTCACCAATAAAAAAGGTGAAATCATCGGCTTTGATGTCGATATGGCCAAACGCATGGCCAAAGCCATGGGTGTTGAGCTCGAACTGATCTCTACCGCCTGGGATGGTATCATTCCCGCTCTGCTGACCAAGAAATTTGATATTATCATGTCCGGTATGACCTTGACTCAGGAGCGCAACCTCAGCATCAACTTTGCCACTCCCTATATCCTCATCGGACAGACGGTACTGCTCAACAACAAATTCGCGGACGAAGTGAAATCCTACGAAGACCTGAACGACCCCAAATACACGGTGGCCTCCAAACTTGGTACCACCGGCGAGCAGGCCACCAAAAGGATGATCCCCAACGCCAAATACATCTCCTATGAAACCGAGCAGGAAGGTGTGATGGAGGTTATCAACGGCAGAGTTGATGCCTTCATCTATGATATGCCTTTCAACGCGATTGCCATGGCCGAAAAAGGTGAGGGAAGACTTGTTCACCTTGACGAGCCGTTCACCAAGGAACCTCTGGCCTGGGCCATCCGCAAGGGCGATGTCGATTTCCTCAACTGGCTGGATAATTTCATGGTTCAGATCAAGTATGACGGCGTCTATGACAAGATTTATCACAAGTGGTTCCAGGACGACACCTGGTTAAGAGAAATCCAATAACCGAAAAGGCAAATTATTTTGAATGCCCCACGAAAAACGTGGCTCGGGAAAATAATGCTGGCGGTCATTCTCCTTGGTCTGGCCGCCGCAACCTACGGGTCCGTTCAACGCGTAGATTATCAATGGCGCTGGTATCGAGTTCCCCAGTATTTTGTCTATCAGTCCGAGGAACTTGAAAAGATGCCCTTCGACGGCACCGTGAAGGATATCAACAAAACCGACGGTTCGGCTAAAGTCATCGTGGTTTCCGAAAACGGTGAGGAACATGTTATCACGGTCAAGAATGAAACCTTGCGAGTCGGTCTGAACGAGGATCTCTGGGAAGGTGATGTTGTGGGCTTCACTACGAGCTGGCATTTCGGCCCGCTCGTCTGGGGGCTGGTGACGACCTTGTGGATATCCGCTGCGGCAAGTGTTTTTGCCCTTTTCCTGGGATTATTCACCGGGCTTGCCAGGGTTTCCAGTAACTATACCCTCTCCAGTCTTGCCCTCATCTATGTGGAAATCATTCGCGGCACGCCCCTTCTGGTGCAGATTTTTATCGCCTACTTTTTTATCGGAACGGTTTTCGATTTGAACAGGAACGTTGCCGGTATCGGCGCCCTTGGACTGTTTGCCGGCGCTTATGTAGCTGAGATTGTGCGGGGAGGGATTCAGTCGATTTCCAAAGGACAGATGGAGGCGGCCCGATCGGTCGGCATGACTGTCGGTCAGGCCATGATGTATATCATCCTGCCCCAGGCCTTTAAGCGCATTTTGCCGCCGCTCTCGGGAACATTCATCAACCTCATCAAGGATTCTTCGCTGGTTTCCATTATCGCCATTACCGATCTCACCAAATCCGGGCGTGAGATCATTACCTCGACATTCGCCACCTTCGAAATCTGGCTGGTCGTTGCTGCGATGTATCTCATCGTTACATCGGTTCTTTCTCAATTGGTCTACCACATGGAACGGAGGCTCGCAATCAGTGATTAAAGCCATCGATGTAGTAAAAGTGTTCACCGGCAAGGATTTCACCGTCAGAGCTGTGGATGGTGTATCGACTGAAGTGGCTCCGGGGGAGGTGGTGGTTGTGATCGGTCCATCAGGATCGGGAAAATCCACTTTCCTGCGCTGCATCAATGCCCTGGATCTTTTCGATTCCGGGCATATCATCATAGATGGCGTAGATCTGGCTCACAAAAAGACCAATCTCAACAAGGTTCGCGCCGAGGTTGGCATGGTTTTTCAGCAATTCAATCTTTTTCCTCACAAGACGGTCCTTGAAAACCTCACTATTGCCCAGGTCAAGGTACGCAAAAGAAGCCTCAAGGTCGCAGAAGAGAAGGGCCGTATGCTCCTGAATAAAGTTGGCATAGCCGTCAAGGAAAAGGAGTATCCCTCACGTCTTTCCGGTGGACAGCAGCAGCGCGTCGCCATCGCCCGCGCCCTGGCCATGGATCCCAAGGTCATGCTTTTTGATGAGCCGACCTCGGCACTCGATCCGGAGATGGTCGGTGAGGTTCTCGACGTTATGAAGCAGCTGGCCCGGGAGGGGATGACCATGGTGGTGGTCACTCATGAGATGGGATTTGCCCGCGAAGTCGCAGATCGTGTACTGTTCATGGATGAGGGAAAGATCGTCGAGGTCGGTACCCCGGAGCATTTCTTTACCAATCCCCGGGAAGACAGAACCAAACTGTTCCTCAAACAGGTTCTTTAGAATTTTACAGATCGCTGTTTTTTGGCAAGATAATCAATTAACTGTCTAAAGGTTATACCTCTCCAGGGGTACTGTAAAAAGCCCGGCTCTGCTGGGTTAGTACTCTACTCCCCGAGTAGCTGTCATACTTACAAGCAAACGGAAAGCACCTTTAAAGTCAATACTTGAACCTATTACCAAGGTACTTATTCAGCTTCGCTGGGTAGCACCCTATTCTTGAAAAACTGCCACGCAGCTCAAGTACCCTTTGAGGTGAAAAAGAAAAAGGTCTCCGCAACCATTATGGTTTTGGAGACCTTTACTTTTTCGGTTGGAGAAAGAAGTCCGATCAGCCGGCCATCTTCAGACCGTCCACACCGCCGCGGGCAATGGCCGCCCTGCCCTGATATTTTCTCATAATATCACGGGGGCACTTGGTTACACAGACCTCTTCACAGCCTGGGCCATAAGCGATGCAGGCCTTATGATCAATCCTGACGATATTGTCGACGTAACTTACCGCATCTGCAGGGCATGCCTTGACACACATCTTGCAGCCGATGCAGCCGACCTCACAAACCTTCTTGACATTTTTACCAAGATCCTTGGTTGAACAGGGCACATAAACACGAGCCCGCAGGGTCTGCAGCTCGATGATGGCTTTGGGGCACGTCTTTACACAGATACCGCAGCTCACACATTTATCCGGATTGACCACAGGGAAATTTTCCACCATATCAATAGCATCGAAGGGACAGGCTTCGGCGCATTCACCCAGGCCGATGCAGGCATACTGGCAGGCGGACGGTCCACCGAAACTGAGATTGGCAGCCGTACATGAAGCAAAACCAAAATATTCATGCTTATGACTTACCCGCCCCTCCTCCCGGGAACAGCGCACCAGGGCTATCTGATCTTCGACAGCGGTCATCTTCTTGCCGGTAAGATCTGCCACAACATTGGCCACCTTTTCCTTTCCCGGAAAACAGAGATTGGGGGGCACATCGGGGTCGTTGACAACCGCAATGGCATATCCCTCACACCCCGGATAGCCGCAACCTCCGCATTGGGCCAGGGGGAGTGACTCTAATACCTCTTCGATAAGGGGGTTGGTTTCAACGGCGAACTTATGGGCGGCTATTGCCAGCCCGATCCCGAAAAACAAACCGATACAGCCAAGAAGGGCTATGCCTCCCAATGCCAATTTAATTAATGCCGGATCCATAATATACTCTCAAAACTTAGAAATAATTCTACTGTTAAAAAATCTTCAGCCCGGAAAACCCGAGAAACGCCATGGCAAACTGCCCGGCTACAATAAATGCAATAGGTAAACCTTTAAACGTCGGCGGTATTTTGGCAAGCATCAATCGCTCACTTACGGAGCTCATAAGATACAGAGCGAGAAGAAATCCGCCGCCGGCGCCAAGTGACAGCATGAAGGTTTCCAGAAAGTTATACTCGTTGCTCGCCATAATAAGCGGTACGGCAATAACGACACAGTTGGCAATGACAAGAACAAGGAAGACCCCGAAGGAATTAAAAAGTATCGGATTAACCTTTCTCAAGATGGTATCGATGGCCTGCACCGTCAGGGAGGTCAGACCGATAAATACCACAATCTGCAGGAAGGTGAGATTGAAGGGTTTAAGAACATGCTGATAAAGAATCCAGCTCATCACCCCCGAGGCCACCATTACCAGCGTAAAAACAACCCCCATGCCTTTGGCCGTGGTTTTTCTCTTGGATGTACCGAAGAAAACACAAAGGCCGAGATATTTGGTGAAAACAAAGTTATTGATCAACAGAGCTCCGATAAGGACGGAGAAAAGATACCCTATATAGGATTTGGCAACACCGAAGGTCTCATCAGCCGTGCCGTTGATTCCCCTGATGGAAACAATATGGGTCTCTGTTGTATTGAGGGGCTCCTGAAAAAACAGGGAAACACTGCGATTGTCGTCCGCCACCGCAACACGCTCCAGTTCCAGTCGTATATCCGGATCATTTTGCTCGTATACGGTGTAGTTATCATGGTTTTCGATTGTTTCCGGCTCTACCGGTGCGCTGAACTCAACGATAATCTCGTTTTCCGCACCAAAGCTTTTATCACTTATAATTTCAGCCGCCCAGGTAGCGGAAGGCAACAGGAAAAGCAGAAGAGCAGCAATCAAGGTTTGTTTTAATGCTGTTCCGTTCATCATTTTAGCCCCTTGGATCGTTTATATGCAATTTCAATATAGTTAAAAAAGGCCATCATCAAACCGACGACGAAGAAACCCGCGCTTGGCAGTATGAAAAAAAGCAGCGGTTTGAAACCAAGGACATCATATCCCAGTACGGCGCCGGAGCCCAGCAGTTCGCGCACAAAACCGATTGTTACCATACCGACCAGAAAGCCAAGCCCCATGCCTAAACCGTCCCAGAAGGAAGCGCTGACCTTCTCCTTGCAGGCAAACATTTCCAGCCGCATGGTGATGATGGCAAAAGCCACGATGATTTTGACGAAGATTCCCATTTTGGCATAGGCCTCGGGGAGCGCCGCCGCCAGAGTGAGATCAATAACGGTGACCCAGGTAGCGATGGTAAGGGTATAGGTCGGAATCCTGATACGAGGATGAATGACATCCTTGAAAAGCGAAATGGTGACACTGGAAAATACCTGGACGAACAATACCGCCAGACCCAGCATGAAGCCATTCATCACGGTTGTGGAAATCCCAACCGCCGGACACATTGACAGCGCCAGTTTAAATATCGGGTTTTCAGCGAGAATACCGTTAGCAACGAGCTGAAAATTTGATTTATCATTAGCCACGATACGATCCTCTCTTTGTGGTTAAAAAGAAACTGATATATTCTGGGTATCTACAACAGAGTCCAGTATGTTTATGCGATAGGCGAACTTTCTCACCATGGCCTTTATGCCGTCAGTCACGGCAACCGTGGAAATGGTGGCACCGGTAAGTGCATAGATATCCTGACCGCGGTACTTCTCCATCACCTGGACGATATCTTCAGGAGGCAGATCCATTTCCAGTGCTTCCATATAGTCGGCCGGAATAGGGGCCTTGACCACATCGAGCCCTTTTATGACTTCATAGGGTTTACCCTTGAACTGGTTCTTGAAAAACGGCTGTTCGATTTCAGCGCCAAGTCCCGGATCTTCCTCATGTTCGAGCACCTCAAAACCGATGAGGGTAAAATCCGTTCTCAGTGCCAGCATAACGGCGATATGGGTTTTAAATCCGGGAAACTTGCCGCTGAGAAGATATGCCGCTCTTTCACCATCGTCGGTTATGGTCTGAAATTTCTCAGCCAGACGAAAATCTTTTCCAGGGCCGATCGCCGAGGCAACGGCGCTGTCCCGCTCTTTATCTTCACGTACCTTTTCGCGGTCGATGTCTACATCGCTTTGAGCTGCAAGATTACCATTAAGATCGATTTCCAGGAAGACGAAGGGGCTGGAGGACTGTTCGCCGCCCGGCAAAAGGTAACCGATAGACTGTTCTCCCCCCCGGGAAACCACATACCGGTAGATGGTATTCATCTCAACGGATTCGGGGACTTCATCCTGGAATCCCAGCAGCGAGAAAGCTACACGCTCTTCCTTAAGATGCTCGTTGTGTATTTTTGCTTCATTTGTGAAAACGAAGGTAACTCCCATTACCGTCGCGGCAAGGATGCAGGACAGCGTCAAACGGAAGACTATGGTGAGCATTTCTTTCATTTCTCACCTCCCTGCGGCAGAGCAAATCGTTTTTGTTTAAACCAGCCGTCCAGAACCGTGGACAGGGGATTCATGAGAAGGATGGCATAACAGATCCCTTCGGGGTATCCGCCTTTCAATCTGATAAGCACGGTCAAAGCGCCGATACCGATACCGAAGACAATCTGTGATACCTTGTTTGAAGGACTGGTGACATAATCGGTTGCCATAAAGAAGGCACCGAGAAGGGCACCGCCTGAAAGTACGGCCAGCAGAGGATCGCCGGCAAAGTATCCCTCTCCACCGAAAATCCAGGTCAGTACGGCTATGGAGCCCAGCAGAGAAACAGGAATATGCCAGGTTATATATCTTTTATAGAGCAGGAAAAGTCCGCCAAGCAGCATCAGGAAACCTGAGGTCTCCCCGATGGAGCCAGGTCTCCAGCCCAGGAAAAAGCTGGTATAGAGACTTGCGCCTTCACCAAATCGTTCGGTGAAAGCTGCCATACCCTGCTCTTTCATGACCGCCAGCGGCGTCGCCGTGGAGACGGCGTCTATGGAAACGCCGAGATAGGAGAAAATGGCTCCGGGTTCTATCGGCGGCAACCAGGCCGAGGTCATGGCTACGGGAAAAGAGGCCAACAGAAATGCCCGCCCCAACAGTGCCGGATTAAAGAAGTTGTACCCCAGCCCTCCAAGGATGTGCTTGCCGATGTAGATTGCGAATATGGCGGCAAGAACCGGCAGAAAAGCGGAGACACCAGGAGGTATGACAAAGGCTATAAGCATGCCGGTAAGGGCCGCGCTGCCATCCCTGACGGTCACCTTTCTTCCCAGGGCTTTCTGGCTCACAGCTTCAACCGCCATACAACTGGCCACTGAGACAGCGGTGATGAATAACACCTGAATACCGAAGACAAATACCGAGAGGATCAGCGGCGGTACCAGACAGCCCACCACAGTCCACATGATTTTTTCAACCGACTCATCGCTCTTGATATGCGGGGAAATGGAAACTTTCCATAACCCCTGCTGAGCAGATGGCAGGTTACCTTGCTGTTCGATCACGTTTCACCTTCCTACCTTAAAGACAGTCCCTTAAAAATTTATCTGCAAAATTCGCGTATCGGCCTGGTAACTTCCTGCAATGGAGCAGCCGACTTTTCCTATTTTCGACTTTTCCTATTTCCTTTTGGCCTTCATCTTTGCCAGTCGGACAAATTGCACCAGAGGTCGCTTGGCCGGACAGACATAGGCACACGATCCGCATTCAAAACATTCGAACACTCCGAATCGCTCCGTTTCTTCCGCATGATTTGCCTCGACAAAAAGACCGATTTCTTTGGGTTCCAGCCCCATCGGACAGGCCTCGAGACACCAACCGCAGCGGATACATTGAGAATGTGGAGCTGTATCTATTTCATCCTCGGAGAGAAAAAGTACTGAAGAGGTCGTCTTGGTGATGGGAATGTCGAGGCTTGAAACGGCAAAACCCATCATCGGGCCGCCCAGGACGATCTTTTTCAGCTCTGGCTTAATACCGCCAAGATAATCGACTATATCCGAAATCCTTGTTCCCATCTTGACTGACAGATTAGCCGGTCGATGTATTCCTTTACCGGAAACTGTTATTACTTTCTCATAAAGCGGTTTTCCCAGAACAACGGCATCATAGATTGCTTTGGCGGTAGAGACATTCTGCACCACAACCCCTACTGCCGAGGGCAAGGCGTATCCTGGTACCTTGCGGCCGGTTACTGCCTGTATAAGCTGCTTTTCCGATCCCTGGGGATACTTGACCTGCAGCGCTTTTACCTCGATCTTGAAATCACTCTCCGCAGTATTTGCGGCAGCCTCACTCAGAGCCTGAAAGGCATCAGGTTTGTTGCTTTCGACGCCTATCAGGCAGTTGCTGATCCCCAGGATACGTAAAATGACTTTACATCCCTCGATAATTTCAGCACTATGCTCAACCATCTGTCTGTGATCCGCGGTAATATAGGGCTCACACTCCGCCGCGTTGACCACAAGAGTATCCACCGGACTATTGCTGGGGGGAGAGAGCTTGACATGCGTCGGAAAGCCCGCCCCACCGATACCGATAACCCCGGCATCCTTGACCTTTCCCAGCAGTTCTTTGGGATCGATACCGCGCCATTTCTTTTTTTCATAGTGAAGCGGGGCAGCTTCGGGATTCACGGTGATGGTTATTGATGGGGCATTGAGCTTCAGCGGATGAACTGAAGATGAAATAGCCTTGACCTTGCCCGTCGCCGGTGAATGCAGGGGCACGCCCAAACCCTTGGCAACATCGCCGATAACGGCGCCCTCTTTAACCTCCGCCTTTTTTTCGACGGTAGGCTCACAGGGTGCCCCGATATGCTGGCTCAGAATGATTTCCAGCTCGGCTGGAACAGGCATGACCTCGATCTTCTTCGCCGCGGTCAGCTCCTTTGATTCCGGTGGATGTATTCCACCCTTTGGAAATGTCAATAATGTGGTCATAGTGCAAACATTGCTCAGTAAATAATAAGCGCATCCTTCCCTTTGGCCGGACGCGCCTGGGGCTGCAGTTTCAACTCAAAGGACCCAAATCGGTCTGCAACTCTATAAGTTATCATACATCCTGTTCTGCCTGAAATGGTGGTGCGGAACAGGATAACGTTATTCAATACCTGCAAAATTTTTCATAAACTGAATTCTCTGCAGGCCAGATGAATCATTGTCATCCTGGTAGCTTAGCATTCCACGAAAGTCATTGATTGTGTTAAAGGATTTTCGATCCATCCACTCTTCAAGTCCCTTCAGGAGTTCGGTAATATGCGACGCTCCGTTAGTATAAATGCTCGACACAACCTGAACGGCCGTTGCTCCGGCCAGCAGCTGCTTGATAAGCCCTGCACTGTCGTGCACCCCTGTGGAGGCGGCGAAATCCTGCCCGACCCTGTTGGACAGCAAGGCTATCCAGCGAAGAGGTGTGGCCAGTTCTTCAGGGGTTGAAAAAACAGGAGCTGAGCGAACTGTGAGATTTTCAATATCGAAATCGGGTCGATAGTAGCGGTTGAAAAGCACAAACCCGGCCACCTTGTTAGTCCAGCTGAGACGTGCAACCAGATTCGCCAACGAGGAGGAATATCTGCTCATTTTCAAGGCGATGGGGATAGAAATTAGAGCTGCCACCTTCTCGAGGACATCAAAATAGACCTTTTCGTACTCCTCGCTTCTCTTGTGCGACTGACTGGGCAACAGGGAGATATTGATCTCCAATGCATCGGCCCCGGCGTTCTCCACCGATTTGGCGAAGGATACCCATTCACTGTCGGAGACACAGTTTATTGAGGCAATGATGGGAATTTGAGTTTTCTTTTTGGCCCCGCTGAGAAGATCCAGATAAGCGGAGACAGCGTTGTCTCTGGTATATCCCTTCACATAATCAAAGGCTTCGGGATAGTCGGTGTTATAGCTTTCAATATTCTGATGGAGTTCCGCCAGAATCTGTTCTTCAAAAAGCGATTTCAAGACAATTGCGCCGGCATTATAATCGGCCAGTTCGGTAATTTTCTCAACAGAACCGGCAAGCCCACAACTGCCTATAATAAGCGGATTTTTCAAACGCAATCCGAGATAATTCGTCGACAGATCTTTCATATCTTCTCTTCAAGTATAGTATTAGCCGGCGATAAATACGCGCCGGGTTAAATACAGACCACCGCAAATAGCCATCAGGAACTTGTGCGATTTATGCTCAATGTGCCAGAGAAACAACAACAAAGGCACATTTTGTAAGCTGACATTTTTACCAAAAAACATCCCCCAAGACAAGTTTTTTCGCATACCAATAGCTTACAAGTTATTCACATATTTGAAATGACTCATCAAATATTTTTAATTTGGTTTTTTTCTTTGATAACCTTTACTTGTTCAAAGAAAGACCAGGGAATGCCGCATAGCTCTTTTTGCACAGATAATTTGGTCATAGTTTGACTTCCCATTGACTCAACAGGCTAAGCGGATGTTGAGCCGGCAATATAGTGGCGGAAAACGACAACTTCAATACAAAACGGAAGCCTCGCCGCATTTCTTATGGTCTGCTGGCCAATTGGTAGCAATCCTATCGTCCTGTCCGGAGAACCCTTAAAAAGATTAAGATCAACGGCTGATTTTTTATTTCTTTTTCCATTTTCCTTGATATTGTATTTGCGTATTCACCCTTATCACAATCAGTAGCCTGAACGGATCTTCAACGAAATTATCACATTATTTTAAAGGACAATCTCATAAAATGTCGGCGCGTGCTCTCGGTGGCCAGTTAAAAAGACCGATACAGCTACTAGACAGGTCTTCGACGATACAGGTAGATACAAGGAGTATATCGAAGGCCTGCCAAAGACCAGCTGCGCGGGAGATCGTTTTTCTTGAAGTCGGAGTTTATTCCCGTACGGGTGCTTATCGCAACGCCGTCAAAAAAAGGAGTTAATGGTGTTTAAATCCAGCGTCCCGAATGACAATGCCATAAGACATATATTCGAAATTCTCAGCACCCCCGTCCTCAAGCTAATAATCGGAGCCATCCTCATCAGCTTTTCCGGGGTATGGGTCAAAATCGCCGATGTCTCGCCCGATTCATCTGCTTTCTACCGGGTATTTTTCGGATTTCTCTTTCTCCTCATCATTGCAGGGCGGGCCAGAGAAAAGATTCTCACCGACAAACCCCAATTTCTCCTGGGGGTGGTATGCGGAGTATTGTTTGCCGCCGACCTGATCTGCTGGCACCGCTCGATCATCCTGATCGGCCCAGGTCTGGCAACCATTCTCGGAAATTTCCAGGTCTTCGTTCTCGCAGCAGTCGGTATTTTTTTTCTCAAAGAGAGATATAGTAAAATTTTGCTCCTTTCTATCCCCCTGGCTGTGACAGGACTCTTTCTGATCGTCGGCTTCGGCTGGACCGACATGACCGGCGGCTACCGGTTGGGCATCAATTTGGGACTGGCTACGGCTTTCTTTTATTCCGCATATATACTCACGCTCAAAAAATTCTCCGCCCGATGCTCCGGGACTTTCCTGCCGATGCTGCTGGTTTCCTTCAGCACTGCAGTCGTGCTGGGCATATATATTCTTTCCATTGGTGATACCTTCGCCATTCCTGATCTGAGATCACTACTCAGTCTTGTTGGCCTGGGCTTTTTCAGTCAATGTCTGGGATGGCTGCTTATTGCAACTTCACTGCCTCACACCAATACTTCCGGCGCAGGACTGATCCTGCTTCTCCAGCCTGCCCTGGCATTTTGCTGGGACGTTCTTATTTTTTCCAGGCCCACAGATCCGCTTAACTGGTTCGGCGTTTTCATCACACTGTTTGCCATTTATCTCGGTCTTTCGTCCAGGCGGGAGCAACTATAAGTCTTTACCATTGGCTGTGATTGCTATATATTAATGACGCTCATAAAAATTCCCAACTCCCACCCTGTCTGTTTTTGGCAGGTTTGAGAAAGGGTTATCAAATCATCATCAATGAGGTTTGTAAAATGAAGGTCCTTCATTACAGCGAAGCATTAAGCCGTTCCTTTGATAGCGAAATTGTCAAGAATGTTACCGGTCGCGTGGTAATAGGCAAGGATGACGGCGCCCCGAATTTCTGTATGCGCGCTTTCACCATCGGCGCCGACGGTTTTACGCCGCGCCATGCCCACGAATGGGAACATGAAATATTTATCCATTCAGGAAAAGGGCAGGTTTTTCAAAAAGGCCAATGGACCGACGTGGAGGCGGGAACAGCGGTTTTCATTCCCGGCCATGAGGAGCATCAGCTGCGCAACCGGGGAAGTGAGGATTTTACTTTTATTTGTTTGATACCGAAAGATGTCCCGGAACTATAATCGGACAGGAATTTTCTTATGCTTAAACGTTTCTCCATTTCCCTTGAAGGCAATCTGCTGGATTCTTTTGACAGCTACATAAAAGCACAGAGTTATGATAATCGTTCGGAAGCTATCCGCGACCTTATCCGCAAGGCTCTGATCAGACAGGAATGGTTGAGCGATAGTAATGTTATGGGGGTGATAACCCTTGTATACGATCATCATCAGCATCAATTGCAGGAGAAGGTGACTGAAGTGCAGCATGACCGTCATCACCTGATTGTCTCCACCACGCATGTTCACATGGACCATCATAACTGTCTTGAAGTTATCGTCGTCCGCGGCAAGGCCCAGGAGGTCCAGGAACTCTCGGAGAGGCTTACCGCTCTCCGCGGCGTCCGGGATGGTAATCTTGCTATGAGCAGCACCGGAAAAGATCTGCACTGATTTCGCCATCCAGCTTGCTGAGAAATACCTCGGATTAGCAGGTGTTCAATTCGGCAGGGAATTTCACCCTGCCGACTCCGCCTCCATCTCCACAACAAGAGGGAAGGTCTACTTCTTCAACAGCGCCTTTTTAAGATCCGAGGTGACAGGCTCTTCCCCCAGCCAGATGGAGAGGAGCGCGTCATTAAACTCTTTTCCTTCTATGACCCCCTTGATATTTTCCTTTATCTTCACCTGGGTTCCGGTGCCAGGAAAATAGTCGAAGACAATGACATCATCGGCGGTCATGTCCTCATCGAACATGGCATTAAATGCCTCAATTTCTGCCCGTAACGAATCAAGTGTGGCCGCATCGTTGTTGGCGGCAAAGCCCTCATTCCAACTTTCCACGATCTTATCCCTGCTCACCTCGTCATAGAGAAAATGCATTACTATGCGCTTTGCCCCATCATCTGCAATAATCTGTGAGGCATCTGCGGCAGGATTCTCCAGATAGAGCTCGGCAATATACACTTTAACGAAGAATTTCTTCCGAATTCCAGCACCATTGAGCTGCAGTGTCGTACCACCACTGTTGACCACACTTTCCTCAACCTCAACACCGGCAATATCCTTTGCCCATAGAGGGTTGACGAAAAACAGAAGGGTGAAAACAATTAACAGTGTACGCATCACTTTACCTCCTCAAAATTTTATGTTAACCACTTATGATGATTTCCTAAAAAATCATCGAAGTTGCCGAACATGAACTCGGTGATAAACACCATTACGGGCATAAACTCCGACTTCGAGAGAGTTCCACATACCAGACGTAGCATCTGAAACGAAATAAATCGAGCCTTTACTAGTCCATCACACATAAGAACCGGAAGTATCGTGCTTCGACCTGGAGTTAAAGTTACCTTAACGTAAAGAACAAGACAACACCATCTTTTTCTGATGAGGCCATGACAGATACACTCGATAGAATAATAACCGCATCCGGCAATATCTTCGGTCTTGCCTGCGATACCACGGTTCTTGTCAATGAAGCCCGGCGAAGGCATGATCTTGGTCCTACGGCAGCCGCCGCCCTCGGCCGGGCTCTCAGCGGTGCCGTCCTGCTGGCCGGCCTGCTCAAGGATGACCAGAACGTACAAGTGATTTTTGAGGGGAACGGTCCTCTGGGCAAGGTCAACGCCCAGGCCGGAAGCTCCGGCTGGTGCAGGGGGTACGTCTCCTCCCCCAGAGCCGACGTTCCACTCAAAAACGGCCTGATAGATGTAGCGGGCGGTATCGGCCGGGCCGGGTTTTTACGGGTCATCAAAGACATCGGCCTCAAAGAGAAATATACCGGACTGGTCCGCCTCTACACCAGTGAAATCGGCGAGGATATTGCTTATTATCTGACCGAATCGGAGCAAACCCCTTCAGCTATCTCGGTGGGAGTACACCTTCAGGCAGACGGAACAATTGCTGCAGCCGGGGGTTATCTCATTCAGTCTCTTCCTCCTGCCGATGAGAAAATGCTCAGAGAACTTGACAACAAGATACAAACCCACAGTTCGGTTACCTCGCTTATCTCCTCCGGCCATAACCCTGCTGCCATTCTTTCCCTGCTATTTGAAGGAATTCCCCACAAACACACAGGCAGCACCCCTCTGGCCTTTAGGTGTTCCTGCTCGAAAGAGAAGATGGAGGATATTCTGCACGCCTTGAGTAATGATGACATTGAATATCTTCTCGAGCAGAATGACGGCGTAGAGGTCAAGTGCGATTACTGCAACACCGCTTATAATTTTCCGCGGGAGTATCTGCAGACGCTCGCCGCAAGAAAAAATCTCCACTAGAAGTAGATGACTGAACCGCCAACTGACGTCCCCTTTCAGAGAGTACGGTAGTTTCTCAGCAACAATCTTCTCGAATTATTTTGATTCCACCGACGCTTTTCCTTCAAAAGCCCCAGTCGCGAAGGTTTTATTCAACATACACGAAAAAAATATTTTATAGAAGGGGGTAGTCACTCTGTGATAACCCCGTACTGCTATACTCCGAAAAAACAACAGAAGGAGGCGCAGTATGAAAATGGCAAGCAGTTCTGTAAAAAACCCCAGTATTTTTAAAACAGCTCCCCGAAATAACCGGAGAGAGGAAACCGGCAGAAATACATTATCGCTCTTCAGGGATAAGTTTCCGGGACGTTATCAGACGTTGGTGCACACTATATTGAGCAACCTGTGGGTGGTGATCTTCACCGCCGCACTGTTCCTGAGTGCCTCCTATCTCTTTTTCGCTCAGCTGGCGGAATACGGCTGGTAGAATACGAATTTTCCAGAGCCGACAGCCGCAATCGCGGCTGCCGGCTCTGGAATTACTCTTTTTCCTTCCAATCGGGACGAAGGTGCAGCTCGGTAAGCTGCTTCCTGGACACCGCTGCCGGAGCGTCGGTCAGCGGACAGGTTGCTTTTTGGGTCTTGGGAAAGGCAATGACATTGCGGATCGAGCTGCTGCCGGTAATGATCATCAGCAGCCGGTCGAGTCCGAAGGCGATACCGCCATGAGGCGGTGCCCCAAGTTCAAGGGATTTCAGGAGAAAGCCGAATTTCTGCTGCGCTTCTTCCTCGGCGATTCCCAAAGCGAGCAGCACCTTGGACTGCACATCCTTTTGATGGATACGAATGGAGCCGCCGCCTATTTCGGTACCGTTCAAGACAAGATCATAGGCCCGGCTATATACTTTCCCGGGGTCTGAATCCAGCAGCTCCAGCTGGTCATGGCGCGGTGCGGTGAAGGGATGATGCAGTGCCTGAAAGCGCTTTTCCTTTTCGTCATACTCAACCAGCGGGAAGTCAGTCACCCAGACGAAATCAAAGGTGTTTTCCTTGATCAGACCCAACCTTCGGGCAAGCTCAACTCTGAGTTCGCCGAGAGATTGAAATACCACGGAGGATTTATCGGCACCGAAGAAGAGAAGATCGCCCTCGACTGCCTCCAGGGCTGTATTGATTAAGTTCCGCTCTTCATCGGTAAAAAATTTGGCTATCGGCGACTGCCACTCGCCCCCCGCTTTCATTTTTACCCAGGCAAGACCCCTGGCGCCGAACTGGAGGACGTATTCGGTGAGAACATCAAGGTCCTTTCGGGAAAATACCGCGCACCCCCTGGCGTTAATCGCCCTGACCGTCCCCCCGCCGTCGGCCACATCACGGAATACCTTGAAACCGCAGCCTGCGGCGATACCGGTAAGATCGGTAAGTTCGAACCCAAAGCGCATGTCGGGACGATCGGTACCAAACCGATCCATGGACTCGTCATAGCTGATTCTCTTGAAGGGCGGGGCTACATCCAAACCGAGGGTCTTGTCGAAAAGAGCCTCGATCATGCCCTCAGTGGTCTTTATCACCTGCTCTTCGTCGACAAAGGACATTTCCATATCGATCTGGGTAAATTCCGGCTGCCTGTCCGCCCGGAGATCTTCATCCCTGAAGCACTTCACAATCTGGTAATAACGGTCCATTCCGGCCATCATCAACAACTGCTTGAACAGCTGAGGCGACTGCGGCAGGGCATAGAATCTGCCGGCATTCACCCGGCTCGGCACCAGATAGTCTCTTGCCCCCTCGGGGGTGGAGCGGGTCAGCATCGGCGTCTCGATATCGAGAAAATCATGATCGTTGAGATATGCCCGGATGGCCTGCACCGCCTTGTGACGCATTACCAGATTGGCACTCATTTCCGGTCTGCGCAGGTCAAGATAACGGTATTGCAGGCGCAGATTATCGGAGACGTCGCTCTCCTCGTCTAATGGAAACGGAGGGGTTTCGCTGGTATTGAGAATTCTCAGCTCACTGACGAGAACCTCAATTTCCCCGGTGGCAAGCTTGGAATTTGCCATATCACCCGGCCGCGCCTCGACCCTGCCCTTTACGGCAAGCACCCATTCACTGCGCAGTTGATGCGCCTTGGCATGTACCTCAGGGTTTACTTCAGGATTGAAGACCACCTGGGTTATGCCGCGACGATCGCGCAGATCGATAAAGATTACGCCACCATGATCCCGCCTGCGCAGCACCCAGCCCATCAGAATGACTTCTTCACCAACATTTTCCTTACCGAGCACATTACAATAATGTGTGCGGCGCAACGTTCCCATTGATTCCATAGTATTTGCTTTTTTCAAAAAAATTAGTAGCTTCTTCAGCCGGACCTTAGCGGGCAAAGATACCCGGCTTCCGGTTTGACGCCGCTGAACAGCTACGAAAAATACCCAATAACCACTGCAGAGCACATCAGCGAAGCGGCAGCAGGCTTGAGACCACGGCCTCGATCTCTTCATCCCGCAATTCGACGCTCAACTGTTCCCGGGTCTTCATATTGCGCAGCAGAGCCGCACGATTATCCACCTCTTCATCACCAATCAGCAGAACAAACGATGCCTTGGATCTGTCTGCCTGTTTCATTTGGCTTTTCAGGCTGCGGCCTTCATGATCCATGGCAACGCTCAGTCCCCGCTTGCGCAACTGGTGAGTAAGGGTATAGGCAAATTCTCCCCCCCGTTCTCCCAGCCCCGCGACAAAAAGATCAAGTGGCACCTCCCCATCAAGCTCGCCCTTCTGCTGAAGGAGCAGGACAAGCCTCTCCAGACCCATGGCAAAACCTATCCCCGGAGTCTTCGGACCACCCAGCTGCTCGACCAGACCATCATATCTGCCGCCGGCACAGACCGCAGCCTGGGCGCCGAGATCGGTGGTAAGAAACTCAAAGGTGGTCCTGCAATAGTAATCAAGACCGCGCACCATAAACTTATTGAGAGAATAGCCGATTCCAAGTTGTTCCAAGGAATTTCGAACCACACTGAAATGATCGGAGCATACCTCACAAAGATGTTCGAGAATGGACGGAGCATCCTCAACCAGCTCTCTGCAGTGTACATTTTTGCAGTCGAGCACCCGCAGCGGATTGGTATCTACCCTGCGCCGGCAGTCATCGCAGAGTTCATCGTGTTTCGATTGGAGAAAAGTGAGGAGCTCCCGACGAAAAGCGGGCCGGCATTCCGGACATCCCAGAGAGTTAAGCTCCAGACTGACATTGACGCCTAATTCTTCGAAAAACAATGCCGCCAAAGCCATCACCTCGGCATCTATGCGGCCGTTCTCGGAACCGAGAACCTCGACACTGATCTGGTGGAATTGTCTCAATCGTCCCTTCTGAGGCCGCTCATGCCGAAACATGGGACCTATGGTAAAAAGACGCTGCACCGGTTTTTTTACATAGAGGCCGTGCTGGATATAGGCACGCACCAAAGAAGCGGTAGCCTCTGGCCTCATGGTTATCTGCTTATCGACAAAGGTGTACATCTCTTTCTCGACGATATCCGTAGCCTCGCCGATGGACCTTGCAAACAATTCCGTCTTCTCCAAAACCGGCAGTCGTATCTCCGCAAAATTGAAAAGCTGCAGAATTGAGCGGGCCTGGCTCTCGACGGTTCTCCACAGGGCAACCTCTTCCGGCAGTATATCCTTGAAGCCATTGAGGGCTTTGATTTTCAAAATGTACCTCCACTACTCTAGCAAAATCATAAAAGACATTTGTCAAAGATTATAGAATAAAAAGCAAATACCGGAAAATGTCAAGCAATCCAGCGAAGGCACTGTAACAAATGATATTTCCATTGTTTTTTCTGCTACTTATCTTTTCCATGTCACGCCGCCCCATTACCTGAAAAGAGAAATTGTCGCCTCTGGTGGAGGTTTCGGATCAGCCATTCTTGCGTCTCTGAAAACTTTTCTGCACTCTTTCCCCGATTTTTCCATGTGAAAATGATTACTGTCATAGTATGAGTTAGCTTGACAAATTCTATCAAGAAAGGCAATATCGGGATCTATTATTAAGTACGTACAAAGGAGTTTTTACGAATATATGAAGTTACCTTCACTGAAAATTGCAAATCTGACAGCCCCAATTCCACTGATCCAGGGCGGTATGTCCGTCCGCGTCTCCACTTCTGCGCTGGCCGCGCCTGTGGCCAACTGCGGCGGTATCGGCATTATCGGCGGATCGGGTATTCCCAAAGCCGAACTGCAGGAAGATATTCTCAAGGCGAAATCCCAGACCAACGGAGTTGTCGGCGTCAATATCATGTATGCCATGAAAAATTTTTACGAGCTGGTGATGGCATCCATTGATGCCGGCGTGGACATGATCTTCACCGGAGCCGGCTTCTCCCGCGATATTTTTAAAATTGGCGAGAAAAATAATGTGCCTGTCGTAATGATCGTCTCCTCCGCTAAACTGGCTAAACTGGCGGAGCGGTTGGGGGCTTCAGCCATTGTTGCAGAGGCCAAGGAAGCAGGCGGACATCTCGGCACCAGCCTCTCACTCCGGGAAATATTTCCCTCGATACGGGATGCGGTCAAAAATATCCCCCTCATCGCCGCCGGCGGAATAACCAACGGTTACGAGATGGCTGAGATGATGGATAAATATGGGGCCGATGGTGTACAGATCGCCTCCAGGTTTGTTCTCAGCAAAGAATGTGATGTCTCGGACAATTACAAACAGGCCTATCTCAATGCCCGGAAGGAAGACATTGTCCTGACCACATCACCTGTGGGATTGCCCGGGCGCGCCATCAACACTCCCTTCGTCAAATCGCTGGCGAATGGAGAGGATCTCAGTACCAAAAAATGTGGCTCACTCTGTTTGAAAAAATGCGACCATCATTATTGCATCAACGAACGGCTTAACATGTCCAAAGAGGGGAATATTGAGGAAGGCCTCGTCTTCTCAGGAGAAAACACCTATAAGATGAAATCAATATTGACGGTCTCCGAGATTTTTGAAAAATTTATCCGGGAAGCTGAATCCGTCTATAAGGAAGGAAGAGGCTTTTCTCCTGCCGTTTGATCATCCAATTGCCTCCAGCCATCAATGACCGGCATGCCATCAGAACATCCTGAAGTCTCGCAGCCCCTGGTAATATCGGAACATAACCACCCCATCCGGCGAAACATGCTCGATGGGGATGCCATATTCGTGATGCGTAAGCTCAACAAGGAAGGCTTTTCCAGCTATCTTGTCGGCGGCGGCGTACGCGATCTTTATCTGGGCAAGAAGCCCAAGGACTTTGACATAAGCACCAATGCCAAGCCCGGACAGATTCGTAAGATCTTTCCCCACAGCTCGACAATCGGCAGGCGCTTCAGGCTGGTTCAGGTATTCTTCAAGTCGGGCAATCTCATTGAAATCTCGACTCTCAGGTCGCTGAGCGAGCATGATCTTGACGGCCCCGAAGCGGTCCTGGCACCCAACAACACCTACGGCAATCTTCCTGAAGATGCCCAGCGTCGTGATCTCTCCATAAATTCCCTCTTCTATGAACTGGAGAATCATACCATAATCGACTATGTCGGGGGAGTCCGTGACCTGGATAATTCCATAATACGCATGGTCGGTCAGCCGGATAAACGCATCAATCGCGATCCGGTCCGAATGCTGCGCGCCATCCGCCACAGCGCCCGGACCGGTTTTTCCATTGAAGATGAAACCTGGCAGTCGATCAGTAGAAACCATCAAAAAATCACCCTTTGCCCAACCTCTCGAATTCGCGACGAGCTCTTCAAAGATCTTTATGGCGGCTCAGCCGCCGGCTGGTTCGAACTGGCCGCTGATTCCTCCATTTTTGCTGCAATTTTTCCTTTCTACCGCAATATTCTGACCACTTCGCCACCCTCTCAGCCATCTTGCAGAAAGCAGCTCGGGGCTCTACTGGCAATCCTTGATTCCATTAATCTGAAAACCTCCACAGGAGAGTGCAGGCAACTGCCGAAATTTTTTATCCTTGCCCTGCTTTTACTGCCCTGGGCAGAAATAACCTTTGGTCTCTCCAGGCTGAAACTCAAAGGTCCGGCCGTTTTTCAGCTCTCCAAAAAATTACGAAACGAGATCGATACCCTTCTCGGTACCCAGCTAAATTTACGGAGATCAATTCGTCAGGAAATGGTAATCCTGCTCAGCAATCTTCCACAGTTTGTGCGATTTGTGCAAAGTAACTCCTGGCCCAAGTGGCTCACCAAAAAAAGCTACTTCGCCAACTGCCTGCTCTTCGCGCATATTCGCCAACAGGCGATTTACGGCACAAAAAGAGAGGACAACCTCTCAAACATGATCAACGGGGTATCGCACCACGAACCACCCCAACCCGAAGGAACACAGTTTACCCGAAAAAAAACGCGGCCTGCATTTTCTCCTAATAAGAAAGGCGGGGTTTTTGGCTTCCGAAAGTAGCCTTCTTGACAACTCTGACAATGAGATCTATTTTATTACCGGTCTTTTTTCCCCTTCGGCCCGCCCTCTCACGGGCTATCTGCCCGCAACCAAATCACCAGCGCGTATCCTACCGTAATAACAATATATAACTGAACCATAAATACATTCTACTTTTTTTCGCAATATTATTTATACCACCAATCCGCGAATTCATTTGACTTTTTTTCTTTATTAGATCAAAAAACTAGGTTAGTGAATGTATATTCAGAATAGCATTGCCGCTCGCATAACTTGCACAGGGAGAGTCAGGTTATTCATCACAGACAGCGGGAGTGATTTTCTGTTTGTTTCAACTCAATCGACACAATGTCGATGCAATCGCGCAATGCGCAAAATTGTTGTTACAGCAATAGGAGGTTGGTATGGCAGACACGGTAAACAAAACTCTGGATCCGCAAATTAATCGACGCGGTTTCCTGAAGGGTTGCACAATGGCTGCGGCAGCTTTGGGACTTTCAGAAACCATGATCCCCAAGCTTGTCGAGGCAGCAACAACAGCCCAGCGCCCTCCGGTGGTCTGGCTGCACTTTCAGGAATGTACCGGATGCACCGAGACTTTGCTTCGGGGTTCTCATCCGGATCTTTCCCGCTTGATCCTGGACATCATTTCTCTGGATTATCATGAAACTGTCATGGCTGCCGCCGGCCATCAGGCAGAGCAGTTGCTGCACGAAACCATCAAGAATTATGAAGGAAAATTCGTCCTGATTGTTGAAGGCGCTATTCCTCTGGCAGAAGATGGGATCTACTGCAAAATCGCCGGTAAAACCGCCAAGGATATTCTGGCGGAAGTGGCTCCGAAAGCCGGCGCCGTTATTGCAATAGGTGCCTGTGCCGCTTTTGGCGGTATTCAGGCCGCAGCTCCGAATCCAACCGGCGCGGTTGGCGTCAATAAGCTGGTGACGGATAAACCCGTCGTCAATATACCCGGTTGCCCGTTTAATCCGGTTTCACTCCTCGGCACAGTACTCCACTATCTGACATTCAATCGACTGCCCGCCCTGGACAGTCTTGGCCGTCCGACCTTTGCCTACGGCAGGAGAATTCACGATCATTGCGAAAGACGTCCTCATTTTGACGAGGGTCGTTTTGTCGAACAATTTGGAGATGAATTTCACAAGCAGGGATACTGCCTCTACAAGGTTGGCTGTAAAGGTCCCAGCACCTTCTCCAACTGCCCCTCAGTTCGCTTTAATGATGTAGGCGTATGGCCCGTAAGTGTAGGTCATGGCTGTATCGGCTGCACTGAGCCAAAATTCTGGGATACGATGACTCCCTTCTATGAAAGACTGCCCAATGTTTCGATTCCAGGCACAGGCATTGTAGGAGATGCCGACAGCGTCGGCCGCAAGGTTCTCGGAGTCACTGCCGCAGCTGTTGGTATCCATGCCGCCGTAGGCATCGGCAAAAAATTGGTCAAGGGCAAAGACAAAAGCGGAGAAGAGGCATAAATCCTCGATCCCACGAAGCAACGACATGAAGCAATACCGGATCGAAAGCCTATCTGACATTGACAACCGCTTTTGATTCTATCTTATTTTAGGAGGTTCGACACATGGCTCAACGAATCACCATTGATCCTCTCACCAGGATCGAGGGGCACTTGAGAGTAGACGTGGAAGTTGATGGGGGTGAGGTTACCAAGGCATGGTCATCGGGTCAGATGTTCCGTGGCATTGAAACTATACTTCAGGGACGTGATCCCAGAGATGCCTGGCATTTTGTGCAGCGTATCTGCGGTGTCTGCACCACAGTGCACGCTCTGGCATCCGTACGCGCCGTAGAAGACGCGCTCGGCCTTGAGATTCCCAAAAACGCACAATACATCAGAAATCTGGTGCAGTCCATTCATGCACTGCAGGACCACATCGTTCATTTTTACGCACTTTCCGCTCTGGACTGGGTAGATGTTGTTTCCGCCCTTGATGCGGATCCGGTCGCTACTTCAAAGCTTGCCGAGACCCTTTCGGACTGGCCGGGCAATAGTTCAAAACGGTTCCAGGCCGTGAAAGACAAGCTCAAGGGGCTCGTTGCCAGTGGCCAGCTTGGCCCTTTTGCCAATGCTTACTGGGGACATCCGGCAATGAAACTACCGCCGGAAGCCAACCTTATGGCAGTTTCGCATTATCTCGAAGCCCTCGATTACCAGAGAAAAGCAACCCAGGCACTTGGAATTATTTCCGGTAAGAATCCTCATATTCAGAATCTTTCCGTTGGCGGGGTAACCGCAGCCATCAATCTCAACAATGATTCCACCCTGAATATGGAGAGGCTCTACTTCGTCAAACAACTGGTCGAGGAAGTACGTGGATTCATCAACAACGTCTACCTCTCTGATGTCGTTGCCGTCGGCGCCCTTTATAAAGACTGGCTCCCCTACGGCGCAGGCGTCACCAACTACCTCGCTGCACCGGATATGTTCCTCGATTCCGCAGGTACTCAGTTTGATCTGCCCGGCGGCACCGTCATGGACGGCGACCTCGGCACCGTCAAACCTTTTACCAGTATCAGCGATGAATACTTCAAGTCCAACGTTGAGGAGTCCATCGCCCGAGCATGGTATGATGGTGACTGGTCCAAGAATCCGTTTGAAGAAGACACCGTTCCCAAGTATACCGATTTCCAGGATGAAGGCCGCTACACCTGGCTGAAAGCCCCGCGTTTCCAGGGCAGACCGATGCAGGTTGGTCCTTTGGCGCAGCTTGTTGTCGGTTACGCCCAGGGACATGAAATGACGGTTAAGGCCGTTGACGGTGCACTTTCCAAAATCAGTGCGGTAGCAGGCGTCAATGTCGGGCCTGAGATCCTTCATTCCACCATTGGACGCCATGCCGCCCGCGCTGTACGTGCCTCGATGATGGCAGATCTCGCCCTCAAGCACTGGGATCTCCTCGTGGATAATGTTGGCTCAGGCGACACGGAAATCTTCAATCCTCCCACCTTTCCTAAAGGTGAGCAAAGAGGCGTCGGCGTACATGAGGCTCCTCGTGGTTTATTATCTCACTGGATTATTATTCAGGATGGTAAAATCAAGAATTACCAGTGTGTTGTGCCTTCTACCTGGAACGGCGGCCCGCGTGATGCGGAAGGTCAGCCCGGTCCATACGAAGCCTCTCTGGTGGGCAATCCTATTGCCGATGCGGAGAAGCCTCTTGAGGTTCTGAGAACCATCCATTCTTTCGACCCATGTATTGCCTGTGCAGTTCATATGCTGGATCCGGAAGGTAAAGAGGTTGTCAAAGTTAAGGCCCTGTAAGGCTATATGAACCTTTTTTACCCGGATCAAACCGCAAGGAGGTAAATATGACGTACGAAAAGAAAAAATGCTGGAGCGTCTTGCTGCGGCTCTACCACTGGGCCTTTGCGCTGTCTATCGTCGCTCTGGTGACAACAGGCTTATTCATTAATACGCCGTGGACCAATACTCTGCAGTATGACACCTGGTCAGTGACCTGGATGCGCTATATCCACTTTGTCTCCGGATATGTGTTTACTGCAGCGGTACTTACTCGAATCTTTCTCTATATTTTCGGCAACGCACAAGAAAGAATCACTGATGCTTTACCGATAACCGGTAGAAATATCAGGAACTTCGGCCGAACTCTATTGCATTACAGCTATATCAGCAGCGAACACGATGACCGCTTAGGCCATAATGTCATTGCCGGACTTACCTATCTGGTTACCATAATCGCAGCTGTATTCATGATGATCAGCGGGTTCTATCTGCTTTTTCCTGAAACCGGCGCCTGGCAGGGCTGGGGTACCGCCATTTTTTCCAGCCAGCAAAATGCCAGATTCATCCACCACCTGCTCATGTGGTGGTTCATGATCTTTGCCTTAATCCATATCTATCTGGTTTTATGGAATGATCTGACTGAACCGGAGGGATTAGTTTCATCTATATTCACAGGTGATAAATTCAAGCACAAAAAAGTCTGAAAATAACGGGGTCGAGCTTCGCATCCAGGGCATCGTCCAGGGTGTAGGGTTCCGCCCCTTTATTTACAACTTGGCGACACAACTTAAAATCTCCGGTACTGTCAGCAATACCAGTGCCGGAGTTTTTATTCAGGCCGTAGGCGAAAGTAGTACTTTGGAAATTTTTATCTCCAGAATTCATACTGAAGCGCCACCCCTTGCCCAAATTCTAGCTCTCGACGTTGTACCGTTTGACCCGGCACTGCTTTCTTCTTCAGACTTCCAAATACTTGCCAGTGAAGCCGGCAGCTCATCCTCTACCGCCATACCGCCTGATATTGCCGTTTGCAGCGACTGTCTGGCTGAGCTTATCTCTCCGGATGACAGGAGATACGGCTATCCTTTTATCAACTGTACCAACTGTGGTCCGCGGTTCACCATCGTGGAAACTATTCCTTACGACAGGCCGAAAACCTCAATGAAGGTTTTTCCCATGTGCCCTGACTGCACCACAGAATATAAAGATCCTGCCGACAGACGATTTCACGCCCAGCCCAATGCCTGCCCGCGCTGCGGTCCGCAGATCAGCTGGCATGATGCAGCCGGTAATCTTCTTTCCAGCGATAATCCCCTCAGGGAGGCCACCGCCGCCCTGCAGCAGGGAAAAATTATCGCGATCCGCGGACTCGGGGGCTTTCATCTCGTCGTCGACGGCTGCAGCGAAGAAGGAGTAGCCACGTTGCGCCGGCGTAAAAACAGACCGACAAAGCCTCTGGCCATAATGGTCAAGGATATGGTTGCAGCCAAAAAATTATGTCATATCGGCAGCCGCGAGGAAGAAGAGCTCAACAGCCCACAGCATTCCATTGTTCTCCTGGAAAAGAGAGTAGACGATACCACTCTGGCCCCCAATCTCAGTCCCGGAGTGTGCGATCTCGGCATCATGCTGCCCTACACCCCGCTGCATCACCTGCTCTTTCAGGAGGAAGACTGCCCTGCCGCCCTGGTCATGACCAGCGGCAATGCAAGTGGCCGGCCCATCTGCATTTCCAACCAGAGTGCCCTGGCTGAACTCAACGAGATTGCCGATTTTTTTCTTTTCCACAACAGGGAGATACTCACTCGTGTTGATGACTCGGTCACCAAAAAACTGAACCAAAAGATGCGTCTTTTTCGCAGAGCCCGTGGGTATAGTCCCTCGCCGCTGTCGCTCGCTCATAATCTCCCGCAGGTTCTGGGATGCGGTGGTGGTTTGAAATCTACATTTTCTCTGGGCCGCCAGAATCTCGCGTTTGTCAGTCAGCACATCGGCGATCTCTTCAACCTCGAATCCTTCGACTTTTATATTGAATCGATCAACCACTACAAACGGGTATTTGAAATCGAGCCTGAACTGGTGGTACGTGATCTTCATCCCGATTATATGAGTTCACATTTTGCCGAAGAGCAGGGTCTTCCGGTTTATGCAGCTCAGCATCATCATGCCCACGCCGTCGCAGTCATGGCTGAACATCATATCTCCGAGGAAGTGCTTTCAGTCATCCTCGACGGCACGGGATATGGCGCAGACGGCACTATCTGGGGCGGTGAGATTCTGCTCAATGATTTAACCGGTTTTCAACGGCTCGGCCACCTGCAGCCCCTTTCGCTTCCTGGTGGCGACAAGGCGGCTGAAGAACCCTGGAGAATGGCGCTTTCGGCGCTGTATCACACCTTTGGCAGAGAATGGCTTTCGGAGAAAAATCTCCCCCCGCTGCTGCGCACCGTCAACCCCTCTCAGCGCCAAATTATCATGGAAATGGTGGAAAACGGGTTTAATGCACCGTTGACATCGAGCTGCGGCAGGTTGTTTGATGCTGTCGCCGCCCTCCTTGATCTCCGCTTGAAAAGCGATTATGAGGGACATGCCGCCATGGAGCTTGAGGCCGCGGCCATGAAATCCCTGCTACCAGGATGGAAGGAACGGTTGAATATGATGATGGCCCTTCCTTCAACATTTTCGAGATTTGACGCGGGTAAATGGGAGATTATTTCCTCGGAATTTGTTAAGATGATACTTGTTAAACGTAGACAAGGTTTTACAGCATCGCAGATCGCTCTTGATTTCCATTTTGAGCTGATATGTGCCATATCAAAGCTCGTCAAAACGCTTTCCATCCAGCATAATACCGATAAGATCGTTCTTTCCGGCGGCTGTATGCAGAACCGTCTGCTGATGGAGGGATTATTTCATACTCTGGAAAGAGAAGAACTGCAGGTCTTCAGCGGTGAAAAAGTACCGGTGAACGACGGCGGCATTTCTTTCGGACAGATACTTATTGGAGGTTTACAACATGTGTCTCGCAATTCCCATGAGGGTGACCAAGGTGGCCGGCAATCCTGAAGATTTCACCACTGCTCAGATTGCTATGGTCGATGCCGACGGCATCAGCAAGGAGATCCGGCTGGACGTGGTCGACAGGTGGCCTGAGATCGGTGATTATGTGATCATTCACGCCGGCTTCGCCATCCATACCCTCGAAGAGAAGGAGGCCAAGGCCAATATTGAACTTATTCGGAAAATGGCGGAGTCAATGCCGGATGAACTTCTACGCTGAGAGGATAACTCGATGAAGTATGTTGATGAATTCCGTAACAGCACTCTGGCTAAACCTCTGCTAAAAGAGCTGAAGAGATCCTGCACCAGACCTTTGCGGGTTATGGAGGTCTGCGGTTCACACACCATGGCCATTTTCCGTAACGGCATCCGCTCTGTTCTGCCGGAGGGATTCGAGCTTATTTCCGGACCGGGATGTCCGGTCTGCGTCACTTCCGCCCCCCATATGGACGCCTTTATCGCCATGGCGGATCTTCCTGGAGTGAGAGTAGCTATATTCGGCGACCTTTTCCGGGTTCCCGGCACAGACGGATCGCTTGCCGAAGCCAGCAGCCGCGGTGCCAAGGTTGATATTGTATATTCTCCCATGGATGCTCTCGAGCTGGCGGTTAACCATCCCGACGATTTCGTGGTTTTCCTGGGTGTCGGTTTCGAAACCACAACACCGGGCATCGCCGCAACCATACGGGCGGCTGAAGTACGAAATGTTTCGAACTTCGCAGTTTTTTCGACACACAAGGTCATGCCGCCGCCACTCATCGCCCTGCTGGATGACCCGAACCTGAAAATAGACGGCCTGCTTTGCCCCGGCCACGTTTCCAGCATCATCGGAGCCAAAGCCTACCAGCCGCTGGTCGATAAATACAATCTCGCCTGCGTGGTCGCCGGTTTTGAGACCACCGACCTGCTCAACAGCCTGATCCTGTTGGCCCGGCAAATCGCAAGCGGTAAGGTCGCCGTGGAAAACACCTACTCCAGAGCGGTAAGCTGGGAGGGCAATCCCCGGGCCCTGAATATGGTGGCGGAGGTCTTCGAACCGATTGATATGGAATGGCGAGGGCTTGGCGTCATCCCGGGCAGCGGCCTCGGCATCCGCGAAAAATACAGCGCCTTCGATGCGGAAAAACGGCTTGAGATCACGCTGCCCAAGGCGGAAGAGCCCAAAGGCTGCCGTTGTGGCGAGATTCTCAAGGGCATAAATGTGCCGCCGGAGTGCCCTCTTTTCGACAGCCGATGCACACCTTCGAGTCCCATTGGGCCCTGCATGGTTTCCAGTGAGGGAACCTGCGCGGCCTATCATAAATATGGCAGGTAATGATGGTGGACCACAGGAATTTATTGAAATCGGCACGCTAACAGAAATCAACGAGCGGAACTAAGACATGTCTCAAAAAAAAATATTGCTGGACCATGGCAGCGGCGGTATGGCCAGCCAGGATCTGATCGGAAACCTATTCCTCAAATATCTTGACAGCCCCATTCTCCACGGTCTTGAGGACAGCGCGATTTTGGAAAATCAACCGGGAAAATTGGCATTTTCCACCGACAGCTACGTGGTCGACCCCATCTTCTTCCCGGGCGGAGACATTGGCAAGCTCGCCGTCCACGGCACCATCAACGACCTGGCAATGCGGGGGGCCAAGCCACTGTGTCTCAGCCTGGCCCTGATCCTGGAGGAGGGTATGGATATGGGTGATCTTGAAAAAATCATCGCCTCCATCGCCGCCGCCTGCAAGGAGAGCAATGTTCCCGTGGTCACCGGCGATACCAAGGTTGTCCCCAAAGGCAAGGGGGATAAAATTTTCATCAACACCTCCGGCATCGGCATAGTGGCAGAAGGTGTCGATATCTCCTCCCTCAATGCCCGAGCCGGCGATAATATTGTTCTCTCCGGTACCATGGGAGATCACGGGATCACCATCATGACCCGACGTGCCGGTATTTCCATGGAAGGCAAACTCGAAAGCGACACCATGGCCCTGCACACCATGGTGCAGAGGCTGCTTGGCGAAATTCCACTGGGTATTCACACCATGCGTGACCCGACCCGTGGAGGCGTCGCCACCTCGCTCAACGAAATAGCCGCCAACAGCGGGCTAAGTATCGAGTTGAAGGAGGAAGATCTTCCGGTTACCCCTGAGGTGCGCGCAGCTTGCGAAATCCTCGGTCTCGAACCGCTCTACCTCGCCAATGAGGGAAAATGCCTGGTCGTGGTCAGTGCGGAGAAAACGGAGCAGGCTCTCGCAGTGATGCGCAGCTGCAGGGAAGGCAAAGATGCCGTAGTGATAGGAAAAATGAGCGAAGGTAAGTCGGGAAGGGTGGTCATCAATACCCCCATCGGCGGTTCACGAGTGGTTGCACCACTGCATGGCGAGCCTCTCCCGAGGATATGTTAACCCCGTAATCTTTTATTGTGTACATATATGAATACAACCCCAAAAAAAATAGGGATAGTAGGTATCGGCAACCTGATCTGCGGAGATGAAGGATTTGGTGTTCATACAATTCGCTATCTTGAGGAAAATTATATCTTTCCCGACAATGTCATCGTTCAGGATGCCGGAACTGCAGGAATCTATCTTTCACCCTTTCTTGAAGAATGCGATCCTGTTTTAGTCATCGATGTCGTCGATATCGATGCCGAACCGGGGTCCATACATTATTACAGCACGGAAGATGTCAAGATGGGCAACATCCAGACAAAGATGTCTCCTCACCAGCTGGGTCTTTTGGAAATCCTCGAGATCTGCAAGCTCCGCGACGCCGCCCCGGAATGTGTCGAATTCTACTGCGTGGTACCCAGGGATCTGGAGACCAGCATGGAACTCTCCGACGTCGTCGCCCCCAGGGTTGCGGAGATCGCCGAAAAGCTGCTGGCACGCCTCGAAGAGATAGGGGTTAAGGTAGAGAAACGACACGAGGATGGTTGATGCGATGCATGAAATTTCTTTAGTTCAAGGTCTTCTCCAACAGCTGGCCGAGCTGGCCCGGGAAAACAAAACGACCAAGATCGTTTCGGTCACTATGGATATCGGCCCGCTTTCCGGCGTGGTCGAGGACTCTTTCAGGTTCGGCTTCGACATCCTTTCCAAGGAGGACGATCTGGTGAGCGGAGCCACACTGATAATAAACAAAACACCGGTAACCTACAGGTGCTGTCAATGCAATTATAGCCATCAAACCAGCGGTACACGACCTGACTGCTGCCCGGAATGCGGAGAACGCTTTCTCCTTGCCGAGGGCGGAGACGAGCTGATACTGCAGAAGGTGGAAATGGAATGATTTTCCTCATACAACAAACAGAAGGATATGATTATGTGTGATACATGCGGATGTCCCTCCCCGACGGACCACTCTCATACCAAAACCGTTGATGTTCATGAAAGCCTATTTGCCGCCAATGAGGCACTGGCAAAAAGCAACAGAGAACATTTTGAAAAGGCCGGTGCGCTTGCCATCAACCTTATCAGCAGCCCGGGTTCCGGAAAGACCACCCTGCTTGAGCATACCATCGAAGCACTGGCCGGAGAATTGAAGATCGGCGTCATCGAAGGTGACATCGAGACCGAACGGGATGCAGAAAGGATTCGGGCCAAAAAGGTTCCCGTCGTCCAGCTGACCACGGGCGGAGCGTGTCACCTCGACGCCGCGATGACCCATAAGGGCTTTCATCAGCTGCAGCAGCAGCCGGGGGGCGATTCGCTGGATCTTCTCTTCATCGAGAATGTCGGCAATCTTGTCTGTCCCACCAGCTTTGATCTTGGCGAGCATCACCGTATCGTGCTGGTCTCGGTGCCGGAGGGTCCCGACAAACCTTCAAAATATCCAAAGGCATTTACCAGTTCCGACACTTTTCTGATCACCAAAACGGATTTGCTGCCCTATTTTGATTTTAAAGTGGAAGATGCCAGCGGAGATGCCCTGCTGCTCAACCCCAAACTTAAAATTCTGGCCTTTTCGGCAACCTCCGGAGAGGGATTTGAGGCATGGCTCGACTACCTTCGCAATCTGGTCGCCGAATTCAAGAAGTAGTCTTAGCTTCTCTCACAGAGGTGCCTGTGCCTTGCTTGTGCATGGGCCCTGTGATTCCTGCGGATCTCGTCATATCTTTTAGCCCTCCTGCGTTCTCCGTATCCGGGCAAGCAGCTCACGGCCACCGTTTTCCAGAATGTATTCTCCCACTTTTTCACCTATACCAACTGCATTGTCACGGGGCCCCTGCAGTCTATGCTTGATTATTTCCTTACCATCAAGACTGACAAGCCCTCCCTGCAGGGTTAACTGACTGCCCTTAAGAGTTGCCAGACCAAAGGAGGGGATGGAGCAGCCGCCCTCCATCTTATGCAGAAAGGCACGTTCGGCCACAAGGCAGACCTCGCTTTCTTCATCGTTGACACACCTTCGCACCTGCTCTCTTTTTTTAGAGGAGAGAGAGGAAGCAGCCTCAACGGCGATACAGCCCTGGCCCACTGGCGGGATAAAGATGGATTCGGGAAAGACATGGACGATCATATCCTCATACCCCATTCTTTTGACCCCGGCATAGGCCAGCAGGAGAGCATCGCACTCACCGGCCCGCATCTTGGCAATTCTGGTCTGCAGATTTCCCCGCATATCGACGGTCCGCAGGTGCGGATAAAAATGCTTCAGCAAAGCCACTCTTCTTACCGAAGACGTCCCTATGGTCAAAAGGCGGCTGCTCTGGGTAATATCGATATCCTGCAGATCGCTGACCAATACGTCATTTACCTGTTCCCTGGTGGTGAAGGCAATCAGCTCAAACCCTCGGGGCAGATTGGACTGCATATCCTTGGCACTGTGCACGGCAATATCGGTAATTCCGGTGGCCAACTGCTCTTCAAGCTCTTCGGTAAATACTCCCTTGCTGCCGATTTTGGCAATCGAGGTGTCGAGAATCTTATCACCTTTCGTTTCCATTCCGCTGATTTCAGTGTCTATTCCTTCCTTATGCAAAGCCTCGGCAACGGTTTCGGTCTGCCACATGGCCAGTTTGCTCTTTCGTGTACCTATCCTTATTGTGGTCATTGATTGCACCTTCTCCAATAAATGAGTATAGTTTGATCCGGTTCAAAGCTGAGCAGTATTTTAAGAGTCTTGTTCAACCCGGATTGAAAAAACAGTAAAACAGATGTTCCATACCACATTCCTGCCGGTTATGGAATTCCAAGATATTACCAGCCCGGAAATCAAACTCTTTAAATATATCCTCCTCACAACTTGTAGTTCGTCCGGGGGTGTAGATATCACACAAAAGTAATAACCTGCAGCAATTATATATGCGCTTTCTAGTTTATAATATTCGATATGCCACCGGTCACAACAACGGTTATCACCTGCCGTTCCCCTATTCCGGTTTTTTCCGATCAACACGCCGCAAGCTTGATGAAATTATTGATTTCATCAGTTCTTACGCCCCCGATGTCATAGGACTGATAGAGGTCGATTCAGGATCATACCGCAGCGGTAGAAGCTGCCAGGCTGAAGCGATAGCCCGGGCTTTGGGATATTCGCATCTGGTCGAGACCAAATACGGCGACAAATCGCTTACCAGAAGGGTGCCGGTCCTCAACAAACAATCCAATGCCCTTCTCACCCGTCAGGATGTTGTAAAACATCGGTATCACTATTTCGACGAGGGCATCAAGCGGCTGGTGATAGAGGCGGAGTTCGATTCCGTCGTCTTTTTTATCGTCCATCTCTCCCTCAAATTCCGTCACCGCCAGAACCAGCTGCAGCGCCTTCATCAACTGGTTAAAGCCACCAACAAACCGGTAGTCATAGGTGGTGATTTCAACACATTCTGGGGCAGCAATGAGCTGGAGCTTTTTCTTGCGGCCACAGGCCTGTGCAGCGCCAATCCGGATGGACTTCCCTCGCATCCCAGCCATGCACCCCACCGACAGATCGACTTCATCCTGCACAGCAGCGAGCTTGAAGTCAGTAAATTTGCCATTCCTGACGTTCAGCTCTCCGATCATTCCCCTCTGATCTGCGATCTTGACTTCACGGAGTCCTTCTGCAGCATAGCCTGAGCTCCTCAAGGAAGAGGAAGCAGTATTGCAAAGGAGGTACCCCCCTCCAATGTGCTGGTCACACCAACCCGGCCTCCATGCGCCTCAACCACCGCCCGTACATAATTCAGCCCCAGCCCCAGCCCGGGCCGGCTCCGACTCCTGTCTCCGCGAAACAGCCTCTCCCAGATACGCTCCTGTTCGTTCTCTGAAATGCCCATGCCGTTATCTTCGAAAATGACAGTTACGCCACCCTCCCCAGTTCGCATCGAGATTCTGACGTATCCCCCCTTTCTGCCGTATTTTATGGCATTGTCGACTATATTGGCCCAAACCTGAGTTATTCGCATCCTATCGACTTCGATGGTAATTTGCGGATCAATATTCATCTGTAGTTCGATATTCTTCTCATCCGCCACATATTCATAAAGGCTGAACACATCGGAAATTGTCGAGTAGAGCTGCACAGGTTCCCTGCTGAGTCGCATTGTTCCGGATTCAGCTTCGGCAACACTCATCATGATGCCGAGCATCGACAGCACCCGTTCCGACTCTTCCAGGCAGTCGGAGAGGGCTTCAGCAAGCTTTTCCGGAGAATTCTGCTGCAGGCCGTACTCGGCGACGGAACGCAGTCTGGTCATGGGAGTCCTTAAGTCATGGGCCACATTATCGAGCGATTCCTGCATTTCCTGGATCAGCCGCCTGTTCCTGCTAGTCAGGCCATCAAACAATTGATACAGCCCGGCAGCTGCATCATCGTCATAGTCTTGCCGCGGATCTTCATTCTTATCGGTGATTTTTCTCAGGTAGTCCTCCACCCTGCGCAGAGGCACGAGACTTTTGCTGCGGCAGATGCCGGTCAAAACGCCTGCCATCACCAGAGACAAGATAGCCATGATGAAAACTATTCTCAGCAAATCGGAATAAAGATCAACGATGTCTGGGTGTTTTCTTCCGGCCTGGACCATAAAACCGTTGCCGAGACTGATAGACTGCACCGTCCACTGCCCCTTTCGGGAGGTATCTCGTAAGGATATCCACTGTGCCGAGCGCAGGGGATCAAGGTTGATGAGGCCTTCAAAATCCACCTTTAAATCAGGGCTGTCGGAATAAAAGAACTGCTGGTTTTCACTTATCAACCTGACGAAATTCAGGCCGTGGAGGACTCTGCCCCCTTCACCCCTCGCGGTAAGAATCAAAGGATCAATTGAGCGCTGCTGCAGATATTTTTCCAGCCGGCCGCTCACATCATCACGGCAATATTCCCGTAGTTCTTTTCTGACCAGAAGCAGCACGGCAGCAAGAAAAAGCAGAAAGACCAGGGAAAGAAAACAGAAAAGAGGAAGGTAGCCGGCGGCAAAATGTCGGCCGGACCTACTGTGGTCTGAGGACATACCCCATTCCCCTGACAGTATGGATCATCTTGCGTGGAAAGTCCTTGTCCACCTTGTTGCGCAGACGACACACCAGTACATCGACAACGTTGGTTTGCGGATCAAAGGCATAATCATACACCTTTTCCAATATGGAAGTTTTAGAAAGAACCACATCCGGATTTCGCATCATATACTGCAAAAGAGCATACTCCTTTGCCGGCAGTTCGATTTTCTTATCACCCCGGTAGATCTCATGTCTGAGAAGATCCATACGCAGTTGCCCCACCTCCAGCAGAGTGGAATTGCTGTTGGATCTGTCGCGCCTGATCAGCGCCTGAAGACGGGCCAGCAGCTCACTGAAGGAAAAGGGTTTGATCATGTAGTCGTCGCCTCCTCTCTGCAGTCCCTGAACCCTGTCGTCAACAGACTGCCTGGCACTGAGTATCAACACCGGTGTCTCCACTTGCCGCCGCCGCATCTCCTCTATTATGCTCAGGCCATTCAGACCGGGCAGCATGATGTCCACCACAGCGGCATCATAAGGATTGGTCAGCGCCAGCGAAAGTCCGTTATTGCCTTCGCTGGCTGAATCCACAAGAAACCCGGATTCTTTCAGTCCCTTCTCGATAAACGAGGCGATTTTCTCATCATCTTCGATTAACAGCACCCGCATTGACATTCCCTTTCAGTCCTTTTCCACCATGGCGATAACGGTGCCGTTTCTTCCGGTAATACCGTAATCCAGACGAACAGCCCTTCGATAGGAAAAATAATCGACGGAACATGAAGTGCAGATACCGGCAATGGCGATGGATTGGCTGCGAATGCCACAGCGCATAAGCTGCCGGCGGGTAATCTGCCAGAAATCAAAATGATTTTCCTTCACCAGATGCTTCCAAAAATCATGAGGCAGCTCTTCGCGGTAATTCACAAATTCACTGCAGCATGGCCCCAGAGACGGACTAACCCCAATCTCAAGATCCTGCGGCAGTGAACCATATTCGCTGTTCATGGCTGCCACTGTTTTTCCGAGAATATTTGCCACACTGCCGCGCCAGCCGTTATGAACAGCCGCAACCACCCCGCGCACAGTATCGTAGATCAACACAGCCTGGCAATCTGCATGTGAGATCATCAAGCCGACATCAGCGAGATCGGTTGTAAGTGCGTCATATCCGTCAAGACTATCTTCAGACAGCGGTGACCGAACATGATAGATTTTATCGCCATGAACCTGGCGGGAGGAGATCAAGTGCCGGAGTCCGAGTCCGGTTCGGAGTCGTTCTCTGTTGCGTTCGACCTTGTCGGCATCATCACCGATGTCGAAACCGATGTTATTTCCGGCAAAGAGTCCCTTGCTCGCTCCGCCATGGCGCGATACCGTTCCATGAACAATGCCCGCAAAAGATTTTCTCAACAACGGCAGTACATTTCCCCCGGTATTATCATTCAGCATATACGCCATTACACTCCAACTGAATGATTCCCACCTTCAGGTGGACGTGTTGAGGCTCCTGAAGAATGAAAACCAATCTTAAACGAGGAAATCTCTTATACAAATCGGGGATGGCGGAACTAGAGAATTTCCGGATGCTTGAAGCAATCATGTTTTTCCTGTCCCCTGTGCCTTGGCCTTTGCAGACCGAGGCACCTCCATATATTAGGTGAGTTGTACCGGTGCGGCAATCACTTTTTTAACCGATACCGGAAATTGCTCTTCACGGAGTGAGGGACAAAGAAAAATCCGCGCTGCGGCTTTGTTCAAAAAGCCTATTTTAACACTGCCAGTGCGGCGTCGAAATCAGGATCCTGGGCTATTTCGGGAACCTGTTCGATATATTTGACAACTCCCTCGGCATCGGTCACCACAACTGCCCTGGAAAGAAGACCTGCCAAGGGACCTGTGGTGATTTTTACACCATAATCCTCACCGAACCGAGGCGAACGAAAGGTGGAGAGAGCTGTTACCTTATCAAGCCCTTCCGCCTCGCAAAACCGGTTATGGGCAAAGGGCAAATCTGCAGATATGCAGAGAACCGCGGTATTATCCAGAGCGGAAGCCTCACTATTGAATTTTCTTACAGAGGCGGCACATACCGGCGTATCCAGGCTTGGAAAGATATTGAAGATTATCCTTTTGCCGGAAAAATCTGCAAGGCTGCGGTCCGATAAATCAGTTGCAGTCAGGGTGAAATCGGGGACTTTTCCGCCGACTGCCGGAAGTTCCCCGATGGTTTCTATGGCGTTGCCTTTCAATGTGATAGTGGTCATCGTATTTTCCTTGGTTTGTGTTTTTCATTGATGGTGAATTACAAGTCTCTCTGTCTTGAGAAGAAACTCGCCAGATTATTATCAATGACATATATGCAGATTTCTTTTGCCCCCTGGTGAGAATATTGGAATTTTTTTTGCAGATTCTCAATCATATAGGTAACATCATAGCGGATTTTTTTATCGTAAGTCTTAAATGACTCGCTGCCGAAATCCTTGACGGCCATACGGAAATTTTCATTTTTCAAAAAAGGCTCAAGGACCTTTTCCTTGAGATTATGCACATATTTGCTGTGCAGTTGCTTGAAAAGACTGGTCTTGGTAATATCAAGATTATCCCTGAGAATTTCCTGGGGGAGAGTCACCGAGGTATATTTTTTCTGAACATCGGCCCTAAACGCTTTGGCATTACTTCTTTGACTAAGAAGTTTTGATTCGATGCGCTGAAAAAACTCATCAGTGACTTCAATTTTATCACCGGTAAATCTGCAGGTTTCGATAGTGCCGGGTTCAAAATTCACGGCAAACATATAATTCTGTATACTGCGGGAGATCTGCGCCTCGTTATAATAATACAATGACTCCTTAACTTCCTGCAATATTCCGTAGTTATACATCTTCAGCACTGAGTCGAGAAACCCCGGAGGCAGGATGTTCTTGTCCTGCTTGCAGTATTTCTTAAAAAACTTCACGAGCATGGACATATCAATAAGTTTGTCTTCTGAAAAATAGTCCGCATAAAATTCATTAAACATCTTCAGGGAATCCCTGCCGGACAAACCTTTCCAACCGTCTCTTTCGGATTCGGCAATTATCTTCTGCCGCCTCTTGGCGGTAAAGCTCTTTAAATCTTCCTCCGTCAGCCATTTGGGAATATGGCCGGTATAGATTTCCATTTTAAGGAGTTGCAGATTCTGATCGCAATAGGTGTCGTATTTCCCGGGATCACCTATCCAGTCAAGCATTGCTTCAGACTTTGTGTGGAGACGGGTGGCAATAATAACCCTGGCGAAATTATGTAGAACTCTGGGCAGAAAACTCTCATCTATATGTTTACCGAAAGTATTACGGTATATCTCCACTTCCGTTTTCAGATCAAGAATGTAGGGAACATTAATATATTCGATTCTGTCCGAGAAGGCCTGCAGATCCTTGAGCATCATCTTATCCTCGGGATTCATCAGCGCCAACAGGAGTGAGTTGACGTATTCTTCTGTATTCTCGACCTTGTGCACCCCGTCGCTGATGATGTTGTGCAGTTCCATGAGCCGCTCGGTATTATGGGATTTAATATCCATCAAGGCATAGATCCCATCGTTGGTTTTGGCATAGCTCGAATAAATATAATCAACCCGGTCGGAATCGCTGAGAAGGATATCCAGACTGCGCTGCACCATCTCGTTGCGAAGTACGGCTTCGCTCAACGGCTTGTCACCCGGGTTGTAAACCGAAATGCCCTCTCCCACCCGTCTGTTTTTTATATATGGCCGGGCATACACCATATCCAGCACCTTGCGTGGATCATTATGTATACGCATCAGGGATTGATAGAGCGACATACAGACGGTGCAGGGAGTATCGAGAAAAACCCATTCATACTTTTTTTCGGTGAAGAGCTTCCATTTAAACTCTTCATTTTCAAGCAGATCGTCAAAGAACCGGCGGCGGGCGTTTTTCGGTATATGGAGGATCGGATTATCATGGCTGGGGCAGGCAATCTCGATATGATCGCCGAGCAGTTCATCCCCATTCTTACAGGCTTTGCGCATTTCCTCTGCAAGATCCTCCTTGCCCTCATTTTCAAGATACCAGGCCAATCTGTCGGTCAGATTATTGAAAGAGTGCATGCCGCCAAAAAGATGATCGCGCTTGAGCCGCCATACCGTCTCATAGCGCTTACCTTCGCTCGTCCGCGAATATTCTTCAAATTTTCGCAAAAGATTATTGAGAAAAGTCGATTTACCGCTGCCATGAGGACCTTCGAAAATGTAAATCTTATTCTGCTGGGCGCCCACCGAGAGGGATTCCACATGCCTGGCCAAACGGTTGGCAAAAAGCCTGTCGGCAAAAAAAGGACGGTCTGAATTCTCGACAAAGAGCCGGCTGCTGTCATAATTGACATAGTTTATCGACTCGGGATCATCATGGTATTCGTCCTGATCCGCGGTGACATAGGTATGGAACATGTCGGCATAGTATTGATAGATATTGCGGATGACCCTTTCCGGATGAAGACTCAACTCGTCGAGAAATTCGCTGAAGGAAAGTGTCGGGTGCTGTTTCCATTCGCTTTCACTCTGTTGTATATTTTTAAGCGCTTGTATTACATTCGGCATAGTTACATTCCTGAAATGATACTGACAAGGTTCTATTTCTGCAGAAAATCAGCCCAGGTCTTTTCTGCTCAGCATCCGGTCTTTCATCCTATAGCGCACCCGTCTCCAGGAGATTTCCTGCGGCGGTTTTTCCGTCCTCTGCGGACGCCCTGCGGGAGCAGTGGCATTGCGCAATGTCGCCTCCGAGGTATCGAGATAAACCTGATTTCCCCAGAGATACTCGAGACCAAGCAGTGTTCCCTTGATATATTCCTTCACCAGTGGTTTTTCCTCGAAAACATGGTTGAGATGGAGACTGTTGTCTTCTGTAACGCTGATTTCGATGGAGGGAGGGTGATAGAGAGAATCGAGCACCATCTTCTTATATTGTTGGGCATCCCTGCTCTTGACATAATACTGCCAGGTCATGCGCTCCTTGTTAAGTCTTTTGCCGCTGACAAAAAGTCGATGCCGGTCCACAAAATCCTGATCTACAAAGGAGTTGATGAACATGGAGTCTGAACAGTTTTCCCGCACCTGGAAAATATAGTCACGGCCGCTCATGGTTTTTTCGTCAAATTCAGCACGTTCCGCCCTATCCCTGAGATGACTGAAATTCCATGATATCCTTCCTTTATTACCGAGATCCTCCAGATAGGAAAAGAGGCGCATTCCCAAGGCATAGGGGTTAAGCCCCACTCTGGGCATCGAGGTCACCTTGGCATTGACAATGGCGAAGTCGACCTCATGCCCGCTTATCCGGTCATCGCTGAGAAAAAGCTCCTCATGCCAGTAACTGGCCCAGCCTTCATTGAGAATCTTGGTCCTGATCTGCGGCTGAAAATAGAGAGAGGTGCCACGCACCGCCTCCAGGATCATCAGCATCCAGCGGTTCTTGTCTTTGTTGAGAAACTCTGAATTTTCCATGAGAAACCGGAAAATGTCCTGGTGACCACCTGTTTTTTTATCTTTACGGTACTGGGAGTAGAGCGATTCGAATTCGGCAAATTTAGTCTGCACCGATTCGATGAACTGGTTTTCCGCTTCTTGGGGATTTTCCTTTACCAGGGAGTTGTACCGTTCAATCTCCTTGACGTAGGAGGTAACGGAAACCTTTTTTTGGCGCTGCAGGAATATATCGAAATAGAAGTCGAGCCTCTTCAGCTTGGTCCCCTTCTTCGGTCCGGAAAACCTGGCCAGTTCCTTATGAAATCCGACGAGATTATCAATGGCCCTGGCGAACTCGATGATGTAATCGACCCAGCGCCCCTTCTCGGACCGCAGCTTGGCTATCATCCGTTTATCGGAGAGGGCGCGGGAGACGAAATCATAATCCCAGGTATGGCGAAAATACAGGTTATTCTGAAAGAAATCAATATGTCCGATAACATGATAAAAAATCATCACATTGAGCCAGTCGGGATTATTATCATTATAAAAAGAGATGGCGGGCCTGGTGTTGATCACGGTCTCGTAGGGATTGCCGGGATAGAGCTCATAACGGCCCTTCCCCTTGAGTACTTCCACATCCTGCACCCAGTAGTCATAGAGGGTGGGAATCATATTTTTTGGTGAAAGTTCAAGAAGATCACGGTTGGTGACGATGTATTCGAGGCTCTCATCCTGAAAACTCAGGCCCTTTCCCCGAGCCCTCTCCTTGCATCCTTCCATTATTTTCTTGGCATGCTGGCTGATCAGTTCCATCTTGATCGTCCTATAATACTTTTCATTTTGTTTCCTGTAGCGATACCGGCGCTTTAGGATATCAGTTTCTTGATACCCTCGATCAATCTCGGCTCATCGCTCTCTTTCTTCATCACATCGAGGCGCAGCAGCTCCTTTTTTTCTTCGAGAAGTCCCGATTTTTTAAGATATTTTTCCACCTCGGTGCCGCCGCTGATGCCGTAGCCGTTTTCGGCAACCGTTATGCCGATGCGGTTGGCATAGGTCAGCATTTTTTCCAATTCCGGCAGGGTTTCCCTGCCCGTGGTATCCCAGTCATCTCCGTCGGTGCCATGAAAGATATAAATATTGTAATCACGCTCCAGGTTCTCTTCGGCAACAATCTCATTGACCAGCCTGTAGGCAGAGGCCACCTGGGTACCGCCCGCCACCCGAAGGTTGTAGTAGGTATGGAAATCTTTCACTTCCTTTGCTTCGGTATCATGCAGGATAAAGCGGGTTTCCACATGATTCTCATACTGATAGATAAGCCAGGAATAGATGAGAACATGCTGGGTCACCACCATTTCCGTGGGATTGCCATGCATCGAGCCGGAATAATCGCGCAGAAAAAAGACCACGGCCTGCGACTCATAATCCTTCTCACGGGAGAGAATTCTATAGATGCGGTCTGCGGGAGAGATCAGCAGGTCCCGGGGCTCGATAATCTGTCCGGTTTTAATGCGGCCCAGGCCGATATTTGTTTCTATGATCTTTTTCAGGGTCGCCTTTTTATCGATGATCTGGCCAAAGCCCCTGTTCTTGTCGGTAAGGTCATAGACGTAACGCGACAGGGAACGCCTTTTCCCTTTTTCCTTGAGGTTCGGTAATTGAAACTGTTCGGTAAGAATCCGTCCCATGTCATAGGCATTGGTGTCAGTCTCATGACTGCCGCCCTCACCCTGGCCCGCACCCCCCTCGCCGCCGTCCTGCTCTTCGCGCACCGGCTGTTCGCCGATCACCTCTCCTTCTTCACCTTCACCGCTGCCGCCTTCGTTCTCGCTCTCTTCTTCGTTTTCGCGTATCTGGTCGTGGAGCAGTTTTTCCTCCACTGTGGTGGGAACGACAACCACTTTTTCGGCGCCGTCCTGACTCGGCTTTATCATTTTCCCGATGCGGATTTTGCGGGGAAAGCCGTCTTTTTCCCGCTGGGTGTCCCGGGCAATCAGATCATCAATGGACTGAGAAAATGTCATGGGCATTCTCATCACGACATTATCCTGAAGGGTATTGAGATCATTATACTCCCAGATCCGTTTGATAAACGGGGCAGCACATTTGAGTCTTTCCTGATTTTCCCTGATCAGGCGGAGCTCAAGCTCAATAATGCGTTTCTGCTTCGCGGTCAGATTTTTATCACTCAACCGCCGGTTGAGCATTTCCATTTTTTCTTTCATTCTTCCATCCGCTTTGCTGTTTCATTGCCATAGTGGCTGGAGCAGGATCAGTTTTCATCCTCCTGCGTACAGAAATATTCGATAGTTTTCTGAGCACAGGTCTGGCAGTAGTTGAGCTTGTTGAGCATGGTGTCGACCATCCTGTCGTACAGCTTCTGGTTCTCTTCATTGGTTCGATTGGCCAGGGCGCCGATAAGGCTGCCGGCTCCGGCTATATCCGATTTGAGGCGAACATCGGTCACCGCCTTCACCAGTTCAAGGTTGTCCATGAAATCGTAATTCGGATCAACGGAGATTTTCTGTCCGTAAATCTTGCGGATCGAGGTTCTGAAGGTCTCTTTCTGCTCCTTGGTCTTCAAACCAAGTCTGTCCTCCACCGAGTCGATATACCTCTCATCGATCTTCAAGGCCTGCAGCTCACCGGTCTGAGGATTTTTGTATTTCCACATTTTGTCGGGTCCGAGATTCTCGGCATCAATACCTATGATCATATTGACATAATGCATCACATCCTTGCGGATTGCCAGCGGCTCATCCATATAGGCGTTGAACATCTCGGTCATGATCCGTTCCCGATACAATCCCTTGGCAATTTTCAGATCATCGAGAAATTTGGCTCTGTCATGTGACTCGGAAACATAATCGAGAACCACCCTCTCCAGGCAACGGAAGATATCATAGGCAAACATGCAGCTGCCCTCATTGGTCTCCGAACTTTCAAGAAGCAGCTGGATGGACCGGCCAAGATTTCTCTGTCCCAGCCCTTTCTGGCCGAAGCGCTTGGTAATATCCGGATCCTGATTAAGGGTATCGATTACCTCTGACAGCGTCTTGATGCTCTTTTCACCGGCAACCTCACCAGAGGCCAGTTTCATGGTCTCGATGGTGGTCAACTTTTCACTGCGCGGCAGACGGCTCAGTACCACGGCAATGGATGCGGCATAATTCAGATTCGGATCCTGGTGCATCGCATCCCCGGTAAGTGTGGATTTCGCCTCGTTACCAATTGCATAGGCGGTCAAATCATGCTGCAGCTTGTAGTTGGTGTTATGGGCCACATAGCAGATGCGGCAGCGGTCAACGATGGGCGCCTCCTCCTTCTCGGCGAGAAAACGATTGAATTCCGAGTTATTGCTGGTTGCGATGATCAGGGTGTCGATCGGCCATTTGTATCCGTCGATCTCGATAGACCTGTTCTGAATAATGCCCAGATATACCTGGACCAGATCCTTTTTGTTCTTGTAGATCTCGTCGCTGAAATGGATGCCGCCGCCGGCCACCCGGGCCAGAGCCCCGCGACGCAGGTCAAAACGATAGGGGTTGTTGGTATCGGTTATATGCAGCAGTCTCTGGATTGACTCCTCACCGAGAAGATCAACAGCCGAGGAAGTGATCTTATCCTTGGCCGGATATTTTCCGGTCACCGTTCCCAGGCTCTCAGTAAGCGGGACCGGAATAATCTCGATATGCTTGAGCATGTCATCGAGGTTGCCGTCGTTATGATTACGGATATCATTCCAGATATAGGATGAACATGCCCCCAGGGGCCGATAGTTACCAAACCAGCTTTCCAGCTGAGGGTCGGTCAAGCGATAGCGCCTGGCCAGATAATTCTGCGATTCCTCGACGGTTTCGTGGAGATTCATGGCCAGAACCATCGGGTCTTCATAGGTCTGCGAATCGATATATTTTATATGGCCATAACTGCCTATTTCATCCACCCCATTGTATCTGAAGGTATATTTTCTGTTTTGCGGATGAGTGAGGAATTTTCTATACAGCCAGCAGATATATTCAACCAGAAAGGTCTTGCCATTGCCGGGTTCACCGACCAGCACGAATGCCATTTCTTTTGATGATCCGCCTTCCGCGGCGTCTTTTACGAAGGAGACAAAGGAATTGATTTCATCATACATGCCGATGATATGCTTTTTTCCCTCTCTGAAAACGGTAAAGTCGAAGGTGGTCTTGCCGTTGACAAGCACCTTGTCTATCTTGCCCTGAAGAATCATTCGGGATACACTCTGAAAAGCATTTTCAAAAACTCTTTCCCCTTTTTTAACAGCGGTTATATGCTGATGAAGCGTTATATTTTTTGGTGATGGCATCTTGCCCTCCTTAAGCAAATCAGATTAACACGATATCCTGTATGTATTATCCGCATATGTTTCCTGTTATTTCAAGGTAATTATTAAGGTTGAATTATGCTATCATCACTCGCACTGGCGATATCGGCTGCTTAAATCAGCGAATCTCTTTCGCGCAAAATCCTGTGGAGATAGGGAGAAGCCGGCAACTATGACTGCCCAGGGAAAAAATCAGCGATCGCCGAAACTTTACGGGGTATCCAAATACACCATTTATAATTATACTAAGACTATCCGCAAAACCTGCGGTACAACTCAACATGGAGATACAGATGAAAAAACCTGTGCAAACTGACAAGGCACCATCGGCTATCGGTCCCTATTCCCAGGGAATTATCAGTGGAGACTTTCTCTTCGTCTCCGGCCAGCTCCCCATCGATCCGGCACACGGCACGATCATCGAGGGGAACATGGGCGCCCAAACCGAACAAATACTACACAATCTCGCGGCAGTTACCGAAGCCGCCGGGACAGGGTTGGCAAATGTCGTCAAGACTACAATATTTCTGAAAGACCTCGGTGATTTTGCCGAAGTCAACGACGCCTATGGCCGGTTTTTTAAAGACAATCCTCCGGCCCGTTCAACAGTGCAGGTGGCTGCACTGCCGCTCAATGCCCGCATTGAAATCGAGGCCGTCGTTTCCATGGTGTAAAAATCCCTTCAGGAAAAAATGTTATGTCGTTCAGCGCAAAAGATATTCTGCAGATGCAGGTGGCGCCTGCCCTCGGATGTACCGAACCCGTCGCCGTTGCCCTTGGTGCCGCTGCGGCGGCCTCGCTTCTTCCGGGCCGCACCATTGACTCCATCGACTCCATAGAGATCCTGCTCGATCCCAACATCTACAAAAACGGCCTTGCCGTCATCATTCCCGGAACTCACGGCATGATCGGACTGGACACTGCTTCAATTCTTGGAGCGCTCGGCGGTGATCCTGCGCTCGGGCTCGAAGTGCTGGCCGATATCGATGACGACACCGTGGCTGGGGCAAAGACTTTTCTCGAGCACAAAGGAGTTGCCGTCAATCTGCGCGAAGAGTCCGGCCTCTATGTGCATACCACGATCAAAAGCGCAGGAGATATCGCCGAATCACTCATCGTCCGGCGGCACAATAACATTGTCGAACTAAGGCTCAATGGCATAATCCAGAAAGGATCGCCGCTCCTGAAGGAGCTCAACGACGGCACAACCGTCAGCCGGCATCAACAGCTCGAGGACTGGCTGAAACAAAGACGTCTGGAAGATCTGGTGGCCTTGATAGAGGGTCTGGACGCCGAAGATCTGCAGTTTATCGAAGAAGGGATTCAATGTAATCTTAAACTGGCCGCCTATGGTCTCAAGTACGGCACCGGACTCGGCATCGGTAAGGCACTGGAGAGGATGCTCAGACAAAAACTGCTGACCAGGGATATGTCCATGACCGCCAAAATCCTCACCTCCGCGGCGGCCGACGCCCGCATGGGAGGGGCGAGACTTCCGGCGATGAGTTCCGCCGGCAGCGGCAACCACGGCCTGACCGCCACCCTGCCGATCTGGGCGATAAAGGATTTCATCGATCATGATCACGAAACTGTCCTGCGGGCTGTGGGCCTGAGCCATATCGTTACCGCCTATGTCAAGGCGCACATCGGCACTCTTTCGGCGGTCTGCGGATGCTCTGTCGCCGCCGGAGCGGGTGCCGCCGCCGGTATCACCTACCTGATCGGCGGCGACGCCGGACATATGGCCGGGGCAATCAAAAACATCTCGGAGGATCTCACCGGAATAATTTGCGACGGCGCCAAGGCTGGTTGTGCCATCAAGCTCAACACTGCCGCCGGGGCTGCAGTTCAGGCCGCTCTTTTTTCGCTGCAGGGTGTCAGCGTACAGGATACCGACGGCATCATCGGCGACGGTCCTGAATCGACTGTCCGCAATATGGGAATTATCAGTACCGAAGGAATGGTAGCAACGGATAAAACCATCATCAAAATCATGAGGGAGAAGCAGCAGCTCAAGACCGGGAAGAGCAAAAGAGACCTATGAACGAAGAGGAAAACATAACGTTCCAGCCCGGAAAGGTTCTTGACGGCAAGTGGATAATCATCGAACTCATCGGCAAAGGGGCCATGGGGGAGGTATATAGAGCCCATCAAACCAATCTAAAGCGCGATGTTGCCATAAAGATTATCTCGGAAGCCATTCTTTCCGAGATAGAGGAAGACCCCGTTGAACTGGAAATTGCCATTGCCAGATTCCAGAGAGAAGTGCAGACCATGGCACAGGTCCGTCATCCCAACGTTCTCACCATTTACGACTATGGAGAAGTAGCCGACACCGAATCCGGAGGTTTCCGGATGGCCTATATTGTCATGGAATATATTCCAGGCAATTCCCTGCGCTTCACCCTCTCCGACGACGGTCTCGATGATGCCCCGGAGCTGTTTGCGCAGTGGATTCGCGCCTACTTCCTGCCTGTACTTGACGGAGTAGAGGTATTGCATACCCATAAAATCGTACACCGCGACCTCAAGCCGGAAAACATCTTCATGGACGGGAATATACCCAAGATCGCCGACTTCGGGCTGGCCCGGTCCTATCATATGAAGGCAGTGACCAGTTCAGTCGAGATGCTTGGTACTTTGGCCTATATGTCTCCCGAACAGTGTTCCGATTTTAAGACTGCCGATTATCCTACCGATATATATGCTTTGGGTAAAATTCTTTTTGAAGCGGTTCATGGAAGGCTCACCCAGAAAATCGTCCCCTTCACCTCCGTTGGTATCGATTATCCTGAAGGTGAGTTCATGGCGGCGATCAATGATGTGATCAGAAAGGCAACCGCGGAAAAGCCCGAACACCGTTATCAAAATGTGCAGGGGCTGAGGAACGAAGTGCAGGAAGCTCTTTCCCTTTTCGAAAAAGGCGGCCGCGGTGAAGCAGGAGAAAGTGGAGCGACAGCTATGGGGCGGCACCATAAATGGCTGGCGGCGGGCGTTATTGCGGCAATCCTTTCAGTATCGGCAATGACGGTATACCACATTCTGGAGGGAGACGACAGCCCGGTCAGCCTGGAGGAGCAGGCTCATCTCGGCAGTGGTGGCACTTCAGCAGACAAAATGATCGTTTCAACAGATGATGCTGAGAGTCTGAAAGCTTTCCTGACGGGCAGAGACGGCAGCCGGATGATATTAACCGGGCAGCGGGACATGTCTGGTGCAAATCCTCCGTTTTACATGGACATGCAGAAGGTCACCAACTTTTTGTTTGTGGAATTCCTTAATGCGGTCAAAGAAAAGATCTTTGTAGAAAACGGCGTTGTTCGCCACGGGGATACCATCGTCAGTTATATCGGCAGAGACTCATCAGTCGAACAGCAGATAATTTTCGAACATGACACCTTTCACCTCCTCAATCAGGAAAACGGTGACAAACCAGTGCTGCGTGTGACCTATCACGGAGCAATGATGTATGCAGGACATTATGGCAAAGAGCTTCTCGCTGAAGATGAGTGGCGTTTCGCCTACCGCTATCACCGGGAAGATCCTGCCGGTGAAAAGCCGCAGGAACAAGCCGAGGAACAAGCAGATCACCAGATGATGATGCACGAGACCTCTCCCCCTCAGGAAGAAGTGGTTGAAAGGGAGGTTCTGGACAAGATGGGGGTTGAAATCAAGGAATGGGTCCGTATACCCGAAGATGCTGCACCGGACGAATCACAGCAGGAACAGCTCTTCAGCGGCGTCATCGATGCCGCGATGATCAATAGAAATGAGGAAGCCTCCCCGCGCTATCCGTGGGAAGGTTTTTTCGATGTTGGCTTCAGGACCAAAGTCCCGATTGAACTGCAATAGCGGGATAGGAGTCTGTCTCTTTAGGCTCGCTCCGTATCCGATATTCTGCGGGAAAGACTGCCTGACCGGCCTTCCCCTTCTTTGTTACTTTCCTGATACCCCCTAATCCTCAGCTCAAGGTCGGGACTGCTCTTTCACGGGTCTCTGCAGCCCCGGACGGCTGCAGCGAAGCCCCCATGGGCGGGTTTATGGCATCCCGATGAAAAGAGCAGTCCCGGCCTGGGCCAGGAGATGCTGAGTTTCAAGGGTAATCAGATGAAACTGTTCAGCAAGAAGCTAAAAACCGGCAGTTTGACCTGAACGGTAACTGTTCAGCAGTGCTCCAGGTAAGCCCAGACTCCGGATGTGCACGGGCAGCCCGGAAAACTATAGTGTGTCTATGTTTTTCGGGCTGATCGTGTGCAGATAGGTGTTGCTGAATAGTTACAATCAGATTTACTTGTTCCCTTGCCTGCACCACTCATAGGCATTTTGAAACATGCGCATCCAGGGTGAGACTTTAAGATGCCGCATTTCCACAGGCAGATAGTGCGCCTGCCAGGGCAGAAACACCCTTTCCGGATGAGGCATCAGGGCCAGATGACGACCATCTTCCGAGCAAAGTCCTGCAATTCCCTTGGTGGAACCGCTGGGATTGAAGGGATACGCTTCCGTGGTATTGCCCTGATCATCAACATAGAAGAGAGGAGCCATGCCCTGGTTCTGCACCTTGTCCTGCACATCAGCGTCTGGAAAAATCAGCCTGCCTTCACCATGATCGACATGGATGCCGAAAACCAGATCCTCCATACCGGCAAGCATCATCGCCTTCGACTTCTTCACCTTGACCGTCGACCATCTCGACTCGAAGCGCCCGGAAACATTAGCGACAAATCGTGGCTGCTCGGCTGCGGAAAGGCCGCGCCAGGGCACCCAGCCCAGCAGTCCAAAAAGCTGACAACCGTTGCATACCCCGAGGCTGAAGGTATCTTCGCGGTTGTAAAACTCATCGAACAGCGCTTTGAGCCGCTCGTTAAAGAGAATGGTCGCCGCCCATCCTTTGGCCGACTCAGGCACATCGGCGTAGGAAAAACCACCCACCGCGGCAAGCCCCTGGAAGCTCGCCAGTGTGACCCGACCTTCCAGCAGATCCGTCATGCAGATATCCCAGGGCTCGAAGCCGGCGCTGTAAAAAGCCGAAGTCATCTCACGATCCGAGTTGGAGCCTTCGTCGCGCAGGATGGCAACCTTGGGCTTATCGCCACGCACCAGCAAATCACCCGGAGTCGGCAGCGGATCGAAACTTAATTTATATTCCGGCCCGGTACGCTGAAAGATGTTCTTTTTCTCCTCATCCGCGCAATCGGGATTCATTTGCAGGTGCTCGATCTGGTAGCTGGTTTCTTCCCAGATCTGACGGAGAACATACATATTTTCCTGAAGGACGACCTCCTGATTATAGGAGATGATAATCTGGGGTTCAACCAGAGTTCGGCCGATTTCCTCATAGGATATACCGGCTACATCGAAGGAGTATTTGACTTCCTCAAGGGTGTCCTCGCGAATCTCGAGAACGATCCCAAGTTCCTCGGAAAACAGCGAGGCAATCGCCGATTCCCATCCCTGAACATCCACTTCAAAACCGCAATTGCCACCGAAAGCCATCTCCAGCAAGGTGACGATCAGGCCGCCGTCGCTTCGGTCATGACCGGCAAGAATTAAGTTTTTATCAATAAGGTCCTGTACCGTCTGAAAGCATCTTCTCAGCAGGCCGGTATCCCGGAGATCGGGAACAAGATAGCCGATCTGCTCCTGGGTCTGGGCAAAGGAGGAACCGCCCAGCCTGTTGTAATCCTTGCTCAGATTAATGAACAGCAGGATTGAACCCGGCTCCTTGATATCGGGAGTAACCACCTTGGTAATATCGGGTACCGCGCCATAGAGAGAGACCACAAGCTGCCGCGGCGATTTTACGGCTCTGCCCTCCACCATGGTCGCCATGGAAAGACTGTCCTTGCCTCCATCCACGGCAATGCCGAGGCTGATCATCACATTTCTCATGGCCTTGGCGGCATCATACAGGGCAGCTCCTTCACCTACGAGTTTGGGAGCCCACATCCAGTTGGCTGAGCACTTTACCTGGTCGAGTTCTTCAACCCTGGCCCACATCAGGTTGGTCAGGGCCTCACCGACCGCCATCCGTGCTCCGGCCGCGGGGTCAACCAGTATTTTAATAGGCTGCTCACCTATAGCCGTGGCGCCTCCGGTTTTGCCGAAATGGCTCTGAGCCACGACGGCAACATTGCTCAGCGGCAGCTGCAGAGGACCACAGCATTGCTGCTGGGCGACGAGTCCGGTGACGGCCCGGTCGACCTTGTTGGTGAGAAAGCGTTTGGAACCGACAGAAACCAGACGCAGTACATCATCAAGGGCATCCCTTACCGTTAAATCGCCGGGAAAGGTCAGAGGAACATGCTTGGGATCGGCCCGTCGATCTTCGAAAACCTTGCGGGGAATATTGCCCAGCAGTTCATCAAGCTCAATATCAACGGGAGTGGAGCCATCCCATGAATCATGGACGACGAAGCGTAGATCTCCCGTCACCTCGCCCAGCACCTCGCAAGCCACCTTTTCTCTGGCACAGATACGTTTGAATTTTTCGATATTATCCGGATGAATGAGGAAACCGGTGCGTTCCTGGTATTCGGCAACATAAATCTCTAGGACAGACATGGTGGGATCGCCGACCCGGATATTGCGGATGTCGACCCATCCTCCGGAATCTTCAACCAGTTCTTTAAGCACATTTGCAGGTCCGCCGGCACCCTGATCATGAATCACGTCAATGAGAGTTTTGTCGCCCATTTCGTTGCAGGCGCGAATGACGCGGTTCATTTTCTGTTCCATCTCCGCATCACCGCGCTGGACGGCATCAAAATCAAGCTCCGAGACATTCTCGCCCTGGAGCATGCTGGAAGCCGCGCCTCCCCCAAAGCCGACACGGTAGGCCGGTCCGCCGACCTGCACAATGAGCAGCCCTTTCTCCTGCGGACCCTTCTCTATATGTCTGTGGTCGATCTGGCCGATACCGGCGGTAAACATGATGGGTTTCAGGAAGGCCCACCTTTCTCCATTGGGCAGCTCCATGTCGAAGGATCTGGTAAATCCCTGGATCAGGGGTTCGCCGAATTTATTGCCGTAATCTGAGGCTCCGTTACTGGCCTCTATCTCGATTTCCAGCGGAGATGCCAGATTCTCGGAACGATTGTAGGAATGCTCCCAGGACAACGGATAGCCGGGAATATTAAGATCACCGACACAATATCCCGCAGTACCGGCAATCACAAAGCCACCCTGTCCGGTCCCCTGAACGTCGCGAATCCTGCCGCCGGTTCCTGTTTCCGCTCCCGGAAAAGGCGCCACGCCTGTTGGAAAATTATGGGTTTCTGCGGTCAGCAGCACATCGTAACACACTTCACTTTCGACAAATTGCGATGGCGCTCCTGGATTTTCGGGCAACAGCGTTTTTATATCGTAGCCGGCAATGACGCTGGAGTTGTCCTTGAAGGCAATGACGGATCCTTTGGGATTGGCTTTCAAGGTATCGGTAACCATCTCGAAGAGAGTGGCTTCACAGGTTTTGCCGTCTATCACCTGCTTGCCCTTGAAGTAGCCGTGCCTTGAATGCTCAGAGTTGGCGTTATTGAGATCCATGATCTCGACGATGGTGGGATTGCGGCCGATCTTTTTGACAAAATAATTATGATAAAAATTCCGATCCCACTCATCCATTGAAATACCGGGAATTTCCTCGAGAGCCGCCGGACCTTTGCTCATCAAATCGATTTCGTACACCGGCTCCGGCTCCACACCGGTCTCAAAGGTAGTCAGGGGCCGGCTGTATCGACATTCCGTCATCCGGTCATGGTGACTTTCTAAAAATTCTTCAATGGAAGTTCCCTCAGATACAATATAGCGTCTTGATCGTTCGACGCGGGTTACCGTATCAAGACCGATAGCCCTGCAGATTGACACCATATTGGACGACCAGGCGGTGGCAAAATTGAGGCGGGGTCCCACCTCGACCACTCGATCACCGTGAAGAACAGGAGCTGTAGATACTGTCTCCACCAGGAATCCATCCGCCAGGACCAGCCGCAGAGACTCTATCTCCTTTTCGTTCAAAGGCCTGGTTGATTCGATATTAAAACAATATGCCCTTGTTTCATCAATGGCTCGGTAGAGCTGCACGACAGTTGAACCCATTCTATAATCCTTTTCTTCTGGTATCCATCCGGCCAAAGGCCAGTATAATGTCTTTTTTAGTTGATTATTAACGAAGCTCAGCAGGTTTTATGCTTGCCGGGGCTGAAGATCTTGAAAAATCTTTTTAACGTCATTCCAAATCCTTCTTTGACGCCTTACCGGAAAAGACAAATGTCATTGGCTGAGTTTGATTGGTAATCATTTTTTTACATATTACTATCTGGAAATTCAGGTGACTTACGCCCGGACATTTAACCACAAACTCACGGCTTCGTAAAGGAGACTTCGAACCCGGCTGCAGTTTACCCAGACAGCTGAAAGTTCGATATCCGACGCTCTCCTGATACAGTATTAAGACTTCCCCTGAAGCCAGTGGTCTAAGGGCTATCCATGAGACAGGCACATGCGCTCAAGTTCCGGCCCCACCTCACTCCAGTCTACACAGGGACGGTTGAACCCCTTGGGAAAAATGAGAGGGCAGCCGAAGGCGGAATCATCTACATACACATGAGCATGAACCTTGGGACTGACGGTCCAGCTTTTCTGCGTTGGATTTTCATTCACCGCATAGAACTCAATCCCCTGCTCCTGCAAATAGCGCCTGGCATCGCTTAACGCCGTTTTGAAAAGAGTACTGTCCGAGCGCATGGTGAACAGAATCAATTTTGCTCCGTACTTATTTAACCTTTTCAGCCACTTTATCGCGCCAGGTACTGGTTTTCCAATTTCCGGAAAACAATGATCCACTATGGTGCCGTCAAAATCCACACAAATTATCATACACACTCCCAACCAGGCCGAGCCGAAAAGATACCTTCACAGACAGTTTCCCGAAGGTACTACCAGAGCTCAGCAGGGTTTCTTCTTCGATTTTCACAGGGGATAAAGAGCTGAATGGCTCACTCGGAGAATCAAAATAGTCCTTTCGCCATTTAAAGTCAGCGGGTATATAGGACGATCGAAACATCTTGAAAAGCACCGGCATCACAACCGGACCCGATACAAATAAACCCAGATGATACCACCATGCAGTCAGCGAAATTAACCCCTGAATCTATGCTACATATCTATTACCTCCAAGGTAGAATAGCAAAAGACAAGAAAATTGTTAATAAAAACTATTTGGGAACCTGGGAAGAAGATGAATTCTCTTTTGTTTTTTTTCTCCAGGAGGCTCCTGATGCCATAGAGGCTCTGATAGAGGAACAGAGAGATCTGGTCCTGCTCGACACCTACCAGATGACCTATGAACAATGGCAGGGGGGCAAGATCGAGCCCCGCCAGATCGGCGGCTTCCTTGTTGTTCCGCCGTGGTTTACTCCTCCTGCCGAAGAACCCTCCACGGTAATAACACTTGACCCCGGCGTGGTTTTCGGCAACGGCCTGCATCCGACCACCAGAGACTGCCTCCAGGCAATAGAAATCACCTGCGCCGGCGGCAAAGTCAAAACTATGCTCGATCTCGGCACCGGTACAGGCATTCTCGCTTTGGCCGCAATCAAACGGGGCTGTAAAAAGGCAGTGGCGGTCGACTATAATTTTCTGGCATGCCGGACGGCCCGAAACAATGTTGTCCTCAATGAACTGGAAAATAACATTGTGGTTATAAATAGTCAGGCCGAAATATTCTCGGAGATTCCCACGGATTTGCTGGTGGCAAACATCCATTATGATATTATGAAAGACATTATCCGCTCCGAAGGATTTCTCAAACAGAAATGGTTTGTACTCTCCGGCCTTCTGACCAGCGAAGCGGCGAAGGTGGAGGAATATCTCGCCGGATTACCGGTGCTTATTCTGAAAAGATGGAGCCAGGACGGCACCTGGCACACCATTTTAGGCATAACCGCAACAGCTTGACGGCCGGCTTGAGAGTTGGGAGCTGGCAACCGGTCTCAATATAAACCATCATCCATTATCACCGAGGTCGACCCAATGGATTCATCATTCGCAGAACTGAAAAAACATATCAGATCTATACCCGACTGGCCCAAAAAGGGTGTGGTTTTTCGTGATATCAGCACGCTGATGACGGACAAACTGATTTTCAGGAAGGTCATCGATGTCTTTGTATATCGATATCTTCAGGCGGAAATCGATGCGGTGGTGGCCATAGACGCCCGGGGTTTTATTATCGGTGCCCCGCTGGCCTATCTTTTAAATACCGCCTTCGTTCCTGTGCGCAAGAAAGACAAACTCCCGGGAGACACCATAGGCCGGACCTATTCTCTTGAATATGGGGAAGCGGAAGTGGAAATACATACAGATGCCCTGCAAAAGGGAGAGAGAGTATTGCTGGTTGATGATCTGATCGCTACCGGGGGTACCATGCTCGCCGCAGCCCAGCTTATCGAGCAGTTGGGAGCGGAAATTTTCGAGGCAACCGCCATCATAGACCTGCCCGATATCGGCGGTAGCGCCAAACTCCGCTCCGCAGGAATATCGGTTCACACCTTCTGTGAATTCGAAGGGGATTGAACAAGGCAAACTGCGGAGTCTTGGGGATTCCGGTTTGCCCCGAAATTAAAAACTCGAGGAGTGTGTCGGAGAATTGCAATTTTTCCTCAGATTAAGGCGTTTTTAGGAAATCAAGCACAGCCATATACTTAATATCGGAGTCTACGCTTACCTGCGAGCATTGATTTTCTGAAAACAACGCCAAGATGGGGGAAAAGTACTTTCTCCGACAGGCTCCTAGGCCTTATCAGTTGGAAGCAAACGGTACAAAAGCGCCGTCTTTTACCGTCACCATGGTGAAGGCACCTATTTTCAGACCGCTGTGGTCATGAATTTTATCCATTTTTTGCATTCACTCATCAGCGAATACCCTGCCCAACGTACACCCTCAGTGCAATTCTTACCCTGTATATGTGCAACCTTTGTAACACCATGAGAAATTATTGCAGCAAAACTGTGGACCTTGAGTATAAGTCGCGCTATTCATTGATTATTTTTATCTAGAAACGGATGGCACAATCTATGCAGACTGAAATGGGTCGTGTCTCAAGAAACTCTTTCCGTCAGCTCAACAAAAGGAGAAACCAATGAAACTGAAGAGATTGTCCGCCTTTGCCGTCTTTTTTCTTGTCCTTGTCTTTACCCTTGCCACTAATACAATGGCTATTTCCTCTGCTAAACCATCTCCACAGTCTCCGATAATCCCTGTGCAATTGGGGACGGATGTCAACAATCTGGTTTTTACCGGAACAGTCAAAAAGATTCCCACCGGCACCGCTCTGGTCACTCCCAATGCCACCTATCACCTGGCCGGCGGGAACTTTGAAGGCATTGTCGGAAAGGTTGTCAACATTATCGGTACCGTTGTCAAGGAAGGTACTGTTGAGAAGATCCAGGTGGCACGCGCCCAGCTGGCTTCCCGTGAGTAGCACCTGAAATATACCGCCAACATCTCCTTTCTCCGCATAATATCGGCCAAGATAGTGGAGGGGTTTGGTTTTCCAGGAACTCCCCTGCCTGGTTAATTACAATCACCCTCCACTGTTTTCGACTCCAGCCCATTCCTTCAGATTATACCGTCATCCATCCGGCAACTATTTGTAATCGGCTACCTGAATATTATATTTCTTGATCTTGTAATGGATGGATCTTCTACTGATATCGAGAAGTTCGGCAGCGCGTTTCTGGACACCGTTTGTCTGTTTGAGGGCACGGATTATGGCCTCTTTCTCACTTCGCTCGATGGAAAACGACTTGGTTGTCTCTGCTTCTGTTTCAGTCGATTCTTCCGCCACTGCCAGCTGCAGATCATCGGGCAGCAGTTTATTATTGCGGCACAAAACGACACCGGCCTCCAGCGCGTTCTTCAGTTCTCTGACGTTCCCGGGCCATTGATGATTTTCCATCCAGGCGATGGTCTCTTCGGGAATCTCAACCAGCGGCAGGCCCTGCTCGTCACACTGCTTTTTCACTAAATACCGGGCCAGGGCGGCAATATCCTCTTTCCTTTCCCGCAACGGCGGCACATTGATAGTGATCACCCGCAGCCGGTAGTAGAGGTCCTGCCGGAAATTGCCTTCCTTTATCTCCAGGGGCAAATCCGCATTGGTGGCCGAGACCACACGACAATCAACAGATATCTCCTTAATTGCCCCGACTCTTCGTATTTTTCTTTCTTCAAGGAAGCGCAGTAATCTGCTTTGCATTTCCGAGGAAATATTTCCTATTTCGTCAAGAAAGAGAGTGCCTCCATCGGCAGCTTCTATCAAACCAGGCTTATCTTGTACCGCATTGGTGAAGGCACCCCGCATATGACCGAAAAGCTCACTCTCCAGGATTCCCGGGGGTGTGGAACCGCAATCCACCACCATATATGCAGCTCCCCGCCTTGAGGAATGGTTGTGAACCGCTTTGGCGATGCATTCCTTGCCGACCCCGCTCTCACCAAGGATCAGAACATTAACATTGCTGGCGCCGACCTTCTTGGTCATTGAGTGCAGCTCCTGCATTACCGGATTAGTGCCCCAATAGAAACCATCTTCAAATAACGGCGTTTCCGAGGTATCCGGAGGACCTGCATTCTGTTTGAGAGTGCTGTTGACTTTAGCTACCAGCTCTTTTCCATCAAAGGGCTTGGAGATGTAGTCGACAGCACCGGCTTTCACAGCCATCACTGCATCCGGGATAGTTCCGTAGGCGGTGAGAAAAATGATGGGCAGGAACTGGCTTTGTTTGCGAACTTCCCAGAAAAGGTCCATACCGCTCATCTCCGGCATTTTCATGTCGGAAATCATCAAATCGACATTTGTCTCTTTGAGGGTTTTCAGAGCGGAAAGGCCGTCGCTGGCTTGAATTACTGAGAATCCGGCTGCCGATAGTCTTGCTTCCAGAACTACAAGAATATTGGGATCATCATCGACAACCAGAATTGTTGTCGGAGTGGTCATGGTTTCCTTTTTTCCTGTATCTCTTGATCAATGGCTTCCAAGACTGATATCTGGTGCTCAAGCTTTTTGATTGTTTTTTGCAACTCCTCGATTTCCTCCTGATGTTTCTTTATCAATTCGCCTTCCTTCTTGGTGGTTACATATCGAATTTCAGGCCTGCATTCAAGAAGATCTACCTGCGTGCTGATGGCGGTGGCCAGCATCTTCGGATTTTCTCCATAGCCGTCTACTTCAACCCCCGGCTCCTGCCATTGTTCCATCATCGCCAGCGCCCGTTCCAATTCATTAGTGTTTTCTGCGGTTATGATGGCAAGACTGGTCAGACCATAAACAGCCTGGTTGACATAGAATGGTTTTTTGCTGGTGTCCCGGACCTTAGAGTAAAGTTCTTCAGCCAGCGTGTAATTTCCTGCGAAAAAGGCATATTCCGCATGGAACAGTGAGCCTATTTCAGGATCAGGAACACCTAATCCCTCAAGGGTCTGGATGACACTGCAGCCGGAGAGCCCCAAAGCGAGCAAAGCTGCCGATACAAAACAACACAGTGAAACACGAATATTTTTTTTCAACATACAACACCACATAATTTGAGCATCAAACAAGTTATTTAGGGAAGGGTAAGTTGACTCGAAGCTCCCGGATGGCTAAAAACCTATGATACGGAGAATCAGGTTTTTTTAGTCGCCGTCAAAGTTCAGGCGGCCTTCTTCTTTTCATTTATCTCACACGGGAGAGAGCAATAGAACGAGCATCCTCTTTTCTTATTATTCTTAACGTATATTTCGCCGCCATGGAACTGAATAATTCTCTTTGAAATGCTTAAACCGAGACCTACGCCGTCCATATGATTTCTGGCATTTTTAGCACGGTAATATTTGCTGAATATTAACGACTGTTCTTGATCTGTGATTCCGGGGCCTTGATCTGTAATCTGATAGACAAGCATATCATTTTTGCTCTCCAGAGTAAGAGCTATGCCGATCTCTCCACCTTTTGGCGAAAACTTGATCGCATTTTCAAGAAGATTAAAAAGAACCTGCTGCAACTCCTTTTTCACACCGATGAGAACGGGTGGGTCTGGCATTTTATAGAACTTCATTGCCACGCTTTTCGCTTTGGCAGTCGGTATCAGCCCTCGGGAAACCTCTAAAACAAGATTATTTGGATCGATCAATACAGGAGTGACCTTTCTGGTTTCAGCGTCAAGACGGGAAACTTGAAGAAGATGATTCAATAGATCGCTTATACGATAGATTTCCGACTGGGCTATCTCCAGAAATTGAGTTTGCCTCTCATTTACTCCACCCAATACCCCTTCCAGTATCATATTGACTGACTCCCTGATGGAAGACAGGGGCGTGCGGATTTCATGACTGAGAGTGGCTATAAATTCCGAACGCAGCTCTTCCTCTTCCTTCAGTTGCCGGCTCATATCATTGAAGGCCACGGCGAGTTCACCAAACTCATCTTTACGATTGATGTTGATCTCCTCGGTGTCCTTTTCGGAAGAAATGTTTCTGAGCGCGTGTTTCAGTTCCTTGAGCGGTTGCAATATCGATTTTGAGAGAAAAAGTACGGCAATCAGACCGACGATAATGGTAATTCCCATGCCGATAAGACCGTTTCGAACACTTAACTTTCCCCGGTTGTTGATATCCAACAGTGATTTTTCTATCTCCCGATCGTTAGCCAACCTGGCCGCAGATATGGTTTCAAGCCAGGTATTAATCTTCTTTTCCGGGGCCCATTTATGATTTCCCGGCGACACACCTTCATCACCACTGCGGATGCTCTGCACATGATCGTTATATTCGGCGGCTAAGTCCTGCCAGATCGAAGCAACTTTAAATACAGGAGATTCCAGTGACAATAATTTCTCCAGGCTCGATTCGAAACTCTCCTGTTCCTCATAAAAATAGTCCAGGTAAATATCTTTATTGAGCAATCGATATTTTTTGTCGTTGGCTTCCATACTCAGGAGGCTCTCGTACAACACCTTGGAAATTGCCGATATTTCATTGTTCTTGCTCACTATACGCTCGGTCACCGCGACAATTTTCTGAGTATTGGTGAACAATATCAACAGCGTACCATAAAATATCAGCACGAAGACCAAAAATGCTCCCAGTACCTTCTTGGTAATGCCGAGTTTAAAGTTACCTAATCTTCTCAAATTTTTATGTCCCACTCTGTTGATTAAACTATTCAGGTAATAGGTCATAATCGTCAAGCCGGCCGAACGATCTGCAACTATGCGGTGTCTTTTCCACGACAATACAGAATGCGGCAGAGATTTGAACACTGCGCGTTCAGCTCTATCTTTGCTCTTCCGGACGATTCGAGGATGGGTAATGCTGACCGGATGGCTACTGAATAATTACTCTTTTTCTCTTATAATTCCAACAACTTCATATGATTAAATATACACCGTAATACAACGGGTTATGACGTTCTCCGCCCTATTCATAACAAACCGTTGTTGAAATCACAAGTTCTGATATATTCATTTTTTGATGGATTCGTCCATCTCGGCAACTTTTATAAGTTTTTACGGGATATCATTTTTTCAGTATGCTGAATAAGACCGCCTTCACCTTGCCTCTTATACAGCTCTAATATTGATGGACTCCTAGATCGTCACCATTAACGCTCTCGAATGACCGGATAAAATGGCACGACCTCTGCGTATTCAATATCCAGGTGCATTTTATTACATCACCCAATACGGCAATGAAAGGAGAGCCGTTTTTAAATCGGCGGATGACTATGCAAATTTCCTTGTGATCTTAAAAACATCCATGGCAACGCACAGCACAGCCCTCCATGGTTTTGTTCTCCTGAAAAACCACTTTCACCTTCTGATCGAAACGCCTCTCGGTAATCTCAGCGAGTTTATGCGCCACCTGAATATAACCTATACGGTATATTTTAACAGGATATACCAACACAGAGGACATATTTACGCGGGAAGATACAAGAGCGTTGTTCTGGAAAAGGACCTTTACCTCCTGCCTCTGTCTCAGTATCTGCACCTCAATCCCATTATGGTCGGGATGCAAAAGAGGTGCAGCAGATCAATAAGGAACGCCTTTTTGCCCACCTGGAAATGGAGCAGCCTTCCCGGTTTCATGGGCGCTTATCCCAGGTTCCACTTTGTCAATCATCAATTGGTCCTGGATCCTTGCGGGGGAGATACTCCGCAGGGTAGACGGAAATATAGGGAGGCGCTGCTTCAGTTGCCGGACCATGGTCTTCCGCTGAAAACGAAAATCATCGACCAGTCCATTCTGGGTTCCAGCGCATTTGTAAGGGAGATGAAAAAGAGAAACGGCACAACCTTGTCTCATCAACAGCCCGGAGTTAAAAAGGTCGGCCGTTTTCTGGAACAGGAAAAAATCCTCACGGAACTTGAACGGGGACTGCACTGCGGCCGTGATCAGCTGTTAAAAATTCCTGGAGATCGACGCAGTATTGCCATGGATATGCTCTATCGCTATGGGGGTCTTACCAATCCGGCCATCGCCGGTTTGATGAATCTCGACTATACCTCGATCAGCCTTACCCGAAAAAAAATACGACAGAAACGTCTTCGCGACCATGCCCTCAATGCAGGAATGACTCTTCTGGAAACACGCCTGGAACGCTTGAGAAATCTTTAACTCCTGCTTCATCAATGTTCTGCACTCTGCAAGATCTCTTTCAGGGCGGTCTGACGATTGCCGGTGTCCTGGCGGCGAACTGCCATTGCCAAGGCCTTGCGGGTGCCGACCAGCACCGCCAGTTTTCGAGCCCGGGTCAGACCGGTGTAGATCAGGTTGCGGTAAAGCATCTTGAAGTGCTGCGTCAGCACCGGAATAATCACCGCGGCAAACTCACTCCCCTGGGATTTGTGGATGGTGATGGCATAGGCCAGATCGAGTTCGACAATATCGTCCTTCTGATATTCCACCTCCCGGCCGTCGGGGAAAAAGGAGATCTTCATAGTCAGATCCCGGCTGTCAATCGACTGAATAATGCCGATATCACCGTTGAAAACCTGGAGGTCGTAATTGTTCCTCCGATGAATGACCCTGTCGCCGCTGCGAAAGATGCGCTCGCCCACCTGGATCTGAGCCTTTCCCTGCCCGGCGGGATTGACGGCCTGCTGAATAACCGTATTCAGATTGGCGGTGCCGAGGGTCCCGCGGGTCATGGGAGAGAGGATCTGAATTTCACTATCCCTGCCGTAATACCTGGGTATCCACTCCCGATAGAGCTGCACCACTGACTGTACCGCGGTCAGACCATAATGCAGAGTCGACCATGGATGCACCTTTTTCAGCACCGCCTTCAGCTCCTCCACCGCATCGCCGGCCCGGCAGAGCCGCTCCAGATTGACATGTCTGAATTTGGCGGGCACTTCAAATTCACTTTCATAGGCCGAGGATATCACTTCCGATGTACGGAATTCATAGGGCGTCTCACCGCTGTTCAATCCCTCCAGCCGGCTGATACCGAGGTTGACGCTGCGTTTCATCCGGCCGACAAAGCTCAGCTGCTCGTTGGTGGCCTGCTCGGAATCAAGAAAGAGGCAGTCGGTGTTGTCTTTCCAGATCTGCGGATATTTGAAAGGGGATTCGATTCTGGGAATCTCGCCGCGGTTAATCTGGTGGGCGTATTCAACGATGAACGATTCCTTGGCCTGTCTGAACACCTCGGTCAGATGGAAACAGGGGATTTTCCCGGAGTCGATGATATCACGCAGCACATTGCCCGCACCGACCGAGGGCAACTGATCGGCATCGCCGATAAAAAGCACATTGCAGTCCTCGGGGACGGCCTTCAGCAGGGAAGCCGTCAGGGAGATATCGAGCATGGAACATTCATCGACGATCAGGAAATCACTCTCCAGAGGCTGCTCTTCATTGCGCAGGAAGGAGCCCTGCTGCCACTCCAGCAGGCGGTGCAGGGTCTTGGCCTGACGACCGATGACCTCGCCCATACGCTGCGCGGCCCTGCCGGTCGGAGCAGCAAGCAGAACCTTCTTTTTCATGGACTCGAGCAGCCGTACAATCACCAGGGTGGTAGTGGTCTTGCCGCAGCCCGGACCTCCGGTAAGAACGGAAAAGGGACAGCCGACGATGGCGGCAACGGCGGCAGCCTGTTCGCCGCTGAGTTGCAGGTCGTGCGTTGTGCAATAACGTTCAATCCACTGTTTCATCCGGACGTCTTGTTCAGGGGCCCGCCCGGTGAGCCGGTGCAGGCGGGAAGCCACCGTCAGCTCGTCGTAATAGAGGGTCTTGGAATAGTAGCAGATCAACTCCCTTCCCTCACCACTGCTCAGAATTCGCAAGCGAAGCTGGTTGTCATCCTCCATGAGCTTGAGCACCGTATCAAGTCGCTCTGCCAGCTTTATTTCCAGCAGTTTTTCCACCTCTTCACCGATCTGCTCGCGGGTCAGATAGCAATGCCCCTGCTCTCTGCTCGATGCCAGCACGTGCCGGATCGCAGCCATAATCCTCTCTTCACTGTCTTTGGCCAGACCTATGCTGAGCGCCACCGCATCCGCTGAAAAAAAGCCGATGCCGTAAAAATCCCGGGCCAGCCGGTAGGGATCTTCGCTGACCAGGGTTATCGCCCGATCTCCATATTTTTTATAGATGCGAACGGCAAAGAGTGTTGAAATGCCATGGCCCTGCAGAAAGATCATCACCTCACGGATCATGCGGTGTTCGTACCAGGCCTCCTTGATCATCGTCAGCTTTCCGGAGGCTATACCCGGAACTTCAGTGAGCCTCTCTATCTGCTCTTCAAAAACCTTAAGAGTGTCATGACCAAAATGTCGAACTATTCTCCCTGCTGTTTTCGGACCGACTCCCTTGATAAGCCCGGAACCCAGATATTTTTCCAGGGCGCCGACGGAGGCCGGCTTTTTTTCAAGGGCATTAATTGCCTTGAACTGCCTGCCAAACTGAGGATGGACGGTCCAGGAGCCATGAAATTCCATGGTGGCCCCGGCAAAAACCGTGGTCTGATGAACCGTCACCGTCACCGGATCTCCCGGATTGGCATGAGACTGCACCTTGAGCACCGACCAGCCGTTCTCCGGATTATGATAGGTGACACGCTGGACGATGCCCTTCAATGTTTCAGTGATAAATGTCATCAGGTCTGCGTGGAAATTCTTTGCTGCCGCCTGATTATCAGAAAACCGATAGCGAATCAGGTCGGGTATGGGAATTATTGGTAATTACCGGTCTGGTATTCTTCTCCCTTCAGCGATTTATATATTTCCTCTATTGTTTGCCGGCCATAGATTTTCTCCAGGCGCAGGATAATAAAATGCCCACGGGCCATATGCTGGAAATGATCAATAAACAGACTGTTAATCGCCGCTCCGCCTACTGCTCCGAGAAGCGGCAGTGACTGGGCCGCCATCTTTTCGGTGACCTGCAGGCCGAAACGCGACGAGATCTGCGAGATGACCCTGACCAGAGCGGGTGCCGATTTCTCGGACAGCCCCTTTGCGGCTATATACTGTACGGCATCATTGATAGTCTTGGCAAGACCCGCTCTGACGGCAAAATATCCGGTTTCAGCACCGTCGTCGGCATCACTGGGCCCGCCCAGAGCAAATACCTCGAGGCAGGCGACTTTTACCGCCGGATCCTCCAGGTCGTGCTGTTCACTGCGGGCAATGTCGGCAATAGAACGCAGCATTACCGTGGTTGAAGCGGGCAGCTCGACGCTTAACGCGGGTAGTCCCCAGAAACCCCCGGCGGCACCCAGCCCGGCGGCCATAAATTTGTGCAGGGTGTTGGCGGCCTGCCTGGTATTTTTTCTCCTCAAGGTCAGCAGGGCCGAATTTACCGCGATTTCCAGAGCCCTCTGCGTGCTTCGATGAACAACATCGGTCCAGTTCCGTGGCAGCAGGTCGAAGGCCTTTTCTATCGGGGTGCCGACAGCATTGGTAATCTTCACGGCAAGGCCAGGATTCTCCAACAGTGTCCGTGCATATAACAGATCGTCAAGATCCTGAGGTGATAATTCCGTCATCACTTTCCTCCTTGTAATTTCTGCCGGGGAATCCATATTTCTCTGAAGAGGGACAGTATCATCACTGTACTTTAATCCATAACGGCAATAACGCCAAAAGGTAGAACCGCCACACCAGATAATAAGAACCTGCTGATCCGGGATAAACATCGCCAAGTTGGCCAATCTTTTGCCTTTAAATACAAACCATAACCGGCTATGTTTTGCCGGAAGATACTACCGTTTCCATTTAAATCATAAACGATAATCTTGTAAAAGAGATACCACGAACTCGGGAGAAAGATGAAGGGAAACACACGATTTGCGGATAATCTGAAGGTTTTAAAAGACATTTATGAAAAGAGAATGCCCTTCAACAGGCTTTTGAATATTGAAATAATCCGTCTTGAGTTGGAGGAAGTCCAGGTTCGTATCGACATGCGGCAGGAGCTGATCGGCAACTTTGTCCGTGAAATCCTCCACGGCGGCGCTATTTCCTCAGTGCTCGACCTCACCGGCGGGCTTATCGTTTCCGTCAAGCTTCTCAAGCAACTTGAAAATGAAAACGACGAGGAGATAGCACGTTGTATGGCACGACTCGGTACCATTGATCTTCGCGTTGACTACCTCAGAGCCGGTAAGGGTGAATATTTTATTGCCTCCGGTGCCCTCCTGCGCCAGGGCAACAGGGTGGCGGTCACCCGCACCGAACTTCACAACGACAAGAAGTTGCTGATTGCTGCGGGTACCTCGACATACCAGATCGGTTGAGATAACCGCAACTGCTGGGTTCCGGATCGTGGTCCGGAATGACGGGTATGTGGCAGTACCCATCTCCATTCCACGGACGTCATTCCATGCCTGATGCGGAATCCATAAACTGTTTCAAAGGCAAGGCCTCCGCCTACACCTTAAACAGCGGTATCGGAGAGGGACAAATCTCATTCATCTCCGCCAGATCTTTTGCAGCGCAATACCCCTTGGAAGCGTAGCCCAACTTCAGTCCCTTCAAGGTGATGACCTGAAGATGGGTATGATAAAACCAGTTGCCGTTTTCATGAAAATCACCAATTTCCGCAAAAGCCTGCCCCGCAGGGAGAATTTTCCCTGCCGGCGGCAAACTCTCTCGCCGCAGATGACCGTAAAAACTGTAGAAGGGCTCGAAATGGGGGCTTTCATGGCGGAGAAGGACAAAGCTGCCGTAATTACCCTCTCCGCTCTCATAACCGCTTTCGGCGACAACACCATCAAGCGGGGTATGAAGGGGGGTACCCAAACCGACGATAATGTCCAACCCGAGATGGATGAAGCGTCCCTCTTCCACCATCTGGGGACAGTCCGCCAGCAGGGTATCCCTGTTTTCCAGATAGGCCGCCACCCCCCAGCTGTACTCCGCCCCCATCTTTTCCTCAAGAACCTGTTGAAAACTCCGCTGATCGCGCATATCGACGCCTGAGAGAAGGCTGCTCCATGGGGAAAGATCGGCAATAAACGGATCACCCCGCAGATTATGGAAGATCGGCTGATGCTCGACCCTGCGGCTATACAACATAAATGGATAATGCATAGGCCCTCCCGGTGCCAAAATTATCTAATCAAATCGAGGTGCTACGAAAGAGCAAAATCCGTAGTTTTCAAGAGTCCCGCAATCGGCACCACAGGCTTGCCGTCACTGTCTTCCCTGACACCTTCCGGCCATTCAAAATCGGCCGACATTCCCTTGAAGTAGTCAAGATCATAGGGCAGCAGCTTCAGGGAGAGGTCTTCGCCATCCCCGATGATCTTAGAGGCCATACCGAAGTCGACCTCGCCCAGCACGGTGCGAACGATATAGCGCGGTATTTCCCGGCCGCTGCCGTCCCTGCGCACCCGTGTGGCGATGTCGATAACATCATAGAGTGCCACCGGATTTTCACTGTTCCAGCGGTTCTGCACATCCAGCCCGGCGACATAGAGATGATGAAATTCGATGCCCGCCTGGCGACAGTGGTAGGCGAGAAGATGTATGGTTTCCGGGGTATCGTTGATCCGTCCCAGCAGCGGGGTGTTGTTGTACACCGTGATGCCATTGTTTCTAAGGAGTCGGGCAAGGCGGCCATGCTCTTCGGTGAATTCCTCCGCCACCAGAAAACGAGTTTCGATTTCCAGCCGTTTGGGGTTCACCAGGGTGAGCTTGTTCAGACCGGCGAGCCTGTCGATCACCTCGGCTGTATACAACTGCGGCTCATAATTAAATTTGAGGCTGCGCAGGCGAATGGCATTCACATGGGGTATGTCGTCGAGAATTTTAACGATTCTGTCAATCTGATAGAGAGAATCGACCGCATCGGTTTCCGAGATGATCACTACATCGGTGATGCGCTCATCGCCACGGATGTAATAGAGATCCTCCTCCGTGCACTCGGTATCGACTTCGACCCTGGTCTCATGCACCCGTGAAAGACTGAAGGATCTGGTGTCGACCAGCGAAGGCGAGAGCTTCCTCTCCTCCCTCATCATTTCGAGAACCGCCTCGGTGCTCTCCGGCTGAGTCATGCCGCCGCCGAAACGCAGCGGGCGTGAACCGAGAAAGAGCGAATCGTCACCGATCTTGGCCATATACTGGATATCGATGGTGCCTTCCTCATTGACCCGTATATTTTCAAGCTCATTGGCTATCGGAGCGAACTCCTTGAAATAGTCGGGATTGTAGGGACTGCGGATCCAGATGAAATTGTCGTTTTCCTCCACCGGCTCCACTGCCCAACCGCTGATATTCCAGTCCATCTTGCCGATCGGCGTGGCCGTACAGATCCTGGGGATGACCCGGTCGGAGAGATGAGCACGAAGGTAGCTGCCCATCTCCAGTCCTTTCGAAATGGGTGACCAATAAATGCTGTTGCCGTGGATCGGGCTGCAGGGGATATAGATATAATGGAGTTCAGCGCCGGCACCGCGCAGCAGGCTGAAGAGCCGAACCAGTTCAGGCCCCTGGTCGTTGCAGTCTTTGAGGAAGGGCGTCTGCACATAAACGACTATGCCGCTTTTCACCAGCTCCGAGATGATCATCAGGCATTGCGGTGAAATTTCATCTGGATGGATGAAGTGGGTGGCGATCTCCATGCGCTTGCCGCGTTCCTGCAGCTCCAGATTTTTACGCTTCAAATAGTTGAGCATCGCCGCATCATCGGCCAGAAACATATGGGGGTAATAGGCGATGGAGCGGGTGGCCAGACGCAAGGCCTGCACATGTTCAACCTCCATCAGCCCGTCGATGGCGGTTGCCATATTTTCCCTATTCATGAAGGGATCGCCGCCGGTGATGACTATCTCTTTGATAGCAGGTGAGTTGGCCACATGTTCGATGGCCGCCCGAACATCCTCGGCGCTCGGATTTTGCTGGTTTCTCTCCTCCTTATGCTTGCGGAAACAGAACCTGCAGTAGACGGGGCAGGCCATATTGAGCAGAAAAATGACCCGGTTCAAATACATCTGCTCAAGTAGTCCCTGGTGAAATTGCCCGATCCAGGTATTGGTATGGCCAATGGTATCAAGCTCTTCTACAAATGGGAGATATTGATACGCTACACTGCCGGAGACCCGCATCTGACGAATGGTATGCATCGACAGCCGTACCGGATAGGTATCGATCACCTTCTGCATGCCGGCATGGTCGGACTTCTTGATCCTGATATTGGCAACCTTCTCCAGCTGCTCGGTGTTCTTGATGGATATAAATCTGTTGCCGGGCAGAACCACCTCAAGAATGGCCATCAGCAGCAGGTGGGGCATTTCAATATCACCGACGATAATCTTTTTGGTACCGTCGGCTTTACCCAGCTGCGCCAGCAAATCAGTGAAAAATCCCTGAAGATCGTCCGCGTATCCGCAAGCTTCAAGCAGCCTCTCCCGTTTAGCCAGACCATCGCCGGTCTGAATTACTTCGAAAAAGGGACGGTCAATAAGCGGCCTTACGCCCATTTGTTCCAGAAACCCGGTAAGAGCGGCAGTAAGATCCGCCAGGGAAGCTTCGTTTTTTTCCCCGGAATTTGCATAATCAATTTTCAACATCGTCTCATTTTCAGACATCCTCGTTCTCCCAATAATAGAGGATAAAAAAACATAGAACCGTCAAGATACGCTTCCACTGATTATGAACGATCAGGGAGGGATTCAACAGCTACCAAAGTAGATATATTTAACAGCCAGGTGAAAAAAACTCTCCTCTCCTCTCATTTCGCTTTGCCTGAAACGAGAAGTACTTAAAATTAATATACAAAAACGAATTCCCCGAACATTGAAAACGGGAAGCATCCGAAATTTCATCAGATTATTGTTTGACATTCTCCTCAAAATCTGCGATTTTAACTATTATAGTAAGAACTTTCCCATTATAGTATGATTGATAATAATTCATCCCAAAACGGAATGTCAAAAGGAAAATACTATTTTTCCAAGTCATTGGAAAAGGGCTTGAGAATACTGTCTCTTTTCAAGAATGACACCCCTGTACTAACCCAGAGTGAAATTGCCAAGACTCTGGATCTCAATATGACCTCCACCTACCGATACATCAACACCCTGGTAGAGATGGGATATCTGGAAAAAGATCGGAAAACCAAGGAGATTCGGCCGTCGACTCAGTGCCTGCTGCTGTGCATCAACCTGATGCAGGCCACCGATAATCTCAAGATGATCAAGAACGTTGTCGACCGGCTCCATCGGGAAAACAATATCAGCATTGATGTCGCCTATGCGGTAGATGATACCCTGGTGCGTCTCTACCACAGGGAGGCGGAGGAGGCCCTGACTTTCAGCCTGCCGGAATTTTCAACAAACTGTCTGCACAACACGGCGCTGGGCAAGGCCTATCTTTCCAGCCTGCCGGACCGCGTCATCGCTGAAAAAATCGAGCGGATGGATCTGGTTGCCAAAACGGCGAACACCATCCGCGATAAAGATACACTGCTCAAAGAAATAGGAATTACCAGAAAGCGCGGATTCGCCATGCAGGTGGAAGAGTATCTGCCCGGCGTGCTGGCCATTGCCGCACCGCTGTATGACCCCATAAACGCAACGTCGGTGGGTGCGGTATCTTTTGATTTTTCAGTACTGCAGCACACCGCGGAGAGCATCATGGCTCAATACGGAGACATGGTCAGGGAAACAGCCGCCCAACTCTCTCAGCTGCTTCCCTCTGCAAAAATTTAGTGCCGGGCCTGCGGGACATTTCCAATGGTCAGGACTGATTTCCTGCACATTTTACATGCATATGGGACACGGTTTTAAATACCTAAAAACGCACATCAACCTCTGATCGACAGCTATGAAAACCAAAAGTTGGAAACCCTGGGCACTCCTGGCCCCTTCCATGAGCGCAGTCTTTTTTCTTCTCGTCATACCCGTCTGTTTCGTTGTGGTATACAGCTTCTGGCTGCGCGCCCCGAGCGGCGCCGACATCCCGGCCTTCCAGTTTGGCAATTACGCTAAATTCTTCGAAGATTTCTTTTATCCCAAAATACTGTTCCGCACCATCAGAATTGCCTTCGAGACCGTTTTTCTCTGCGTGATCATGGGTTACATCCCGGCCTATTTTTTCTACCGGAGCACCAGTCGGTACAAACAGATTTATCTTCTGCTGATCATGCTGCCCTTCTGGATAAGCTTTATAATCCGAACCATGAGCTGGATCAACATTATGGGTGATTCCGGTCTTATCAACCATTTCCTCATAAAGATCGGGTTGCTGGAAACTCCCATCTCCATGCTCTATAATGAGTTTACCGTGCTGATGGGGCTGATCATGTACCTGCTGCCCTTTATGGTGCTCAACATCTATGTCAGCCTCGAAGGCATCGACAAGAGCCTGCTCGAGGCCGCCCGTTCCATGGGATGCACCGAATGGCAGGCCTTCCGCGAGGTCACTCTGCCGCTGAGCCTGCCCGGCCTCAGCGCCGGCTGTCTCCTGGTCTTCGTGCTGACGGCGGGAACCTACCTGCCGCCCATGATCCTTGGCGGGCCAGGCAACGACATGATCGCCAACCTTATTTTCAAGCGGGTCGTGGGCACTCTGGACTGGCCCTTCGGCTCCGCCATCAGTGTAATCCTGCTGTCACTGCTGTTTGTGATTGTCTGGACCTACAACCGTTACCTGGGTATCAACCAGATTTTCAAAAGCTTTCAGGGGAAATAGGATGCGACATTCTATTGGATGGTCACTCATCAGGTTCTACACCATACTGGTCTACATCTTTATGTTCGCACCAATCGTGGTTGTCATTGTTTTGTCATTCAACCCCAAACAGTTCGGAATCTTTCCGATGGAGGGGGTCAGCCTGCGCTGGTTCATCAAACTTGCCCAAAACGACTCGATCATCGACGCCTTTAAAAATTCACTGATCCTGGGATCGCTCACCGCCATCATCTCAACCGCCATCGGCATACTTACGGCACTGGCCTTTATCCGTTTTGATTTCCCCGGCAAAAACACCATCAATACCCTGCTGCTCTCTCCTATCATGATTCCCGAGGTAGTGCTGGGCGTGGCTCTGCTCCTCTTTTTGCGCTACCTGCAGCAACCCAAAAGCTTCGCCCTGCTGCTCATGGGCCATGTGGTGCTGACCCTGCCCTATGTACTGCTCATTGTCCAGGCACGGCTGGTCGGCATAAAAAAAGAATACGAGGAGGCGGCACGATCACTGGGAGCCAACGGCCTCCAGACCTTCAGGGAGGTCACTTTCCCCTTGCTGCTGCCCGCCGTTCTGGCCGGAGCCCTCTTTGCCTTTACCATTTCATTCGACGATATCACCGCCACGCTTTTCTGGGCGACGGCGGAGAACCAGACCGTACCGGTCAAGATATTCAGTATGCTGAGAAATTCGATCAGTCCCGAAATCAATGCCCTTGGCACGGTAATGATCGTGCTGACAATTTCCACGCCGCTACTGGCTGGATATCTGTCACGCAGGTTTTCCAAGTTTAAGGAGTGAGGGAGTTGCAATAATGCCGGAATATTGGAATCGACGGTTTCCGGGTCACCCCCCGGAACAACTCGGACTCGGCAAGCCACAGAGGAGGATTCAAGGTCACATTGTAACTATTCAGGTTGATCCGCATTATTTGGCCAACCATCAGTCTGTAACTGTTTAGAGGTAGGAGCAGACTCCGGGTATGCCATATGTACATAAGCAGGGCGGTTAGCTATACATTGGGTATGCTGGACGCCCTGATCGTGGACAGGTAAGCACCCTGACGGGCATAAACTCCGACTCCGGATGGTGTGCTGCTGAAGAGTTACGTTACATTAAACACAACAGGGAGGAGAACACATGTCAATCGTTACCAAGGAAAAGCTGGATCGTGTCTATGATGCCTATAAAAGCGGTAATCTCAGTCGCCGTCACTTTCTCAAATACCTTACCATGGCAGGCGCTACCATCGGCCTGATGGGAACCCCTTTCGGCAAGATGCTCACCAATGCACAGGCAGCGGAATCCATCAGATTTGACGGCTGGGGCGGAAGTACCTCAGAGGCCTTCCGCAAATTCGCCTTTGAGCCCTTCACGGAAGCTACCGGAATAAAGGTAATCGACGGCGAGTTCGGTGACATGGACTCGTATCTCACCAGGGTCAAGGCTTCTTATCCACCGGGCGGTGAATTTAATATCGCCCACCTCAGTGCCGTCTTCGATTACGCCCGTTATGTCGATCTGGGATTCTCCACGGAACTGGACGAGTCGAAAATCCCCAACCTGGATCTGGTGATGAAAGCCATGATCAAGCCGCTGCGCGATATTACCGGGGGCACGCTATCTGCGGTCCCCTATGATCTCGGCCAGACAGGCATTGCTTACAATACCGACAAGATAAGCAAGGAAAAGGCTGAAAAAATGGGCGCCTCCCTGCTCTGGGACAAGGAACTCAAAGGCAAGCTGGGCAGCTGGGGCGGCGATTTCAGGACCAATATGTGGTATGCCGCGCTGCACACCGGTCAAAGTCCAAACAACATGACCGATATCGATGCCATCTGGGCAGCCCTGCGTGAACAGCGTGATCTGATGAAAAAATACTGGAGCTCCGGAGCCGAACTTATGAGTCTGCTGGCCAACGAAGAAATCTATGCCACCTCCGCCTGGTCCGGCAGGATCGCCGCGCTACAGCAGGAAGGACATCCCATCGGCTACCTCTCTCCGAAGGGCACCTACTCCTGGATGGAATATCTTTTTGTCCTCAAGGGGACGGATCTTGAAGTTGCTCAGCAGCTGCTCAACTTCATGCTCGAGCCGGAAGCCGCCATCGCCGTGGCCGAAGGACAGAATTATCCGCCGAGCCTCGATCCCACCAAGGTTGAACTGCCGGAGAGTATCAAGAAACTACCGGCCTTTGATCCAACCGGCACACTGGAGGGTTATCTTTTTGCCGAACCTGAATACTGGAATGCGCACCAGTTGGAATGGACGGAAAAATGGGACCGCATCAAGGCAGGCAGCTGATTAACCACAACCCGGGCGTATTGATTTTTTCCATCACCCAAAAAATCAATACGCCGCAGCACAGCAGCACGGGCCGGGCATGGGAGCCCGGCCAGGTTATCGTATAATTTGGAACATGGAGAAAAGGACAGTGGCAACCGGCAAGAAACAGCCTATTGTGGAATTCAGAGGCATAATGAAACGGTTCGACAATATCGTCGCCGTTGAAAAGATGGATTTTGATATCGAGGAAGGCAGCCTGGTAACCCTGCTAGGACCTTCCGGCTGCGGCAAGACTACACTGCTGCGCATGGTGGCTGGTCTTGAGGATCCCACCGAGGGGGATATCTTCATCAAGGGAAAACGAATCAACGATACTCCGATCCATAAGCGCAATCTCGGTATGATCTTTCAGAATTATGCCCTTTTTCCTCATAAGAACATCTTTGACAATGTTGCGTTCGGCCTGAAATACCGCAATGTATCAAAGGATGAGATCCGGGAAAAGGTGGCCAGAGCTTTGGAAATGGTCCGCCTTCCCAACGTGGAAAATCGTATGCCCAGCCAACTCTCCGGCGGCCAGCAGCAGCGTATTGCCATGGCGCGCGCCATTGTCATCGAACCGGATGTCCTGCTCATGGACGAGCCGCTCTCGGCTCTTGACGAAAATCTGCGCGAAGAGATGCGCCGGGAGGTCGACAACCTCCAGGAACTGCTGGGCGTGACCACCATATTCGTCACCCACGATCAGCGCGAAGCCCTGTCCATGTCCGACAAAATCCTGGTGATGAAAGAGGGGCGCAAACAGCAGGAAGGCGATCCGCAGACGGTGTACAACGAACCGATCAATCATTTTGTCGCCGATTTCCTGGGGCACTCCAACTTTATCAAAGGCGAGATTGTCGAGGTTGAAAAAGAGCATGTCCGGGTCAAGATTGAAACAGGCGACCTGCTTATCGCCGACAACAAAAATATGTTTAATCAGGGAGACCGGGTTGAGCTGGTGGTCCGGGCGCAGCGCTTCGATCTTTACCCCATGGAGGAGTTTGACGCCACTGAAGGAATGAATGCCTTCGAGGGCAAGATCAAAGATCGCAGCTATATGGGCGGTGAGGTCAGTTATTTTATCGAACTCGGCGGCGGCCGCGAGATCCATATCATCAGTATGATGAGAACCAGGATTTATGATGTCGGCGAGAAGGTCAGCGTCGAGGTAGCACCGCACCATTGTCATCTCATTCCCATTGAATGAAGCGGATCTTTACTGTAGAATTGCATTAAACCTGAAAACATACATTATCGTTTTCAGGTTTTTCGTTTTTAAGTATTTCTCCACTTTCTTTCTCCACCATAAGGGGACAACGATGCTCAACCTGGAGCAGGCCATGCAGGGATTTACCGGCCGTTATTCAAATTTTCTGAGGACCATCGACTCGCACACCCAGGGCGAACCGACCCGGCTGCTGCTCGGCGGCGTCGATCTGCCCGGAAAAACCATAGCTGAAAAACGGGATATTTTCGCCGCCCGCCACAACAATATCCGGATGCTGCTGACCTGCGAACCCCGCGGCCACCGCGACATGTTTGCCGCCATGGTCACCGAGCCGGTCAGCCCGGAGGCACAGTTCGGCCTGATCTATATGGACGCCCGGCGCTTTCCCTATCTCTGCGGCCATGCCACCATCGGAGCGGTCACAACGCTGGTGGAAACGGGAGCCATCAAGGTGGATAACGGCGACTCGGTTATCACCATCGATACCCCTTCCGGCCCCTTGCAGGCCCATGCCCATATCCGCGATGGCCGGGTCGAGTCAGTCGGACTGGAGATGGTGCCCTCCTTTGTCTCCCAGACCGGCAGCCTCCTGTATATCCCCGAGTTCGGCGAGATTACCATCGATCTTGTCTATGTCGGCGGCTTCTTTGCCATGGTGTCGGCCTCCGACCTTGGCATCGATCTTATTCCCGCCAACAATGATAAACTTATCTCCCTGGGCATGGAGATAATCGAGGTGGCCAACCGCACGCTGGAGGTCCGCCATCCTCAGCGGCCAGAGGTCAAGACCGTTGACGTAGTCGAATTCTATGCCGAAGACGGTGAGGGACGCGGCACCAGCGTGGTGATTTACGGACAGTCGCATATGGACCGCTCGCCCTGCGGCACCGGCACCACCGCCAAAATGACCCTGCTCCATCATAAAGGCAAACTGAAACCCGGACAGACATACCGAAACAGCAGCCCGTTGGGCACGGTTTTCGAAGGTGAGATAATCCGGCAGGAGAAAATCTGCAATTTCGAGGGCATCGTGGCCCTGGTCAGGGGAAGCGCGGTGATGACCGGATCCCATCAATTTGTCATCGATCCGCAGGATCCTTTTCCGGAGGGTTTCCTTCTATGAGCGACATGAAGACAAGATATCCTGCCCCTGAAATAATTCTCTACAACGGTTTCTTCGCCGCCAGGGACACCGCCGCACCCATCATCGCCGGAGCGCAGGCATTGGCCATTGGCCGCGGCCGCATCATGGCCATCGGCTCTAACGACGACATCCTGCCTCTGGATTCAGCGGACACCGAAAAAATCGATCTTGGCGGCAGGCTGACGGTGCCTGGCTTCATCGATGCCCATATCCATTTCTACGAATGGTCTTTCAAGCGCCGCGACCTCCAACTCGAAGGTCTTGGCTGCCTGGACGACCTGCTTGAGATGGTGCGGCAGAAAGGAGAGCGACTCCCCTCGGATCAATGGATCATGGGCCAGGGCTGGAACGAGACCGACTGGAGCGAACCGGTGATGCCCAGCCGCACCACACTGGATAAAGCCGCCCCGAATCATCCGGTATTGCTATGGCGCTGCGATCTTCACCTGGCGGTGGCCAACTCCAGAGCCCTCGAGCTTGCCGGTATTGACGCCTCCACGGCCGATCCCCCCGAGGGCAGGATCGAGCGGGATGGGGCCGGTGAGCCCACCGGAGTATTGCGCGAGCTTGCCATCAACCTGCTGCGCAAATCCGTAGAACCTCCAGGTTCAGCCCAAGTGCTGGATGCATTCAGCGAAGGTGCAAGAGCTCTGCACAAAATCGGCATCACCGGAATCCACGATGTCCGGTTGATGGAGGACAGTGATAGCGCCAGGGCTTTGCAGGGTTTTCAGAAACTCGACGAGCAGGGGGGTCTCGAGCTGCGCAGTTGGGTCACTCTACCCGGACACCAGCTTGATGATATTATCAGACTCGGCCTGCGCAGTGGCTTTGGAGGCGACAAGCTGCGCCTCGGCCATGTCAAGTTTTTCTCGGATGGCGGCATGGGTGCCCGCACCGCCTGGATGATAGAGCCCTTCCTCGATGCCGGGTGCGGCATGCCGATGCTGGACATGGACGAACTGTCCAGGGACATCGCCAAAGCCGAGGCTGCCGGCCTGGCGGTGATGGTGCATGCCGTGGGCGACCGCGCCAACCGGGAACTGATCGATATTTTTGAGAAACTGCAGGAAAACCGCGGAAACGGCGGCAACCGTCCGGCATACCCACACCGCATCGAACATGTGCAGATGATCCGGCCCGAGGATGCCCGGCGGCTTGGGAACCTCGACCTGGCCCTGTGTGTTACTCCCTGCAACATGGTCCTCGATTTCAATCTTATCGACCAGGCAGTCGGCGAAAAGGGCAAATGGACCTATGCCTTCCGCCGCCTCATGGACACCGGCGCGCCAGTGATGTTCAGCTCCGATTGCCCGGTATGTCTTCCGGCACCTTTGCCGGCCATTCATGCCGCGGTCACCCGGCAGCGGCTCGACGGCACCCCTGCAGAGGGTTGGCATGCCGGGGAAAGGGTTAGTGTCGCCGAAGCACTGAATGGTTTTACTGCGGTGCCTGCGATGGTGCATAAGGCTGACGATCTGGGTGTTATCGCTATAGGCATGAAGGCCGATCTGGCCGTTCTCAGCAACAATATCCTAGCTGAACCGCCGGAGCATATTGCAAAGACTTCTGTGGATATGACCATCTTTGACGGCCGGGTTGTACACCGGCTGTTTTAGTGCTCGGAATACTGCAGTTTTATGTCAGCAAGCTCCATACAGTAACTATTATGGATTCCGGATCGGGGTCCGGAATGACGGTAGAAAAGAAGTGCCCTTGCCGCTCTTACCAGCTCCCCTTATTTTCCATAGACGTCCAGGGTTCCTGCACCGGCAGTCTTTCTCCCTCCTGCAGAAATTCAATAGAGATCTGGTCCGGAGTACGGATAAAAGCCATATGGCCGTCACGCGGCGGACGGAGAATGGTAACGCCTTTGTCCATCAGCATCTGACAGTAATCATAGATATTTTCCACACTGAATGCCAGGTGGCCGAAGTTGTCCCCCACGCTGTACGGTGTTTCCTGGTCCCAGTTATAGGTCAATTCGACCTCAGGTTCACCGGGAGCGGTTGCCAGATAGACCAGGGTAAAGCGACCTTTTTCATACTCATTCCTCCGTGTTTCGGTCAATCCGAGGATATCGGTGAAAAAGGCAACCGACTGCTCAAGATCCTTTACCCGGACCATGGTGTGTAAAAATTTCATATTTTCTCCTTTTTTTGCTGTCAGTTCATATTCATAGGCGTTCCGGAATGCGGAACGGTATACGGAATCACGGTAGTGGATATTTACGGTGTCGGCAGTGATCGGTACGACAACTCCACCACAGGAACCTCCCACATATCTCCGTGGCATCTGTTTTTAAATTTTTCATCATCGACATCGTCACGGTACCGTCTGATCATTGCCACAATAGTTATCTCTTCAATGAATTCAAGCCTTGAATCCCAGATCTGTTTGGCTTTTTTTGACAAACGAGCCACGGAAACGCCCTCGTTATTAACCAGTTCAAGATGATCGCCGCGCCCCGCTAGGCTTAGCACATCTCCGCAATTCAGCAGCGTCAAAGCTCTCCGGATCGCGCTGTTTTCCAGCCTTCTGCCGGCATAATCGATGAATAGATCTTCCATGCCGAGCAGCGCGTAGCGGTATGAAGTCCGCTCCTTTTTCCCGGAGGGGAGCAGTCTTCTCTCCTGCAGGAATTTACCAGAAAACACCTCCGCATGGGGGTTGGTAACACCATCGATCTTAAAGAGCTGCAGGCTTTCCCGGGCACGCGACATGCCGACATAATAGAGCCTGCGCTCCTCTTCCATGGCATCGCCCTTCTCTTCCTGCCAGTTGTCACCCAGCATAAAGACATGATCGAACTCGAGCCCTTTGACGGAGTGGACAGTTGAGAGAAAAACACCGTTGCCGAGGTTTCTGGAGCGGCTCTGGTCGGCAAGGGTCTCATAGACATAATCCTCTATCAAGGCCACGGCCTGCTCGGTGTCATGAGTTTCTTCGATCCAGTCGCCAAGAATCCCGCGCAGATTGGTATGCCAGATATTGTCCTGCAAAGCCCCCGGCGGCAAAAACTGCAGAAGGCGGCTGCCCTTGATCGATTTACCGCGCTGTTGTCTGAGATACTCCAGCAGCACCGCATTCTCCCGAATCCGCGATAGGCTTGGAAAACTGCCCGCCCGCCCCCAGTGAAAATTGACGGCAACCCCTTCCCTTTCAAAAACAGAGCGCACCGTATCGAGGCTCTTCCATTCCCGGGCCAGAACCGCACAGCTGTTTAAGTCCAGACCACCCTCGATTTTCTGCAGCCTCCTTATCTCAGCCAACACCCCGTCCGCCTGGTCTCCAGCCTCTGTAACCACCAACCGCTGCACCCTGCCGCGACCCACCGGGTCGGTGATTTCCCGATTCCCGCCGACTGGCAGAGTGCTCCTCGCCTTATTTACCTTGATGGGATGTTCCGTTTTCATCCTGTCCGTATTCTGCCGGATCAGCGCATTGGCGGCAGCGATAATATTGGCGGTGGAGCGGTAATTCTCGATAAGATAATGAATCCGAGCCTGGTAATCCTCATGAAACCTGCGGATAAAGCCGACATTGGCCCCACGGAACCGGTAGATATTCTGATCATCATCACCCACTGCCATGATAGTCATTTTACGATCATATTCTTTTTGCGTCCTGCCGGCCAGCAACGAGACCAGCTCATACTGGGCCTCGTCGATATCCTGGTATTCATCCACCAGAATATGGCTGAATCTGCCGACGAGAACATCCCCGGGCCAAACGCCCTCCAGCCCAAGAACTTCGGTTTCACCCTTCAACAGGGCAATGGCATCGTCGATCACTCCAGAGAAGTCGATGTCCTTCGCTCCTTTCTGCTGCGCCGCCGCGACAAGGGACCGGCCGGTGAGCCGCAGGGCCAGACCATGAAAAGTAAGGGTCGTCACCCGTCCCGCCTCATTGCCGGCAAGCTGCCGCAGCCTCCGGCGCAGGCTCATCGCCGCACTGCGATTAAAACAGAGTACCAGCACAGCGCTCGGCTTGACCCGCTCGACCCGCAACAGATAGGCGACCCTATGGGCAACCACCCTGGTCTTGCCCGCGCCGGGACCGGCCAGCACCAGCATATTCTTCTCCGCGGCCGCAGCAACAATTGCCTCCTGGCTGCGATTCTTCAGGTCATCGACGATTACCTGGTAAGACTGCTCGCTGGTAGCCCTCTCCAGCATCTTTTCGCGCTCTGGAAAATAGCGCTGAACGAAATCTTCCTTCTCGTCGTTAAAATAGGAAGCCACCAGCCTCATGGCCGTGCTGATTTTCACCAGCGCCTGCCGGGCATACTCATTCATCACGTGAATCTGAAAATTGCGTTCGGTATAATGCGTTCTCAGCGGCGAGAAATCGGTCGAAGTGTATCGCCTGCCCTTGGCCTCCGGCTGCAGGTGCAGCGTCATCGCCTGGTTGAAGACGGCAAGACCCTGCTGCAGGTCGATTATTTTCTGCTCATGCATGAAGGTCAACGCCCGCTCGGCCGCCGCCAGAGGTTTTTTCAGCAACGGCAGCAAGGCCAGATCCCGTTTCAGACCTTCGACAATCTGCTCCAGGGTGAACTCGACCAGCAGGTTGGCATTGGATTTTTCGGCAGGAGCGATACTTTCCGTGATCACCCGGAGAGCGACCGCGGCGGCCTGCTGTCGTATTTTCATGGTAATGGACAGGCTGTGCCAATCCCTGTGCAGATAGACGGAAAAGCAGTTGCTCCCCTTGATGCGGATGGAAATACTGCCGTGCTGCCCGGCCAGCCCCTTGCCGTCCCTGGTCAGCCCGTGCAGGATGAGCTTGAGCGCTTCGGGAGTGGTGAAGTCATGTCCCATATCGAACAGCTGCTGGTTGACCTGCCGCAAATCAAGCTCCAGCGGAATTTCCTGATCGGCATCGGGCGCCTGCTCCTGCAGAACTTTCAAAAAGTCCCTCTCCAGCGCACAGACCCGCTGCAGATGGAGCGTGGCGGCATTGCTCACCTTATAGCGGATATAGGCGGAAAGCGTTGTTTCCTTGGAGAGAATGCCCTGCTCCGCCATATCGTGCAGCGTTTGTATAACCCGCTGGGTCTCTGTTTCGTAGGGACCATCCCCCTCGGCGGCGCTGAAGGGTGAAAGGCCGGCCAGTTCATCGGCGCTGAAGCCCTCCTTTTTCTTGCGCTCCATCAGCACCTCGAGGATCGAAAACCATCTCTCCTGCTGCCTCTTTGATAAGTTGAGGTGGGCAATTCTATCCCCGGCCTCCTCCAGATCCCTGACCAGGGGCTTGCCCTGGAACACCGTGGTATTGTTTTCGTTGCGCTCAAGAAATCCGGCGCGCTCCAGCCAGGCCACAGCGGTGCGCACCCGGGAATCGGGATCATACAGCTCATCCGGATCAAGATCCACCACCTCCTGACGCAACAGCTCCCCCGCGGTCAACACCACATTTTCCTCGCCCCGGGCGGCATAACGGATGCCGCGCAGCATCTGGCCGATCTCCCTTATGGTCAGCCTGGAGCTGCTGCCCAGCTGAAACTGCTTTTCGATATCCTGCTCGTCAAAAACCAGTATGCACTCGGCGTTGCGGTGATCGCGGCCGGCACGGCCGGCTTCCTGCAGATAATTCTCCAGCGAGCCGGGAATATCGGCATGGATCACCAGCCGCACATCCTCTTTATCGATGCCCATGCCGAAGGCATTGGTGGCGCAGATGATAGGAACTTCCCCCTGCAGAAAACTCTCCTGTAGCCGCTTTTTCAGGGAGTTGTCCAGCCCGGCGTGAAAAGCCTCGGCATTAAAACCGCCGCCGGTGAGAAACTCCGCCAGGTTCTCGGTATTTTTTCTGGTAGCGCAATAGATTACCACACTGCCGCTGCCACTGTAGCGCTGCCGCAGCAGATCGGCAATAACCTCGTGCTTTTCGTATTTATCGACGGGATAGACATCATAGTGCAGGTTGACCCGCTCGTGCCCGCCTTCAAACTGATGGACCCGCAGCCCCAGTTCGCTCTGGATAATATCGACAATCTCCGCTTTCACATCCTTTTTGGCAGTGGCGGTGAAACACTGCACCGGAGGAATCGGGGTTTTCTCACGGGCGGCAAACTCACGGACAAAACGAATGGCATAGAAATAGTCGGGCCGGAAATCATGGCCCCACTTGGAAAGACAATGGGCTTCGTCAAAAACCCAGGCACCTATCTCGCGCTGCCCGATGATATTGACAAAGCTGTGGTTGCGCAGCTGCTCCGGCGAGACGTAGAGTATGCCCACATCGCCCAGCCGGATCGAATCCATCACCTCGGTGCGCTCCACCGGGGTCAGCATGCCGTACAGGGCCGCGGCGATCTTGGTGCCGGTCTGCCGGGAGAAATTATCCACCTGATCCTTCATCAGGGCCTGCAGCGGCGAAATGACAATAGTCAGCAGATTGCGCCGCTGATAGCGCATAAAGCCCGGCAAAAGATAACACAGGGATTTCCCGCCTCCGGTGGGTAGTGTGGCAAAGAGGGTGGTATTGCCGGCGGCCGCCTTCACCAATTCCCGCTGCAGACTTGTGCCGTTCTCGGTGGCGGGCAGCGGCCGGAAGTCTTCAAAACCAAAGCAGCTTTTGAGAAAATATTTGGGATCATGATGTGTCCTGCAGTAAGAGCAACGGCAATGATCGCCGCAGTCGTTCTCCCGCAGATCATGCAGAATGTGGGAGATTTCGGGGAAGGTGTGCCTCACCCACGGCGGCAGCACGGAATTACCGCCCGCCACCGTCAGCCAGGCCGTGATGTAGGCGAAAACGGCGCCATCCAACCGATCATCATGGAGCTGATCGACCAATGTCTCCACAGCCTTGACACAGCCGTGTTTCGAGGCCAGCCAGGAGAACGACTCATACAGATCGTCGCCCTCCAACAGAGGCATCCCCATGGCAGCGAGGCTGTCGGCCGTGCCACGAAGTGCTGCATCACGGTGGAGAAAGCTACGGTAGAGTACGGGAACATCGGAGCTGCTATGCAGCTGGGCGACCAAGGCCTCCCACTGCTCCAGAAAGATCTTTCCGGCAAGCCTGGCATCCTGTACCGGGTCGTTGATGCTGTCCCGGACAATCTGATAATCCTTGATCAATCGGTGATAGGGATTGGCAGGATAGGCAAGCGGAGAAAGATAGAGGGTATCGACTGCGGGTTTAGCAAGGAGTTTCAGTGAGGTTGCGGCCTCTCTCAGCCGGGGAATATCGTGCGAGACGATGTTGTGTCCCAGCAGATATTCGGCCTCCCGGGCAAACAGATCAAATTCCACTAGAGCCTTACGGTCCACCGGTTTCCCCGGTTTGATCAGAAAGGTGTTCCCGTCATGGACGGCCCCGATCGAATAAATGACATTGCGCTCATTTACCTCAATATCGAAGAGCAAACATTTTTTCAGAAAATTGTGACAATCATCGCCCATCGATTTCCTTTTTCACTCTATTTTCACACGGACCCGCTTCATACTGCGCACCTCATTCCGATCAAGGGAGACAACCAGGCCGCGCCTTCCTGTATAGATAATCGTCTTATCGGTAATCTCGGCATTATCGACGGAGATCCAGCCACCGCTATGCAGCTCTATCTCGTAGCGGTAGAGAACCGGCTCGGCAGCCCCTTCACTGTCACTGTTTTTCGCCTGCCGGCTGTTGTTGCGCAGCACCTCTTCCATAGCCTGCCGGACCTGCTCGACGCTGAAAACGCGGTCATTCTCCTGCGGTTGCCGGGCAGATCCAGTTTCACGGCTTTGTGCCGGATCCTGCATCCGTGTCGAAAAAGAGGAATACACCACCCTCCCGGGTTCCGTAAACAGCAGCACGGCCCCACCGACTAAGGGAGGCAAAAGTGCCGCACAAGCCCATTTCAGCTTCCGGTGATCACTGCCTCTTTTACTGTCCCACCCATTTTCCGTCTCTGCCTGCGAGCGAATATTGCCATGCAACTCGTTACCGTCAATCAGCATAATCTTATTGGCCCTGGCGAAGGCGAGTGCGTCTTTGCTGAATTTTCCTGAAGTAACCACTATTCCACCGCTGGCCTGCTCTGCCGTCACTACACCAAACAGCTCCCGGATAATCTTTACCCCGATTGTATCGACTCTCCACTGTTTGCACTGGATAAGAAATTTCTCCCTGTCCTTGACGGCAATCAGATCATAACCACCGTCTGCTCCTTTCCCCGTTTCTTCAACTCTGAAGCCCAGACGCCGGAAATACTCGCCCACAAGAAATTCAAAATCCCGCCAGGGCATGTCATTCAAACTCTCCGCCGAGTTGCGACGCGATGTTGCATTAAAGAGGTTTTTGCGTTTCCGTTTCTGCAGTACGGATAGTAACGCCCCCAGCAGAAACAGCAGCGGCAGGATGTATTGACCAAAGACGGCGAATGCACGGAAGACCCCGATATAGACGCCTTTAAGGAGATCATCAAGGCCTGACGCAGGAGTCAAAGGCTGCAGAGAATAGTGATGCAGCAGCAGATAGGACAGCAGGGCGCAACCCACTCCCAGCCACCACGGCAGTTTGGCGGCAAGAAAAACCGCATCATCAAGGGTATTTTTACGGGACATCGGTATCTCCTGGCAACTTCAAAATCGGCTTTCCACAACCATTACCACTGCTTCCGAAGAATATCAATATATCAGTCAGGTTATAATTTACTTTGGACATTTTATTTCCGCAGCAGAGCACACCGATTTTTATTGCACCTACAGGGAGGGTGATGCTAACAATGATGAGAGTGCAAAAAGTTGCCACTGCCCCGTTTCCGGCATGCTCAGGATCAAGATCCCTGCGGCAAAAGACTGGAGAAGAATATTTACAGCGCAGTCCCAATAACAGAGAGGTTGAATAGATGGATATAATACTCAGCGATGCGGAAGTTCGGGTGCTGGGGTGCTTGATGGAAAAGGAAAGAGCGACTCCCGACTACTATCCCCTCACCCTGAATGGTTTGATCAATGCCTGCAATCAGAAATCGAACCGCGACCCGGTGGTCTCCTATGACGAAGACACCGTTGTTTCCGCACTGGACAGCCTGATTGCGCAGAAGCTGGTGCGGCAGAGCAATGTCAGCCGGGTTGCAAAATACGAACATATATTTTCAAAAGGACTGAATCTGGTTGGTCGCGAGGAGGCGATCCTGGCGATTCTTCTGCTGCGAGGACCGCAAACGGTAGGAGAGATTCGCGGCCGCACCGAGCGCCTCTATAGTTTCACCGACCTCGAGGAAGTCCAGGCAACCATAAACAGCCTCGATGAGAGCGGACTGGTGACAAAACTGCCCAGACAACCGGGCCGTAAAGAATCTCGATACGATCATCTTTTAAGCGGAGAGCGAAAGGAAGCAGCGGTGGATCTCGAGTTTCAAACAGCCACTCCAACGCCTTCCAGGGAAAACGGCAGAATAGCGGAACTGGAAGAGCAGGTTGCAAGGCTGGATCAGGAACTAGTGGATCTGCGCCGGGAGTTTATGGAATTTAAATCTCAGTTTGAGTGATTTGCGAGGGACGCGAATAGAGCTTCTTACTCCAGCACTTTATTCCCGAAATTCTTTTCCACTTTTCTCAGAAATTTCATCTTGATCTCGCCGAACCCTGGTAAAAAAAATTGAGAGCATAACAACTATCCGTAAGGTACTAAAGGGAACAATCAAAATCATACGATGCTGTAAATCCGGATCGTCAAAGTTTTTTCATTCATAAACGTCCTTCCTGAAGCTAACTCTTCATTTTTATAGACAACATTTCAGATGTTAGATCAATCCGAATGTCAGGCTTATGGTCTTTCAACGCATCTCGTAAATATTTCTACATGTGATATTTTCCCACAATATAGGTTCTTAACGCAATATTATTGTGATATATAATATTGTGCAAAATCTTTTTCATTGAAAAGCGAACCAATAATTGCTATAATCCCATCTTGGAACTGCACTACATTATAACGAAATACTCAAAGGTGCTGCATACACTTCCGGTTCCTCCGGCCGATCCTTATACCCGGCTGAACCTGGAGCCCCACAATACCCTTTCCATGGTTTTATTGGCGCTTTGCATTGCGTTTGAGCCCCGGAACACTTTGTTCCCCGGCTAATACACCCGGATATCATTACTGTTAGAGCAACGGTTCTGAAGGGTATTACCCGTTGAAATGGAAAAGGAAAAAAAGAATAAAGGAGATTTAATGATGATGAAAAAATTACTCATGAGTGCTGTTTTATCAACACTCGTTTGTACAGGAGCGACAACTGCATTTGCTTCACCGGACAAGCCCGGTGAAGGCGTTACCGTTAAGCCTGCACGAGCTACCTGGAACACCGGTTTTTTCCAGGAAGCCCTGGTGCGCCGGGGACTGGAAGAACTTGGCTATGATGTTGAAAAGCCAAAAGATCTGCAGAATCCTATTTTCTATAAATCCGTCGCACTTGGCGATGTCGATTACTGGACAAACGGCTGGTTCCCCATGCATGATGCCCAGTTACCCAAAAACTTCTATGAAGATGCCGACACCTACGGATATGTAGCCAAAGCCGGTGGACTTGGCGGCTACCTGGTTTCCAAGGAGCATGTGGAGAAATACAACATCAAGTCATTGGACGATTTCAAACGCGACGAAGTCAAAAAGGCATTTGATAACGACGGTGACGGTAAAGCCGATCTCACCGCCTGTCCTCCGGGCTGGGGCTGCGAAACAGTGATCAGTCATCATATGGACGTCTATGACCTGAAAGATCACATCACCCCCGGGACAGCATCCTATGAGGCCGGAATGGCATCGGCCCTGGCCAATTACAAGACAGGAAAACCGATCTTTTTCTACACCTGGGCGCCAAACTGGACCATATTTAAATTACAGCCAGGTAAAGATGTGATGTGGATTAATGTACCTAAAATTATTCCTAAAGATTCACAGAAAAATGCTGTTGACCGGATGACATTGAGTGGCGTCGAAGGTGCTGTTTCAGATCCGATTGATCTGGGTTTTGTCGTCTCCGATATCCGGATTGTTGCCAACAAAGAATTCGCGGAAGCCAACCCTGCTGCCCGGAAGTTCTTTGAGGTCTTCACTCTGCCGCTTATTGATATCAATAGGCAGAACACCCGTATGAACGATGGTGAGAAAAGCCAGAAGGCCATCGAAGGTCATGCTGATGAGTGGATCGCTGAAAACCAATCTACCTGGAATGGCTGGTTGGAAGAGGCTCGTAAGGCTGCTATGTAGGCTATAGTTTAGCTTTAATTTAGTCCGGTCCCGGGAATCATTTATGGTTTCCGGGATTTTTTTTGAGCTTTTGAAGAGGATGCTTGGAAGACAGCACTGCTGGTAAAAAATTGTATAATGATTATTCAAGTATTTATCATGCTTTCAAACGGGATTTTCGCGACATTTCTGTGAACAGATTACCCCCCTTAGCAGGTAAAAAAATGAACGGCTTGATTTGTTATTGCTTTGGCTACACCGCTTCCGATATCGAGGAAGACGTGATGAAAAATGGCAGGTCCGTCATCATGGAGAGAATCCTGTCTGAAAAAAAAGCAGGTGGGTGTCAGTGTCACGTGAAGAACCCGAGAGGGCGCTGATGCCTTGCTGATGTTCGCCAGTTGGTGGACAAGGCAGCAAGATATAAAGGGGTCGTGCCAAATCCCTTCGAGAACTTCAATAAAGCAGGAGATTAGATTAGACAAAAAATAATTCTGATTACCCTTGAAACTCAGTATCTTCTGGCCTTGATTTGTGGATCAGGGGCAATCCCTGATAGACCCTGTGGCAATTCTTTGAACAGGACTTTTAAAAGCCCGTGGACAGAGAGGATATTCTTCGACACTTCCAGCTGGATCTTCTTTCAGAATAAGCGGGATGTATAGCCATGAGCCAACAGATTTCGGCGCTGACATACTCGATACGCTTTAACACGGTGGGAAAGTATTTAGGCGAACTCTTTCTCGCTCTGGCAATGCTGACTGCTGTCCCCCTGGCTGTATCCCTGTTATCCGGGGAGCACGCCATAAGCCAGCGCTATATGATTGTTCTTGCCGCCTTGTCCGGCGTCGGGCTGCTTTTGTCACAGTTGCGCCCCTCTCGACGCATTCAGACCAATGAGGCAATGGTAATTGCCGCACTTGTTTTCCTGTTTATACCGCTGCTGATGACGTATCCTCTGATGTCGGCGGAACTTGATTTTCTCGATGCTTTCTTTGAAGCCGTCTCTGCGGGAACCACCACCGGATTGAGTACAATCGCAAACATTGAGGGAAAAACGTATCCGTTTCTTTTTTCCCGCGCCTGGATGCAATGGTACGGAGGGCTGGGCATTATCATTCTTGTTTTGGCGATTCTGATCAAGCCGGGTCTTGCCGCAAAGAATCTCGCCGTCGGCGGAGAGCACCAGGAGGATGACATAGCCGGCAACACCAAGGTGAACGCCAGGTGGATTATTTATGTATACGCCTCTCTTACCTCAGCCGGCATCGCCGTGCTGTGGCTGTTGGGAGGAGATTTTTCCGAAAGCGTCCTCTATACCCTTTCGGCTGTCTCCACCGGTGGTTTTTCGCCCCATAATACAAGCCTGAAGGGGTTTGACGGCAGGCACCTGCAGTGGATCGTCATACTGCTGTGCTTCGCCTCCGCCTTGCCGCCTGCCCTTTATCATAAAGCTATCTACAAAAATCGGCGGACCTTCCATGACGATCCGCAGCTGCGCGCCCTGCTTGTCCTGTGCCTTATTTTCACGGCGGTGCTGGCCGCGCTTATGTTGACAGAAGGACAGGATTGGTCTCAGACATTCTATCACGCTCCGCTGCTGGCCATTTCGGCTCAGACGACAGCGGGTTTCTCCACAGTCGACGTCACCGGACTCGATGCCGCTTCCAAAGGTGTGCTTATCTTTTCCATGGCCATTGGCGGCGGAATCGGCTCAACCGCCGGCGGATTTAAACTTCTCCGTTTGCTCATTCTAATGAGGGTCCTTCAGGTAGTTATCATAAAAACATGTCTGCCGCCGCATGCCATCCTCAATCCCCGCCTCGGCAGAAGACGTCTGGAAGATGAGGAGATAAAGGATGCGCTTTGCATCATACTGCTGTTTCTGGTGATCGTGTTCATTTCCTGGCTGCCTTTTCTGACAATGGGATATGATCCTCTTGACAGCCTATTCGAAGTGGTCTCTGCTATGGGGACGGTGGGACTTTCCACAGGCGTAACAGCTGCAAACCTGGAATGGTTCCTGAAGATGATTCTCTGCTTCGACATGCTCCTGGGGCGACTGGAAATGGTGGTCTGGATCGTGCTTTTTTACCCCAAAATATGGATAGGAAAACGAGCGGAGGCCTAAATGAGAGTTGTCTTCATCGGTGCCGGGGAACTCAGTCTGTCAACGGCGCGAATACTTATAAAGCGAGGATACGAGGTCGTTATCATCGAGCAGGAACGAGAGAAAATAGATGAACTGTCCGATGAAATGGACTGTGGTTTCATCCATGGCGACGGCTCTAAACCAGCTATCCTGCGTGAGGTCGGGCCGAAGCAGACGGATGTGTTGTTCTGCCTGACCAAAAACGATCAGGACAACATCATCGCCGGCCTCGTAGGGAGATCGCAAGGCTTTCACCGGGTAGTCCCCAGTATCCGGGATGAGGAATTCCAGACAATCTGCAACGAACTCGGCCTGAAAGACACCATCAGTCCGACAGGGACCATTAGCCGCTATCTTGCCGACATGCTCACCGGCATCGATTTTCTTGAGCTGTCCACCATAATCAAGGACGAGGCCCGCTTCTTTTCTTTCACGGTGGACAAGCAGCAGGAAGGATCCATAGAAGACCTTGATCTGCCGGAGGAGGCCAAAGCCGTATGTTATTACCGTGAAGGCAACTTCAACATTATTGAAGGGGAATATACTCTCAAGGCTGACGACGAAGTCGTCATCCTGACGCACAGCAAAAATCTTTCTACACTGCAGAAAAGATTTTTTCCCAAGGACGAGCAGCAGGAGTAGGGATCATAAATGACCGGTATCCGACAGGGGAGTCTATCGGATACCGGTCATTTACAGGTTTTTTTTAAGGCTGACGGAAGAAGGATCTGCGTCAATAAATGCCTCGGCATCCCGCAAAAGATCGGCAAAAAGTTGAGATGGCACATTATCAGCCTGATTGAGGCTGACAGTGCGCATAAGCAAGGCAGCATCATTATTTGACAGATATCCCCGCGGCAGGGCCTCGCCGTAGACCCAGACGCCGGCCTCGGTCGGAACAACCGGTTTATCCAGGCTTGCCAGATCTCCGGCTTTTGCCAGAACGGCACTGACCAGAAGTTCAAGTGAGGGTTTTACCATTTGCCGCTCCGCCAGAACCTCGGCGGCTTCCAGTTTTTCCATGGCCAGCAATTGCAGCTTCGATGGCCCATCGTCCGGCTGTGCCGCATGGTCATAATAGGTTTCAGCCTCAGCCAGGGGCGAGTTTGCGCCGAGACGGCTCAGCCCCTGAAGGGCATATTGGTCGATCAAGGCCACCGGGATCGTTTCGGATAGTGCCACGGCAAGTGCTTCAGCCTCGGCATCCACCCGATCGAGAACACAGATAAGTCCGCCCTGAGAACCGAGAATTCGCTCTATGCGCAGTTCCAGATGCTTCTGCAGCTGCTCGATGCAACGTCGGATTACTTCCTCCATCCGACTACCTGAGGCATCTTCTCCATCATCGGACTGCACCGGTTCCGGAAGATGTATTTCCGCCGGCTCCGGGTCCTCCTCGATGTGTCCTGATAGTGGTGGGGTTACTCCAACTTTCTCTTCCTTGGCCAGACTATCGACTAGGGTTTCCAGCAATTTTTGAGAAACACCAACGACATCCTCACTGGCATCTTCCTTGATCACATTATCAAAGAGGTTCTGCTTGGTGCCGACAAGTCCGAGTACCTGCTGCTCATAGGAATCGGCCGCCACCATGGTGATAATCTGCACCTTGCGAGTCTGCCCCAGGCGATGAATTCGGCCATTGCGCTGTTCCAGCACCGCCGGATTCCAGGGTACATCAAGATTGATCAGGGCTGAGCCGCTCTGTAGATTGAGGCCCACACCCCCGGCATCGGTGGAAACAAATACCTGGATGGAGTCATCATCACGAAAGCTGTCCATCAGGCCACCTCTTTTAGCAGTGGGAATACCGCCATGAAGCCGAACATAACCAAGCCCCATTTTACGCAACCGTTTTTCCACCATGCGGGTCATCCTTTCCCACTGCGAAAAAACTACGGCCTTACGGCCTTCCTGCAGGCAGATCTCCTCCAAAAGAACTTCCAGCTCATCAATCTTGGGGCTTTCCTCGGTCTCCTTATCCACAAGTCCGGCGCTGTTGCAGGCCATCCTGGCCTGCTGCAGGGCGGCCATAAGCCGGTTTCGTTCCGTCGGGGTCAGCGGCCTTCTCTTGGCTATCTGCGCCAGACGTCCCGCTCTCATCAGACCGTCGTCGTGAAGTTCTATCTGCCTGGCGGTCATGCCGACATCGAGTCTCTGATTAATTCTCTCGGGAAGCTGATCGTTGACCAGATCCCGGTCCCGGCGCAGCATGACCGACTGCAGACGCTGTCTGAGCATACTGAGATTTCGGTATCCCAGAACTTTATCGCGCTCGTCGGTAACGTGAAAGTCAACCATATAGCGCCAGAGCGGACCAAGGATTTTCGGATCGACCACCTGCATCAGGCTATAGAGATCTTCGAGGCGGTTTTCCAGAGGAGTGCCGGTAAGCACAAAGGCAAATCGGCTGGGTATGAGCTTCACGGCAGTGGCGATCTTGGTTCGCCAGTTCTTGATGCGCTGCGCCTCATCCATAATAATGAGATCCGGACACAAGGTTTCGGTAATGATCGAGAGATCGCGGAGAATAAGCTCATAGTTGAGAATAAAAAAGGTGGCCTGTTGCCGATACTGCGCGGCTCGTTGAGGAGGCGGACCGCCGATAATCCGGCTCCGAAGGTCGGTGAATTTTTCTATTTCCCTGGCCCACTGCTGCTTGAGAGAAGCAGGACAGATTATCAGAATTTTGCCCACACTTTCGTTGTTCTTCAACCAGGTGGCGGCGGCAATGGCCTGCAGGGTCTTACCCAGCCCCATGTCATCTGCCAAAAGAGCGCGCCCGGTGCCGGCCAGGAAAGCGGCCCCACTCACCTGATAGGGATACAATCGTGCCTTTATCCCCGGTAATCTTCCCCTGCTGTTCTCGATGGACTCCTGTATTGTTGAGGCCCGGCGACTCTGAACGGCGCTGCGTGCCTGGTGTTTGGCCCAGTCAACCGCGTCCTCGCCGATATGGATATCGCCTCGGCCGTCAGCGAGTTCGACAAAACGAAAAAAATCATCAGGCATTTGTTTCTTGAAGTTTCCGTCCGTTGAAAAATATTCGGCCAGCAGTTGTTGCGCCTCCTCCCCCATCTCGCCACTGCGCTGCAAGCAAACAACCGGTGCCTCATCATGCTCCCACGATAAATAAACATATGGGTAGGGTGCGGAAAGGCCGGCGAAGCTCTCATATTCGGGATGTTTGCCGATTTTATGCAGCGCCGCCTCGATATGCTTGCAAGTGCCCAGCTGATTTCCGGCAAAATCAGGACAGGAACAGTAATTAGTCCGCCGGGTCAGGCTGCGGATAACCACTCGATAGGTCCGGGGAAAGACGGCATTGATCGATGAAGCCCGCCAGCTGCCGAACCAGAGTTGGCCGCTCTCCATCTCCACCTTAACTTCCGATTTGGCCCGCTTCTTTCTATCCTTGATGGCGGTGTCCACGGCACTCATCAGACCGTCTTTTTCCTGGCATACATCACTGTAGGCAAACAAGGCCGCCACCACATGCCGGCAGGCTGCATTTTCCCCAAGGCTGCACTCACACGTAGAGTATAACCGGTTCTCGGGACCCTGGTTTATCTGCACGTTAAGCGGAAGATCTTCATCTTCTTCGTCTTCCACGGTTGCCCATAAACTCGTGCCATCCCTGTCTATTGCAAGAACACGGTTCTCGCTAAAGCAGCTGAGGCCGCTGCCGATCATGTCGGCCGAAGCGATTTGTTCCATTTCCTCACGATCAAATAGAAAAATGTCTTTGTCACCGGGGGTAAAAGAAAACGGCATAACAAAATCTCCTGGAGTATTTTCAAAAATAAACAGTACGATACTGTCTAAATTTTGGTCAGCACTGTATACAATTATTCTCTCTGCGGCCAGTTTTTTTATAACCGGCTGAGCTGGATAAGCCTTGAATGTGTTTTTAAGCTATGGCTTTTTAAACATACTTTCTGTCAACGCATCCTTAACCCATTGGAAACCGATGCGTTCCTGTTCCAACCGCAGGTTTTTGCCGAGGCGATTGTAACGGAGATCATCATAGAGACGCTGCTCGTCCTCGGTTAACCCGAAGAGATCACAGGTTGCCGGCTGCGGTTCTCGTCCCCAGTAAAGTTTGTGGGTCAACAGGGTATCCCGATCCATCAGAAAAGATACTGCTGCCGGAAATTTTTGCCGCAGCTGGGAGAGGATTGCAAATCCATGGGTGTCGATATCGCCCCAATAATGGATGCGGCAGTTGTGCAGCCAGTCGACTTCGGAGAGAATATCAAAACCATAGCCGGCACCGAAGATGACCATGCTCCGCGGCAACGGGGGAAAGGCGAGAAAATTGATCTCATTCTCGGTGATAAAGACATCAGTGTGGGGCGGGTTAAATTCTGCAAAGACATCGCTAGTGACGCTGATATCCTGGCTTGTCTTCTCTACCGAAGGCAGCGGGAACAGTGAAGGATCAAGAAGACGGAAGCGGATCCTGCTGGGCTTGTCGCGGAAACCATAGCGTCTGCAGAAACCTATGGTCCCGCGGGCGGTTTGCTCGATATCCGCCTGGGGCAAAACTAGATCGAAGAGCTCCGCCAACACGCCGCGCCGGCTCTCTATAAACTTGCTGTCCACACCGGCTATATCCACTTGGCGCAGATAGATTCCCGGACGCGGATGACGGTACATCCAGGAAACGATATCGAGCAGCCGCGGCCAGTCATCGGCCAGGGAGAGGGCGCGCAGCGGTCTCTTTCTCAGCCAGACAAGAAGCTGAGGCCGGCGTACTGAGGTGAGTTCGACCAAAGAGCTAAAACAGTCGGCTTCCTTCTCTTTGCCTGTCAGGGCCAGGGCATCTTCCAGACTGTCGATCCAGAGCTCGGTGGGCACCTTATTTACTCCCAGCGTCCGGTGGTGTATCTCGCGCCATTCCAGGCGGTACTTTTTAGCTTCCCGGTTGAGACCGGAGATCCAATTGCGAACTTCGGAAAAGCGCTCCGCCATCTCGGACGAAGTGGGTTTCTTCAGGTTCATTCTCCTGGGAAAGTGCGACTCACCGCCGGCCAGGGACGCAAGGATAATGCCTCGGTCCCACAACTTGAGCACCTGTTCGCGGATATCGGCGGGAGTCGTCCAGGTCATTGCCGCACGGCCTCTGCCACTTTCTCCGCACGATACTCTTCGATGGTGAGATTGCGCAGAGTCGAAACCTGCCCGTCGACGTTATGGACAAAACCAACACCGGATACATAAGGTTCGATGATATGAATCTTCTGCAGGGGGGTGACGATCAGCAGCTGCAGGTTCAGCTGGGTAAAGAGACGCAGCCCGTACTGCGCCGATTCATCCGAGCCGCGGCCGAAGGCCTCGTCGATCACCACGAAGCGGAAGGAGCGCGAGCGCACTTCGCCCCACTCCAGGCCGAACTGATAGGCCAGACTGGCGGCCAGAACGGTGTAGGCCAGCTTTTCCTTCTGTCCTCCCGACTTGCCGCCGGAGTCGGCATAATGCTCGAATTCGCTGTCGTCCTCACGCCATCGTTCACTGGCGGCAAAGCTGAACCAGTTGCGCACATCCGTCACCTTGGTGGTCCAGCGGCGATCCATTTCGGACTGACCTTCGCGTCCGCGAAATCTCTCGATGATGCGGCGAACCTGCAGGAATTTGGCTTCGGAATACTGGCTGTCGTCGGATCCGGTGAGACTGCCTTCAGTGCAGGCCTTGAGTTCCTCTCGAAAATTACGGATATCCTGGTCGATTACCGGCGCCGCCTCAAGGACGATATAGCGCCCCGGATTATAGTCGATCTGGGTAAGCGACTCGTTGATGCGGCCGATGCGCTCCTTGATGGTTTCCTGCTCCCTGGCCAGCTGCGACTGGAAATTAGCGACCTCACGGATGGTGTTTTCGTTGAGCAGCTCCTTGAACCGGGACTCGAAACGCGGCAGGTCGTCGGCACGCAGCTGGTCGAGCATGGTCCGGTAATCGCCTGCGGCCTCTACGGCAACGTCGACCTCCCTGGTTTCCAAATGATATCTGTTGCTGTAGCTGCGCATGGCGTCGATGATCTTGTCGCGCAAGCGGGATATCTTTTTATCCTCACCGTCGATGCTGTTCTGCAGCCAGTCACGCATCTCCCGCTCACACTTGTCGCAGGACTCCACGGTAAGCTGCTGTTCGCCCAGGGCATCATCGCGCAACCGGATAAGATCCGGGAAATATGACGCAGAATCAGGTCTTGCGGTCTCAACCGCCTCCCTGGTCTGCTGCTGCAGAGTTTCGGCATCATGTATCTTCTGCTCTGTTCTGGAACGCAGATCCCGATGACGCTCAAGCTTTCCTTCGACTTCGGCAAGTTTGCCTTCGGCTTCCTTCAGCTGTTCATTGAGCATCTTGAGGATATCCGAGGCGGTCTGAAGCTTTGAGCGTTCATCCTCCAGCCTGCCTATCTTCACCGCCGACGGCTGCCAGTTCATTTCGCCGAAATCCCGGTATTCATCGAGTTTGGATAAGATCTCCAGCTTCTTTTTGGCGGTCTTCTGAATGTTCTGCAGGCGGGAGATTTCGGCTCCGATCCGGCCGAGTCGGGATTCCAGCAGTCGCGCCTTCTCTTCGAGGGTGGCTATTTTTGCCTCGTTGCTCCAGCCCAGTACATACCGGCTGCGATCCTCCAGACGGTGACGGTCATCCTTTTCATGGCGCTCGCCCCGCACCTTGATCTGACCGGCTCTGGTGATAGCCCTTGCCTCCCGGCGAAACTGTTCCTGGGTGGCACAGCAGGCCAGATCGAAGCGCCGGTATACTTCATTCTCCAGCCAGTCATAAAATGGCGAATCCGGTTTGATCGCCAGCTTGCGTGCCAGGGAATCGGGATGCAGGTCCGGCAGCTCGGCGGGGCGCCTGGCCCGTATCCGGAAATAGACAAGCCTGCCCTTCAGGTTATTGGCATCCACCCACTGAGACACAGAGTGGTAATGATGCTCCGGCACCAGCAGCGACAAGCCGAAACCACGCAATAACCGCTCCGCTGCTCCTTCCCAATCCCGCTCGTTCTCCTGAACACGAAGCAGTTCGCCGGCAAAGGGCATCTCCTCTTCCGGCAGATCCAGGCCGCGGCACAGGGCACGACGGATACCTATCTGTTTTTCATCGATGTTGGAACGTCGCGCCTTTAGACCCGTAATTTCGGCACGCAACTGCTGATGTTCTTCATTCTTCAGGCGAAACTCAACGCCCGCCTCATTCAGCTCATTCTGGATTCCTGTTTCGGCCTCGGCTTCCTGCTCCAGCATTTCTCCACATTTTCGCCGCTGCACGAGAAATGCTCCCACGGTGTCGGCGGGAAATAGCTCCAGAGCCTCCATCAACTCGCCGTATCGCTTAAATTTGCGCTGTTTGAGCTGCTGTTCTTCCCGGCAGCGGCGAATTTCTTCACCAATATGCTCTATACGATCGCCGCCGTTTTCGGCAATGTCGCGCCGAAGATCCCGCTCCCGGGCACGGAGCTGGTCCCGCTCTTCGACCAGCTTTTCTATCCTGACATTGTGCTTGCCCAGTTCTTCCTCAAGCTTGAGACAACGCTTTTGAAGAAGCTCGAGTTTGAGTCCGGCAAACCAGGGGCGCAGTGCTTCCCGGCAGCCGCGCAGCCGGTGGGTATAGGTGACCAGTTTATCATGACGGTCACAGTCGGCGATCAGCGGCTCCAGCAGGCTCACCTGATCCTTAGCCTTGAGCACCGCTTCGTGAGCCCGGTTCAGATCGTCGAAATGACCGATCAAGGCGTCGATACGCTCGCCGACGGCAAAGGGCTCGAGCATATGCGATCTGACGAAACCGGTGAGATTGCCGACGGATTTCAGGGAAACCGTCTGGTGAAAAAGATCGAGGGCCTGTTCATTGTCGATGCCGAAGCGCCGCCTGAACCAGGCGCCGTATGGAGGAAAGCTTTCAAAGAGGTTGACCTTATCATTGCGCAAACGTTTGCGAAGATTGCCGATATCATTACCGAAGCCGCCGAAATCCTGTTTTATGGACAAATCCCGCTCGGCCGCCACATAGAACCGGGCGGGCTGTCCCTGGGCATCCTTCATCCAAAACACCTGGGCCAGGGTGACGGTCTTGCCGAAACCGCCGTTATGAAAGACGGCAAGGATTACCGAGTAGCTGTCGTTGTCGCGCAGGGCGACTGGCTTGGCGCTGCCGCCGATCTCCGCCCGTTCCGACTTATAGAAGCCCAGCACATAGGAGCGCAGCGTGCGCTCGCGGGCCTCGCCGCCGGCCGCCTTATTGTAGGCAACTCGCTGCGCCGGAACCAGCAGCGTGGTCACGGCATCGACCAGGGTCGATTTACCCGAGCCGATATCGCCGGTGAGCAGGCTGTTTCTGCCGTTGAGATCCAGCACCCAAACCCGTTTATCGAAGGTTCCCCAGTTCAGCACCTCCAGACGGGTGAGGCGAAAACCCGCCAGCTTGTCATCACCCGCAAAATCGAGGGGCAGAGGCTCAGCCATTGGATCCTCCATCTTTCTTCTTCAGTTCATCGTGATAGACGGCGAGCCGCTGATCAAACTCCGTGAGCCACTGGGCATCGACAAAAGCCTTGAGAATGCGCCGTACTTCGAACATGTGTTTCTGGCCACGAAGGGTTCTGACAAAGCCGAGCTTGGCAATCTTGTTCAGATGAGTGTCGACCTGATCGACCAGTTTTACCTCATTGCTGCCGGCGGGCAGAAAGACCCTGAGCATCTCGGCTACTTCATCACGTGAGATGATCAACCGTGCCTCGCCACCGGCGGCATCGAACTCGGCCAACTTCTTGCGCAACAGGGCGAGGAGCAGACTGACCGGGAAGGCCAGCTGCTGACGCCGCACCAGGCGCGGTATGTCAGGGGAACCGTTTTCTTCATCTTCGGGGATGGAGCGCAAAAATGCATATCCTTCGGCCTCGTCCAGGACCAGCTCCAGGCCGAGAACGGCCACGTAATCGCGGACCCGGGACTGCAGATGGAGGAGGCCATTCCACACCTCCCCCTTATCTTCCTGGTAGACCACCCCGCGAAGCAGCGGCACCACCACCGCGGAAAGATCAGTGGTGTTTTCCGCGGGTGTTAGTGAAATGATTGGTTCCATTCTACTACTTCCTTTCGTATCTGTTCGGCATCTTGCGGTTAAAATATCAAAGATAGATTTTCCGGTGATAGCTTTTTCCAACGCGTTATGGGCCACAACAACATCACAGCGACTGAATTCCTTACTAATACAAGACTACATACCTACTCCAGCCGTACAAATATACTATTGTCCGGGCCAAATCAGGAATGATTTCCTGCCCATGGACCTGCTTAGAGTTGCCACAGCTCTCATTTCCTCACAAATATGATACGCGGCAGCCTGGCTCGGCGAAAGCTGCCGTCATCGAGCCGCCACTCAATGCTTTCCATGGTCTCTTCATCCACGGTGGTACCGGTGCGTCCTCCGGCCATCTGCAGGTAAGCCAGCAACTCGGATAATCCATGGCGCAGGGGATGGACGGCCACCAGTTCGGCCAGACTGATCTGCGTCTTCTCCTGCAGGGCCTGACGGATGTGGCGGGAGAGTTCGGCCCGGTCCACCACTATCTGGGCAAAGAGCGGGGCATCATCAACATCGGCCTCCCCCACTTCCAGTTCGATATCGGCAATGCATGGTTTTACCGGTGGCTTATACAAGGGACGCTCCATTGCCAGCTCGATGGCTGCTCCTGGTTCCGCCAGCTCCATGAAGGCACCCGGAGGTGCCTGCTCGCGCAGAGCCAGCGCCCGGCCTTCGATGTTGCGCAGGATATCCATGATGCGCCGGTTTTCCAGCCAGGCCTGATCATCAAGGAAGCGGCGCAGCTGCTGGGACAGGCGGGCAACGGTGCGCTGGGTATGCTCGCCGGCCTCGAGCCAGTCGTAATGAACGCGGCGCAGACGGGGCTCGGGCTGCATTTCCGCCACCGGCGGCAGCGCCAGTATCTCCTCGAGCAGCCGGGTCAGCTCTTCCTGGCGACTCTGCGACATCAGAAAATCCCAAAAGGCCCGGAAGCTTTTGCCCTGATCCGAATCGGCGATGGTATCGCGGCGGCCCATAATCTCCTCGAGCAGATCGCCTTTGGAGCCGTCCCAGAGGGCAATACGCTCGCGCACCTGGCGATCGAGAGAGCGGAAGTTATGCTCCACTTCCCGAAAATCGGCAAGCAGATCGCGGGCCAACTGCAAAAATTGCTGAAAGCGGTCTTTGACTGCGGTATCGTCCAGCAGCCGGATATCCCCTTCGCGAATGCGTTCTATCTCGTCGTCGATCTCTGCCCGGCGCCGCTCCAGTTCGGCAATACGGGCTTTGGGATCGGTCTCGCTGCCTTCGCTCATCTGCCTGAGCAGCTCGAACAGGGTCAACAGGCGTGATTCGGTACCGACGAAGGCACGTTCGGTCAGACCCGCCAGCCAGCTGACGGCCTTCTCGGTGGCCGAACTCAGATCAAAATGCGGCTCATCGGAGCCTACCGGATAAAACTTGCGCAGCCATCCTTTGCTGTTGTCCGCCCATTCGTTGAGGTATTCCGCAGCCGGCCTGGGGAAGATTTCCAGCCCGTACATTTCCCGCAGGGCAAAGAGCTCATCTTCAAGCGCTTCGGCCAGATCGGCCTGGCTTATTATGCGGACATTGGGCTCGATGAATACCCGGTGTAGAAAACCGGCAACCAACGGGGCATGATCGGAGCGCAACAACCGCCAGGCCGGATGCGTCCGGCGCAGTTGATCCAGGCTGGTGTAATCAAGGCTCACGGCTTCACCCGATATTTCCGTAGGCTGATTGTTCCCGGTATAGTGTTGTCTGGTCCATTGCAGTCATCTTTAATTTATCATTGTGCTGCAGCCCGGGCCGCTTATGGTACTCCTCCCGCCAGACAGCGGCAGGACGTTGATCTGAGTGGTGATGCGCTCCCGCAGGGCCGGAACATGGGAGATAATACCAATCAGCTTGCCGTCCTGCTGCAGGCCCGCCAGTGTTTCAAGGGCGGTCTCCAGGGCCTCTTCGTCCAGAGTGCCGAAGCCTTCATCGAGAAAAAGAGAGTCAACCCGCACTTTGCGGCTGGCCATCTTGGAAAGCCCCAGGGCGAGCGAGAGGCTGACGATAAAGCTTTCTCCGCCGGAGAGATTTCTGGTGGAGCGGATTTCACCGGCCTGATAGTTGTCGATGACATTGAGTTCGAGCGGCTGGTTGTCATCGCGTATCAGCAGATAACGGTCGGTCATCTTATCAAGTTGCCTGTTGGCATGTGCTACCATCAATTCGAAGGTCAGTCCCTGAGCAAAGTTGCGATACTTTTTACCGTCGGCCGAACCAATGAGGCTGTGCAGATTTTCCCAGCGCCTGCATTCTTTTTTCTGGGCATCGATCAGGCTCTGTTTTTCCTTTATTCTCTCTTTTGCCCTGGTGTTTTCAGCCGCTGTGTATTTCAGACCGGCAATGTCGTCTCCGAGCAGCCTCGCCTTTTCTTTTAGTTCATTATAGATGGGTTCCAGTTGCTCCAACGAAGATTCACTGATCTTTTTTTCCGTCTCCGCGGCCAACCGTCTTTCGCGATCCCGGCGGCGCGCTTCTATATCGGCTTTGCCGGCATCGAGTTCCCCGGCCCTGGCTGTCAGCCGCTCCCGTTCCTCTACGGGCAGGCGGTTGGCGATAAATATTCGTTCGTCGGCAAACCCGGCTGCGTTCATATTGTCGACAAAGGCAGTCTGTAGCTCCTCCAGTTCGGAGGTTCGGGCAGCGATGCGTTCTCTCAATGAGGCAATGTGGACTTTAATTTTATGCAACTGCCTTCCGGCCTCATCCCTTTCCCGCCGAGTGGCCTTCTCGGCAAGCTCCGCTTCGGCAACTCTTTTCTCCAGACGCTCTTCCACCACATCCGGGTTATCGCTGCCGAAAACTCCGCGACGTTCGGCAATCTGGTCGGCATATTCCTTATTGAGGGTTTGCAACGCCTTTTGCCTCTCGATCAAGATCTGATCCTGTGTGGAAATAACTAACTCTAATCTATCAATTTCTGCGGACAGGTTATCGCGCTGTTTCTCAATTTTTTCCTGATCCTGCTGCTGCTTCTGCCAATTCCTGAGGCGGCCCTGCAGCAATGCCAGCAGCGCTGGTATCTGATCTTCCGGAATCTCTTTAACACCCAAGGGCTGCAGCTTATTGAGAGCTTCGGTTTTGCGCAGGGCTAAACGTTCATCGGCCCTGGTAATCTCAGCGCTGATGTCATTCAGGCTTTTTTGGGCATTTTGGCTGTTGTTCACTGCATCCGTTTCCTGTTTCTCTACGGAAACAACAAGTGCAGCAGCTTTTTTTTCGGCAGCTTCGAGTTCTCTGATGCAGGTTTCAATATGCTCCGCTTTTTCTATCAATTGGGTAATAACAGTGATCCTCCGTTCGGTCTCATCCGTTGTCGGGGTATTGCCCTCGGCAAAGGGGTGCTGCTCGGCACCGCACAGCGGACAGGGCTTGCCGTCCTCGAGTTTGGCTCTTTCCGTTTCTAGCCCGGCAATTTTTCGCAGAAAGGCCAGCTCCCGCCACAATGTTTCTAATTCGGTGCGATATTCCCGCAAAAGGCGGTCACCGAGAAGTGTCTGCAACTCACTTTTTTTCAGTTCCAGCTGCTTCCGGATATCTTGCAGCTCCCGCGTGCGGGCAGCCAACTCGCCGGTACGTTGGGCAAGGATCTTTGCGGCGGACTGTCGCTGCTTTTCGGCATTTTCCTGAGATTGGCGCAGAGCGGAGATATCTCGCAGCAGATCCTGCAGGTTGTTGAGCTGCTCCTCGATACCGCCGAGACTACCGACAAGGAATTCATCACCACTGTTGGCCAGCAGTTGCTCCCGCACGCGCCGCAGTTCTTTTTCGGCCTTTTCATGATTGGCCTGTGAGTGCTTCAGGGTTTTGCCATGTTCGGCAATCTGGTCGGCAACCCGCTTCTCCTCCGCCGCGCCGGCATCTATCAACTTCTTCTTATCGAGGATCTGCTGATCGAGCGTCCGTATTTTCTGAATCAGCGGGGCCTGGGTCTTGCACTCTTCCCTGGCCATGCAGGTCAGTTGTTCGGCCTTTTGCAGCAACGCATCTTTGTCCGAATCCGCCTTTTCCATCCCGGGAAGTTGGACTTCATCGGCGGCCAGGGCCTTTTGGTCCGTCTCCTGCTGGTTACGCATGGAAATCAGGGTGGCGTATTCACCCTCCAGTTCAGCGGCCTTCCGGGCACGCTGCAGCTTTTGCCGCTCCGGGACGAATGTTTCCAGCTCTCCGGCGAGCTTATCGGCCTCTGTGGCAAGCCCTGCAAGTTCCGTGTGCAGGGTTTGGATGGTGTTGAGCCAGGCGATGGTCTTGTTGGTCTGCTCAATTTCGGCCGCCAGTCCGGATTCCAGTTTCTGCTTGTCGACCAGTTCCAGGCGCAGCTCGGTTTCCTGCTCCCTGCTGAGAATGTTAATTCCAGTGGTTTCGGCCTGCAGCAGATTAAGGGCTTCGTGTTCGGCACGCTGCCGTTCATGCACCCGCCGGGATATCTCCGTATAAATTCCGGTACCGGTGATCTGCTCCAGGATCTTCGATTTTTGCTCCACATCCGCCTTGAGAAAGGTGTCAAAGCCGCCCTGGGCCAGAAGGATGGAGCGGGTGAAACGCTCGAAATCCATGCCGGTCTTCTCTTCGATGACCGCGGCAACGTTGCGTTTTTTAGTTTCAAGAATCCTGCCGCTGCGGGCATCGGCTATTTCATGTTTTGATTCGGCGAGCTTAGCCCCGGCCTTTTTGCGCGCCCGATGCTGGCTCCAGTGGCATCTGAAGGTGCCTGCCTGCGACTCGAAGGTTACTTCGGCAAAACATTCGCCGGTTTGCCGGGACATGATTTCATTACTGCTTTTGGTAATTTTCCCAAGACGCGGGGTGGTGCCGTACAGGGCCAGGCAGATTGCATCGAGAATGGTCGATTTGCCGGCGCCGGTCGGGCCGGTGAGAGCGAAAATACCGTTTGCGCTGAATTGCGATGAGGTGAAATCGATGACCCAGTCGCCGTAGAGCGAATTGAGGTTCTTAAATCTGAGTTCGAGAATCTTCATGCTCAGCCCCTCTATTCCGCATTGACGTCTTCCTCATGAAGAGACTTGATAATTTCATCATATGATTGAATCATTGCCGCGCGTTCTTCAGGCGGTATGTCAAAGGCGTCGAGACAGCGCTCGAATACCTGGTGAACATCGAGATCATCGAGGGTTTCATGTTCGTCGAGGCTGTTGATGACCCGATCGATTACCCGTTTATTCTTGATGCGCCGGATCTCCATGGAGGTATTCTGCAGGGCCTCCTCGAGCAGCTCGCGCAGATTGCCATGACCGGCGGCACCGGTGTACTCAATTTCCAGCCAGGCGGTGCTCTGCTCTTCCTTGAGCTGCTCTATGCCGTTTACAATATCTTCCAGTGAACCGACAATGCGCTGCAGAGGCTGAAAATTTGGAACTATAATCTCCTCGATGGCTGCTGCCCCCCCGTCCCATTCAACCACGATCACCCTCTTTTTCTGGTGTGCTTCGCCAAAGCCCATGGGAATCGGCGAACCGCAATAGCGGATATGTTCAGCCCCCCCGACCATTTGCGGCACATGCAGATGACCAAGGGCCAGGTAATCGATGGAGGAGGGGAAGACTTCCCGTCCGACATGGGCCAGTGAGCCGACGTAGAGTTCTCTTACGCCGTCGCCGGCTGCCGTTCTGCCGCCCGCGGTAAAGAGATGTCCCATGGCGATGAGGGGCACATTCGGAATATTCTCGTTTTCGGCAAGCTCCTTTTGCCGCAACTCCGCTATAGCGCAGACGGCGGCATAGTGAGCGCGGAGCCCTTCGATGAGTTTGGAGTTTTTATCCTCGATCGTCTCCCCCGGCATGACGGTACGGATATCCCTGTCCCGCAGATAGGGTACGGCACAAATAATGGCCTGTGGGTTGCCTTCTTCGCTGCGCAGCACGATGACTTCGTCCCCGGGATCGTCGGTTATGGACCCCACCACATAGACATTCAAGGCCCGCAGAAGCTCCCGGGGTGCGTTCAAAAAAGAAGGCGAGTCATGATTTCCGGCGATAACCACAATATGGCGGCAGCAGGAATCGGCGACCCTGCAAAGGAAGCGGTAATACAATCCCTGAGCCCTGTTGCCGGGGGTGCCGGTATCGAAAATATCCCCCGCCACCAGCAGCGCATCGACATCCTGCGCCTCTATGGTCTCACCGAGCCAGTCGAGGAACGCGGCAAACTCTTCATAACGCTTGCGGCCATAGAGAGAACGGCCCAGATGCCAGTCTGATGTATGGAGGATTTTCATCGGTATTTATCAATACAACGTGTTTTGTTTTCGGCTGGTTTATCTCTGATAGAGGACGTACAAAAATCAACCTGCGGCATTCTATCAACAATAGATTTTTTGCATATTAATATAACAGATCGAATTGTGCAAAAGTTGATGGCATTTTTCTGGGCCGTGACTTTTTATGGATCCAACCAGCAGGGAAAAGATCAGCAAAATGAGAGAGGGGAAAAGGTGGCGGGGATGATGATCGCCTTCAGTTGAAGGTTGGTCCGGCCGTTCAGGAGTGCCGCGGGCGAAAAAAGAGAGAGAAAATATCAGTAAGTCATTCGAGGCGGAGCTGGAAGGAAAGGACGGCTTGGGAGCAACGGCGACAGTCCAGTTTGAAACAGAAAGCCGGACTGTCGCGATTGCGCGAGGTGGCAGTTAACGCATTGCCGGAATCTGATAGGTGTGAATGAACTCGATGACACTAAGGTTGTCATCGGCCTGCTGCACAAAGCCGAGAATATTCTCGCTGGCGCTTAAGTTGGTGGGAGAACCTTCAGGTGTCTGGCCGTAGGTGTCGAAAATCGACTGGCCGTCCATTTGCGCGCCAATGATGCTGACTAATTGTTCCGTCCAAGTCGGCGAACTGCCCTGCAGCACCCATACGGATCCCCCGTCCCCCCGGGCATTGAAGGTGTCTACGGGGAGATAGCCGCTGACCCGGCGGAAGTTGTAATACTGCGGGTCCAGGCTGTAATCGATGGCGTTGCTGGTAGGATTGCCGACGGCGTCATATTCGCTGTAGCCTATAACTTTGTTGAGACCCAGGATGGAATTGAGATAGACAACCATATCTATGTTGATGTCGCCCGTTTTATCGGCCGCAGCAGCGAGAAAGGCGGCCGTGAAGTTCATATCGATTGAATCGGCTTCATAATTACCATCATCCAATATCCCGGTGAATGGTCCCTCGCAGATGATCGGGTTATCGACATCTGGGGAAACCGGACATGACCCGGTAACAGAGGTAAGAGTCCTGCTGACCACGGCGTCGCAGACCTCGAGGACTTCATACTGCTCCGGTTGCACAGGGTCAGGATTCCAGCAGAAGCAGTCGGTAGGCGTGCCGCTGCCGTCAAGGCACTGGTAGTAGCTATAATAGTCAACCGGGGTGACATCGACCAATGCACCCAGCCCATTACCTGCCATCTTAGCGATATCGATGGTGGGACGAAGGGCGGCCTCGGCCGGTCCATCCTCGAGTTCAAGCATCTTCCATAGGGGAATTCCACCCTGAACCGACCTGTCGATGGGCAGACGCTCGTCTGCAGGAGTGACCAGATGACCATCCTGCATCAGTTTGACATAGAGGGAAAGATTTTCGAGCGGCGAGTCTATGGCCTTTTCGATGGTACCGATGAGCAACGGCATACCTGTATTTGGATCGACCTCGATCTCATCATAGACATTTTTGGTGAGCAGCAGCCGTCCTGCCGCATCGATATTAATGGCAATGGTGTCGTCGCTGTTGATGGTGCTGATGGCCTCGTCGAAAGCAGATTGCAGCACCGCTTCCGGTGAACGGCCCATGTTAAGTCGTCCGAAATGGACTTCTTCGACCAGCTCGGACCAGGTTACGCCGTAGGGATAGGTGACCAGTCCGTTGGTTGGATCCGACCACTGGCATTTTTCGCCTGGTATCGGTCCGGCGGCGTCAACGTCACATGGCTCGATGAAATAAGAATTTATAGGAATCTCCAGTTCCCCCAAGGCATCGACCGTCACCTCTCCGTTCAACTGGCCGACTTCACACTCGCTCCGTTTCCAGGTGGCATCGTAGGTGATGATCAGGGGCAGACGGTTTCTGGTCAGGCCGGTCTTCGAACTGATGTCGCCCCAACGCTCAAAACTCGCTACCGGCTGGACACATTGCGCCGGATAGGGAGATTTCCTGACCTCATAGATAGTGGTCCCATCCGTATTTATCCCCGCTTCCACGGCATACCAGCCATAATCCCTGAGATCATTTTCGGCCCCGGGATCGATCACCGTGAGTACCGGCTCGCCGCCTATTACTTCATCGGGAAAATCGGTACTGTTCTCTAATACATTAAAAAGTTGCACTCCGTCAGGAAAATATGTGTAATAAGGATCTGTTATCTCTAACCCGGTCAAAACCGGTCCTGCGGCGTCCACCTGCGGCACCAGTTTTTGGTCTCCCTCAATCCCCTGCTGGCGAAGAATCCTGTAGAGGTCACCAAATAATTTACCGGTATCCGATTTTTGGGAGCCATCCGAACCACCGGTATCAGATCCAGTACCGCCTGTATCGGATCCCCCACCGCCGGCACCTTCATCCACTTTTATCTTGCCTGCTCCTCCCATATAACCGTTCTTTCCGGCAATGGACATTTGTGGCAATGATAACAGCAGGCCAGCTGCCACGATCAACGCAAGCAGAAAACTCCATTGAAACTTTTGCTTTCTCATAATCATATCCTCCCCTGTGGATAAATTAAATAAAAGCCATTCCCCCTTGTTTAGCCCTCTATATCACTCTTTTCTATTCCCGCGCCCCGGGTTGCTATACCAGCCGCAATAGGTACATAATGACTTGCTTCTAAAAAACCGTATAATTAAGAATACGGAAGGTATTTTAAAAGCGGCCACAACCTGCGGCCAAGCCCCTTCTCCAGTTCAGCTGAGTCAGGTTTTCAAATAGGCCAGAGTTTAAATAGATTTTGTTGATAAATTCGGAACTGAGAAACGATGTGCAGGAAAAATCTTTACCAGTTGTGATGTACTTCTAAAAATTTGCCGCTGGCAACACGGCCACTCTCTATCTTTCATCACAAATATGAAAAGTGCTGACGATCAACTAACCATGAAAGGTTATATTCGAACTCGATGACGTCTACTGTAGCGGCAAAGTAAAAGGTGGTAAACGCGGCTTGGAGGCTGTGGGCAAGATATATTTTAACCAGATTATTAAAAGCCGCAGCTTGTGAGAAGCTCTTATCTGAATATATCAGATCAGAGTCAGATATGAAAGGAAGCCGGTCAAAAAAATGATAACATGGATAGGTTAGGCGCGGGCGGTCGATGCAATTGGAGCAGAGGGTTTTTACAAAACGACGAGAATTTGCTATACACGAAACTGAGACACCGGAAAGAGACTCTCCTGATTTTCCTTCAGACAGTGGGCCAGGATATGATATTTCAGATAAATGAGGCAAAGGAGCTTGATACCGACAGGGATTTTTCGCCTGCCGAAAGGCATGTTCTGCAAAAATTGTTGTGCTACAAAATGTATGTCGGCTCCATCGAAGAGTTCCGCCAGAAAAAAAAGCTGGCCCTGAAGAAGGGCTGGAACGACACCGGCCCAGTTGCCGAAACGACGAACCTGGCACTGGTGGCCGAACAAATGGAACGGGAAATACTCCTTCGCCTGAAAGAAGACGAGTAGGCAATGAACCCTTCACAATTTTCTATGACCTCCAGGAATGGAGATGAGATTAGTTCGATTTAGACCTCTCGGCTGAAAAGGCGACATTCCTACCGCTGGAGTTTAAGAAATCAGGCTTTTCAGCTTCAAAAAATCGCCGGAGACATACCATGAAAGTGCACGTACTGGTGGACAACAACAGCATAATCGACAGGTACTTCCTGGCCGAGCCTGGATTTTCCGTACTAATCGAAGAAGGCGAATGCCGCATTCTGTTCGATACCGGATATTCGAATATTTTCATCAGCAACAGTCAGAAAATGGGATTGGACCTGAGCCACCTCGATTTTCTTGTGCTGTCGCACAGTCATATGGACCATACCTGGGGCCTGGATCCCCTCATCAGGTATTTTTCCGAGCTGAGAGCAGTTGGAATACCCTGTTCCAAGCCGGTTATCGTCACCCACACCGAGACTTTTACCAGCGTGGTCGAGGAAACCTTCGGCGAATTCGGATGTCTGCTTTCTCAAGAAAAACTGGCCAGGCATTTTCAACTGAAACTGACAGATAAACCAATGTGGTTGACGGATCGCCTGGTTTTTCTGGGAGAAATTCCAAGGAAGAACGAATTCGAGTCTGCTCTGGGATTCGGGAAAAAAGAGGGTTCAGACGAAGAAGACCGGGTGATCGAGGATTCGGCACTTGCTTATAAATCCGACAATGGTCTGGTTATCATCACCGGGTGTTCTCATGCCGGTATATGCAATATTGTCGAGTATGCCAGGGAAGTGTGTCAAGAAGAGCGGATTCATGATGTGCTCGGAGGCCTGCATCTTCAACAACCTTCACGCGACCAACTGCAGGGCACCCTCAACTATATCGTCACCTTGAACATGAAGCAGATGCATGCCTGTCACTGCACCGACCTGCAGTCGAAAATTGCACTTTTTCAAGTTGTTGATATAAAAGAGGTCGGTGTAGGGATGTCTTTGCAATACTAGCCAGCTGAACTGAGTGGCAGTTTTCCTGAGGAAAGGCTCTAAAAGAAATCCATTCTCAATACCTCTCCGAAAAGATCCTTGCAGATGCCAGGATTTGAAGATACTGTATATTTGACAGCATGAAAGGAAGCTATGGATGATACTATTTATTTGATTCTTTAACATATTACTTTTCCTGGCCTGGCGCATTCAACACTACTGGAGCAGATATGGCATCTCCCCGTCTCATTGAAAAAATCGAATCCGAAGACCGAACTTTCCGGCTGGCCGTTCTAATTGATGCGGATAACGCCCAGGCTACCGTCATAGAAGGTCTGCTTGCCGAAATAGCCCGCTTTGGGGAAGCTACGGTGAAACGCATCTACGGTGATTTCACCTCACCGACAAGCGCCTCATGGAAGAAGGTTCTGCAGCGTTATGCCATCAAACCGGTTCAGCAGTTTGCTTACTCCACCGGTAAAAATGCGACGGACAGCACTTTGATTATCGACGCCATGGACTTGGTTTATACTCGTAAATTCGACGGCTTCTGCTTAATCACCAGCGACAGTGACTTCACGGGACTCGCCATGAGATTGCGCGAGGAAGGTCTGATCGTGCTTGGCTTTGGCGAGAAAAAGACACCGGAGGCCTTCCGCAACGCCTGTCACAAATTTGTCTTCACGGAGATTCTGCGTCCATCCACCCGCAAAGAGACGGAAACACAACCAGCCAAAAACGGGCGCAAACATAAAGAAGCGCCAGCCAAAACACCACCGGAAACACATGAGCATCCTCCTGAATTTCCGAAAGAGTTTGTGATGACCGCCCTGGAGCAGTCAACTGACGATGAAGGCTGGGCCCAGCTCGGCACCTTCGGCAGCTACCTCACCAAGCTTCAACCGGACTTTGACTCCAGACTGTACGGTTTCAAAAAACTATCCGATCTGGTCAGGGCCAAAAAGGAGCTGTTCATAACGGAAGAACGTCAGGCATCGGGGTCAAATCAGAAGATACTGTATGTGCGTGCAAAATAGCTCAACTAGATCCGCCTCACCTCTTTAATTTACCCTTGGCCTCACCATCGGCAGCGGCATTCCGCTCCACCTGCAAGGCCTTTTTTCTAAACCTGTCGGCAATGAATGTGTCCATAATCATCTGGGTAAGGTGATAACATATCGGGGGAATGAGGCCCAGTGGGTATTGATTGGCAAAATATCCGGCCCACACCAGATACGAAACGGTGAGCGTCTTCTGCGATACATGAATGGTAAAGGCGGCGGTTGAAGGTAGATCAAGCCTGATTACCTTGGTTGCTATCAGAAAATTGATCACCAGGATAATGGTGTGCAGCGCTACCGTTGAGGTGATAACCATCAGCAAGAGCTGGGGTCCGGCCTGAAGCAGCTCTCCACTGGCCTTTGATGTCGCATTGAATATAATGAGAAGAACGACGCACTGTTGAAAGATCGAATTATATTTTTTGTGAGGTTGGAGGTATGGCCATATTTTAGGACGCAGCAGTTGCCCGATTATGGTGGGCAGCAAAACCTTGAGGGAAAGGGAAATCAACATCTGCAGCACCGGCAATTCGACATATTGGCCGATGCCGATAAACAGTTTCAGGGTGAAGGGGATAATCAGGATTCCCACAAAATTAGAGAGGACGCAGATAAAGAGGCTTAGGGCCACATTTCCCCTGGCGACATTGGTCATTACCGTTCCCGAAGCCACGGTAACAGGAGCAGAAGCGATAATGATCAGACCGATGACTATGTCCGGATGATGCGGAAACAGCAGGTTTCCAAAGGCAAAGGCGAGAGAGGGAATTAAAAAATGGGCGCTTAGAATCGCCGCAAACAGAATCTTTGTCTGGCGGGCCTGTTCTTTTACCGTCGAGGTATCAAGGCTCAACCCGGTCAAAAAGAAGGCTAAAAAAATTGCGACGTTCAGGATCCTATATTCTCTGAAAACCTCTCCCAGCCCCGGCAGGGCAAAGGCCAAACCGAACATCAAGGCGATACCTACAAAAAACCAGTTTTTCTTTAAAATGCCCATTGCCTGCCTGCACCTGCTGTTAATGTTAAACTGTTAATTTTAAACCTATTGAACGACCTGAAGCTTTTTGCATCAAAGAACAGACGGTATTCGCCCAGGTCCATTCTTCCCACCGCCGTTATTCCCCGGACATTTACTCCAGCACCACCCTACCAGGCCAAAGCAACGCTTTCCCTTCTGGGATCGGCCCCGGCACAGAGAACTCCGGTGTTTTCATCCCTCATGATGACGCAGACACCACCACTTTTCCAGCCCATATCAGCCCAGGGCATTACTTTATGATCCTTTTTTTTCAGATCCCGGGCTACCTTTTCAAACAACCTCTCCTCTATTCTCAGCAGACCGGGATTATAGGCATGGGGAGCGAAACTGATGGGAAAACTGAAGGTGGCAAAGCGAGGCGCCTCGATCGCTTGCTGGACCTGCATATCAAACAAGACGATATTGAGAAACACCTGCACGATAGCCTGGCACTGCACGTCGCCGCCCGGTGTTCCTATGATCATCAGGGGCTTGCCGTCTTTGAAGATCATCGACGGATGAGGCGTCAGCCGGGGACGTTTGCCTCCCGCCACCGCGGAGGCATGCCCCGCAACCGCCCAGGATTGTGAGCCCCTGGTGGAAATCACCATACCCGTACCCGGCACAACCGGACCGGAAAAAGACATATCGCTCGGAACGGCACAGAAACAATTGCCGTCCTTATCCATAACATTGACATAGCTTGTATCCAGGTCTCTGCCTTCATCCTGCGGCAGATCCCGGGGAGACGTCCGCCTCCGCTCCGGCCTCTCTCCCGGATCGAACTCCCAGGGATCACCGGGTGAAGGCATCCCGGCACAGGCCTTTTGAGGATCAAGACAAGATGCACGCCTTCGCGCGTATTCCTTCGAGATGAGACCCGTTTCCGGCATGACGGTATAATCCGGATCTCCGTACCACTCCTCCCTGTCGGCATAGACCAGCTTAAAGGCCTCGGCGATTGTATGAATATACCCCACACTGTTGTGCCCCATACTTTTGAGGTCGAAGTGTTCTAGAATATTAAGTACTGAAAGCAGCACAGGCCCCTGACACCAGGCCCTTGCCGTTTTCACGGTGTATTGAGCGAAAGTATTCTGTACGGGATTTTCAATGGTGCTTTCAAATGAAGCAAGATCGTCATAGGTCAGGAAACCGCCGTTATCCTGCTGATGATCGGCGATCTTCCTGGCAACAGGTCCTTTATAAAAATAATCCCGTGCTATATCCAGGCCCTCTTCTCTGGTCGCGGCACCTTGTCTCTCTTGTTCGATCATCGCCTCGATAACCGCAGCGAGATCCTTTTGATAAAAAAGCGCCCCTACCTCCGGAACCTTGCCGGAAGGAAGAAAAATCCGGGCATTCTCCTCCCATCTCCGATAGCCCTCCTGGTTTTCATCGATGCCGTTTTTGAGAAACCTGTGCATAGGAAATCCATTTTTTGCATAATACAGAGCGTCTGCGGATACCTCCTGAAAGGTCATGGTGCCATAGAGTTTAAGCGCCCGAAGCCAGGAATCCGGAGAACCCGGCACCACGGTTCTCAAGATTCCCTCCGGCAGGATGCCGTCATATTTTTCTACAAAAAAATCAACGTCGGCCGCTTCAGGCCAGGGGCCCAAACCCGTAACGATCTGGGTTTGATTGGTGTCGGCCAGATGGATCATCAGAGGAGCAACACCTGCAAAATTGACCATATCAGGCTGTAGAATGCAAAGGCACAATCCTGCCGCAATCCCTGCATCGACGACATTTCCGCCCTTATCCAATATTCGCATTGCCGCCTGGCTGGCCAGATGATGCCCGCTGGCAACAGCATAATTCTGCCCTCTTGCCGCCGGCCGCGTCCAGGTTCTTATGCTCTCATATTTCGAATATACTTTTTCATCGGTCATTGTTGGATCCTCGGTTACAGAACGCTCTTTCTCAACACCACTATGGTGTTCCGCTTTGCAGGAAATCCGTCTTTTTCGAGTGCATTAGTGCCGGAATTTACAGCGTCATCTTTTTATATGGATGTTGCACTTATCAGGTGCGATCACTTTACGCTTATCAGGGATCAATGAATTTCAGGTTTTGGGGATTATGCCTTTGCCCCTGGACGGCTTCGCTGAGGGTGGAAAGCCTGGAAAGATCGTCGGACGAGAGCTGGATCTTCAGTGCGCCAAGGTTCTCCTGCAGATGTTTCAGCCGCTTCATCCCCGGAATAGGCAGGATGTCCGGCCCTTGGTTCAATAGCCAGGCAAGTGCGACCTGCGCGGCGGTGGCGTTCTTTTCCAGCGCCATGTTTTCCAGGGCCTTGACCAGAGCAAGGTTTTCCTCCAGATTATCATCGGCAAAGCGTGGCATATTCCGGCGATAGTCCCCCTCGGCAAGCTCCTGCCGGGATTTCACCTTACCGGTAAGCAGGCCACGGCCAAGCGGGGAAAAGGCTACCAGAGCTGTGCCGAGTTCGCGGCAGGCGGGAAGCACTGTTTTTTCCGGATCTCTGGTGAACAAACTATATTCCGACTGGACGGCGGCTATTGGATGGATGGTCGAGGCACGGTGGAGAGTTTCGGCCGAGACTTCGGAAAGACCAAGATACCGGACTTTCCCCTGGCGGACCAGATCTGCCATGGCGCCTACAGTCTCTTCAACAGGCACCCGTTCATCGCGCCGATGCAGGTAGTAAAGGTCTATCACTTCAGTGCCAAGCCGGCGCAAACTACTTTCGCAGGCGCTCTTCACCCGCTGCGGACGGCCGTCAACCCGAACCTGCCCATGCTCATCCCCGACGAAACCGAACTTCGTCGCCAGAAAGACCTCTTGCCGACGACCTGCCAGGGCTTTGCCCAGCAAAGTTTCATTGTGGCCGTCACCATAGACGTCGGCGGTATCAAAATGGCGGAGACCTGCAGCCAGCGCAGCCTCAATTGTGGCCATTGATTCCTTTTCATCGGCCGGACCGTAGGCATCGGACATGCCCCAGCAGCCTAGACCCAGAGCAGGGCTGGAAAAATCTGCAGATAGTCGAGTCATTTTCATGATATCAAACTAACCCCTCACGGCAGGATTTTCAATGTTGAAGTGTTCTGTTTCAGTGCGGACTCAAGGCTGATCGAACATCTTTCCTTATCCTGTTCAGCCGTGTGGAAATCTCGAAAGGTTTTTCAAGATTTATTTTGTTTTGCTCTTAAATTCAGGCTCATACCCAACGGTAAACCGGTGAGATGCATTGTTTCGGATACTCAGAAAGTGAGCGTTGTTTTTATCAAAGGGGCAGATAGGCGTAGTACAGCGCTCAAACCCAAACTTTTGATAAAATCTGGGATCACCCAGGACAAAGATGGTATTACCCTTTATAATTTCCTGTCGTAAAGCAAATTCAACCAACTCCGATCCTATCCCCTTATTCTGCATCGACGGATGCACAGCCAGCGGCCCCAGGTGCAATCCGCAGACTTTCTTCTTCTCAAAGGCTTTTGTAAAGGCAATATAGGCGATAACCGAGTTGCGATGAATACACACCCACTCATGCACCTCCCTCCCGTTGCCATGCAGTTTTTCAAAGAACTGAACCTCATATCTGCTGCGTGGAAAAGCCTGGCGCAGCAGCGCAGAAGCCTTTGCATAACTATCAGGGGTAAGCTTACGTATTTTCATGAATTATTACCTTTGAGAATGAACAATCACAGACAGATGTCAGAAAATGAAAGGATAGCGGGTGAACATAGCTCAGCTTGCCTGCCCGCAGAGCCAAGGTCCGAAACAGAGAACCGATGCGGGTTCTATTCCTGCTCGAATACCCAGCGGTCTGTTTTACCACTCATGTCTGAATATTCAATACCGTGCTGATCAGCCATGCTGTATATCCAACATAAACCAGCAACAGAGCCGCTCCCTCAAGTCGATTTACGCGCCCCTGCCGGCCCCTGAATCCATAGCCGATCAGGAAAAGTGAAACAGTCAAAGCCCCCATGACGATCATGTCACGGGAGAGCGTTTCAGGCTCCACCGCAAAAGGATGAATCATCCCGGCTATACCGACAACGGCCAGTGTGTTGAACAGATTGGAACCGATTACGTTTCCCAGAGCGATATCATGTTCACCCTTTCGGGCCGCAATAACGGACGATGCCAGTTCCGGTAAAGAGGTACCCACAGCCACAATCGTCAAACCAATGATCATGTCGCTCACCCCAAAAACCTGTGCAATTTCAACAGCGCCCCACACCAGAATCCGCGAGCTGGCAATAAGCATCAGCAGCCCGACCACCAGCCAGAAAACTGCCCGGTTAAGCGGCATCGCTTTTTCAGCCGTTTCCAATTCAACCTCTTCTGCAAGAGAATCGGTCTTTCGTTTCAATCCCTGGTAAATGGTCCATGCCATCAAGCCGCCGAATACCAGCAGCAGGATAACAGCATCGAGCCTGGTTATATCAAGGTCTGCAATCAATACGACGGTGAGAAGCGTCACAAGCGCCAGTATCGGCAGTTCCTTGCGCAATACCGTCGAATGTACCATGATCGGGCTTATCAGGGCAGTCACGCCCAGTATCAGTGCTATGTTGGCAATATTTGAGCCGTACGCGTTACCAAGAGCGATTCCCGGACTGCCGTCAAAAGCAGCCAACGCAGAAACCACCATTTCCGGTGTGGAAGTCCCGAATCCAACGACTACCATACCTATTAACAGCGGCGGCATGCCGAAATATCTTGCGGTGGAGGCAGAACCTTCCACAAAACGGTCCGCGCTCCATACCAGAAGAGCAAGACCGACTATCAAAGCTGAAATTGACAATCCCATCATCTAATTCCCATGTAACTCAAATCCGCCACGTTAAACACCCAACACTCACTGAGATTTCTGCTCTTCGAACATGGAGAGTCCCCAGCCGAATACAAGATGAGTCAGTTATCCCTTCACTAGTCTCTCTCTCGTCCTCATAAGACCTGTAAATATTGCACCAGCTATGTGGTCTGGAAAACCTTTAGGGATCATATCTTTTACTGTCATAATACAATCACCCACGATATCACAGCACTCCTGTAGTATTAACTCCATACTGATTGGGCCAAAACGGCTTTTTCTAGCAGACTTCTCTCCCATATTGGCAGCCTGCATCAAATCCTTGCTGCCAAGAAAAATTCGTGTCAGACATGATCCTGTTTTTTCCTGTGTCGCTAACATTGTCATAAACCTGTCACAAACTTTGTCGTGAAGATGTCGCAAACATTTAGCGGAGCCTATACTCTTGATGGTGGGTTGCACCTTCACTTTGAAATAAGCTCCTTACCCAACAGTCCTTTGAGGTCACGCTGCAGGCTCCGTCGATTGACATCAGGACAAAGTTCTTCAAATTCTTGAATGGTAAATTTACCGTGAGCAAGTAAGAATTCAAGGACCTTACTCTGGCGTTCATTCAACCCATGCTTCTCTTTTTCATTTTTTGCGCCCCTCATATTCTGACCAAAAGCTTCTTTTTCGGCCATGTACCCGAATGATCTGTGCCTTGAAAGCTTCTTGATGATTAAAATTTATCCAGTCGGTAACGCTTGTCGCCAGCTTATCCAACTTCTTCAGATACCGAATGCCATGTGGATACGCCTCGGTGTATCCACGTTCCAGAATGAATATCAATAAGCTCAGGAATCACTTTTAACGATGATGGTTCGATTATCTTCTCCCTGACAGTTGATCATACGGTGGAGCTGAAGCGGTGGATCCACATGTAAGAGCATTAGAGCCTGGAACATTAGCAGCTGAAATTCAATATGAATTACTACAAATGGTGCAAATGCACAATATGAGTGAGTTTCAAAACATTTAGCATAAAGAAATGGCCAATACCTTTCAAAGTATCTCTTTATTCGATTTAATATAAGAGACTAAATGATGTTGCGATATTGGGTGCCATTTCTTCTTCTTAATTCTATTTTGAATCATTTCCTTGTATCTATACGGGACAGGCGGCTTTTTCCTTTTATGGCGGTTCTCATTGCAGTAGCGACATGCTGCAACAATATTCTTTTTTTCGTTACCGCCTCCGTCACAACGTGCTTGTAGATGTTCAGCTGTACATTGAAATTTCTTAGCCTCAGAAACAGAAATTTTATGCTTTAGCGCAAAACCTTCCTGGTCTTTAATCCACATAGGAAATTTACAATAATAGCAACGTCCATCTTGTTCAGAAAAAGCTTGTTTACGATGGTAAATAATCTTTCTTGGCATACGTTAGGCTCCTTTGAATTAATTGAAGCCCCGCACACCCAAGATAGGAAATAACAGGAACCAGCCGCTAGATACGTACTGGCAAAAAAAAAATGCTGTCTGGGATAGATCTACATATGCCTTAAATAACTAGTTAATATAAGAAAGTCAATTGTTTAATTTGAACGGATAAATTAAAGTAATGGGACTCAGATTGAAAAAGGAACATCTGGGATACCAAAAAATAAGCGAAACCAGCATTAATTGTTGATTTCGCTTATTTTTATTGGGGGCGACGAGAGTCGAATGTTGTTATTAACATTTTGTTTTTTTTATACTTATACAAAAATACATTTAATAATTACCGTCACCTATTCCTCTGTGCGTTTTTTTCAGGATTCCCGTTGTACCTTCTCGCCCTCCTCGGTTACAAGACCGACAAGATACGTCCAGGACTGATCTGTCTCAAGGTTTTCTCCGAACACAGCTGGAGGAAGGAAAGGTCGCATTTCCGCCAAAAAATCCCTACGAGCCGCGGGATTCGATTGCAACAACATTGTTCGCTGCTGCAGCTGTTCAAGAAAACAGTGAGGTCCTGCCGGCGATCCATCGCCTTTTGCAGGACCAGCTGAACAGGCAGGGTAATGCCCTGCCTGTTCAGCCAGACGATATCCCACAGATCTCGGCTCTTGAGCCGATTTGGCCGCAAGGCCAGGGCAACCATCTTATACAAGAATGAGACTCGAGGTAGGGCCTCAGAAAGCATTCATCTAATAGTAGTCACCAAGATCAGGAGTAATTTCCAGGATTTTATCCCTGATCTTCGTTTTCACAGAATAATCTCGATAAAACCAAAGTCTTACATTATTAATTAAAGAACTCTAGCTCTCAAAACAAACAAAAAGCAACTTTTGTTACCATTTTAGTTGACTACACCGTGATAAATGTTACCATCTAATGAGACGATAATGAATCCGCGACCGACACATAAAGAACTGTCAAACAAATTAAGAAAGGCAAAAGAGTTACTGGGTGTTGATTGCATTGACATTCTAGAACCTCAAGTGGTTTTGGCTGATTCTTTTGAACTCGGATACTCATTTCAGGTCGAATTCAAAGCTATAGTTGAGGAAATTCTGGCTTTAGCTGATTTCAAAAATTATGCTGGGTCAAGACCACCACAAAGGTCATATGAAACTCAGACAAAAGGGGCTGAACTATTTGCCTTTGTAGTCCAGTCGCCACTTCTAGATAACAAGGATATCTACTTTAAATTCGCCTTGTATCAGGATGTATTAGTTGTAGTGTCACTGCACGAAGAAAAACAGGAGCGCTAACCATGGAAAATTTAAAATCGAATTGCCCTGCAGGCCATGGTGAAATGCAAATGGCCACAGTAACCAATGAAATAGAATTTCGTGGTGTACAGGTAAGCTATCAGCTTGAAGGCTTGGTGTGCCAAAAATGTGGTATGACGAGATCCACGGTTGAGCAAACAGCGGATTCACAGGTCGCCATTGCTGATGCATACAGACGCGAAATGGGTTTGCTCACCGGCAAAGAAATAAAGAGCTATAGAGAAAAACTTAGGCTTTCTCAGCAGCAACTTGCAGACAAAGCCCAATGCTCTAAAATGAGCATTGTCCGATGGGAAAATGGAGTTGTGCAAAAACCTGCTAGCGATAAAGCATTGCGGGACATATTATGCCCTCAAGGATCTCAGAATGAATTTTCTGGAAACCGCAATCTCTCATTAGGACGAATCAAACTTGTTTATCAGGAATTTGAAAAATATGTTCCGTATGAATTCCTCATTCCAGGTGATAAAGGATTATATGCTGCAAAAAACTGCTGGTATGCCGATTTGGTTGCCTACCGCGAGCTAGGCCATGGCATGACAGGTGCGACATATGCTGTTATGCCCTATGGGCCACAACTTGACAATTATGCTGACCTTGTTGAAGAGATTTTAAAAGCAGATACCAATACTATCGAACCTCTCAACGAACAAGAGATATCAATTATTAAAAGATTATCCAAAATCTTTAAGCACCAAAGGGCTGCATTTGATGCCTCTCATGCCGAACCTGAATGGAAAGCAATTGAAAGCCAAAAGGGCCAGAAGATTTCTTACCAAATTGCTCACAAAATAACAGCATGCTAAAGTTCAAACGCCTATACATCCATTTCAGATGAAGTTCCGGATGGATAGAGGTCAGTGGATGGAGGTCAAATCTTTATTGTTGACAATTTGCTCTCAACCCTCTTCAATTTTGCCGCCAAATTCTGCCATCTAATAACGTATAGACCAATCTGGTATCATTTTCTTTTTTTAAGCCAGCGAGCTTTTGCCTGTTCCAGAAATGGCGGTTCAACATGCTTGGGCGCACCGGAAACGATATCCTCGAATCCAGCCATGAATCCCTTCTTCCTAAAATGCCTTTGACGCACATCGGCAACCACCGTCTGCCAGTCGGCATTGAGCCCGGCTTTATCGTAGCATTTCTTGGCACGCTCGATGTTGTCGAGCGCCGCGTCGTAGTACTTGCTCTTGCCCGCATTGATGATCCGCATGCACAGCGCGCAATATACTCTGGCGGAGATATCAGGATGAGACCGCTCCAGCTTTCCTGCCAATGGTTCGCCCGCATAATGGCTGAGATCTTCCAACTCCTGACACGTTGCCTTGCGTAGGCGCGACACGAGCCGATCGATCTCTTTTTTCTTAAGCCAGAGTTCAATCTGAATTGCCAGACTCCCCTTCTCCGATGCCTGCATGGCTTTTTGGTGCCAAGCTTTTTTCTCTTTGCCAGGCACGTAGCGCATCAACTCCTTGTATGGGAAGATGGAAGGATGTGCCTCAAATTCGGCCCAGGCTGATTGAAGTGCCTCTCCTGATCGGCCGATTCCGGCCAGCAGGGCTCGCTGCATCTGATGGAGTTCGTGGTCTCCAAATGATCTTCGGTTGTCTGAGGATGCAATAACCAAGCCTCGCTCAACCCAAGTGAGTGCATCTTCAGGTCGCCTCCGATTTTGGTATATTTTGGCTATAGCCAGGCAGTCCTGGGCATTGAACTCAGTCTGCTCGCAAAGGGCTATATACGCTTCGACATCGCGCTGACCGGCAAGAAGGGTTTTCAGCGCACCGCCCCATTTACGACGTGCGTATTCGGAAGAGCGTTGTTCATCCCGGCTCGGAATGGATTCGAACTTGGCACGAATTTGGCCGACTAAGGCGTCCAAGCCCTTTTTGTCGAGCACTTTGACAACCTGGCGATCAAGGTTATGACAAAACCCATAGGGATCTTCCTCCATCCAATAAAGCAGAAGCTTTGCGGTTTCATCCGGAGCATGATTTGCGGCTTGGCGGGATTTGATCCAATCAATAAACAAGTTCTCAACCAGCATGCCGAAATTACCGCTGGAGTCGTCGATCTCATCGGCTTTTTCGTGGCACGCGGCAATGAAGGTCTCAAATAGAAGGGCTGCTCGTTCAGGCTCTCTCGTTATGACCTCTTCAATGTCACCGGCAACCTTCTGAGCATCGTTCACGAACGACCAGGCCGCTGCGTAGGAAATGAAGTTTCCGGGAGACAAGGCCGCTTCGATGGCCTGCTCGAAGGGGTCGATCTTTTTTTGTTTTCTGCGACTCACGGTGCACCTTTCTCAATCAACGCCATCCGTCCTGACAATCCTCCCAGGCGGTATTTACTTTCACCTCATCAAGGAGAAACCTCACGCCCTGGTTATCCGAAGGGTTCAGCCAAAGCATCCGATTAAAAACGTCCAGGGCCTCGTCAAAGCGACCAAGACGCCAGAGGCATAAGCCATAGCCTTGCATGCAGCGCAGAAACGGACGGTTGTCAATATTGCCCCACTGCAAAACGCCGGTGAAACCTTTTCCCAGGGAAAGTTCACCGATACGCCAACCGGCTTCATAGTGCCGCACGGCATCCTTCGGGTAACGATCAAAGACGAGATTGCCCAGATGTGAATGGGCGTCGAGACAACGAAGGTCGGCCTGACACAAATCCATCAGGATTTTTATCGCCTCTGCCCGTTCACCGGCATCCTTCAGATCGTTTACCCGAGTGATGGGGTCGTCAAATGGATTGTCCGGGTCCTGACCCGGCAACACCTGCTCCATCTTAAACATAGGGCGTGGCCCATTTGCGATTATGGGTTCAGCCCAAGATTCAACAGGATCGTTTTCTTCCCCCCAATAGTGCTCTTTGGGATCCCACATGCCGATCTCTTGAAGACTGAGAGGTGCCAGATGGAGGGCCTCAACCTCAAGACGGGCAGACTGTATCTCTCCGGAGAGATAAGGATGACCGGCATAGCTCCACTGCTTCCCTGGCTTGACGGTGACAATCTCACCGGGAACCACGTCTCCAAGGCGGCTTGGACGCAAAGTAATGGTCCTTTCACTTCCCGGTAAGCGGCACCGAACAGCCCGTTCCTTAACCGAGAGCACTATCAGCTCGACCGGTTGGCTCAGGTCGAGATCATCGGTTGTTGCCTTGTGTTGCCGTTTTCGCCGGGAAGAAGTCTGTTCCACCATAGGGAAGGGATCGATGTTGATCCACCTGCGATAGGCAGCGATGAGCCAAGCACCAGCCGAGCCAACGGGAAATACGACCTCGGACGCCGCAACCATATGTTCGGAGCCGTCTTCGCGGCGGCACCGTGCGGTCAATCCTCGTCGCTCATTGCCGTCGTAGTCAATTTCCAGCACCGAAACCGGTTCACCTATAACGAAGCCATCGACCGGCAGGTCGATGGCATCCTCGAAGACTTGTCGAAAGGCCCAGAGCTGCTCGTCGTCGCCGTAGGCGTCGACAATGATCTCCCTGATCGTCTCGTCCAAGGCTTTGAGATCCTTGTTCTCCTTGTTATTTCGTGAATTCATGAATTGTTCTCATCTCTCAACTTTTAATGTCCAACTGCCTCCAACCCGGTACTACCTTGGCAAACTCCTGTTGAAACGCCGGACGCCGGAGATTGTCTTTCTTGATCTTGCTTGCAAACTTTTCCCAGCGGGCTTCATCGCCGAGAACGTCGACCAGAATATTCCTCACTTTAACCATTACCTTGGCCTTTCGAGCGTATTCTTTACGTTCTGCATTGCGGTCCAATTTGCCCAAGCCGGAAAGATAGTATT
>JADQBJ010000041.1:0-154439 GCA_016278675.1 Desulfobulbaceae bacterium | reverse complement strand
CTTGGGCACAACTTGGGCACAAAATTAAAAATTAGGTTTTTGCGACCTTGTCAAATATAAAGGTCTCTAATAATTATCTGCGAAATCTCCCAGAATAGTGCAATCTAATTTTCCCGGTATATCGGCAGAACTGTCTGCCCGATTGAACAAGGTAGCCAGGGCATATGTCCGCGTCACAGGACAATGTGCATTTGTGGAGCTTGGTCAGGGCAACATCAACGATACCTTTCTTGTCGACCGCGGAAAAAACTCTTTCATCATCCAGCGGATAAACGCCAGGGTGTTCAGAGAACCCCGGAAGGTGGCGCAGAATACCGCCGTGGTCTCTTCTCATCTGAATAGTAATGCTGCCCCGGCAGGTTTTCGTTTTCCCCGAATATTGCAGACAAGGCAAGGTGAAAACTGGTATGTGGACTGCAATGGAGAGACCTGGAGAGCACAGAGTTATATCGCCGGCAGCAGGGTTTATGAGAGTATCGGTGACGTTGCACTGGCCTCACAGGTGGGGCGGTGCCTTGCCGCGTTTCACCACGGCGTTGAAAACTTGCCGCAAGACAGACTGGAGCAGGTACTGCCGGGTTTCCACAATCTTCCTCTTTATCTGCAAAACTTCGAAACGGCTCTTGCCGGATTTTCACAGAAAATCAGGTCCAAACTCCATTTCTGTCTTGAGTGTATCGCCCGGTATGGAAAATACTGCGATTTTTTTGAGACAGCCGTAAGTCAGGGAAATATTGCGGCAAAGGTTGTGCATGGCGACCCCAAGGTCTCCAATGTACTCTTTGACGTCAGTACAGAGAAGGCAGTTGCCATGATAGATCTGGACACAGTGGGCAGCGGCTTGGTTCTTTATGATATCGGCGATTGTCTGCGCTCTTGCTGTGGCCCGTCTGAAGAGAGAAATAATTCTGAAGTTGGCTTCGATACCGCTATGGCGGCTGGCGTTCTTGAAGGATATCTGCAAGAGAGAATGCTCGACCGCTTTGAACTCGAGCATATTTATGATGCTCTCCTGCTGGTGTCCTTCGAGCTCGGGGTGCGCTTTGTAACTGATTATCTTATGGGAAACCAATACTTTAAGGTGGGTCTTCCCGAGGATAATCTCAACAGGGCCGTGGTGCAGTTTCAACTTGTCGAAAACATCGCCACTCAACGCAGAGTCATCGAAGGGCTGGTGGCTGGCGCCGAAAAACAATGTCAAAAAAGGTAGAAAAAATGTGTGCATCGCCATATACGCTCCATTGCCGCTCCTCGGAATGCAGCGCCAGAAGAGGAGAACTGCAAACCCGACATGGAGTAGTTCAGACCCCGATTTTTATGCCGGTGGGTACCCAGGGAACCGTGAAATCAGTCTCACCGGCCAATCTCAAGGAGATGAATGCCCAGATTATCCTCGGCAATACCTATCATCTTTTTATCCGCCCCGGTCATAAACTAATAGAGAAATTCGGCGGTCTTCATGGATTCATGAACTGGGATAGACCAATTTTAACGGACAGCGGCGGATTCCAGATTTTCAGCCTGCAGCAGCTTGCCAAAATTACCGAGGAAGGCGCGGCCTTTCGTTCACATCTTGACGGTTCCAAACTGTTTCTCGGCCCGGAAGAAGCCATTGCGGTACAGCAGGCGCTGGGCTCCGATGTCATGATGTGCCTCGATACCTGTATCCCCTATCCGGCTGACAGAAAAACAACTGTAAATTCAACGAATCTGACCAGCAGGTGGGCGGCACGATGCCGGTCCGCCCACAGCAGCAGGGAGCAGCTTCTTTTCGGCATTGTTCAGGGAGGAGTGTATCCTGAACTGCGGGAGCAGTCCGCAGCTGAGCTTATAGACATAGGCTTTGACGGGTATGCCATCGGAGGACTCAGCGTGGGCGAGCCCAAAGAACTCATGCATGAAATGACCGAGGCGACGGTACCGCATCTGCCGCAGGACCGAGCGGTCTATCTGATGGGAGTGGGAACCCCTGAGGATCTTGTCGAAGGTGTCCGGCGGGGTATCGACATGTTTGACTGCGTTATGCCGACGCGGAATGCCCGCAATGGCACATTGTTTACCTCAACAGGTAAGATTGTCATTAAAAATTCGAGATATCGAGAGGATAAAGAACCGTTGGATGGTTCCTGCGACTGCTATACCTGCAAAAACTTTTCAAGAGCCTATCTGCGCCATCTCTTTGTGAGTCGGGAAATTCTCAGTTATCATCTCAACACTATCCATAATCTCCATTACTACCTCAATCTCATGGAGCAAATCAGGAAATCCATAGAAATCGACAGTTTTGCCCGATTTCGTGAAGATTTTTATGGCAGGCTTGAGAGCGAATGATTATTCTACTCAACTATTGAAGAAAAAAATCGATTTATTCATGTACTATAATGGCATTGGAAAGAAACTCCGTGTCAGTCACAATGTCCCATTGGAGGAAGAGTTATGACAGGTATCGCCTATGCCGCCGCTCCCGGAGCTGGTGGAGCTGGAGGATTTGCATCATTTTTGCCACTGATTTTAATATTCGTGGTTTTCTATTTTTTGCTCATCCGCCCCCAGCAAAAGCAGGCTAAGCAGCATCAGAAGTTTCTAAGCGAGCTCAAAAGCGGAGACAAAGTCGTTACCCGTGGCGGCATTCATGGAACAATCACCGGTTTGACCGACACCGTAATTACCATGGAAATTGCCAAAGACATCAGGGTGAAAGTTTCCCGTGATGCCATAGGCGGAAGCGCTGCAGCGGCGGAAGCTGCCCCTGCCACCAAAAAGAAAGGCGGTTCCTGAGGAATCAGAGGCTGCTGAGTTTTAGCAGACCTGCCGGCAGTTGACTGGAAAAGTGATAAAGCCCCGGGGCTTTATCACTTTTTTTGTTTTTAGCGGTTGCTCGTTCTACCGCTACAATGTTAAAGGGAGTGAATACAAGGGCTCTCTCGGGTTTAGCATACTTATGCGCTACTATTTGAAAAGAATGCCCTAAAAAGCAATTTATTCATGTTGTTGCAAAAAAGCTTTTAATTGTGGGGGTTCGCTAAGCTCACCGCCAACCTTATACTTTCAATATTCGATTGCGGCAACGCGGTAGGTTGGCGCTGACGAAAGGAAGCCCAACGCTTTTGCTCACCGCCATCCTGGTGATTGGTGCGTCTGAGCAAAAGTACCCTTGAGTCTGATGAATCAATGAACGTAACAACGTAACATCATATGTCCAAAAAAAAATATTACGCCGTAAAGCAAGGTATTTCACCAGGCATCTATCGTACCTGGAGTGAGACCGAGGCCCAGGTGAAAGGCTATCCAGGGGCAAAATTCAAAGGATTTGCCTCTGAAACCGAGGCAAGAAGATGGCTGGAAAGCAGCGACTCGGGCATTGGCAGCTCACCCCGAACTGCGAAGAAGAAACCTCTCGCCGCAGCACCACACCATGGAAAAAGCGGAATAACCGTATATACGGACGGAGGTGCCCTGAACAATCCGGGACCCGGCGGTTATGGGGTAATAATCCTTTTTAACGGAAAGGAAAAGGAAATATGCGGCGGCTACCGGTTGACCACCAACAACCGTATGGAACTCATGGCCTGTATCGCCGCTTTGCGTGAACTCAAAGGCAGTCGGGAGAAAATTACTCTCTATTCGGATTCATCCTATGTAGTCAACGGAATCACCAAGGGCTGGGCGAAGAGCTGGAGAAGAAAAGGCTGGCGGAAGTCAGATGGCAAGCCGGCAATAAATCGGGATTTATGGGAGGAGCTGCTCCGCCTCACGGAAGATCTCCACGTGGATTTTCAGTGGGTTCGCGGGCATGCCGGCAATCCGCTCAATGAGCGCTGCGACAGACTTGCCGTCAGCTGTGCCAGAGGGAGCGAATTGCTGCCGGATGAAGAATACGAGCGTAACGATCTGGTCTGTTGATATGGAAAGAACGGCAACGATACGGCAGCAACTAATCGAACTTCTGCAGCACGGCGAATGGACCTCTCTCGATCTTTCCGCAGAGTTGTCCATCCAGGAGCGCGAGGTGTTTTCCCATCTTGAGCACGTTAAAAAATCCACCGGCGGCGAAAAAATCATGGTTCGCCCCTATCAGTGCCTGAGCTGCAGCTATATTTTTAAGAAAAGAGACCGCCTCGACCGGCCCGGACGATGTCCAAAATGCAAGGAAAGCCACATTCGCATGGCTGAATTTTCACTGCGTTAATGTCATATCCTTCACAATCCACGCAAATATTCCGGCTTAAGTCCCACTTTTCCCTGAAGGGCTTCTTCGATCAGTTTGAGGGTTGCCGCCTTGTCTTCGGGCAGCCGGGCTTTGATGGGGAGATAATTTGAGGCATGATTAGCATGGAAATACCCTCCGGTGAGGGAGGTATTTTGCAGCATTATCTTTATTTCCTCGAGCATCTCCAAGGGTTCCGGCAGAGAAAATAATCCCTGGCGGTGCTTCTGGTATAAAGGAGTGCCCGGTACCAGCATCAGACTGAGGGCGCCGACATATTCCGGATCAATTGCCGTCAGCACCCTGCCCGTTTCGACGGCATGGATGGAGGATCTCTGTTTTCCGGCGATTCCCAGAAGGACGGTGACCGACAGCTTGATCCCTGCCTTTCTGATTTTTTGTCCCATTTCAATCATGCGTTGGGCATTTGCCCCTTTGTTAATAGCCTGCAGGGTCTGATCATCTCCGGTTTCCAACCCCATATAAGCAATTTTCAGGCCGAGACCGCGCAGCTCGTTCAACTGTTCCACGCTTTTGTTATAGATGCTTTTGGTGTTGGCGTAGGCACCCACTCTGGTGATCCAGGGGAGGTGTTTGCGGATGAGCTTGAGAATGGTCGATAGTCGCTTGTGCGAAAGAGAGAGCACATCGCCGTCGCAAAGGAAAAGACGTTTCTGGTTTTTGCAATATTGCGCGGCAAAGAGTATATCCTTGAGGATTTTCTCATCGCTTTTGATTTTGAAGGGCTGCTCTTTGTACATTCTGCAGAATGTACATTTGTTGTGGGAGCAGCCGGTGGTAACCTGAAGAAGGATGCTGGCGGCTTCGCTTGGCGGCCTGAAAATATTTCCTTCGTATTGCATGTATTGGCTCCTGAACATAGAATTAATCTATAAATGTGTAAAAGAGTACCATGCAGGTAGTGTTCTGGTAAAATGTTTTTTTACCGGCAAAGGTGATTGCTCATCCTGATCACCCCCAATCCTCAGCTCAAGCTCGGGACTGCTCTTTTCACGGGTCTCTGCAGTCCAGCCCAGATGGCTGCAGCGAAGCCCAATGGACGGTTTTTTGGCGTCCCGGATGAAAAAAAGCGGTCCCGGTCTGAGCCGGAAAAATGCTGAGAGTCACGGGTAATCAGATAACGAATTATGATGCAAGATTGCTGAAAAGATTGATTTGGTTATCTGTTACAAAGATCAAAGAGGAGAATGAATGAAGAACAGCCGTTTAGAGGTGCTGCGACAGAGAATGCCCCAGATACCGGGAATCCTGGGAAGAGATGAATATCACTCTTCGGCAATACTTGTTCCACTGGTTTATTTAGAAGGTGAAGAACATTTCCTCTTTGAAAAGCGAGCCCCCTACATTCGCCAGGGTAGTGAGGTCTGCTTTCCCGGGGGTCATGTCGATCATTCAAATGATTCCGACGGCCTCGAAACCGCTCTGCGTGAGGTTGAAGAAGAGCTGGGGCTGGCGCGGGAGATGGTTGATGTCATCGGACAGCTGGATACTCTGGTTTCTCCCCGGGGAATAATTGTGGAATGCTTTCTCGGTGTGCTTAAGCTGGAGGATGTCGGCAGCCTCACCCTGGATAGAGAAGAGGTAGATGAGGTATTTACCGTCCCCGTATCCTGGTTTTACCACAATCCTCCTGAGGTTTACCGGACCCGGGTCGAGATCCAGTCGTCCTATGTCGATGGAGACGGAAAAAAACACATTCTGCTTCCCGTCGAAGAGCTGGGTTTGCCTCGACACTATAAAGACAACAGGAGTGAATGGATGAAGCGAGTTGTGGTGTATCGCCGAAAACCGGACATTATCTGGGGATTGACGGCTGCTATTGTCGAAAATGTCGTGACCACAGCCCTCCTGCAAAACAGCACGCCGGAAAGGATGGTATAGCTATGTGCATTATCCTCTTTTCATATAAAAGCACCCCGGGGTATCGCTTCATTCTGGCTGCAAACCGTGATGAATTTCACCTCAGGCCTACGGCACCGCTGTGCTGGTGGGGAGATGATCAACTGATTCTTGGAGGCAGGGATCTGCAAGCCGGAGGGACCTGGCTCGGTGTGAACCGGCAGGGAAAATTCGCCGCCCTGACCAATTACAGGGAAATGGTGCAAAATTCCGTCTCTGCCCGATCAAGAGGAGAGATTATTCCCCATTTTTTAACGGAAAACGATGATTATCAAAATTTCCTCCAGACTCTTGCAGCCGAAGATCAAAGCTATAGAGGGTTTAATCTTCTTTTCGGAGACGAGGAGGAACTCTATTATTATTCCAACAGGTTTGTGACCTCCAGGCGGTTGTCCGCCGGTATCTACGGCTTGAGTAATCACCTGCTCGATAGTTCCTGGCCCAAGGTTAAGCGCGGCAAAATGCTTTTTGAAGATGTGCTGCGGCATGAAAGCTTTACTGTCGAAGATCTTTTCGGTGTGCTGGGTGATACTTTGCGGCCGCCGCTAAACAGCCTGCCGGATACCGGTCTGAACCAGGAATGGGAAAAGATGCTCTCCCCCATCTTCATTCGTGGTGAAAATTACGGTACCCGTTCATCTGCGGTTTTGATGATTGCGGATGACGGCGTGATCAGTTTCCATGAACGTACCTATATTCCTGATTTAGGAGTCGAAAAGTCTGAGATCGTCAAGAGCTTTACACCGAGGTAGTCAGGCTGTCACCGGGGATTTTGTCACTGTCGGTAAAAAAAGGAGCACCATCATGCATTTCGACCTGATTGTAATAGGTTCCGGCCCGGCCGGCCAGAAGGGAGCGATTGCTGCGGCAAAGCTTGGCCGCAGCGTTGCCATCATCGACAGGCAGGCGATGTACGGTGGAGTTTCGCTGCATGGCGGCACTATTCCCAGCAAAACCCTGCGGGAGGCTATCCTCTTCCTGTTCGGGCTGCATCAGAGGGCTTTTTACGGTCACGATTATACCGTCAAGGAGGAGATTAATCATGAAGACCTGATTATGCGGGTCCGCATGGTTGAAGAGCGCGAAATGTCGGTGATCAGAGACCAGCTGAAACGCAACCATGTGCAGATGTTCTTCGGTACAGCGCATTTCCGGAACGAGAAGACGGTCGTCGTTGTCGGCGAAGGAAGTGAGCAGGTGCTTACCGCGGATAATATTCTTATAGCCTGCGGCACGCATCCGGTACGGCATGCCGAAATTCCTTTTGACGGTGAAACCGTTATCGATGTCGATCAGATCCTCAACCTCACGGATCTGCCTAAAAAGCTCATTGTAGTAGGGGCAGGTGTGATCGGTCTTGAATATGCCTCCATGTTTGCCGCTATGGGCATCGGCGTCACAATTATCGATCAGCGCACGGAGATTCTCGGCTTTGTCGACCGGGAGATCATTGATCGGCTGAAGTTCAGCCTGATGGAACAGCGTACGGTTTTTCGTCTCGGCGAAACCCTGGCACATGTGGAAAAGGAAATAAACAACCAGGTGAAAGTCACCCTTGAAAGCGGAAAAGTGATTCGCGGCGACACCTTTCTCTATGCTGTCGGCAGGCAGACCAATACAGATACACTCAATCTGGAGGCAATTGGCCTGAAAACCGATAAAAAGGGGAGGATCAGTGTCAACGAAGACTTCCAGACGAATATTGACCATATCTATGCAGCGGGAGATGTGATCGGTTTTCCCGCTCTTGCAGCGACCTCCATGGAGCAGGGGCGGCTGGCCAGCTGCAATATGTTTTGTCATCCCGCCAAAACATCTCATGAACTGCTGCCCTATGGCATCTATACCATTCCCGAAATTTCCATGGTAGGCAAGACCGAACAGGAACTCACCGACGCTAAAATACCCTATGAATTCGGAACGGCCCGCTATGATGAATTGGCTAAGGGACAGATTCTGGGAGTGAAATCAGGGTTTGTGAAAATACTGTTTGACCCGAAAACATTGAAGCTTTTCGGTGTTCATATTATAGGAGAACAGGCAGCCGAACTGATCCATATCGGCCAGGCGGTTCTCGCCCTCGGCGGGACTCTTCAATATTTCCGGGACACCGTTTTTAATTATCCAACCTTGGCTGAGGCCTATAAGGTAGCGGCTTTCAATGGTCTTAACAAGCTGCAGGAGGATAATATGTGCCATATCGAATCAGACAGGTGCGGAGATGAGTAAAAAGATGGCGGAAGAGCTTCTGATTTACGATGAGGAAACCCTTCTGGAAACCAGAGTCGGGAGCATTGTCTCTGCCAGAGTGCGCAACCATCGAACCGATCGGGAAGACATGTTTTATCGTATCGATTTCCCGGATTGGGTCAATGTAATAGCCATTACCGCCGCCCATGAAATAGTGCTGGTCAAACAGTTTCGTTTCGGTTCCCGACGTGTAGAACTGGAGATTCCAGGAGGTGCCGTGGAGAAGGGCGAATCTCCACTTGCTGCAGGTCAGCGTGAACTGCTTGAAGAAACCGGATTTGTCGGGCGCAACGCCAGGATAATCGGGGAGGTCTGCCCCAATCCCGCCATCCAGAATAACCGCTGCTTTACGGTCCTGGTTGAAAATGCAGAATACACCAGGGGACAATCCATGGATGAGATGGAGGATATTGAAGTTGTGGTAGTACCCTACTTAGAGGTGAACGGTCTGGTCACGTCGGCTCACATCACCCACGGTCTCGTCCTCAACGCCCTGATGTTCTATGAGGTAATGGTGCAGAAGTAGACATCGCCGCTTTTTTAAATTCTTTTTTCATGATGATTTCGTGAAGCCATCGAAGTCGTCGAGGTAGTCGTCTTTTGTTCAATCTTCATGCCGGAGACGGATCCTTTCTGTTCTTGACAGCACTACCCTAACGTTCTGCTGATTTCCCGGTCTAAGTATGATCAGGAAAAACCCATTTTCGTTCCAGAATAATTGATATGAGATACAGATAATATTTAACATTGACTTAAACGTAAAGGTAAGGTATAAGGGAGGGAAATCAGCCCTTAGTAATTTACGTAAGCGTTCGTCTGGATGGGAGAGAGGTACCTCAACGTCAAGGGAGAAGAAGGTTATGAACGAGCTGTTGTTTCAATCGATTCCTGCTGTTTTGAAAGAAAATGCGAGACGTTACAAGGATAGGACGGCAATCAGTTACAAAAAGAGAAATACATATCTTTCCCTCACCTATGGCCAATTTTACGAGAGAGTCTTAATGTTGGCTCGAGGGTTACGTAAAGCAGGAGTGGAGCCGGGGGACCGGGTGGCCATTTTCTCGGAAAATCGTCTCGGCTGGGCCATCTCGGATTTTGGCATTCAATGTGCCGAGGCAATAACAGTTCCCATTTATGCTACCAATACAGGCGAACAGGCGGCTTACGTCATAAATCACTCTTCGGCAAAGGTCGTTTTTGTTTCCACCAGAGCTCAATACGAGAAGCTGCTCTCGGTCCGGGACCGGATTCCCGATGTCGATCTGATAATATCCTACGAGAGATTCCTGGGGGATCGGAGTTTTCCGGTCTTTACGCAGTATCAGCTTTCCGAGGTTTCCCATCCGCTTTCAGAGGAAGAAAAAAAGGTTATCGAGGCGCAGATAGATGCCATCTCCCTGAAGGATCTCATTACAATTATATATACCTCGGGCACTACCGGAGTACCGAAAGGAGTCATGCTTTCTCAGGAAAATATCCTCTTTGATACCATTTATGGTCTGAAACAGCTGGGGCATCCAATGGACCGGCAGGAAACCTTTCTCAGCTTCCTGCCTTTAAGTCATGTGCTGGAGAGAACCGGTGGCTATTATGCAGCAATCTTCAGCGGCAGCCATATAGCCTTTGCTGAAAATGTGCAGAAGGTCATGGAAAATATTATCGAGATCCGCCCAACGGCAATGGTCAGCGTTCCCAGACTTTTTGAAAAAATATACTCAAGAGTCTATGAGAGCGTCCATCAGATGCCCAAACTGCGCCAGGCCCTTTTTCACTATGCCGTAGAAGTGGGGAAAAAATACGTAAGATTGAAATATATAGAAAAAAAGACGACGGGGTTCCTCGGCCTGAAGTACCGCTTTCTCGATAAACTTGTCTTTAAGAAGGTCCGTGACCGTTTTGGCGGCAAACTGCGATTTTTTATCTGCGGAGGAGCGCCTCTGGACAAGACCATCAATGAATTTATGTGGGCCATCGGCATTCCTGTTTTTACCGGCTATGGGCTGACGGAGACCAGTCCTGCACTGACTTTGACCAACATTCGGGATGTCCGCTTCGATGCGGTCGGGAAGCCGCTGCAGCACACTGAGGTGAAGGTTGCCGCCGACGGAGAACTGCTGGTCAGGGGGCCTCAGGTGATGGATGGGTACTATCGCAATAAAAAGGCGACAGAGGAAACCTTCCAGGACGGTTGGCTGTTGACCGGTGATATTGCCAGGGTCGATGAGGAGGGTTTTGTTTACATTGTCGACAGGAAAAAGGAAATAATCGTGACCGCCGGCGGCAAAAACATCGCACCGCAGCCGCTTGAGAATGAACTGAAGCTTGATAAATATATCTCGCAGTCCTATGTCTTCGGCGATGCAAAACCCTATCTGGTTGCTCTTCTTACCCCCAATATCGAAAGGCTCATAGATTTTGCCAGGGAGGAGAAGATCGACTATATTGATATAGAAGAACTGGTTACCCATACCAAGGTTCTGGAGTTATACGAGGGGCGGGTAGCTGAGTTCAATGCCACCCTGCCGTCCTATGAAACAATAAAGAAGTTCGTTGTACTTCCCAGAGAGTTCACTATTGAAGGTGGAGAAGTGACTCCCACCCTGAAGTTGAAGCGTAAGGATATATACACTATCTACAAAGACCGAATTGAAGAAATGTATGGAAATAATGGTAATGGCTCCAATGGTAAGCCGGAATCTACACATGGAGGATTAAAATGAGGCAGATCAATCGAGTAGCAGTACTCGGCGCCGGTGTAATGGGTGCGACCATCGCAGCCCATCTGGCCAACGCAGGACTGGACGTTGTCATGCTTGATATCGTTCCCAGAGAATTGACAGAGCAGGAGAAGGCCAAAGGCTTGTCTCTTGAGAGTCCGGTTGTTCGCAATCGTATTGCAACTAAAGGACTTCAGGACCTGCTGAAAATGAAACCCGCTCCTTTTTACCTGAAGGAGTATGCCAAGCAGATTGAAGTAGGAAATTTGGAAGACGACCTGGCAAAACTGCAGAAATGCGACTGGATCATTGAAGTGGTGGTCGAACATATGCCTATCAAGCTCGACCTTCTGCAGAAGCTGGTGCCCCACATTTCTCCGGGGGCAATTCTGTCAACAAACACCAGTGGGCTTTCCGTCAATGATATGGCGGAAGCGCTTCCTGCCGAGATTCGTAGAAACTTCCTGGTAACGCATTTTTTCAATCCGCCGCGATATATGCATCTGATGGAGATCGTCGGCTGTAAGGACGCTGATCCTGACGTGATATCCGGCATGGCTGAATTTATCAACAGGCGTTTGGGCAAGGGAATCGTTTACGCCAAGGACACCCCCAACTTTATCGCCAACCGTATCGGCGTCTACGCCATTTATAAAGGCATAGAGCATATGGCCGATCTGGAGATGACCGTCGAGGAGGTTGACAGTGTGGCCGGACCGGCAACGGCCAGGCCGAAAAGTGCCGCCTTCAGGACGGTGGATCTTGTCGGACTGGACACCCTTAGACATGTCGCCGAAAATACCTATGAACTTCTGCCTGAAGATGAAGAGCGCGAGGTTTTCAAGGTTCCCGAATTCATGCAGACAATGATTAAAAAAGGCCAACATGGCAATAAAACCAAAAAAGGTTTTTATACCAAGGAGATGGTCGATGGCAAACGACTGATCTATTATTACGACTATAAAGCCGGCGAATACAAGCCTCTTGAAAAACCTAAATTCCCCTCGGTAATGGCCGTCAAGCAGGTTGATGATCCGGGGCAAAAGGTCAAAATGGTCCTGGCCGCCTCCGACAAGGGCGCCGAATTTGCCTGGCGATCATTGCGTGACACCTTGATCTATACCGTGAACCGTATTCCGGAGATAGCCGATGACGTGGTCAATATCGACAACGCCATGAAGTGGGGCTTCAACTGGGAAATCGGTCCCTTTCAGATGCTTGATGCCATTGGTGTAGCCAAGTTTGTCAAGCGGGCCGAAAAAGACGGTGTTGCCGTTCCGGAATCCCTGAAGAAGGTGGAATCATTCTATAGATTCACCGAGGAAGGCATGCAGGAGTTTTATGATCTGCAGGAGGGAGTCTACAAGCCGGTACCGCTCTATGAGGACCAGATCAAGCTGGAGATTCTCAAGCGCCGACCAGGCAATGTCGTCGAGAAAAATGGTAACTGTTCCATTCTTGATCTTGGTGACGGCGTCTTCGGTTTTGAGTTTCACTCGAAGATGAATGCCATCAGCGGCGACATTCTCGCTATGACTCATAAGGCCGTGAAGCGTGCCGAGAATGAAGGTATAGGTCTTGTTATCGGCAACCAGGGGGTAAATTTCTCCGTGGGGGCAAATCTAATGATGCTGGCGGTGGCGCTTGCCGAAGGTGCTTTTGAAGATGTGAACATGGTTATCAGCTCCTTCCAGAAGGCGACCATGGCCGTCAAATACGCCAAGGTACCCGTTGTTGCCGCACCATTCGCCATGACTCTCGGCGGCGGTTGTGAATTCACCCTCCATTCAGATGCCGTCAATGCCCATGCGGAAACCTACATGGGACTGGTTGAAATCGGTGTCGGACTGTTGCCTGCCGGCGGCGGTACCAAGGAGATGTGTCTGAGGGCGGTCGATCTGGCCACTCAATATAAAACCGATGTTACCCCTTTTATATTCAAAAACTTCGAATTGATCGGTATGGCCAAGGTATCCATGGGTGCAGCCGAACTCTACGACATGGGCTACATGCGCCATAACGATTCCATTACCATGGATATCGACAGGCTTATCGCCGATGCCAAGAAGAAGGTGATCGGACTGGCCAACAACTATCGGCCCAAAAAGCCACGTGAGAATATCCCGGCTCCTGGACGCAGTGTTGCCGCCAGTGTCAAGAGTCAGCTCTGGAATATGAAAATGGGTAATTTTGTAACCGAATATGAAGCCGAAATGGGCGGCATAATCGCCGAGGTTCTTTGCGGTGGTGATGTGAATGGCGGTACCTTGATTTCGGAAGAATACCTGCTGAAGCTGGAAAGAGAGGCTTTCCTCAAGCTTTGCAGCAACAAGAAGACCTCCGAGCGCATTCAGCATATGCTGAAGACAGGGAAGCCGTTGCGCAACTAGTACCTGTCCATAAATGGCACTTTTGCCCTAACTCGTCGTTGCTCTCAAAATTTAATCCTCGGAATATCGACTATATGCCTCCGGTTAAATTCATCGAGCGCCTAGATTTAGAACAGGTAAGCGCAAACTCCGAAATTGCTCATTCCTGGACAGACACTAATTAATTACTAAATTCACTACCCATGTGGGAGGACTAGATATGAAACAAGCCTATATACTGGCAAGCTACCGCACACCAGGTTGCCGAGCCAATAAAGGAAAACTGAAAGACGTACGTCCCGATGATCTTGCCGCCATGGCAATCAGGGGACTTATGGAACGTACCGATGTAGATCCGCAGAGGATCGAGGATGTCTATCTCGGCTGCGCTTTCCCTGAAGCTGAGCAGGGCATGAATATGGGCCGCATCGCTGCAATGAAAGCGGGGCTTCCCAAGGAAGTACCGGGCCAGACTATTAACCGTTTCTGCTGTTCCGGTATCCAGACCATTTCCATGGCGGCGGAGAGAGTCATGCTGGGTTTCGCCGACTGCATCATCGCCGGCGGAGCCGAGTCGATGTCGTCTGTTCCCATGGGTGGCAATAAATACAGTGCCAATCCCGGATTGGTGGAGAACTGGCCTGAATCCTTTTCATCCATGGGCATCACCGCCGAACTGGTTGCGGAACAATATAATATCAGTCGTGCGGCAATGGATGAATTTGCCGCAGCCAGCCATGCCAAAGCAGCAGCCGCCATAAATGCAGGCCGTTTCGAGGATGAGATCATCACTGTCGAGGTCGAAAGAGACACACTGGTTAACGGCAAGATCAAGCGGGATAAGGAACTGGTAAAAATAGACGATGGTGTCCGCGAAGGAACCACCCCTGATGTTCTGGCCAAACTTCGCTCCGTCTTCAAGGTCGGTGGTCCCGTCACTGCCGGCAACTCCTCCCAGACCACCGACGGCGCCGCCGTCTCAATGGTGGTATCGGAAGATTTTCTCAAAGAGATCGGTAAGGATCCTTTTGCCAGATTCGTTGCTTATGCCGTCAAGGGTGTTGCGCCGGAGGTTATGGGAATAGGCCCGATAGCGGCTATCCCGGCTGTCCTGAAAATGGCCGGCATGCAGCTTGGCGATATTGATCTGATTGAACTGAATGAAGCCTTTGCCGCTCAGGCCCTGGCCGTCATTCAGGAGCTTGGCTTAAATCAGGAAATCATCAATGTCAACGGCGGCGCCATCGCCCTGGGTCATCCTCTGGGATGCACCGGAGCAAAACTCACGGCAACACTGCTGCACGAGATGGGCCGGCGTCAGTCGAAATACGGTCTGGTTTCCATGTGTATCGGCGGTGGCATGGGTGCAGCCGGAATTTACGAGAAACTATAAGTGTAATCAAAGTAAAAAAGATTGTTCGTGGAAACCCTCAGGTCATTCCGGATGTACTTCCTGAATGACCATTTTCAGGATTTCTGTGAGTTTTCTCTACATATAAGGATGAAAAAATGGCTGACAAAATTTTGAAAGGCGGCGAATACCTGATAGCCGAGGTTCCCTGTGAGGATGTCTTTACTCCGGAAGAATTCAGTGACGAGCAGAAGCAGATTGGCGAAACCACTGAGCAGTTCATCATCAACGAAATTTTTCCCCAAATAGACGAGATTGAAAAGCAGAACTTCGATCTGGTCATCGAGGGCATGAGGAAGTGCGGCGAACTGGGACTGCTGATGATGGATGCACCGGAGGAGTACGGCGGCCTGGAACTCGACAAGGCCACCTCCATGCTGGTAGGAGAGAAAATTTCCATGGGTGGTTCTTTCTCGGTTGCCTTTTCGGCACATACGGGAATAGGTACCTTGCCACTTATCTATTATGGAACGCATGAGCAGAAGGAAAAATATCTGGAGAAAATCACCTCCGGTGAATGGTGCGCCGCCTATTGTCTTACCGAACCGGGATCGGGCAGCGACGCTCTGGGGGCGCAGGCCTCGGCGGTACTTTCCGAGGACGGCAAGCATTATATCCTCAACGGTACCAAACAGTTTATCACCAACGGCGGTTTTGCCGAGCTGTTCACTGTTTTCGCCAAAATCGATAAGGAGCATTTTACCGCCTTTCTGGTGGAGAAAAGTTTCGAGGGTCTGGTGGTGGGAGCTGAGGAAAAGAAACTGGGTATTAAAGGATCATCGACCACGCAGATCATCCTTGATAACTGCAAGGTCCCCGTGGAGAACCTTCTCGGTGAAGCCGGTAAGGGGCACAAAATTGCTTTCAACGTCCTCAATATAGGGCGCTTTAAGCTTGGGGCAGGGGTAACCGGCGCGGCCAAAATGGCGATGGTGGAAGGCATCAAATATGCCAACGAGCGCAAACAATTTAATACCCCAATCAGCCAGTTCGGCGCAATTAAAGAGAAAATCGCCAATCTTACTGCTGGCATATATGCTTCGGAATCACTGGTTTACAGACTGGCCGGTCTGCTTGATAACAAAATCGCCACCATTGATAAATCCATCGACAACTATTACGAAGAATACCTTAAAGCCATAGAAGAATATGCTCCGGAATGCGGAATTTCCAAGGTCTTCTGTTCGGAAGTGCTGGCCAAAACAGTTGATGAGGTTGTCCAGATCCATGGTGGTTACGGCTATGTCAGCGAGTATCCTGCCGAAAGATATTATCGTGACGAGCGTATCAACAGGATCTTCGAAGGCACCAATGAGATCAACCGCCTTCTTATCCCGGGCATGATTCTCAGAAAAGCCATGAAGGGCGAGCTGCCTCTACAGGCTGAAGCGATGAAAGCCTTCGAATCATTGATGACGCCGAGCTTTGAAGAGATTGAGGACAAGCCTTTCGCCGCAGAAAAAGAACTCCTCAAAAATTTGAAGACCCTCTTTCTCATCCTGGCGGGAGCCGGGGTACAGAAATATATGGATAAGTTGGCCAATGAGCAGGAAATTCTGATGACTGCGGCCGACATCGCTATTCAGATATTTGCTCTGGAAAGTGCGGTTCTCCGTGCCGAGAAAAACTATGAGACGGCCTCCGAGCGCAAAAAAGAACTCTATCTTGCAGCCGTCAAGGTGTTTGCCTTTGAAGCAGCGGAAATAGCGGGAACAGCCGCACGAAAAGGTGCCTTCTATGTTGAAGAAGGCGATACCCTGACCATGATTCTCTCCGGTGTACGGCGCTTCACCAAATATGACGCCGGCGGCCTCCTTCAGGCCAAGCGGTTGCTTGCCGAGGCTGCATGTGAAGAGGAGAAATATCTCTTTTAGTACCTTGCTCCTCAAAAGCTGTCATAAAAAACAAGAAAACGAATAATGTATTTGATAAAAGTACATTGCCCTTGATATCCAAGGTACTTATCCAGCTCAGCTGGGTTAGTACCTTACTCGGAAAAAACCGTCCTAAAAAAGCAAGAAAACGCAAAGTACTATTAAAAACCAATAGTTAAGCATACTGCCAAGGTACTTATACCCCTCAAGGGGGTACTGTAAAGAGTCCAGCTCAGCTGGGCTAGCAGAAGGCTCGGTCAATCCGGGCTGAAGTGTAAATGAGTATTGGCGATCCCTTGCAGACACAGACACTGACCAGTGTCTGTGTCTGTAGTTTCGGGCGTTCGCGCTCCAGAAGAATCAAAGAGCCGAAGAGGCTCTTTTTGTTTCGTATCTATTTGAGGAAAGTATGGTAATTCAACAGCATACCATCAATACTCCCTATATGGTAGGCCCCGTTCACTGTTATACGGTGGAAAGAGGCAGTGAACTGATCCTCTTCGATACCGGCCCGCCTACTGCGGCGAGCAGGAAATATCTTACCGAGAATATTGATTTGAGCAGGCTCAAGTATATCTTCATGACCCATTGTCATATCGATCATTACGGTTTGGCGAGCTGGCTCGAAAAAGAAAGCGGGGCCCGGATTTTCATTCCCTATCGAGATGGCCTGAAGATGGTTGCCCATGAAGAGAGGCTGCAGGATATGTATGTCGTCCTCCAAAACCTCGGCTTCAGCGGCGATTATCTCGATGAGTTGCACCGCAGCCTGGCAGACGGCAGGATCTTTCCGGACTTTCCTGAGAAATTCAGCATAGTCGAAGATGATATGCCGCGTCATCTGGATATCCTTTTTCAGGGATGTCCGGGTCACTCCCAGAGCGATATTGTCTACTACACCGAAGATGGCGCCGAAAACAATGCCGATCATGCCGAAAATTGGGCGGTGACCGGGGATGTGCTGCTCCGGGGGGTTTTTCAGTCACCGCTTCTCGATGCCGACCTGGAGACCGGGGAGCGCTTCAAAAATTATGAAGCCTACTGCGCAACCCTTCTTAAACTGGCAAAGCTCAGGGGGAAACAAATCTGTCCCGGCCATCGCAATAATATCGATAGTGTCGATGATTCCCTTCTTTTTTATGTCTCCAAGATGCTGGGCCGGGTACGGCAGCTGGGAGAGTATGGCCGCCATGCCAATGTGGCTGAAGTCATCGAACGGCTCTTTGCCGACTCTGTCAAGGAACCTTTTCATGTCTACCTTAAGGCCTCGGAAATCATCTTTATGCAGGATTTCCTGCACCATCCGGAATTGCTGAAAAAATCACTTGTGGAGATCAACCTTTTTCATCAGGTCGAACCATTGTATACCACCGCAGTATCAGGTCAGGGAGTATAAAACATGATTGATCCTCTATTCCAGCCAATTACCATCGGTTCTCTGCGCGTAAAAAACCGTATATTCATGCCTGCCATGCATCTGAACATGTGCCACAATTTCATGGTGACCTTGCAGCTGCTCGAGTTCTACCGGAAAAGGGCCGAGGGCGGAGCAGGGTTGATAAGCGTGGGATATGCCACCGTGGATCGACTCTCCGGGAACAGCGGCAATATCGGAGCCCATGACGACAGCTTTCTTCCTGGCCTTCAAGAACTTGCGACGGTAATTCATTCGGGCGGAGCCGCAGCTGCCGTGCAGCTCAATCATGCCGGGCGCTACAACCACTCCTTTTTTCTAGGCGGACAAAAACCGGTGGCGCCCAGTGCCATAGCCTCACGGTTGACCCGGGAGACCCCACGGGAGATGGAGGCGGAAGATATCGCCGCCGTGCAGCAGAGTTTTGCCGACGCTGCCCAGCGAGTAGTCAATGCGGGCTTTGATATGGTGGAGATCCTGGCCGGCACCGGCTACCTTATCAGTGAGTTTCTCTCCCCCCTTACCAACATGCGGCATGATCAGTATGGCGGCTCTCTGGAGAACCGCATGCGCTTCGGTCTTGAAATAATCCGATCGGTGCGCTCACAGATTGGCGATTTTCCGCTGCTGGTCCGCATTAACGGCAATGATTTTATGGAAGGCGGCTCCAGCAGGGATGAGTTGCAGCACTTTGCTGTGAAGCTTGCCGAGGCGGGTGTGGATGCTCTCTGCATCAACGTGGGCTGGCATGAGGCGCAAATTCCCCAGATCGTCACCAAGGTTCCCCGGGGCGTCTTTGCCTATATGGCGCGGGAGATGAAAAAACAGGTGGCTGTCCCGGTCATTGCCAGCCATCGAATCAATGATCCGCAGACCGGCCGCAGACTTATTGCCGAAGGGTACTGTGATATGGTGGCCATGGGCCGAGCCCTGATTGCCGATGCCGAACTGCCCAATAAGGCACGGAAGGGAGAGGAGCGGAAAATTCTCCACTGCGTTGCCTGCGGCCAGGGATGCTTCGATAACCTCATCAAGATGAAGGCGGTCGAGTGTCTCTGTAATCCACTGGCGGGGCATGAGCAGGAATTGAACTTTACCACGACACCGCTGCCGCGGAAGGTCATGGTGGTCGGTGGCGGGCCCGGAGGTATGAATGCGGCTCTGGCTGCTGCATCCAAGGGTCATGAAGTGACGCTGTATGAAAAAGACATGCAGCTGGGCGGACAGCTTCGTCTTGCCGGTGCCTCTCCGGGAAGGCGGGAATTCCTGGTGCTCGCCGAAGATTTGACGGCAAAACTTGCCGATTCCACGGTCAGGGTAATCCTCAATACCGAAGTTGACGGTGCCTTGCTGCTGGAGGAGAAACCTCATACCGTTATTGTGGCCAGTGGCGGCACCCCAATTTTCCCGGCAATTGAAGGCACGGAAATGGAGCACGTGGTCCAGGCCTGGGACGTTCTTAAAAAGAAGTGGGTACCGGGTGAGAATATCGTCATTATCGGCGGAGGTGCGGTAGGTGTCGAGACTGCGCTCATGGTGGCGGAACAGGGCACTCTCTCCGGGGAGGAATTGAAATTTCTGCTCGTCAACGGTGCCGAGCCCCTCGATGCCATGATGGAACTCGCCCTGCAGGGCAGCAAAAAGGTGACGCTCATCGAGCTTCAGGACAAGCTCGGCAATAATTTCGGCAGATCCACCAGGTGGTCCATGCTCCAGGACGTGCAGCGCTTCGGGGTCAACACCAGAGCTGAGTCCCGGGTCATCCGCATCGAAAAGGATGGAGTCCTCATTGAAAAGGACGGCAAAGAGGAAATGATCCCGGCCGATACCGTCATTCTGGCGGTTGGCACCCTCCCCAACAACACCTTGCAGAAGGCCGCCAAAGAGTTGAACATCTTCTGCACAGTGATAGGCGATGCCTCAAAACCGGCAACTGTACTCGAGGCTACGCATCATGGATTCAGGGCAGGTCTGGAAATCGTATAATGAGAGCAACACTTCTTTCTTTTCTCATGGCAAGGGCCGGGAAATCGGCTTTCTGGCTCCATGTCCTGAATTTACTGTTGTCCCGAACCATTCCTTTTAACGGTCCGCATAAATTCCGTATTATCGAAATTAATGCAGAAAAAATCAGCACGTTTGCCCCTTATCGCCGCAGCAATTTTAATCATATTAAGGGAATTCATGCCTGTGCGATTGCCACTGCAGCGGAATTTTCCGCAGGATTTCTGCTGCTCACCAACCTGGACCCGGGACAATATCGCCTCATCATGTCGAAACTGGATGCCGAGTATTTCTACCAGGCTAAAAAGGATATTGTCGCCTCGACGCAGTTAAGTGAAGAGCGGTTGCACAAGGGAGTATTACTGCCCCTGGCAGACCGTGAGGCGACAACCATTGAGATGAAAACGGTGGTGCGGGATGTCGCGGAGAATACAGTGGCCGAAGTGAAAACGACCTGGCAGGTGAAGCGCTGGAACAGGGTGCGTACCAAGGTTTGACAATGGTGGCTGACAGGTTCGCTGATGGCGGGATTCAGAAGGCGTAACTCAAGTTGAATTTAAAAAAACCCTATTACCCCTAATCCTCAGCTCAAGGTCCCGGCCTGAGCCAGGAGATGCTGAGTTTCAGCGGTAATCAGATTTTAAAAATATACAGGGGAGATTAATCAAAGTGATACTCTTTAACCCATCGAAATACCAGCGAGACCATGCCGATCCACTCTCTCGTGAACTGGTGGAAAAAACCATCCAATTCTTTGAGAACAAAGGATTGCAGAAAATAAAAGAAGATGATCAGTCCATGGTCTGGTATGAGGATTTTCTGCAGTTTATTAAGGGCGAAAAGATATTTGCCACCCTGCTTACTCCACAGGAATATGGCGATGGAACCACCCGGTGGGATATGTGGCGCCTCAGTGAATATAACGAAGTGCTGGCCTTCTACGGTCTCTGTTACTGGTATGCCTGGCAGGTGACTATTCTGGGTCTGGGCCCCATCTGGATGGGGGACAACGAGGAAATCAAGAAGAAGACCGCGCAAATGCTGCGGGACGGTGGAGTTTTTGCCTTTGGCCTTTCCGAAAAGGAGCATGGCGCCGATCTCTACTCCAGCGAAATGAGGCTCTATCCCCAGGAAGACGGCAGCTATCTGGCCCGAGGGTCTAAATATTACATCGGCAACGGTAATTGCGCCGCCCTGGTATCGACCTTTGCTAAAATAGACGGCAGCGATGAGTATGTCTTCTTTGCGGTTCGTTCCGATCATCCGCAGTATGAATGCGTAAAAAAGATTGATACATCCGGGGTGCGTCAGGCCTATGTCGCCGAATATGCCCTGCATGACTATCCCATTACCGAGGCGGATATTCTCTCCCGGGGAAAACTCGCCTGGAACTCCTCCCTCAATACCGTCAATATCGGCAAATACGAACTGGGCTGTGCCTCCATCGGTATCGCCACGCACGCCTTTTATGAGGCACTCAATCATGCCGCATCAAGAGAGCTTTACCATCGCAAGGTTACGGATTTTCCTCATGTCAAAAAGCTCTTCACCGAATCCTATGCCCGCCTGGCGGCAATGAAGTTGTTTGCCCATCGTGCCGCAGATTATCTGCGCGCTGCATCCGATCAGGATCGGAGATATCTGCTCTTTAACCCGATTGTCAAAATGAAGGTTACCGGCCAGGGCGAAAAGGTGGTCGGCCTTCTCCATGAGGTTATAGCCGCCAAGGGCTACGAGCAGGACACCTATTTCGAAATGGCCATTCGCGATATCGGCATGCTGCCCAAGCTCGAAGGCACCGAGCACGTCAATATGGCGCTGATCATCAAATTTGTGCGCCACTACTTTTTTGAGCCGATCGCCTATCCCGAGATTCCCGTGAAAAAAGAAGCGGGTGATGATTCCTATCTCTTTCACCAGTATACCGGAGGGTTGGCAGATGTCCGCTTTCCCGATTACCGGCTGGCCTATCGTGATGTGAGCTCGGCCAATACAGATATCTTCAAAGAGCAGGTTGAGCTCTTCCGTTCATTGCTGATCAGCGCGCCGCCGTCAAAGGAACAAAGCGCCAATATCGATTATATGCTGGCTGCAGGTGAACTTTTTACCCTGATAGTCTACGCGCAGCTTATCTTGGAGCACAAAGATGAGTATGGAGTGGATGACGACCTGCTGGAGCAGATATTCAGCTTTCTGATCCGTGACTTTTCCAACTATGCTTTGCAGATGGTGCTGGGCTATGATAACAGTGATGAGCAGGAAGAAATTTTCAAAAAAATGATCATCAAACCGAAGAGGGATCAGGACGCTTTCAACCGGGTTTTTCAGGAGCAGGTACTCACCCTGAAGGATGCCTATCGCATGAATCTGTAAGAAGGAGAAGTAATGGGACATCATGGCGCCAAAAAAAATCTGGTTCCGCTCATCGACAGATTGAACCGCTATCCTATCGGCCTTTTCGATAACGAAAAACTGCGGCAGATCCTCACTCATCTTTTTTCGGAAGACGAGGCCTATGTCGCCTCGCGCTTCCCCCTGCAGGAATCGACCATCAACGAGCTGAAGCGGGCCACGGCAATGGACCAGGACAAGCTCCTGACCATTCTGGATGGTATGGCCGACAAGGGACTGGTGATGGATCTGCAGTACGGCAAGACCACCTATTACCTGCTTATGCCGGGTTTAATCGGGTTTTTCGAATTCACCTTCATGAAGCAGCGCGCCGATTTACCGGTGGTCGAACTTGCCCGGCTGATGACCGAATATCTCTATGACGATAAGGGCCAGGCCCAGGAGTTTTTTGGCAGCGCAACCCAGCTGACCAGATCTCTGCCCTATGAAGAGCATATTCCGGTTTCATCGGTAATCACCACCTATGAGAGTGCGAAAGAGATAATCAAACAATCGAGTTTCGGTGCCGTCGGGCAATGCTACTGCAGACATAAAAAGGAGCATCTGGGCGAGAGCTGTGACAGGAATGCACCGACTCAGGGGATCTGTATCTCCCTGGGCACTGCCGCCAAATTCATGACCCGCAGGGGCTTTGCAGAAAAGAGAAGCAAGGAGCAGCTGCTCAAGGTTCTGGAGACCGCGCGAGAGTACAACCTCACCCATATAACCGACAACATCCGCCATAAACCCTCCTTCATCTGCAACTGCTGTTCCTGCTGCTGTGAGCTGTTGGGAGGTGTGTTGCAGGGCTATACCAACGGCATAGCCAAGGCCAATTATACCCTTGCCGTCAATCCTGAAACCTGTCTCGGCTGTGGTCTCTGCGTGTCGACCTGCAACGTCAAGGCCCTGGGGCTGACCCCGATCGTCAAGGACGAAAAACGGCAGCTCATTATAGATGAGGACATCTGTCTGGGGTGCGGGGCCTGCATTTCCGCCTGTAAAACCGGATCCATCTCCCTTACTCCTTGTGCTCGTCCGCCGATCCCCGAAAAGAAAAAGGATCTTTTCGTCAAGATCCTCAAGGAGAAGAAGCGCTTCACCCCATTTTTGGTCAGCGGTATAAAAACCAAGGTGTTGCGCGGCCTGGGTATCAAATAATTTTAACGGCTCCCCTGAGATATGGTAGAGAAGAAAAAAGTTCTAATGGATATGCCCAATACCTCGGTCCAGATTCCCTGCGACCAGCTCGAGCCCGAGATTCTGCGGGCTCTGGTGGAAGAATTTATTACTCGGGAGGGCACCGATTATGGCGAATGGGAGGTGCCGCTGGAGAAGAAGATCGTAGAGGTGGTAGAACAACTGAAGACGGGCAAGGCTGTCATCATCTATGATCAAATCAGCCAAACCTGTAATATCCTTTCTAAAAGCTGATTTTATTCGCTCCCCCTCCCTACATCTGGTGCTAATTTCGGTACAAAGAACTGGAAATTCTGGCGGAGCATAAATTCAACAATACGATCCTCCCGTTAATATCTGGTATATTTGCGGCCATTGAATATCGAAGAGATTAGCCCTTCCTTGGATTCGATATCGTTCCAGATAATCATATAGAGATGGACGAATGCAAAAATAATGAAATACCACATGATCAGATAGTGGATTACTCTCGCCTGCTGCTGTGGTCCGAACAGGAGCAGCCCCCATTGCTGCCAGAATGAGCTCTCGGGATAGAGAAGGTAAAAACCTGCGCCGATCTGCAGCAGGGCCATAATAAAGGTAATTGTATAGCTTATTCCGGCGATGACGTTATGACCCAGGCGGGGAGTGTGGTTATCGGCAACATAGAGGTATACTTTTGCAGTATGAAAGATGTTTCCTGTTTTTTTGCGGGACACCGGCAGGAAATCCCAGATACGCTCCTGCTTGTTGCCAAAAAACAACAGATATATTCTCGCCAGCATGGCTGCGGTGAAGACAAAACCGGCGACGAAATGGATATAGCGCATGGTGGCCACCGGCAAGCCACCGTCTCCCTCTATCGAAGTTTGAGTCCAGGGAAAATCTATATATACCCCGGTTACCACCAAAACAATGATAGAGAGTACAAAAGCCCAGTGAAACAACCGCAGCAGGACTCCCCAGGTGTAATGACGTCGATAGCGCATGCCATCCTCCTCAGGTGGTGGAGATCATAATTATATCACTTTCATCCTGACCAGCTCCCTGCCTTCAGGATTGAGCATATGAATGGCGCAGGCGATGCAGGGATCAAATGAATGAATGGTTCTGAGCACCTCCAGGGGCTTCTCGACATCGGCAATAGGATTACCGACCAGAGATGCTTCATAGGGTCCCGGCCTCCCGGTTTCATCACGGGGGCCGGCATTCCAGGTCGAAGGCACCACACACTGGTAGTTTCTAATTATGCCATCCTCAATGACAATCCAGTGGGAAAGTGTTCCGCGGGGGGCCTCGTGCATGCCGTATCCCCTGATTTCTCCCTTGGGAAAGGTCGGTGGATTGAAGATGTCCAGATCGCCTCTGTCAATATTGTCAATCAGCAGCTGCCAGTGCTTAAGGGCCAGATCCGAGAGCATGGCCGCCCTGATGGCCCTGGCGGCATGACGGCCCAGAGTGGAATGCAATACTTCCGGTCCGAGTTTGGCGCCGGCCAGCTTCGAGATCTCCGACAAGACGTGATCGGTATATTTCCTGGTGAGATCATGTCCCAGGGCATAGCCGACCAGCACCTGAGCCAGAGGGCCGACCTGCATGGGCTCATTATGAAAACGCGGAGCCTTTATCCAGGAGTATTTGCCGTCCTCCTGGAAATCGGTGTAATCGGGAATGGAATGTTCTTCGTAGGGATGCCTGGTCCAGGAGCCTTCATACCAGGAACGGGCGACACTCTCCGCCACATTATCCCGAAAATAGGGGGAATTATGGTTGTCGATGGGGTTGGTGGCGTCGAGGGCACCATTCATAATGATACCTCCGGGCAAATCGAAGGCGGTGGCCTCCCGATTCAATATCATTTCCGGAACGGCCAGGTAGTTGGTGACGCCCTTACCATATGGCAGCCAATCCTTATATAAGGCTGCGATGGCTATGACATCAGGTACATAGACCTGGTGGACGAAGGCCCGCACTTCCTCCACCAGTTGTCTGACCCAGTAGAGCCGTTCGACATTGAGAGTGGCTTCGCTGTCAGGGTTGATGGCAGCGGCCACCCCGCCCACCAGCAAATTCTGTATATGCGGATTCTTGCCGGAAATGATGCCGTAGGCCTCGGTGGCCTTGCGCTGGTAATCCAGGGCTTCGAGGTAGTGGGATACCGCCATCAGGTTGGCCTCCGGTGGCAGCTTCATGGCCGCATGGCCCCAGTAGGCGTTGGCAAAAGGTCCAAGTTGACCGCTGTCTACCACAGCCCGGACCTTCTCCTGAACGATTCTGAATCTGCCGGCACTGTTGCCGGGCCAGTTGGAAATGCTCTGCGCCAGCTGCACGGTCTTGTTGATGTCGGCGGAGAGGGCGGAGACTACATCCACCCAGTCGAGTGCTGAGAGCACGTAAAAATGCACGATATGATCATGCAGGGCATGAATCGATACAACCAGGTTGCGGATGTATTGGGCGTTCATGGGAACCTCAAGGCCCAGGGCATTTTCCACGCATCTGACGGAGGCAATGGAGTGGACGGTGGTGCATACCCCGCAGATGCGCTGAGTGAACAGCCAGGCGTCGCGTGGATCACGGCCCTGGAGGATGGTTTCGATGCCCCGGAACATCTGGCCGGAGGACCAGGCTTTGGTAATTTCCCCGTTTTCCACCTCTGCATCTATCCGTAGATGACCTTCGATCCTGGTGAGAGGATCAACCACTATTCGTTGCGCCATGTCTCCTCCCCTTTCTGTTTAATCCTCGTCGGATTCTTTTTTACTGCTGATAAGTTTTTTGCCGATACCCACCGCGGCATGAATGCCAACTGCGGCGGCCGTGATGCCGAGAACCTTGAAGCCGGCTTCGGTTGCTCCGGTGACGGTCCCTTTGCCGGCCAAAGGCAGCTGTATTCCCGGTAGACGCTCATAGAAGGGCGACATATTATCCCAGAAATCCGGTTCGGAGCAGCCCACACACCCATGCCCTATGCCCACAGGCCAGGTGCCCACATTGTTCCAGCGTACAGCCGGGCAGTTGTTGTAGGTCGCCGGCCCTTTGCAACCTACTTTGTAGAGGCAGTATCCCAGTTTATGTCCATTATCGCCGTACTGTTCCACGAACCGCCCCTCATCAAAGTGGGCCCGGCGCTCGCAGAAGTCATGAATTTTACGGTGGTAGGCAAACAGTGGCCGGTTGAGCTGGTCAGTGGAGGGCAGGCGGTTGAAGGTCAGATAATGGAGAATGGTGCCTAGAAAACTAATGGGATTGGGTGGGCATCCGGACACGTTGATAACCGGGGTTCCCTTGACCAACGTATCGGTGCCGACAGCACCCGTGGGGTTGGGCCTGGCAGCCTGGATATTGCCGAAGGCCGCGCAGTTGCCGATGGCGATGATCGCCGCTGATTTTGGCGCAACTTCAGCGAGTATTTCCATGGCCGTACGGCCTGCAATTTTGCAGTAGATGCCGTTGTCTTTGGTGGGAACACTGCCTTCGACCACACAGAGAAAGGTGCCTTCATACTTATTGATGGTCTGCTGCAGAATCTCTTCAGCCTGATGTCCCGATGCCGCCATAACCGTTTCGTGGTAATCCAGAGAGATAATGTCGAGGATCAGCCGGCTGAGGTCGGGGTGGGTGCCGCGCAGCAGGACTTCCGAACAGCCGGTGCATTCCTGAAAGTGCAGCCATACCACCGGCGGCCGCTCCTTTGAAGTTGCCGCTTCCACCATTTTAGGAACCATGGATTCGGATAATCCCATGGCCGCAGCCATCATTGTGCAGGATTTGATAAAAGTACGGCGGTCGAGTCCCCCGCTGATAACATTGAGCGGCATGTTTCCCTCCTTCTTTTGAAAAAAATGTTTTCCCTACAAAAACGGCATTCATTGGATCAAAGAATAAAACGCAGACTGATTATTCGTGCTGAAGAGGGCTCTTGGGTCAGGTGTGGCGGAGATTTATCCACTAAACCTGCTGAAAGGATCAGGAGCAGATCAAACCGATAGTTGAGCAATTGCGATCATAATATGATGAAGCCGATTATCCAGGCAGGACGGGTGCAGTAGCACTGCCGTCATCAGTACCTTGCTCCCCAAAACCGTCACTCCATTCAGTACCTCCTTGAGGGGTATAAAGGTATCTCAAGCAAGTGTCATGCCACCGGATGGGCAGGAAGAAAGAAGTTGTCAGGACCTGATGACACAGATGCTCCGTCAGTGCACTTATGAGTTGCCGGGGGATTAATTCCTGTTGCTTGAAAGCTTCCGACAGAAGCGGAAAGAGTGAGGCGGAATCCGGTCATACTGGAATAGATTCCTGTCGGGCAGGAAATTTCGCCGAATTTGAGCTTGTGCGGAAATGATTATGTTCCCCGCGGAAGTTGTCTCTCCTCTTGAGTTTTTGTTCATTGATGCTCAATGTTCTACTATGAGAATGCTAAGGGGAGAAACAAAGGCAGTGGCCGATTGATCGATATTATTACAGGAGGAATCATGAGAAGCACACCCATCTTTTTCTGCGTACTGTTTTTCCTGTTGACCGGCTGTTCGGCTGTGCAAGTCAGTCAGGATTATGATGCCGGAGCAGATTTTATGGGTCTCCGGACCTATGACTGGAGAGCGGAGACGACACCGGAAGGCGAGTTACTCATTGAGAGGAATCCTTTGCTGCATAAACGATTTTATCAAACCATCGATCGTGTGCTGCAGCAGAAGGGGTACGTGCTCAGCGACAGCCCGGATTTTCTGGTAGGCTATGATTTTTCAGTTACAATCAGGATGGAGTCCGATCCTTTCAGTACTCGTTTTGGTTTTGGGGTGGGCTCATATTACCGCTATGGCGGAATCGGCTTCAATGCCGCTCCCGATATTCGTCAATATGACCTGGGGGTGCTGGTGATAAATATCTACTCCACCAATCCTGAGAACCTGGTGTGGCGCGGTAAAGGTACTGAAAGGATCCCCAGTCATTCGACACCGGAAAATCTCACCGACATGGTGAACCGCATGGTGGAGGCGATTCTGAAACAATTTCCACCCGGTATCGAACAAGGCGGCTGGGGCTCCTTTTAGGGAGAGTCGGGATATGACCTCAGGCCCGCATTCCTATGTCCCGGCGGAAGCGCTTTGTTCATATCTGTCTTCGATGACAAGAGCTGCACGGATCAGGAAAGTGACGACAGACAGGCCGAGACAGAATATACCGACTGTAACCGCCAGTTCAATCCAGGACGGCAGGTAATCGACAACCTCACCAAGGGGAGAGGGAATGAGACCCGGGACTATCAGACCGATTCCCTTCTCCATCCAGATGGCAATGAAAAGAAGAGCGGCGGCCGGCAGAAGGATCTTGGGATTATTTTTACCGGGATTGAAGGCAAGTACCAGCGTGGCGATGATATTCATGCCGATGGAGGTCCATATCCAGGGGACAAGTGCACTGTGGCCGTCAAGTCCGAAAAAAAGATAGACTGCCGAAATTGAATGATGGGTCTGGAAGTAGAACTCTTTAAAAACCTCGGAGAAGAGCATGATCAGGTTGATTATCGCGGAGACCACAATGATCAAACGCAGCTTGTTGAAGACCTTTTTGTCGATCTTGTATTCGGTAAGGTTATGGATGACGGCAAGGGTCAAAGTAATCAGTGCAGGTCCGGCGGCGAACGCTGAGGCCAGAAATCTGGGACCCAGCAGCGGATTGTTCCAGAAAGGACGAGCCGGCAGACCCTGGTAAAGAAATGCCGTTACCATATGAATTGAGAAGGCCCAGAAGATGGCCAGAAATACAAAGGGACGGTATTTTCTCTCATCGGCCTTCCTGTCGTGATAATGGTTGTAGAGAATATACAGGGGTACCAGAGCATTGAGCAGCAGGTAGCCGTTGAGCACCAGAACATCCCAGGCCAGGATCGATGAGGGAAAATTGAAGATGCCGATGACCGGGATAAGATGCCAGGCCTGCAGCGGGCCTCCAAGATCGACAAGAATAAAGGTGAGGCACATCACCAGTGCGCCGACGGCAACGCCTTCACCGATAATCACCACCCGGTGGAATTCAGGATCATGAAACACGTAGGCGGGAAGTATCAGCATGACCGCCGCGGCCGCCACCCCGACCAGAAAGGTGAAGTTGGAGATATAAAACCCCCAGCTGACGATGTCATTCATGCCGGTAACCGCAAGTCCTTCACGGGCCTGGATTGAATAGGCATATATTCCCAGAGCCATTCCGGCAACCAGGATGAGGCGGTATATCTGCATGCCGGCGCCGCCCTGGATGTTCCATTTGATGACATCGAAAAGAAAGGCGCGAAAACCTGTGCGGGAACTTGATTCCATGGGGGATCCTCAATGTTAATTGATGATAATATCGTAAAAAGTTGCCACGAAGCTCAAAAGACGGCCAGATAAAAAGTTCGATATAAAACCTGCAATGCGGGAGATCGGCCTTTCTCGAAGTCGGAGTTTATGCTCATACGGGTGCTTATCACGACGCCATCAATCGATGAAATACCAGAACTTGGGGTCTGTCCCCAACTCCTCGCGCATCCTGAAAACCTTCTTGTTCTTGAGCACGAAACGAATTTCGCTGTCGGGATCCAGCAAATTGCCGAATACCCTGGCCCCGGTGGGACAGGCCTCGACGCAGGCTGGAAGTCTCCCCTCCCTGCTGCGCTGGATACAGAAGGTGCATTTTTCCATCTTGCCCTTAGGCCGAACCCTGTTGCCCAGGTAATGCTGCCTGGGATTGATCTCATCTTCCGGGATATCGGCTTTGCCCCAGTTGAATCTTCGGCCGTAGTAAGGACAGGCGGCCTGGCAGTAGCGGCAGCCGATACACCAGTCATAATCGACTACTACAATGCCGTCGGGCTCACGCCAGGTGGCCTTGGTAGGGCATGCCTTGGTACATGGAGCGTTCTCGCAGTGGAAACACTGGGTGGCCATGTAAAATTTGTTTTCCACTGGAACTTCGTGATAATATTTGCCGTCTCCGGTACTGGGATCGAGCTGACCGGGTTCCATTTCAAAAACACGGATATATTGGGTCTTGGTCTTGCGGTCCAGATTGTTTTCCTCGATACAGGCGGTAACACATTCCATGAAGCCCTCACAGCGGGTGACATTGAAGGCATAACCGAAGAGTACCTTCTCCCGGGGAGGAGTGGTGCCTATCCTGACTTCACGATCATTCTGCAGTTTGGCCAGCCGTTCCAGTCTGGCCACAGTCTCTTCTTTTTCAGCAGGGGTCATCAGGCGGTAATTTTTTTTGAAGAATTCCTGCCACTTCAGCTTCAATGTTTCACTGGAGGCTTCACTGACATCGGGAAGGCAACCGGTGACGAGCGAGGCGCTGCCTGCTGCCGCGGCGATAGAGAGTCCTTTGAGGAAATTTCTCCGGCTGTCCTGTGTTTTATCGCTGTTGTCCTGTGTCATTTATTTCACCTGGGATTAGAGACCATGTTTGCCTAATTCTCGAACAACCTCTAAGGCTGTGTTGGGGAATATGTTGCCGGGAATCGTTTTTCAAAACGCGGGGAGTGCGGATCATGACAGGTGGTGCAGTTGAAAATCACCCGCTCGCCGGCCCAGTTGCTCACCCTCTTGCCGTGAGCTCCGCCCAGCCAGTCACTTTTCTGCCGGAAATGACACTGCCCGCAAAGCTGATAACTATGGTCAAGATCGATGGCGTTCCCTTCCCTGTCTTCCAGCAGATCTTTTTGTTCCCGGGAATGGCAGTCGAGACAGCTGAGAGCTCCGGACTGGCCATGGTTCAGGACTATGTCGCCATGGGTGAGCCGGGCGCTGTCCTGAGCCTTGACCTCGGTGTCGGTATGGCAAGCGCTGCAGGGGGAGCGCTCTAATTCCCCTTTTCTGGCCAGGACGCGGAAAGTGCCGCCCTGATAACGCTCCCTCGACAGGACCGTCTCCTCAAAAATGGGGAAAGCGGATTCTACCGAATTGTCTTTATAAGGGGTTTGGGCCTGTTCAATCACCCTCATTACCGATTTTTGAGAAGATGCCAGGGAAATCAGCGGTATACCAATGATGCCGGTGCAGACTGACAGTGCCGAAAACAAAAGCAATATCTTGAAAAAGAAGTGATGAAGGATGTTGTCACTTTTCATAATATATCCTGTAAGTGTAATTCCAGTCCGGATCTTTCAAGAGTCTCTCGATCTGAGAAAATTCATGAAATGTTGGGGCTAGGGCTGCTCATTCCTGGTAAACATCTTCACCGGTTCGCTTTGCACGAGCGGTACGTGGCACTGCCTGCAGTTTCCTCTGGCGGCATGATCCACCCTGATTTCAACAACCGCTGCTGGTCCGGTATGGCAGCTGATGCAGTTCTCACGAAGTTGCAGGGTGTGCGGAATCAGCGGCGGAGATCCACCCATGGCGGAGACCCCGAGCCGTGGTGTTGGTATAGATTCCCAGTCATGTTCGACAAAGACTGTCTGCTCCTGGGGTAGCACCACATGGCATTGCCGGCATGATTCTTCCTGGGGGTGGGGAGTGACCGGAATAAAAGCATTGTGTTCGGGACTGAAGCCCCCTTTTTCGTGGCAGGAAAGACAGTCGGGGGCAAATTCGCTGAAAGATGGTTCAACGGGGTGGGGAATTCGCGGCGGCGCCCCTGGATATTGCCGCAGACTGTAATATTCCCGAAGATTACGATTCCCTGAGTCGGCGGACATATAGCTCTCGGGCGTACTGTCGTATTTCTGAAAGACCTGCTGTCCCCGGGAATCGAAATTCATGTCTTTGGTAAACCCCGCAGCGGAAGAGAGCAGGACAATCCCAGCCCCCAGAAAAACAGTTGCAGAACAGCACAGCCATTGTTTGCTGATTTTCGGTTGCGTTTTCATCATGCTTTCTCCACTTTGACGGCGCACTTTTTATAATCAGGTTGTTTTGAAATGGGGCAGAATGCGTCAAGCGTCACTTCGTTGATCAGGTATTTTTCATCGAAAAAGGGCACGAAGACCTGACCACGCGGCGGCATCCCCCGTCCCCGGATCGATGCAGGCATGACAATCGATCCGCGCCGAGAAGAAATTTTGACTTTCTCTCCATCTACCACGCCCAGTTGGGCGGCATCTTCAGGGTTGATTTCCACATAGGAAGAAGGAACGGCGTTGTGCAGAACCGGTACCCGCCTGGTCATCGAGCCGGTGTGCCAGTGTTCGAGAACACGTCCGGTGTTGAGCCAGAAGGAATATTCACTATCCGGTGATTCCGCGGCCGGTTCATAGGGACGGGCCCAAATCCAGGCACGGTTGTCTTTCTTGCCGTAGAAGTGAAAATCATCCCCCGAGGTGCAGGCCGGATCGTATTGAGTGTTGTAGCGCCAGCGGGTTTCCCTGCCGTCGACGAAAGGCCATTGCACACCGGAGCGTTGCCGCAGTACGGAATATGGCGCCATTTCATGTTTGGGACCGGCATGAAACAATCGATATTCCTCCCATATTTTTTCGATATAATTATCCCGGGACCAGGGAAACTGCTTTTCATAGCCCAGCCTTCTCGCCACCTCGATGATCTGCCAGGTGTCTGACATCGCCTCACCCGGCGGATCGACGATCTGCCCAAAGTGCTGGGTACGGCGTTCGGAATTGCCGAACATGCCTTCCTGCTCAATCCACATGGCCGCCGGCAGTATTACATCGGCGATATCCGTTGTCGGAGTAGGATAGACATCGGAGACCACAATAAAGCGGCCATCCTTTTGAGCACCCTCTCGATACCGCTTTAAATTGGGCATGGTCACCATCGGATTGGTCACCTGGATCCAGATAAAGCGGATATCGCCGCGATCCAGAGCACGAAACATTTCCACGGTATGATAGGTAGGCTTGGGATCAATGGAGCCGGGGGCAAGGTCCCAGATCTCTTCCGCCATTGCCCGGTCCTGTTCATTGGCGACCACTCCATGGGGGAGTTTATGAGTCAGGGTGCCGACCTCGCGCACGGTTCCGCAGGCGCTGGGCTGGCCGGTCAGGGAAAAGGGGCTGTTGCCGGGGGTGGAAATTTTACCAACCAGCAGATGAATATTATAGACCAGATTATTGATCCAGGTCCCACGTGTATGCTGATTCATGCCCATACACCAGAAGGAAGTGACTTTTTTGGCGGGATCGCCGTAGAGAGCGGCGAGGTATTTTATGTCTCTTGCCGGCACGCCTGAGATCCGCTCTACTTTTTCCGGAGTATAGTCTTCCAGGAAAAGGGTATATTCTTCGAAAGAAATGGATTCTGCCTTATCCGTGAACTGGAAATGGTCTTCGGTGCCATAGCCGATAGAGGTTTTCCCTTTGTGGAAGGACACATGTTTGTCGATGAAGTCCCGGTTGACCCAGTTATTTTTGATTATCTCATGGCAGATGGCGTTGGCCACAGCCAGGTCGGTCTGCGGTTTGAAGAGTATCGAACGATCAGAGGCCTGGCTGCTGCGCGTTGTCCGGGTGGCAAAATCTATGATTGTCACATTTTTCCTGCGCTTGCGGTTGGCAAGCATTCTGGAAAAAAGCACCGGATGCATTTCCGCCATGTTGTTGCCCCAGGTGACAAAGACATCGGCGTGATCTATGTCTTCGTAACATCCCATGGGTTCATCCAGCCCAAAGCTGGTCATAAACCCGGTTACAGCGCTGGACATGCACAATCTGGCGTTTGCCTCGACATTGTTGGTACCGATGCAGCCCTTGAACAATTTGGAGGCCACATAGCCATCCGGTATGGTCCACTGGCCCGAACCGTAGATGGCCACCGCATCTTTGCCATGGTCGCGTATGGTTTCTTTCGCCTTCTGGGCGATAAGATCGAGGGCTTCTTCTATGGGGACCTCGACCATTTCGTTGTTGCGCCGCACTTTGGCCATGGTAATCCTGTCGTTGCCGTAGAGGGCCTGGATGGAATGGTAGCCCTTTACACAGCACAATCCCTTGTTGACACTACAGTTGGGATCGCCTTTCACGGCAACCGCCCGGCCCTCGGAAACACCGATGAGTACTCCGCAGCCGGTACCGCAAAAACGGCACGGGGATTTTTGCCATGAGAGTATGCCGGGTGCTCCCTGCTGACGAGTCCAGTCGGCAAAGGAAATACCGGGGAAAAGTGATCCTGCCGTGGTAATGGCACTGGCGGCTGCGGCATATTTAATAAATGATCTTCTATCGAGTTTCATGGTCATCTCCAGGTTTATCGTTATAAGAAATATCGCCGTGGCCAAAGGTCATACTGAGGGATTGCAGGGAGTTTAGATTTTGCAGGCTTTTTTGCAGCGCCTTCTCCTCCTCATCATCTCGGGTATCAGTGACCAGAACGACCACCTCCCTGTTCTGAGCGGAAATAACTTCACAGCGGGAAAGTGCCTGCAAGTCCTTGTGAAGCTGCTGCAGTGCGCCTTTTCTTGGTATCGCCAGATATCCGAAAATCGGCATTGGATCTCCTTTTCTGTAATGAATCTCAGGTTTAGTGGAAAAGAGGTGGAATGATCTAAACAAATACAAAATTGGTCATGATTTTCTACATTGTGGCATAGCTGTTCCTGACCTTCATTGACTTAGGTCAAAAAGACCAAGTTTAATTCAATCCTAGCATTACTGAGCGGCGGTTTTCCAGGAATAAAGCACTGATAACTTCCACTGAAATCCGCAACTTCGACCCGACATCGGGAAGACATGCCTCTGAATTTACAAGATGTAACCAGCTGTCTACTGACAATTAAAACTTCCATTGATAGAGTAGGAAGCATAAACGGCAGGTAAAAAAGTCATTCAGCAGAAGAGGTAAAATGTGAAGGTTAATGCGGAGAGAAAATTTAAGGAGCGGTGTTTTCGAAGCAATGAGGGAGAATATAATGTACGTTACATGATCTCAATGGTGATTGTACTGTTTGTCTTTTTTTTGCTGCCTTTGCCGGCAATGGCGGAAAAACAGAGGATTGTGCTTGATTTTACCGACGGCCATATGCAGAGCCGCAGGGGAGAGCAGACAGCCATTTTCCTAAAAAAAGAGTTGATCCGGCATTATCCGGGGATCAATGTGAGTGATCTGCTTTTGCATAAGGTTATTCTTATTGGCACATCTGAAAAGGGTAAAGGGCTGGCGCAGCTTCGTGTGGGACCGAACAGCAGTGGCGTATATCAGGTTGGCCGCCACAAGCACTCGTTCTCCCAGGTGGAATTGGCCAATCCCTTCAGGCAGAGCTGGGGGCCATGGCAGCTTTTGCTTAATGGTGATGTTAAGATTCGCAAGGTTGTTTTAGAAGTGGAAAACCGCAGCAGGTCGGGAAAATTATTTTGACATACCGTAAAGGAAAGAAAAAAGAAAACTGAAGAAAGTTTTGCGGAATACCGGAAAACCGTTTCTTGACAGTTAAACCGAAGAGGTTAGAATTAGACTGATATTCAATTGATTCGATTTTTTTTTGTGAATGCATAAAAGCATTCATGCGAAGGTTATTAACAAATGATGGAGGAATACATGAGGATAATTGCACTTACACTGGCCGGTTTTATGGCCTTGATTATGACATCCTGCGCCAATCTGGATATGAACAAGGGACAGCAGGGGGCCGTAGGAGGCTCTGCCGGTGGAGCCTTGCTCGGCCAGGCCATCGGCAGAAGTACCGAAGCAACCCTGATAGGCGCTGCAGTCGGTGGTTTGGTTGGATATATTGTCGGCAATGAAATGGATAAATTCGACAGAAAAGAACTCAACCACGCTTACGAGTTTGCTCCTTCGGGACAAACCACTTCCTGGCAGAATCCGGACAGCGGCAATGTCTATCAGGTTACTCCTCAGCCGGCATATACAACCCAGAGCGCTCCGCAAAGGCCCTGCAGACAGGCGGAAATATTAGCCACAATTGATGGCAAAACTGAAAAGACCTACACCACCGCGTGCAGAAATGCCCAGGGGCAGTGGGAACTGCAGAATAGGTAAAATTGGTTCTCCCCGCTCAGCCGGATAGATGGGCAGGGTATTGCAGGATACTGTGATGCCTTGCCTCCTCACATTCAGTCATTGGCATCCGTTTTATGACTGTCCTCCAACTCCTTGAAAAGGGCGAGTATTCCTGATCGAGTAACCTTCTTGATTCCGAGAGGACGAAGGAGTTCAATCAGCGAGCTTACTTTGTCCTCCGTACCGGTTACTTCAACGATAAAGGAATCGGCGCCCGCATTGACAATTTTTGCATTGAAAATGTCAACCAGCTGGATCAGTTCCGTTCTGTTCTTGGGTGTTATTCCGACACTTATAAGCGCCATTTCCCTCTTTACGGCCTTCTCGTCCTCGGTCATGTCGCGGAGCTTGATGACATCGATCAGGCGGTTCAGTTGACCCTTGATTTCTATGAGTTGATCAGGTGATGATTTGGTTTTTATGGTAATTCTTGAAATTTTAGGATCATGAGTAGGAGCACCGCAGATGCTCTCCATATTGTACCCCCTGCCTGAGAACAATCCGGTTATTCTGGAGGTTACACTCGGTTTATTTTCTACAAGCATCGTTAGTATGTAGGATTGTTCTTCCGTCATAATTTTTACCTCAATCACGATTGACACAAAAAGATTTTGTCGGTATTTCAGCAGAACAGATGCTCTATGAATCAGATGGAACACTGTTCTCTGCTATGGGAAGATCATCCGGAACCAAGTTATCATAAGATATGAACTTCCTTGGAAGGCAATTCTAAAACAAAAATTGTGTTGTCGCAAGTTTTTGAATAAATTGGAAGAAAAGATTGAGGCGCCTGTCACCTTTATTTTACCGAACGCAAACGGTGTGTGTCTTTTATTTTTTTCCAAAGCTCTTTAATGATGACCATGGCGGGATCCTCATATTTGTCGTAACGGTTGCCTAAAAAGGACGAACATGAAGAAAGCAGTTCATGATTTCCGCTGTAGAGTCCGAATTCTTCTCGAATAGTTTTCGCAAGAGCCAGATAGACGGAAGCCTCCAGCTCCTTCTCGGAAAGAGAGGCGAGGATGACTTTATCTCTGAACAGTAAATCACGATAAAGAATTTCAACGACCTCTTCTACACTGCGGGGGATGTTGACGGTCTGTATATCGTTTAGCGGTTGGAACATCATGATATGTCGCAAACTCCATTATTGCCAAAAATAGAATAAATGATAGTGGTACGGCGATTCGCCGTTTCAGATCTACAATGAGATAGACCAAGCTTATTACGGGTCAAATACATTGCACATCTTTTCCTCCGGTATGTGTAAAACCGGCAAGACGCCACCTCTGTTATTATTTTTTACTATAATACATCTGCATGCCCTGTCATCAAAGGTATGGCGATGGTTTAGGGGCATACTTCCTTTATCTTCATGATAGTACTTTGCATTGGAGTAAATGAAAAAAAATCATCCTTGCGTCTCCTGGAAAAAGGATGTAATCACCTGTGTGAGCAATTTCCACAGGAATACTGTTAAGAGACATCAATTTTCAAATGAAAAAATATCGTTATTTGCCAGAATATAAGATCGTCGTTTTTCTGGGGTGGTTCATTCGTCTGCTGCCGCGCAAGATGGTGCTTCTCCTCGGAGAAAGGATCGGAGATCTAATCTTCTATTGCATTCCCGTCCGTAAAAAAATCACCGTGAATCAAATTAAGCGCGCCTTTCCGGATAAAAGCAACCGGGAGGTTGCCGGCATTGCCAGAGATACCTATAGAAATCTGGGGATGAACAGCCTTGAATATCTCTGCTTACCAGGTCTGTCGAAAAAATCCTTACTGGAAATAGTGAAGTTTAAGAATGAGGAAGTAATGCAGCGGGCCTTTGCCAAAGGGAAGGGTGTCATTCTGGTCGGCGGTCATTTTGGAAACTGGGAGTATATGGGTGCAGCAATCAGCGCCAGTGGCTATCCGCTCACCTATGTGGTGGCCGGCATAGCCAATCCCCATATAGACAAAATGGTGAACAAATACAGGATGGGGGTTGGAATCAGCATTTTGCCCAAGGGTATGTCGGTACGCCTGATGTTGAAAACGTTGCGAAAAAATGAAGCGATGGCCATGCTGATGGACCAGGATGCCGGCAGAAACGGAACCTTTGTCAATTTTTTCAATCAACCCTGCTCTACCCCTAAAGGTCCCGCCCTCTTCGCTCTGAAGACAGGCGCCGCCATGATTCTCGTCTCATCGATCCGTCAGCGCGATGGCGCTCTGCAGGTAAATTTCGAAGAAGTCGAGCTTGACTACGGCCAGGGTGCCACGCCTGAGAACATTCATGAGATCATGCAGCGCTGCACCGCCGGGCTGGAATCCTATGTGAGAGATTACCCGGGACACTGGCTCTGGATGCACCGTCGCTGGAAAACTCACCCTTCGATTGTCGAAAAAAAAGTAGTCGAAAAAAACTGAAGCCGTTGGTAATCCGGAGAGGTTCAGTTATATCGGAACCTAAGGAGAGAAAAGAGCAAGGCAAGCTGATTGTTTTTTTCTACTGACGGCTGAGCAGATCCATAATACGTACTCTGTAATCAACGATTTCGCTTCTCAGTGATGACAGGTTTGCTATCTTCGCATCAACCTTTGATATATGCAAATCAAGAATTTCGATCAATTTGGGAGTTATGGTGTGAAAATTCTGTTGGTTGATATCGTAGTTCTCCGCTAGTTCCTGCATTTCCTTCAGAGAAATACCCAACTCCTTCAGTTTGAGGATGAATTTGAGTCGCAGGATATCGTCCTGGGTATATGTCCTGGTTCCACCACCGAGACGTTCTGATTCACCCATCAGCCCGATCTCTTCATAATAACGTATTGTTCTGGTGGTAATACCTAATTCTTTAGCCAATTTTCCGATCTGGACGGACTTTTCTTGTTTGTTGTCGTTCATTATCTGTACCGATGTGTGCGGCTGTGATATAAATATCAATGCTGATATAGGAAAGGGATATATTGAGTCCCCTTGATACTTGACCTTTACGTAACCTTTAGGATAAACTAGCACTAGTCTCTGGCAACTGTCAACAAAAATCAAAAAAATCGGTAACTCTGCAGCAATAACCACTTGTTGATATCAGGCCGTCGTGGCCGGAGTACCCGTTGCACTCGTCTTCCAGTGAAAATTTCAGAAGAGCGCAGTAGCCGGTGCAGGCAGAGGGGGGGTTCAAAATTGGTACCTGTCTGGAGACTTACACCTTAAATGTGTCAGTGGGGCAGGGCAGGATACAGGTTATTTTGTTGGTGTTTGCTCTTGACCTTTACGTAAAGAAACTGTATAAGGTTTTCAAAGGGCCTCAGGAGATTTTGATGAGATAAAGTAGAAGAAAAGAGGGCGCATGAAATTCGAGCTGACCGAGGAACAAAACCTGATACGCGAGATGGTGCGGAGCTTTGCCGAGGATGAGATAGCTCCTTCGGCAGCTCTGCGTGATGAAGAAGAACGTTTTGACAGGGCTCTGATGTTTGGCAGGCTTGCCGAGCTTGGACTTACCGGCATTGTCTTTCCTGAAGAATACGGCGGTGCCGCTTCCGATTACATCAGCTATGCCATAGCCGTTGAAGAACTCTCGCGGGTTTGCGCTTCAACCGGAGTGACGCTTTCGGCGCATCTGTCGCTCTGTGCCAATCCCATTTACCTCTTTGGCAGTGAAGAGCAAAAGCAAAAATTTCTGGTACCTTTGGCAGAGGGCAGAGCCATGGGTGCTTTCGGTCTGACCGAGCCGGCAGCCGGATCCGATGCCGGCGGCACCAGGACAACTGCGGTCAGAGATGGCAATGACTGGATATTGAACGGCACCAAGATATTCATCACCAATGGCGGTGAGGCGGACACCTATGTGGTCCTTGCCCGAACTGACCGAGAAGCCAAAAAACATCGCGGAATCAGTGCATTCATCATTGAAAAGGGTGCAGAAGGCTTTTCTTTCGGTAAAAAAGAGAAAAAGATGGGCATTCGTTCATCTCCCACCCTCGAACTTATTTTCGAAAATTGCCGGGTGCCTCAGGCCGATATGCTGAGTGAAGAGGGTCAGGGTTTTACTGTTGCCATGAAAACTCTGGACGGCGGACGGATTGGAATTGCCGCCCAGGCCCTCGGCATCGCTCAGGGTGCCATGGACGCGGCGGTCACCTACTGCCGGGAACGCAAACAGTTCGATAAGCCGATTACTGCTTTTCAGGGTGTGCTGTTCCAGCTCGCCGATATGGCGACTCAAATTCAGGCTGCCAGGTATATGGTATATAATGCGGCATATCGCGCCAGTAACAGGCTGCCCTACTCACAGGATTCGGCCATGGCCAAGCTTTTTGCCGCCGAGACAGCAATGAAGGTCACCACGCAGAGCGTGCAGTTGCTTGGCGGTTATGGCTACACCCGTGATTTTCCCGTGGAGAGAATGATGCGGGATGCTAAAATCACGGAAATATATGAAGGCACAAGCGAGATACAGCGTCTGGTAATCGGCAGCGCACTGACCCGCTAATAGTATGAGATAATCAATGGAGCACGAGATGGAGTTTACCCGAGAGATATATTGGAATGTTGGGCATGGATTTTTGACACTTGGGCCGATGTATTTGTTTGCCCTTGCCGCAATTGGCATGCTTGTTTACGGATTCCTCCAGCGCATCAAAGTGTATCGGCAGGGCCATACACTGCAGCGCACCGATCATCCTGCCGACAGAGTGATCGATGCAGTGAAAACAGCACTTCTGCAGACCAAGGTTACCCGGGTCAAGCTGCCCGGATTATTCCATGGTTTGTTCTTTTGGGGTTTTTTCCTGCTCTTCATTGGCACTACGCTTATCGTTATTCAGGCTGACTTTACAGATTTATTCTTTGGGGTGAAATTTCTCAAGGGTAACTTTTATAAGCTCTTTTCCATTACCCTCGATATCGCCGGCCTGGTTGCCATTGTAATGCTTGCTGCACTGGCCGTTCGCCGGTACATCTTTCCACCGAAGGATCTGGTAATCAAAAAGGATGATGCGCTGATGCATGGCCTGATGCTGGTCATTCTCATAACGGGCTTTTTCATCGAGGGAGCCAGGATCGCCGTAACCGAACTCGGTACTCCACTTGCCCCATGGTCTCCGGTAGGACTCCTGGTGGCAAAGGCTCTTGCCCCAATCGGTGAAGAAGGTCTGCGCTCTATGCACCGCTTCCTCTGGTGGTTCCATCTGCTGCTGGTCATGGGTTTTATCGTGTCCATACCGTTCACCAAATTCCGCCATATTTTCACCACGAGCATCAATCGGTTTTTTGCCGACAGGGGCCCTGGAAAACTTTCCACTCTGGATCTCGAAGATGAAGAGGCCGAGAGCTTTGGCGTCGTCAATCTCGAGGATTATACCTGGAAGGATATCTTCGATGCCGATGCCTGCACAATCTGTATGCGGTGCCAGGATCGCTGCCCTGCCTGGAACACGGATAAGCCGCTGTCGCCCATGAAGATAGTGAACCAGATAGGGGAAATGGCCTTTGATGAAGATCAAAGCAAGGAAGCGGTGGTGGAGACCTTCAGCAGAGATGCCATCTGGGCCTGCACAACCTGCAGGGCCTGCCAGGATATCTGTCCTGCCTCCATTGAACATATCCGCAAGATCATCGACGTGCGCCGCAGCCTGGTCCTGATGGAAGGCGAGTTCCCCGGCGAGGAGGTCATGGCCGCCATGGAGCATACCGAAGTGAATGGTAATCCTCTCGGGCTCGGCTATGCATCCCGGGGGGATTGGGCCGAAGATCTTGATGTGAGGGTAATGGGGGACAACAGCGATGTCGATATCCTCTATTTCGTCGGCTGCTACGGCTCCTTCGATAAACGCAATATCAAGATAGCCAAAAGTTTCATCACACTCTGCAACAAAGCCGGAGTGAAGGTCGGAATCCTGGGCAAGGAAGAAAAATGCTGCGGCGAGCCGATGCGTAAAATGGGCAATGAATATCTCTATCAGACCATGGCCCTGGAAAATATAGAAACCATCAAGAGTTATGGCGTTAAGAAGGTCGTCACAACCTGTCCGCACTGTTTCGATACCCTCGCTAAAGATTATACCGATCTGGGATTCGATGATTTCGAGGTGGTCTCTTACACCGTTTTCCTGGAGGAGCTGATAAAGGAAGGCAAGCTCAGGATTAACAGTGCCGATCTCTCCTGCACCTATCATGATTCCTGCTATCTGGGCAGACATAATAATATTTATGATGCACCGCGAAACCTCATTGCCGCGGCTGGCGGGAAAATTTCTGAAATGGATAAAAATCGAGATCAGTCCTTCTGCTGCAGTGCGGGCGGTGGACGGATTCTGGCAGAGGAGAACATCGGAGAGCGCATTAACATTAAACGGGTCCGCATGGCTGCTGAAACCGGTGCCGATGTGCTTATCTCCAACTGTCCCTTTTGCCTGACCATGTTTGAGGACGGCATAAAGGGAGCAGAGCTTGAAGGAAGTATGAAGCCCAAAGATATAGCCGAAATTCTGGTAGAAAGGGTCGAGAATTAGAGACACTGAAGATACAAGACACTGAACAGACATTATAGAAAGATACCGTGGAATACCTGGTGAAAACGTGAACAGGAGGAAAATATGAAAATCCTAGTATGCATCAAGCAGGTGCCGGACATGGAGTCCAAATTCAAAGTGAATAGCGAGGCAAACTGGTACGACAGCAGTGATCTGGCCTGGCGCATGAATGAATATGATGAATATGCGGTCGAACAGGCGGTCCAGCTCAAGGAACAGGTGGGAGATGCCGATGTGACTGTTCTCTGTATCGGGCCGGCACGAGTGAAAGAGACGATGAAAAAGGCGCTTGCCATGGGCTGTGATCGCGGGGCGCATATAGAAGATGATGCCTCTTACGCTAAAGATCCCATGGAAATAGCCGCTGTCATAGCTGAATTTGCCCGGGAGAAGGGTTTCGATATTATCTTTACAGGTATGCAGTCACAGGACAGGGCCAGTGGTCAGGTTGGTGTGCTGGTGGGGGAAATGCTTGATTTGCCCTGCATTACCACGATAATTGATTTTGCCTATGATGGGGGAGAAATACAGGTCAAACGCGAACTTGAAGGCGGGATGAAGGCCAGGATTAAGACGGCAACTCCCGCGCTTGTCACCTGCCAGCTGGGTCTGAATACCCCGCGTTATCCGACATTGCCGAATATAATGAAGGCCAAGAAAAAGGAACTGCTCTCAACGCCCATAGCGGAACTTCTCAAGGTGGAAGGTGTACAGGAAACAGATTCGGTGTATTTTCCCGAGAAGAAAGGCGGAGGCCTGGTGCTGGAGGGAGACGTTGCTGATCTCGTCGATCAGTTGATCAAGATTCTCAAAGAGAAAACCGGTGTATTGTCATAGGGGGAGAGCATGAAAGTATTATTAGTTGGAGAATGTAGAGAAGGGAAAGTGCTTGGCAGTACCAATGAACTGATTGCTTTCGCCGACAAGACCGGCGGAGACAGTGTGATGTTTCTGGTCGGTAATGAATCCGAGCTTCCCGGTTTCGGCGGTAAGCTGTATCTGGCCGATGCCGCTGTTCACGGCGAATATAATCCCACTGTTCATAAGGAACTGCTCCTCCAGGTGGTGGAGAAAGAGCAGCCCGACATTGTTGCTTTCAGCCATTCTTCCTATGGATGGGATCTGGCGCCCAGACTTGCCTATGCGATGAAAGCAGCCCAGGTTTCCGAAGTTGTCGATATCGTCGATTCGCTGCCGGTGGTTCCCGTCTGTAATGCCAAATTGAGAAGAAAGGTAAAGGTAAACACCGCCAGGGCGGTTTATACCCTCCAGGCCGGGGCTTTTTCGGTGTCCGAGGACCCAACAGGTTCGCCCGAGCTTGAAAAGATCAGCGTTGATGCCGCCGGGAAAATCATTTTTGAAGGATATGAAGCAGCCGAAAAGGGCGGTGTCGATTTAACCAAGGCCGAGATTATCGTCAGCGCCGGACGCGGTATCGGAAAGCCTGAAAATGTGTCAATGGTAGCCGCACTTGCCGAGGCCTTGAAAGGTGAATATGGTGCCAGCCGGCCTGTTGTCGATTCAGAGTGGGTCGAGCATAATCGTCAGGTGGGCACAACCGGTCAGACTGTATCGCCCAAGCTCTACGTTGCCTGCGGTATTTCCGGTGCGATTCAGCATCTTGCCGGCATGAAAAAATCTGAATTCGTGGTGGCGATCAATACCGACAAGGACGCCCCCATTGGTGAAGTCGCCGATGTCCTGGTGGTGGCTGATCTCAAACAATTCCTTCCGGCTTTGACGGAGAGGGTCAAAACTCTCTAGCCTGAATCCAACTCTTTTCCCAGGGCACCCGGAGTATTTTTTTATTGCGGGTGTCCGGAAAGAACTCCTCTGCTCTTAATCCATATTCCGCAGGATCAACTTTCTTACCAATGGAGGGCTCAATGCCGGAAAAAATATTTACGGAATTACCCCAGATATTCAAGCCGCAGACAATTAAATCGGAAATCACTTATTATTTCTCGCTGGGTGATATGAAAAAAACAGTACGGCTTACACCTGACAGTTGCTTGGTTGAAGATGGAAAAACAGTCGAAAACGCAGATTGTGTCTGTAAGACCAGTCCGGAATTTTTCCTGAAAATCTGGGATGAGGGTTACCGGCCGGGTTTGAAGGATTTTATGTCCGGAACTATTAAATCAAACAATCCCAATGAACTGAAGACCTTTTTAGCGGCCTTCGGCAGGGAATCCTGAGGTAGGCAGTCGCTTCCCGGGCGCGCTGTAACGCGGATTTGGCGGCTGTAATCTGGTGATGGTGCCGTCTTAAATCGCCATCTCTAATATCACTTCCTGGCCCATGTATGCCGATTTTCTTGAAATTACTTAAAGAGAAGGATAGCCAATGAAATATTTGACGGAAATTAAGGTGAGAGGATATCATGCCGATTTTTACGGGCATGTGAATAATGCAAGGTATCTTGAATTTTTTGAGGAAGACCGTTGGGCAAGACTTGAAGATGTTATAGATTTGCGTGAGTTTGCAGCAAAAGGGTATATTTTTCTGGTGGTAAACATAAACGTCAATTATCGTCGGGCCGTCGCCGTTGGAGAAACAGTATTGGTAACCACGGGACTGGAGAAAATCAGTAATAAAAGTGTTGCCTTAAAGCAGGAAATTGTATTTAAAGAAAGCAAAGAGGTTGCAGCAGATGCAATTGTTACCTTTGTCATACGCGATGCCACCGGTAAAGCAGCGGTCATGGAAGGAGATTTGCTCAAGGATATTAAGAAACTGGCAGGATCTGAATAGGCTATAGGTTCAGGAGCTATGTCAGCGCTGGAGGTAAAGTGCCGGATGATGAAATAGAAAATGTGCCTAATTGGCGCTCTGAGTATCGAATGATCAGTTGTTTTGATAAATGATATGCAATTTGTTTAAAGTTGACTTTCACGTAAAAGTAATGTAAGTAATTGTATTAAGGATTCCAGGCCGGCATGAATGCGTGGTCTTTTTTGATGAATGCATTGAGGAGCATGTCGGAGGTGGAGTTTCGCGGTCTGTTTATATTTATATGCAGATTATCTGATCATCAAGATTATGGGAGAGAAGAATGAAGAAGACAATTTCCGTTGTGGCCCTAGCCTCGATTCTGGCAGCAGGTACAGCATATGCTTCCGGTTACCGTATACCCGAGCAGTCTGCAGATTCGACCGCGAAAGCCGGCGCTAATATTGCCGGCGCTCTGGGGGCTGATGCTGCTTATTTCAATCCGGCGAATATGTCCTGGATGGATAATGAAGGCTGGACGGTGGAAGGTGATTTGAGCTACATCTACCTGAGTGCGATTGAATATGAGGATAATCGTTCAGCATTCTTTGATGATGAGTCCAAGGATGAAAATTTCCTCCTGCCCACTTTTTTTGCGGTGTCCCCAGACTATAATGGTTTTCATTTCGGATTTTCTCTAACGGCACCATATGGACTGGCGAAGCGCTGGCCGGATGGTTACGGTGGCACTTTTGCTGAAAAATTCGACCTGAAGGTCTTCGATATCAATCCATCGTTGTCTTACAGGTTTAACGACTGGATCTCATTTGCTGCTGGTGCACGTATTCTCTATAGTGAGGCTACCGTCATGAGCAATGGAGCTGTCGCTATGGGACCTTTCGGGCCGATCACCGCCAGTCGCTACATGGACGGTGATGCACTCGATTACGGTTGGAATGCGGCTCTTTCCGTCAAACCTACCGTAGAATCGAATATTTCCGTCACCTACCGATCAAAAGTTGATTTGGATTTTGATGGCGACGTTCTTCTCAATACTAACGCATTCTTTTATCCTGGAGCATCTGTAGTAACAGATGGTGATGTCACCATACCCGCTCCGGCCACTCTTGCTGTCTCCGGTTCCTACGATTTCGGCACTGTAAAAGTGGAATTCGCTATTGACAGAACATTCTGGTCAGATTATGAGGATCTGGACTTTGCATATGATACCGCTATCGCAAATCCCGTTCTTTTTAGGGCGTTCGACGCCCCGAAAAGAAAAAACTGGGATGATGTCAATGCCTACCGACTTGGTATCGATTATCGTTTGAATCCGGATCTTACCATTATGGCTGGTTTTGCCTATGATGAGAATCCGGTTCCAGACGAAACTATAGGATTCGATCTGCCTGATTCCGATGCCTATATCGTCTCCCTGGGGGCACGATATAAATTATCCGAAAACAGCCAGATTGCCGGCGCCATCCTTTATGATTACAAAGAGTCAAGGGATGTGAGAAACGAAAATGTGGATGGCGAATTTACCAATGCTTCTGCTGTCTTCGTAACACTGGGATACTCGTATACGTTTTAAATAACAGTTCCTGAATTGCAAACCTGCCTTATTTGATTATTCTTACTGAATACTCTGCAGGGCATTACTCAGCACCATGAACATCAATGAAAAGCCCCGTAGACCGCAAGGTTCCGGGGCTTTTTCTATTCTTGCTCAATCTATATCGTCACCTCTGAGGTGCGAATCAAGGATGGTCTCATAGAAATGCGGAGATTCAACTCGGGTCGTATATCGAAAGCAAAGTTCTATCAAAAGATTAAACAGGAGAAAGGATATGGACAAAACTCCTCTTGCTGGAAAAGTAGCAATCGTGACCGGCGGTTCCAGGGGTATCGGCAGTGCCATTGTTCGGAAACTCTCTACAATGGGGGCCACCATTGTTTTCAACTATCTTCAGGATAAAAAAAGTGCCGATCTGCTTGTCCTGGAAATTGAAGAAATGGGTGGGACAGCGACGGCACTTCGCGCTGATATGGCCAAAGCTGGAGATATTGCATCTCTGTTTGAAACGACCGTCTCAAACTATGGTCGGCTGGATATCCTCATTAACAATGCCGGTATTGCCATTTATAAGAAAATCGAGGATTTTTCCGAAGAGGAAATCGATAGAATATTTGATATCAACATCAAAGGCGTGCTTCTCTGCTGTCAGCAGGCGGCACGGCAAATGGCAGACAATGGCTCCATTATCAACATCGGCTCGACGGTAACCAGAATGATGCTGCCTACCTATAGCGCTTATGCCGCGTCGAAGGGGGCCATTGAGCAAATCACCAGGGTTCTGGCCAAGGAACTCGGTGAACGCGGGATTCGGGTGAACACACTTGCTCCCGGTCCTGTCGATACCGATCTCTTCAGGAGAGGTAAATCAGAGGAAACAATTAAACAGCTGGCCTCTTTCGCTGCTTTTGGCAGGATCGGTACAGTGGAGGACATTGCCGATATGGTGTCGCTTCTGGTTGACGAGCGCGCAAGATGGGTAACGGGACAGAATATCCCGGTAAACGGAGGAGTTGCCGCCTGATTCCGGTGATTTAAGCATCTCGCAGATTGAGTGAAGTTCCTGCAGGCTGTTGAGGAGGTTTCAACCCCTACGGGCCATTGCTATCTGCAGAGAGCCGCATGTAACGCTCTCTGTGCTGGAGCAAACTGGTCTCTTTCTACAATAAACTGCATATTCGTCTGCCGTGTCGTTTGGGAAACAGCCAGGATGTTGATGCCATCCCTTGCCAGGGAATGGGCTGCTTTGGCCATTATGCCGGGTTGACCGATATTTGAACCGATGGCGCAGACAATGGCGACCTTCTTGGTATATACCTCCTCAAAATGCTGATCCAGTTCGGCAACCAGATTTGCTGAACAGTCCTTTTCCTCGATAATAAAATCGATGGTATTGGCATTGGTCATCTTGGAAATATAGGAAACCCGGTGATTGATGAAAACATGCATAATCCTGAGATCAAAGCCCACCTCACCGACCATCCTGGTATCGTGTATTTCCAGGCAGAGCACGTGGTTTGAGCCGGTAACGATTTCCACCTTTGATTCCGGGGCGATATAATCCCTGGTAATCAATGTTCCGGGATGGCCCGGATCGAATGCATTTTTTACCCTGATAGGAATGCTCTTTATCTCCAAGGGCTTGGATGCCTTGGGATGAATGGCCTCCATGCCGACATCGGCGAGCTGGTCGGCAACATCATAATTGGTATTGCATACCGGTCCGGTATTTTCCTCTCCCATAATCAGCGGATCCCCCGAGCAGAGATGATATTCCTTGTGAATAATGGCTTCGCTGGCGCCAAGCAGGACAGCCACTTTGGAGAAGGTCACCTCTGAATAACCGCGGTCGAACTCCCGCATGATCCCTTCCGTGCCTTTAGTGTAGCCGGTGGCAAAGCATATGGTGGAAAAGGGATCTATGTTTGAAAAACTGTTTTTGATCCGCTCATCGATGGTAAGCTGGCGGCTGTCATCCCAGCCGCTCAGATCGACGTAGGTGGTTTTGTATCCTTTATTCTTGAGGATATCGGCGGAATTAAAGGCGCTATGCATTTCACCCAGAGAAGCGAGAAGCTCCCGCGCCGCCAGAAGAAGCTCTTCTCTGGTGACATAGCCCGAAGCGAGAACATTGTCCATGCTTCGCAGAATATTGATTGCCTGGTCGATGCGGTCACCGATGAAATTGTTTGCCTCCTCGAGATTGAGTCCCGCCTCGACAAAGGACTCATTTATTTTGAACAGCCGTTCTCGCAGGGCAAGCATCTTCAAGGGGTAATTTTCCTGATTCTGGAACAATCGGTAGATTCCAGGCTGCCCTGTCTTTTTGTGCTCGAGGAGATCATTGGTGATATCAGCGTAGGCAGAAACAACATAAATACGGCCATAGATGTTTTCAGGTCGATACAGAATGACATTCTCGATTATTTCCGGAAAGCGGGACATTGAAGAGCCGCCGATTTTTTCCACACAGAGCTTATGACTGTTCATAGTTACCTTTGTGACTCCGCATTTTTCTTGGATATGTCCTTTTCCTTTTTGTCGATTTCGACGACCGTGACATTAGTGGCTAAGGAAACATTGCCACAGCGTGTTCTGTACAGCATCTCCATTTCATCAAAAGCGTTGTCAAGCTTTTCATTCTCATCAAGATTTTCAATATAATCAGGAATAATATCTTTCATGATGTAGTAATCCTCAGAATGTTAATATGTAAAAATAGCGTATAGAAAAACTAAAGTGTATCAGGTGTAAATGCAACAGAATTATGACCTGAAGACGTGTTACCCGGCAGCAATTGGAAATCCTGATACTGCTTTGAGCGATGAACTGCGCCGATTGGAGATCTGCTGTGAGAATTACCGGCACAATGAACGATTGAACTCCTTTACAGTTCCCGAGCAGGGGTGTAAGTACCTTTAGGAATCGGCTTTTTTCGACCACCTTTGTTTATAAGAAAGTAATCTGCGGGTATCCAATTAGCAGGGTGTTTTGCCTTGCCGCGTGGGTACATTCTAATCAGAAATTATAAATTATACCTGTGACTCCCTCGTCCAGGCAGTACCTTGAAGAAAGAGCAGGATGGATAATCGGAAGGATAAATATTTCAGACGTAATGTCACCAGTGTTGCCGCTGTTGAATTTTTCTGGGGGTTAGGCTTTCCCATCGTTCTTGAGTCGACATTTCTGCAACTTTTCTTAAAAAATCTCGGTGCCTCGAGCCTTGCTATCGGTATGGTTCCTTCGATCTTCATCGTAGGAATTTCCTTTTTCCCTCCGTTTGCCGGTTATCTTTCCCGAAATGCGCGGCTAAAGAAAAGAATTGTGCTGTTGCTGCACCTGATATCCGGACTCTCTATCTTCCTCTTTGGGTGGACCCTGTTGTTAGTCAGGGAGCAGTCTATTCTGCCGCTGTTTTTCCTGTCTTATATTATCTTTTCTTTATGCATGGGATTGACCATCCCCGTGTGGCTCAACTATCTGGTCCGCATTTTTTCAGAGAAGAAAGCCGTCTCCGGAATCGGTTATATGATGCTTTTTCAAAATATCGGCAAGATACTTTGTAGTTTCCTGATACTCAATGTGGTGGAGAAATATGCATTTTCCATCCCATCCTGCAGCGCAGTTTTTATTGTCACCGGATTGGTTTTTATTATCGGCTCCTTCGGCTTCGCCTTTACTAAAGAGCTGGTCGATATCGAAAATCCAGGGGTTGATGCACGGAACTTTTTTGGTCATACCAGGGCCTCGCTCGTCGAAATACTCGGCAACAAACGTTTTCTCATTTTCCTGATAGCGGATTTGGATTTTTATGTGATTCTCACCATTCTTTCTTTTTACGCCAACTATGCCAATCAATATTTCGGGGTGAGCCAGGCACTGGCCGCCGGGGTATTTGTCGGCTGCATTTATGCCGGTTCGGTCACCGTAAATATCTTCCTCGGCGCCTTGAACTATCTGACTCTGAAGGAAAAGTTCATTCTCTCCAAATGCCTCTCATTTATTACGGTGATTATGTTGATAATAATTCCAGGAAGCTGGAGTTTTTTCCTAATCAGCTATCTTTTGGGATGTGTACGTGCCATTCGTAATATGGTCTATGCACCTTCGGTGAAGCTGTTGTCCGGCAGAGCGGATGCGACCCCGTATTTTGCCCTGTCTCCGCTTTTGACCCTGCCGATAGGCGTCGGCTATCCATTACTGTTTGGCAAGATGCTGGATATTCTAAGTTTTATGGGGGCAGGTTCCTACCGCGTCCTTTTCGGTGTATCCCTAATATTTCTGGCAATCACTTTCGTTTTTACGCTACTGACGAAATATCGTCAGTAGCTGCGGAGGAGCACTTAGTGCTTATTTATCCAGCTCAGTTGGGCGAGATATTTTTGAGCGGAGGTGGGTTGTTTGATTGGGTATTGTAGCATGAAGATTTGTATTTCACCGGCAATCATTTCTTCTCTGTCTTGCCATCGGGACACTTGTTGCACCTTTTCCCTTTTTTAAGAAATTTCTCACAGCACTTCTTTTTTGATTCTTTTTTGCCGGACTTCTTCTCTTTTGCCATACTTTTTCCAGAAATTTCAGCAGGTATGAACAATCAATAATTTACCATGTGGATTCCAGAATCCATCTTGGCTGCTTCAATGACTTTTTATGACACCATCAAAGGCGCTGGGAATAGTAATAATCATTGTCAGAGGAATCGGGTAAAAAAGGATCTTACTGTTGCCGCTTTTTTCTGATCTCACTGAGAAGATCAGACAGTATGATTCGTTGCTGCGGATCAAGTCCGGCTGCTTCGCAATAACGCTGATTAAGTTCCGCCAGACGATAATTGAAACGGTCCATAAACAGGATTCCCTCCTCGGAAAAGCGGAATTTTTCCTGAAAATTAACAGGACAGGCCGAAACTTCAATGGAACTTTCCTCGTCCTTGAGATAACCGATCGGGATACCTTGGGTGCGGCAGAGTATGGGCCGCGCCTCATAGGTTGAACAGCAATCCTGCTGCAGAAAGACACAGCGCTGCGGGGGGGTGATAGTATCAATGACAGGTCCCTTCATGTGACTGATCAGGACGACAGCCTCCAGCGGAAAGACGCTGAACTCGATACAACATTCAGAACAGCCCTTCCGGCATTGAAGAATATTTTTCGGTAGCGCCTCCGAGATCCGCGTTATTTCAAGCTCGATGTCCGCTACCAGTTCGCGGTATTCGTGCAGAAGCTGCTTTTCAAGCGGCGGCAGCATATCAGGGCTCGAACTTGTCGGTGTTGTATGCATTTTGTACATTGACTTGTAGTCTGAGGATATCATTCTGTATAGGTATTATTTACTGGCATCAGGAGGATCGAAGGGCATAATCACATGGACCTCGCCGCTGGGAATAACCGCCAGTTCAGCATGAGGATAGCGCCTCCGGAAGACCTTGAGCATCGCCTGATTATCCTCCATAACCGTTGCCGTAAAGCCGATGAAGTGGTTTTCTCTGGAGATCTGCTCCAGGAACCCCAGCATATGGCTCGCTATTCCTTGGCCATGGTAATCATCGTGCACGACAAAGGCAACTTCAGCGTATCCGTCCTGGTCCCGGGAATATGAGCCAATGGCTATTACCTCGGAGTGGCCTGAGTTCTGAACCCTGCCGATGAGCGACATGGTGTCGTGATAATCCACGTCGGCGCATTGCTGTTGGGCAATTTCATGTGAGAAAAGACGCATCTTATAAAAAAAGCGGCGATAAATCGTCTCCTCTTTAAGGGAGTAAAAAAAATTGCGGTATTCGAATTCGTCAGCGGGATAAAGGGGGCGAATAAATATAGTCCGGCCGTCTTGCAAATCAAAGCGCCAGTCGTACTTTTGCAGATAGATGAGATCCTCCTGCAGAGGAGGTAGTTGATCGGCGAAGATATAGTGATGTTTTTTGGCCTCGTTTATCAATTGAGCGCGAAATTTTGGATGGGCGATCTGGGCCAGTTCCATGACCCTCTGATAAATACCCTTACCCTGCAGTTCGGCATAACCGTATTCGGTAACCACAAAGTTGACATCGCCCCGGGTTGTGGCCACTCCTGCTCCCTCCGACAGATGAGAGACAATTCGGGAAACCTCTCCGTTTTTCGCGGTTGAAGGCATTGCCACAATGGAGAAACCACCCTTAGACATGGCCGCTCCTCTTAAGAAATCAACCTGGTCACCGATACCGCTGTAAAAGCGATATCCCAGAGAGTCCGAGCAGACCTGGCCGGTGAGATCGACCTCCAGGGCTGAGCTTATCGAGACAAGATTGTCGTTACGGGCAATTACCAGCGGATCGCTGACGAATTCCGAGGAGCGGAAATCGAAGAAAGGGTTGTCGTCAATGAAGCGGTACAATTTGTCGCTGCCCATACAGAGAGAGGCGACTACCCGGCGGGGCAGCAGGGTCTTGAGCCTGTTGGTGACGACTCTTTGTTGAAAAAGAGGCAGCATGGCGTCGGTAATGAGCTGAGTATGAATACCAAGGTCCTTTTTTCCCATGAGGTGGCGCAGAATGGCATTGGGAAGCATGCCGAAACCTACCTGCAGGGTGTCGCCGTCGCGAATGAGTTGGGAGATAAAGTGGCCGATACGGCTGGTGACGTGGTCGTCGCGTAATTCGACATCATAATTTACCAGCGTTTCCTCATGAGGAACAAAATAATCGATATTGTCCACATGCACCAGACTGTCACCCCAGGTCCGGGGCATGCCCGGATTAACCTGAGCGATCACCAGCCGCGAATTCTCCACGGCGGAACGGGTAATATCCACGGAGACCCCCAGGCTGCAGTAGCCGAAATGATCGGGGGGACTGACCTGGATCATGGCTACATCCAGACCGATGCGGCGACTGGCAAATAATTGGGGAATCTGGGAAAGATACATGGGAAGATAATCTATTTTCCCTTCGAAAGCGGCCTTGCGCATGGGCTCGCTTATAAAAAACAGTTTCAGGGAAAACCGTTTCGAAAAGGCCGGATCATCCACATATTGCGCCAGGGTATGGGAGAACATCTGGTAGATCATGACGTCCTGGATAGCGCTATTCGCCACCATGGCGTGGATAAGGTGCTGCGGTTCGCCGCAGCCTGTTCCCAGGAAGACGCGGCAGCCGTTGTTTATAGCTGCTACCGCCTCCGCGGTGGTGACAATTTTTTCTCCAGGCAGTTCCTGCTGCCATTTCGGCAATGTCATAAGCTTTCCTCTTGAAGGTGCTGGTTCGGTTCAGCCCGATTGGCCCAACCTGTCATTCAAGTATGTTAAGCTTATTCGTTTTTGACTCCTTCTTCCATATATTTTGACTTGCTATCCCTAAGTCCATCGCGGCCGGCCTTACCTGCATCACACCCTGACGGCATCGGACAATATCAGATCTTCTGTGTTCTGCCTTAGAGGTACTCGAAATCCAGCTTACCGTTCCGGCAACGGCCTGGTCGGATTAACGGCTAGTTGCGTAATTTATTTTTTAATATTTTTCCTACATTGGTTTTGGGAAGATCTTCACGAAATTCAACTATAGTCGGCAACTTATAGACGGCCAAACGTTCTTTGCAAAAGGCAATGATCTCCTCTTCGGTTGCTGAGTAGCCTTCTTTCAGCACTACGAAGACCTTAACCTGTTCTCCTCTGGAGGGATGGGGAACCCCTATAGCTGTAGCCTCCTGGATTTTGGGATTCTCGAAAAGCACCTCTTCGATGTCCCGAGGGTAAATATTGAAGCCCCCGGAAATAATCATATCTTTTTTGCGATCCATGATGAAAAAATAGCCATCCTCGTCCATCTTGGCGATATCGCCGGTATGCAGCCAGCCATCGCGAAGAGTCTGGGCGGTTTCCGCAGGATTATTCCAGTAGCCCTGCATCACCTGAGGTCCTTTAACCAGTAACTCACCTAATTCTCCCTGAGGTACTTCCGTAACTCCATCTACTAAATCGACGATTCGGCAATCGGTATCGGGGATAGGTATGCCGATACTGCCGACCTTCCGACGAGTGAGGGGATTGACATGAGTAACGGGGCACGATTCGGTAAGGCCATATCCTTCGACAATAACTGCCGCGGTCTTTTTTTCGAAATCCCGGATTACTTCAGCCGGCAATGGAGCGCTGCCGGAGAAACAGCCTTCGATGCAGGTCATGTCAACCTGATCAATTTTGGGGTGATTCAGCAGGCCGATAAACATGGTTGGTACCATCATGGCGAAATTTGGTCGAAACTTGACGATGGCCTCCATAAGCTGGTCGGGCTGAGGTTTGGGAACAAGGATGTTAGACCACCCCAGTAACACGCATAGATTCATTGAAGTCGACAAACCAAAGACATGAAAGAATGGCAGGGCGCCGAGCATTATTCCCGATTGGTCGTTGAAACGGGGAAACCATGAGCAAATCTGCTGGGCCTGCTTGCTGAGATTGCCATGGCTCAGCATCACTCCCTTTGATACTCCCGTGGTGCCGCCGGTATATTGATACATGGCAATATCATCAAGGGATAATGACGGCTGAGGTGGCGACGGTTTGCACCCGGCCAGTAAATCCTTCCAGCGATACACATCCTCCGCGCTTTTCACTTTGGCGGCCAGTTTTTTCTTTTTGGCTATCAGGGGAAACAGCAGATTCTTTGGAAATGGAAGGTAGTCCCCGATGGAAGTGACGACGATCTGACGAATATCCGTCTTTGGCCTGAGATCGATCATGCGGTTTGCCAGCAAGTCCAGAGTGATCAGGATTTTTGCTCCTGAATCATTTAGTTGGTGGTCCAGTTCCCGATCGGTATAGAGTGGATTGTTCATTACCACGATACCGCCTATTTTCAGTATTGCAAAATAGGCGGCGACGCAGGGAATGACATTAGGGAGCAGAATGGCGACGCGGTCACCCTTTTTTATGCCGAAATTCGCCAGACAGGTGGCGAAACGATCGACCATGTCCATCAGTTCACCATAGGTAACGGTGTATCCCTGAAAGATAAGTGCAGATCTCTCTCCATAGCGGGATGCGGCCTGCTCAAGGAAATCAACCATTGTCAGTTCCTCATACACGAGTGATTTCGGAACCCCTTTCTGGTAATGATTCAACCAGATTTTGGAATCAGACGGTGTAATTGAGCTCATATGAACCTCCTTGGATAGAGAGATAGTCTGGCGATCAAGACAGTTTTTCTGGATGCGGCCTAATGTTGCAATATTGATAGCCTGAAGATTTACGTAAACACCGGATTTCCGGGATTGCCTTCCTATAATACTGATAAATCCAGGCGTGTTTAGTTCCTTTTACGTTAAGGTAAAATAAGAAAATCATTTTTACCACAAAATTTTTCAAATTAACAGAGGATTCTTCAGCCAATTGAATGTTTAGCGTAAATGAAATTGGATTTTTGTGCAGCGGTAATCATATGGTGCAACGTGCTTGCACATTGTCAGAAAAACCCCCGAAAGAGATACCGCTTCAAGCGTTCTTCATGGAAAACGCCAATTTCTCCTACACGAACGGCTACCAGGTGCTAATTGTCTATTGACATATTATCTATAGATAAATATAATATAACTATTATTGAACCAGAAGGAGATGTTTTTATGAGACAACAGGGAAAAGGTCGGGGGAGAGGAAGAGGCAGGAGAAGACGAATGATGGGCTTTTTGCAGCCGTGTATTCTTGTGCAGCTGTATCGGCTGGATCGTCATGGCTATGAGCTTCTCAAGGGATTGGAAGCCTTTATCGATAATGCCGAAGAGTATGACCCGAGTGTCCTTTATCGGCTTATGCGGGACATGGAGGAAAATAACTATGTCAGATCATATGAAGGTACCGAGAGTCGCGGCCCCAAGCGTAAAATGTACAGCATTACCACGGAGGGGAAAAAAATCCTGGAGCACTGGGTTGAAGATTTACAGCGCACCGGCAAGGAAATAGACAATCTCGTAGATATTTATAAGGAAAATAAGGCTCTTCCGGATTGAGCGTACTTTTCTCGATTGAAGATCCGGTTCTGTCTGCCTTGCAGGCTAGGGCTAAATTCATAAACAGCAGGAGAGGGAAAAAACCAGGATATAACAGGATCACCGGAGAAATCCGCTGGTAGAGAACAATCATGCAATTCCTTATGAAGGAAAAGGAGGGCAATATGCCTAATTTCAATGGAACAGGACCACAGGGACAGGGACCGACCGGAAGGAGATTGGGAAACTGCAATGCCAATGCACAGCCAGGAAACCCCGAGGATAATTCTTCATTTACCCATGCGGGTCGACCGATGGCAGGGATTTTCGGCCGTGGGCAAGGTCGCGGCCGCGGTCTCGGTAATGGTTTCGGCCAGGGTGGCCAAAGGAGAAATGGCCGAAGATATAATTATCTATAGCCGATTTGATTTGTAAAACTCTCCCCGCAGGACAGAAAAGACTTTTTGGTTCTTCTGTCCTGCTTTCAGAAAGGGTCGCACAATCAGATTGGTAACTATTCAGCAAAGAGCCAAAACCAGCAGTTTAGCCTGAACTTTAACTGCTCAACAGCGCTCCAGGTAGCGCAGACTCCGGATGTGCGCAGGTAAGCACCCTAACGGGTATAAACTCCGACTCCTAGCAGTCTGGGAAACCATAATGTGTCTCGGGGCTGATCGCGTGCAGATGGGCTGCAGCTGAATAGTTTACTCAGATTGTAAAATAAAATGTGGAGCCAATGCCGGGTTCGCTGTATGCCCAGACTCTGCCTCCGTGTTTGGCGATAACGCGTTTTACTACTGCGAGTCCTATGCCTATTCCCGGGAAATCGGCTTCGGAGTGCAGCCGTTGAAATGCCATGAAAAGTCTTTCCCCATGCTTCATATCAAAACCCGCGCCATTATCGCGTATGAAGAAAACATCCTCTCCCGTATCGGTAGTTACGCCTATTTCAATCTGGGCATCAGGTGTTTTCGAAGTAAACTTCCAGGCATTTCTGATAAGGTTGGTAAGCGCTATGCTGAAGAGATTCAGGTCGGCGCTAACCCGCATATTCTCGGCGATCACAATCTCAACTTTTCTTTGAGGTTCTTCCCGATGGATCTCGGTTACGATCTCCCTGGCCAGATGGTCAAGGCGGATTTCCTTCTTGAATAATTCGTGCCGGGACACTTTTGACAACGTCAGAATATCTTCGATGAGTGCCGACATCTTTTCTACTCCGGCAACAATACGATTGAGATAGACAAGGGCGGAGGCGTCGAGCCGGTCTGCATGCTTTTCCGAGAGTATGGTAGAAAATCCAGCGATGGCACGAAGAGGAGCCCGCAGGTCGTGGGAAACCGAATAGGAAAAAGCCTCCAGTTCTCTGGCCCTTTCCTCGGCGATTTTCCGGGCATGCTCAAGCTGTTCTTCCACCTCCCGCAGACGGACTACCGCAACACTTTTCTCGCCGATAATTGCATCTATCTCATGATTGTGCAAAGCTTCTACTAGTGAATTCGCTTCGGCAAGCTGCCGCTGCAGCTCTTCATAGGTAGGTTTTCGCTCATCCATTGTTTTTTATCCCGGTGTTAAGGTATTTCAAAACAATATCCCGGTCGTGCAGGCTTCCGTAAAAAACGGATTTTGCCTTGGGATTTTCGGTTATCACGATGAGTGTGGGGGTTACGACAATCCGTTCCTGCAGTGCTTTTGCAAAATCTTTGTAAACATCAACTACCTCTATTTCACAGTGTTCCCGCATTTTGCCGGAACAGATTTCCTTGAGATTATTGAGAGCCAAATGAGAGTTCGGTTCGTCTCCGGCCACATAAAGTGTCAGGTGAATACAGTCGGGAATTTCCTGCGGAGAAGCCATTGTTATTCCTCCTCTCCGAATTGACTGCCGGTCAGCGCTCGGTTTTGGTCCAGGTTCTTTTCATCCCTGCCTGTTCGTAACATTTTACGTTTCTTTCTCGCTTCCTCAGAGATCGCATTCTCGGTCTCGATAGCATTCAGTTCGACAGCCGCTTTCTTTATCTCAGACTCGGATGCGGAAATATCCAATTGAAGGGCAGCACGCAACCGTTCAATTTCCTGTTGCTTGGCTGTTATGGACTGCTCGCGCTTCCGCGCTTCAAGCTCTTCGCGATATTCCTCTTCAAGCCGGGCAACACCGGTCAACATTCCGCCCCCACCGGTGTAGATATCTTCAAAGTGAATACCGTTCTCCGTTATGGTGAATTCGCGGTATTGATTGGAATGCTGGGAGCCGCGGGCCTTAAGGACCATCAATGTTCGATTGACTTCCCCGCCCACCTGGACATAATCGAGAAAAATCATTGAATCGATGATCGAGGAAAAACCTATACCGTAAATTTCATGAGCCTGCTGGAAACCGGTGATCTGGTTGATGAGAAGAGTGGTTATTCCTCTTTGGCGGCAGTAATTGAGAATGCGCAGCAGATAGGAAAAGGCCGCCTTTTCCGAACCCATGCGCCGGCATGATGAAATGGCATCGATTATCAGATGCTGGGGCTGGTGTTCATCGATGGCCTTTATGTTATAATGCAGATGTTCCTCCGAACCGGCGGCCTCCGGCATAAGAGCTGTTATTTTAAGATGATTGCTTTTCAGGGCGGGCTCCAGATCGAGGCCCGAGCTTCTCATCAGGGAAACCATGTTTTTGGCCGATTCTTCGAAATTGACATAGAGAACTCGTTCACCCCTGGCACTGACCGCCGCCGCGAACAAGCATGCAAAGGTGGTTTTGCCTGTACCGCTGGCTCCGGCTAAGGCTGTGGAAGCTCCCTTGCGGTAGCCTCCTCCCAGCATTGAATCCAACACCGATAAGCCGGTGGAGATATGTTGGCCGACTTTCTCATAATGCAATTCAGTATCCGCCAGTGGAATGAGAATAAGACCATCTTCGGCTATTGTGTAAGGGTGCGTGCCGCTGCTGAAATTCGAACCTCGATATTTTACTACACTCAATAAACGCTGGCGATCCTCATTGAGGGGAGTAAGGCGGATCACGCAATCCGTCAGGAACTCCAAAAACGGATAATCCGGAATGCCGTTTGAAAGTTTGGCGGTAATAATCGCGGTATGGTTGTGATCGCCAAGCCAGTCGTGCAGTTGGTAAATCTGGTTACGCTCCCGTGAGGGATCATTGAGCAGCTGCAGCAGGATATCGATGGCATCGATAACGATGCGTTTGGCGTTCAGTGTCCTGACAGCTCCTTCAAGCAGAGCAAAAAGGCCTGAAAAGTCAAAGCCTCCCGAGTAGACGGCCGTGGGATCGGGCAGGGCATCGAGGATGATGAGCTTTCCCTCTTTTTCAAGTTGATCCAGATCCCAACCAAGCGCCAGAGCATTCTGTTTGATAGCGTCGGCTCGTTCTTCAAATGATACCAAAATTCCAGGTTCCCCGTTTTTTGCCCCCGATATCAGAAACTGGAGACCGAGGATGGTCTTGCCGGTTCCGGTACCACCGTGGATAAGCGTGGTGCGCTCCTTTGGAAATCCACCCTTGAGAACCGCATCCAGACCGGTTGAGCCAGAAGTTGATTTTGGTAAATCGTTCGTCATAAAAGCCTCTTTTCGGAAGTTGCATTGTTTCGGGGAAAATCTTCTATGCGTCCCGACAATAATATTATGAAGTCAGGCCGAACACATCTGGTCTTTCAATAAGTATTCTTCAACGGGGATTTTTTTGGATTTGTAGGGATAGTTTTTCGACATTTTACTCAAAGTATTTTTATATTCACCCTTTCATGCACATACATGGATACTCTATATCGATACTCTCAGTATACAATGTCAGAAAATCCCTAACCCACCAATGTTTCTTCCACACAATACCATAAGCTGTGGATTTAGGTTAAAAAAAAACACACTTGTTTGTAATAAATGCTATATCCGGTATCTTGTCCTCTTTATCCCTGGATCAGCAGTGTATCAATTGAATGTTTTGCAGAAAAATATGTATTCTGAGAAGAGCAGTTTTGCCCGATGATCCTCTTATGGCTCAGTAAGGTTGACGGAGTTTCAGATTGGGTTCAGATGCAATTAACTATATGTTATTTTTTTATGGAGGGCAAATCCTGCTGTTTTTTTTATTAACGGGTATCATGGGGGGTGGATGAGGTGGACCAGGCCGACAGAAAAAAATGGAAAAAACAGAGGAAATGAGATAAATATTCCTATGAAGATGGGAGAAAAGGGAATGTTATGGATAATTCAAGCAGGGGCTTCTCGGGATGGGTGAAAATTATATCGGTCGTAACCAGGAGGCGGCATCCTGCCACCGTATAAATAGATAGGTAATGACTGATATGATCAGAGACTGGTTTCGACGTCATTTTTCCGACCCCCAGGTTGTAATCCTTGCGGGACTCCTGCTCTCCGGGCTTGTTGCCTTCCTTTTTGCCGGTCAGCACCTGGCGCCGGTTATCGCCAGTGTAATAATAGCTTACCTGCTGGAGGGGATCGTCCAGTTCCTGCGCCGGCTCGGAGTACCACGGATGCTGGCGGTACTTATTGTCTTTTCCGTCTTTTTTCTGGCTCTTTTGGCCCTGTTGCTGGGACTTCTTCCTCTTCTCATGCGTCAGGCTACCCAACTGCTGCAGGAGGTGCCGGCGATGCTCAGTGAGGGGCAGCGCCTCATCCTGACCCTTCCGGAGCATTATCCGTCAATCTTCAGTGAGACGGAAATAGAAACCATACTGAACCAGATCAGGCGGGAAGCCGGCGGCTTTACCGATACCATGCTGCGCCAGACCCTGTCTTCGGTTATCGGAGTAATCACTCTGGTGGTGTATATCGTGCTGATGCCCCTGCTGGTCTTTTTCTTTCTTAAGGACAAAGAAGTGATCCTGGTCTGGGCGCGTCATCACCTGCCCCGGGAGCGCGGCCTTGCCGCCCGTGTCTGGCAGGAGGCGGACGCCCAGCTGGGCAACTTCATTCGCGGCAAGTTCTGGGAAATCCTGCTGGTCTGGGTGGCCTCTTACGTCACCTTCGTGTTCATGGGGCTAAACTTTGCCGTGCTGCTGGGATTTCTTGTAGGAATATCTGTCTTGGTGCCGTATGTCGGTGCCGCGATCATGACCTTCCCGGTGGCCATGGTGGCCTATTTTCAGTTCGGCTGGGGAGGAGACCTGGTCTGGATCATTGTCGCCTACGGCATCATCCAGATTCTCGACGGCAACGTCCTGGTGCCGATCCTGTTTTCCGAAGTTGTCAACCTGCACCCGATTGCGATCATTGTCGCGGTCCTGTTCTTTGGCGGCATCTGGGGATTCTGGGGGGTATTCTTTGCCATCCCCCTGGCCATTCTTTTCCAGGCGGTGTTGAAGGCCTGGCCGAGACGGAACAATATCGAAGTTATTGAAGCTCATTCGGGGCATGAAGAAAACTAAAACCTGAAAAGCAGGTCTAATGTCCCGATTGAGTCATTCTCACGGCTTCCCGTACCATCTGGGAGCTGTACCCCCATTCATTGTCATACCAGCTCATGACCTTCAGCAAATCACCGTCCACTACCTGGGTCATGGTTGGGTCGAAAATGGAGGCGCGGGAGTCTCTAATAATATCGGAGGAGACTATGGGATCTTCGGCTACTCCGAGAATTCCCCGGTAACGTTCACTTTGGGCTTCTTCCCTGAATATGGCGTTGACTTCATCCGGAGTGGTATCACGTTCGGTGACAAAGACAAGATCGGCAATCGAACCGACGGGAACCGGCCCCCGTACGGCGACACCGTCAAATTTGCCGCTGTACTGGGGCAGGGATTTTACCGTGGCCTTGGCCGCTCCGGTAGAGGTCGGTACGAAATTGATAGCCCCTGCTCTGCCTCTCCTCCATTTCGTTCTTGGCCCGTCTACTATAGTCTGGCTGGAGGTATAGGCATGGATGGTGGTCATCGTCGCCTTGCGGATGCCGATCCTTCTCCCGATAATTTCTACGACCGGGGCAATGCAGTTGGTAGTGCAGCTTGCACATGAAATCAGCGATGGGTTTCCCTCCGGCGTGTTGACGCCGTGTACCACAGATTCCACTTCACCTGTTTTTTCCGGGGCTGAGAGGATTACCCGTTTTGCTCCGGCCTGCAGGTGCTTTTCCATGCCCTCCTTTTTCCGGAATATGCCGGTGCATTCGAAAACGACGTCTACTTCAAGTTTTTTCCAGGGGAGCTGAACGGGATCTTTTTCGTTGAAGATGGGATATTCCTTTTCCGCGATGAAAATCTTTCCCCCACCGGCCTCCACCGCTTTCTCGAAACGGCCGTAGACCGAATCGTATTTCAGCAGATAGGCGAGATTGTCCGGGGGAAGCAGGTCGTTCAGGGCGACCAGTTCAAGTTCCGGGGTATCCAGGATGATTTTCAGGGTGGCTCTGCCGATTCTTCCTAATCCATTAATGGCTACTTTAGGCATATTGTTCTCCTTGGTTCATCTCATTGATCTGGATGAGGTACTCTCAGGTTTTTATTTTTCTTTTTTCGTCATCTTCACGATATGATCCTTGTTATCAGCTGTCTGCAAGAAATTCTCCATTTTGACGTGCTGCACATTCGGTCATGGCATGATTTGACGGAAATTCTCTGATATTCCAATTAAATGAGTTAGTCGAAATCTGCCCGAAATAAGGATTTTCGGCGTTGAGTAAACCTTATGATCTTCGTGTAGCACGTCCTTTTTATCAGGACTCGGTCCTGTTTATCGGGACGTGCTATAAAGGTTGGGAGGTTTCATTTCAAAAAGAGAATAACTGGAGGGGAACTCATAAATACATTTACAACCATCACTTGGGTGCCATGGAAATCATCGGTCCCTGTGGTCAGGTAATAAGGGAATTTGCATGTGTTCAACGGCGGCCGCTGCTAAAAAAGACACTCTAAATTTGTCTGCTGTTTTTCACCTGTGACCCTGCATTCTTCTATTTTCTCTCCTGCGTGGTGAAGCGATATACCTGGCTTCTTGGAACCAGCAGGAGTTTGCCAAGTAGCCTGATCTTTGCTGATGGATTATCGAGACATTTCTCCCTGATGGCATTGATAACAAGAGCCGCAACCGTTTCTCCCCAAAACCAGTCGGCAAGGCTGCGGCTGTCGGTAGGTTGGCCCGGCTGGGCCGAGACAGCCTCGAAATAATAGGCTTTGATGTCTTCGCAAGCCATGCGCAGGTTGTCTGGTAAGGAGGGGTCTTCCAGTAAAGGTGGCCGTGGAGTTTCCTCGATAAACCCGGAGATCAGCTCAGCAGCAGCTTCCAAAAGAAGCCCGGAAGCTCCGAAGGTAGTGCGGTCCTGGTTTTTGCAGGCGATATCATACCAGGGACGCAACTGTTCTATCTCGGCAAGAAAACGTGCCGTCAGTTCACTGGTTGAGGCGGCTTTTGGCCCGGACTGAAAACTTACGGGGCAGGCAACCTGTAGATGATCCGCCTGGGTATCCGGTGCATCCATGGAAAAATCCTCGAGCACCGGGCCGGAGGGGGCATTGAACAGTCTCAGGGCGTGCTGTAAAACGGTGCGCTGGAACGGTGGATCGTTGGGGACTCCCAATGGACGGCCCAGATCGAAAGAAACCCATAACGCCCTCGGAGGCTTGATGATTTCGGTGTGTTCCCGAATCAGGCTTATCTGGGTGGTGGCAATGCCTTCGTCTTCGATATAATGTGCAAGCCCGCCCACGGCGCGCGTGCAGTTCGGTCAGACGGGAACCAGGAGAACCCCATTGACGCCATCTTTTTTCATGATCTTGGCCAGATTCCTGACGGCGTTTTCCATTTTTTCGGGTTCTGTCGCTCCCATAAAGGAATAATGATACCCGGCGACTGCGCCAATGAATCCCTCATCAACCAGTTCCTTCAGCCTGTCCAGGGGGAAGACCATGTTGATGTCCATCTGGAAACCGGTACGGTCAAAATTGGTCGAAACGTGGCTCATGACCAGGTCTTTCGCCGGTGTATCAGAGGAAATCAAGCGGTAATCCGCTTCTCCAAGGCCAAAAGGCCGGTCGTCACGCCGGTTCAGACCGGCGGTAGAGACTAGCGCGATTTTCATTTGCTCGAGCGGAGGTGGTGCTGCAAATGGAGTTGAATCGAATTTCGGACAGGGCAGACCCAAGAGATGGGATCGCTCTTCTTCAGAATAGCTGCTCAAACGTGTCATTGGAATTCCCCTCGAAGGTAGGTTGGATGTTATGATACCATCCCCAGATAATCCGTTGCCGTCCGGATGTACAAGTAAAAAATGGAAAAGGCTTCAGGAAGAGTTAAATAACTACAGCCAAAAAAATCATTTGTCAGTGAAAATCAAGGAAAAATTTGTTAATATCTGAAAGAATCCACTATTCAGGCATACACGGAGTTGTAAAGAGCAGTTCTCTTTTCGGACTTAAATGCTCGGCTGATATGATGGTCTGAATCGCCACAGGATAGACTGATTTGTTCTAATCTGCGCCAACTCAAAGGTGGCGGAAAGGTAGTACCCTTCAGACCAAATGGAGAGCATGTTATTTCAAGGATGGCCAGAACCGGGCTGCCTGACTTGTTTCAGACTCAGGGAGTATCCGCTTTGATTAGCAAGGAACATGAGCATGGTATAGCTCACAGGTGTTTATGTCGAATTAACTCATACGTGGCTCCATCATGAAGCTGGAGAACATTGTGATGAATGGCACGGGCTTCAGCGGCAAAATCGGCGTCAGGTCCATATCGCTGTGAGAAATGGGTTAACAACAGCATTCCGGCTTTGGCTTTGCGGGCCAGTTGCGCGGCTTGTGATGCGGTTAGATGGTTATATGCTGCGGCCTTGTCTTCATCTTCCTGGAGAAATGTCGACTCGGTTACCAGCATATCTACATCTTTGGCTAAGCTGAGGGCGGCATCGCACATGGCGGTATCCATGATAAAAGCAAAAGATTGACCTCTGCGCACCACACTGACATCCTCAAGGTGTATCATCTTGCCATTATGGATGATTGAGCCCTTTTCTTTGAGTTCACCTGCCGTTGGCCCGGAGATCTCCAATTCTTCCAATCTTTCCCTGATCATATTGACACTGTTTCTTTCTTCAATCCTATAGCCGAAAGTTTCCATACCGTGCTTTAACCGTTGTGCCGTTATAATCAGGGTATCGTCGGAAAATATGATGCCCTCCTGATAAATTGGATGTGGTTCAACGAAAGCCGCGTTGTAATAACTTGCCACTTCTTGAATATTTTGAAAATACCTTTTGCCGGAAGCGGGGAAGTAAATCTGCACAGGATGGGGAACCCGGTCCAGAGAAAGCCGCTGGAGCACACTCGAAAGCCCCAGGCAATGGTCGCCATGAAAATGGGTGATGAAAATTTTGGTAATTTCAGTAGCGGAGATGCCTGAAAAAATCATCTGCCTCTGCGTCCCCTCGCCCGGATCGAAAAGAAATCCATCCTTATCCCATTTCAGAAACGAAGCGTGCTGATTACGATTTGTAGTGGGTACCTGGCTTGCCGTCCCGAGAGCTGTGAATCTGCGTGTTGACATTGGATGAGTCGGCTGAGAAGAAGTTGAAGTTAGCAACAACATAAGGAGAGTTGCAAATAAACCCAACAAAAAAAGATAGACCGAGTCGAGTCTGCAATCTGCTTAAACGGAAAAGAGATTTCCCAAAACGTAAGGTCAGCCTTTAAAAAGTGTACCCGCATTGACAAGTTACCTGTCCTGCTTACAATATCACATAATTATCGAGACGTTAAAAATTTAGTTTTTACGATTTCCGTAATTTTCACGTCACTCAGCATCGCTATATATTCTTGTGGGGTCTAATACCGCTAAATCGAAAAAGATCTAGCCTGTTTTGGGGACCAGTGGAATTCTTATCTATGAAAAAGGACGAACATCTGATCCGGAGTTCCTGCTTTTTCCCAATCAAAAAGACGTTAAACAAATAACTGCAAACCAGGATACTGGTGCCAAGCAATGTAATTTTGGTAGTTAAGATCATGAATGTTTATAAGCATTCAATGTTCAGGTGTTGGTTTTTAACAGTCGTGGTTTTTTGTTTTATTGAAGGTGACCATTAAGGAGAGGAGGGTCTCGTTGAGGGCTAAGGGGGGATTTCAATATCAACAGGCTCGGAAAAGAAACAGTAAAGCAAAAGATTCCGGTACAGAATTAGGAGTTCTCTTCGGCAGAAAAAACGCGAATTTCTCACCAGACAACGTTAAACACATTGAAAAAGACGAGGTAACATGAAAAAAAAGATTATATTTTTAACGGCCATGGTCTTATGCATCTGCTCACCGGCACTTGCCATAGACTTCCCCGGTGGAGGTCTCAATTTCTCCAAATCTTCCACCGCCTATTCATCCCAGTATTTTGATAAAATTTTACAGGCTTATGGCCTCCAATTGGAAAACCATGCTGGGATTCCTGCAACTTATGCCACAGTAGTGGACGGTAATGCAGCATTTAATGCAACCTCTACGGCATATACACCCGTTCAGTATCATTCAATTCTCACGGCTTATGGCCTGGAGCTTACCCCTGAAAGTGTACAACAGAGGCTGCAGGGTAGTTCCTATGCTGCAGTTGCCGGCGACAGGATAGTTTTTGGCGATACACCAACTGCGTATGGTAGTGAGTGGGTGGATATCATCGGTGCATATAGCCTCGCTGCACAACCTGAACCTGAAACTGAACCTGTAGTTACGCAGCAACCGGCAGCTCCGGGGGATGATGATGGCGATGGCGTTCCTAATAATCAGGATGCCTGCCCCGGCACTCCGGAATATGCGGCTGTAGATGAGCGAGGCTGCTGGGTTCTTGCTTCTGCCGGCCTGCTGTTCGATTTTGACAAAGCGGTCATTAAACCGGAATATTATTCTCTTCTCGAGAGCACCAAAATGGTGTTTGATAATAATCCCGAAATGAGAGTACAGGTTGAAGGTCATACCGATAGTGTCGGATCGACGGAATACAATCAGAATCTGTCGCAAGAGCGTGCTGAGGCAGTTGTTGATTATCTTTCCGAGAATGCAGGTGTTGAACGGGAGCGGCTGCAAGCTGTAGGTTATGGAGAGAGCCGGCCAGCCTATTCGAATGAAACAAAAGAGGGTCAGGCTAAAAACAGAAGGGTGGAATTCACGCCTATACAGTAACATAGCCCATTTAAACTGAGATTTGGGGAAAAATACTGCCTGAAAGTGGCTATTTTTCCCCATACTCCTCTGGAAATCCCCCTACCTCTCGTCGTTTGATTATTGAAGATCAAAAATGATAGGCGACGCCCAGGGTGAAATTGAAATATTCAATTCCGTCAAGATCGCCGGTTCCCATCGTATAGTTACCCTCAATACCCAGGGATACCTCCCGGCTCACAAATACATCTGCCCCTAATCCCACCTTCCATGCGAAATCAGAATCATCGAAAGAGTCGGCATAAGCATACTGATCGATGCGTACCTCGGTATCAAGATCAGCGTTCATTATCCCTCCTCCAACTACCACTGACAGCTTTACATTTTCATGGTTGAGCGGAAAATATCCCTTCATCACAAACATGAATGTGGTCACTTCTAAACTGGCATCTCCGTTAACGTTCATGCCTGCAACTTGCAAATCGTTCAAACTGTCTTCAAATTCATCCAAGTAGTCGAGGTTGAGTTCAAGATCAAACAACGGGTGCAGCTTGTAGCCAAATTTAAGGTTTGCCCCCCACGAATTATCATAATCTCCACCATCAAAATTCTCTACAGCATAAGAACCACCCGCCCCAATATAGAATCGCTCGGGATTTTGTGCGTAAGCCGAAGCTGAAAAGAAAATTACCAACATTACTGCAGTAAAAACCAAATGCTTTCTCATGCTTTCCCCCCCCTCTCTGATAAAATTAGATAGAACCTTTTCGCGCCAATTGTGCATTAAATACACAATATTGTTAGTAATTGCAATAAATACAAGCTGCAAAAACCAGTTAAGGATATCTGAAGGTGGATTTTTTAGCAAGAAATTCCTATCACCTGGGAACAGTAACTGCTTGGCAGAGTAGAGCGAAAGTGCCATTCGCGAACAGTCCTATTTAGATCGTTATTGAAGCTCACGCCGGATGTAATAAAATTTGATAATTGATAATCTCTATTTCCAGGTCGAGTTTTTGTCGACAACCTCAAAGTGGTGCACCGTTAACTCTTGAGAGGTGAATGTTTTTGCGAACGGTTCCAAGCATCACCGCAATTTTTTGAGGAGCTTTTTTTTACCGGGAAGGGAAACTCGAGGAAGGACGAACCAGCTTTAAAGTTAAAGGGGTATTTAGATACAGCAACCCGTTTTTGAAGATAAATGCTTCAGAAAAATTGAAAAGAAGTGTACCTCTTCCGTGACAAAGAGGGGAATCTTATGTCACCAGGCCATATTGTGAAGTAATATGGAAACTCACATTATCTAAAAAAAAAGGACTTGTGGCAATTAAGCCATAAGTCCTTAAATATTCTGGTAGCGGGGGAAGGATTTGAACCTCCGACCTTCGGGTTATGAGCTTGCGAAAGTGGGCATTTATCTGTATTGATCCGTATTGACGATAATTCATCAAATACAAGAAATAACGCTAAAAAAAATCTTATTACAATTACCCGAAGGTTGATTTATGTTGACAAGTATTGACCAAATATGCTTACAATGCGGTTACAAGTTGAGAAGTTGTAATCAAAAAATCATAAGAGGTCATAACAATGGCGCGCATCAATTTGACAACAGGCCGGGTTCGTAATTTTGAATGTCCAACGGGCAAAAATCAAACTTTTCTTTGGGATGCCACACAAGCAGGATTAGGGATAAGAGCTACACCAAAAAGCAAGACCTATATTTTTCAAGACCGGCTTACCGGATCCGGAAAAACCTTCCGCATGACCATAGGGCCTGTTGACGGCCTGACCATCGATAAAGCCAGAGAGATTGCCGCTGAACTTTGCTTTCATGTGAGTCAGGGAAAAGATCCTCGTCAAATTCGTGAAGAGGCTGCGACAGAACAGGAGCTTAAACGCGAAGAGGCTAATCGTAGCGAGTTTACCCTTGCCTATGTATGGCCGGTTTATATTGAGGCAAATAAGCACCGCTGGTCAGATCGGCATCTTTTAGATCATACAAGATTTATCAAGCCTGGTGGAGTCAAGGCAAAGCGTGGAAATGCAAGAACCAAACCTGGACCACTCTGGCCTTTGATGGATAAAAAGTTATCCAACCTAACGCCGGAGACAGTGAAGGCATGGGCAGCATCCGAAAGCCTTACCAGGGCCACACAATGCCGCAATGCCTTTGGGTTACTCCGAGCTTGCTTAAATTGGTGTTCTGATCATCCTGATTACCAGGGACTTGTAAATACTGATGCCTGTTCCTCAAGGGTAAAACGTGCATCGATCCCACCGAAAAAAGCAAAGGACGATTGCCTCCAACGGGAGCAGTTGCCGGGATGGTTTGAGGCTGTCCTGCAGGTAAATAATCGAATTATCTCTGCATACCTCCAATGTTTGCTGCTTACAGGAGCCCGACGCGAAGAAATAGCGGGGCTGCGGTGGGAAGATGTTGATTTCCGGTGGCAGTCTCTGACCATTAAAGACAAAGTGGAAGGACAGAGGGTTATTCCTTTAACTCCCTATGTCTCATCTTTGCTTGCACCTCTTGCAAGAAGAAATCAGTTTGTATTTTCATCTCCGACTGCAGCATCCGGAAGATTGCAAGAACCCCGTTTCCAACACAACAAGGCATTGAAAATTGCAGGTATTGAAGGATTAACCATTCACGGGTTACGTCGTAGTTTCGGCACCCTGTCTGAATGGGTAGAGGTTCCTGCTGGTGTTGTAGCGCAGATCATGGGCCACAAGCCAAGCGCGACTGCCGAGAAACATTACCGGCGAAGACCGCTTGACCTTTTACGCATGTGGCACGTCAAGGTTGAAGCCTGGATCCTTGAGCAGGCAGGCATAAAAAAACCAGAAGAGCATAGCGAGGATAGACCGCTGAGATTGGTTGTTGGCGGGAAGTAACCGTTCCCTCGTTACACTGTAACAAGATGGCACATGCAGACGAACTCTTAAAGGCAAATCGATGAGGAAGAAAAACTGGTCAATGTATAAGTAACCGAATGTATGAACGAATTGCAACGCTCAGGCAAAACAAACGGGAGATGGTCGAGCGGGCCATCATTGAGATGGAGAGACGGTGCATTAGCAATTTTCACTGGGATAGATCGACGGATCGAAAAGCTGCAGACCCTGGCAGCCTGCCCGGTGTTCTTCAAGGGGGCTTCTGAGGGAGAAGCACGATGACAACTCAAGACAACGAGATTCCGCTTTATAAACGACGTGAGGACATCCTGCCCTATATCGCCGAGCATCACCCCTGTAAGGGTTTCACCGGTATTGAATTGCTATGCCTTTTCGCCTGGCCATGGGACAACGAGGATGAACTCAATGAGGTCATTTCTGACATGAAATGGTTTCGGACCGACAAAACCTATCCATCTAAACCAGTCCGGGACGAACAGCTTGACAAAGTCGACAATCTCGCAAAGATGCTGGTCGACAACATATCCCTACCCGATTACCTGTATTTGAATGAGGGATATCTTCGGGGCTTACTTCCGTTGAAGTATTCGGATGATTTATACGGTGAATTCTCGCCAGGACTATATTCTGATGCAAGCCATCCAATATTTTTTTTGGGCAGCAGCGGGGGCAAATTGATGGAAGTAATAAGAAGTTTATTTCTTAACATTTATGGGCAAGCCGCACTCCAAAGCGACAAATCTATTTTTGACCTTGATCCATTTTCTGAAGAAGCACTATGGTCCGTTCTCCAAAGCATCTCAGAGTTCGAAGAACTCTTTGAAGCGGCTGAATGTGAGGATAACCCGACGAAAAAAGAAACACTTCGGAAGGAATTAACTTCCAACATGGATTTCCTGTTGATATGCCGCAGTGGGTGTGAGCAGAAAGTTGGACTAGAGGCTACAACAGCATGCATACCTGCAGCCCCAACAACTCCTCCCAATATGTTGCATGAGGATACCTCGAATGCAACTAGTGTTGGAGGTTTTAAAGTGCATCAAAGCTGGGAAGAAATTATTGATCGTTGGTGGAAACTTGGTCAAAAAAAGGTTTCTGAAAGGCAAATGCGGAACTACGTGAAACAAGGACTGAGAGTTATCCACGATGGTAAAATTCCAACGTGTACAGATCAAGACCTGCTGAAATTCATCCAGGAACGTGCCTACAGAAAAACACCTCGTTAAAAAAATCCAATCTGTTTTGACATGGAAATTTCCGCATTAGTCGATGCGGAAATTTCCGCCTCCCAACCGCTCCAGATGCCCTAAACTTACATCTTTCTTTCAACCTGTCTCACTATTGATTTCCGCATATTTCCGTATCTGCGTTTCCGCATAAAGTCTATTATATCAACAATTTAGATCAATTCTATTGTTGACATGTCGCATTGTAGAGCATAGGATCTTGGTTAACAATGGGCCCATAAATTGATAGCCATTGATCTAAAAACTTGAGGTGCAACATGAGCAAAGAAAAAAACAATAAGCGGTACGTCCCTACTGAGGAGTTCGCCAACAAGTTTGGGGTGAAACCGGACACCGTCCGCCGCAACCTTTGCGTTAAAGGCGCGTTCATGGGCCAAGTTCCGCTTAAACTTCCTAACGGCCGACTTCTATGGCCCGATATATCTCCTGAAGACGTGGCCGCGTAAGGTGAGTGTCATGGCCTTCGAGAATAAAATCCGCGAAGCGCAAAAAGGTGAGGCTGCAGGCCTGCAGCCGCCAACTCGCGATGAGCTCAAGAAGCTGATCGTATCAGGCATTGAGGCGGAGAGGGCTAGCCTGGGTAAAGCATCCAGTCAGCCTATTCCGCAGGCGCGGCCCTCAGCGAATAAAATCTATTCGTGTAGTGAATTTCTCGCTGCAGATCATGGCAGCGTGACACCATTGATAGGCACTGAGAACGACGCACTCCTTGTCCCAGGTGAAGGGATTTTTATGCCGGGCACAGGTGGCGTTGGGAAGACACTTTTCGTCAACCAGATGGCGATAAATCTGGCCTGTGGTGAATATTTCCTCAAATGGCCTGTACTCCGACCGTGTAGGGTTCTCATTTCGCAGGCGGAACTACCTCCTCAGTTTTTTAAAAAAAGAATCAAACTGATGCTCGATTCTTATGAGCTTGCCGACCCGAAAAAGGCGTCGATGCTCATGGAAAACATCTTCATTGAGGAAGTTGCCCGACCGTTCGATATCGCAGCAGATAACGGCGAGGAGCTTGCATGTCTAGCCGAATCCATCAGTGATTTGAAAATCGATGTGCTGATCGTGGACCCTTTCTTGTCTTACTATCAGGGCAACGAAAACGACAATTGTGAGGTCCGTCGAGCACTCGACCTAATGAAACGACAGGTGGCTGAGCCGTGCCGATGCGGCCTGGTGATCACTGATCATCAACCGAAGTATTCCACTTCGAACAAAAACCCCGAGCAGGCAGCAGTTATGCGCGGTGCCAGCGCAAAAAGGGACTGGGCGGCCTCAGTCATCGCCTTGTCCAGGATGAAGACCCCGAAAGGACAAAACGGGACATTCATACAGGCGACAATCGATAAGATGCGTTATGGCAAGGCTCCCGGCGATCCGTTCAGCTTGAGAAGAGATGATCTCACTTTTCGCCACACTGTCTTTCGAAACAACGAGATCGAGCTGCATCAGGTTGCGCAGGTTCTCAATGACGCTGGGGGTGGTCTTTCACAGCGAGAATTTAAGGCGCTGGTGGTTGAATCATTTAGCGTCGGGGATCATGAAGCTAGAAGGTTGATCAATAAGGCCGTAGAGACGGGATGGGTTGGAACCCGGCAGGGGGCGAGAAGGTCCATTGTGCATGATTTAACAAACAAATATATGAAGTGGAAATGTGCTCAATAAAATTTGTCGGGCGAGCGTTCAGTGTGTCAAAAAAGCAGTGAGATGCTGAAGCACTCAAACATCATGACACATCCAAAATCAAATAATATCAGCAAGATCGAGTGTGTCACTGATCAGGTGTGTCAAACTGAAGCTGAAGCACTCCAAGTAATTAATATAATAAAATATTTTTCACTGTTTCAGTGTGTCTATATAATATATGCGAGTGTCTCTGACACACTCACAATAATAGGCAGATGTTTCTCCAGCCTGATAGGATGAACCAATGCTCCTTGCCCTGCTCGAAAAAGATGGTCTAGCGCCTCGACGTAAGACGGTGAACGAATACTCTTCTCCTTGCCCGGCATGCGGCGGTCGTGACCGTCTGGTGATTCATGCTGATACCGGTCGGTACTGGTGCCGTCAGTGCGGCAGGTCCGGCGATGCCGTCCAATACCTGCGCGACTTCCAAGGAATGACCTTCCGCGAAGCTGCCGTAGCAGTTGGTAAGGGAACCTACATTCCTAGTCGGCAACTTCCACCTAACCCACAGCAGGAAGTCAATCCGGCCCAGAAGGAGCAGCTTCAGTCGTGGCGGAACATGGCGAGTAAGCTGATCGATGATGCGCATGCACACCTGATGTGTAAACGCGAGGCGATGACCTGGCTACAGACCGAGCGAGGAATCAGCCGTCAGACTGCGGATCGGTTCTCTCTGGGATGGATAAACAGTAACTTGTACCTCGAAAAGCAGACATGGGGTATACCGGCGGACAGCAAAAAGCTGTTTGTTCCTTCCGGTTTGGTCATCCCCTGGCAGGATAAACGTATCCGCATTCGGCGAGACAATCCCGGCGAGTATGGACGATACCATGTGGTTCAGGGATCGAGCGCAAAGCCTTTCGAGATCGGCACGCCGTATGAGACGGCTGCCGTCATCCTTGAATCCGAGCTTGACGGGATCCTACTTAGCCAGGAGATCCGCCGGAAGCTCTTTATCGTTGCCCTTGGATCGGCGGCAGTGAAGCCGGACGAAAAACTTCTTGAGAAGTTGGAACAGTGTCCGGTTGTGTTGATCGCACTCGATACCGATACCGCAGGCGGAAAAGCGGCACTATGGTGGCTGCAAAATGTTTCAGGATGCCATCGCACTGTAACCCCCACGCGGTACGGGAAAGACATCTCAGAGGCTTTCATGAACGGCATGCGCTTGAACGATTGGCTTAGTGTATCTCTTGAATTGCACTGCGATATGGGGGGGCGTGAAGATTAAAAAAAACGGTTTTGAAGTCACAGTCACCGTAGAGAGCCTTCGAGATCCCCGCCAAGAAAGGGGTGTAGATGGCGAAATTGTTTCACAAGGTCGGAGACAACCGTTTCGCATGTGTGGCTTTGGTAGTTTGACTCTCGCCGTCATTGCCGACGGCGGGGGCTAGGAGATAGGAGTAGTTGATGGTGACATGACATTGCATCGACACTGAAAAACATATAGAAGTTGAATGAACTGTCTGTAAAAGATTCAATCCGGTTGACGGAAACGGAGGAACTCATGGTGCGCGCTCGATTCACTGAAAAACAGCAGCTTTTTATCAAGGAATTCCTGGTTGACCTGAACGCAACACAGGCAGCCATCCGTGCCGGTTACAGTAAAAAAACAGCCAACCGTATTGCTTCGGAAAACCTGTCAAAACCTGACATTCAGGAGGCAATAGCCACGGCCATGCAAGCTCGGAATGAGCGTGTTGAGATTGGCGCTGATTATGTTTTGCAGAGACTACTTGAAATTGATCGAATGAGTATCGCCGATATTTTGCAGGATGACGGAACTTTGAAACCTATATCAGCATGGCCAATGATTTGGCAACGGTCTGTTGGCAGCATCGATCTGTCGGAGATTTGGGAGGGATCCGGAGATGGAAGACAATTGATCGGCTTTCTAAAGAAAATCAAGTGGCCAGACAAATTGAAAGCTCTTGAGCTGATTGGGAGGCACACGAGAGTCGGGGCATTCAAGGATCGACAGGAGATTGATGTGAATGTACCGACTGTCGTAATTCACGATCCGGAGCGCGTCACGTATCAAGAGGACGAAGACGATGTATAAACTCCTACAAAAACAGTTAGTCTCGGCGGAAAATGATATTGTTTTCTGAGAGATAAAATATAGAAATCGAAATTTGATCTGACAAGTATCTGTAAGGCTTTGATTCTGGCAATTTGTTTTAAAATAATTCTTTTGCTATCTTGAGTTGCCAATTAATCCATTTCTGCTCAATTTTCTGTGCTTAGCTGTTTCCACCCTTTCGAAGAAACATCTAAACCTATCAGTCTTCAGGTCTTTTTTTGGGTTGCTTAGGGAAAGGCAAACGATGTAAGGTAAATAGGATTTTACACTAAATTTGATTCCGTGCTTAGGTCTTTTTCTCAGTCACCACCTACAATTACTCACTCGCTGGTGCTTGATGGCGAAAGTAACAAATAGTTGCAATGCTAAATGTCACAGAATGGAGCTATTTAATTGGAAAAACTTATATCTTGGATTATTGATAACAAAGAATGGCTGTTCTCCGGTGTCGGTGTAGTTATCGTTGTCTGGATGGTGCGTTTTTTCTACAAAAAGACGTACTCTTCATCTACGCAAACCATCCGCTCGGGTGATAGCTCAACGAATGTTCTGGCGGGTCGGGATGTTAGTCTTGTGACGAAGAAGAAGGAAAACGATGTGGAAGAAGAGTAAACAGTCGATTTCCTCCGGAGACGATTCAATAAATGTGATTACCGGTCGAGATTTCATTTTCAACTCTAATGTTCCGACAGAGCTTGTCGACGAAAAAATAGAAGAGGAAGTTGAAAAAATTAGGAAGTCACGATTTTTCCTAGAGTTCAACCATACTAGATCGTCTTTGAGACTTGGGAGACGTCTTGCAGAGGGAGACCTTTCGGGTGGTTCCGACGAAACAAGAGGGGGAGCGTTGGCATGGTGTGCCAGATTATTATCTCGTTCAGCGGATCTTGAGAGGGCGGAAGAATTACTGGAGCTAGCGAAAAATCTCGGAAATTTTACTGAAGCCAAAATTGCGGAAGCATTCATTATTTCCCAGAAGGGAGATAAGGCAGCGGCACTTAACGTCCTTGCCAACATTGATTCGGACGTTTCACATTCTGCCGGTATGATGATCGTTGAATATCATGACGGCGTCGAAGGCACTCAATGTTGGATGGATGCTGCCGGCTATATGGCCAGAGACATGGATTCGGACGGCAAAAGTGTTCTTTTAAGGCATCAACTTCAACTCGAGCGTTGGGAAAAGGCTTCGCAGATTGTTGGTACGCTCTCTAAGGCGGACTTTGACGAAACTCCCACTCTCCACCATTTGGCAGCTTTAGCAACCCTGGTTCCCACAGTCCCACAAGATTTTCGAACTATCGTTCTGACACATGTTCCATTTGAAGCGCGGGAATTTCCTCTAGCATCCGACGCCGTTGCGATGGATGAGCGGCGTGCAGCACACCATCACTTTCTCGATGCGGTTGAGGCCGCAAAGCAACTAGCTTGTCCGCGCGCAGCAAGAATGGATGATGAGTATGCGCTTTGGCTCGAACTGATCGACCCGGAGCAAAAATCGCACGGCAAAAATAGACTAGAAAGCAAACTTCGTGATCCGAATGCGCTCGGTTTCGTCCACTATGCTCTTCAGTTTGGTATAAAACTGGATCTAGATGTGGTTGAACGAGATATTGAACGTAGTATCGCCATAAATGGCGGAATGACCATTGATGCCGCCATGGCTCGTTTCGCCCTTGCCTTTACCCAGCAGACCCTCGAAGAAGCTGCCAATTATATTGCTCGCCACCACAATCAACTCGCTGCCCATATCGATGCCAAGCTTATGCGGTATCGTCAGATCGAGTTGCTTTCACGCGCAGGTTTAATCGAGAAAGCGAACGAAGTTCTAGCAATACTGCTAGAAGATGGAATCCCTGCCGAACAAGAAAGCAGTCTCCGAAGGATTATATCAGATGGCCAAGGGAATGATCCCATTGAATCTCGAAAAACTCAATACGAAGCTACCGGAGCTCTTGGCGATCTGATCAACCTTGTCACCGAACTGGAAGAACATCACCGCTGGCATGAGTTGTGCGAATTCGGAAGGAGTCTGTTTGAAGAGACGCATTCGCTTAGAGATGCTGAGCGCCTCGCTAATGCCCTCAACAACACTCACAGATCGGAAGCACTGGTAAACTTTATAAAAGAAAACAACGACCTGCTATCGCAATCCTATCAAATGCGTATGCTTTACGCTTGGGGCCTATACCACGAGGGTGCGTTTCTTGAATCTCGTGCTGTGCTGGCGGGACTTAGCGAAGAGGTAGGCGGCGCAAACTATCGTGCATTAAGAGTGAATCTCGGGATTGCGACTGGTGACGTGGCTTCCCTTTCCGCATACATCGCCGATGAGCACCGGAATAGAGACGACAGAAGCGCACGTGATCTGATTGGAACTGCGCAATTGGCTCTTCACTTGGGTTCACCCCAGGCCAAGGCTCTAGTCTTCGAGGCAGCGGCGAAGGCCGAAGATGATTCTGCCGTCCTGACCGCCGCATACTTTATCGCAACAGGTGCAGGTTGGGAAAACGATCCGCAGGTTTTCTTGTGGATCGATAAAGCAGCGGAACTGTCAGGAACCGATGGCCCTCTCCAACGAATGAGCCTGAAGGACCTTCTTGATCGAAAGCCTGAATGGGATCGCCACGAATCAGAAACATGGCGCTTGCTTGCACAAGGCCAAATGCCAATCTTCCTTGCTGCGCAGTCACTTAATCGAACTCTCATTGATCTTACAACCTTTCCAGCATTTACCAATCTCCTTGAGACTGATCCGAGGCGGAGAAGCGCAATTCCTGCTTTCAGCGGCAAGCATCTCCCGTTGGAGTTTGATGTCGGCGGAAAAGTTGCTGCTTTAGATGCAACTGCTCTGCTCACCTTGAGTTTTCTGAAGATATTAGATGCGACGCTCGATGCCTTCGAAATTGTTTATATTCCACATTCAACCCTTGGGTGGATATTTGAGGAACGCCGGAAAGCCGAGTTCCATCAACCTAGCCGTATAGCAGGTGCACGCAAGGTTCGGGATTTTCTGGCAACTGACTTATTGGAGAAATTCAACCCTACCACCACTGCGAGCAGTGATTTATCTGCTCAGATTGGAGATGATTTAGCAGCATTGATTGCAGAGGCGGAGCAAGTACGTGAAGGTGATGAAACGCAGCATATCGTCGTTTGTTCTTCCCCTGTGCATAGACTTTCCAGCTTAATGGAGGAAGAGGCAGATCTTTCTGCACATGCGGCCGTCTTGAGCAGTTGCCTCAGTGTTGTGGAGAAGCTGAGACAAAAGGGGCAGATTACTGCTGACGAAAAAAAACGAGCGCACTCCTATTTGCAACTGCATGAAAAACCGTGGCCGAATCAGCCTGACATTGCGGATGGGGCGATCCTTTATCTTGACGATCTTGCAATCACATATTTGATGCATCTAGGATTTCTCGGAAAACTCAAAGGTGCAGGTCTTAGAGCAGTGGTGTCACCAAGAGAGATTTCCCAAACGGATGCCCTTATTTCTTACGAAATCATTTCCAATGATGTGAAGGAAGTCATCGAGAGCATCCGAGCTTCACTAAATATGCGGATAGAGGCTGGGCAAGTGAGGGTTGGCCGTAGGCGCAACTTTGATGAGATCGAAGAGAAATTTATCCCGGAGCACCCCACAGTCGGCATTTTCGCTCTTGCCCCACATTGCGACGTTGAGATTATTGATGACAGGTTTATTAACCAGCATGCGTATATCGAAAGCGACGGCGAACGAGTGCCCGTCTTATCCACTCTTAACATGCTTGATTCTTTGGTGAAGATTTCCGATGACTTATCAGATAATGACCGCCTTGAATATCGGACGCGGCTTCGCCGGGCTGGCTACTTCTTCGTCCCGGTCAGTGCAGATGAACTCAAACGGTGCTTAGAGGAATCAACTGTTTCTAATGGGAGGGTGGTTGAAACAGCCGAGCTGAAGGCTGTCCGGGAATCCGTCCTCCGTGTCAGAATGAGCGACTGGCTACAGCTCCCCGAAGAAGCACCTTGGCTAAACGAAACGTTGAAAGGGTTTGTTCATGTGCTCAGGAATCTGTGGAAGAACGAGGCCGATATCGAAGAGATTACTGCTCGTTCAAACTGGCTCGTCGAGCAAATCGACCTTCGGGGATGGGCACACCGCCTTGTTCCGAAGAATGCAGATAATATTGTTCGCATCGGACGTGCAGTACATATCCTCTTACTGCTGACGCCACCCACCGACGTCCAACAAGGCATTGTGAACATTTACTGGGATTGGGTGGAACATAGGATTCTGAGGCCCATAAAGGAACAGTTCCCCGAGTTGTACGAATGGCTTGTAGATTATTACCGCAGCCGGGTTGCCGAGGTTTCTGAAACTCAGCTTCCGCAGGTGGACAATTCTATACCCGACAATCCATACGTGAGAGCGGAAATAGCGGGTACCACGCTAAAACTTTTTCCTCCACTAATACGTATGAGTTTGCTCGACGACCAGAGCTTTAGGGAACTCTACGGCTTCAAGATTGAAGCTACGATAGCCTTCGGATCAAGTGGTTTCTCTGTTCAGCGGGCGACGCTATTCATTGCAATTCGTACCGTTCTCGCCGGGAAAGCCTCAGCCGAATTGAATGATGCTGAAGATCGGACATGGAATCTCATGATTGATGCATGCGAGAGCGGATTACCTAATCTTGTCCTTTCATCCGATCAACAACGGCTGGTGCTGAATGACTTCTTTGTCCTTTCCGAAGATGTTTCTATACGCATTCGTTCTCTGGAAGAATTTGCTTCAGACGTGAATCTTCCACTTAGTGCTCAGGAAAAATGGCGGAAGATTTTGGAAGAGCGTGCACTGGAAGACGACGAAGTTGATGCTTTTCACAGTGACATACGCGATACGCCGGTCCATGTTGAACAGACGATAAAAACCGAGATCACGGCAGGCAAAAGCAGTATTTCGTCTCTAGTTCCGAATTCGCGGCGGTATTATGGAAGACTCGTTGGCGTTTATAATGGCAGTGATTCGATCCGGGATTATGCTGTCACTTCTGGTCGCGAAGTCCTTGGACAACTGACGGAGTGGCATCCTTATGAAGGCTTCCTCTTCTGCCTATTGCTTTCTTCTCACTTAGCGCTGACCGCCGAAATAAAAGTCGATCATCTCAATCAGAAGGACTTGGAAAGAGCGTTTGAATATCTAGAGAAATACGGCGACATGCTCTCTCGGTTGGGCGCATTCGAAGTCGGACTGCGCATTCTTCCCGATAGGCCGGAAGTCGAGCCTTTCCTGTTGCGTCTCGTACATCAAATTCGAGACGATGACGTGGATAGTGAAGCGAGTGAAATTAATCTGTTTTCGGCTTTATTCGTACTGGTCGACGGGGAACTGGCCAGAACACGCCTTCTGGCCAAGGAACCGCCTTTTTATCGCAGACTTGCCTCTTTAGCCCAGGCTGCCTTGATCCATCGCCAGATTGTCCAATGCGGAATAGATTACGATCATTTCTCCAAGTGGGCGCTCAGCAATCGCGCCGAAGACTTTTACATGCAGTCACTGGCAGATATGCGAAACGAACCACGATGGAGCCCGGACATGGTGGCCGCATCTCAAATACAAGCGGACTTCTTCGGCCGCATTATGATTTCGGGTAAAAATTTTCAGGCAAATCTTGGAGAGGGAAAGCTGCGCGAAATTATCCTTGGAGAAGGAGAGCAAAGCCTTATAAAACTCTGCGAGTTTCCGCGCCCGTACTTTCCGGGGCCGCTCGAAGGTGCTGAAGATAATCCAAATGCTTTGCCGGACGACCTTGCTCACATCATTGAAGAACAGCTCAAAAGCGAGGAGGTCGGAGCTGTCTCGTTTATAGGCCTCGTCAACTCTTCGATAATTTTCAGGATTACATCCGATCATGCGGAGTTGGCCACAAAAGCACTCAGATTGTGTAACTACACTCTCGCCAATTTGAAGAGTAGATCTCAGCTAATTGCCATTTTAAACGGTCTGGCAACTGTTGCAGCCATAACCAGAAACCCAGCGCTGGCCGACGAACTCCGCATTCTTGTGCGCCGTTATCGCCGCGATTCTGAATATGGCTTCTCCATCGAAGAATCTATAAGGATGTGTCTTGTGGCTTCCGCTGGTCGGGAAGACTTGGTGGAATGGCGAAAATTTGCAGGTGAATGGTTAACCGAACTTGCTTTTGGCGAGTTGGAAGAGAAGGAGGGCGAAGTTCTTCATTCTCATTTATCGGCATTGCTTCATTCAGTGCCGGAATTGTGGGTTTCGTGTGCGAGAGCTGATGCGGCGTTGCAGGCCTGGTGTTGCCGTTGATACCATCGTCGAGACGTTTTTTGGCTGTGGCACTCTGTTGAGTGTGGAATGGGCAGAATATCCAATACCATATTTGCCCAAAAACCTTTAGTGACCAAGAGGTGCCTCATCAATTTAAAACTGTCATGTTGTATCTCATCAAATTTTCGATGATTCTGAATTAATGATTTCTACCCTATCCAGAAAGTTATCACATAGGGGCGGCGATGTTTGAAATAACTTCCGAGTCCAACTACCGCCGTGCTGTGCAGGGGGATGAGGCGACTTTTTGGATGCAGGCTTGTGCAGAACTATGCTGACTAAAGCAATTGACTATCGGGTTCTACCCTAATATATTCAAATTGTCTACATTCTGGGAATACACCCAGTTTCAGGTTAAATTTATGCAATATCTAATCTACCATGAGGATGAAAGAAATGGCGGAGATGGAAGACCGCTGGTTGTCAGTTGAAGAAATAGGCAAGTACCTAGGCGTCAGTGGTGACACCGTATACCGCTGGATTGATAAGCACAATATGCCTGCCCATAAGATCGGTCGTCTCTGGAAATTCAAGAAAGACGAAATTGATGAGTGGGTGCGTAATAGAGGAGCTGAAACCGAGTGATTTCGCCACAGAGATAGGATTTTTATGACTCTAAATACACAGCAGATCAAACAGCTGGCACTTTTGCGCGTTGCTGTAGGGTTTCTCGGTGAGTTGGCTAACCCTCGGTGGTGGACGAGTTCCTTTTGCGGCAATAACGGCAAGGCATTTCTCGCACCGGTTTTCCCACGGACGTATATCCACGCGCAGTATCAGGGTGTCGTTTCCGCTGCGGCAGTGGTCCATGACGACCGGATCGGCGTTGGCAATGTATTTCACCTTTTCCGGTTGCCGGAAGATATAGAACAGGCGCTTCAAGCAGTCGCCAAAGATGAAATCAATGTGGGACTTACTGATGTTATGAGAGATGTGGACTCTGCAACGCAATTCCTTCGTGGGTATGCGGGCAGTGCTCAGAAAACATCGCAAGGACCCGTCAAAGTCGGCCACCTGTCGGCATTGCGGGACACGTCAGTTTGGAAAGATGTTGCAGCCTTTTATCTCAATGGATTTGAGCATCAACGGGAAACATTCCCGTTTTTTTCGGATAGGTCATGAAACAAAAACGATACACGAGCCAGCTTGGGACCGGCCTGGGCATGATAGAAGAGACCAACGCTCTTCTCAATGTTTGGACCCCAGGGATGTCCTCAACCCAATTATTTGATGAGGCTTTGAACTCCGGTAGCTTTCCAGGAATTTCGGCCCGTCGGCTGCGTAATCTCATAAGTGGGTGCTTCGCTCCTCGGTTACTTGTAAACAATGGAAAACCAGCTGAGTATTTGAAGATTATGCGACCAAACCTCTCGAGTCGAGAGGTAGAACAGTTGCTATTCGTATATACCTGTCGTGCCAATCAAATATTGGAAGATTTTGTTTGCGAGGTTTATTGGCCTGCCTATGCAGCTGGACATGAGTCCATTTCGAACAGTGAAGCACAGATTTTTGTTACCAAAGCTGTTCAAGCTGGTCTGACAACAACTCCATGGTCAGAAAAAACAATTAAAAATGTGGCAGGTTATCTCACAGGTACATGCGCCGACTTCGGCATGTTAGAACGCGGACAAAAAGTAAACCGTAAGATTATTTCTTTCCGAACCGAACCCAACGTCGCCATTTTTTTGGCCTACGATCTTCATTTTTCCGGCCTGGGCGACAATACGGTTGTGGCCCATTCCGATTGGGCACTTTTGGGCATGGATCGCTCAGATGTCGTCACGGAATTGAAACGTTTATCTTTGAAGGGTGTGTTTCTTGTGCAGATAGCGGGTGAAGCCATTCGTATCGGGTGGCAATGTAAAAATCTAGAGGAGCTATCCAGTGCCATATCTCAAGGCTAATTTCGATGAACTGATTGAGAGGATGCGGCACGGGCGGGATCTTGGTCACGCCAGTTACGAGCCAGTTTATTACTTTGTTTTTCCTCCGTCTCGAATTCTGGACGTGAAACGCGCATTGCCTGTAGCCTGGACTTCAAGGCTTCGCAATGAGGGATGGGATGTTCATACCTTTTCCATTGCGGAACACATCACCTCAATACTTTCTGCAGCCGCCCCAAGAAAAATCTGGCTGGCGGCTGACCGGAAAGCGCCCCAGGCATGGAAACGGACCAATGATGCTTTGGCAAATGCACTGTCACAAGGAGCTCTACAACAACGTCTTGAGACCAAGCTCACGGAACTACAGGACATCCCAAACGCCCTGTTGCTCGTCACAGATCTTGAAGCGCTACATCCATATATGCGAATTGGAGCGATTGAAAGCCAGCTTTATGGAAAGTTTTATGTGTCTACAGTCTTCCTCTACCCAGGGGAACGCACAGGAAAAACGCGCCTGAAGTTTATGGGATTCTATCCCGATGACGGAAATTATCGTTCGGTACACGTTGGCGGCTAAACGGAGAAAATAACACATGACCACCAAAATTAAAGAGTTGTTTGATCCGGCTAAGAATATCTATCGGACAATCGAAAAAGTCATCACTTATAGCGCATCGCAAGAGGCACGACTCAAAGCTGAAATCACCGAATATGTCGTCACCGACAACATTGAAAGGCAGTTTGATGATTTGCTGAGGCTCATGCAATCCGCGATGGATATGGGTGGAGAGAACGAGGTCGGTGTTTGGGTCTCAGGATTCTATGGTTCCGGCAAAAGTTCATTCACAAAATACTTGGGGCTTGCCCTTGATGAAAGTGTAACAATTGAGGGCACACCGTTTCTCAAGTATCTCCAGGACAGGTTCAATAGGTCTCAGACCAGGGCGCAATTGGCGGCTCTAGCCAGCAGGCATTCTGCAGCTGTGGTGCTTCTCGATCTTGCTAGTGAAATGCTGGCCGGGGCCACCATGGAGGACGTATCAACCGTTCTTTATTACAAGGTGTTGCAGTGGGCTGGTTATTCCCGAAATCTCAAGGTTGCGGCATTTGAGCGGCGACTTCAGAAGGACAGTCGTTATGAAGAGTTTATAAATTGCATTCAGAATGAATTAGAGACGCCGTGGAAAGAAGTGCAAAACGATCCGCTGGTGATTGACAGCCTGATTCCTGAAATTGCTCATGAGATGTACCCGCAACTTTTCAAATCACCGACAGCTTTCAATACGGAAACGACTGACTTCGTAAGATTTGAAAATGAACGCGTCAAGGAAATGCTCGATATTGTTCGCCAGACTTCAGGCAAAGAGTTCATCGTATTTATCATTGATGAGGTCGGCCAATATGTCGCTTCGCGGCAAAATCTCATTCACAATCTTCAGGGTCTCGCTGAAAACCTGAAAACTATTGGCGAAGGGAATGCGTGGATCATTGGAACGGCTCAGCAGACTCTGACCGAGGATGATCCGCGTGCGGCCCTCAATTCTCCCGAACTGTACAAACTCAAAGACCGCTTTCCCATTCAAATCGACCTTGAATCCAGCGATATCAAGGAAATTTGCTATCGTCGCCTTCTCGGCAAATCTCCGGGCGGCCAGCAGGAACTCGAAAGACTTTTCGATAAGTTTGGCCAGGCATTACGCCACAATACCAAACTGCAGGACGCCCGCTATTACGACTCAGATTTCGAAAAAACCACTTTCGTCAACCTGTATCCATTCTTGCCTGCCCATTTTGACATCCTGTTGCACCTCTTGGGTGCGCTGGCCAAGTCCACCGGCGGCATCGGCCTACGCTCAGCCATCAAGGTGATTCAGGATATTCTGGTTGAAGGCCCCGGTGGCCAGGAACCCACAGCCAACAGGCCTGTTGGCTGGCTGGCGACAACGGTCACGCTTTATGATGCCCTCGACAAAGACATTCGCCGAGCTTTTCCCTCCATCCATAAGGCTGTCGGCAAGGTGATAACACACCGGGAATTTGCAACAGGCATTCACCAAGATGTGGCAAAGACTGTTGCCGTTCTGCAGGTGTTGGGGAATATGCCGGTGACACCGCAAAACGTGAGCAACCTAATGCACCCGGCCATTGATGCTCCGTCACATCGTGATCAAGTTGAAATCGCGATCAAGGACCTGATTTCAGACTCGTTTGTCCCCTTCGGAGAAAAGGATGGCAACCTCTGTTTCTTCAGTGAAAAGTTGAACGATATCGACCAGGAGCGAGCCCAGATCCCTTTGCGGTCTATTGAGACGCGGCGCATTCATAACGAAGCGCTACGCGATGCCTTCAGCCCACTACCTTCGACACGACTACAAGGCACCCTATCCGTTACCACAGGGCTCAAGGCAATGGTGGGTTCAATGGTGTCGCCTCTAGCGGGCGAGCGGGAAACCATCCAGACGATTGTGGAGTTTGTCGATCCCAAGGACTATGACACGGCCCGAACCCGGCATATTGAAGAATCCCGCCAGCGCAGCGCCCAAAACACCGTCTATCTGCTTGGCAGAACATCATCGGATATCGATGACAAAGTCGCTGAGATTTATCGTTGCCGAGAAATCCATCAGCGCTATCGAAACGATCCGGACGCCGAAGTCAAAGAGTACTGCGCTGCCCAGACCGACCGTGCCACCAAGTTGACCGGCGAGCTTGAACATCTGCTGAAACGTTGTTTGTCGCAGGGGTCCTTTGTTTTTCGTGGTCAAACGACAGCCGTCGATAGTGTCAATGCAGATGTGATAGATGCCACTAAAAAACATCTTGGCGATGTCGCCGAGCAAGTTTTCGACCGCTATGGCGAGGCCCCTGTACGGGCTGAGACGGCATTGGCCGAAAAGTTTCTCCGAGTTGGAAACCTCAAGGCCATCAGTTCAGCTGTTGATCCTTTGGGACTTGTTCAGGTTTCCGGGGGGACGCCACATATCAAAACCGACCACAAAGCAGTGGTGAGCATACGCGATTATATTGACCGTTTGGGCACGGTTGAAGGAAAACGGATGCTCGAGCACTTTACCGATGCGCCCTTCGGCTGGTCGCAGGATACCTTGCGCTACCTCGTTGCAGCCATGCTGGTTGCCGGAGAAATCAAAATAAAGGTCTCAGGGCGAGAAGTGACGGTCAATGGGCAACAGGCCATCGATGCGCTCCGTACCAACAATTCATTTAAGGTAGTCGGCGTATCGCTGCGCGACGAGCGGCCATCAAACGAAGTCCTGGCCCGGGCCGCCACGCGTTTGACCGAACTGGTTGGCGACACGGTTATCCCCCTAGAGGTCGAAATAAGCAAGACCGCGACGAAGAAATTTCCAAAGTTTCAGCATCAGTTTGGGCCATTGGCGGAAAAATTGGATACCCTGGGTCTTCCGGGTGGCGATGTGATCCGCTCTCTTCACCAGGAACTGGCTGACGTGCTGTTGACGGACGCGTCCGATGCACCGCAACGGTTGGGCGGTGAAGAATCACCCCTCTATGACGGGTTGAAATGGGCCACCGAGGTGGACCGGGCGCTAAAAAATGGCCTGGAGCAAACCGTTCGGGAACTTCAGCAGCATCGTCGCGACATTGAAGCCATGCCCGATTCGGGAGTTCCCGGGAGGCTCCGCCAGGATTTGGCAGATGAACTTGAACAGATGTCACAACGCCTTGGCTATGAGAATTTTCACACCCATGTCCCAAATCTGAACTCGATGTTGACCTCCATCAAGGCTCACACTCGGGACGCCGCAATTGCTATGGCCTCCGAGCAGAGAGAACGGTTGAAAACCACTGAACAGGAATTGCAGAAACTTCCCGGCTGGGTTGAATTGAGCCAGGAAGAATGTTCTGCTGTGCTTGCTCAAGTTGATGAGCTTGCCTTGGAGGCGCGGGAAGATCTCAATGGTCTAAAAATACTGCTCTCGCGTGAATACGTCATCCATTCACAAATTCAGGATATCCGGCGAAGAATCGAAGATGTCGCGAACAAACGGGCTCAGGAGAGGGAAAATGAAAGGATGGATCGAGCCCGTGCCGAAGGTGTTTGGACCAGAAAGGTTGCAATTCCATCTCGTATCCAATCGCTTGATGCCCTCAACTCGTTGCTGAAATCCTTGGAGTCGCTAAGGTCAGAGGTTCTCAAGCATGACAAAGTGGATGTGTCGTTGGTCTTGGATGCGGAATCACAGGAGAGGGAGGAATAGCAATGATCACATCTTTGACAGTTAATAATTTTACTGCGTTCTCCAATGCAGAGATTGAGCTTTCACCTGGATTGAATGTGTTAATCGGCAAAAACAGTACCGGCAAGTCCCACCTGCTCAAACTGATGTATGCGCTCTGCGCGGCAAAACCCACGCCTGCCGCACTTGATGAGGACAACCTTTCCGATTTGCTGACAAGGAAACTTTTTGGAGTTTTCAAACCCGAAAAGAAAATCGGTCGCCTGTGTCGCGAAGGTCAGCAGAAAGCCGAAGTGCTCGCTTCCTTCGACCCCGACATAACGGTTGCATTTGCTTTCCCATCAAATATGAAGGAAATAGTTGTCACTCACGAGAGCAACTTTTCAACCTACAAATTGGTTCCCGTGTTTTTGCCACCAAAGGAAATGTTGAGTTCATTCCCAGGGTTTTCTAGTCTGTATCTCCAGCGGGAGATATCAACCGACGAGACCTATTTTGACCTCTGCCAGGCTTTGGAGACGCCACCTCTTCGTGACAATCTCAACGAGGTCCAGATCGCTGTTCTGGACAAGTTGGAGTCCGCTTGCGGTGGTGAGTTTGTTCTGATGAAGCAGAAACAGTTCTACTACAAGCCCAAGGATGGGCAGATGCTTGAGGTGGATTTAGCGGCCGAAGGTTTTCGAAAGCTCGGTATGCTGCAAAGGCTCGTGCAGAATGGTCGGGTGAACCCGGGCGTGTCCGGACCGTTGTTTTGGGATGAGCCGGAAGCCAATCTGAACCCATCCATTTTGAAGTTGTTGGTCGATTCATTGATGACAATGTGTCGGGCCGGGCAGCAGGTGATCTTGTCCACTCACGATTACGTTACTCTCAAATGGATAGACTTATTGAGACAGGATGACGACCAGGTGCGGTTCCATGCGCTGTATCCGGGTGAGGATGGCGTAACTATTCACAGCACCGGTGACTATGAGCGTATTGAACCAAATGCCATCGACGATGCCTATGCCGAACTGGTTGACGCAGATGTGCGTCGCTCTATGGGAGGGTTGGGTCAGTGAGAATTCCTTGCGATGGTTTTGAGTTCGAATTCCCTGATGCCGTCAATGGCTTTATTTTTGATCAGCAAGACTCTGCCCACCCTACTTTCCATGGGCTTTCACACGCTATGAAAGCGGTTGATATGGTGGTGGAGCTGGATGAATGCTTCCTGTTCATCGAGGTTAAAGACTTCCGAAATGACGATGATCTGAGGAGTGGTGACGGATTCAATAAGCTTAAGAGTGTATTGAAATATAAGTTTCGCGATAGTTTTGTCTATCGATGGGCAGAGGACATTACCGAAAAACCGATTCGTTATCTGTGCCTTCTTTCCCTTGATGATGCGTTGACGACCAGGCTCGCCAAGGACCTCAAGCATGAACTGCCCTGCGGGCGTCCCAGCAGAAGGTGGAATCGTGACGTGGCCTTATCCTGCGTAGTCGTCAATCTCGAGGCATGGAATCGAAATTTTCCGGGGTGGCCGGTAAGCCGCTGCGATGATTTATAGCTGGAGTGAATTATTGCCATGTCCTTTGACCAAACGACCCGAACCCGGCTTGCCCGTTTTGTCGGTAATACCCGCTCACTGCTGGCCGAGGAGTTCACCCGTCAGTTGCAGAACGACTACGGTCTTGACCCACAGACCGGTGACGTGACCGATCTGGCCAGACTTGAACTGGACGACGCACGTCGTGAGACGGCCCGCCTGCTCCGCGACACCATGGAGCACTACCTCGCAACCGCCAACACCGGGACACCCGCCAAGGCAAAAAAGGCCCGCCAGGATGTTCTTGACCGCATCGTTCGTGAGCAGGCCTTCACCATTCTCAATCGTCTTTGTGCCCTGCGAATGGCCGAAGCAAGGGGCCTGCTGATCGAGTCCATTGCCAAGGGGTACCAGTCCAAGGGATTCCAGCTTTACCAGCGTCTGGCAGGCACAGCATTGGGAGAAATCGGTGCCTGTTATCGTCTGTTTATCTTCAGTATTTTTGACGAGTTTGCCGTTGATCTGCCGGTTCTTTTTGATCGCTTCAGCCCACAAGGGCGTCTGTTTCCCCGCGAGGCGGCACTGCTCAGTGTGCTACAGGAGATCAACCATCCGGATATCGATCCGCTCTGGGCCGAAGACGAGACCATTGGCTGGATTTACCAGTATTTCAACGACCCAAATGAACGTAAGGCAATGCGTGATCCGAAACAAGGAGGATCTGCTGCCCCACGGAACAGCCGGGAATTGGCGGTCCGCAATCAGTTTTTTACCCCGCGCTATGTTGTCGAATTTCTCACCGACAATACCCTCGGCCGCATCTGGTACGAGATGACCAAGGGGGAAAGTTTGCTCAAGGATTCATGTCGTTATCTGGTGCGCCGACCCAATGAAATTTTTCTGGCGGCCGGTGAGGCGGCCCCAGCACAGGAAGACACCGACGAAGAGCTGACGCAGGAAGAACTGCTCAAGCAACCGGTTCACATTCTGCATCGTCCGCTCAAAGACCCTCGCGATATCAAGATGCTTGATCCCGCCTGTGGGTCCATGCATTTCGGGCTTTATGCCTTCGATCTTTTTGAACGTATCTATGAGGAAGCCTGGGAGATCGAAGTGCAGCGTGGTGCTGATGGTTTTATCCGGACCGAGGAACATAAGCCACTCCATGAAACTTACAATGATAAAGATATCTTTCTGCGCAATGTGCCACGCCTGATTATTGAGCGTAACATTCACGGCATCGATATTGACCCCCGCGCAGTACAGATCGCCGGGCTGTCGCTCTGGCTGCGGGCGCAGCGGTCTTGGCAGGCTCAGAACGTTAAAGCTCTGGAACGGCCCCAGATTCAACGTTCCAACATTGTGTGCGCCGAGCCCATGCCTGGTGAAGCCGATATGCTCGAAGAATTCACCGAGCAATTGCAGCCGAAGGTGCTGGGGCAGTTGGTTAAGATTATCTTCGAGAAAATGGAATTCGCTGGCGAAGCGGGAAGTCTGCTGAAGATCGAGGAAGAAATCAAGGAGGCCATTGCAGATGCACACAAGAAGTACAAAGATTTCATCTTCCAGCAGAAAAGAGATATGGAGTTTCTGCCTGGAATGGCTCCAAAACGTGAGTCAAAGCATTTTGAATTCGTCGACTTATCCAAAGACGAGGACTTCTGGCATACAGCTGAACAGAGGGTCATAGATGCTCTGCGTTTCTATGCAGAGCGAACCGACGCTGATTCTTACCAGCGGCGATTATTCTCCAACGATACTGTCCGAGGTTTTGCCTTCGTCGACCTCTGCCGTAAACGTTTTGATGCAGTGGTGATGAATCCGCCGTTTGGGGCCTTTTCGAAGAAACACAAAAAGGATGCCGAAAAGACTTATCCGAGGAGTGGGAACGACATCTACGCAGCATTCGTTGATCGATTTCTACTCAAACTATCGCTGGATGGATATCTTGGAGCAATTACGAGTCGTGCATGCTTTTTCACCACCAGCTTCATCGAATGGAGAAATTATGTAGTGAGGGACACTGCTCACCTCGTGGCCATGGCAGACCTTGGGGAGGCAGTTATGGACGACGCCATGGTCGAAGCTGCCGCCTACATACTTAGGCGAAAAAGCTTCCCCTACCCGAAGCCGCTCACCTTTTGGTTTAGAGAGTTCTCGGTTCCTGACCGCGAGGTTGGTTTGCTTGATTCAATTCACTCGGCCATCCGAGCAAAGCTGAAACCTTTGAAATCCTTTTTCAGTTCAGTTTCAAACTTTGAAAACCTGGAGGGTCACCCATACGTCTATTGGGTTGGATTAGATAATCTTGAGAAGCTATCAGTATTACCGAAGCTCGAGCCAACAATTGGAGAGGTTCGCAAGGGCTTGCGGACAGGTGACAATTTTCGATTCGTTCGTTGCTTGTGGGAAGTTCCAAATTGTGAGATCTCACCAAATATTCTCCCATTTGCAGACGGTGGAGATCGCGAATCAAGTAGGTTCGTTCCTCTCGTATTAAGCGGCTCATCCCAGCCCTGGTTTTCTCCGCTTCTCGTTGTTCTGAATTGGAAGTCCAACGGTCGAGAACTTCGCACCTACGTCCTCAAATATGGTACGGAGTCTCGCCTTATTCAGGGCAAGGACTTCTACTTCAGACCAGGTATCAGTTGGACTCGTCGAGCGACACGATTTGTTCCATACGCAGTCCCAGCTGGTTGTATCCCGACTGGCAGCAGACCAATGGCATTTCCAATGAACTGTAGCGCGGGGCTTCTTTTGGCCATCACCGCCTCGAATATCGCGTCTGCATTCATGCGGTTCTACGGAGAGAAGTTTCTCTGGCCCAACTTTCTTGAAGGGAAGGTCAAACTGGTCCCATGGCCCCAGATCACAGAATCACAATCTAGTAAGCTGGAAAAGTTCGTGGCTGACGAAGTCCGGCTGCGGAGATTGGCATATCGTCATTACGAGCCGTTCCACGAGTTCCTTTTCGCATATCTCGATCTTAATAAAGGCGCGAATTCGAACAGCCTTACATTTAATCCCTCTGATTTGTTGAAAGAGGATAACGAAAGTCTAGTCAGAAAAGGATACGGTCTAAGCTCCGAAGATTCGGCAATGCTTTGCTCAGACCTTTTTGAAGCACTCCAGATACGGTATGGTACGGCCACCTCAGATGGTGAAGACCCAGACGAAGGAGATTCTTCTGACGAAAGTGTAGATTCGGTAATTAATGATTCCACAGAAGAGCGAGCCCGATCCCTCGCTTCATATCTCTTGGGAACCACCTTAGGCCGCTGGGACATCCGCTATGCTACCGGCGAGCTCCAGCCATCAGAGTTATCCGATCCCTTCGCCCCATTGCCTATATGTCCTCCCGGCATGCTTCAGAACACTGATGGCTTACCCGCCGATGCAAAGGAAGTGCCCACCGATTACCCGCTTCGCATTTCTTGGGTCGGCATCCTGATGGATGACGAGGGTCACCCAGAAGATATTGTAACACGTACCCGCGAAGCTATAGAGGTTATCTGGAAAGACCGTGCCGAAGCTATTGAGCAGGAAGTCTGCGAGATTCTCGGCGTGAAGTCCCTGCGAGACTACTTCCATCACCTCGCTGCCTTTTTCACCGACCATCTCAAGTGCTACAGCAAAAGCCGCCGCCAGTCTCCCATCTACTGGCCACTCTCAACGCCATCAGGTTCTCACACACTCTGGCTCTACTACCACCGTCTGACGGATCAGACGCTTTATACCTGCGTGAATGATTTCGTCGACCCTAAACTCAAACAGGTGTCAGACGACGCGGCTATCTTGCGCGGCAAGTCCAACCGGTCATCCGCCGAAGAAAAAGAACTTGAAAGTCTGAGCGATCTCGAACTCGAGCTGAAAGATTTCCGTGACGAGCTTTTAAAGATCGCCAGGTTCTGGGAGCCCAATCTCAACGACGGCGTGCAGATCACCGCTGCGCCTTTGTGGAATCTCTTTCAGCATCGCCAGTGGAAAGCCCGCCTCAAAGAAACCTGGGAAAAGCTGGAAGCCGGTGAGTATGACTGGGCGCACCTGGCTCTTTCCATCTGGCCGGATCGCGTCGTCCGCGCCAGCCATAAGGATCGAAGTTACGCCATCGCTCACGATCTTGACGACCAACTCTGGCATGAAGTGGAGGTCGAGAAGGTTGGCCGTGGCGGCCGGGTGACAACGACGACTGAGTGGCAGCCCCGGGACTTGAGCAGTGCAGACCTGCAAAGGATCATTGCCGAGGTCAAAGCACGATGACATCAAGGATACGTGATAACCATGACGATTAAACAGTTTATCCAGGAAGAGGTACTGAGGCCGAAGCTGAAGAAGGCCAGCGTTCTCGTCGTCTATGACCCTGAGCGGCGCTACCGTGACCTTTGTTGTGACATGACTGCTGACAAATGTGCCGTCGTTGATGCCACGGAGAGCAGCATTGAAAGCCGCGAGCAAGCACTTGCGTTGCTTCAGGAGCTTGGGAAGCCAGGGGCGAAGTTCGAGAATCTGTTGATCTATGTCCCGGTGGCCCAACCTCTGACCGACGAGGGTCGGCAGCAGGACCCCTTTGCCATCTATGGTGCTGTTGGAGCCGAGTTCCCCGGGGGGGACGGCGATGAGTTTCAGAGCCTTTGCCTGAAAGCCAAGGCTGACCACGCGACAGAAATCCGCCGTATCTTTGCCGACAACCCCAACCCGACCTTTGACGTGATCGATGCCGTGGGTGGCGGTGCCGGATGGCCGACACTTCAGGCGCATCTGAAGGTGGAGTCGGCGCGAGACATTCTCTTTGCCATGCTGGCCCCGACGGCAAAGCAGTTGGAGTCTTTAAAATCCAGCGACGCCTGGGTGCTGGAAATCAGAACACTGCTCTCCAACACCTTGGGCCTCAAGCTGAAGACCAAAAGTAAGAATTGGTCCCCCATTGCTGATGAGCTGTGGCGTTTCTTGCTGTTCAGTGAATTTGTCTACGATCTGCCGGGAACGCTTCCCGGTGCGTTGTCGGATGTGCCCTGCGCCGTGGCTGAAGCTCGACCCTTGATCGAGGATCTCTGCGACCGACTGCGGGACTCGACGGCCAACCAGCCTCTTTACATCGAACGGGCGGAGACGATTGAAACCGACCTTAGCCTGCGCGAAGTGTGCAAGGACCTGGAGGATTTGGGGGTTCGCGACACATTTCCGTTTGAAGAACGGTCTTTTTTCGCCCAGGCGGTGGATGCACTGAAGCGCGACAACATCGACAAGCTGCGGCAGATGCTTGGGCGGCACAAGTCTTCGGTCTGGATTGGACGCGGGGAAAACCAGGCCCAGTGGCAGCTCCTCCAGGCAGCAGTGAGTCTGGTGGAAGCCTGCGAGGATGCGGATCGTCAACTACCAGACCATGCCAAAACCCAAGAGGCCCTGATTGATTTCTACACCTCCAGCATGCGGGAAGTTGATCGCTTGCAGCGGGAATTTGAACAGGCTGAACGAGACCTACTGATCAAGCAGGACGGGGTTGATGAGGTGATTCCTTATGCCCGGGTTGCCTATCGCAAGTTGGTCGACAAGGTACAAGGCGTGTTTATCCGACATCTCGAACAGTCTGGGTGGCCGCCTGCCGGTCGCTTGGCAAATTGTGATGTGTTCGACAAAATGATTGCACCCAAATTACAGGAGAGCGGTCGCCGGGTCGCTGTACTTTTCATAGATGCCTTGCGTTATGAACTCGGGGTGGAACTGGAAAAACAGCTGGTTGATGACGGTCAGGTGGAGATGCACGCCGCATTTGCTCAGCTTCCTAGTATAACCCCGGTCGGCATGGCGAGCCTTTTGCCCGGCGCTGGCAGTGAGCTGAAGTTGATTCGCAAAGACGATCAAGTCGTTGTGGTCCTGGGTGACCAGCCGTTACCACAGGTGACACAGCGCATGGATGTGCTGAGAAAACGGTTTGGAGATCGCTTTGCCGAGATGTCGTTGACCGAGTTTGTTCGCGGCAAAGGCAAGGTCGATGGAGGCGTCGAGCTTTTTGTTTTGCGCAGCACAACCATCGATCAACATATGGAATCTACCCCCGAGATGGCGTTGCGGCTTATCCATGAGTCGTTGAAATCGATCCGGGTGGCTATCCATAAGCTGCGCGGCTTGGGATTCAAGGATGCCTTCGTCGTGACCGACCATGGGTTTTATCTCAACACGGCCACGGAGGCCGGTGACGTGTGCGCAAAACCGCAGGGGAAATGGATCAACGTCCATGAAAGATGTCTTCTAGGTGACGGGGTGTCCGATACGGGAAATTACGTCATTTCAGCACAGCATCTGGGCATCCGGGGGGACTTCAACCAGATTGCCGGACCTCGCGCCATGGTTCCCTATCGTGCTGGCGAGTGGTACTTCCATGGAGGCGCTTCCTTGCAAGAGGCTGTTGTGCCGGTAATTGTAGTTAAGATGCAAGAGGCTGATGGAAAGTTTGTACCGCAAGCGAAAATCACTCTCAATTATAAACGAGGCGCTACCAAGATAACGACACGATTGCCGGTAGTTGAGATTTCGGCTGGCGCTGCCGACCTGTTCTCGATGGGGGCAGAATTTGAAGTTCTGCTGGAAGCCCACAACAAAAAGAACAATGTCGTGGGTGAGGTGAAAATGGGAGGTTCAGTAAACCCTGCCACGCATACATTATTAATTAAATCTGGCCAGACTATACCGGTAACTTTGAGGATGGATCTCGAATTTGAGGGGCGGTTTACAGTGAAGGCATTAGATCCGACCACCTTGACTACTTACTGCAAACTGGAACTTGAAACGGATTATACGGTGTAATTATGAATATTGACGCTTTGGATACCAAGTTGCTTGATGTTTTTAGCGGCAAAGCAGTACGGAAAGATCTTCTACATCGTATTAAAAAGGGCACCAATGTCCCCACGTTTGTTCTTGAGTTTCTTTTAGCGCGTTATTGCGCCAGCGACGACATAGCTGAAATACAGGAAGGGTTGGAGGCTGTGATTGCCACTTTGCAAGACAACTATGTCCGCGCCGATGAGGCAAATGCTGCACAGTCAAAGGTGGCGACGAAGGGGAAGCACCGGTTTTTCGACAAAGTACATGTGCGGTATGTGGAGAAGGAAAAGCGACACTGGGCTGCTCTGGAAAACTTCAACTCGCAACGGATTGCCATTTCGGAAAAATTTTACCGTGATAATAACCGGCTTCTTGAAGGGGGCATCTGGGCCGAGGTGACAATCGGTTATAACGAGATCGACGATGACGATTACGCTTTTTACATCGAAGATTTAAGGCCCATCCAACTGAGCCGATTTGATTTTGAAGGATATGCCGAAGGGCGAAAACGGTTTAGTCGAAACGAGTGGCTGGATATCGTCTTACGATCCGTTGGATTGGAGGGCAGCAGGCTTTCACATCGGCTCAAGCTGCACTTCGTTGCACGGTTGGCTCCCCTGGTTGAGCCGAACTTTAATTTTGTTGAATTGGGTCCGCGGGGTACAGGTAAATCCTATTTTTTCAGCGAGTTTTCCCCATACTCAACCTTGATAAGCGGCGGCCAAGCGACAAAATCCACCTTGTTTTACAACAATGCCAGACATCGTATCGGGCTGGTTGGTTTTTGGGACACTGTGGCATTCGACGAGGTTGGGGGCATTAAAATTAAAGACCCAGACACCATCCAGATCATGAAGGATTACCTCGCAAACGGAAGATTCTCACGAGGAATCGAGGTAATCGCAGATGCCAGTATGGCCTTTGTCGGCAACATCGACTACTCCATCGAGCAAGTGGTAAACTCCACCGAACACGACTTGTTCATGCCGTTACCCAAGGAGTTCGATCTGGCTGTGATGGACCGCTTTGCCTGCTATCTACCGGGCTGGGAGATGCCGAAGAACAGCAGTGATTATTTAACCTCAAACTACGGATTTATTACGGACTATCTTGCCGAGGCTTTTCATCACCAATTCTCCCATACCAATCGCTATGAGGAGGTCACCAAGCGGATTCGACTCGGCAAATCGGTCGAGGGGCGCGACGAAAAGGGTATCAAGAAAACCGTTTGTGCCTTGCTGAAAATTCTCCATCCCGATGGCCCACCAAGCGACGCCGAATTCGAGGAATACGTGGCTTATGCGGTTGAATGTCGTCGCCGGGTCAAAGAGCAGATGAATAAGCGGAAGCCCGATGACGAATTCGCGAATATCAATATGTCTTATCGTGCAGCCGATGGGCGGGAGGTCGTCGTGTTTTGCCCGGAATCCCGCAACGCAGTGGCGACTCAGCATCCATTACGCAGGACGCTTGCAAACGAATTCGAGATCGAGGCTGAACCCGTCATTTCAAAAGAAGCAGGTACTCCGACAATTATAGACGAACAACCACCAGCGATGAGTCAGGTTGACCTACCTGGAACTATCATTCCGGAACAAGAGCAATCCCCAGCCGACTCCGAACCACGCGAGCAGCATTTCACAATTCTGTATGGCGATACAGGTCATAGCTACGAGTCCATTATTGGCCCATACATCGCGAATGCCCGGGAGATTGTTGTTGAGGACCCATATATAAGATTGACTCACCAGATCCAAAATTTTGTGAGATTCTGTGAGGCCGTCTTAAAACATGCCTCCATAAAACGGATTAAGTTGGTCACAAGCTATGATGACGGTACAAACATGATAGAAATAAACGACCGTCTTGGTGAATTAAAGCAGAGCCTTTTGGAGATGGATATTGTTCTGGATATCGATCTGAACCCAAACATGCATGACCGCGAGATCCGTATCGATAATGGATGGATCATCAAAATCGGACGAGGGCTCGATTTCTATCAGAAACCTGCCAGTTGGTTCAGCATCGGGGCAAACGACTTGAATTTAAGGCCATGCCTTGAAACCAAGGTGGATATTTTTCAAGAGAAAGCCAAAGCATCCGCTCTTTAGCACAGGAAGATTCCAATAGAACATATTGGCGTACAACGAGACATAAGTTGTCTCAAGAAATACTACGATGGTTAGAAGGGAATAGAAGACCTAGATCCGGGCTGGCAGCAGGAAGCTTTATTGGTATCAAATCTTCAAGATAAAAGATAGCGAGGTTGGAAAAATGAAATTTGTAATGCACAACGAAATGCCTTCATCCGGTGAGTTTATAGCTATCTGGACATATGAAGGTATGTTGAGATCTGACGATATGGTTTGGGAAGATGGTAAACTCTATTACTGGCAATTCAACGAGGAAACCACGGACTATGAGAAGCGTGAAGTCGCAAGCTATCCCAATGATTTTGGAGAGGAAGTTCTCACTTACATAACCCTGCCTAAGAAAGCTATGTAGACGGTCAGAAATATAAAGCCCAGACATAAGACTGAAAGTTGCAGAGATGGTTACATAGTTAAGGCAAATAATTCAGTACTCAGATATCGCGAAGAAGTTTCAAACTGAGATTTATTTGATTAGAAAGAGTTTACAGACGGACCACTTACAAATATCTTAAATCGAAAAAATTTTTGTAGGCAAAGGCGGCCATTCGTAATGCCTGGATAAGATTCTTCCTTGGTAGGCGCCAACAGAACCGCATCTTTTTTCACGCGCGTAGCTGTGTCATGATGCGATCAATGGTCTATCTATCCAGCCTTTTGCAATCGTCAGCATGATATCAACAAGATTTTGTATTGGGACCGCAACGGTTTTTGTCTCTTCCAAAAACAATTAGAGAAAAATCAGTTCAAATGACCGGAAGCTACCAGGGGTGTACTCCACATCCATGGCCATAGACCTAAGCCTGGACGTGGCCCAGTCGAATCCGGGGCGGCAGAGTGTGCTTAAATTGACCCTTACCTTCCTTGGAGCCTTCTTTTTCGAAATTTGCTTACAATACGCTTACAAGTTTCGGTTACAAAAAAAGGGGTTACAAGTACTTGACTTGTAACCCCTTGATATGTCTTGGTAGCGGGGGAAGGATTTGAACCTCCGACCTTCGGGTTATGAGCCCGACGAGCTACCGAACTGCTCCACCCCGCGTTGCGAGGAAAAATATACAACGATGTCCTTTGAATGTCAATGGCTATTGTTGAGGTAGATTCATTTTTATAAGACCCTGCAGTTTTGCGGAGATTTCCTCCGGAAGCTGGACAAGCCTGCCTTCCCGATTGACTGCGGCATGAATGGTGTAGCCTTTTACCAGGAGCTTGGGTAGTCCCAGTTCGGGGTCATCGCGGGTGATGCGGTAGTGAAAGCGGCAGGATACCTTTTTCAGCGTATCGATCGCTGTTTCGATGGTGAGAAGATCATCGTAGAAGGCGGGGGCCTTGAAGCGTGAGAAGCATTCGGTGACCGGCAGAAGAATTCCCAGCTTCTCGATGTCCCGATAGCTGCAGACCCAGTCGCGCATCATCTCGGTACGGCCGATTTCAAAGTATCTGAGATAATTGGCATTATAGACGACTCCGGCGGCATCGGTGTCGCCATAAAGTACCCGGCACCGGCTTCTATGGACCGGCTCCTTCATTTTGAGTTGCATGGCTGCTGGAGAAGTGTGTTGATCAGTTCGTGGCCGTTTTCAAGCAGCCGGATATTTGTAGATTGTGCCGATCTTTCCGAGAACGACAACCCGCAGCCGTTTTCGGTATGGCGGGAATCGTAGAGCAGAGTCGGTACCGGATCAATGGTGTGGGTGCGCAGGGCGATCGGGGTGTAGTGATCGGTGGTGACACTCACACGAAAGTCAACTCCTTTGCGGTGCAGCGCCTCGATGATATAGCCCACGATTTTGCTGTCAAAATCCTCAATGGCCTGGAGCTTGTTCTTGATTGATCCCTGATGACCCGATTCATCGGGCGCCTCCAGATGAACGAAAACAAAATCCTGGCTTTGCAGGGCCTCAAGAGCCGCTTCGGCTTTACCCCGATAGTTGGTGTCGAGAAAGCCGGTAGCTCCGGGAACATCGATGATCCGCAGTCCTGCGTTGACCCCGATGCCTTTGAGCAGATCAACGGCGGAGATCATGCTGCCCTGGATATTGAAGCGTTCTCTGAAGGTGGGCATCTGCGGCATTTTTCCCTCACCCCAAAGCCAAATGGAGTTGGCGGGCAGCTGTGAGTTGGCGAGTCGTTTCTTGTTGACCGGGTGCTGCGCCAGCACTTTTTCAGCTTTTAACAGAAGCTCTGACCAGCTATTGTGTCTGAGATAATTGTTACGGAACGGGGAAATATTCTGTTCGATATAATCATGTGGCGGAACCGTCGCCAGTCCGGACAGATCTCCCCTGAAGGTGAGCAGGTGGCGATAGCTGACTCCGGCAAAAAAATGAAAGGGGTCGCCGCCGCATTCTTCCTCCAGGGCGGATATCAGCTCGCCGGCCTCCGCGGTGCTGATATGGCCGCCGGTGAAATCGACCATGTCGATCACTCTCTCCGACTCGAATGCCAGAGTAACCAGGTTGCAGCGAAAGGCAGTTTCGTCTGGGGCCAGCGCAATTCCCATGCTGGCGGCTTCCAGGGGCGCTCTGCCGGTGTAATATTTTGCGGGATCGTAGCCCATCAGAGAGAGATTGGCAACATCGCTGCCCGGTGCATAACCTTCGGGGATAGTCTTAGTGCGGAACAGTTCACCTTTCCGGCAGATTTCATCCATCGCCGGTGTTGCGGCGGCTTCCAGCGGAGTTGCATTGCCCAGTTCGGCAAGGGGAAAGTCCCCCATGCCGTCGCCAACCAGAATCAGATATTTCATTTGCCTCTCCGCGCTATCAATGGCCGTTTTTGTCTTCTATCAGACCCCTGATCGTCACTGTCGGGTCTGTAATAACATCGAGAGCATTGATTTCGGCGATGGCCTTTTGCACTTCGCTTTCCTTGGCCATGTGCGATCTGAATACGATAAAGACCGGATTACCCTTGCCACGGCTTTTCTGGATCATCGATTTGATCGAAATGCCATGTCGGCCGAATACACCGGTGATCTTGGCAAGAACTCCAGGCTGGTCGACCGCTGTGATGCGGAAGTAATAAGGGCACTCCAACTCGCCCATGGGGGTGATATCGGGAGTGGAGATATTTTCCGGAAGATAGGAGAGCGAGGGCACCCGGTTGACGGATCCTGCAATGATGTTTCTGCCGATATCGATGACGTCGGCGGCAACGGCACTGCCGGTGGGCATCATTCCGGCTCCTTGTCCGTAGAGGAGGACATCTCCGACTATATCGCCGGTGAATTGGATGGCATTGAAGGCACCATGGATATTAGCCAGCATATGAGACTCCGGCACCATGGTGGGATGCACCCGTGCCTCCATATGACTGCCGTGGTTGTGGCTGATGGCCAGCAGCTTGATGCGGTAGCCGAATTCTCTGGCAAATTCGATATCGATGGGATGGATATTACTGATGCCTTCCGTGGTGACATGGTCGAGGTGAACATGTTTGCCGTAGGCTATGGTCATCAGGATAGCAAGCTTATGGGCGGTATCGATGCCTTCGATATCATAAGTGGGATCGGCCTCGGCGAAGCCTTTCTGCTGGGCGTCCCTGAGAACGTCTGCGAAGGCGTAGCCGTGCTCTGTCATTTGAGTAAGGATATAGTTGGCGGTACCGTTCATTATTCCCCTGATTGAGAGAATGGTGTTGGCGATCAGTCCTTCCTTGAGTGATTTGATCACCGGCATTCCTCCACCGACACTGGCCTCGAAGCCGACCTCGACATTGTTGGCGGCTGCTGCTGAAAAAATTTCGCGGCCGTGGGTGGAAAGCAGCGCCTTGTTGGCGGAAACTACATGCTTACCCCTGGCGATAGCCTTGAGGAGGAACGATTTGGCGGGTTCGATGCCGCCGATCAGCTCGACGACGATATCTATCTGTGGATCTTCAAAGATATCATTGGCATCCTTTGAAAAAGCGGTTTCCTGAAATTCCTGCGGCAATGTATCATGATTTATATCAGCCACCCTGGAGAGTAGAACCGCAGCTCCGCTGCGCTGTTCAATCAGATCTTTCTGCTGCAGCAGCGTTCGGGCGAGTCCCTGTCCTACGGTGCCGAAACCTATAAGGCCTACATGTATCTCTTTCATAACCATTCTATCCATTCTACCCATTTTGTGGGAACATTGTGAAAATTGTAGCAGCTCAGGCTCCCGAACCGGACCGGCGGTCCTGGGTAAACAACCTGATGCAGATGCGCCAGCCTACCCGCTTTGCGGCTTAATGTCAAAAAAATACAAAAGATAATTTACTGGCCTGTAAGGATAAAGTAGTATATAGTTTCCTCCTGCCTGGCAGGAAAGCGCAGAAAGTAATCGTTAAAGCCGCTGTGGAAAAGAGCCGATGATCCCGTTGAGAGGATAGCCTGAGAAGAGAGTCCTCTTGAGATGCAATCGGGTGTCGGAGAGCTGGATAATGTATTAGTTTTGTATCTCCCTCCGCTGGAGAAGAACATAGGGTTTCTCCGCCGTCAGATGATTTTTCATTGCCGGTGGTATTAGTACCTTACACCTGAGAGTCTATCATAATAAACAAGGAAGCGGAAAGTACATTAAAGGCCCATGGCTTAAATATACCACCAAGGCGCTTATCCAGCTCAGCTGGGTTAGTATCTTATAGCTGTTTTTCGTATTTTAACTTCAAAGGAGAAAGTAATGGGTAAAAATATCCTGGTTTTTGGACCAAATGGAAGCGGTAAAGGGACGCAGGGAGCGATTATATCAAAAAAATACGATATCCCTCATATTGAGTCCGGTGCGATTTTCAGAGAGCATATCAGCGGCGGCACAGAGCTTGGCAAAAAGGCGAAGGAATATATTGACCGTGGTGATCTGGTGCCCGATGATATTACCATTCCCATGATGGTAGCCAGACTGCAGAAAGATGACTGTAAAAGCGGCTGGATTCTCGACGGCTTTCCCCGTTCCAAAGATCAGGCGGTTACCCTTGCCGAGACCCTTAAAAAAGAAGATTTGGCTCTTGATTATGTTATTGAGATCAGGCTCGAACGTGAGGTGGCTAAAGAACGCATCATGGGGCGCCGGCTCTGTGTCAATGACAACAACCACCCCAACCATATCGCCTTTGACGCCATCAAGCCCGTGGAAAAAGACGGCAAACTCGTCTGTCGCGTCTGCGGCGGTGAACTGAAAACCCGTCCCGACGATCAGGATGAGGAAGCCATCAACAAGCGACATAACATTTATTATGACGAAGAAACCGGCACCATGGCAGCAGTCAATTACTTCAAGAATGCCGACGGGCCAAAGGTCATCTCTGTCGATGGCTCTGCTTCCATCAAGGAAGTGACCGACTCCATCATGAGCGAGCTGTAATTGAAGTAACTATTGATCTGGTAAATATACGAAAAAAGGGTGTTTCTTCTGTGCTCAAAGGAGAAGTACCCTTTTTTTTTGCCTTTTATGCCAGGATATCTTAATATGTCGCACTAGCGTAAAAATTAGAGTGGCCAGGACAGGTTGGAGAAATCATCTGTTCTGGCCTCTTCTGTTAAAGAGGGCGAAGCAATAACCCTGTGTCATGCAGGAATAAGTATTCGCCATGAGATGAATTTAAAAAATCAGGCACAGTGGTTGTCATTAGATGGTTATGGACGAGAAAAAAGGAAACGGCAGGATCGGCAAGGTGTACCTGGTAGGAGCCGGACCGGGTGATCCCGGCCTTATTACGGTGAGGGGCAAATATCTGCTGGAAAAGGCCGAGGTCGTTGTCTATGATTATCTGGCCAGCCGCAAACTGCTTAAGCATGTCCCTAAAGATGCCGTTCTTATTTATGCCGGTAAAAAAGGTGGAGCCAAGCATACCCATACCCAGGACGAGATAAATCAGATGCTGGTGGATCATGCGCTGGCGGGAAAAATCGTGGTTCGGCTCAAGGGTGGTGATCCTTTTATTTTCGGAAGAGGTGGAGAGGAGCTGGAAAGGCTTTTTGCCGCCAATGTCCCTTTCGAGGTGGTGCCGGGAGTAACTTCGGCAACCGCTGCGGCCACCTATGCCGGTATTCCCATTACACATCGAAACTATACGGCCTCCGTGGCCTTTCTCACCGGTCATGAAGATCCCACCAAAAAGGATTCCAACATCGACTGGAGCAAACTGGCCACCGGAGCCGGCACAATTGTCGTCTATATGGGAATTAAAAATCTGCCCATAATCGTGGAAAACCTGGTTAAGAATGGCCGCGACCCCAAGACACCTGTGGCCGTGGTTCGCTGGGCTTCGACCCCCGAACAGAGAACCGTAGTCGGTACTCTGGACACTATAAAGGATGTGGTAGCGGAAGCCGGTATCAAGCCCCCTTCCCTCATTATTATCGGTGAAGTCGTTACCCTGCGGGAAACCATAGACTGGTTTGAGAAACGGCCGCTCTTCGGCAAAAAGATAGTAGTCACCAGAACGCGTGACCAGGCCAGTCGGTTGATCGCCGATCTTGAAGAAAACGGTGCCGACTGCTTTGAGTGCGCAACCATTGACATTCAACCAGTTGATTCATACGAGATCCTTGATACTGAACTGGAGCGAATCGAGGAATATCACTGGATTCTGTTTTCCTCTCTCAACGGTGTGACTTATTTTTTTGATCGTTTATTTAAAAAGGGAATGGATGCCAGGGACCTGAAGGGGCCGGGTATTGCGGCAGTCGGCAAGAGCACCGCCGATCTGCTGCAGAGCTATGGCGTCAATGCCGATCTCATTCCTCCGGTTTTTACCAGCGAGGGGCTGGCCGATAGTCTGCTGGACCAGGGAGTTGAAGGCAGAAACATTCTCATTCCCCGGGCAGAGAAGGGCAGGGAGGTCCTGCCGGAAACCCTGCGCGGCGCGGGAGCGCAGGTTACCATTGCCCCGGTGTACAAGAACGTGCTGCCCGAAGATCGTAAAAAAGAGCTGCGCGCCGAACTTGAGACGGGAAAGGTCGATATGGTGACCTTTACCAGCTCTTCCACCGTCAGGAATTTTCTGACCATGTTGGGTGTCGCCAGCGAGGAGGAGCTCAAGGAGTTGCTCAAAGACGTAAAGATCACCGCCATCGGCCCCATCACCGCAAAGACGATCACGGATAATGGTTTGACCGTTAACCTGCAGCCGAAGGAGCATACCATTGAAGGGATGGTAAAGACCATCGTTTCATACTATACTGAATTAAGGGCACAGCAGGAGTAAGAAAAATACCGTCAAAATATATCCGGAGAATGAATATGGTCGACGCCTATTTATTTAAGGAAGAAGACGAAACAACTGCTGATATTGACACGGTCGGGCAGGACGAGCAGGAAGATGAGCCGGAGAAGGCGCTGTTCTGCAAGTTCTGCGGTCATCTTATCACCCATGCGGACCATGCCGTCGAGATGAATGACAGCCACCATCACGCGTTTTTCAACCCGGCCGGTGTAATTTTCGAGATTCGCTGCTTTAGCAGCGCTGCAGGCTGCACTGTCCAGGGAGAATCATTCTCCGAATTTACCTGGTTTGCCGGGTATACCTGGACATTGGCCTTCTGCTCCAGGTGTGCGAATCATATGGGATGGTATTTCAGCTCCGGTGATCTCGGTTTTTACGGCTTGATCGAAAAACATCTGGTCTCTTAAACCAGCCGGTGCTATCCCTCCCGGATCAGATCGATCAGATCATCCGAACTCATCTTGGCGCTGATATCGCTGCCTTCCAGCAGGCTTCCGGCCAGATCTCGCTTTTCCTGGTGGAGCTTGACTATCTTTTCCTCGATGGAATTTTTGCAAACCAGTCTATAGATGGTGACCGGGCGGGTCTGCCCGATGCGGTGAGCCCTGTCCGAAGCCTGGTCTTCGATGGCCGGGTTCCACCAGGGATCCATATGAATGACATAATCCGCTGCCGTCAGATTGAGCCCCAAACCTCCCGCTTTCAGACTGATGAGGAAGAGATCGCCCTGGCCGGACTGGAAATCATCGACCCGCGTTTTCCTGTCTTTGGAAGGAGTGGAGCCATCCAGGTACTGATAGGAGATGCCCTGACTGTCGAGATACTCGCGGATGATTTTTAGATGACCGATGAACTGACTGAAGACCAGCGCTTTGTGACGACCGCCGATCAGCTCTTCTACAACAGAGGAAAAGATCTGCAGTTTCGAGCTTTGTATAGAGGTATCCGGACTTATAAGCCGCGGATTACAGCAGGCCTGCCGCAGTTTCATGATCTCCGTGAGAATCTGGAGGTGACGGCCTTTCTTGTCCTTGTTGCTCTCCAGAATATCAAGGGCATTCTGGCGCAGGGCCTCGTAAAAATGTGCCTCTTCATCGCTCATCTCTACCTGGAGGGTCACGTCCGTCCTGGGCGGCAGTTCTTCAAGCACCTGCGATTTGATACGCCGCAGAATAAAAGGCCGGATAAGCTTCTTCAGTTTGATTTTGGCATCCCGGTCCTGGAACCGTTCGATCGGAATTGCGTATTTCTCATTGAAGTTGCCGATGGAGCCAAGGAGGCCTGGATTGATGAAATTAAAGAGATTCCAGAGCTCGCCCAGATGGTTTTCAATGGGCGTCCCCGTGGTGATAAGCTTGAATTTAGCGCGTAGTGACATTGCCGCCTTTGATCTTTTGGTGGCGGCATTCTTTATGGCCTGGGCCTCATCGAGAATAACGGTCTGCCATTCCACCCGGGAGAGAAGCTCGGATTCCTGCTGCAGCAGGGTATAGGTGGTGATGAGCATATCGAAACCTCCCAGCTTTTTTATGGCCTTTGCACGGTTCTTGGCGGGCAGCGTTACCATGTTCAAAGTGGGGGTGAAGCGATGCACCTCGCTTTGCCAGTTGGTTGAAACGGAGGTCGGCGCCACCACTAGCGTGGGGCCTTTGGCAGCATTTTTGAGGATGATGGCCAGCGACTGCAGGGTCTTGCCAAGGCCCATGTCATCGGCAAGACAGCCGCCGACGCCTAAGAATGCCAGCCTGGCCAGCCAACTGAAGCCTTCCACCTGATAGTCGCGAAGCTCGGCCTGAAGTGTCGATGGCAGCTCCGGCACAAAGGACTGGGCATCGCTGATGCGATTGAGCTGCAGGTGCCATCCTGAATCGGCTGTTGTCGAAGCCTGCTTGGCCAGATCTTCAAGGGGCAGGGCGGCAAGCGGATGTACCAGAATCTCATTGCCGGACTGATCGTCGGAATCTTCCCCATAGGTATTGAGATCCTCAAGCCGCTTTTTGAACTCCTGGGTCAGGGCGAGGAACTGGCCATCCCCCAATTGAATGAATCTGCCGGAGGACTGCTTCACTTTCAGGAGCAGCTCTTTGAGATCGATCACCTTGTCCCGATCCAGGGTAAGGTGGCCGCTCATGCTGAACCAGTTCTGCCGGTTCGTTCTGATCTTGAGGTTCATGTTCTTAAAGGACGCCTGGTGAGTGACGCTCAGCTTTTCTCCTTCAGGCCATTCAATCACAACTCTATCGCTGATAGCCTGCAGCTCGATGAGCGCCTGGAGGCAGTCGTCCGGGTCATGCAGGTGCCATTCGCGGTCGTTTTCCTGTTCCATGTCGGTTGCCAGATCAAGAATGGGGCAGAGCTCTTCGACATCCCGGGCTTTTTCTTCTTCGAGTGCCAGATTTCTTCTGGTTTGCAACCGTTTTCCCTTTACCTCGGCCATAAGATTTTCAACACCCTGACCAGGTTTGAGGTAATGACCTCCCTCGGAGAAGGGCTTGACGAACATGTCGAGCCGAAAACCCCTGCCATAGGGCAGTAGATGCATATAGATGGTGGGATCGGCCTCCACCAGGGTAATATTGGCTTTGCTGCGTGATGACTGATCCACTGCGATTGCCGAATGGACGGTCATGAACGAGCTGATGTTGCCGATGGCGGTGAGGACGTGGTCGCTGGCTTCCTTGGGAACAACCAGGCCGTCCTTGCCGGTAATCTGCGCTATTCTCCGGTGGTTTTCCTTAATGGCAATAATTTTGAAACGAGTTGGGGTTTCCTGAAAGACGGTGATATCGCCATCCGTTATCGATTGGGCGAAACGAATATGGAGTTGATCCCCGATCTCTTCTACCAGAAGTTCGGGTTCACCGGCCGCAAATTCAACAGGGGTGGTCGGCGATTTACTGAGAAAGAGCAGGGGATGACCGACCAGATTTGTCAGCACCTTGTCCATATCGAAGGCAAAGGAGGTGCTGTGGGTTTCCTGATTATACGTTTTGGTAATAGCTCTGCAGACCTTTCTGTCCTGGATTGAAAGATAGGGCAGTTTGTCGGATTCGTAGAGTCTGGCAAGGGAGAGTGGTTTACCTTTACTCCACTCTTCGTTTGGGCTAAGTTTTTGTTCTCTGGGGCTGATGCTGATTTTGCCGTTCTTATAGTTGACCATCCAGACCAGGCGTATATCTTGAGGCAGCTCCGTGTCCTGCGTTTCGACGGTGGCATGAATGAGTGCCTGAAGACTGCGTTTCCATGGCTCCTCCGGTTCCAGGATTGAAATCAGGGGAATAATGGAGGTTTTTGCCCGAAGTTCTTCTATGATTTCCTTAAAATCGGATTTCTCGTGGCTGATCTTCTCTAGAATCTCGGCGAAGGCCAGGGCCATGAAGTCGTAGCCGTTCTCTCTCGCTCTGGCGAGCATTATCTTTATTTTCTTCTCCAGATGTGACTGAAGTGATCTGTTCAGCCAATATTGGGAAAGGCCGGCAAAAAGCAGGGTGAGGCTATGATGTTTTCCTTCTTTTTTCAGGTTGAGCAGTTCCTGCGGTACGCTGTTGTTCTGCTGGGCGCTTATAACAGTTGCCAGATAGTGGTAAGCCGCGATTTCGGCGCCACGGGAAAAGTTAGTCATGGCGATGCTTATCTGGTCGGCAACCTTGCCCTGCTCATTGCCAGCGCCGTACTGAAGAAGGGCAAGGATATGAAAAATTCCTGCCGGGCCAAAGAAGGCGACATTGTCGTCACTGCTGAAGGATTTGAGGAAATCAATGTCGGCTTCATAGGCGTGGATGGAGGATTCCAGTTCCCCCTGAAGGAAAAGTATAGTGCCTTTTGCCCCGGTACCGGAAAAGGCATCTTCATCTGAGCTAACCAGCTGTGTTGCAGCATTGAGATCACCCCGGAAGAGTAGTTGATTGAACAACAGTCTTTTAAAAGGAAGACGTTCATCGCTGCTGAAGCCGGAAAAACCCTCTTCGTTTTGCAGAAAGGCGAGGAGCTCGGGATAGGAGATCAGGTTTGCCTGGGCATGGCGCAGGACGCTGTCGAGCAGATAAAACTGAAAAGAAACGGGTAGTGAACTAAACCATTCAGATGAAAAAGGCTGGGTTGTGACCTGTACCGCGGGCGGCATGCTGGGGGCCATTTCGGTGCACTGCTGCTCAAGAAATTCGTTGGCTTCCTCAATCAGCTCGAACTGCTGTGTATAAATACCTATGCGCATCTCCCGTATGGCGCGCCAGCAACGGGTAGACCATTTACCGTAATAGTAGGAAACAGGCGCTTCTTCCCGTATTACTTCGGCAAAAAGAGAAAATGTCCCCTCTTTTACGGCAATCTTGCATAAAATTTCGACTATCTCGGTAGCGCATTGCTGATTTTTGTTTACCAATCCTAACTTCTGAAATTTGGAGAAATAATGGTTAAGATTGGCTACCGTGGGGCTGTTTCCACGGGGGCCACGCAACTCCAGTTTCTTCATGCAGTTAACAATGAGTGTGGTGTGGGCCGGTTCATAGAGTACGGAGAGAAATTGAAGAAACGTCTGCTCAAAGGAGCTGAGTTTGGCATATTTTCGGAGCAGGTCGGCGTCAGTGGTCATAAAATAAATAGAGGATAAATGATTATATGTTCCGTGTGCTTTCTTCAGAAAAGCATGGGCGCGAACATTGTACTATATCATGTCTTGAAGGGAATTGAATAAAAAAGTTCAGAATTTTTTAGTTCCTTTCCCCGATTGATGTTTGGAGCCATTGAGAGAGTAGAATTTTGGCTTTGAACTGGGAGTCTGTTTGAAAAAAAATGCTTTACAGGATGGCAACAGCATAATAATCATAGTTGACAGCAATGAGTACCATCAGAGGAATATAAGTTATGCAGTTTTTCAGATAGAGCCAGAAATATTATGACCGTAACAGGATACCTCCTCCTCGAGGAAAGCGCGGCAGACATCACTGCGGTTGATATCCAACGTCGCACTATCGAGCGTTATGCCGCAACTATTGGCGTGCGCCTTGATCATCTTCGAATCGAACAGGGAACATCTATAAGGCGTCCTTTTGCTGAACGAACTCAGGGGCGGAAGATCCTGGCGGAGATTGAAAAGGGAGATAGTATTGTCGCCGGTAAGGCCGAATGGGTTCTAAGTTCGGCCAGAGAAGGTCTGCACCTGATAAATACCCTACAGGAGAGGACCGTGGCCTTGTATTGCGCAGATCTGGAAGAAAATCTAACCATGCCCGTGGAGCGAAAACTTGTGGTTTACGAGGGAGGAGCCGATCTCGTCAAACGACTGCTTACCTCACTTGCGGCCTGTGAAAGCAGTTCGCATGGTGATTCCATAAGGGCAGCGAAGCGGCAGATGAAAAAGGAAGGAAAGTACCTCGGGGGGCCTGTTCCCTTTGGCTGGCATGTTAAAGCAGGATTTCTGGTGCAGGATCGTGAGCAGCAGAAAGTCATACGTGAAATCCGAAAATTACGGGCCGACAGGTGGTCTTACCGGGATATAGCACGAAAGCTCACCCATCTTTTCGGTCTGCAGCTGTCCCATGAAGGTATTCGCAAGATCCTGCTCTATAACGACAACAACAAATGACGGATTAAAAAAAAAAGCTCGACCTACGTGGTTGTAGATCGAGCTTTCTTGCAGTCGGAGTTTATGCCCGTCAGGGTGCTTGCTTCTGAATAGTCACGAAATCACAAGAAATTGAAATAGAAATTTACAGGCTGGTGTGAGTCCTGATATCTGCGTCTTCCTGCTGGCTTGCCAGCCATCCCGAAAACACCTGCTGTTGCTTCCGCTGAATGATGGCATCCCGGTATTGCCTCTCTTCTTCTTCACTGAGTTCGCCTGCAGGAATTTTTCTGTCGGCAAGTGAGTAGACATAGAATGCGCCGTCCCCCTGCGCTGGTTCTTCAGGGAAGGGGTTACCGGCTGAAAGTTCGAATGCGCCGTCAATTATGTTTCGCGGCAGTGTCCCCTGGGAGTTGCCTTTTTTCAGATAGTCGGATTCTTTCACAGTCAAACCCTCAGCCTGCGCAGCCTCTTCAAGTGCTCCTGCCTCCCTTGCCTTTTGCAGGAGAGCTTGCGCCTTCTCTTGCGCTGTTATCTGTGCTTTGTGATCTTTAAAATCCGCTACCACCTGCTCCCTGACGGCATCCAGTTCAGGTATTTGCGGAGGCTTGACCCCTTCGGCGAAGAGGATGGCATACCCTTGTGAAGTCTCGATCAAGGAACTTAACTCCTGCTCATTGAGAGAGAAGGCAGTGCTGAGGAAATTGGGATCATTAATAATGTCGCTCGGCGGATTGCTTCTGGTGAAAAATTCCGTCTCCTTGAGACTCACTTGCGGATTCGTCTCAAGGTAGGCTCCAAGGCTTCCTGCGGCTATGATGTCCTCATACGCTTCATTGGCAACTCTGAAGGCCAGTGGTTTTGCCTGTTGGGTGCGCAGTTCACTGTAAATAGAATCTTTTACCTCAGGCAATGGTTTGGTGGTCGGCGGTATGATCTCCTCAACTTTGATTATGTGATATCCGAATGTGGTCCTGACTACATCACTTATGCCACCTTCTTCGAGAGCGAATGCCGCTTCCTCGAAAGGCTTTACCATCTGGCCGCGGGAAAAAAGTCCAAGATCACCCCCCTGACCGCTGGAGGGCCCTTCAGAATGCTTTTCGGCAAGCTCAGCAAAATCATGACCCTGCCTTGCCATAGCCACTATTTCTTCAGCCTTCTTTTTCTGGCGCTCATGGACTTCTGCAGGACTGTTCTCGTCAGCCTTTAACAGGATATGCCTGGCCCGCCGCTGCTCCTCTTCGGAGAAGGTTGAGATATTGTCCCGGTAATACTGCTCAACAGCATCGTCATCGATGGTGATTTTTTCGGCCACCTCATTATAACTAAAATCAAGATATTTAAGCTTGATCTGCGGCTCTGTTCTGTAGTTGTCCTGAACGCTTGCATACCACGCTTCGAGTTCCTTCTCATCAAATTTGACCGTGTCGCTATACTCCTGTGGTTGTATGGCAACATACTGTATTGCAACTTCGGTATTATCAAGCCTGTAAAGATCTTTGATCTCATACTCAGTAGCGGTTGTGGCAAAATCAGCAATATCAAGACGAGTCTTCTGGGCCAGCATATCGAGTTGAACTGTCTCCTCGAAGGTTGTGGGAGTGAAACCATTGGCTGCCAGTAACGCAGTATACCTTTCCAGGCTGAACCTGCCATTTTCCTGGAACTGGACCATATTTTTTATGGTCTCCTGAACTTCCTGCCGACTGACATATATACCCATTTCCGCGGCCCCCTGTCTAAGCAGAGCTTCCTGAATGAGCTGATTGACTACCTGGCTTTTGATATCGAAGCTCTCCAGCAGCTCTTGAGGTATGTTGCCGCCGAACTGGCTCTTAATATTCTCATAGGTGCGGTCGTAGGCATTCTGGTAGTCCTGGAAAGAAATTTCCTCGCCATTGACAACAATCGCCGCTTCCCTGCTGTTCATCATGTTGGTGCCGACTCCCCAGAAGATAAAGACCAGGGCGATGACAACTACAATGGCTTGAATAAAAATGGATTGCGCTTTATTTCGAAGAATTTGCAGCATAAAAATACTCTGAATGAATTTTATGGATTGCGAAACGGAAGTAAATGTGTTTCATATGTGCATATGCAAGTTTTGTAAAACATGCCCAGCAATATTGCAGTTACAGAGTTTGGATTTACTCTTTATAATTGCCATGTGCAAGGAAAAATCGAAAAACATTAAAACCTGGAGAGCGTATTGCGCAATGTTTGGTGGGTTTTGGTGGAGTCGGTATGTATTTTACATAATAGGAAGATTTTTTGGACGAGTGCCTTATTTAACGCTTCTTTAAAAAAAGATGTTTGTAATTTTGTCACATCCGAATAAAATATACTACTGGCGGAATTATTTTATTTGTAAATTATTGCTGTTAAAATAGGTGAGTAGCTTGTAAGTACGAAATGATTCGTCATTCACTTGACAAACGATTCACCCTATAGTAATAAGCCTAGTTAGTTTTAATTTTAATATAATTTTAAAAACGGTGAAAGCCATATAGATAAATTTTAAAGGAGGTTGTAAAATGCCAACATTAGAACACAAAGGATCAAGTTTCACAGTAGATGAAGATGGTTTCCTGCTCAAGGGAATGGATGAATTCAATGAAGATTGGGTTGATTACGTCAAAGGCGTGGAAGGTATCTCCGAACTCACCGAAGAGCATCAGAAGGTGATCGACGCTTTGCAGGAATACTACAAGAAGAACGGCATCGCTCCTATGGTTCGTATTCTTTCCAAAACCACCGGCTTCCCGCTGAAGAGAATCTATGAACTGTTCCCCTCGGGACCAGGAAAGGGAGCCTGTAAAATGGCTGGTCTTCCTAAGCCTACCGGTTGTGTATAATCAGCTGGGATTCGTTTCTGCTGTATAGTTTAAAAGGGAGCACCTTTGTTGTATAAAGGCGGCTCCCTTTTTTTGTGTCTTGCAGATCGCTTTCTTATTATTTTGCGGAAAAACAACCTGTATATTGGGTCCTTATCCAGATCTCCAGGGTTTCACTCAGGAGCGTTATGGCGCTTTTCAAGGAACTGCCGTACCAGCTTCTCCTCAATTTCTGCAACTCTTCGTCTATAATCTTTTTTACCTATCCGTGCTCCTCGTATCCCTCCACGAAGATTAATCTCCGCCAGGTAAAGCTGTCCATCCGGTTGGACCATGATATCCAGATGGCCATAGGGAAAGTCGGCACGATTCATGATTTCACTGCAGAAGCGTCGGACCAGCGGAGGCAGGATACAGGATTGCGACTCCCCCCCGCAGTGCATGTTGTTGCGGAAGCTGTAAGGATTGCACCTGGTGTAAGCCTCGATATACTCATCGAGGATTACAACTCTCATGTCGCTGCATTCGGGAAGGTATGGTTGTAAGACGAAGGGATAGCTGAGAATATTATGAGCTGCCTGGTTGTAAATATCCTCAATTGAATTGTACAGCAGGATGCCGATACCGGCATTTTTTCTTTCCTGTTTGAGGATGACTTTGCCGATATTGTTTCTATGGTAGTCGTTGGAGGTTTCCAGAAGCTGGTGTGTATCGTAGATGACAGTAGTATGTGGTATCATCCACTGCGCCAGAATTTTGGCCTGAAAAGCCTTTGATCTTCCAGCCAGCTGTGAAGTGGCGGAAGGAATCATGTGGACCTGTCGCGCTGTCAGGTCAAGAAGCAGGTGCTCTTCTCCGGGCTTCAAAGGAATTCTGCCTTTGATCACATCTCCCTTGCCCAGGTTTTGGTAGCAGGTGAGGAGTTCTGCTTTTCCTGAGATTACACGGGACATACAGCTTAAAATACCATTTCACGGAATCGTTCATGAAAGGCGTCAAGGTTCTCACCGCAGCTGCCGCAGAATAGCTTGACGTTGCCTAGAATTTCCGAATTCTGGTCATTGGCGGTGAAGCTGCCGTCCTTATTTTGGCCATAGTAAGTAGTGATCAGGGCATCTTCGGCCACTTCAAAAAAATCTGTATCATTGTGGCAAAATGGGCAGGTGAGAAGATTAACTATTTGGGTTTCTTTGGATGCCATAACGAAAAAGGAATGATCACAAGGATGAATGTTACTTTATACTCGCAGCTTTGTCCTGCGGGAGCTTCTGTGTCTCGGTCTGCTCAGGTTTGGCGGGTTTTCCAGCGTTATGCAGGTCCTTGATTGCAGCTTTAATTTCACCATCGATACTGGCTCCGGGTTCCACGGTCAAACTGCCGGCTGTGATTTTACCATGGATGGAAGAACCTTTCTTGGCAGTGAGCAGTTTTGTTTCGATGTTGCCTGTAAAGGTACCCTGGCAGATAAACGAGGAAACCTTAATATCGCCGTGTACTTTACCGTCTTTGCTGAGAACCAGATGTTCTCCGTTGATATTGCCTATGATTTCGCCGTCGATTCTGGTTTTTCCCTTGAAGGAAATCTCTCCGGTGATGGTCATACTGCTGTCAATAATCGATGAAATGGCTTCACCTTCAACTTTTTCCATCTCTTTTTCCATGTCTTCTTTCTTGCTGCCAAACATATTTACTTCTCCATGGGGCTATTGAATTTGCATTTCAGGTCTGCAACCTTCATGAATTTCGCGGGATTGACAGGTCTGCCTTTGAGGTTGATCTCATAATGCAGATGCGATCCGGTTGAGCGGCCGGAATTTCCTACAAGTCCGATAGTCTGACCGCGAGTGACATAATCCCCTTTTTTGACATGGTAATTGTCGAGATGGCCAAAACATGTGGTATAGCCGTTACCATGATCGATCCTGATATATTTCCCGTAGCCACCGTTAACCCCTGCATAAACAACCTTGCCGTCTGCCGTGGCGATGACCGGATCACCAGTTTTGCCGCGAAAGTCTATGCCCTCATGAAAGGCATTTTTGCTGTTCAGGGGGTCCTTTCTCTTGCCGAACCAGGAAGAAACGGAGCCGATGACCGGCGTTCCTAGAGGCAGGGCTTGAATGGTCTTGAGATAGTGATCGGTGCGGTAAATCAGTTCGTCGTAAACCGCATTTTCCGCGGCTATGAAGGGACCGCCGCTGTTATCCTGTTTTTCCTGATCTTTCGGTGTCACCTTTATGCCGATGTCGCTGATGATAGTCTCTATGAAATCACTGCGGTTGTTCAGCTCAGTGACGGCGGTGGAGAGAAGCCGATTTTTTTCTTCTTTGAAGGACATCGCCTGTTGCAGGTTTTTTCTCTCCAGTTCTGCGATTTTTCTGTTGTTTTCCAGCTCCAGCTTGGAAATTAACAGATTGTTCTTGGTTTTAAGGTCTTCAATCATTACTTTATTTTGGGCAATCACTTCGACGAGCTTATTCTCCAACCGGGAATTGGCTCCCTTTGTATTGTGTATTTTTTCCTTGAAAATGGCCATCCTTTTTACCAGAATCTTGTTATAGGCGAAAACACCTGTGGTAAAAAAACCGGTAAAAAGCAGGGCGCATGCAGTACAAAATGTGACAATCGCTGAAATTATCAGCTTTTTCTTCGAAATTTGAAAGGAGAAGGGACTGCGTTGATCGCCGGCAATAATAAAGTGGAATTGTTCATTCATTGCAGTTTGTCTGAATAGATTGTATAAAAACCTGTCTGCAGTTGTCTGCCTGGGACATAGGCAGAAGCATGGGCAGAAGAAACGAACTCGGGGATCTCTTCGCGCAACAGTTCGATTTATAATCGTAAGCATTTCAAAAATCAACTCAAAAAGGGCTGCTGCACTTTCAGGAAGCGGGCTTGTTATGGGTCGACGAAGTCTGTCTCGACTGGAAAAAATACCAGCACGTGTGCTGCTTATTCCCGGCACATCCTTATGTTGTATACCTGCACTCATAAATATTCCAAAAAACTGCCACGCTATTTAAACATATGTCAAATCTTCTTACCTGTCGCTCGCTGTCCAAATCCTTTGGTGCCCAGACACTCTTTCAGGGAATTGATCTCGTTGTTAACAGTGGAGAGAGAATCGGGCTCATCGGACCCAATGGTTCAGGAAAATCCACATTGCTGAAAATACTCAGCGGTCTTGAAGAGCCCGATGAGGGTGTCATTCTCAAAAGCAAACATCTTCTGGTCGGCTATCTGGCCCAGGCTGATATCTTTGATGAGGAGCAGAGTGTTTTCGATAATCTCTGTCAGTCTCTTTCGGCTAGCGGGATGGATGAGACGGAAATACAGAACAGGGTTCAGGCGATATTGAGCAGAACGGATTTTATCGATGATACTCAGGCGGTAAAGCTGCTCTCCGGAGGATGGAGGAAGAGACTGGCCATTTGCCGCGTTCTCCAGGCGTCTCCTCAGGTCGTAGTTCTGGACGAGCCGACCAACCATCTCGATATTGAAGGAATTCTCTGGCTGGAAAAAATAATCGGCGGAGGGCTGGTCAATGGTCCTGAGGCCTTTGTGATCGTCAGTCATGACCGGCAATTTCTCGAAAACTGTGCAACGCGCATGGTCGAGCTTTCTGCAGTGTATCCTCAAGGCTCCTTTCAGGTGGATGGCAATTACAGCTCTTTTCTTGAAAAGAGGGAACTCTTTCTCGAGCAGCAGCTCGATGCGGAGGAACGTCTCAGCAATAAGATGCGGAGAGAGACGGAATGGTTGAGCCGGGGGCCTAAGGCAAGAGCCACCAAAGCCCGTTATCGGATAGAGGAGGCAGGTCGCCTGCAGGATGAGCTTGCCCAGGTACGGGACAGAAATCGTTCGACCTCCAATGTGCGTATAGATTTCGGTGGAACAGGCCGAAAAACCAAAAAGTTGCTGGAGGCAACACACCTGAGCAAATCCTTTGGCGACCGGGTTCTTTTTCAAAATCTTGATATTCTGCTGTCTCCCGGTAGCCGGTTGGGTTTGCTGGGGCGTAACGGTTGTGGAAAATCCACGCTGATGGAGGCGCTCGCCGCGGCTGGCGACCAAAAGGATGTCAAACTTGACAACGGAGAAATAAAAGTTGCCGAGAACGTGAAAATTGTGACGTTTGAGCAGAATAGAGAATCACTTGATCCCGGGATTTCGTTGCGTCGAGCCCTGGCGCCTCAAGGGGATTCCGTGGTTTTTCGGGAAAGATCGGTGCATGTGGTCTCCTGGGCCAAGCGTTTCCTCTTCAGGCCCGATCAACTGGAAACCCCGGTGGGAGAACTCTCCGGCGGCGAACAGGCCCGGATTCTCATAGCCTCGCTGATGCTGCAGCCCGCTGATATTCTCCTTCTTGATGAGCCGACCAATGATCTCGATATCGGCTCACTCGATGTGCTTGAGGAGAGTCTGATGGATTTCCCCGGCGCTCTTGTTCTGGTAACCCATGATCGTTATCTGCTTGATCGCGTCTGCGGCAGTGTAATCGGCTTTGACGGAGAGGGTGGTACCGCCTATTTTGCCGATTATCAGCAGTGGCTCACCTATCTGCAGGAGCAGCAAGTGGGAAAACAGCAGGAGTCTGCGCTGAAACCGGAGAAAGAAAAACCTCGGCAGGAGCGGCGCAAGGCAGGAAAACTATCCTATCTCGACCAGAGGGAATTCGAGCGGATGGAGGGGAAAATAGAGGAGAAAGAAGGGCGGCAGAAGCAGCTGCAGGAGAAAATCAATTCACCTAAGGTTGCCGCTGATCCGCAAAAATTGCAGGGATACTGGCAGGAGTTGGAGAAGGTTGAGGAAGAAATAGAGAAGATGTACACCCGCTGGAGTGAACTGGAAGAGAAGAAGTTGTCTTCGTAAACATATCAAGACAGCATGAATACCGGTTCGTCAATTTCAGCTCGGGGTGAAGGTATAGTTATTTTTGCCGATTCGCTTGGTGTAGTACATGGCATCATCCGCCTTTTTCATAAGAACCCTGCTTTCTTCACCATCCTGCGGATAAACCGCTATGCCGATACTGGCTCCGATGGTAATTTCATTTCCACCAATTATCATGGGCTCGGATACCTTCTGTACTATTTTCCCGGCCACCTTGGCTGCGGCCAGACGGTGCGGCACCTCGGTCTGTATTACCAGAAATTCATCTCCGCCGATACGGGCGACGGTATCAGCCTGACGCAGGCTTTCCTCCAGTCTGCCCGCAACCTCCTGCAGTACCTGGTCGCCGATGTCGTGACCATGGGAATCATTGACCTCTTTAAAGCCGTCGAGGTCGATGAACATGACGGCAGTCATCCATCCTTTTCGCCTGGAGAGGGTGACGGCGCTGTGCAGCCTCTCTCTGGCAAGGCGCAGGTTGGGCAGTCCGGTCAGGGGATCGTGGTTGGCCAGATTGCTCACCTTTTCAAGGGCCTCTTCAAGCTGTCGCCCGGTATTTTTCAAGCTGGTAATGTCGTAGAAAGTGAGGAGCCTGCCATTGTCTGGAAGGACGGCGCACTGGTATTGCAGAACTTTTCCATTGCGTAATTTGAGCTCTATCGGAGCGATATTGCCGCGGCGTATGGCCTTGATGCGCTTGTGGATATACTCATCTGCGTTTTCGGGGGGGATATCATATATGCCTGAGAGATTATTGTATTCCATCAGCTCTCTGAATGTAGGTCGCCTGTCGGTAAATTCCTTCGGCATTCCCCATAGTTCACGGTAGGCCTGGTTGACGATGCGGATCCTCAAATCGGCATCGAGAAGAAGGATGCCGTAATCAATAGTATTGATGACGGCATTGAATTCATTGAGTGTTTTTGCCAGGGTTTCCTCTGTTGCCTTCTGCTCGGTGATATCCTGGAGAATACCGATAATGAAAAGACCTTCCGCTCCCTCGATGGCCACCAGATTCAGGAGAACCCTGCGTTTGCAGACCGTCATCGGAGTTTCATAGCTTGAACTGAAGATCTCGTTTTTTTTGAAATCGGCATTTTTTACTTGTGCAATCCAGTCGATCACTTTCTGTTTTTCAGGTCCTTCAATGTGGTCGGTGAACTTTGTCGAGAGTATTCTGAGTAATCCTCTGCGGAGAAGTTTTTGTGTCGCCGTATTGGCCTGCACAATCATGCCGTTGCAGTCCATCTCAACGACCGCTTCGGCGACGCTGTTGAAAATGGCATGGTAGTGTTTTCGAGCAAGAAGGAGTTCTTTGGTGATTTCACGTGGATAGAGGCTGTCACCGCCAATGGTTGTTTGGCTGCGCCTGATGCCTTTGCGGTACTGGTCTATAACATGAAAAATATGATCCTTGAGATTGGCCTCGGGACCTTTGGCTATGTAGACATCGGCATCGAGCTCAAGAATCTGCCGGTTGTCCTCCAGTGAGGTCGAGGAATGAACGGCAATAAAAATTTCCTTGAGTTTTCTATCCTTGCGGATAATGGTGCACAGCTGATCCCCGCTTATCTTGGGCATGATGATATCGGTGAAGATGATGTCCGGAATGTCTTTATCGATCTTGACCAGGGCCTCGAGGCCGTTGGACGCAGTGGTCACCGAGCAGTCCATCGTTTCAAGATGATAGCAGATGAGCTTGAGGATGGCCGGACTATTCTCAACGACAAGAACTTTGCACACTTTTCTTCACCTGACCGTAACTAATTTTTGATAATCTCGCAAAAAGTCATCGAAGCCGCTGTGGTAGGCTTCTGCGATAAGCACCCGTACCTGCCTAGACTCCGTCTTTGAAAAGCTCGATCTACAACGACGTAGATCGGGCTTTTTACGAGTCCGTCAATTTTTGCCGATGAGCTTGAGGAAATCCTCTTCGCTGATAACTGCTTTGCCTAACTGTTCAGCCTGTTGCAGCTTCGAGCCGGGACTGCTGCCGGCTACCACATGGGTTAATTTTTTGCTCACCGAAGTGGAGACCTCGCCGCCGTTTTCTTTGACTCGTTTTTTGGCTTCGCTTCGTGAAAGCGTTTCCAGACTTCCGGTAAAGAGAAAGCTTTTGCCGGAAAGGAGCCCAGCTACCGGTCTTTGAGGAGCGGTGGGGGAGACACCAACCGCCTCCAGGCGCTTGAGAATGTCCCGGGTCCTGGAGTCGGTGAAATATGCGGACAGGCTTTGTGCCGTGCGCAGGCCGATGCCCTCGATCTGGAGGAGCTCTTCAGTACTCGCCTCTGTCAGGGCACCCAAGGTTCGAAAACGCTGCTCCAGCAGAGTGGCGGTTGTTTCCCCGATAAATCGAATACCGAGAGCGGCCAGCAGTTTGCTGAACGACGGAGTTTTTTTGGCGGAAATTGCCTCAAGAATTTTTGCGGCCGATTTTTCCCCCCAGCCCGGCAGGGCAGCCAATTTGTCATGATCAAGAAGGAAAATGTCGGGAATATCCTCGATAATTTTCTCGTTGACGAGCTGTTCGATATATTTTTTCCCCAGGCCTTCGATATCAAGCCCGGCTTTGGAACTGAAGTGAATAAGTGCCCGGAGTTTTTGTGCGGCACACATGGTATTCGGACACCTGGTCACCACTTCATTCTCGTGTTTTACAAGGGAATGAGAGCATACAGGGCAGATGGATGGCGCTGTGACGGGTTTTTCCATGCCCGTTCTTTTCTCGATGATCGGTTTGACAACTTCAGGGATGACGTCGCCTGCCCGCTGGATCAGTACCGTGTCGCCGAGGCGCAGATCCTTGCGCTCGAGTTCTTCCTGGTTATGGAGTGTGGCTCTGCCGACAAGGGCGCCGCCGACATTAACGGGCTCAAGTATGGCAACAGGAGTCAGGGCTCCCGTTCGGCCGACCTGGAAGACGACATCGAGCAGTGTGGTCGTTGCCTGGGTTGCCGGAAACTTGCAGGCGATGGCCCAGCGTGGTGCTCTGGCCTTGAAGCCGAGGCGCTCCTGCAGGGAAAAACTGTCGACCTTGACCACAACGCCGTCTATCTCATAAGGCAGAGTATGACGAACGGCCAGAAGATCATCATAGGCGGCAACAACATCTTCTATGTTTTTGCACAACCTGGTCATGTCGTTGACGGGCAGACCGCGTCCTTTGAGAAAATCAAAGAGCATGGTGTATTGGCCCTCTATTTCAAGTCCCTCGGCCGTTGAGATGCCGAAGGCAAAGAAGCGAAGAGGACGACCGGCTGTAATGCGGGGGTCCAGCTGCCTCAGTGAACCGGCTGCGGCGTTGCGAGGATTGGCAAAGAGCTGTTCACCGTTTTTTTCTCGGAGTTGATTGAGCCGGCGAAATCCCTCTTTGTCCATAAAAACCTCGCCGCGGACTTCAAGGAGTCTGGGGTAGGGTGCTCTCAATCTCAAGGGAATGGCGGAAATGGTGCGCACCTGTGCGCTGACATCTTCTCCTGTTCTGCCGTCTCCGCGGGTAAGGGCCCGTATGAGAGTGCCGTCTCTGTAAATAAGCTCTATGGCGAGGCCGTCGAGTTTCGGCTCAGCAACGTAATGCGGAGTTGAGGAGCTGTTGAGGTAGCGCATCAGCCTGTTCTCAAAGTCAGTCAGGTCCTCGTCGGAAAAGGCATTCTCCAGGCTTAGCATGGGGATGCGATGGGCGACTTGATTAAATTTGTCAAGCGGCATGCCGCCGATACGCCGACTGGGAGAGTCTGGGGTGACCAGTTCCGGGTATTCTTTTTCTATCTGCAGAAGATTGTGGAAAAGCTGGTCATACTCACTGTCCGAGATCGTTGGATTATCAAGGACATGATAATTATAGGCATGCTCCCCGAGCTGTTTCTTCAACTCATTGAGGAGCATCTCGGCATCGGCAGGGTAATTAGAGCTCATCAAGGAGTTTTCCTGATTTGGCAATGTTTTCGCGGACAACTTCATCGATGAAGATGAGGATGCTTTCGGGTGGCTTGTTGGCCGCCTTGGCTATGACATCGGTGACGCCCCGGCAGATTTCGGCTTTCTGTTCACGGTTAAGCTCTCCGGCGACTCTGATGTTGACATAGGGCATGATGTTCTCCTGGTGGTTGAGTGGAAAAGATGGTGATCCGCTGCGGATCTTTCTTTCATCCTTGAATAATAAAAACAGAATGACTAGTTTGTCGAGTCTAAATATATCAATCTCTCTAATAACTATAGTTAGCTCGATCGGAGAACTTATGAAAATAGTAGTAACCGGCGGTGCCGGTTATATCGGCAGTCATACCTGTCTCGAACTCCTTGAGGCCGGCCATCAGGTGGTTGTGATCGACAACCTGGTCAACTCCAGCAGGGAATCGCTGAGAAGGGTCGAGGAATTGACCGGCAGGCCAGTAGAGTTTCATGAGGTTGATCTGCTCGACATGGAAGGGCTGGAAAAGGTGTTCAGCTCCGCTGTACCGATAGATGGGGTCATCCACTTTGCCGGGTTGAAAGCTGTGGGGGAATCCGTGGCAAAGCCTCTGCTTTATTACAATAATAATATCAAAGCTACGCTCAATCTCTGTGATGTTATGGTTCGTCATGACGTTAAAAGCATTATTTTCAGCTCGTCGGCGACGGTGTATGGCGATCCCGCCACCGTGCCGATAACCGAAAATTTTCCGCTATCCTGCACCAACCCCTACGGCAGAACCAAATTAATGAGTGAAGAGATATTGACTGATCTCAGCAGGGCCCTCGATGGCTGGGATGTCATTCTTTTGCGCTATTTCAATCCGGTCGGGGCGCACCATAGCGGCCGCATCGGTGAGGATCCCGACGGCATTCCCAATAATCTGATGCCGTATGTCTCGCAGGTTGCCGTAGGCAAACTTGAGGAGCTCTCGGTTTTCGGGAACGATTACCCCACCAGGGACGGCACCGGCGTGCGTGATTACATTCACGTGGTCGATCTGGCTCTTGGCCATGTCAAGGCGCTGCAGAAGGTGAATAGCGGCAGCGGTGTTTCTATCTACAATCTCGGAACGGGGAAGGGGTACAGTGTTCTTGAGATTGCTCAAGCCTTCGAGAAGGTTTGCGGCAAGGCCATTCCTTATAGGATAACCAAGAGAAGACCTGGGGATATCGCCACCTGTTATGCCGATCCGGCCAAGGCTCTGAAAGAACTGGGCTGGCGGGCTGAAAGAGGTCTTGAGGAAATGTGCGAGTCCACCTGGAACTGGCAGAAAAATAACCCCGAAGGCTATTGAAAAAACCACACCGGGTTTCAATTATCCCGAAGTGCGGTAGCAGCGGGAGCCTGTGGCAATACCAAATATGAAGGTAAGCTGCAGGTCGCAGGGCCTTCTTTTGAGACCTGATTTCTTTGTTAAATATTGTTTTTGTGTTGAAAATAATGGTTCTGTGTGCGAATTGTGCTTGAATAAAAGGTTCTGTTGTGATACCAATCAATCTCAAAAAGGTTGAGAGGCATAGTTTGCACAATGGCACAAGAGAGTTGCTCGAAGGTTATATTCGGTTGCGGCAACCTGATAATGGGAGATGATGGCTTTGGACCGGCTGTAATCGACGAACTCAATTCGAGATACGCATTACCGGATTCGGTTGCGGCAATCGATGCGGGTACCAATGTCAGGGAATATCTTTTTGATTATCTTCTGAGTTCCGAGGGGCGTCCGGATACCCTGATTATTCTGGATGCCGTTGATTTCCGGGACAGGAAACCTGGTGATGTCTTTCTCATTGAATCCTCGTCAATTCCTGCGCAGAAGATCCATGATTTCTCACTCCATCAGTTCCCCACCGTAAATCTACTCTCCGAACTCGAAGAACATACCGGCATGCGGATTATCATTCTGGCGGCCCAGGTTGAATACATTCCAGATGAAATTCAACCGGGACTGTCACCAAGTATGAAGAAAGCCGTTTTAGCCGCCTGTGAAAAAATATTGCAGATTCTGTCTGTTAACAGTGAAATGAGGTGATCCCGCATGATGTACGAATTTAAAGTCAGTGAAATGGCCGAAGAATTTGGTGTGCATCGAAATACCATAAGAAACTGGATAAACGCCGGTACCCTGGAAGCCAAGGAGGGGCCCGGCAGAAAGTATCTTATGAAGTTTGATGATTACCAGGAATTATGTGAGAAATTCGGCCGCAAGCCCCTCATTCGACCTAATAGTCATGTAGATCTCGAAACCGTCAAATCACTGGAGGAGAAAAACTCTGAACTTCCGGTAATCGAACTTGGCGGTCCCATGAAAAAATTCTATGACGATCCCAAGTGGGCAGATGGTTGTCTGACCTGCGGGACCTGTGCCAGCGCCTGTCCTATTGCAGGAGTTGATGGTCTGGATCCGCGCAAGATCGTACGCATGACCTTTCTCGGTATGGAAGAGGATCTTCTCGCCACGGACTGGCCATGGAAATGCACCATGTGTGCCAAATGCGAGAACGTCTGCCCGGCCAATATTGAAATTATGCAGCTTATCCGCAAGATTCGCTCCCTTCGTCCCAGGGATCTGGTCCCCGGTCCGATTCATAAAGGGGTGATTACCTGTCTTGAACGCGGCAATAATCTGGGAATTCCCAAGGAAGACTTTATCTCGCTGCTGGAAGGACTGGGGGAGGAGCTTGCCGAGGAATCCTGCCCCGGTTTTGCCACACCCATCGATGCCCACGGTGCCAGAATCCTGGTGCAGGTGAATTCGAAGGAGCCCTTTGCCGAACCGGATGACCTGAAATGGTGGTGGAAAATCTATCATGCCGCCGGTGAATCATGGACGATATCCTCGGAGAACTGGGAAGGACTCAACTGGGGATATTTTTCAGGTGACGATGAGTCGATGAAAACTGTGGTCGGCAGGATCGTCGATAATATGCGAAGGCTCAACTGTGAGGTTCTGCTGCTTCCGGAATCAGGTCATTCCTATTACGCTACCCGCTACGGGCTTAACAGATGGTATCCCGATGCCTTGAAAGAATTCAAGATCTGTACTCTCTTCGATCTGCTCCTCAAGTATATCCATGAAGGCCGGATCCAGATCGATCAGAGCAGGCATCCACAGAAAACCGTCTACCACGATCCCTGTAATTACGGCCGTAAGTCCCTCAAGGCCTTCGGTCAGGAATATTTCGAAGAGGGCCGGGAGATAGTCCGCGCCTGTTGTCCCGATGTGGTTGAAATGGAACCAAATCGGCAAACCAACTACTGCTGCGGAGCCGGTGGCGGGGCCTGGGCCATGCCCTTTTCCGCGGAAAGAATCTATTACGGCCGCATGAAGGCGCGGCAGATAACCGAATCGGAAGCGGAACTTGTCGTCGCCTCCTGTCACGGCTGCAGAGATCAACTTAAGAAATCCCTGGTTCAAGAATATAATCTCAATGTTGAAGTCAAGTATCTCTGGGAGCTTGTAGCCGATTCGCTGATTTTGCCGGGTGCGCCATGAGATGGACAAACGTGTATGTCGATGAAAATGAAGCGGTTCTGATCAATGCAGGAAATATGAAAGAGGAGAGAGCTCATGTTGAGTGAACCGATGAAGGTCGGATCGGTCCTGATAGTCGGTGGCGGGGTCACGGGAATGCAGGCTGCGCTGGATCTTGCCGATTCCGGCTATTATGTCTACCTGATCGAAAGAACAGGTGCCATCGGCGGCGCCATGTCACAGCTGGACAAAACATTTCCCACCAATGACTGCTCGATGTGCATCCTTGCCCCCAAAATGGTGGAATGCGGCAGACACCTCAATATTAAAATATTGACGCTCAGCGAGGTTACCAGGATTACCGGAACCGCCGGTAACTTCAAGGTAACAGTCAATGAGCGCCCCCGTTTCGTTGATCCCGGAAAGTGCATCGCCTGCGGTATATGTGCCGCGCAATGCCCGAAAACCGTGGATAATGAATACGATGCCTCAACCGGTAAACGTAAGGCCGTTTATGTAAAATACGCGCAGGCTGTGCCGCTGAAATACCAGATCGACCCCGATGCCTGCCTGCGCCTGCAAAAACCCGGTTCCTGCGGGATCTGTGAGCAGGTCTGCGTCGCACGGGCCATCAACTTCGATGATACCGGCAAGGTACATGAGCTGTCGGTGGGAGCCCTGATCCTGGCTCCGGGATTCGAAGCCTTTGATCCGGGTCCGGCAGGGGTATGGGGATATGGCAAATTCCCTAATGTCATCACTTCATTACAGCTCGAGCGCTATCTTTCCGCGACCGGTCCGACGCAAGGACATCTACTCAGACCCTCCGACGGCAAGCCGGTCCGCAAAATCGCCTTTCTTCAATGCGTCGGTTCACGGGATGAGAACAGATGCGGTAATGGTCACTGCTCCTCGGTCTGCTGTATGTATGCCATAAAGGAGGCGGTTATCGCCAAACAGCATGTCCCCGGGATGTCGGCGGCTATCTATTATATGGATATGCGGACCCATGGCAAGGATTTCGACACCTATATGGAAAAGGCCAAAACCGAAGACGGCGTCCGCTTTGTGCGCTGCCGGGTGCATGGAGTCGAGCCTTCTTCCAAAAACGGAGACCTGCGCCTGCACTACATAAATGAAGAGGGCCGACAGATGGAGGAGCTCTTTGATATGGTAGTGCTCTCCGTCGGCCTCAGAACTCCCCGGCATGTAAGGAAGCTTGCGGAAATTGCAGGTATTCAGCTTTCCGCCAGCAACTTTGCCTCCACCTCGGATTTTGCCCCGGTAACCACCTCGAAAGAGGGAATCTTTACCTGCGGCGCCTTTTCAGGACCCAAGGAGATTCCGCAATGCGTCGTCGAAGGCTCCGCCGCCGCCGCCGCTGTGGCCGGCAATCTCGCCCCGGTGCGCGGCGAGATGAGAACGATAAGAAGCTTCTCCGAAGAGCGTAGCGTTGCTGGCGAAGAGCCCCGGATTGGGGTTTTTGTCTGTCATTGCGGCTCCAATATATCCGATATTGTCGATGTGGTCGAACTGGAGCAATATGCATCCGGCCTGCCCGGCGTGGTCCATGTGGAGAGAAATCTTTTTTCATGTTCCCAGGAAACCCAGGAAATTCTGATCAGCTCCATCAGGGAGAAGGGTTTGAACAGGGTGGTTATTGCCGCATGTACGCCGCGGACCCATGAGCCGCTTTTCCGGGAGACCCTGAAAAGTGCCGGTCTTAATGAATATCTGGTGGAAATGGCAAACATCAGGAACCAGGATTCATGGGTTCACGACAGCCGGTTTGCTACCCTGAAGGCTAAGGATCTGGTGCGCATGGCGGTAGCCAAGGTGATCCATGCTGCTGCACTGCAGCCGGTTGCCGTGCCGATAATCCAGAAAGGACTGGTGGTGGGCGGCGGCATTGCCGGTATGACCGCCGCACTCAATCTGGCCAATCAGGGCTTTGAGGTTGACCTGGTGGAAAAATCAGATCGCCTGGGCGGCAACGCCCTCAATCTCAAACACACTTTTTCCGGTGTACATATTCCCATGCAGGTGGCAAAGCTGATTGACAGGGTCAATATGCATGAAAAGATCAATCTGCACACCGAAACGGAAGTAAGCAAGGCCGAAGGATTCGTCGGCAACTTCAAAACCACTTTGAAATCACCAGGGCGGAAGGCCAAAACAGTTGAACATGGCATCGGCATAATGGCTACCGGCGCCCATATCTTTCGACCAACTGAATATGGATATAAACAAATCCGCTGCGTGGTTACCGCAATCGAGTTTGAAAAACTGCACGAACTCAAGGAAAAGCATGTCAAGCGGGGCAAGTCTTTTGTCTTCATACAGTGTGTCGGTTCCCGGGAAAAAGGACGCATGTACTGCTCCAAGGTATGCTGCACCCACTCGGTGCAGTCCGCCATCGAGTTGAAGCGCGAAGATCCTACCAGAAACGTCTACATCCTCTACCGGGATATGCGCACCTACGGCGAGCGCGAGTATCTTTTCAAGAAGGCCCGCGAGATGGGAGTTGTCTTCATCAATTACGAATTGCATGGCAAACCCCAGGTAGAGGAGACTGGCCGGCAGATACTGGTGAATGTCTGGGATCACGTCCTCCACCGCCCGGTGCGGATAAAAGCGGATATGGTCATCCTGGCCACTGCCATCGTCGCTGATCCGGAGATCAACAGGCTGGCGCAGCACTACAGGATACCTCTGGACAGCAACGGGTTTTTCCAGGAAGCTCATGCCAAGCTGCGTCCGGTGGATTTCACCACGGAAGGTATTTTTACAGCTGGTCTGGCCCAGTACCCGAAGCCTGTCGATGAGTCGATTTCCCAGGCGCTCGCGGCCTCGGCACGGGCGACTACCCTGCTCTCCAGGAAGGAGATTTATCTCGATGCCCTCAAGGCTGTCGTCAATGAGCATACCTGCGACGGTTGTGCTCTGTGCATCGACGTTTGCCCCTATCATGCCATCGAGTTGATCGAGATCGATCCGGGTGAAGGTGCCCAGCCCAGGAAACTGGTGCGTATAAACAATGCCAAGTGCAAAGGCTGCGGCCTATGTCAGGGCACCTGTCCGATGAGGGGAATCGATGTAGCCGGTTTCACTATGGAGCAGCTCGGCAGTCAAATTAAAGCGGCCCTGCTATGATAACAGCGAGCAAGAAAAAAGACGAGGAGTGCAAGAGATGAATCAGGAACCGAAAATCATAGCCTTCTGCTGCAACTGGTGCTCCTATGCGGCAGCTGATCTAGCTGGATCGTCCAGGCTGAAATATCCGCACAATATCAGGATTATCAGGGTCATGTGTTCTGGTATGGTTCATCCGGAGCTGGTTCTTGAAGCTCTCTCCAAGGGCGCCGGCGGTGTTGTCATACTTGGCTGTCATCTGGGAGAATGCCACTATATAGACGGAAATTACAAGGCCCTGGCCCGCTCCGATATGATTGCCGACCTGCTCGAAGATTTTGGTTTTGAGCAGGAGCGTTTTTCCATATCCTGGATATCCTCCGCCGAGCCCGAGAAATTTGTTGAAGTCGTAACCGAGATGACGGAAAGGGTGAAGCAGCTGGATTCAGCGGGTGTTCAGGAAACAGATTGACTAAGGAAGTGTAGACATGGCTTTACGAGTTTCTCTGGAGTGGCTGGGATCCTGTTCGGGGTGTGAAATTTCCTTTTTGAATATGGGCGAAGAGCTGATATCCCTATTAACCGAACATATCGATATTGTCCATGCTCCTCTGCTGATGGACCATAAATATCTCGGACAGACGGGCGATGCTGAAAAACTCTCACTTCCCGAAGCCGATGTCGGTTTCGTCTCCGGAGGAGCAGGTAACACCGAACACCTGGACATCCTCGAGGAAATGCGCAGGAAATGCAAGGTGCTGGTCGCCATAGGAACCTGCGCCACTCACGGTGGTATACCGGCGTTGATGAACGGCCAGGACCGCCGCCGAGCCTGGAAGGAGATTTTCCAGACGGAAACCACCGATCCCGGCAGTTCGGTACCCGATACTGAAGTTCCGGCGCCGCTGGACAGGGTATACGGCTGTGATGAAAAAACAACCATAGATCTGCTGCTGCCCGGCTGCCCTCCGAATCCTTCTCTGATCCGGGAGGTCATTATGGCGCAGGTGGAGGATCGGGAGATGGTTCTTCCGCAAAGAAGCGTCTGCGAAACCTGTCCGGCCAAAAGAGAAGGAAAAGGCGAAGTGGCCGAGGTTAGGCGTTTTCTGGTCAATGCCCGGTATAAAAGTGATGAAGGGCTGGAGACCATGCGTTGCCTGCTGGAGCAGGGATTTATGTGTCTCGGTCCGGTGACTCTTGCCGGATGCGCCGGCACCGGAGCTCCAAGATGCATACATGCCCGGGTGCCCTGCCGGGGCTGCTATGGCCCGGTGCGCAGGGGCGGCAATCAGCTGCTCGATATGATGAACGCCATGGCAAGCAATGGAATACAGTATAAAACAGTAGTCGATCGCCGCTCCATTCTGAGATTTTCAGGAGCGCATGGCAGGCTTCGGCCACTGAAAAAAAGGGAGTAGAATGGGAACTGTCGTTAATATTTCACCGGTTACCCGTATCGAAGGGCATGCCAGAATAGCAATTCATCTCGATGATTCCGGCAATGTCGAGAATGCCTATCTGCACATTCAGTCATTACGCGGATTCGAAAAGTTTATCGAAGGAAGACCGGCTGAAGAGATCCCGCGAATAGTCAACCGGGTTTGCGGCATATGTCCCTGGATGCATCACCTGGCCTCGGTAAAGGCGGTCGACGCTGCTTTCGGGATAACTCCTGCGCCTGCAGGACATCGGCTGCGTGAAATCTGCCAGGTGCTCGCTCATATTCACGATAAAATTCTTCATTTCTTTTTCCTTGCCGCGCCTGATTTTGTTCTTGGACCCGATTCGGATTATTCGGTGAGAAATGTCATGGGCATCGTCAAGGCCAATCCCGAGCTTGCCCGCCGGGTGGTAAAAATGCGGCAGCTTGCCCAGATGATGCTTGAGCGTTTTGCCGGTAAGGCCATTCATCCTGTTGCCGGGGTTGTAGGAGGATTTTCCAAGCCGATGCTGGAATCGGAACGGCTGGAAATGCTCGAAGATACCCGCACCCTGTTGGATTTTGCCTGCTACGGCATTGGTTATGCCAAAAAAAATGTCTTTTCAAAGTATGAGGACGTCATCGGCCAACTCGGAAATATCACTACAGGCTTTCTTGCCACTGTGGACCGGGATGACGGCGCTCTGCGGTTGTATGATGGACAGCAGAGATTGATGAGGGCGGATGGTACCTGGACCGATTTTGAAGCCGAAGACTACACCGCCTATATCGGTGAGCATGTCGAGCCCTGGGGATATTCGAAAATGCCCTATGCAAAATCATGGAACGAAGGCTTTTCCCTGGATCTTGCCAATCCCAAAGGGATTTATCGCGCCAACACCCTGGCGCGCATTAATGTCTGCGAAAGAATCTCGACTCCTTTGGCTCAAGCGGAGCTCGAGGAATTTCGTGAAAAATTCGGCAGAATGGCGCAGCAGACCCTGCTCTATCATTATGCCCGTCTCATCGAAATGGTCTACGCCTGTGAACGGACCATAGAACTGCTTGAACAACCCGGGGTGACAGATACTGATATCAGGGCAAAGGCCGAGCCGCGTGCCGGCCGGGGCGTGGGAATCGTCGAGGCGCCGCGGGGCACACTCATTCATGATTACACAACCGATGATGCCGGGTGCATAAAAAGCGCCAATCTCATTGTCGGCACCACCCACAACATCGGCCCGATGAACATGAGCGTGAAACAGGCTGCTACCGCCTTAATTAAAAACGGCAACTATTCACAGGGGCTGCTTAACAAGGTGGAGATGGCGGTCAGGGCCTACGACCCCTGAATGTCTTGTGCTACCCACCGCCTGGATGGCGGTGTTCCCGTATCCTTGACTATTATAGACGCCCAGGGAAAAAAACTGGATACCCTGACCAATTGAACCGAAGTATTCTCTGCTTTCTTCTTTGAGTAGAAGGACGGGTCAATCACTTTAAAAGAGGCTTATTATGACAACCAAATCAGCTAAATTGCAGAGACGAAAGGTGCGGGCTGAAAATCCAACCGGAGCCTGCGGTTATATAGATCATATGACCATCGATGAATTGCGGGAGCGTGCAGTAGGCGAAGAATTCGACGCCACCTGCCCGAGCTGTGGCATGTTTCACTTGACCCGGGCCGAAATCGATCAGCTCAATAGTGAAAAATTTACCGAATCACAGGATTTCGCCAAACTTCGCGATGAAGCGGAAGAATCTACCTGATCTGAAATAGGGATAGCTAAAGTAATCATGGGATGGAGGAGCAGCCGGTCAGGAAGCTTTTTACGATATCATCTTGTAGAAAGTGTTGAGAAATTCGGCTCAAGCTATATCGTTGCCTTTCTTCTGCTTTTTCAGGCTACCTAATCAAATCCAACTCACTTAGGGATTTAAGGGGTGCTGCAAAGAGCTCAGGATAGCTGGGTTAGACGTAGTCCGCCAGTCCGGTAAAGATAAGAAGCAGGCCGCCTATCTCAAAAAGATTGCCTAAAACGCTGGGATTGCGTTTTCTATGGCGGATCTTCTGGAAGATAAAATCCTTTCTCTCTTTGTAGGTCACTGATTTCTGTAATGGATGATTGATCCACTCTCCGGTACCGATCAATGTAATGCCCGTGCCTATCTGCCTTAATCCACTGAAAATTTTCTCATCCTGAGCGTTGAAGAATGTATAGAAAAGCAATGCTAATCCCGCGGTAAGCAGGAAGATGAAAAAATAATGACTCATGGAAATATGGGATTTTTTAGCAACCATATGTGATGATTTTGTACGAAGTTGCCACGATGTCGGATGGCTGGATAAAGCTGGATATACCAGCAACGATGTAAATCCAGCCTTCTCGAAGTCGGAGTTTATACCCGTTCCAGTGCTTATCGCGACTCCAACATATGTGACACATTCACTATATTTCGAATACCGGGATTGAAAATAGTCTATCTCCTCTCCGGCAAAAAGTAAACTCTCCCTCGTTCCTCTGTTGCAGCTGTTGGAATGAAAAATCATCCCTCTCTCGTTCCATATCGTCCAGTTCTCATAGATTCTTTATATAAATATTTGATTATGTATATAAAAAACCAATTGGACGACTTCTGCCGCCGTCGTTATTATACCTGCTGAAATGGCAATGAAAAGATAATGACGTCAGTTGGACACCGAGGTATTCTCCATGTCAAAAATATACCAGCTAATGGAGTGGTCCTGCAGGTGGCTGCTGGCCCTCGTCTTTGTCTACGCCGGAATACCCAAACTTCTAAGCATTGATGAATTCGCCGGAATCATCGGAGCTTATGGTCTACTGCCCCAAGTCTTGCTGGTGCCGGCTGCATTGACTATCGCCATCCTCGAAATTGTTGCAGCAGCAGGTCTTCTTCTGCGCAAAACCTCGGCTTTGGTATTGGCCACGGTATTGATGGGACTCTTTATCGGTGTATTGTCCTATGCCATCTGGTTGGGGCTGGATATCGACTGCGGTTGTTTTGGGAAAAATGACCCTGAGTACAGGGCCTTTTCAGGATTGAAAATGGCGCTTCTCAGGGATCTGTTTTTATTGCCGCCTCTTGTCTTTCTTTATCGGCGGTCCGTTTCAATAAAAAATGTGTAACTAACTGCTGAACAATTACGGTTCAGGGTAAACTGCCCGTTTTTAGCTCTTTGCAGAACAGTTACAAAATTTAAAGAAAGGAGAACAGAGTGAGAAAAGTAAAAAGAGTATCAAGTGCGACCGCCGTGTGTATATGTTTGGCGGCGTTTGTTCTAAGCGGATTTTCTTTTGGGACCAACAAATTCAAGGAAGAGCTGAAGAAAGAGGAGGCGGCGGTCAAGCTGCTGCGAGAGGTCGAGCGAGGAGACTATCAAATCGTAACGACAGAGGAGCTGCAGCAGATCCTCAACAGTGAAGAGGATGTTCTTCTTATCGATACAATGCCCTATGAGGCCAGTTACAAAAAAGGCCATATTCCTTCGGCGGAGCAGTTTCTCTTCCCCATTGCCGAGATGGAGCAGTGGAGTACTGAGGAGACCGATAACAAGACTTCTGAAGACTTCAAACGACTTCTGGGCCCGGACCGGGGTAAAAAAATTATAATTTATTGCGGTTTTGTGAAATGTACTCGCAGCCACAATGGCGCCCTGTGGGCACGAAAACTCGGCTACACCAATGTTTATAGGCACCCGGGTGGCATCTATGCCTGGAAGGGGGCAGGTTTTAAAATTAATGAAGTTCCGTAAATATTCTGCTACCCGGCCAGACGGCCAAGGTGTTGTCTGGCTGGTAAATTATCTCCATCTCTCTCTCTCAGCAGTAGTTCCCGGTTGCCGTTCCCGATTTATGTATTTTTTCCATCATTTTGTCCAGACTGCGGAATATATTTTTGTAATATATATTTTTCACCTTCATACATTTTTAATAAAAAATATGATATAGTGTTTGTAAATCAAACACCTTAATCTTCTGGGATAAGCTGTATGTTTTACTGGAAATGAGGTTTTTGATTGACAGGAATTGTGATTTACGAAGTATCCAAAGTGCTTGACTACCGCATTCTGCACTTCCGATGTATCTTATCAGTGTATTTAAAGCTATTTATTATTGTGGACAAAGGGTTGGAGAACATTAGAAACCATCTAAGAGAGGAGAGCAACTTCCATGAAACCGAAAATACTGCTGCAATTCACACTCGTTTGTTTGGTCGCAGTTTTCTCTGCGCATTCAGCATTTGCCCTGAGCCAACTGGGTCAGAATCCCTTTTCTCCCCCTATGGAGTCGGTGGAGGAAATGAAGAATATGTTGTTTGATAACAGGAACGATGTGCAGGAGGGATTAACAAAGGCAGGCTATCCGGAGTTGTATGAGCCGATGATGGCACAACTGGCGGATGCGGAAGTAGAAACGGTACAGTACCAGCCCGGGCAAACTTTCCCATGGATGTTTTACCGCAAAGATGGCCAGGGAAGTGTACGAATAGATAAGGACGTCGTCTGGGAAGGTGATGAGCCTTTTCGCAGCTGGGATTTTTCGGTCGATCACAATGGTCAACGTCATGCCTTTACAGTTCCGCCGGTTTGCGGAAATCTGACTTTAGTCGGTATCGGTCCTGTCCCCGCTGCTGCACAACCAGCTCCTGTCCCGGTTGTGCCGAGTGAAGAACCGGTTACCGTCCCCGAGGAAGAACCGCAGGTAGCGGCGAGTCGTTTTCCTTTCCTGGTGGATGCAGGCTATCTTTATCAGCTGGATCCCGGGCACTACTTCCTGGCGCGGATTGGTATGGAATTTCCGATAACCGAGCAATTTTCCGTTATTCCCATGATTGGCGGCGCGCTGCAGTATTCCGGTGAAGATGGAGACGATGCCTTCCTGGTCGATGTTTTTGCCAATTATTCTTTAGATCGTTTATATTTCAGTCTGGGGCTTGGGGGCTGGATAAGTGCAGGAGACAGCGATCTCGACTCAGAGGATGACGATCTCGACCTTATCGTCAATATCGGCTCCCGGATTTTCGGTGAACCCGACGGTTTTAACACATCCATATTTTTTGAGGCCCGTTCCGGTATTGATGAACTCGATGAATTCGACCTCTATGGCCGGGTCGGCGCCGGACTGCGTTTCCGCTTCTAAAATATTTTTGTAACTATTCAGCACTGCTAAACAGTTACAGACAGGTAGTTGGCCAAAAAATGCGGATCAACCTGAATAGTTACATATTTTTTATATTGCAAATAATAAATCCTGATCACCCCTGAAACTCAGCATCTCCTGGCCCAGGCCGGGAAACTGCTCTTTTCATCGGGACGCCATAAACCCGTCCATGGGGACTTCTCTGCAGCCGTCCGGGCTGCAGAGACCCGTGAAAAGAGCAGTCCCGACCTTGAGCTGAGGATTAGAGGATAATCAGGTAATAAATTTTAAAAGCCCCGCTCTTCGTTAGAAAGACGGGGCTTTTTTATTGGCGGTGCGGGAGTACCTGCGAGAAAACGGCACCTCCCGTCAGGCACATTATTCCGGGCTGCGCCTGATTTCACAGGAATTGAGCAGGTCCTGGAGTTTGTTGACGTCATTGAGCTTGCCGAAGACGGTAATGACATCGCCGGACTGCAGTCTGGTATGGCCTCGAGGGATAATAACTTTTCCACCACGCCTTACCGATACCAGATTGACCGTCTGCGGCAGGGGAAGATCCATTACCAGAGCGCGGTTGCAATTATCTTCTTCCTTGAGGACAAATTCCACAAAACCGTTTTCTTTGAGGCTGCGCAGGGAAAGTTGTCCTTCCACAATCTGGCCGCGCTGTTTTCTGACAATGCCGACATCATAGGCCCGCAGAATGTCACTCCTGCTGATAACACCGAGCAGAGTGCCCGAGCCGTCCCTGTCGATGACGGGCAGGCGTGCCAGATCCCGCGGTGCCATTTTCTGGATGGCAACCCAGATAGGTTCATCGGGGAATACCGTGATCGGATTTTCGATGGCGACATCTTTGACAGTCATCCCTCTCGGTGAAAAGCCCTCTTGGGACTGAAGTTTGTGTATATCCTGGAGGGTGACAATTCCATGAAGTTTATAATAGTCCTTCATTACCGGAAAGCCGAGAATATTGCTGCTCTGAAAGAGGGCCATCAGTTCCGGGAGCGGCTTGTCCATATGAATGGTGACCGGCTTGACTTTCATTACCTCACTGACACTGACCCCCTGCATGATATCCATGTCGCGGCCTTCGGAGAATCTTATACCTCTTTTGGAAAGCTTGAGGGTGTATATTGATTCGGGATGGAGCCACTGGGCAAAATAGCAGGCAGTCACTCCCGCCACCATCAGAGGCAGGATTATCAGATAATCGTTGCTCATCTCGAAAACAATGAGCATTGCCGTAAGGGGTGCCCGGGCGGTTGCCGAGAAAACAGCAGCCATACCCACCAGGGCATAGGCGCCCGGTGGACCTGAAATGCCGGGAAACCAAAGTGCGAAAAGCTGTCCCATGGCGCCGCCGAACATGGCGCCTATAAACAGCGATGGTGCGAAAACACCGCCGGAGTTGCCCGAGCCCAGAGTGAAGGAAGTGGCCAGCGGTTTGAGAAAAACGAGGAGCAGCAGAATCCACAATCCGCCTCCTCCCTGCAAAGCCGTTCCGATAAACTCAAAACCTGACCCATACATGTGCGGCAGAGCCTGCAGAACAGGATTATCCAGTTGAGAAACCGACTCAGGTACGGCAATGCCGGGGATAAATGTGTAGCTCAAGCCGATTATGCCGAGGCCAAAGGCGCCTACGGCAGGTTTGAAAACCTGAGGAAAATCCCAACCGTCAAAAACTCTCTCGGAAAAGTCGAGCATGCGAATGAACATGATACCCACCAGGGCCGCAAGAAGTCCCAAAGCAAGGTAAAGCAGGATGGACAGCGGGGAGACCATGGTATATATGGGAACCTCGAAGGCCGGTCGTGTACCGAGAAAAACCCTGCTGACGATGGACGAGGAAACAGCGGCGATGACCACGTTGCCGAATGCCCGAACCTGCAATCCAGAGAGGAGCACCTCGATCGCAAAGATCACCCCGGCAATAGGGGCATTAAAAGTTGCGGCTATACCGGCAGCCGCTCCGCAGGCTACCATATTGCGGATGCGTTCATCGGATAAGTTGAGGATCTGTCCCAGACTGGAGCCCAGAGCGGAGCCTACCTGGACAATCGGGCCCTCGCGGCCTGCTGAGCCGCCGGTGCCGATGCAGAGGGCGGAGGCCACGATTTTGGCTGCGGCTACCCGGGCGCGAATTCGGCCGCCATGAAGGATGAGGGCCTGCATGACTTCGGGAACCCCGTGGCCCTTTGCTTCTTGGGCCATCAGGATAAGGGGACCCACCAGAAGCCCGCCGATAACGGGAATGATCAGATATGTCCAGAATCCCAAAGCCGGGAATAAATGGGGAAGAAAGGCATAACAGAAGTATTGAATGGCGTGAATGAGCTTAATGAAAAAAACCGCGGCCAGGCCTGTTGTTGCACCGATGGCAATAGCGAGAATTATAAGGGTAATTCCCTGGGGAGGGGCGGTTTTGTCGAGAAAGCGACTGAAGGGGTTTTGTCTGGGACTCATGATAAAAAATTCTTACAGATTGTTTTCATGTTTTTTTGCAAAAAAAACAATCTGTTTAAAGGTTCTTATCCAGCTCAGCTGAGCCAGATAGTTTCTATGCGGAAAATTTTCCTTTTATTCCTTCCTGAAAACATAGGCATGCGGGATACATACACCTTTTTAGGAGAATATCACAATGATAATCTCCCAAAAAGATGCCGCGATGTCAGATGGCAGGATAAGAAATTCGATATACGAGACGCGAAATACAGGTAATATGTCGAGGGTCTGCCGAAACGCGGCAAGCGCGGGAGATCGGGATTTCTCGAAGTCGGAGTTTATGCCCGTACAGGTGCTTATCGCAACGCCATCACATTTAACAAGGCTGATTTTATTATCAGCATAATACATTCATAACTGAGGTCACCATAAAATCCGCTTTCCTGCAAAATTATTGGACAAAGTTCGCCATTATCATGGTCAACGGTGAATAGAAGGAGATTATCAGCAGATCGATAATCAGAATAATGAGGAAGGGCAGGACCGCTTTACTGATTGATGTCAATCGATCACCGGAGATAGATGATGAGACGATCAGGCAGATGCCCATGGGCGGAGTCAGCATGCCGATGGCGAGATTGGTTACCACAATGACGCCAAGCTGGATCATATCGATGTCCAGCATCGGCTGCATCGCTGCTATCATTGGAACCAGAAGGATAAGCGCAGCGGTTGTTTCCATAAAGGTACCGGCCAGCAAAAGTATGAGGTTGATGATCAGCAGCAGCAAAATCCTGTTGTCGGTGATCTGAAAAAGCGATTCGGCCAATCGTGCCGGAATCTCTTCAATGGCGGCAATCCAGCCAAAAACAGAGGCTGCAGCGATAATAAACATGACAACAGAAGCAGTAATGGCTCCTTCCGTAAAGAGACGGGGCAGCTCGCGCCAGCCTATTTCCCGATAGATGAACAGGCTGAGGATAAGACCATAGAAAACAGCGATGGCGGCTGATTCGGTGGCGGTAAAAATACCGCTGAGAATGCCGCCGAGGATGATCAGCGGAGCGCCCAGAGGCAGCAGGCCCCTTTTCAACGAGTGCAGGAGTCCGGGCATGGAGAAGGCTGACTGCAGGCCATAGCCGTTTCGTACCGAGATCAGCGTGGACACCAGGATAAGGCTGCAGCCGATGAGAATGCCGGGAAGAATCCCCGCCGCAAACAGCCTGCCGATGGAGGCTCCGGTTAGATAGCCGAAGATAATCATGGGAATCGAAGGCGGGATGACCACCCCGATTGACCCGCCGGATGCCTGGACCGCTGCGGCAAACTCCGAGCGGTAGCCTGATTTTTTCATGGCCGGAATGAGAATGGCGCCTACGGCCGCGGCATCCGCTGCGGCAGATCCGGAAATACCGGCAAAGAACATGGCCGAAACAATGGCAACGGCCGCCATCCCTCCCGGCAGCCAGCCCACCAGGGAGTTGGCCAGGTCGATAATCCGCTGACTGACTCCGCCGGCGGCCATGATAACTCCGGCAAACATAAAAAGAGGTACTGCCAGCAGATGAAAGGAATCCGTGCCGCCGAAGAGCTTCTGGATAACTATCATTAAAGAGAAATCACCCTGAATAAGGAGAGCTGTTACGGAGGCCATGCCGATGGCTATGGCAATGGGCGTATTGATCAGGAAGAGAAACAACATGCCGATGAGCAGGATCTCAGTGGTCATGGTCATCCTCAGTAATCTCAGCGACAAGAAAAACCAGACAATGCAGCAGGAAGAAAACGCCGCTCAGGGGTATGACACTGAAGATGATCCATTTCGGAATGGCGAGGGCGGGGCTTATCTGGCTGCGAATAAAGTGGGCAAAGGCGGTGCCCTGATAGATCATCACGACAAAAAAGCCCAGTGAAACAAGGTGGACGGCTATTCTGCAGGTTTTTTTGAGCGTACCCTTGAGACGCATGCTGATAATATCGATCCCCGGATGAACCCTGCGGTAATAGGCGCAGCTCGCCCCCAGGAATGTCAGCCAGACCAGGAGATAACGGGCCATCTCTTCAGACCAGTAAAGCGAAGCGTTGAGCACATAACGGCTGAACACCTGGGCCACTACGATACAGGTCATGGTGATCCCCATTGCCGCAAGCGTCCGCTCAACCCAGGTGTTGCAGAGAGTGCTGAGGCGCTCCAGAAATCGTATCATCGGCAGATTGTCAGCGGGTGGCCTCAAGAACCTTAAGCAGCATCTCCTTAACCTGCGGCTGCTGATACAATTCTATTTCCTTGAGATCGGCAACCGCCTCCCGTAATGAAACGGTATCGGGATTTTCCTCGATAATGAAGCCATTCTCCTTGAGAAGCTGCAACCGCCTGGCATTGTTACTCCTGTTCTCCCGGCGCTGAAAGAGGGCGGCGTCATACATGGCCTGCTGTAAAAAATTTTGCTTCTCGGCTGAGAGAGTCTGCCACCAGGTCAAGGAGGCCACGTCAATATGAGGTGAGTAGACATGACGGGTCAGGGTCATATACCGCTGCACTTCATAGAATTTATAGACCTCCATTACCCACAGGGGATTTTCCTGACCGTCTATTACTCCCTGTTCCAGTTCCGTGTATATGGGCCACGGCATCGGCGTCGGGTTGGCGCCGAGCGCCTGCCAGATGGCGCGGTGCAAGGCCGAATCCATGACGCGTATCTTCAGGCCCTTAATGTCCTCCGGGCCTCTTACCGGTCGTTTGTCGTTGGTCAGATTCCGGAACCCATTTTCAGAAAAACAGAGGCCTTTGAAACCGGAGGATTGAAGGCTTTCGAGAATCTGCCGGCCCAGAGGTCCATCAAGGACGGCGTCTGCCTGGTCATGGTCTTTAAACAGAAAAGGATAGTTGATCACTCTGACAATGGGATCGAAGGTATCAAAAGGACCACCGGTTACAATACCCATCTGGATAGTACCCATCTGAATCTGCTGAAGGATTTCGGTCTCGGTGCCGATTGAACTTGAATGATAGATCTTTACCTCTATCTCTCCCCGGGACTGCGCTTCAACCGTCTCCTTGAATTTTTCGGCGACAATGTTCTGGGCCGAACCTGGTTTGGTCACCACTCCGAGTTTTATGGTCATGGCATGAGCAGTACCGACGGAAAATAGGGTACAAGACAGTAAAACCAGAAAAAAAAGTTTTCGTTTCATGGTGTTGTTCCTCTTTGCCGGAGGTTGGCGGAAATGCTTGCGCTTGTGTAGGGTTCCTTGGCGATTCCTAGCAAAGCTCAGTGAAAAGGTCAAGCATTGATGGTGGCACAGGAGTAATAAGCGGGTGGATTCCTAGTTCAGCTAAGGGCCGGTCAAGAAACAGAGTAGTGATCATCTCCTGACAGACCCTGAATACAGAGGGTGAAAAGGAGAAGATGTGCGATGTTGTCATCATGATTTTGTTCCTGAAGAAAATGAGGGTATAATGGATGATGCCTTTTTACATTCCCGGACGAACATTATTTAACCATCCGGGAGCTTCCAGGTGTCTCAAATGTAGTATGAGCGGGTGATAATGAATACAAATTTTTTCAGGATTGAGATGAAAAAAACAGGATTGAACAGGGCGGTTTCCACCTACAGACTTCTCTCTGAGAATATTCAACAGGTAATCAAGGGCAAGGCCAGCATGATAAAAATGATGCTGGCCGCTTTTTTCTCCGGTGGACATGTTCTGCTGGAGGATGTACCTGGTACCGGGAAGACAGTACTGGCTAAGGCCCTTGCCGGATCGATCGGTACTGATTTCAAGCGGGTCCAATTTACCCCGGATCTGCTGCCTGCAGATATCATCGGCGTCTCGATTTATAATCATCATCAGAACTCCTTTACCTTTCACCGCGGTCCGGTATTCACCAATATTCTCCTTGCCGATGAAATAAACAGGGCCAGCCCCAGGACCCAATCCGCGCTTTTAGAGGCCATGGGAGAAAAGCAGGTCTCCGTTGAGGGGCGACGGCTTGATCTCAGCAATCCATTCTTCGTTATCGCTACCGAGAACCCGATAGAATCCCACGGCACATATCCACTGCCTGAATCACAGATGGACAGGTTTATGATTAAGCTCTCGCCAGGTTATCTCGGCCGGGACGAAGAGGTGACGGTGATATCCGACCAACTTACCGAACATCCTCTGGATTTGCTCGAAAGGATTACCGGCGAGGAGGAAATTTTCGAGGTTATGGAGGCGTTGCCGGCGGTGAGGATTTCGGAGGAACTGCGTTATTACATTGTTGATCTGGTAGGGGCCACACGAAAAAATGAGCATGTTGTTATGGGAGCAAGCGTGCGGGCCTCTCTGGCCCTGATGAAAATTGCCCAGGCGCTGGCCCTTTTTGACGGGAGGGAGTTTGTTGTCCCTGAAGACATCCTGGAGGCGACTGAACCGGTCCTCAGCCACCGCCTGCAGATCCAGCCCCAGGCGAACTTCTCCGGCGTTTCGATTCAGGACGTGGTCCAGGAAATTATGAAAAGTGTAGAGATACCACGATGAACCCGAGGCTGCACAGGCTCTATAGCAAGACTGAGCGGTTAAAGAGATGGTTCTCATCCAGGTTTACCACGCTGGGAAAAAGCTTTCTTTTTCTTCTCTGTATCGGGCTTTTTTTCGGCATAAATGTGCAGCGTACCATGATTTATCAGATATTCACGCTGAGTATAAGTATTCTGCTCTTCTCCTATCTGCTGACCCTGCGCTATTCCAGCGGACTGCGCCTCAGTCGATCCCTGCCGCCAACCTGTATTGCCGGAAGAGAGTTCCGATATACAGTTGAAGTTGAAAACCGGGGCGGCAGAACGGAAAAAGGCATATTCTTTCGGGAATCGGTGCGGCAGCATTTACCGGACTGGCATGAGTTCGCCACCTCCAGGGAGGATGGTGAAGAAAATCGCAATATCTTCGACAGAAAAATGGGGTATTATCGCTGGCTCTGGCTGGTGAACAAGGGGAAATCCGTTCATCCCGCCGATCATCTGTTGCCGGAAGTCGCACCGGACCAAAAAAAGAGAATCACGGCCTCCCTGCTACCCCGGAGAAGAGGCTATCTCCATCTGGATGGCGTCATTCTGAGACGGCTTGATCCTTTCGGTCTGTGCAGGCGGGATGTTCATTTGGGAGAAGCTTTCAGCCTGCTGGTGCTGCCGAAAATCTACAAGGTTCCCAGGCTTTTTCCTGCAGGTTCACGAAAATATCAGCGCGGCGGCATGACCGCAGCTCATGATCGGGGGGATTCCAATGAATTTGTATCCCTGCGTGAATATACTCCCGGAGATCCTGTTAAGTATATAGACTGGAAGTCGACTGCACGTATCGGCAAGACCATCGTCAAACAATACCTTGATGAATATTTTCCGGGATATGGACTTGTCCTCGATAACTTCACCAGCGAACGCTACAGCGGCATATTTGAAGAGGCTGTTTCTCTTGCCGCATCCATTGTGCTGCCGCAGAATGGCGCTGATCAGGCGCTTGATTATCTTTTTGTCGAGAATGAATGTATCACCTGCAGCAACGGCAGAGACCCCGGTAATCACCAGCGCATTCTGGAAATTCTTGCTACCGCGGCTCCCTGTACGGACAAGTCTTTTGCCGATCTGGCGTTTCTGGTACGGAGCAGGGCAACGCAGCTCTCCGGTGTGATAGTCATCCTCATTGATTTTGACGATGAACGGCGGGAGCTTATCCGTTATCTGCACTCCCATGCCATTCCGACAAAGGCAGTGCTGCTGGTCAACCATCTGAAGAAATTTGAAGAGAACCAGGGAAATATCCCGCTGGATGTCCCCTTGAAGATAATCGAGGCCGCACATATCGAGGAGCAGATTACCCTGATATGACAATTCCGCCGCTTCTTATAGGTAGTGCCCTGCTTTTCTGGGGCTTTCAAAGCGAAAAAGCTGTAATCGGAATTTTACTCTTCCTGGTTATGGAAGGCAGCAACCTGGAAAAGAGACGATACCGTTTAGAAGAAGAAGACTTTATCAAAATCTCAGATCTGACCTCACTGCTCTTTCTCGGTGCGGTAATACTGGTAATCCTGAACTCCGAAACCCTGAGCTTTCTCAGGATTACCACAGGCTGGCTGCCTCTCATCCTTTCTCCGTTGATGGCAGCGCAACTCTATTCATCCAGTGATGCAATCACCATAGGCACCCGCCTGGGCAGGAAGAAAAAAGGGTATGCTCACAAGCCTGTAGATTTTCGTTTCTACTATATCGCAGTATGCCTCTTTGCCGCCGCCACCGGCAACAGCCGTTCCCTCTGGTTTTATGTTATCCTGGCCGGCATTATCGCAGTGCTGCTTTTTGCCAATCGCAGCAAATCCTATTCAATCCCATTTTTTGTGACATTGCTCGGTCTCTCGCTCGGGCTCGGTCTTTTTGCCGGCGTGGCCATGGAGAAAGGCCACGGCTATGTGGTGCACAATTCTTTCCGTTTTCTGTATAGATATTACCGTGAACAGCACGCCGATCCATACAGGACACATGTCAGTTTTGGCGATACCGGACGGCAGAAGCTCTCCGGCGAGATTCTCATGCGTGTCGATTCAGAGTCAACGCCGCCGTACCTCTTTCGGGAAGCGGTCTATGCCGTTTATCAAAATGGCGACTGGTTTGGTAATCAGGGTGGATATGAATTTTTGATGCCGGAGGATAATGAGCAGTGGTCACTTCTTAAGAGTCCAGAAACCGGAGGAGAATCACTGACGGTTGAGCTCAGCCTGCCCAGGGAAAAGGGGCTGCTCTCCGCTCCAGCCGGGGCCTATCGGCTGGCCAGTACCACAATTTTTGAACTGGAACGGCATAAAAACGGCTCATTGAGAATTATCGACGGCGCCAAGGTTGCCATTTATCGGATCGACCATCATCCTGAAGTGGCGCCGATGGATATTCCGCAGCAGAGAAACCTGGTGGTACCGCAAGAAGAGCAGTATGCCCTGGAGCAGGTCAGGGAGCAACTTACTTTGACAGATCCATCACCTCAGGCTCAAATTGATGCGGTCAGGGGGTTTTTTGCCGAGGGCTTCAGCTACTCTCTCAACCTGTTGGGCAAGGGGCAGCAGGCAACGCCGCTCGGCAATTTCCTGCTCCTGCAAAAACGCGGTTTCTGTGAATACTATGCCACCGCCACGGTCTTGCTGCTCCGTTCCCTGGGGATTCACAGCCGTTACGCCACCGGTTATGCCGTTTCTGAAAAATCATTACTGGAGGGCAAATATATCGTCCGGAGCAGGCATGCCCATGCCTGGGCGGAAGCCTATGTCGATGATCGTTGGATTGCGGTGGATACCACTCCGGCACAGTGGTTTGCCATGGATGCGGAGCGGGCTTCGGTTTTTGAAGGCTTCAAAGATATATTGAGTTTTATTCTTCATAAATACAGGGTATTTCAAACCGGCAGCGGCAGGGATTTAACGCTGCCTCTCTCCACTATAGTTGTACTCCTTACCGGTTTTCTGATCCTTCGAATCTACCGGCGGATAAAGTTTAATCGCGCAGAAAAGTATATTACCGGGCAGTCGCGAAGATTTACCCGAATTATCACGCCGTTTACCCCGATAATCGACAATCTGGTCGCATCCGGAGTTGAAAGGCTGAAGAATGAATCCTTTATCTGCTGGGCGGTCCGCTCACGATTATGGGCGGCGGTTGACCTGCATGAGTTCGAATATCTCTACAACCTGCACCTCCGACTACGCTTTGATCCAGAGGAGAGCAGCGCGGAAATTGAGGATGATCTCCGACGTGGAGCTGAGAAATATCTGAAGAATCTGCATGAAATTTCCGGGGATGCATCATCGGTCAGAGATTCTATGAAAATTCGCGAGGTGGTAGAAACCTAGCCGCATAGAGTCTTTATGAAAATATCCACCACCATGAAAAAATAATGAGCGCCCTTTGGTCAATCTGGTAACATATCATGGAATTTACATGGTACAGCCGTTATTATTTTTTAAATTACCTGTAAAATTCAGCCAAAGATACTTGTTCTTTCAGGTAAATTATCAAAAATACACGGGAATGTATTATTTTCCATCATTCCCGTGCCGGTGAAAATAGGCTTTTGTGAAATCTCCAAGGCAGGCTGCATGGAATTGGCTGAGTTTTACTGGTATCAGATTTATTTTCTGAGGAGGATCAACTGACAATGATGCCGTCACGACTTGATGGTCTGGAACGGGAACTTGCCGCGGCGGATTTGGGCGGGATTGCCCTGAACGCCGGCCCCAGCCTTACCTACTTTACCGGACTTGATTTCCATCTGATGGAGCGGCCTGTGGTCTTCATTTATGTTATCGGCAAGATGCCTGTTTTTATCCTGCCTCGGTTGGAAGCCGCTAAAGTCGCGGAAATGGGCAAGGTAAAAATTTATTTTTATGACGAGGATCCGGAACAGTGGCCGAAAATCTTTGCGGAGGCTCTGGCCGGCAGTGGTGCGGCCGGGGGAACTCTAGGCGTGGAGTCTCTGCAGTTGCGGGTGTTGGAATATACCCTGCTTAAACAGGCCATGGAGAATATCCGGCTGGTCGATGGTTCGCAGGTAACTGCATCGCTGCGGAGCACAAAGGATAACGCAGAGATCGTGCTGATGCAGCGAGCTGTCGATATTGCCCAGGACGCCCTGAGGGCCGTTCTTCCCCAGATACGACTCGGCATGAAGGAAGAGGAAGTGGCCGGCGAGTTGATAGTGCAGCTTTTTCGGCATGGCTCGGACGCTGTGCTTCCCTTTTCCCCTATTGTCTCAAGTGGACCCAATGGGGCCAATCCCCATGCCCGGCCTTCGCAAAGAAAATTATGCGAGGGCGATCTTCTGGTCATCGACTGGGGGGCTGGTTATCGAGGGTACGTTTCCGATCTGACCCGAACCTTTGCTGTTGGAGAAATTGATGAGGAAAGCGCTCGAATTCATGATATCGTGCAGCAGGCCAATAGCGCCGGCAGGGCGGCGGGGAGAATAGGCGTTGCCTGCAGCGAGGTGGACAGGGCTGCCAGAGAGGTAATCGAGGAGGCCGGATATGGGCAGTTTTTTAGCCATCGCACCGGTCACGGCATCGGCATGCAGTGTCATGAGGAGCCCTATATGCGTGCGGGCAATGAACGGATTCTTCGCGAGGGAATGACCTATACCGTCGAACCCGGCATTTATCTCTCCGGGAAAAACGGGGTGCGTATAGAGGATGACGTGCTCATAACCGCTGAAGGCGCAGTTTCCCTGAGCACATTGCCGCGCAGGATTACCCGGGTAGGTTGATGCGCTCCGGTCAACCATGGTAGAAAAACCGACCACCTGCGGGATTAGCGAAAAAATGGCGGCAAAAAGACAAAGATCACGAGTCACTGTTGATCTCAAGAAAAACAGACTGGTTGTGACGCTGGTCGGAACAATTCGGAAAGCCGATCTGGAAAGCATTTACACTGATATCCGTTTTTGTGTCGGGGATCTTCAGCGAGAATTCGACGTCATTACCGATATGAGAAGCAGCAGGATCGGCTACCTCACCGGGATCGCCACCTTTTTGAAAATACAGAATTTTCTGCAGGAAAAAGAGGTGGGTCGTATTGTTCGCATTACCGGGCAATCAAAGACTTTTCTGCAGCAGATACAGCGTCTGACTCCGACCAAAAGCGGATACAAGCCGGTATATATGCAGAGTATGGAAGAGGCGGAAGAATTTCTGTCAAAAATATAAAATAAAACGAGAAATTTAGAAATAGGTAAGTTATGGCCCTTACTCTGATAGAGGGAAATGAAGCTGTTGCGCTTGCGGCGCTGCGTTCGGGCTGCACCTTCTTTGCGGGATATCCGATAACTCCGGCGACATCGATTCTTGCCAAAATGCTGGAACTCCTGCCCCCGCAGGGAGGAGTTTGCCTGCAGGGTGAAGATGAAATAGGTTCAATCGGTTTTTGCCTTGGTGCTTCCATGGCCGGAAGAAAAACCATGACTGCAACCTCCGGACCCGGAATCAGTTTGTACAGTGAACAGATTTCTTTTGCGGTGGGCAGCGAAATTCCCCTGGTGATTGTCAATGTCCAGCGTCTCGGGCCCTCCACCGGTTCGGCGACCAAGGGTGCTGATGGAGATATACACTTCATGCGCTGGGGCAACAGCGGCGGTCTGCCGGTAATTGTGCTGGCACCTGTCGATGTTGCCGATTGCTACACCCTCACTATCCAGGCCTTCAATCTGGCGGAGAAATATCGCTGTCCGGTTTTTCTGGCCTCCAACAAGGAAATCGGCCTGACCAGGGAGAGTGTAGATCTCGATCGCCTTGACGTTCCTGAGCTTATCGAGAGAAAAATGTTCAGCGGTGATGCTGAAAAATATCTGCCGTTTCATGTGGAGCAGGGAGATGGTGTCCCTGATTTTCTCCCCATCGGCGAAAGCACTCTGGTGAGGCAGACCTCCTCGACCCACGGCAAGGAAGGATACATTACCACGGACGCCACAGAGATAGGGGCGCAGCGGCAGCGTATGAAAGACAAACTGGAAAAACATGTCGGTGAATATTCTTTCTTTGATTTTTTCAGGACGGAGGGCTCCGATGCGCTTGTTATCGCCTATGGTGTCACTGCCCGTGCCGCCGGACAGGCCATCGCCGAAGCGAAAGGAAAGAATGCTTCCCTGCTGGTACTGAAGACTCTCTGGCCTGTACCGGAGGAGCTGATTGCCCGGAAGGCCGAGGGATATAGCACCATTGTTGTGCTGGAGATGAATCTTGGTCAATATGTCCATGAGATAGAAAGGGTTCTTAAGGACAAAGAAGTGCGCTTTTACGGACGCATGGACGGTACTCTTATTACTCCGGCTCAGATTCGGGAGGTCATTGCAGATGTCTAGTTTACTCAATACCGCCAGGCCGCCCGTTTTTTGTCCGGGCTGCTCTCACGATAGAATTGTACGAGCTCTTGACCAGGCGCTGGAAGCGATGGGAATAGCCGGAAACCAGGTTGTTCTGGTGAGTGATATCGGCTGTTCCGGTCTTTTCGACGTTTTTTTTCATACCCATGCCTTTCATGGCCTTCACGGCCGAGCCCTGACCTACGCCCTGGGATTGAAAATGGCACGGCCCGAGATGCATGTTATCGTGACCATGGGAGACGGCGGCATGGGTATAGGCGGCGCCCATATTCTCAGCGCCTGCCGCAGAAATGCCGACCTCACCCTGCTGGTCCTCAATAATTTTAACTTCGGCATGACCGGCGGCCAGTACTCTTCAACCACCCCGATCGGGGCGACGACCTCATCCCGTTTTCTCAACCAGCTCGAACAGCCGCTGGATATCTGCCGGGTGGCCGAGGCCGCCGGTGCGCCTTTTGTTATGCGGTGCTCCGGTCTGGAGAAGGAGCTGGTCGGCAATATGGTCAAGGCTCTTGAATATAAGGGATTTTCGGTGATGGACATCTGGGGGATCTGTTCCGGAAGGTATACCAGAAAAAACAGCATAAGCCCAAAGAATATACAGGAAAAAATTGCCGCCATGCGTTCGTATACTGGAGTCGTGTCGGAGAATGAACGCGGCGAATATGTAAAGAGCTATCGGGAGACAGCGGAGGCTCTGCCCCAGCCCCAGCCTCTGCTCTCCATGAAAAAGCAGCATACACCCCCGTCACTGCAAAAGAGCGAAATTCTTGTCCTGGGAAGTGCCGGGCAGAGGATAGTCACTGCCGGAGAATTACTATGTCTGGCCGCACTCTCGGGAGGATTGCAGGCAACCCAGAAGAACGACTATGATATAACTGTGCTCAAGGGACCCTCCGTTAGTGAGATAATCCTTTGGCCTAAAGAGATTGGCTATACGGGTATTGATAATCCGGATATTATACTCGTTATCTCCGATGACGGAGTGAAACGGCGCCGCCAGGCCTTTTCAAGGATGGATGCAGATGGCCTGGTCATCTATGCAGCGGGGGTGACTTTACCAGACTGTCGGGCTGAGAAGCTCTGCGTCGACTTCAGGGAAAAAGGACTTGCTTCGCATAACTGGGCGCTTGCCGCGCTGGGTGTTCTTGCCCGCCTGAAAAGGGTGATAACTTCCGAGATGCTTGAGACGGCCATTCGGAAAAGATTTGCAAAGGCAAATATTGATTCCGCATTGGAGACCCTGCGAAAATAATCTCGCGGTACATAAAGCACAGGCAGCTCTCGACAGTCAATGCGATTTTAGAGAAGAGAGTAACCGGCCAGGTTAGAATGAAAGAAGCGTTTTTAGATGAAGATGTGCCGCCGGGTTATAACTACGCCCTGATCGGTAACATGAATGTCGGCAAGACTTCCATCTTTTCCAGAATCACCGGGAATAAAGTCAAGTCGGTAAATATACCGGGATCTACTGTTACCATTCAGAGCTGTCGGCTTCGTGGGGAGAAGGGACGAGTATACGACACCCCCGGTCTTGTTTCTATTTTTTCTGATAATGAGGATGAACGGGCTGCCCGCGAGGTGATTCTTTCAGAGAAAATCGGCGGCGGTATCAACGGTATCATTCTGGTTGCGGATGCCAAGAATCTCAAAAGATCGATAGCGATTGCCCTGCAGTATGGTGAACTCGGTCTGCCGATGCTGCTGAACATCAATATGATGGATGAAGCCGTCTCCCGGGGTATTGAAATAAACACCGAAAGACTCACTACCATTCTGGGAGTTGAGGTGGTGGGCACGATTGCCCCTGAGGGTATGGGAATACGGGAGCTTGTTTCGCGTCTCGGTGAAGTTCGTCCGCTGAGTTTCACTTTTTCCTATCCCGAATCGATTGAACGCTATATCAGGAAGGTGGAAGAGATTCTGGGCAGCAGCAGAATAGCATCACGAGGACTTGCCCTTCTGCTGCTCCACAGAGATTTCGGCGCCGCCAAATATATTGAAGAAAATCATGGTGCCGACGCTGTCCGGAAATGCAAGAGCCTCGTCGATCTCTACTATCAGGAGGAACCGAATCACGCCAAGCACCTGCTGGCCGAATTCTACAATATTCTTGCAGGAAGAATCACCGACGAGGTGCAGCTAACGGAGCCCCCTTCGAGAAGCTCACTGCTGATGCGGTTCGGCGATATGTGCACCTCTTTTTCTACCGGTATTCCCATCGCCGTTCTGGTGTTGGCAGCGATGTATTTTTTTATAGGAGAATTTGGGGCAACCTATCTGGTTGATACCCTCAACTCCAGGGTCTTCGAGGGTGCGCTTTTTCCACTTGTTGCGCAATTCACCGATAGACTTGAAAGCCCGTTTCTGCGTGATATGATCATGGACCCTGAGTTCGGTATCCTTCCTACCGGGGTGTTTCTGGCGCTGGGACTGGTGCTGCCGGTAATTTTCTGTTTTTATATCTCTTTTGGTATCCTCGAAGATTCCGGATATCTGCCCAGAATCTCGATTCTGCTCGATACCGTTTTTCAGAAGATGGGCTTGAACGGCAAGGGCGTCATCCCGCTGGTGATGGGCTTTTCCTGCGTTACCATGGCATTGCTGACCACACGGGTTCTGAATACTGAAAAAGAAAAGAATATCGCCTCTTTCTTACTCTATCTCTGCCTGCCCTGTGCGCCGCTGATTGCCGTTATGCTGATTATCCTCAATCAAATGCCGATGTCCGCGACCATCACTGTTTTTTCCATAATAGCTGCCCAGGTCTTTATCGCAGGATACTTAGCCAATAAGATATTGCCTGGAAGCAGAACGGCTTTGTTTCTGGAGATTCCGCCGATGCGGCTGCCCAAACCGCTGGCGGTTTTGAAGATGGCGGTGGCCAAGACCTACTTTTTTATGCTTGAGGCACTGCCTGTTTTTATCCTGGCCTCTCTGGGGGTCTTTCTGTTCGAGCGGGCGGGCGGGTTGGCTGTGCTGGAAAAGACACTGGGCCCGATTATTAATCACGTTATGGGATTGCCGGAGAAAAGTGTCCAGGTTTTCATCAAGACCATGATCCGTCGGGAAAGTGGAGCTACAGAGCTGGAGCATCTGCGCCCCATTTATACAAATCTTCAACTCGTAGTGAACCTGCTGGTGATGACCCTTGTGGCGCCCTGTATCAATTCGTTTATCGTTCTTTTCAAGGAACGGGGTATGAAGGCAGGTCTAACCATAAATGTCGTGGTATTTCTTTATGCGATCCTGCTGGGTAGTGTGGTCAATTATGTCTGTCTGACAATCGGTATAACCTTTACATAGTGGGTGGAGTAAATGTTGCATGAACGGTACGAGGAAATTCTGGAAGCAATCTGGGTTGCCCGGGAGAAAAACAAGGTGTCGATTCAGGCCGTCAAAGATAACTGTGCCATCCAGTTCACCGAGAAGGAGTTGGACGACCTGGTGCAGAATACGCTTATTTTACGGAATAACGGGGAAATCCGCTTTACCACCAAAGGAGAGGGGCTGGGAGAAGCCATCATACGCAGGCATCGCCTGGCCGAGGTACTGGTGACCTCCATTCTCAAAGTCAAAAAAAGCAAGATGGATGAGATTGCCTGCGAGGTGGAGCATTCTCTGCAGGAAGAGGTGGAAGAATCCATTTGTACGCTGCTGGGCCATCCGGAGGTATGTCCGGACGGCAAGCCGATCCCGCCGGGAAGATGTTGCCGCAATCACGCCACGAAAGTTGTCAATACGGTAACCAGCCTGATCGAACTGGTTCCCGGGGAGCAGGGGCGGATCACCTATATCAAGCCGGGCAGTCACTCCAATCTTCACCAGCTTCTCTCCTTTGGTCTCAATCCTGGAGTGACGGTAACGGTGCACCGTACCTCGCCTGCCTTCTGCATCAAATACGAAAATACCGAACTTGCCCTTGATCCTGAAATCGTCAAGAACATCTTTGTCTGGAAAACATCGTGTCTGATCTAGGAGTGTGTCGGAGAATTGCAATTTTTCTTCAGATTAAGGCGTTTTTAGGA
>JADQBJ010000030.1:0-24685 GCA_016278675.1 Desulfobulbaceae bacterium | reverse complement strand
GGGCACAACTTGGGCACAAAATTAAAAATTAGGTTTTTGCGACCTTGTCAAGGTTGAGGGACTCGTAAAAAGCTCGATCTCCGTCGTTGAAGGTTTGAAACGGCCACTGGCCGTGCCCCTCCGAATCACCGTTTCAGCTACTACCTCTGGTATATCGAACTTTCTCGAAGTCGGAGTTTATGGCCGTACGGGTGCTTATCGCAAAGTCCACCTTGACAACTTCGGTGACTTTTTAGAAGATTATCAAGGTTAATTACCAATTTTGGAGAATGTGATGCAGAAAAAGAAGGAGTTCCTCATGGTGGGAATAGGGGAAATACTCTGGGATATGCTGCCCCGGGGCAAGCAGTTGGGAGGCGCGCCTGCCAATTTTGCCTATCATGCGACCCAGCTCGGCAATAAAGGTGTTGTCGTCAGTTGTGTCGGTCGGGATGATGATGGCGTTGAGATCCTCAAGACTCTGGAAAAGAAAGAAGTTGGCCATTATATCACTTCCACTGATCGATATCCGACGGGTGTGGTCACCGTTAGTATGGATGAGCAGGGCATACCATCGTATATTATTCATGAGGATGTCGCCTGGGATCACCTGGCTCTCAATCAGGAGCATCTTGATCTTGCCGCCCGTGCCGATGTGGTCTGCTACGGTACCCTGGCCCAGAGGAATAGCGACTCGGCTGAATCCATAAGGATTTTTTTGGCGCATACTTCCTCGGAGTGTATTCGGCTTTTCGATATCAACCTGCGGCAGAACTACTACGACAGGGCGACTATCCTTACGCTTCTGCAGACCGCCACGATCCTGAAGCTCAACGATGAGGAACTTCTCGTTGTCAGAGGCTTTCTCGATCTTGAAGGTGATGAAACCACCGTCCTTGAAGCTTTGTGTGCAGCATATGATCTGGATTTAATCATCCTTACCAAAGGCGGGCAGGGCAGCAGGCTGTTTTCTCCTGAACTGGGTGATTCCGTGTTCGAAGGGGAAGCGGCACTGGTGGTCGATACGGTCGGTGCAGGCGATTCTTTTGCTGCCGCCGTGGCTACCGGCCTCTGCCTGCAGTTACCGCTTGAAAAAATACACCCGTTTGCCGCCAAAGTGGCTGCTTATGTCTGCGGCTTTTCGGGGGCCACGCCGGAGCTGCCGCCTCTGGAGGAGTTACTGTAAAATTAATTGCACAGCTTCAGGCGGGAGAGGGTGGACTGTCCCTGTTCCGCCTGAAGTAACCGATAGGAGGCTTTATGCCGAGGAAACAACTGAACATTGCCCGCTCCATCGAGTATCTCTCCATACTCGATGAGCATGGCAACCTTGATAAGGATCTCGAGCCGGATATTCCTGCAGAGAAGCTGCTGGAACTCTATCGCGCCATGCTGCTCGGCAGGCGTTTTGATGAACGCATGCTGGATTTGCAGCGGCAGGGAAGAATCGGCACATTTCCTCCGATAAAGGGCCAGGAGGCTGCCCAGCTCGGCGCCGTTTTTCAACTCAGGCCCGACGACTGGATGGTACCCGCCTTTCGGGAAACCGCGGCAGAGATCTGGCGTGGACGCTCTCTTGAAAGTGTGATCCTCTATTATAACGGCTTTAATGAAGGCACGGTTATTTCAGCAAAACAGAAGGATATGCCCATGGCGGTTCCGGTGGCTACGCAGATTCTGCATGCCGTCGGCCTTGGCTATGCTGCAAAATACCGGCAGACGGATGAGATTGTGATGTGCTTCTTTGGTGATGGCGCCACCTCCGAAGGCGACTTTCATGAAGCCCTGAATTGTGCCGCAGTCTATCAGACGCCGGTGGTCTTCGTGTGCCAGAACAATCAGTGGGCAATTTCCGTTCCTTTGAAAAAACAAATGCATACCGCCACCATCGCCGAAAAAGCTCTGGCCTATAACATGGCCGGAATCCAGGTGGATGGCAATGATGTCCTGGCAGTCTTTAACGCCGTCGGCGAAGCTGCACAAAGGGCTCGAACCGGCGGCGGTCCGACCCTGGTGGAATGTGTCACCTATCGGATTATGATGCATACCACCGCCGATGATCCGAGCCGCTATCGCAGTGAGGAAGAGGTGAAGGCCTGGGAAAAAAAGGATCCCCTGCCGCGCTTTGCCGCCTATCTGGAACAAAAGGAGATACTGGATGCCGGATCGCGGCAAAAGATTGAAGCAGAGGTGCTGGAGCAGATCCAGACGGCCATCGACGCCGTTGAAAAAGAGATGCCGAAGCTGGGAGATCCTCGGGATATGTTCAACCATCTTTACGTCGAGCTGCCCCCGTATCTCAAACATCAGCAAAAAGAGCTGACGCGGCGTCTTGAAGACAACGGGGAGGTGAAAAATGGCTAAGATGACCATGGTCCAGGCCTTGAATCTGGCGCTGCGCCAGGAGATGACCCGGGATGATTCGGTGGTCATTCTGGGTGAGGACGTCGGGCCGGACGGCGGGGTTTTCCGGGTAACCGACGGCCTTTTCGATACCTTCGGTGAGCAGCGCGTCATCGATACTCCTCTGGCCGAATCGGCGATTATCGGCATGGCTGTCGGCATGGCTGTTTACGGCCTCAAAACTGTATGCGAAATCCAGTTTTCCGGCTTCGCCTACCAAAATTTTCATCAGCTGGAGAATCATGCCGCGAGAATGCGCTGGCGGACGCAGGGCAGGCTCAATGTGCCGTTGGTGATGCGTGCGCCTTACGGCGGCGGAGTAAGGGCGCTGGAGCATCATTCGGAGAGCAGGGAAGCCTATTGGGCCCACACTCCGGGACTAAAAATGGTGATCCCCTCAGGACCGCGCAATGCCAGAGCCCTGCTGGTCAGCGCCATCCGCGATCCCGATCCCGTTATTTTCTATGAATCCAAGGCACTCTATCGTGCCCTGCGCGAGGAGGTGCCCGAGGAAGAGGAAACCCTGCCCATCGGCACCTCACAGCTGGTTCGGGAAGGAGGGGATCTGACTTTGATTGCCTATGGCGCCATGCTGCAGCCGACGCTCGAAGCGGCTGCCGAACTGCAGAAGGAGGGCATAGAAGCAGCGGTTGTCGATCTGCTTACCATCTCACCGCTGGATGACACCCTGATAGTGCAATCCATTCGCCAGACCGGTCGTGCCGTGGTTGTCCATGAGGCCCCCAGAAGCTTCGGGCCCGGGGCGGAAATCATTGCCAGGCTGATGGAAGGTGCTTTCTACTATCTGGAGGCCCCCATCGAGCGGGTCACCGGATATGATGTCATTATCCCGTATTTCAGCAGGGAAAAATTTTATATTCCCACTGTCGGCAGAATTATTGAGGCGGCACGCTCAACTCTATCACAATAATTTACTGGAGTTCCTATGACTACATCTTTTCGTTTGCCGGATCTGGGTGAAGGTGTCCATGAAGCGGAAATTCTGGCGGTTCCCGTAGCAAGCGGCCAGGCGATAAAGGAAGGTGATACACTTCTCGAGGTGGAAACCGATAAAGCAGCAGTTGAAATTCCTTCTCCCTTCACCGGAAACATAGATTCGATCAATGTCAAAGAAGGAGATATGGTCAAGGTCGGCGATGTTCTCATCACCTTTGAGGATGGTGCAGCTGAAAGCGATCCTCAGCCTGTGCCGGAAGAACAGAAACAGGCGCAGGCAAAGCAAGAGAAGCCTGAAGAAGTCGCTGTACAGCAGGGGGGCAGAAGCAAATTACCGATCCCCGCTTCTCCGGCCACCAGACGGCTGGCTCGGGAGCTTGGCGTCCCGCTGGATCAGGTCAAGCCCAGTGGCAGGAAGGGTCTGGTCACTGGCGATGATGTTCGCCGACATGCAGAAAAGGGGCAGGAAGGGCAAGAGGAACAAGATACATCAAGAGTTACATCAATAGGGCCGAAAACGATTGGAGCCGATCTGCAGCCGGAAAGCGCAGCTGTTTCCTCCCTCCCCGATTTCAGTCAGTGGGGTGAGATCGAACGACTGCCGTTCCGCTCGATCCGCCGGGCGACCGCCATCCGTATGGCGGCTTCCTGGGCGCAGATACCGCATGTCAACTGTCAGGATATTGCCGATATCACCAGGCTCGAGGAGTTTCGCCGGCGTCATAAGGAAGATATCGAAGCCGCCGGCGGTCGGCTTACCATGACGGTTTTTGCTTTAAAAGCGGTGGCCACGGCCCTGAAAAAATTTCCGCAGTTCAATGCCAGTTTGGATCTGCAGGCCGAAGAGATCATCATCAAGAAATATTTTCATATCGGTGTGGCGGTGGATACCGAGCATGGTCTGATGGTGCCTGTCATCCGCGACGTCGACCGCAAGAGCATTAAGGAGCTGTCCATCGAGTTGAGCCAATCCATTGCCAGGGCCAAATCCCGCAAAAGCAGCCGGGATGAAATGGTTGGCGGGACCTTCACGATCACCAATGCCGGAGCAATCGGCGGCGGTTATTTTTCCGCGATTATCAATCATCCTGAAATAGCCATTCTTGGACTCGGCCAGGGGCGAATGCAGCCGGCGGTGGTTACCAACAGCCATGGCCGGGATGAAATCATACCGCGCCTGCATATGCCGGTGGTTCTCTGCTTTGATCATCGTGTCGCCGATGGTGCCGATGCCATCCGTTTTCAGCGCCTGATCATCGATGCGCTGGAAGATCCGGAAGAATTGCTGATTACCATGATCTGATCAATAAAAAGGTTCTTTTGGGTTTCGCGTACTTTTTGCTCTACCCTTTGAAAAGAGTGCCCTGAAAAAGCATTTACCCACGATGTTGCAAAGAAGCTATAAATTGTTGGGGTTCGCTAAGCTCACCGCCAACCTACCCTTTCAAGGTCCGCTTGCGGTTATCGTAGTTTGGCGCTGACGCAAGGAAGCCCAGCGCTTTTGCTGATGAATTAATAAAGATTTGCTGTTGGCACAAGATTATCCGGCGCAATTAACCGGAGTCCCGGGAGAAAGTTATGGTTATGGGCGATATGGAAATGAAGGTTGACCTGCTGGTTATCGGCTCAGGCCCCGGCGGCTATGGGGCTGCCTTTCGCGGAGCCGATCTGGGGCTGGATGTTGCCATGGTTGATCCGCGCAGGCGACCGGGCGGCGTCTGTCTCCACGAGGGCTGCATACCCTCGAAAACCTACCTCCATGTCGCCGAACTCCTGGAAGAGAGCAGAGTGGCGCATAAAATGGGAATCCATTTCAGCAGACCCGAAATCAATCCGGGTGAGGTCCTTTCCTGGAAGAATCATATTGTGGACAACATGGCCGATGGGCTCGTCAGCCTCGCTGAATCGCGCGGCATCCAGCTGATCCGGGGCACCGCCCATTTCGAAAGTTCGACCGGTGTTCGTCTGCAGGGCGCGGAAATCAGCCGTATTCGTTTTAATAAGTGCATCATTGCCACCGGCTCGCAAGCCGTTTCCCTGCCGGGTTCCTCATCCGGCGGCAACGGCAGGATCATGAATTCCAGAGAAGCCCTGGAGTTACCCGATGTCCCGGCGGATCTGCTGATAGTCGGCGGCGGCTATGCCGGGCTTGAGCTGGGAACCATCTATGCCGCACTGGGCAGCAGAATACATCTTGTGGAGCAGGGCAATCGTCTGATGAGCGGTGTCGATCAAGATCTGGTTGCTCCGCTACAGCGGCGTCTTGAACAGCTCTTTTCCAGGATAGATTTGCACACAGGAGTGGCCGGGCTTGAGGAGTCTGAGAACGGTGTCATCGCCCGGCTGGAAAAACAGGACGGCATTGAAACCCTGCATTTCGACCGAGCGCTGGTCGCCGTGGGACGCCGGCCGGTCTCCGCGGATCTTGGTTTGGAGATTACCAACGTTGCCACCGATGACAGGGGATTTATCAGAACGGATGATCAGATGAGAACAAAGGATAACACCATTTTTGCAGTGGGCGATGTCTGCGGAGGCGTGATGCTGGCCCATACCGCCATCCGACAAGGCAGGGTGGCTGCGGAAGCAGCCGCGGGGAAGTCCTCTGTCTATGATGTCCGGGCTGTTCCCGCAGTGGTGTATACCGATCCCCAGATAGCCTGGTGCGGGCTTACGGAGGAAGAGGCCGGGGCCGGTGGTATTGGGGTTTCGATCCTGCGCTTTCCCTGGAAATATTCCGGCCGAGGCGCCACGATGGATGCCACCGCCGGACTCACCAAAATTATTACGGATCGACAGGATGGCCGGGTTCTGGGGGTCGGTATCTGCGGCAGAAATGCGGAAGGCCTTATTGGTGAAGGTGTGCTGGCTATCGAGATGGGAGCTCTCGCCGAGGATCTGGCCTTAAGCCTCCACCCCCATCCGACGTTCTCGGAGACTCTTGAGGAAGCGGCGGAAATCTTCCTCGGCAGTCCCACACATATACTGCCTGGGAAAAAAGCTTAGCGAGACCCATCGAAAACACAATTCTGAACCTTCTGCAATTCCAAAGGAAGAATCCGGAACAGCGGGTGTTTGGCAAGTACTTTGACCCTGAAACTCAGCATTTTCTGGCCCAGGCCGGGACTGCTCTTTTCATCGGGACGCCATAAACCCGTCCATGAGGGCTTCGCTGCAGCCGTCCGGGCTGCAGAGACCCGTGAAAAGAGCAGTTTCGACCTTGAGCTGAGGATCCGGGTAATCAGATTGATTTAAGTAAAATGACCTTGAAGTTGCCGAGATGGGATCGTAAAAACTACTAGTCCATCATGTAGGAGTAACACTTATTGGTTGTTATCTCAAATAAACGGCCATGCTCATGCCAGCTCTCCACGATGGCCGCGAAAGTTTCGCTGAACTCACCGATATCGACCTCATACTCTTTGGCCGTATCAAGAACCTTGTTCAACAGCAGCGGTTGAGCCTTGTTACTTTGACACATCCGGGCAATAGTATGGGCGAGAAAGAGAAACACGGCCGCCCGCCGGGTCGTGCCCGTTCCCAGTTCGACATATCCCAGATCTTCATGAAATCCTGCCGCAAGGGCGTACCGGGCCGGCAGGCCCCAGTTGAGAAACAGTTCGACGGTCAATTCGCCGCTGTCTATACCGAATTCTTCCCTTTCCAGATCCTTGGGCGGGCTGTTGGCGGGCTGGTTCTCCAGCATCCTGCCGTAGGCTTCCGGGAACAAAGTGGCAAAAGACAGGTTGCCCATATGGGCCAAAAGCGCACAGACAAAGAGTTCGTCCGGATCAAATCCCTTGTCCTTCCGGGCAAGCTCGCGGGCAGCCAGAGCTTCTGCAAGGCTGGTACGCCAGAACAGCGGATACGAGAAGTGCTCGCAGGCGCCGCCTTTATTATTGGAAAGTAACGAAAACCCTAAGGCCAGGTTGACAACAGTTTTCATCCCCAGTTTGATTGTGGCCTTGTGTACCGAGACAACCTGAATGCCGGTAGAGAGAAAAGCGGAATTGGCATATTTGATAATTTCCGCGGACAGGGAGGGGTCGGTCTGGATGTGTTCCGCTATCTCATTAAGAGATGAGGTATCACTCTGACAGAGCCGGATTACCTCCATGACTGTCTTTGACGGCGAAGGCAATGAAAAGTCTTCATTGAGCTTGCTGAAAACCTCTTTTCTCTTTTTCTCCCTGCTTTCCATCCGTCCGCCGTCACTGGTCAAAATCATTCTCCGGAAAATAATAGTATCAATGGTATCCAAAAACGTATCCTGAAATGTATCGACATATGATAAACGATTCCCTTTTTTTCGGCCATCTCAATCGCCGCCGCTCTTTATATCCATGGCTACCAGGTCGGCATACTGACCGCCGGCGGCCATCAGTTCATCGTGGCTGCCCTGCTCCACGATTCTGCCTTTCTCCATCACCAGGATTTTGTCGGCCCGGCGGATGGTGGAGAGGCGGTGGGCGATCACCAGGGAGGTACGTTTGGCGAAAATATTATCGATAGCGTATTCGAGGATATTTTCCGATTCGGTATCGATGGCGGCAGTCGCTTCGTCCAGCACCAGAATCGCCGGATCCCGGCAGAGCACCCGGGTGAAAGCCAGGAGCTGTTTTTCACCGGTGGAGAGCTGCTGACCTCCTTCACCCAGCATGGTATCCAGGCCGGAAGGCAGTTTCTCGACAAACAGTTCCATGCCGGTCCGCCCCAGAATCGTTTCCACCTCCTCACGGGTGGCCCCCGTATCCATGACGATGTTGGCGAGAAGGGTATCCTGAAGGATGAAAATATCCTGGAGCACTACTCCGACAAAGCGGCGCAGGTCCTCCAGGGCAAAACGATTGATGTTGATTCCGTCCAGAAGGATTTCTCCTTTCTGCGGCTCGTAGAAGCGCAGCAGCATGCTGACAAGCGTTGTCTTGCCGGATCCGGTGGTCCCGACCAGCGCAACCGTCTCCCCCTGCCGGATCTGCAGATTAATGCCCTTGATGATCGGTTCGTCATCGTTGTAGCTGAAGTGGATGTCTTTAAAGTGTAGATTTCCCTTGATGTTTTCCATCGGCTCGGTTTTTTCCGGCAGCTTCAAACTGCTTCTGGTGTCGAAGAGATGAAAGATGCGTTCGGCCGAGGCCATGGCGGATTGCACGATCGAGTATTTTTGGGCAAGCTCGCGAAGGGGCTGAAAAAAGAGGCGCATATAGGAGAGAAAGGCCACCAGTTCGCCCAGGGTGAGTTGCTGCCGGATGATTTCGGAGCCTCCGAACCACAGAATCAGGGCGATAGCGGTTGAGCTCATAAATTCCGTCAGCGGCATGAAGGCACCGAAGAGTTTGATCTGCTGAAGGTTTCGCTGCAGATACCCCTGACTCAGCTCTTCATGCTGCTGTCTGCTTTCTTCCTGCCTGCCGAAGATCTGCAGAGTCGGCATGCCGGAGATTGATTCGGAGAGAAAGCTGTTAAGCCGGGCCAGCTGATTGCGGATGCGGCGAAATTGTGTTCTGGCGAGCCGGGCAAAGAGCTTGGTAATGAGTATGGCGGCCGGCACATACAATGCCATTATCAGGGCCAGACGCTCATTGATGAAAAACAGCACCACCAGAATACCGAGAACCCGCAGCAGATCATTGAAGATCGTCACCAGCACGGAGGTAAACATCTCATGCATGTTCTGGATATCGTTGGTGAGCCGGGTTACCAGGCGACCCAGGGGATTGGCGTCGAAGAAGGGCGGATCGAGTGCCAGCATATGGGAGAAAAGATCCTGGCGGATGCGATGCATGATGGACTGGGCTATCCGTTCCAGAGTTACCATCTGAAAAAAGGTGGTTATGAAAAGGACCAGTACAACTCCCAGGAATATGGCGCTGAACGTGGTAATACCGCTGAGCCGTTGGTCTAAACCGAGCTCCGCATTGGTGATATAGCCGTCGATGGTGGTCTGGATCAGATAGGGAAGAGTAAGGGTAGCCCCTGTGATCACCAGTGAAAGGACAACGGCAAGCAGAAGTATCCAGATATGCGGCCTGCAGAAGACAAAGATACGGCTCCACAGGTGATAATCACCAAGCGCCGCCCCATATTTGTCTTCCTCGTAGCCGAAATTTTTCATCTTTCTTCCATTCTCTAACGCCGGTAAACGGCAAGTAAGTACCTTGGATGCATATCCAACTTCACGATTTCAAATACATTTCTCATTTTCTTGTTTTTACACCCCTCAAGGGGGTACTGAACTGAGTGACAAAAGTTAAGGAGTAAGGTACTAAACGATATCTTCACGCATTTGCTTGGTGAACATGGCTCTGTAAAAGCTGTTTTCCTCCAGGAGCTGGTCGTGTCTGCCGTCGCCGGCGATGGCGCCTTCCTCGAAGATTATGATGTGGTCGGTCATGGTGAGCAGTTTCAGCCTGTTGGAGACAATGACAACGGTTTTTCCCTGTAGATGTTCCTTGAGTCTGGCGAAGATTTCATGCTCGGTCTCCACGTCCACGGCGGACAACCCGTCATCAATCAGCAGAACTGGCCGGTCTACCAATAGCGCTCGGGCCAGGGCCAGCCGCTGGCGCTGACCGCCGGAGAGTTTTATGCCCCGTTCCCCGATGAGGGTCTGGTATCCTTTGGGGAAGTCCATGATGTCATCATGAATGGCAGCCAGCCGTGCCGCTTTCTCCACTGCTTCATCTGAGGCATCCGGTAGCCCCAGTCTGATGTTGTCGCCAATGGTTCTGGAGAACAGCGTCGGTTCCTGGGCGACATAGCCGATGTGGGAGCGTACGGTATCCAGGGAGAGGGTGTTGACATCCCGGCCTTCGAAGAAGAGACTGCCGTCTTCCACCGGATAGAAGCGGGCCAGGATCTTGCACACTGTCGACTTGCCGCTGCCGGTTCTGCCGGTGATGCCGTGAATGCCGGGTCCCAGTTCCAGGGTAATATTGCTGAGTACGGGTCTATTCGAGGAAGGATAGCAAAAGGAGAGGTTCCGCAGAGAAAAGACCGGTTTGCCGGAGACGACCTGTTCTCCCGGCGGGTCATCGAGCAGGGGACGCTCCATCATCAGCGAATCAATTCTGGAGAGTGAGGTTATGCCCCGCTGTACAAGATTGGTTACCCAGCCTATCGCCATCATCGGCCAGATAAGCATATACAGGTAAGTGATGAAGGCGACAAAATCACCCATGGTAATATCACCCCTGACCACCAGGCGTCCGCCAAAAAAGAGAATAATCATCATCCCCACGTTCCCTACCAGTGTGGCAATGGGAAACATCAATCCCTGCACCCTGGCCACCTCGATATTGCTCTTCACGTATTTTCTGCCCAGCTTGTCGAACTCCATGGTTTGGAACTTCTCCATGGTATAGGCCTTGATCAGCCTGATGGAGGCAAGCGTTGACCGTGAAAATTCCGTGAGCAGGGAAAATTGCTCCTGAACCGTGCTGAAGCGGCGATGCAGCCGGGCCGAGAGTATGCGGGTGAAAATGGCGAGAAAGGGCATGGGCAGCAGGGCCAGGATAGTCAGTTTCACATGAAGCATGGACATGAAACCTATGGCTGCAATGGTCATAACCAGGGCATCGACTGCGGCCACCAGTCCCATACCGCAGGCCATCTGCACGGCATTGAGGTCGTTGGAAGCATGGGCCATGATGTCTCCGGTTGTGCGTTTCTGGAAAAAGGCTTCGTCCATTTTGAGGATATGGTTGAATATACGATTGCGGATCGCTCTTTCCAGATACCGCGAAAAACCGATGATGGTATAGCGCCATACAAAACGAAGGGCGGTGACCGCCAGGGCGATTATGACGATAAAAACGGAATAATAGAGAAGAGAATCCGGGGTCGCTGTCTGAGCAGCGAGGCTGTCTACTCCTTTCTTCAACAGTCTGGGAATGGTGAGCTGCAGGAAATCCACGGCCAGCAGTGCCGTAAAACCAAGCATCAGCCGGTATCTGTACTGCTTGAAAAGTGGCAGGATGTGGCTTAGGAGGCGGGAGTAGGGAGGTTTTCCGGTGTTTTCGCGACTGTCTTCACCTTTTCTGTATGTGCGGATAACTTTCACGATAGCCGGGCTGCCTTCTTGGGTACTCAAACCCAGCGGAGCTGGATAAGTATCTTGGGGTTATGGTTAAGCTGTTGTCTTGCCTTTTATGTTAACGTGCCTTCTAAGCTAACATATCTTAGTACCTTACAGATCGTGTTCTTGTTCTTTTTTTCTGAGTACCCCTGAAATTCAGCATTTTCTGGCCTTGAGCTGAGGATTAGGGGTAATCAGGTTTTTTTTTAAAAAACTGTCTAAAGGTTCTTATACCCCTCAGGGGGGTACTGTAAAGAGTCCAGTTCAGCTGGGCTTGAGCATTTTTGCAGTGTTACCGGAAAAGGCAAATGCCCTGGCTGAGTTTGATTGGTAATTAAAAATAGAAAACTTATGATATCATAATGCTGAGAGGACGTTGTACAAAGAATAATCTGCTTTTTTAACTTTTTAATCAAGAGGAGGGCACGACTGTGAAAAAGATTATCCTGATTCTTCTGGCCATCTTAGCTGTTGGCTCAGCTCCGTTGTCGGCCGGGGCGGTGGCTACTATCGATAAAGATGAGCTGAAGGCGATGCTTGGTTCTTCCGAACTTATTCTTGTAGATGTGAGAGCGGCAGCTGACTGGGACTCAAGTGACTCTAAAATACAAGGGGCCGTTCGCCTTCCTGCCGATGAAATTGATACCGCTGTGCGGAACTTTCCCAGGGATCATACCCTGGTTTTTTACTGTGCCTGACCCAATGAAGCTACCAGCGCCAGTGTGGCGCAAAGATTTGTCGCAGAGGGCTTCGCTCAGGTCTACGTCTTGAAAGGTGGCTGGAGGGAGTGGGTAAACAGTGATTATCCCGTCGAGACGAAATGATCCTGAGAAATTTCGTAAAATTCTACCCTTTCCGAATCAGAGAGGGTAGATCCTCTTCTATTGTTGTATGGTCTCATTTGCCGGTGCAGTAGTTACCATCGGGTCGAGGCTGAACTGCAGGGCACCTTCCACTGCTTTGATATCGGCGATACGGGTTTCTATAGTTATTATTTTATTACCGGCTTCCGCTATGACAGGCTGGATATCCTCGAGGGCCAGCGGAAACTCCCGCCCGTTGAGGAAGAGCAGCAGGGCATTGCCTATCTCGCCTTTCTGCAGCACTTCGTCGGTTTGGACACCACGGGCGATGGGCTTGACGTAGAGGGTTTGGAGGGTTGCATCATAGCGCAGCTCTGCTTCGCAGTCGAAGTCGAGATCGGCGGATCCCAATCTCAGGCGGATATCCTGGTCCGCCACCGTAGTGATAAGATCCAGATCGTCACCCCGCAGGTCGATCCGGCAGAAGATACTTTTGTCATGCAGCTGAAGATCTGAGATTCCAACTATGGTAATGGTGCCTTCAAGCTTGGAGGATGTGCCCTCCAGAGTCAGCGGTAATATTTGCTGCAGGGCATTGCTTATCACGGCTCCAGGAATATTCATGCTGATAAACTGAGAATCTTTTTCTGCTGCATTTACAAAGGAAACAGGGAAGAGCAGAAGAAATGCGGTAGTGATGACCAGCAGCGACTTTTTCATTTCAGTATCCTTTATCATATGAGTTGTTGTGTTCTTGATTAGCTCTTGTAAGAAGACCTGTTCTTGGTTCTTGTCCAGTTCAGCCGGATTAAGTTATACCTGCTTTTCAGCAGGAGAGAGAGCCAGATGGCCAGCGTAAGAAAAATCCCGACCTTGGAGGCCGTGTCTCTGTAGTGATTATGCTTGTGAAAATCCATGCTGCGGATCGTTTGCGGATCGACAAACTCGCCCTTGAGTGAGATGGTGCCTGATTCTTCCGGCAAGCTGCCGGCTACAGATAGCGCCTCTCCGGTGAAAGCGGTTACAGTACCCTTTTCTTTGGAGTAAAAGGCGCGATCAAGCTCGATTTCTTTGCCGGCTCGGGTTTCGGTGTCCTTCAGGGTCTGCAGGTAGTTGGTGTTGGAATGCTGCAACTGGTTCATGAACATGAAAGGCAGCAGAAAATAGAGGACCAGGGAGATGACCGCCGTTTTCCAATGTGGAGGCTGCCTTAAGGAAATACCTTCGCGTAAGATGGTTTGCAACTTCACGGCAAGATACACCACTCCCAGCAGGGTGATGGTGTAACCGATAATATGCTCCGGCCATATCAGACCTAAATGAGTAGTCTGCCAGTTCAGGGGGGCGACGAGATGCACCCCGTTTCCCCACTTTATCTGCAGCGCATCAAGAAGAAGGTGCATCAGAGAATTGGCGGCAAGCAGAAGAAACAGCGCTATCGGCTTCCTGTGCAAAGAACTGATTGCCAGGCTCAACAGGAGACAGAAAACAAGGCTCGCCTGAATGGTAACATAGAGGCGGACCTGGTAAGGATCGGCAAGCTGCCATGTCGTCAATACCCGCTGGAGTATCCACGGAATGTCGGGAATAAGCGTGCCTGCCAGTATCCAGGGAATACCGATTTTCGGGAAAAACGCTCTGCTTATCGGGGCCTGGACGGCTATATGGATCAGTGTATTCGGCAAGGTGGCTGGTTTATTCTATTGCTGTTTGAAAGCTGCCGGTGAAGACTGAAATCCTACAGAAAGGAAAACCGGGTGATTGCATTCAGTTTTAGTGGGCTAATCTCGTTTGTGGTTAATGTAAGTTGTAGTATAATTGTTCCCGATTCTTTTGCAACAAGGAGAATGAACTGTACTGAGAAAAGGGCTTTTGGCAGTACCTTTTGAGTGGTATAAGGTTCCTCATACCAAAGAGACAATCTTTAGGCCACCTTGAAAAATGGCCTTTCACCCAATCTCTTCGTTGTGTCAGTAAATTTTATCCTCGGAATATCATCCATATACCTCCGGTAAAATTTCCTGCCACGCCTCGACCTTGGGCGAAAATTCTCATTTTTCAAGGTACCCTATAACGGATGAAGGGACCACAGAAACGGAGAATCCGCCGTCATGAGCGAAGTGAAACTTACAGTTTCCAACAACTGTCTGCTTGAAAATATTCCTCTTGAATTCGAGATGCTGCTCAAAGAGGAGCTGACCATCGATAATCCTAAATATATTGCCGCCAGACGATATGGCAGGTGGGTCGGCAAAAAACTGAAGCCGCAACTGAAATATTACGAGCAGGTGCCAACCGGTCTGCATTTTCCACGCGGATTTTCCAATCAGGCTGTACTGCTCTGCCGTGAGCATCTGGGGGAATCACCCCTGATAACCGACGACAGGAGACTGCTGCCCGAAATGGATTTCTCTTTTTATGGAGAATTGCGAGAATACCAGCAAAAGGCGGTGGCTGAGATGAACGCCCGTTCTTTTGGCGTGCTCGAGGCGGGAACCGGCAGCGGCAAGACGGTAATGGCCATAGCCCTGATAGCTCTGCGCCGGCAACCGACCCTGATTGTGGTCCATACCAAAGAGCTGCTCTACCAGTGGCGGGACCGGATTGTAGAGTTTCTGCGGATAACACCCGGCCTGATAGGCGATGGGCATAATCAAATCGGAGATGTCACCGTTGCCATTGTCAACAGTGCCCGCAAACAGGGGGAAGTTCTAGCTCCGCAATTCGGACATTTGATTGTGGATGAGTGTCATCGTGTTCCGGCAACGCTGTTTACCGATGTGGTTTCGGTTTTTGACAGCCGGTTTCTGCTGGGGTTGTCTGCCACCGCCTTCCGCAGTGACGATCAGATGACCCGACTCATCTATTTCTACATGGGAGACCCTGTTCATAAGGTGGACCTTGGAGAACTTGCCGCAAGTGGTGCTATCGTCAAGCCGAAGTTACTGATAAATAAGACAAATTTTGAATATGGCTACCGGGGAGATTACCAGGCGCTGATTACCGCCCTTACCGCTCATCAGGGCCGTAACAGGCAGATAATTGCTGATATCGCCTCCGTAGCCGGCAAAGGCGAGGCCGGAACTACGCTTGTTGTCTCAGACAGGGTCAGTCATTGTGAAATATTTGCGGATGCTTTGCAAAAGAAAGGTTTCCGGGTCGCCCTGCTGACGGGACAGGCATCCACGGAGAAGCGTGGTAAAATTGTAGAGACTGTGCAGAACGGGGAGGTGCAGATACTAGTGGCGACACTGCAGCTTATCGGCGAGGGGTTCGATTGCCCCGGTTTGAATAATCTGTTCCTCACCACACCGATTACCTTTGAGGGCCGGCTCGTTCAGGTTATCGGCAGGATCATGCGTCCGGCGAAGGATAAGCAGCCCCGGGTCTATGATTACCTTGATCATAAGGTTTCGGCCCTGCGAAAATCGGCGAATCAGCGCTACAAAATCCTGCGAAAGGTTATGGAGCCCGCTCTTTTTCCAGAATAGGGAAAGATGATGGACTCGTCTATCCGGGCAACTTCGATAACTTTTTACGACACCGTCATGGATTTAATATTTTTATCCTCTTGCCCTCCTATCGAACTACTTTAGCGTTTGCCGCCAATATTGCGATTTTATCACCGGTTTGATGGACCAGCTTGAGTATTTATTTGCCAAAAACAGGTGAAGGAAGTATTATATAAGGTTACCTGGCGCATAAATGCAATGTACCGGTTGGCGGCACCCGCTTTGTACGGGTGCTTTTTTTATTATCTGTCGTATCTTTATTCATGACAGTCACACATATTTTTCGATGTAGATCGAAATGCAGGAAAAACGTATGGAACAGCAGAAGATCCGTAATGTGGCGATCATCGCCCATGTCGATCATGGAAAAACAACGCTGGTTGATCAGCTCTTCAGGCAATCCGGAATGTTTCGGGACAATCAGGCTGTGGCGGAGCGTCTCATGGATTCCAGCGATCTGGAACGTGAACGGGGCATCACCATTACCTCAAAAAACGGATCCTACAGATATGGAGATCACCGCATAAACATTATTGATACTCCCGGCCATGCCGATTTCGGCGGCCAGGTAGAACGCGTTCTTCGTATGGCCGACGGTGCCCTGCTGCTGGTCGATGCTCAGGAAGGACCAATGCCGCAGACCTATTTCGTCCTCAAGAAGGCGCTGGAAAACAGTCTGCCGGTCATTGTGGTCATCAATAAAATAGATAAACCGGCCGCCCGATGCGATTGGGTTGTCGATCAGGTTTTTGACCTTTTCGTCAAACTCAACGCCCCCGACGATATTCTCGATTTCCCGGTGGTATACGCCTCTGCCAAGGAGGGATATTCCCTGCTCGATCCCAAGGATGAAAAAGAGGGCGTCGGCACCATGCATCATATTTCCGACATGATACTCGCTCATATTCCCGCACCGGTTGGATCGCCGGATGCCCCGCTGCAGATGCAGGTCGGGACCATCGACTACTCACCCTATCTCGGCAGGCTGGGAATCGGCAAGGTAGTTAACGGCACCATGTCGATCAATCAACCTCTTGCGGTTGCGCGGAGAGACGGTTCCATCAAGCCGGTTCGGGTTTCGAAAATATTTCAATTTGAAAGCGACGGCAAGGTATCGATAGACTCCGCTTCGGTCGGCGAGATCGTTGCGGTTGCCGGAATGGAAGATGTTACCGTCGGAGTGACCTTTACCGATCTCAACGATCCCAGGCCGTTGCCGTTGATCCCGATCGATCCGCCGACCATTTCCATGAATTTCATCCCCAATGATTCACCATTTGCCGGTAAGGAAGGAAAGTATGTAACCTCCAGGCATCTGGAGGAGAGGCTCAACCGGGAAATACTTGCCGATGTGGCCCTGCAGTTTGACAGTCTCACAGATGCGGTCGGTTTTAAGGTTTCCGGTAGAGGCGAGCTGCACCTTTCTATTTTGATAGAAAAAATGCGGCGTGAAGGCTATGAGTTTCAGGTTACCCGTCCTCAGGTCATTCTCAAGCAGGAAAACGGCAAGACCTTGGAGCCCTATGAAAAACTGACGGTTGATGTTGATGAAAAATATCAGGGCGCCGTTATGGAAAAACTGGGCAAACTCAAGGGGCAGGTGGAGGAGATGAGCAGTGAGAATGGCATGATTCGCATGATCTTCAAGATACCTACCCGCGGCCTGCTGGGCTATCGCTCAGAGTTCATGACCGATACCAAAGGCATGGGAATGATGAACTATGTCTTTTGCGAATATGGGCCCTGGGCCGGTGATATAATCAACAGGACAAACGGGGTCATGGTAGCCAAAGAACAATGTACTGCCGTGGCCTATGCGCTTTTCAATCTACAGGAGAGGGGTAAAATTTTCGCCCATCCCGGAGACCCGATCTATCAGGGTCAGATCGTTGGCGAAAATGCCAGGCCTGCCGATCTGGTAGTCAATCCTGCCAAGGGTAAGAAACTCACCAACGTCCGGGCTTCCGGTACAGATGACGCCGTTGTTCTGACACCTCCTGTTGAAATGACCCTTGAGGATTGCATCGCCTATATCAACGATGATGAGCTTGTCGAGGTTACCCCGAAATCAATCAGGTTGCGGAAGAAAACAGGAGTGAGAGTTCGCGGCTAGGAGGCTATCCGAGTATGCCCTTCTCGGAGTCTTTGCTTACCGGCTCAGCTCCGCGTTATTGATCTGAACGAAAATGCCTATTCACGGGCAACCTCCTAGGAGAGATGATGAAGGAAATAGCATTAATCATAATTTCGGGTGGCATAGGGTTGGCAACCTTTTTGTTCATTGCCCGTAAATACGGCAGCAACTGTATCCCCTGAGTGATGATGTATGGATCCATAGGAATGGGTCTTTTTGTTTACTGGATGTTGAGCCGTCTGTTCCTCTAGGATTTGTTTAGCAACCTCGTTTTGTCATCATACTCTGTCTATATTTATCAGCCGGCGATCAAGTGATCAGGTTGTGGTTGGATAAACTTGACGGACTCGTGAAAACCCCCGAAGGATACGAAAACATTTGAGGTTCTAACGAGCTTGTCAAGCTTGAAGAGTTGGAATTTATTCCGCCTCAAGCCGGGCGCCATGTTGATTCAGACTTCTTGAATGTATAATAATCCTGCAGGATTTTAGCATGATCGAAGGCGAGTTCAGGTAGATCGTCCTGTTGAAAAAGTTCTGCCTCTGCCGCATCATCAGCGGCCTTGGGTCTCCCTGATGCCTGGCCGATAAATACTGTGGAAGCGGTGTGGAAACGCGCATCTCTGCCGGGATCGGAATAGGTATGAAACTGTCTCAGGTTGACAACCTGCAGACCGGTCTCCTCTTCGGCTTCACGCCGGGCTGCATTTTCGAAGGATTCTCCATAATCGACAAATCCCCCAGGCAACGCCCAACCATAGGGAGGGTTTCTGCGCTTGATGAGGACGATTCTCTCCTCGATTTCAATAATGATATCGACAGTGGGGATGGGATTGCGCTGCTCTTCCAGGATGTTTCTGCAATGGGGGCACTGCATCTCTGCGCTCCTTGTTCTTGATGGTGTCGTACAAAGCCTGATCTCCCGTGTTGCAGTTTTTTGGGCAGGCGTATATCGATCATTCTTCCTATTTGACGATAAGCTCAGAGATATGCTGCCAGTCATCGACAGAGACAAACTCTTTCCAGCTGCTGTTCCAGGGCTGTCTGTAAAGCAGCGGATGTAAGTCCGCAGCGGCTATAAGGGCGCAGGTCTCGGCCCTGTCATCGACAAAATAGCGGAGTTCCCTCTGCTGAATATATTCAACCTTGCGATCATGGTCCTCCATCGCGATGAGATCGATTTTACTGCATACTTCCCTGGGGAGATAATGTTCCAGCCAGTCGATGACCGGGCGTTCGATGTTCCGGGCTGTAATGATCGTGATCTTGGCGCGGGAGGCAAGATCGCTGAGCACCTGGAGCGCCCCGGAAATCGGCTGAAGCTCGGCGGCCAGAGAATCTTTGAGAATATCGGAGAATATTTCCTGAACAACAGACTCCGGAATCGCAACACATTTTTCCACATGAAAGTTTGTTATCTCCTCAAGTGAAATCATATAATTATGATTTTGTCGCGCGAGTCTGAGAAAGGCTTCGCCGATATCGGCAATGACTCCGTCGAAATCGAAACCAACCTGATCAGGCTCTATTCCTCCATTAATAACGTGCTTCAATTTCTTTTACCCTTTCCACAAGAGACGAGTTTGTTGGTGTTGCCAGGCCATGAATCCCCGCCATTTTAACAATCATTCCATTGATGGCATCTATTTCTGTTTTTCTTTTTCTTCTGACATCCTGAAGCATTGAGCTGATATTTCCTGCTGTCGCCCTGCAGACATTTTCAGTATTCTCAAGTGCTGACTCCACACAAATATTCTCAAATTCCCCAACCGTTATCGCTTCATTGATTGCCTGGCGCATCTGTTTGCGGGCCTCAGGGATTTGAAGGAGTTCACCGTTTTTGCAGTCGTGGATGACGGTTAAGGCATTGATGCCGACATTGACAAAAAGCTTCCTCCAGATTCCGGTGAGGATGGATTCCGTTATACCGGCCTTCATGCCGCCGGCCTGCAGCCGTTCGACGATTCGCGGCAGCAGCAGACTGTGCTCGGGTCGAGGAGAATCAAGAAATCCGAGCCGGGTCTGACCTGCACCGGCATGGAGTACATGACCCGGCCCCAGATACGTAGAACCTTCGGTTGTGGTTGCAAAAACTGCGGCAGCTCCCTTTGAAACGCTTCTGTATTTCAGGTGGGCTATACCGTTCTGCATAAAGATGAGCAGGCAGTCGTCAGCCATGAGCGGAGCACAGAAGTCAAGAGTTTCCTCTACATCATAGGATTTTACGCAGATAAAGAGAGCATCGGCGCGGTCGACCTCGAGCGGATTTGAATATGCCGGCAAGGTGAACCGGGTGGTGATACCTTGCCGTTCATAGTGAATTCCCTGGCTATTCATGCGGTCTGCACGATTTTCATTGTAATCCAGCAGGGAAATCCTGTCAGCGGTCGTTGTCGTACCTCGGTGAAGTGTGGCCGCGAGCAGACACCCCAGAGCACCTGGTCCGACGATTACGATGTGCATGTGTTAACTCTTTTGATCAGGTGGAGGTTGATCACAATTTTTTGGCCGGCATAACTGCTGAGGCGCTATTTTGAAAGTGTGGCCTGCTCGACGAGAACAGCATATTCATAACCGAATCCGAAATCTTTGTCGGCAGCAACTGTTCCTTCAGCGACCACAATTTTGTCAACCTCGGTAAGTTCATTGCTGGTTATCACCAGATCATGGGTGTTTTGCATCGGATCACCAGTACCATCCTGAAGATGAATCCAGTTCTTTCCCATGATGTTGGGGCTTACCTTGACGACACGGCCTCTGACACGAACCTGTTTTCCATCAAGTGAGTCGGCTTTTTCATAGAGTTCCGCCACTCTGTAGCCATTTTCTCCCGAAGCTTTTTCGACCTCCGTTTCCATATAGGGAACGGTGGCTCCCACACTCCCCGGTGACAACTGTTCCTGAGGCTTTATGGTTTCAGATTGTTTGGTTTCCTCCTGCAGGGCTTCCGAAAAAGTGGAGCTTGAGTTCTTCTTTTTTTCAGTAACCGGTGGAGTGGCATCGGAGGCTTCCGTCACCAGTCCAGGTGAAAAAATTATGCTCTCAAAGGTCCTGTCAATGGTCTTTGACTGAAAATCGCTCATAGTCATACCATATACATAAGTGACTTCATCGCCAATCTCTATTTCTGTTGCGGGAAGGGCCACCCAGACGTTACCTTCCGCTGTTTTGAGATTCATATAGGTATAATCAGCGGCATCCATCGTTTCGAGTACCGTGCCGCTAGCGGTCGTGTTGTTGTCCATGGAGTCTGCAGCATTTGTAGAGAAAGCAGCGATTAAAACAACAGCCATAGTTAAGAGAATGCAGCGAGTGGTTGAGAGAATCATGTAGAGCTCCTTGATAGGTTGTGTTGGGAATATGACGGCTCCGATAGAATTAATCATTTTTCGGCAGGAAGGCAATATACTTAAGAATGGATCCGCATCGTTACTATTGGTTATCACTCCAGGGTCCATTGTGCAAAATAAACCGGCAACAATGAAAATCGGACATTCTCGAAGTCGGAGTTTATGCCCGTACGGGTGCTTATTGCGAGTCCTCATTATTTAGTTTGCAGAACAACGGCAGTCATTGCGGCAACGTCAATTCTGTCACCTGCATTAAGAGCGCCGGCGTACTGAATGGAAACAAAATCCTCGGGAGAGGCGTGAGAGGTATTGATAATTTCATACCACTTCGCCGTCTTTCTTTTCCCTGGAGGAGAAGGCAGAGTAAACCCGGTGGAGTGGGTTCTGTGACCATTGAGCATCACGAAAAAATGAGAATTCAGACCATTGAGAAGAAAGGCAAGGTGATGACAGGAGGAAGACCAGTCTGTTTGTCCGGGCTTAAGGGATTGCCAGGTGATTTCGGCATGCTCCGGATCCGCCCCCACCACGAAAAAATGTTCTCTGCGAAAGACACGGTAATTCTTTCTTAATTCGATGCATTTTTTAAAAAAACGCAGCAATCCACTGTTTTTTGAAGCCAGAGACCAGTCTATCCAGCCTGTTTCATTGTCCTGGCACCAGGTATTATTGTTGCCTTGCTGCGTTCGGCCGAATTCATCCCCGGCGGTAATCATGGGAACGCCCTGGGAGAGGAGCAGGGTCAGAGCCATGCTTTTTATGCGGCGCAGGCGCAGGTTTTCTATTTTTCTCGTTGCCGGTTGGCCTTCCTTGCCGCTGTTCCAGCTGAGGTTATGATTTTCTCCGTCCCTGTTCTCCTCACCGTTGAGCCGGTTATGTTTCTTCTCGTAACTTACCAGATCATAGAGGGTGAACCCATCATGGCTGGTGATGAAGTTAATGGAATTGCATGGCCCCCTCGAGCTGGGATGATACAGATCCGAACTGCCGGCGATACGGGTGGCGAGGTTAGTGACTGAGTTATTAAAACCTGCGAAAAAACTGCGCACGTCATCGCGAAATCTGCCGTTCCATTCGCTCCAGCGTTTGTCGGTGGAGAAGGAACCCACCTGATACAAGCCCGCGGCATCCCATGCCTCGGCAATGATTTTCGTATTACGCAGAATCGGATCCTCCGCGATAATTTCCAGCATTGGCGGATCGGGCAGAACTCTGCCTTTGGTATCCCGCCCCAGAATGGAGGCGAGGTCAAAACGGAAACCGTCGACATGCATTTCGATCACATAGTAGCGCAGCACGCTCCTGATGAGTTCCCGCACCACCGGATGATTACAGTTCATGGTATTGCCGCATCCTGAAAAATTCATGTATTCTCTGGTTTCAGGGTCCAGCAGGTAATAGATAGGATTATCGATGCCGCGGAAGCTCGTGGTGGTACCATTGTAATCACCTTCTCCGGAGTGATTAAAGACAATGTCCAGAATCACCTCGATGCCTGACTGGTGCAGGGACAGCACCATTTCCTTGAATTCCTTGATGCAGTTGCCGGTATCCGCGGCGTAGCCTGACTTGAGGGAGAAAAAATTGACGGAACTGTAGCCCCAGAAATTTTTCAGTTTTTCCCCGGTGTCGGGATTGCTGAAATAGTTGTCGTTTTCATCAAATTCGGCAACGGGCAGAAGCTCGACGGCGGTAATTCCCAGGGATTTCAGGTATGGAATTTTTTCGATGATACCACGATATGTTCCGGGATGCCGCACTCCGGAGGTCTCGCTTTGAGTGAAACCGCGGACGTGAAGCTCGTAAATGATGCTTTCCGACAACGGAATTTTCAGCGGGGTGTCATTCTTCCAGTCGAAGCTGTGTAAGGGGATCTGGCAGCAGGGAGCCTTTCCGCACGAGGATAATTCTCCCCATTTCCTGGGGCTCAACATACGGCAGTAGGGATCGATCAGGATGTCGGCATTATTAAAAAGCGTTCCTCTTTGCTGGGGGTCGGATTTGCCGTCGATGCGGTAGCCGTAGCGGATTTTCTTCCAGTAGAGGGGCAGGAGAATGTGCCAGACATCTCCGGTTCTGTTAAATCCCGGCAATAAAGAAAAAGTATACTGTTCCGCATCAGTGTCTTCTGCAAAAGCCTCTATGATGAGCTCGACGCTGTGGCCATGTCTTGAAAAAATGGCGAAATTAATTCCGTCGGGCAGCACCGTTGCACCGAGCGGTAAAGGAAAGCCTCTTTTTCCAATAGGAATAGCATTTTCTTTGGACATAATTAATAATGATTATTATGATTAATACTCATGAGCCAGGACAGAGAGGAGTTTACCCTGTAGTTTCAGTCCGTAAATGAGCATTCTGAGTTGGGCATATATTATCTCATAGTATCATCTGCCGAGGTGTAGAACAAACAGAATTCATTGTTGAAGGAGAAAGCATGTATCATAAAGTTAAGGTCGGAGAACGGACCATAAGTCCTATTGACTGGGAAATGACCCCTGATCTGAGTTTCGGGACCTATGAATCCTGGGGTGGCCGGGAACGGGTTAGAGATAACAGCGAGCAGGTCTACTACTTTTTTGTCGATGGCTGGGGAGAAGTGCCGAAAGTATGCCTCATGGAGCGGGCGGTAAAACATGCCCGAATCCTGGCCGAGATAGATGTTCCTCTTGAAATTATCGAAAAATGCGTGGAGAGCCAGGGCGAGGTCGCCAGGTTCGAAAAAAGCTATGCCGTAAATGAAGAGGTAAAGAACTGGTTGATAGACAATGTGCTGGAAGGCGAAGCGGGAGGGGAATATGTCAGACCTGTGGTGGAGAAGATCATCCGGGAAAACATGGGAACACCCTTGGTGAAGCTGGGAAGCGCTTCATGGCATTTTGACCGGGTTGCTCTGCCTGCCGAGCCGGCAGTCATCAGGGACGATGAGGTGAATGATATTCTGCGGAAATGGAATTTCTACGATTCGGAGCAAAACCCTGGAGGCGGTTTTGTCAATGGTCTGGTGGACCCCGGTGATGGTCTGACCATTGTTGACGACCGAACCGGGCTGCAATGGCAGGCCGGCGGATTGGATATCTGCTCCATTCGTACGATGCATAAAAAAATAGAAGAAATTAGAAAAAAAGGTTTTGCCGGCCACCAAGACTGGCGGTTGCCCACCTTGCAGGAGGCGATGTCGCTGATGGATCCGGTTATGAATTTCAAGGGTGTTCATCTCAACCCCTGTTTTTCCATGGCTCAGCCATTTATCTTTGTCGCTGCCAGGCGCAAACCAGGCGGATATTGGTTTGTCGATTATAAGCAGGGGCGCGTTTTCTGGTCGTCCGGGACGATTCCCGGTGGTTTTGGAAGGCTTTGCCGGAGTCATAACTGATATAATTAATTCCATTTTTCACCTTCAAGCTGTCTTCGGACAGCTTTTTTTGTTTGCCCGGCATGGCGGGCAAACCCAGCCTGCGGAACGCAGGCGTC
>JADQBJ010000044.1:0-155805 GCA_016278675.1 Desulfobulbaceae bacterium | reverse complement strand
GATATGCTTTATGTCCTTTCCCTGAATAACCATCCGCCAGAGGCTGCAGATTGAGTTCAGAGACTATATCGACGACAAATCGGGCCAGATGCTCTTCTGGAAGCCAATCTCGAATAGATGGAGGGAAGAGGTACTGTTGATCTCTATTTGTAGGGATGAATTTATTAACCATATATGTCTCGCTATGTAATTTGCTGAAATTACCTGGGAATAAACCATTAATTATAGCAAATTTCAACCTTTACATTGTTAAATCAGCAAGATAAGTTAAACTAGATAAATTTTTACGGCCACTGAATGAGTCTAAACCCGACAGACTCCTAGAGTCAACATTTGCCACCGTACGATTGAGGACAGCAAAGACGAGAGGCTGTGTTGCCAGACATACAATTCTTTCAATGGTCTTTAAACTCGGGCAGAGTGACCAGAAGAGATGGCGAAAGCTACGAGGCTTCATACTATTGGCAGAGGTGATACGAGGAGTTCAATTCAGAGATGGGGAACGAATTGATCAGTTAGAGGGCGGCGGTGAACTCGGCAGGAAAGCCATTCAGTTTTCTCAAACACCAGACTTGACCATAGCTCTGATTTGGCGGTGCTAAACAGGGAAAGAGGTCGCACCTCTCAATTTAATAGTGAAGAGAAACCAATACCAAGGTGAGAACCTCAGCAATCTATGACTTGCAACATTTGAAAAGCATATAGGAAAATATGGAGGCTTGGCGTACTGTGCGATTCCCGAAAGGATAACTGTGATATTTCGCTTAATGCAGCCTTCCCGCTCAAGGAGAGAAAATCACCTGCAAACGGGAAAGCCGCTTATCAGCTAAACCTGACTAGTTATTTATCCCAGCCGGTGTTGAAAAGAAATTCATCATCCAAGCCGTCGGGATCAAACACGCCTTCAGATAGGTTTAATTTCACGGGGTTTTTTGATTCAATAACATACTCGCTTCCGCATCCATAACACATAATGGTGTCGCCAATGCCAAAGTAATATTCTATAGGAATATACTCCAGACAAATCTGGCATTTCCCAAATCGTTCTCTATCACCGTGATGCTTGTTGAATGTACTCATTTTTCCCCCTCCAATTATAAGACTTAGGAAATAATTGTTTGACTCAATTTTACTAGCAATCGCGGTGCCAGTTTATAAACGGACGTAACAGACCGGAATGTCGATATTTACAGAGGAGGCTCACGCAGAAAATAAGTGATATTTGTTCCGAAGAACCAATAAGGATCTGGATATATCGGAAGATATCTTGTTGATAATAGGTGTATTTCTTTTGATTAAGGGATAGTTCCGATCGGAATCATTGTTCCGTTTTTTTTGAAGTTTTCTTTTTTGAGGCCGTAAATTTTCATTTTATTATAGAGTGCGCGTGGTGTCAGACCTGCAAGCTGAGCTGATTCACCGATTCTGCCGCCGGTGTACTCAAGAAGCTCCACCAGGTATTTTCGCTCTGCCGACTGCTCCAGCACTGCTTTATAGGTTTTAAGTGTCGTGCCGGGTCTGAAAGCCTGATCATCAGGGAGCGAATAGTTTCTCTCCTGGGTAGGCAGAGACGGAATCTGGATTAAATCGGCATCAATCAATTCTGAATCCGCCAGCATTACCGCCCTTTCGATCACATTCTGCAATTCTCTGATATTCCCGAACCAAGGCGCAGACAGTAAAATTTTCATGACTTTGCTGTCAACACCTTTGACATAGTCTCTGCCGTCTTTTTTCTTTCTGTTGACAAAGTGTCTGGTCAACAGGGGAATATCTTCCATTCTGTTTCTTAAGGGAGGTATATGGATAGGGAAAACGGAAAGTCTATAGTAAAGATCCGATCGTAATTTGCCTGTGGAGAGCAGCTCATCGGGGTGGGTATTGGTAGCTGCGATCAGTCTGAAATCAACACCTATCTCCTGATTACCACCCAGGCGCTGAAATGACTTCTCCTGAAGCACCCTCAAAAGGCGGACCTGCATAGCCTCCGACATCGACTCTATTTCATCGAGAAAGAGCGTCCCTCCCGAAGCCGACTCGATCTTCCCCGTCCTTCTGGTACTAGCTCCTGTAAAAGCTCCTTTTTCATAACCGAAGAGTTCGGACTCAAGAAGGGAATCAGGCAATGCTCCACAGTTAACTGCCATAAAAGGACCGCACTTTCTTTTCGATTCATTGTGGAGAATATTGGCGATCAATTCTTTGCCTGTGCCGGTTTCCCCATTCAATAAGATTGCCGACTCTGTCGGGGCAATATCCTTGATAAGATTGATCAGTTTGAACATCAGCGGGCTTTTGGTCACGAGGGTATCGATATCAGGATGACTTGCAAAGACTCCCGCAAGGTATTTTTCAAAATTGCGCGCGACCTTATTCTCCATCATCTCCTTAAAGATAACCGCAGATCTGGTCATCACCTCTTCTGTGGTAAGTTGGCGCAGAACTACTGATTCTTTTTTTATCTTTGAGATGTAGGACAATCCGGGATCGTTGATAATAATAAGCGGTAATTTCTGATTAGCAAAAAGATCGGGCAGTGACAGGTCCGGGAAATCAGGATGCTCACAATCAATGAGCCAGAGATCATAAACTCTGGAAAAGGCAGTTGAATAAAATTCGGCTGAACTGTTTGCCTTGAGAATTTTCGACGGAAAATCTGAGTAGGCGCGACGAAGCGTTTCAAGTTCATTTTCAAATCCGAATATGAGGATATTGTACATTTTCACCCCCTTGTACAAAAAAAGACAAGCCGATGAAACTACTGTACAGTTTTCCCCTCTGGACTGTCCATATTTTTTACGGATAAAGCCCGTTTCGGATAATCAAAAGTAAAATATTTGCTTATTCTGACAGATATACCCCCGGCCCCTCGCGGTCAGCTTTCCGGTTGACCGCGGGAATAGCTTCGCGTTTCAGTTGATGAGAGCGGATAAGATCGGCCAATTCAACTATGGAGAAAGGTTTCTGCAGGTACTCATCAGCACCGCTGTCAAAAGCTGCAGTTTTATAGCTGTCGTCCCGGCTGGCGGTGATCAGAAAAAGAATGGCTTCACAATTCAATTCCTTAGCTTTTTTGACCACCTCTATGCCGTTTATTTTTCCCATGTGCAGATCGGTGATAATCAAAGAAAAATCTAGATCGTCACAGAGAATGTCTATCGCCTGCTCACCATCTGCAGCTTCAATGACTTCAAAACCATTTTTGACGAGGACCATTTCCAGTAATCTCCTGACTATTTCTTCATCATCCACAACAAGCGCTCTCGAGATCATTGTCTGTCCCTCATCTGTTATTTTGAACAGCGGAATTCCACATCGCTGCATTATCTCCCCTTCTTCTCCCTGATTATGCACAAAGTATTCCATTTGTTGCATTTCTTTAACCGTGAATCAAACAAATCTTATCAACTCGTGTACGGATATGATGATGTGATACTCTCGTAAAGATCATCTAAGCTGCCAAGGTGGGTTCTGGAAACAGAGCGACCTACCAGGAGTAGTACCTAAAACCGAGATCAGACGGTGTATGCGGTATAGGATTTGCCATTCGGGATCTACAATGCGTAGATCGAGGTTTTTACCAAGTCTATCATTATAATAATCATTGGGCAGGAAAAAGGAGGCATTGGCAGGTTTGCTAACAGGGCAAAAGTTGTACGCAGCTCTGTCGATTTCAGCAATAAGGCATGATCCTAATTCTTGGAGTGTGCAAAAAAGGTTAAAATATTTATCCAGGTGGGGAACAAATTGTACTTATTGATTGGGTCCTCAGTTTTTCCAATCGAATCCTAATATCTTCCTCACCGTTAAAGCCAGATCGAGCTTGGTCAGCGGCTTCATCAACAACTCGCGTACTCCCATCTCCTCTGCCTTCAACTCATCAATTCTCTCACTATACCCGGTGCACAGAATTATAGGGATATCGTCGCGCTTCTCCAGCATTTTTTGAGCAAGCACGTCTCCGGTTATCTCCGGCATGGTTATATCCGATATGATAAGATCATATTTCTCCGGTTCCTTGGAAAAATGAGCCAATGCACTGATGCTGGAAGAAAATGTGGATACTGTATAGCCCAGGCTTTCCAAAATTCTGCTGTTGACAACGGCAATAGCCTCGTCATCGTCGATATAGAGAATATGCTCACTGCCTCCGGGAAGCCTCCCGGTTACAACTTCCTCTTCATTCTGTGTCTCTATTTTGGCCACAGGCAGATAGACAAAAAAGGTAGATCCTTCATCCGGCCTGCTGTCCACTGTTATTGCGCCCTTCAAGCCTTTGACGATACCGTGCACCACGGCAAGCCCTAAACCGGTTCCCTGGCCTTTTTCCCGGGTTGAAAAATATGGTTCAAATATCCTGTTCATCATTTGCTCGGGAATTCCCTTGCCGCTGTCACCAACGACAAGACGCATATACTCTCCGGCAGCGGCAACCTTTTTCCCTCTGTTGAAAAGATCATGCTTCAGTTTCACATGGTGGAGCTGTATTGAAAGCGTGCCGTCTTCTCCCTCCATGGCCTGATAGGCATTGGTGCATAAGTTCATGATCAGCTGGTTGATCTTGTCTGGTTCCGAAACCACGGGATATGACTCCGTACCAATATCCTGCGTGATCACAATATTTGCAGGTATGGAAGATCTGAGCAGCTTCAGGGCCTCTTTCACAATAGGCTTGATATCCAGAGGCTTGAGTCCTTCGGCATTATTACGGCTGAAGGCCAGAATCTGGTTGACCAGATCCCGTGCACGCAATGCACCTTTGAATATCTGATCAAGATCCTGTTGTATCTTTTCAGGTTTATCGATATTATCCCTGGCCAACTCTGTATTGCCGATTATCACCATCAAGACATTGTTGAAATCATGAGCAATCCCACCGGCAAGGGTCCCTATCGCCTCCAGCTTCTGGGCATGGGCAAGCTGCTCTGCCAGATAGCTTTTGTCTTGCTCATACCTTTTTTGCTGCAGGATATCCCAGGTGTGATTGAAATAGAGCGAGAGCTGCCGGGCATCGGTTTTATCATAGGCCGGTTCTTTATTGAGAACACCTATAACGGCCACCATCTCTTTGCCATCGAAAATAGGAACATTCAGTTGCCGCAATACTGCCTTACCAACTGCACTCAGAGTGCCATGTACCGTCCTATATCTTGTGTTTTCAATTAAATGTCTGCGCTCCTCTATACAGTCTCTGCCAAAACCATGGTGTTTCAATCGCTCCAAGGAAAAACCATTTCTTTGACAGAAGGTTTCAATATCTTTCGACCAGAAGGTGTTGACGATATTCCTTTCCTCATCATTGACAATATGGAGGTATCCTATTTCACTCCTGGTCAGATTGACAGCCTGCTCCAAGGCAAATTCCAGCAGCTCGTTTTCTTCCAGCTCTTTAAGATTATGAACGTCAAGGAGCGAAACAAGTCTTTCCTCGTTGATTTCAAGAAGTTGCTCTCGTTTTTCGATGGCAGCGGCCATGTAACGAAACAGGATCGCCACCTCTTCAAACTCTTCGTGTGACTGCCTGGAAATACTGGCCTGATAATCACCTTCGGCCACGGCCTGAATATTTTCCTGAAACAGTCGCAGGGGCTTCAGCAACCTTCGTGACTGGCGAAATGCCAGTATTATGACGATAATCGCCGAAAACAGCGCGGCAAAAATAAACAAACCGGTCATATTCTGAAGAGGCTTTTCGGCATCAGCAAGCGACTGGACAATGACTACCAGCCACTTTGTTTCCGCTATATTAGAGGTGCTGCCGAGGTATGGCATGTTGTTCAATTCGATTTCATGGGTGCCGAACTTGCCGATTTGCGATTCCCGAAAGGGAATCATATTGGCGAAGCTCTGCTGTTCCTCAACTATCTGTAACTGTGGGTGAAATACGGGAGTTCCGTTTTCATCCAGAATTATTGTAGAGGTATTTCTCCTCCCCGAACGTTCCAGAATGGAGCTATGTAAATGTTCGATATTGATAAGGCCTATGAGGTATCTTCTCTGATCAATCGGGTATATCAAGGCAATGCTGTTTTTCCCGGAAACCGGAGAAAGGAAGGAATTGGACCAATATGGACCCTGCAGAAACTCAATATTTTTCAACATGCTCAAACCCGATAAATCCAGATCCAGATAATTATCGGCAACGCTCCTGTATTCAGGATCCAGTCCAATGTCAGTGACATGTTTTTCTGCATTTATAACATATACGGTCTCGAGATAATCCGATTCTGAGACTATCTCATCCAAAATGTCATCGATTTCCGTAACTGCCGGCCTCTCCGGTTTCAACAGGATCATAACCTGCTCCAGAACAATCAGCGGATTTCTCAAGAAAGATGATATTTCAGTCGCCACTGTTTCCGCCAGCAGCTCATTGCTCTGCTTGCCGAACTCCTCGATTTTATAGTTCAAATAGGAATAACTGAAATAACCGAAAAAAATCAGGGGCAAAAATGTGGAAAGCATGAACCCCAGCAGAAGCGAACCCCTGAATGTTTTTATTTTCAACATGATTTTAATCCTGCGGAGCTGCACAAGTGCTTTTGAGGCATGAAAAGGAGTAGATTTTAAACATACATTGCGTTAAAAAAAAACACAGACGAGCAGGGCGTGAGACACTAACCCGGTAAACCTGGATAAGATCTTGAGACAGATTGTCTTCTTCAAAATGAAAAGAAATCTGTAACTTACTAAAGTGTCACTACTTTACCGTTGTCAATCTGCAGCAGGAAGTATTCCCGTTCGGCATCGCCATATCGATCGAAATGAATTTTTCCCTGAACCCCTTCATAGGGGCTGTTGCTTAGAATAAAATTCTTCATGTGCTCAGGAGAAGTCCCTTCCTCCAGGGCCTTAAGGAGAATATTCGTGGCATTATAGGCATAGGCCGAAGCAAAATCGGCCGTATATCCAAACCTATCCTGGAATCTCCTCTTGAATTCAAGATAGGCAGGGGCAACGCTGTTACGATCAAAGGAATGAAAAATTTCCAACCCTTCCACGGCCTTTCCGCCATATTCTAAAATATCTTCAGTTAACGCCCACTCACTGGCAATCCTGGGAACCTTCACCCCAAGTTTGGCAAGCTGCTGGCTGATCATCGCAGTATCCAGAGCATTGGCGAGAATGACCAGACAATCCATCTTCTTTTCGGAAATGACCCTGGCAAGTTCGAGAAAGTCGTAGCCATTTGTGGAGATATAGCTGAGTCCTTCGATTTTTCCGTTGCCAAGTATCTCATAGTGTTCCTTTAAAGTCATATACCATGATTTCGTATAGGAACTGTTACCTTTGTCGTATATGACGAAAATATTTTTATAGTTTTTTTCTAATGATACATATTCAGCTGTTTTGATAGCTGCTATGGAGTTTTCAGGAATGACTCTAAAAAAATAATCGTCCAGGTTGGCGAGTTCACTTGAACTCACTGTTGGACTGATTGTGGGAATTTTATATCTGTTTATCTCCGGCACGACCTCGAGGGCCATGGAGCTGGTCATTGGGCCGACAACAGCCACAACCTGTTCTGTCATGAGATCGGCGATGGCTTCCCGACAGACCAGCTTGTCCTGCCGGTCATTACGAGTTACAAGTTCAATACTCCTGCCGCCGACACCACCCTGACTGTTAGCCTCTTCAATAGCAAGCATTGCTCCGTCTCTACCGTGAATACCCATATCGGCAACTCGCCCGGAAAGACCGGCAATCAATCCAATTTTTATGGTTTCCGGCGATGAACATGACCCCAGCAAAACAAAGGATATTACAATGAAGGCCATCTGTGTGGTCTTTAAGAAAAACTTCAATAGCTGCTCCCTCCTTGAGAAGAGAATATCCTTTTCTCCTCCCGCTCATCTAAGTGGTCCACAACATGGAACTTTTATTATTTTATAAGTTTTTCAGGGACATAACCACATTCTTTATATGTATCGGTAGCAGCTTTACCAATCTTTAGTCCGGATATTTCACGAGCCTGAACCGGTTAGAAAATGACACCGGATAAGAAATCCCGGCCACTGGATGGTGACCGGGATTGCATAATCGTTTTTTATTCAGAGATTATAATGAACCTGGATATCAATCCTGGGAAGCATCAATCCTCAATCGCCAAGACACGTACCTACCCTTCTGGCGCTCAGCAGCCAGCTGTGATCAAGAGGCACCAGCGATCGCTTCCCGACAACCTCTTCCAACGGAACCGCTGCGGTTCCCTGGCCTTTAACAGCAATCATCGCGCCGGAAACGCCTTCTTCAATATACTCGATGCAGGCGCTGCCGAGACGTGTCGCCAGAACCCTGTCGGCAGCCGACGGAGTGCCGCCCCTCTGCAGATGACCGAGAATGGTGAGTCTGGACTCCAAACCTGTCATTTCCTCCAACTCCTGAGAAAGCCGCAAGGTGTTGGTGCGGTGCAGGACGGAAAATTTTTTCAACTCTTCTGTGACTGTCTTTTTAAGCTTGGAGTCTTTTTCCTCCTTGGCCTTAAGCTTTAATTCCTTAAGCTTGACAAGCTCCATATGATCCATTTTAGACAGGGCTCCTTCAGCCACCACAACTATACTGAAGTTGTTACCCCGCTGCTGACGTTGCCGTATGGCTTTGGCTATCTCAACGGTATCAAAAGGAATCTCAGGAATAAGGATAACATCGGCTCCACTGGCTATGCCGGCGCCGAGTGCCAGCCAGCCGGCATTATGCCCCATGACCTCGACCACAATAATTCTATGATGGCTATGGGCGGTAGAATGCAGCCGGTCGATGGCTTCGGTGGCTATTTCCATTGCCGTGTGAAAGCCGAAGGTGACATCGGTGTTGGCCACATCGTTGTCAATGGTCTTGGGCAAAGTAAGTATATTCAATCCTCTCTGAGCAAGGCGGTAGGCATTTTTTTGGGTCCCTCCACCGCCCAGGCATATCAGCACATCGAGGTTATTGCGGTAATAATTGTCGCAGATGACATCGGTCATATCGACGGTTTCAGCACCCACCGGCATCTTGTGCGGCTTATCCCTGCTCGTTCCGAGGATGGTCCCTCCGAGGGTGAGGATGGAAGAAAGAACCTGCAGATCCAACCGCATGATCCGGTTTTCCATAAGGCCGCGAAAGCCGTCACGGAAGCCGATGACATCCATACGATTGCTGTGGATGGCCGATTTGCCGATTCCCCGTATTGCCGCATTGAGCCCCGGACTATCGCCTCCGGCCGTTAAGATTCCAATATGTTTATTCATCTTCCTTTAACTACTCAGTTTGGTTTATCTCGAATAAAGTCATCGAAGTTGTCGGGATGGACTCTGCGATAGCTCTGACTTCAAGAGCGTTCAAGAGTCCAGCAGTTTTGAAAACCATATTCATAAGAGAGACATCGCTGCATCTTACTGCCTTTTTTTCTGGGCCTTCCCGATGGCAGGAAAATCACAGAAAGAGGTTGTATTGGGCTTATTGTCTTTATGCAACTTCTTTAAAAGCTCCCAGAACGGTTTTAGAGATAGCAGGATCAAAACTATACTGGCTGCCACCTTGATCGGATAAGGAACGATTTCCCCGGCCTCTCCGATAATTGCCACCGGTGAAATCCCGATAAGTCTGTAGAGAGCATCCACACCCAGTCCAAAAAGAACGGCCATTAGCGAGAGCACCAGGAGATAACGTACCACGCTTTTCTTTCCCAATATACCAATTAGAACAGAAAGCGAAGTGATATTTGTTGCCGGGCCCACCAGAAGAAAAACCAAGGCGGCTCCGGGACTTACTCCCTTTAAAATCAGGGCTGCCGCAATGGGAGTGGAAGCGGTGGCGCAGATGTAGAGCGGAATTCCGAAAACCAGCATAAAAAGCATGGAAACCAGCCCGCCGCCGAACCAACCGGCCATGAATTCACTCGGCACGAGTGCTGTAATAATACCTGCCAACAAAAGACCAACGAAAAACCACATGACGATATCGCCCCACACATCGACTACTGCATAGCGCAATCCTGCTTTCATTTTTTCCAAGAAGGTATGGTGTCTCTTATGAACCTCCGGAGGACAGTCGATGCCGTCGCAGCAATTATCCACGGGGCAGTTATTGCCCGCTTTTACATCTGCCTGAGCAGCGGAAAAGGACAGAAAATTCTCCAGCGCACCTGCCGTCATCGCGGTTATAAATGCGGCAACCGGACGGATGACAGTCATGATGGGGTCGAGCAGGGCATACGACACGGCAATGGAATCAACGCCAGACTCGGGCGTGGAAATCAAAAATGCCGTGGTAGCTCCTTTGTTGGCACCCTGCTTCTTCAGTGATGCTGCCGCCGGCAGCACTCCACATGATCAGAGCGGCAGCGGCACTCCAAAGAAAGCGGCCTTGGCAACAGAGGAATATTTCCCCCGGCCCAGGTGCTTGAGAATCAGGTTGGGATTCAAGGTCACCTTGAGGAGGCCGGCAATCACAATTCCGCCTAATATGTATATGGAAGAGTCCAGGAGAATACTCCACGACTCAAAAAATATTTGATAAAGTGCTTCCTGCATGTCGTTCCTTAATTCTGCTCTTATTCTCGTATATGCTCAAGTCCCGTGTCAATCATTTCTTTAACGTGGTTATCTGTGAGCCGGTAATACAAAATCGTTCCATCCCTTCTGTTTTTCACCAGTCGGGAGCCGCGCAGATAGCGGAGTTGGTGGCTGACGGCTGACTCGGAAATATCTAGAAAAGCGGCAATATCGCAAACGCACATCTCCTGCTGAGCCAGGGCCATCATAATCTTCAGTCTGCTGGGGTCGGCAAAGGTTTTGAAAAAAAGTGCAAGATCAACCAGCTCCGCTTCCTCAAGGGAGGAATCCTTCGCCATTGTCACTTTTTCCATGTGAATTATTCTGGTGTCACATTTATCTGGTTTCATCGTCATCCTAAATATTTTCTTATATGCGTGTATGCTCACATATTACAATTAAGATTTTTTTTGTCAAGAGAAACACGCCTGCTCCAGGAGATGCCCTGATCTCCAAAGATAATTAGAGTGCAAGCGCGAGGCGCTCTTAAGGTAAAGTGCTAAAGCAGAGAAGGTTTCTTCAGCGGCAGCAGGAAAGGGATGCATTTTATACCTATATTGGTAGAATGTCGCTAACGGAACAAGTATAAGATCAACAAAAACGGTGTAAATTTGCCATGCAGGATAGCACGTCAGCCAAAACAGGAACACTCTATATTGTTGCCACCCCCATCGGCAACCTTGAGGATATAACTCTGCGTGCCATTCGCATCCTTAAAGAGGTAGACTATATCGCAGCAGAGGATACGCGTCATACCAAGAAACTCCTCAATCATTTAGGCATTGACACCAACCTCATCTCCTACTACCGGGAGCAGGAGCAGCAGCGGGCTGAACAAATTGTCCGTTTCCTCGAAGAGGGGCAGGATGTAGCGATTGTCACCGATGCCGGTACACCGGCTATTTCCGATCCGGGAACCGTCGTTGTGCGCAAGGCCCGGGAACGCGGCTTGAAGATTGTCCCCATACCGGGGCCATCGGCGCTGACAGCCGCTCTTTCCTGTGCGGGTATAGAGGAAAAAGCTTTCATGTTTCACGGTTTTGCGCCTGCGAAAAAAACTCAGAGAAAAAAGCTTCTGCAGACCCTGATTCATGCAGACTATTATGCAGTATTTTATGAGTCTCCCCACAGGATAGAAGGATTTCTTCAGGATGCCATCGCTGCCTTGGGAGATCGCCAGATATTCATGGCTCGCGAACTTACCAAAAACTTCGAGGAGCTACAACAGACATCACTTTCGGAATTGATCGAAATTACCTCCTCCAGGAAAAGTCGCGGCGAGCATGTTCTCATCCTGGCTCCGGCAGATGCTGTGCCTTCTAAGGAGATGGATATTGATGATCTCATTCTCTGGTACAGGGACCACTCCTCGCTATCGCTGAAAGACAGCTGCAAAACACTCGCGGCCGATCTGGGAGTATCGCGCTCAAAACTATATAAAAGAGCGCTGCAGCTCTGGTCTGGTGACGAAGGTAATGGGAATTTGTAAAATTAAATAATCGACCAACATGACAACGAAAAGCTATTATACCAGCGTGATTCCCCCCGGTAAGTTTATCTATGGAATCCATAAACCTTCTTACCCTGTCGCCAATCTTCGCCGGGACACCAGGATCGAAGCACTTGGGCTTTTCCAGGATGGCGCCGAACACCTCAACGTCGATAATTATCCTGATGGAGATGTCGCGGTTGACACAGCCAACTGGATAATTGAGATCCCCAATCCCCTGCCTTTTCGCGGAACCACTTTTATCAACAAGGTCTGGGCCGATAGGATCGCCCGGGATCTCTCCGCCATAGCCATTCCCAAACCACAGTCTTTTTCCTTTAAACATCTGCTGGAATCCTATGATATCGATGGTGATTTTCTCTCAGATCTGCCGCGCCCGCTTCTATTGACCCTGGCAACCTGTTCCAATGATCCGGCCGATCTGCGGCAGCTCGCCGAATTGAGCTGCAAATTCACAATCGATCGTTCAGAAAACATAGGGTTGTACTACCGAAAATTTACCGACGGAAGGATCAAAGCTGAAATTTACGACCACGATCTTTTCGAGGCGGTCGCTAACAATCCGGCCCTGCCCGATACCTATAAAAGGGCAATGGTGCTGCGACCAGGCGCTCAGGGCACCAGTGAAATCATCGGCGAGTGGACTATAGCAGGGCAGAGCCATATCTTCGAGTACCTGCGCCGCAACTCCTATATCGCCGGCGGACATTTTGCCGCCAATATGGCCGATGACGCAATCCGTTACTCAATTTGCAGCCTGAAAGAAAAAGACATGAAGGGCTTGAGACACCTCTATTACCAGCGCCTCTATGTGCGTCTGGCGGGACTGCTGGGCCTTGAGAAACTGCAGAAAACACCCTTCTCCGAGGAACAGCTCGAAGAACTACGCCTTAATCTTCTGCAGAAAATAGATATGGAGGAGTGCAAAAACCTCGCTACTCTCTGGGGCTGGAACTTCGGCTTCGACTATTCACCAACTGATTATCGATTGCATGCCTCCCACCAGCAGATACACCAGCAATACGCAGTCGTCCCCGACCTTGTCGAAACCTACAGCGGTGGTACCGTTGCCACAGGCAGTATGCCGGCATTCAGCAGCGGCGATATGGTCGCTGGGGTTATCGAAGAGTATAGCCGCCATTGCCGGAGCGATTTTTTTGCCGATTATTATAGAGCGATCAGCAACAACCTGCGGATGGACGGTCTTACTGAATTACCCAGCTCTCTGATTGTCTGGGAGGATGACAATGTCATGATCTTTGTTCCCAAGGCTCAGACCTCTCAGTGGGAGCTGCAGATCATGACCAAACCGGACGTCGCAGGTCGTTTTCCCGGCAATATCCTGGAAACCGATAAGGATTGCCGCAACTCGCTCAACCTCGCCATCCTCAAAGCCCAGCAGGTTCTCGAAAAACTCGGTGCACGACTGGTTACATCTATAGAATACTCCAAGCGGATAGCGGAGAGGACACACTTCAAACAGCCTTTGCTCTACGCGCTTCTGCCTAAGCTGCCCTTCTCTCCAGGCGCCTTCAGCGAGGCGCAGCTCCGTTTTATCAGCAGACACTATCCCGAAGATTTTGCGGCAGCCTGCAGAAATCAGCTTGATGGCACGGCACAGGACTCTTAATTGTATATCTGTTGGAACGTCTGCCAAACTTGGGGACCTGGATCAGCCTGATATGCCCGAAACCGGTAATACAGTGAAAAGTGTCCTCTCCTGAAAACAGCCATTGCCGGTAAATTTCTATTCTTCCTTGTAAATTTTCGGTGAATTGGTGTAAATTTCAGCAATGATCAGAGTACAGAAGAAGTTCCGCAAACGGATCTTGAAAGATATCAATCTTTAAATGAATAACAGCGGCATATACACACATTAATCGTTGTAGTCCGGAGACATGGATATGGTGAAGAAAGGATATTTTGGAAGCTGGGGAGGCGCTTTTATCCCCGAGGTGCTCCATCAGACATTTAAGGAGCTTGAAGAGTATTACCGCCAGGCTAAAAACGACCCGCAATTCTGGCAGGAATATCTCGAGGTAATGTCCACCTATTCTTGTCGGCCTACACCCCTGACCCATGCCGAAAACCTCTCCCAACATTTCGGCGGAGCCCAGATCTACATCAAACGGGAAGACCTCAATCATACCGGCGCACATAAAGCGAACAATGTCATGGGCCAGGGCCTTCTGGTAAAACGTATGGGCAAAAAGCGGGTCATCGCAGAAACAGGAGCAGGCCAGCACGGTATGGCCACCGCCACCATGGCCGCAAAATATGGTTTCGACTGCACCATTTATATGGGCGAAGTCGATGTCCTCCGCCAGCGGCCCAACGTCTTCTGGATGGAAAAAATGGGTGCCACGGTCGTTTCCGTTAAAGATGGATCGCGAACCTTGAAAGACGCCATCAACGAAGCCTTCCGCGACTGGGTAACCAATGTGGATACCACTCACTATGTCTTCGGCACCGCCTGCGGACCTGCACCTTTCCCGGAGATGGTCTCCTGGTTTCAGTCCATAGTCGGCAATGAGGCAATAGAACAGATCCTGGCACAGCATGGCCGCAAACCCGTCCGAATCTATGCCTGTGTCGGCGGAGGCTCCAACGCCATGGGGGTTTTCGGCCGCTTCCTCGATGAAGACAATGTCGAGCTGGTCGGTGTGGAAGCAGGCGGCCGGGGAATCGATAGCGGCAAACACGCCGCCAGGCTCTGCGGCTCCGATGCTTCACCGGGTGTGGCCCAGGGATACCGCACCATGTTTCTGCAAAACGACGACGGTCAAATGCTTGAAACACATTCGGTGGCGGCCGGTCTCGACTATGTCGGTGTCTCCCCCATTCTCTCCGATCTCTGGGAGAGGGGCAAGGTCCGCTTCGAGTCGGCAACCGATACGGAAGTGATCGAAGCGCTCGATCTGACCATGAGAAAAGAAGGAATCATCCCTGCGCTCGAGTCGGCTCACGCTTTTGTTCAGGCTTTCAAGGAGGCTCCGGCACTGTCGCCGGAGGATGCCGTCATTATCAATATGTCCGGCCGCGGTGATAAGGATATTTTCACCATTGCCCACGCCTTTGACGATCCCTCCTGGAAAGAGTTCATCATCCAGCGGGGCCTTGAATACAGCAAAAGCAGATAATTTTTCGGTATTACTCTATTATATTATGGTGAATCATGCATCTTGAAGACCGTTTAAAAAATATGCGAAGGGAGAAAGATATCCTGCTCATGACCCACATTGTTTTGGGATACCCTTCTTTCGAAGCTAACCGGGAGGTCGTTCGGCAGATGGTTGAAAACGGCGTGGACTGCATCGAAATGCAAATCCCCTTTTCCGAGCCGATGGCCGACGGGCCGGTAATCATGAAGGCTAATCTCGACAGCCTGAAACGAGGAACCGAGGTAGAGCAGTGTCTGCTCTTTGGTGCCGAGATGGTGCGTACCCACAATATCCCCTTTCTCTACATGACCTATTACAACATCATTTTCAAATATGGCGAGAAAGAATTTATCGACAAATGCGCCGCCTCCGGCATAACCGGACTGATTGTCCCGGACTTGCCTCCTGAACAAAGCGACGGCTTTTTTTCCTATGCCGCCGAGCAAAACATCTCTACTATACTTATCTATTCACCCACCTCCACAGATGAACGCATGGGGGAACTGGACAAAGCGGGCAGTGGCTTTATCTACTGCATGGCCCGTCGCGGTGTTACCGGCAGCAAATCAGAACTCGATGATACTTTCGATACCTATCTGCAACGCTGTCGGCAGGCGACAGCAAAACCTCTTGCCGTAGGATTCGGCATTCGATCACGGGAAGACATAGCAGCCCTCAAGGGCACAGCCGATATGGCGGTAATTGGTTCTGAAACAATCCGCCTTGTCGATGCCGAAGGCGCTGGCAGCGTCGGTCCGTTTATCGCACATTTACGGAGTTAATCTCTATGACTACAGAAAAATCTCTCAACGAAACACTAAAAACCGTTGATGTTCTCTGGAACCTTGAAGATCTCTATACCGGTGTTGAGGATAAGGCCGTTGCAGAAGACAGCGCATGGTGCAGAGAAGAAGGTACCGATATAGCCGATAACTATAAAGAAAAATTGGCATCCCTCTCCGCCAAACAACTCAACACTCTGGTCGGCCGTCTGGAAAACCTGGAGAGCAGACTCGGTAAGCTCGCCACCTTCGCCTTTCTCAATTTCACCACACAGGTAGATAACGCCAAGGCCGGCGCTTTTTATCAACAGATACGCGAGCTGATCAGCGAGGTTGAGACCGGCCTTGTTTTTTTCGAGTTGGAATGGAATGAACTTCCCGCCGATCATGTGGACAACATCCTTCAGGAAGATATACTTTCACATTACCGCCACTATCTCAGATCCATGCGGAGATATCGCCCCCATCTGCTTTCTGAAAAGGAGGAAAAACTCCTCATTGAAAGAAAGGTCGTGGGCCGCAGCAGCTGGAACACCCTCTTTGAAAAGGTTTTCGGAAATCTGCGCTTCGGTGAAAAAAAGCGAACCGAAGAAGAAGTACTCACCGAGCTTTACAGCAACAGCAGGGAGGTGCGACAGCAGGCTGCTGCTGAAATGACCGAGGGACTGCAGAGTCAGAATCATATTCTGACCCATATCTATAACACCCTGGCGGCGGAAAAGATGATTACCGACCGGCAGCGCAAATACACCTCCTGGGTCAGTTCGATGAATCTGGAAAACCAGCTGCACGACTCTACCGTGGAGTCGTTGGTTGCGGCAGTAACTGATCGATACGATATCGTCCAGCGGTATTATACCGTCAAAAAGGAGCTGCTCGGTCTGCAGGAACTCTATGATTACGACCGTTATGCTCCGCTTCCTGCCCTGCCCTCAAAGAAGGTGGATTGGCAGGAAAGCAGTGCAATCGTTCTTGATTCGTTTGCCGATTTTTCACCGCAAATGGCTGATACGGCGAGACTTTTCTTCGAGAAAAGATACATCCATGCTCCGGTGATTCCCGGAAAGCGCGGCGGTGCCTTTGCTCACCCCTGCGTTCCGGAAGTCCATCCATACGTTATGGTCAATTACACCGGCAGCCTCAGAGATATTTCCACCGTGGCCCACGAACTCGGCCATGGCATCCATCAGGTAATGGCCGCAGAAAACGGATATTTTTACAGCGACACCCCTCTGGTTCTGGCCGAAACGGCTTCGGTTTTCGCTGAACTTCTGGTTTTTCGAGCACAGCTTGAACTGCTGGATAACGCCGCGGAAAAGAAGGCCTTTATCTGTCAGAAGCTGGAGTCGATCTTCGCCACGGTTTTCCGGCAGACCGCCATGAACCGTTTTGAAGAGGCCATGCATCAGGGCCGCCGTGAAAAGGGAGAGCTGAGCAGTGAACAGCTCAGCGATTTCTGGCTGGAGACGCAGCGAAAAATGTTCGGAAATTCCGTCACGCTGACGGAGGACTACGGCATCTGGTGGTCTTATATCCCGCATTTTCTCTCTACTCCGGGATATGTCTACTCCTATGCCTTCGGCGAGTTGCTTGTGCTGGCACTCTACGGCATCTATGAAAGGGAAGGCGCTCCCTTCATTGAGAAATATTTTGCCCTGCTTCAGGCTGGCGGCTCGGATACACCATACAATCTACTCAAACCCTTCGGCATCGATTTGAATGACAAATCCTTCTGGAATCAGGGACTCAACCTGATTGACTCCATGCTCAAGGAAGTGGAATAGAGCCAAAGATTATAAACAAGAAGTATGTTCGGGTAGAAGCATTACCGGACAGGCTCCAAGGCAAGGTGGATCAATGAATATCGTCGTTCTCGACGGCTATACCCTGAATCCCGGCGATCTTGACTGGCAACCACTTGCAGCCCAAGGCAACCTCCAGGTATATGAGCGCACCCCTGAAGAGCAGATTCATGAACGAGCCCGGGAAGCGGAGATTCTCTTTACCAATAAAACAGTGCTTTCCGGGACGACACTCGAGAAGTTGCCGGCTCTGCGATTTATCGGTGTGCTGGCAACGGGATTTGATGTGATCGATATCGAGGCGGCTCGACAGAGAAATATCGCCGTTGCCAATGTTCCAGATTATGGTGCCGAATCCGTGGCCCAGATGGTGTTCGCCCATATCCTTCATATCACCAATAATGTAGCACAGCATTCCCATGACGTCATTGCCGGAGGGTGGGGCAAAACCAGTGACTATTGTTACTGGCTCACACCCCAGGGTGAGCTTAAAGACAAGGTTATGGGCATCATCGGCTATGGCAGGATTGGCCGCGCTACGGCAAAGCTGGCCAGGGCCTTTCAAATGAAGCTGTTGATACATACCCGAACAATTCCCACGGACCTGCCGGATGACAGCCGTCATGTAGAACTTGAAGAGCTGTTCGCCGCCTCCGACATCATCACCCTGCACTGCCCCTTAACCGACCAGACCAGGCAGCTGATCAACCCGGGAACCATTGGGCTGATGAAGGATTCCGCTATCCTGATAAACTGCAGCAGGGGGCCGCTGGTCGATGAGGAAGCACTGGCACAGGCTCTTAATTCAGGAAGAATACGGGCAGCCGGTCTCGATGTACTTTCAGAGGAGCCGGTCAGGCAGGCCAATCCGCTGATCGGCGCCGATAACTGCACCATAACGCCCCATATCGCCTGGGCTACACGGGAAGCACGTACCCGACTCCTGAACATCGCGGCACAGAATCTTCATGCTTTTCTTGAGGGAAAAGGTACCAACCGCATCATCTAAACAATACCTGATTACCCCCTGCTCTTTTCACGGGTCTCTGCAGCCAGGACGGCTGCTGCGCAGCCCCTATGGACGGCTTTATGGCCTCCCGATGAAAAGAGGAGTCCCGGCCTGGACCAGGTGATGATGCCCAGTTTCAGGGGTGATCAGCACAATATTCCCGACCTGAGATATGTTTTAAGCGCCGGCAATTACCTCGATTTCCACATCGAGCCCATCATCGAGGTCGCGGACTCCGACGCAGTTGCGGGCTGGACGGTCTGTCGGAAAAAATTTCAGATAGGCGGTGTTCATCTCGTTCTTGTGATCCATCGTGCTGAGATAGATATCGACCCGCAAAACCTTCTCCAGGCTGGAACCGGCCTCTTCCAGAATGGTCCTGATGTTGGTCATTATCCGCTCGGTCTGGGCGGCCACGGAATCGTGTATCGGTTTATTCGTTTGCGGATCTTCGGAAGTCTGGCCTGAGACAAAAATGAGATCGCCGTATTTAACAGCCTGGGAATAGGGTCCCGGTTCAGGGGCCTTGTCGGTGTATATTATTTCCTTCTGCATTGTTCTTCCTATTTTGGTATTGATTTTAGGGGCTCGTTGTCCCCTCTTAAATACTATGTATAAAGTTCGTAACTATTCAGTTTTATTCGTATTATTTGGCCAGCCACCAGTCTGTAACTGTTTAGAGGTAAGCGTAGACTCCGGATACGCCATATGTCCATAAGCAGGGCGGTTAGCCATACATTGGGTATGCTGGACGCCCTGATCGTGGACAGGTAAGCGTAGACTCCGGATGGTGTGCTGCTGAATAGTTACTAAAGTTCTATAAAAACCTCACTTTACAAACAGCCGTCTCTCAAAATCTACAAACAATTCGCAGCCCGACTCTGTAACAAGAATCGGTTCACTGCACTCAAACCCATAGGTATCCAGCCAGATACCTGGCATGAAATGCAGGGTCATACCGGGTTCGAGGATGGTCTTATCCCCCGGCCGCAGACTGACGGTGTGCTCGCCCCAATCCGGGACATAGTTCAAGCCGAAGGAATAGCCGACCCGGGAAGGCTTGACTACACCGGTATGGGCAATGGCCTGACGCCAGCGCTCTTCCACCTCTTCAGCGGTAACTCCCGGTCCGATGAATTCAAGGGTCTGCTGCAGCCCCAACACAACACCATCGGCTGTTTTCCTGAGATCCTCAGGCGGATCACCAAGGTACAAAGTACGTGACAGCGGCATGTTATATCGATGCCTGGCCCCGGCTAACTCCAGCATAACGACATCGCCCGAACGGTACTGCCGATCGGGCTCAAAGGTCAGATGAGCGGCGGCGGTTCTTAATCCGGAGGGCATGATTGGAAAAATAGCAGGAGATGAACCACCATAGGTTTCCGTCCCGGCAATCTGGGCCCGGCATACCTCGGCAGCCGCGTCCTTTTCCCACACCCCGGGCGCAATGGTCTCAATTGCCGTCCGCATTACCTTTTCACAGATCACGGCGGCCTCGCGCATATAACCGATTTCCGTTGTTGACTTGACGGTTTTCACCCAATTCACCAGATTAGTACCGTCCAGTAGTGTCGCCTCCGGCATTTTCTGCTGTAAGGTCAGGTACATGCGGGCATTAAACCAATAACCATCCATCTCCAATCCAAGACGCCTGGCAGACAGCCCTTTTTTCTCCAGGAGATCGGCCACAAAACACATGGTATGGGTATAGCGTGATTGGACATAGTAGTCGGGATAACCGACAATACAGTCATCGGGCAGCCAGCAGGTCTGCCGGGCTCCGTTGGCATCCTGTTCGCGACCGAACCATAACGGATTCTCCTCCCGCAGATCGATGATGACGCCCTGATGAACATAAAACGACCAGCCGTCGTAACCCGTAAGATAGTTCATATTGGCAGGGTCGATTACCAGCAGGACCTCGATACCTTCATGATCCATGCGCTCTTTTACTTTTCCCAGGCGCTTTAAATACTCTTCTCGGGAAAACAATAACTTCTTCTGCATTTCTTCACCCCTTTTACAAACATCGTTATGTCTTGCAGTTCTCCGGCAATTCCCTTTCCGCCCCTGCGCAATCCGTCTGTTCTCTTAACTCCTGCAGCTCACCGCTTTTTTCTTTCCTCTACCGCCTTGAGATAAGCGGCTGAATCAATGGTGGATCCGGAGAGCAGAGCCACTACCCGTTTACCGCGAACCTCCACCAGACCGTTCAGCAGAGCACCGACTCCCACAGCCGCGGCACCTTCGACAATAAGCCTGTGCTTTTCAAATACGTGGAACATCCCGTCCTTCACCTGTTCTTCGCTGACACAGACATGGTCATCGACATACTGCTGCACCAGCGGCATGGTGTAGCGATTATCCATGCCGATCCCGCCGAGCAGGGAATCAGCCAGAGTATCTTTCTCCGCGATCTCCACAGGCTTGCCCGCCTTAATGCTCTGGAGCATCGCCGGCGATTGTTCGATGGAGATGCCAATCACATAAATCATGGGATTAATCGACTTGGCCGCCATGGCTATACCGGCCAGCAGCCCTCCACCCGACAGTTGAACCAGAAGGACATCGGTCTGCGGCAGCTCACTCAAAATTTCCGTGGCAATGGTTCCCTGGCCGGCGATGATCCAGGGATCGTCAAAAGGCTCCACCCGGGTGAGTCCCTGCTCTTCGGCAAGCGCACAATAATGTCTTTCCGCCTCATCCTGGGAAGCGCCTTTTACCTCGAGCTCAGCCCCCATCGATCTGATCATCTCCACCCGATAGGCGGGAACATGTTCGGAGAGACACACCACTGCCCGAATATTTTTCTGCGCCGCCACGAAGGCAACCGCTTTACCATGATTGCCGGTGGAAAAGGTGATCACTCCTCTCTTCCTGTGTTCATCGTCAAGACTGAGAATCTTGTTGGTGGCCCCTCTTACTTTGAAAGATCCGGTATGCTGCAGACATTCGAGTTTCAGATGAACATCGGCGGCACCGCATGTTTCAGCCAATGCAGCATCAGAGATGAGGGGCGTCTTCCAAACCATATCCCTAATCCGCTGCCGGGCTTTATACACATCATGGAAACTGGGCATTTCAATAGTCATGTCTCAATCCTGTATTATTATATGATCTCGCAAGAAATCGTCGCAGTTGCCTGAATATTAAAAAACGATAACTAATCAGGTTGATCCGCATTACTTGGCCAACCACCAGTCTGTAACTGGTGTGTACTTAAAATCCTCCGCCCATTGCCATATTCGGCAGCCACAGGGCAATTTGAGGAAAGGCTACCAGGAGAACCGTTGCCAGCATCAGTATCAGTAAAAACGGCAGGGCGTGCCCTATTACCTCGAGATAAGGCCTCCTGAAGATAAGCTGGGCCGTAAATATATCGCAGCCGAACGGCGGCGTTGCCGAGCCGATGGCGGCCTGCAGGGTTACCAGTGTTCCCAGTAAAATGGGATCCACTCCGGCACCTTCTACATATGGTTGGAAAACCGGGCTGAGAATAAAAATGGCTACTATCGGATCAACGAACATGCAGGCTACAAAGTACACCACGATGACAATGGTGATGACCCACAGCATTGAAGGATCGGGGCCGAAAAGCGGCGGCAGCAGTTGCGCCGGAAGCTGCAGAAAACCAATGAGAAAGGAAAAGGCCTGCCCCGCACCGACCAGTATAAATACCACGCCGGTGATGACTCCGGTCTGCAGGAAGGCGTCGATAATCCTCTCAAAGGTGAGACTTCGATATATAACTGTCTCCAGGAGAAGTGCGTAAAGCACTGCAGCAGCGGATGCTTCTGTCGGACTCAATATCCCGGTGTAGATCCCACCGACGATAATCACCGGGAAACCCATTACCGGCAGACCTCTCCTTATCGCATTATAGCGCTCGCCCCAGCTGGCCTTGGGCAGCGTCGGGATTTTATTGAACTTTGAATAGCCATAGCAGTAGATGGAAAACATCACAAGAATCATCAGGCCGGGAAAAATACCGGCCAGAAAGAGCATGCCGATGGAGGTACTGGTGGCTACACCGTACACGATAAAACCGATGCTTGGCGGTATCAGGAAGGCAATATCGCTGGCATTGATGATCAGCCCCAGAGTAAAAGGGCTTTTATAGCCTGCTTCCAGGAGCATAGGCCGCATGGTCCCGCCGATGGCGGCAACCGTAGCCTGCGTTGATCCTGAAACAGCGCCGAAAAGCGTACAGCTGGCGTTGGTGGTAATTGCCAGACCACCAGGGAAATGACCAACAAAGACCTTGAGCATATGAATCAGCCTTTTTGCCGATTCCCCCGAAGTGATAATAGTGGCTGAAAGAATGAACATCGGTACGCATACCAATGCCGGAGGCGTCACTCCCGCAATGACCTGCTGCACCATGGTTATGATCATCCTCGGAGCAAAATCCGGCATGTACACAAGCAGATAGAGGATGAGAGAACCCAACAGGGTCACCATGAAGGGAAATCCGAAAAGCAGCATGGTTGCCAGTGAAACAGCAAAAAGTATCATATCGCTCCTCCGATTTCTTCATCTTCATATTCGCTCTGTTGATCCGGCGACTGCCAGGGATCCTTTTCAATCAGATTTTTCAGGATCGTACGAATGTACTGAATACAAGCGAGGCCGAAGCCGATGGGTATGATTACATAAAATGTCCACGATGGCATGCGCAGAGCTGGCGTCATGTGCTGCATTGCCATGGCATTCATCAGATATTTCCAGGAAGCCCAGGTCATTATTGCCATCACCAGGGCGCTTATAAGGGATATTATAATAATGCAGACCTTTTCCATCTTCGGAGGCATGGAATCGAGAAATGCTCCCATGCGAATATGGCGGGCCTTGCGGACTCCATAGCTGACCCCGGTGAAGGTTGTCAGCATCACCAGGAATTTTGATATCTCCTCGGCAAAATATATACTTTGAAAAAATGTCCGGGCTATAACGTTGGTGATCAGTAATATGGCCAGAGCGCCAACACATGTAACCAGGACAGAGACTTCCACTGCATTGACCACCTTACCGATAGTCCGATTAATACGCCGCAGAACGCCAATTTTCACAGGAGCTTTACTGGTTGTTTTCATGGGTTTTTCTTCGATCTTCCGGAACAATCTTGCCCTGCCGCCGCACACAGGCAACGACAGGACGGTAACGCCCCGTTATTGAATATTGAGCGCTTTTTCTGCACCTTTGATGTCGTTGAGCAGTGCATCCAGGATCTGGTCGGCCCCTTCGCCGCCGATTTTTCGATATTGTGGATATACCGTTTCAGCCTTCTGCTTAAATTCTACGATGGCCTCATCATCAAGAACATGGAATTTCAGAGAGGACTTGTCTTTCTTCATCTTTTCCATATCTCCCTGATTACGTTCGGTGATCCATTCACCTGCGGGAATAATGGAGTTGATCCAGAAATTGCGCATCTCATCCTGGGCCTCCTTGGTCAAGCCGTCAAAAAACTTCTGGTTTGCCGTAGGAATGCCGATGAAAGGTTCGCTTTTCAGTTGGGTGACATAGTCCTGAACTTCATAGAATTTCATGCTGTAGATGGCAAACAGGGGATTCACCTGCGCATCGATCAGGCCCATCTGCAGACCACTGTAGACCTCTCCATAACTCATGGGAGTCGGACTGGCCCCATATGCCTTGTAGGTCTCGACAAGCAGCTTGGATGACATCAGTCTGAGCTTAAGTCCATTCATGTCTTCCAAAGAGTTGATTTCCTTGTTTGAGGTAACCCACTGCCAGCCTTCAAACATGATTGACAGGGGAACCAGATCGTTTTTCCGGAAGGCATCTTCGAGCATGGGCATGAAATCGCCATTGCGGACCGTCCAGTCAAGGACCTGAGGTACTTGTTCCGTCGGGAAAATATAGTTCAGGGCAAGAGCCTGAGCCTGGGGCACGAAAGAGCTTATCCAGGCATGATCGGAGAAAACAAAATCAACAACACCCATCTGAGCCAGTTCATTGATATCGCCGGTGGTGCCAAGCGTACCATAGGGGTACACCTCGATATTTATCTTGCCATCGGACCATTCTTTCATGTGCTTGGAGAAATTATTGGCCCAGACGGTCATAAAGTCGCCCTCTATCTCCTCCGATGCCAACTTAGCATTTACCGGGGGGCCTGTATAATTCGCGGCACTAGCTATTCCAAATACTGAAATAGCGCAAAGTGTAAGTGAAGCCATCATAAACTTTTTCATGGTGTTACTCCTTTACTTTAGTTCTTTATTTAATACGGAGCCGAATCTGACCAAATTTCATTTGTGGATCGCTCTTTTTTAGTGTCACCTCCTTTTCTCTTCCCTGCCTCGGTTGAAATAGTGCAGCGCTGCTCTCACATACATGGCAACGCCGTTTGTCAAAACATCTTCATCAATATTAAATCTGGGATTATGATGTGGGAAATCGGTTTCCTTGAGATGATTACCGGCACCCAGAAACATAAAAACACCAGGAACCCGCTCACTGAATTCAGAAAAATCTTCACTGGCAATGGAGATATTGTCGACCAGGCTGCTCTCTTCGGCAAACACCTCTCTTGCCGCTGCCTTGGCGACTTCGACCATTGCCGGATCATTTATCAGAGGGGTGTTTTCATGTTCGATATTCATCTCGCAGGTACAGCGGTGCGTTGCGCAGACCTGCTCTGCTATACGGCTGAACCGCTCCGTCGGCTGCTCCACGCTATCGGGGCCTCCCTTATAAAGAAAGCGGATAGAACCTTCCAGTTCCACACTGTCAGGGATGATATTGCTCTTGGTTCCGCCGGCGATTTTGCCAAACATGATCAAAGTGGATTTAAGATTGCTTATCTCTCTGGTCTGAATCATCTGCGTAGTCTGGATAAGATTTGCCGCGGCCAGAATAGGGTCTATCGCTTTTTCAGGCAGGCCGGTATGGCCGCCTCTTCCGAAAATTGTCAGCTTGAAAACGTCCAGCCCGCCCATCACCGCTCCGGCGGTGATTCCAATTTTGCCGGATTCCAGAGAGGTCCACACATGGATACCCAAAACTGCATCGACTTTGGGTTTTTCAAGTACGCCCTCTTCCACCATGTAAATGGCGCCGGCTATTTCCTCGTTTGGCTGAAAAACAAATTTGATGGCGCCGCGAATATCCCCACGACGGTTTACCAGGACTCTGGCAGCCATCAGCAGCATGGCCATATGTGCGTCGTGGCCGCAGGCATGCATCACTCCTGGGTTTTCTGACGCATAGGGAATGTCATTTTCTTCCTGAATCGGCAGGCCATCCATGTCAGCCCGCAGCATAAGAGTCGGGCCGGGCAGCTCTCCCTCCAGCACGGCAACGACTCCGGTTGTCGCCATACGCTCGGTTTCAAGTCCAAGCGCCTGCAGGTAGGTTTCCACGATCTTGGCAGTACGGTGTTCCTTAAATCCAAGTTCAGGATGCTGATGAAAATCCCGCCGCAGGGAAATTAATTCATCCCGGCACTGTTCAATTTCTTCGTGTATTTGCATGGTATTCCACCTTGATAATATCATGAGGAGAATTTTTGTTAAATGAAACCGCGGTACTTTTTCTTCACAACAGCGGAAAACACAAAATTGATCATGGTGATATAGTCAAAAACAGGCAGGTCAACAGCCTCCTGTATAGCAGCACCATAGGGCGGCAGCAGACTACACTCCAGGAGCAGGCAGGCGACCTCATTATTGGCCGCAACTTTTTTTGCAGCAGCAACAATCTCTTCCTGAACTGCGGCAACATCCAGTTCACCGCTTTCCTCTATGGCAAAACGATAAAAGCTGGGGCAACTCTCAAGCCCTTCAATCACCAGGCGACTACTCTCCGAGACTCCAACCGCTGCTAGCAGAGAGCCATCGAGACTCGTGCCATCGGCAGTCAGAATTCCTACCTTGCGGCCCGTACCAATAATTGAAAGAATAAAGGGAATCTGTAGAAGACTGGAGAGGAATACAGGAATATCGAGTTCTTGGGAAAGCCTGTTCTGATGCAGCGCCATAAAGCCGCAGTCTCCGGTAATAGCCCGGACTCCCTGATGCATCAGATCTTTGGCGGCGGAGAGCAATGAAGGATATATAGAGGGGTCCTTGCCGATGGCCCTCGCCACCGTGAACCCCTCTACCTTTTTGAAGCGAACCGGAAAATCATAGGTGGAAGCATTGGCCACATCGCCCGGAATAAAAGGAACGGAAGTATCGAGTAAAAGTATACCGATAGCCTCGCCGCTTGAGATCCGGCCTTTGCGCGTGTGATAAATCATGATGATATCCTCTCCGCTTTACAGTGGTATGCTATGGTTTAAGCCTGCTTTTAATCACACCTTCTAAAATGAAGTATCCAGGCACCTTGAATCGAACATTTCATGCCCGGTCATTCCTTGATAAAGAGTTTTCTGGGTACATCAGCAAAAGTTTCACAGCCATTTTCGCTCACTCGGAAGGATTCACTGCACTCGAAGCCATAATTGTCCATCCACATTCCCAGGATCATATGAAAGGTCATATTCGGCTGAAGAACGGTGGTATCTCCCGGGCGCAGGCTGGCGGTATGTTCTCCCCAATCCGGTGGATAATTGAGTCCCATGGAATAGCCGATACGCGATTCCTTCTCCAGGCCAGCCTTGGCTATATGACGCCGCCAGACCAGCTCCACCTCCTCTGCACGCATTCCAGGACGGATGCTTTCCAGGGTCAGGTTCAATCCATCTACGGTCTGCTCGGCCAGTGCCACCAGCTTTGCCGGCGGATTTTTGCCAAGATAGGCGGTGCGGGCGATGGGGCAGTGATAGCGGTGCCGGCAGGCGGCCAGTTCCAGGTTGACCATCTGCTCATCCTTATAGGGCTCATCCGTCCAGGTCAGATGGGGTGCGGAGGTTTTCTCCCCGGTAGGCATCATCGGCACGATCGCCGGATAATCCCCGCCGAACTCCGCGGTTCCTGACATCTGCGCCTGATAGACCGCGGCAACGGCATCGCATTCACGCACACCGGGCTGAAGACGATCAATCGCTGTAGACATAACCTTGCCGGCAATAACACCAGCCTCGCGCATGAAACCTATTTCAGCATCCGATTTTATCAGACGAATCCAGTTAACCAGCAGATCGGCATTGACGAAGCGGGCATCACCCAGGCTTTTTTGCAATTCCGCATAGGAACGGGCGGTAAAGTAATAGGCATCCATCTCAACCCCGATTGTCCTGCTGCCCCAGCCGCGCTCTCGAATTCTGTCTCCGACAAAATTGAGAGGGTGACGCTCGAGCGACTGAACATATCGATCCGGATATCCGATAATATTTTCCTCATCCAGAAAGGTTGTGTGCCTGGCTCCGGCCACGTCCATGCCACGACCGATCCACAAAGGCCGCTCTTCGTCAACGGCCAGCACCACGCATTGGGGAACATAGAAAGACCAGCCGTCGTAACCGGTGAGATAGTTCATATTGGCGGGATCGGAAACCACCAAAACCTCCACACCGGTCTTCGACATACTTTTTTTTGTCTTTTCAATTCGTTGCAGATATTCGCCTTCTTTAAAAAGTGTCAATGCCGTATCTCCTTGAATTTGAATAGCCTGTTTCACCTGGATGTTGTCTTAAACCCATCCACGCAGCTTCATCGCTTTTTCGAGCATCTTGAGGGCATGAATCCAGGCGCCATCCCTCAGGGAAACGCCTCCTGCTTCGGTAGCCCGCTGCGCCGCACATCGATATGCCTCGAGGATACGGCTTTCCAGCTGTTTATTGACCTTCTCCAAATCCCAATACTGATCGGTAAGCCCTTGGGTTCTCTCAAAATGGCAGACAGTAGCTCCACCGCTGTTGGCAACTACATCGGGCACTATAATCACACCCTTGTCATGAAGGATGGCATCGGCTTCGGTGGTAACCGGGCCATTGGCACCTTCCACGATCAGCTTGGCTTTGACGCCGGCGGCATTTCCCTTGTGGATCACGCTCTGTACTGCTGCCGGCACCAGGATATCGCACTCCAGAGCGAACAGCTCTTCGTTGGAGACCGGTGTAGTTCCCGGAAAACCCTCAACCTTTCCGGTTTTGGCTACATGCTCACGCAGGCCCGCGATATCAAGACCACCCTCGGCATAAATGCCGCCGTAGACATCGCTGACGGCGACAATGCGGCAGCCGGTCTGCGTCAACAGATCGGCAAGAGCCGAGCCGACCTGACCAAATCCCTGCACCACTGCTGTAGATCCGCTGACATCCAGCCCCATATCCTTTGCCGCCGCCATCAGCGTGATGAAAACACCGCGTCCAGTGGCCTCTTCACCACCCAGAGAGCCACCCAGAATCGCCGGTTTGTCGTTGAGCGCCGCCGGGCAGTGCTGACCGGTTATCTGCTCATACTCATCCAGCATCCAGGCCATGGCCTGCTCGCCGGTGCCGATATCGGCACCGGGGACATCGGCCCAGGGGCCCTTGGGCTGAAGATTTCTGATAAAGGCCCGAACCAGCTGCTCCATATCCCGTGCACTGAGCTTTGAGGGATCAGCCTTTATGCCGCCCTTGGCTCCGCCGGCGGGAATTGCTGCAGCACAATGCTTGACCGTCATAAACAGTCCCAGCGCCTTGATCTCGTCCAGGGACAGATCGGGGCGGATCCGGGTACCGTTGCGGAACGGTCCGAGCGCGTCGCAATAATGCACGCGATAGGCCTGGAATACCTGGAAACTGCCGTCTTCCAATTTGAGGGGGATACGAAATTGCTGTATACGCTTGGGCTCCTGAAGAATATCGAGCACACGCGGATTGATCCCGCCCAGTTTACCGGCGCGATTAAGCGTCTGAATTGCTACCTGAAATACATTGTCCATGAGTCAGTTCTCCTGTAAGTGGTCAAACCCAGCGCAGTTGAAACAGCGCTGAAGGCTAAATTGAGATTATACCTTGGCAGGTAAAATAAGATCTGCCGCACCTTTGGGAGAGGTTTTGAGATCCGGTGCATGACGAGCCATTATCTCCTGAATCACAGATGCCATCTTGACCTTCTCCCGGATCAGGTTGGCATGAAACTCTTCGGTTACCCATGGCTTATAGATATCAGCCTCCGATGTTCCCGGCTCTATCTTGAAATAAACAGGCGAGGCTACACGGGCAATTTCCGGAGTTTCATAAATCCTGTACATCCCGCCGAATTCATCAACAATGATGATATAGACATCCAGAGGTATATCCACAGCCTTCCTGATGCTGGAGAGAATGGGTAGTGAAACGTCGGATATGGGATTCATGGAATTGACTCCCATGCTTTCAATCACTTTTGCCCCAGCTGCACTGCAATAGCCGCCGAAGACGGAGAATTTAAAGATGGTTTCCGCAGGGATGAGACCTTCGCTCCGCATTTTATTGAGCAGAAAAAGCACGCCTTCATCGTAAACCAGAAAGCCGCGGAACCCTGCTTCAATATTACGCATTATATCGGCAATGTGATAAGAAATATTGTCGGAGCCGCGCAACCGGAAACCCTGCAGACCACCCTCCCGATTAGACATCTCTTTTGAGCCGGTATCCCAGCCTTTACGATGCCCCACGGTCATGACAACCTCGATCTTTTCGTCACGCGCCATCTGGGCGATATCCCTAAGTTCCGCCATGTCGCAGTAGGTGGAACCACCAACAGTGGCAATGGCCCGATGGACGACGACATCGCGTTTTTTTGCTTCGGCGATCATTGCTTCCATGGTCGAGGCCCGCTCGACACCGGCTATTTCAATTCTCCACCTGGCACCATCGGCAAAACCTTTCTCCGATGTAGTCAGATCGTAACCGTCACGTCCCGGAATCCCTTCCTTTTCCATGAACTTCCGGATGGTGTTCAACGTCTCAGACATAATACTTTCTCCTTATACCTCGTGTATCGAGATAAAAATGCTTTTTTTTATATTCGGCGGCATTTGCTCCGCCCCAATAGCTGCCGGCAGCCCTGAAAAAGATTATTTCTTCAGGAGGTTTTGCAGTTTTTCCATCTCACCATCGATCATCTTATAGGTGTGCTCATCGGCCGGAAAATCCCTGTTCCTGGCATCAGCAACATAATTCTTGAAGGCATCGACGGTTTTGGCGCCGAGATTTTCGTATTTTTTGACAAATTTTGGAGTAAAGGCCTGAAAGATACCAAGCACATCACTGCAGATCATCAGCTGGCCATCGGCTTCGACACCGGCCCCGATGCTGTACACCGGAATTTTCAGAGTATCGCGGATGATGCCGCAAACCTCGGGAGGAACTGCTTCGACGAGTAAGGCAAAGGCACCGGCCTCTTCAATGGCCTGAGCATCCTCGATGAGTTCCTTGGCGGCATCGGCGTTACGTCCCTGCGCCTTAAAACCACCCTGCTGTCCGGAGCTCTGTGGTGTCAATCCGATATGGCCCATCACCAGCATACCGCCATCGGCAATAGCCTTTATCTGCGGGCAGACCCGTTTTCCACCCTCGAGTTTGATGGCATCGACGGCGGCCTCTTTATGAAAACGTCCGGCATTGCGTACCGCTTCTTCAACACTTACCTGATAGGAGAGAAAAGGCATGTCTCCGATTATAAAGGTGTTGGGAGCTCCGCGCCTTACTCCTTCACAGTGATAAATGCACTGATCCATGGTCACCGGTACCGTGCCGCTGTACCCATAGATGCACATGCCCAGAGAATCGCCGACCAGGATCATGTCCATACCCGCTTCCTCGGCAAATGAAGCGGTCCAGTAATCATATGCGGTGATCCAGACTGCCGTTTTCCGTTCCGCTTTCATCTGATCCAACTGAATACGTGATAATTTTTTTTGACTCATCTTTTTTCCTCCTGATAGGATTATATTCTTGATGCAGGATGCTCAGCAGCTTCTGTTTTCTCGGGCGCCCCGGTCTTCCGTTCAAGCCGATGACAGACAACAAGCAGTTTTTCCTGAATATTCTGTATTTTTTCTACGGACATCCTCTGCGTAGGACCGGATACGCTCATCGCATATGTTGGTCGCCCGGCATAATCCAATATCGGCGCGGCTACACATCTCAACCCCAGACTGAGTTCTTCATCGTCAACAGCATATCCCTGTCGGCGAATCTTATTAATCTCGTCTTTCAATTGCTGCGCTGTAATGATTGTATTGGGTGTAAATGAGGTAAATTTCACCGACTGCAGATAATTTTCCAGTTCAACCTCCGGCAGAAAAGCCAGGATGGCCTTGCCAAGGCCTGTGCAATAAGCAGGTGCCTGTGCGCCAAGTCCCAGATCCATGCGCAGGATCTCCGTACTGTCTATTTTATCCAGATGAACGATGGCTCCCCTGTCCCAGTGGCCGAGATTGACTGTTTCTTTAAAGGCAAGAGCAATCTCCTGCATATATGGATGGGCAAAATGACGGATCTCGAACCTGTCGAGCGTTTTCATCCCGAGTTCGAGAGGCTTGAAAGTAAGACAGAATTTCCCTTCCGGAGTTTTTTCGACATAGCCCAGATCGCGCAGGGTGCTGATAAATCGATGGCTCGCCGCCCTGTTGGTCTCGAGATGTGCGGCTACCTGAGATGCGGACATCTCACCCTCTTCGGCAAGAAGCTCGAGAATACGCAGACCTTTTGCCAGAGAAGAAACAAAATAATATTTTTCATTTTTTGCCGCCATCACACCTCCCGCTGCAATAATGGTTCCGGCACCAGTACTCTATTGCCGGACTTGACTGCACTGCGTCTCACTATTCGTGACATCGTCTCTTTATTTGTGACATAAAGAAAAAGATACGTGATCCCCTAATGCTTGTCAAGCTATTTTTTAGTACCTGATTAGAGCGAAAATTTAATTACTTGGATTAAAAAAACAGCGATGATTGTCGCAGGCGGGAATGGAATAGGGTTCAACCTACGATCTTACTGCAGCAGGATTTTGGCTGGATGGTTGAAGCTGGCCAGCGAAGACTCCCGGAAAGCTTGGACTCCGGACTATTTATAGATGGAAACGATATACAATGTTCGTTTTTGCAACGTATCTGCAACGACGATTTACATATGGCACGGCAAATCGCCGTTCCAGATCTACAGCAGATCGAGCTTTCTTCAGAGTAGATCGCTATTTGTTCCTACGCCAATGGGGATGCCTGATGCCAAGCTTGCGAATCTTGTAATTGAGGGCTCTTGGACTGATTCCGAGTCTGCCGGCAGCATTTTTCTGCACCCAAAGCGACTCCTCCAGAACACGCAGGATCAATTCTTTTTCCTGGCCGGCCAGTGAGATACCGGATTCAGATTGTAATTCCGAAGTACCGCTGAACTCTTTTTCTTCGTCCGTAACCGATTTTTGCGGAGTTGGGGCACCGTTACCGGGCAGCAGAAGATTGTGGGCGGTGATCTGCCTGCCATCTGTCAGGATAACGGCACGCTCTATGGTATTGGCCAGCTGCCGTATATTGCCCGGCCAGCCATAGGTTTGGATTCTGGCGAGCGCATCGCTGTGGAATCCCATAATTTCTTTCCGGGTCGACTGGCAGCATTTTTTCAACAGGATATTGGCCAGGGGAATAATACAGAGATCCCTTTCCCGCAGAGGCGGCAGCCTGACCGGCAGGACATTGATCCGGTAATAGAGGTCTTCGCGAAAGAGGCCCTTTTCTATCTGGCTGATCAGGTTCTTGTTGGTGGCCGCAATAACGCGTACATCGACATTGATCGTTTTGTTTCCGCCAACCCGCTCAAAAGCCTTTTCCTCCAGAACCCTCAGCAGTTTGGTTTGCAGGGCGATGCTCATCTCCCCTATCTCATCGAGAAAAATGGTGCCGCCGCAGGCTTGTTCGAACCGCCCGACCCGCTGTTTGTCGGCCCCGGTAAAAGCCCCTTTTTCATGACCGAAGAGTTCTGACTCGAGCAGCGCCTCCGGAATATTGGCACAGTTGATTTTCACAAACGGTTTTTTCTTTCGCGGAGAATTAAAGTGTACTGTGCCGGAGAGAAAACTCTTGCCGGTTCCGGTTTCCCCGGTTATCAGGATGGTGGAGTCCGTCTGGGCAAATTTCTGCAGGCTTACCAGAACTTCCCGCATGCTGTTGCTGAAGGCGATAACATCGCCAAAATCATAAACCACATCCTGTTTTCTTCGATGATAATCGATTTCAAATTTCTGTTCCTTGTTCTCGATGGCCTTCCGCATGGCCACGGCAAGGCGTGTTTCCGTTAACGGATGAACTAGAAAATCGGAAGCTCCCCGATTCATCGCCTGTACGACAACGTCAGCTCTTTCCGATTTGCTGGTAATGATAATGGGGGTATAAGGACTCTTCCGGTGTGCATATTCGAGGAGTTCCATATTGTGGCCATTTTGAGAATTGATCTCCAGAAAGATCAGGTCAAACTGGCGCCGGTCAAGCTCTACTTGAAAATCCTTCGCTTCCGATTTAAAGATGAGGTCGGACTGCCCGAATAAGGCTGGATCAATAGGAGCACCATTTTGCGGTTCGTACATCAATATTGTATACATTTTTTTATTACAACAGGGTAATTTATGTTTCCAATTTGTAATTGGCCTCTTTATCTTATAAGCAAGAACGGCCATAAATGCAAATAATGGTAACACAACTTTCTACAATTTTTTTTTTTTAATGAAGATATATGGACAACCTCACGAAAGATAGGTACTGGATGGAATTAGCCCTGCACCAGGCAGTACTTTCCGGTGAAAGCGGTGAGGTTCCCGTCGGCGCGGTGCTTATCAGAGATGATCTACTTCTGGCCGAAGCAGGCAACATGCCGATATCGACGAATGATCCTACCGCCCATGCCGAAATTCGTGTATTGCGCCAGGCTGCGGCAAAAATCGGCAACTATCGCTTGCCGGACACTACCCTCTACGTCACCCTGGAACCCTGCCCCATGTGTGCCGGGGCAATTCTACACGCCCGCGTCCGCCGTGTTGTTTTCGGCGCTGCGGACCCTAAAACCGGGGCGTTGACATCACGTTATACCATGGGCAGCGACGGCCGCTTCAACCATACCCTGAAAATCAGCAGAGGAGTTCTTGAAGAGAGATGCGCCTTGTTGTTGAAAGATTTTTTCGCTGGACGCCGCAAAAAATGTCCGTGAACATTTTTTGCAAATGGACTACTTTTTCATTGAATAATTTGATTACACGGTTTACATACAGGCTCACAATTTTATATTGATTGATACAGAGAAACGGAGAGGTGACCGAGTGGCTTAAGGTGCACGCCTGGAACGCGTGTGTACGAGAGTACCGTGAGTTCGAATCTCACCCTCTCCGCCAGATAGTGTTTGTCCAGGAATGGACAGACGCCAGCCAAGATTTGGTGTGATAGCCGGGTCCTGTGCAACGAAGAATCACGAACTCCGCCAGGTCCGGAAGGAAGCAACGGTAGTGAACCTCTTGGTGTGCTGCAGGGTTGCCCGGCTATCACTTTTTATTGCCTCCCGTCAATTCATCGTGTATTTTCCGGTAATCGCTAACGCTCAATTCCTGAAACGGTGACTCATGTCTTACCTGGTTCTCGCTCGAAAATACCGCCCCCAGTCCTTCACCGACGTCGTAGGCCAGATTCCGGTGGTCAAGACCCTGCAGAACAGCCTGTTGCGACAACGCGTCGCTCACGCCATTCTTTTCTCAGGAGTCAGGGGCGTCGGCAAGACGACACTTGCCCGTATTATGGCCAAGGCTATAAACTGCGAGAGTACCACGGAAACCCGACCATGCAATCAATGCCGGTCATGCACCGAGATCACCGGCGGTCATTCCCTTGATCTACACGAAATAGACGGCGCCTCCAACAGGGGCATTCAGGAAATCCGCGAGCTCAAGGAAAAGATACGCTTTCTGCCGACTTCATCACCATACAAAATTATCATCATCGATGAAGTGCACATGCTCACTACGGAGGCCTTTAATGCACTTCTCAAGACGCTGGAAGAGCCGCCGGCGCATGTCTATTTCATGTTCGCCACCACCGAACTGCACAAAATCCCCATTACCATCCTTTCCAGGTGCCAGCGTTACGAACTCAAGAGAGTCAGCACTACTGACCTGACGACTCATTTTCAAAAAATTGCAGATTCGGAAAAGGTAACCCTGGACCCGGCCGCGCTGGCCCTCATCGTCCGGGAAGCCGAGGGATCTGTAAGAGACGGCCTGAGCCTGCTGGACCAGATGTTCTCCTTCGGCGACAATACCATCAGCCATGAAGATGTCATTGAGGTACTCGGTCTGATCGACAGGAATACCCTGATGACCATCACCAGGGCTCTTCTTGCCGAAGACCGGGTAACCGCGCTGAAAGCACTGGAAGGCGCCTTCGACTACGGCATCGACATAAAACGATTCACTTCGGACCTGCTCGAATGTTTCAGGACTGTGCTTCTGGTCAAGCTGGGGAACTGCGGAGAACTTATAGACCTGCCGGAAGCTGAAATCACCGACTTCGGCAAGATCGCAGCCGGGTATTCCTTCGAAACCATCCATTTCAAACTTGACCTGCTCATGAAGGCAACAGAGGAGCTGCGCTTCACCACCCAGCCCCGGCTTGCCCTGGAAACAGCTTTTCTTAAAATTATCGAAGCCGGCAATGTCATCCCCGTTACCGCACTTTTGAGCAAGATCGAGAATTTCATGGCAACACTTCCGGCAGAGCATGGGGCTGCCGACAGCACGGATCCCGGCAAAAAAAAAACTGAACCCGAACGGGATACGCCGTTAACCCCAGCACAACCTGAACTTCAGCCGCCGTGGCATGAAGAGCCGCCGCTCCCCGAAGAACCGGATTGTCCTGCCCCACCACAAGAATCAACCGTAAAGACTCCTGACACCGAGCCGCCCAAAGCGCTGCCACCGCAGGAACAACCAGTGCAAACCGAAGAGACACCCGCAGTTCAGGAACCACACCCGCACATCCGTGATGTCCGCAAGGACTGGATGGAATTCACCGCTTATGTCAAGGAACGCAAGGTCTGGATGGCCCAGGACCTCCAGCGCGCCGCTTCCGCCAAAGAAGCAGGAGGCGAACTGCACCTGCACTACAACGATCCGGCCATCTGCACATTGCTCAGAAATAAGACTAACCGTAAGCTGCTTACCGAATTCGTCCTTGATTTTTTCCAAAAAGATCTCACTGTACGGTTTATACTCCCGGACTTGAGCAACGGCAAAGATGACGATGATTCCGAGAGTCCGCACAGAAAGCGACAGCAGCTTACCCATGACCCGCTGGTGCAGATGGCGGTGGAGATTTTCAACGGCCAGATAGGTGATATTCGAATAGGCCCACGAAGCAGATAATAACAAATGTGAGTGAAAATATTATGGACTTACAAAGCATTATGCAGCAGGCTCAGCAGATGCAGGCTAAAATGGCGGAGATTCAGGAACAGCTGGCCTCTAAAACTATCACCGGCAGCGCCGGCGGCGGCATGGTCAACGTGATCGTCAATGGCAAGGGCGAGGTTCTTTCCATGACCATTGAGGACGCCATTCTCTCTGCCGAAGAAAAAGAGATGCTCCAGGATCTTATTGTCGCCGCCACCAACGATGGTTTGCGCAAGGCCAAAGAGCTCGGCAAGGAAGAGATGAAACAGCTCACCGGTGGCCTCAACCTTCCCGGCCTCTCCAATATGTTTTAGGATATTATGCAAATCGTTCCTCCGGCCCTCGATAGGCTCATCCAGGGATTTTCCACACTCCCCGGCATCGGCAAAAAAACAGCAACCAGGCTGGCTATGCATGTTCTCAGGCGTTCTCCGGCAGAGGCCGGCGAGCTGTCTTCCGCTCTTGCCGCCCTGCACGGCTCGATCCAGCTGTGTTCCAGCTGTTTCGCCTTCTCCGAAAACGACCCCTGCGTCATCTGCGGAGATGCGCGCAGAACCGCGGAACTTGTCTGCGTGGTGGAACAGGCGGGTGATCTCATAGCCATTGAGAAAACCGGGATCTTTCGCGGACACTATCATATCCTGCACGGCGTCCTCTCGCCGATAGACGGCATCGGACCCGACGAGATAAAAACACGGGAGCTGATCGCCCGCGCCCGAAACGGTGTGGTCAAGGAGGTGCTCATCGCCACAAGCTCAACCGTCCCCGGAGAGGCAACCGCTTCCTATCTGATCGACAAGCTGCACGATCTTGAGGTCAAGGTCACCCGTCTGGCTTATGGCATCCCCATGGGTATGGACATAAAATATGCTGACAGCCATACCCTTTCCCGGGCAATAGAGGGCAGACTTGCCGCCTTCTAGGAGGAGTGAAAAAAGCGCAAAGTATTGTGGTATTATTCTGGTAATATAATTTGGATTTTGCTTGACACCTTCTGCAAATGTTGGTAATTGAATCAGGTTTACTCATCAATATGTCACCTGCGCGGCATATTGAAACATCAGGCTCGCAGGCGCGTAGCTCAGTGGGAGAGCGCCACCTTGACGTGGTGGATGTCGGCGGTTCAATCCCGCCCGCGCCTACCAAATAGAAGGCTGAAGGAATGATTTTCGTCATCGGAAATCACACTTTGGCCTTTGTTTTTATGTGGAAGCACAATTTTAAAAATGGCTGAAATTACTGTATCACTACACGATGGAGAAGAACTGAAGGTACCTGAGGATACCCCTGTCAAGGATGTGCTTGGTCAATTAATGTCCAATAAACAGAGGAAGCAGGTAGTCGCTGTCTTTATTGACGGCAATGTCGTCGATCTTCAAACTCCCCTGCAGAAAGATAGTGTAATTACGCCCATCACTAAAGAATCCGCAGAAGGGTTGGAAGTTCTGCGCCACAGCACCGCTCATGTCATGGCCAAGGCCGTTCGCGATATATTCGGCGATGATGTCAAGGTTGCCATTGGCCCAGCCATCGAAAACGGCTTCTATTACGATTTCCAACGCAAAGAGCCCTTCAGTCCCGATGATTTTGAGGCTATTGAACAACGGATGGCCGAGATCATCCAGAGCAGAGCGGAATTTGTGCGCAAGCTCGTGCCCTTTGAAGAAGCAATGGATAAGTTTACCCGGGAAGACGAAAAATATAAGCTCGAAATCATAGAAGATCTGCGCGGCGAGCAAATCTCCACCTATCAGCTCGACGACTTTACCGATCTTTGCCGCGGTCCACATCTTCCCGACACCACACCTATTCAGGCTTTTAAGCTTCTCAGGGTTGCAGGTGCCTACTGGAGGGGAGACGAAAAAAACGATGTTCTCCAGAGAATCTACGGCACCGCCTTCTATGATAAAAAGGCGCTGAAAAAATATCTCAATGCCCTCGAAGAGGCCAAGAAGCGAGATCACCGTAAGCTGGGCAAGGAGCTGGAACTTTTCACCATCCAGGACCAGATCGGCCCAGGACTTATCCTCTGGCAGCCCAAAGGTTCGCAACTGCGCCGCTTGATCGAGGATTACTGGAAAGACGAGCACTACCGGCATGGCTATGAATTGCTCTACACTCCGCATATAGCCCGACAGGATCTATGGAAGACCTCGGGACATCTCGATTTCTACGGCGAGAATATGTATTCTCCCATGGCCATTGACGATGTGCAGTACCAGCTTAAACCGATGAACTGCCCATTCCATATCGGCGTGTACAATTCACGGAAGCGGAGTTATCGCGAATTCCCCCTGCGTTGGGCTGAGCTCGGCACCGTTTACCGCTACGAACGGGCTGGAGCCCTTCACGGTCTCCTCCGGGTCCGCGGCTTCACTCAGGACGATGCCCATATTTTCTGCAGGCCGGATCAGCTGGAAGAGGAGATTTTCAATATACTCAACCTCAACCTGCATATTCTCAAAACCTTCGGCTTCAGCGAATATGACATCTATCTTTCCACCAGACCGGAAAAATATGTCGGCAGCGACGACAACTGGGATAAAGCTACGGAAGCACTGAAACAGGCGCTGGAAAAGAAGGGCCTCACTTATGTCCTTGACCCGGGCGAAGGTGTATTCTACGGTCCCAAAATCGATATCAAAATCAAGGATCAGCTGGGCAGATCCTGGCAGTGCTCCACCATTCAAGTGGATTTCAACCTGCCCGACAGGTTCGAGGTAAGCTACATCGGCTCGGATAATGCCGAACATCAACCTATCATGATCCACAGAGCCTTGATGGGATCCCTGGAGAGATTTATCGGAGTGCTTATCGAGCACTATGCCGGAGTCTTTCCATTGTGGTTCGCACCGGTGCAGGCACGCATCATGAATATCACCGATGAGCAGATCGACTACTGCGAAGATGTCTTCGAGCAAATGCGGAAAGCAGGCCTGCGCATCGAAAAAGATTTGCGTAACGAGAAATTGAACTATAAAATCAGAGAAGCACAGGTTGCCAAGGTTCCCTATATGCTCATTATCGGCGATGCGGAAAAAAATTACGGCACCGTTACTGTTCGCCTGCGCGACGGTAAAAACCTGCCTGCCATGCCGGTGACTGATTTTATTGAAAAGATTATAGAGGAGTGTCGGGAAGGTCGCGGTATCTAAGGATTCGCAACTACATAGGCACGCTATTCATTAAGTTCGTAGAGAGGAGGTATAGATATTAACAGACGAAGCAAACAAGCTCCGGTCCAGAGGGATGATAAAGCTGTAATCAATGATAAAATTCGCCACGAAAGAGTGCGGCTTATAGGCGCGGACGGCGAACAGCTTGGAATCTTCACCTCCAAAGATGCACTGGAGAAAGCTTATGATGAGGGACTTGATCTGGTAGAGGTGTCTGCAAACGCCAGTCCTCCGGTATGCCGGATCATGAACTATGATAAGTTCCGCTACGAACAAAAGAAAAAACAGCAGGAAGCCAAGAAAAAACAGACAACGGTTGAAACCAAGGAAATCAAGTTTCGGCCTAAAACAGAGGAACACGATCTTAACTTCAAGATCAAAAATATCAGAAAGTTCCTGGCACAAAAAAATAAGGTCAAGATTACCATGCGATTCCGTGGCCGGGAGATTGTTTACTCACAATCCATCGGCATGGAAGCAATGCAAAAAATTGCCGAGGAACTTGAAGATGAAGCAATAATTCTTGCTCCTCCGCGAATGGAAGGACGACAAATGGTTATGTTTGTCGGCCCGAAAACGTCAGCATAGATAAAATAAGCCGGGTGGAAGGTAGTGGCCGGTGTCGTATTGATGTATAAAGGAGTGCAACCATGCCGAAGATGAAGACAAACCGAGGTGCTGCAAAGCGCTTCAAAGCAACCGGTACAGGAAAGATCAAACGTAGCAAAGCCTACACCAGTCACATCCTGACCAAGAAATCAACAAAGCGTAAGCGCGGTCTCAGACAGGGCGATCTGGTCGATGAGTCCAACGTCAAGTCAATAAGGAAGATTCTGCCTTATCTTTAGTCAGTGCCAGTCCATAAATGGCACTTTTGCCCTAACTCGTCGGAGTCTCATGACTTCGCTTACCGGTTGCTCTCAAAATTTAATCCTCGGAATATCAAACATATGCCTGTGGTTAAATTCATCGAGCGCCTAGATTTAGAACAAAATTGCTCATTCCTGGACAGACACTAGTCAGCGGTCGATCACAGCCGATATCGGCTACGGTTTGACCATAAGGTACGGTACCCCTTAAGAAGCGTACCGGATCATTAAAGGAGTTATTTCATGTCACGCGTTACCAGAGGCTTTAAAGCCCGCCGCAGAAGAAACAGAGTATTAAAGCTTGCCAAAGGATTCAGAGGAGGACGCAGCAGACTCTTCAGGACAGCCACCGAGGCTGTTGACCGCGCCCTCGTTTACGCCTACCGGGACAGACGAACCAAAAAACGTGATTTCCGTCGCCTGTGGATCGCACGAATCAACGCCGGTGCCAGGATGAATGGTATAAATTACAGCCAATTCATCGGTGGCCTCAAAAAAGCCGGAATCGAACTGGATCGTAAGGTTCTCGCCAATATGGCGGTACTTGATCCCTCAGCCTTTGCCGAAGTCGTTAAAGTAGCCAAAGCAAAGGCCTGATCCACAACCTTACACTAATGTATTCGTTCATGCCGGTTATGATTGCCATATCGTAACCGGCTTGCTGTTTCTTCGCATACCAACTTTTTTGAAATATCATGGAGCACGAGCTACAGAGGTTAACAACAGAGGCGCGTGATACCCTCGCCACGCTGCAGGATATCGACCAGCTTGAAGAATTCCGCATCAGATACCTGGGCCGCAAGGGCCATTTCAGTACGATCATGCGCAAGCTCGGTACTGTTTCCCAGGAAGACAGGCCACGACTGGGTCAGCTGGCTAACAGCGTTAAAGCAGAAATAGAGACTCTTTTCAAAGAACGTCAAGAGGCCCTCCTGCAAGCAAGGAAGACCACTCAAAAAGAAACAACGGTAGATCTCACCCTGCCCGGCAGAAAGCCAGCTCTGGGGAGACTGCATCCCGTCACCCAGATAATGAACGAGGTCTGCGGGGTTTTCGAGAAGATGGGATTTTCCGTGGCCGAAGGGCCCGACGTCGAAACCGACCATTACAATTTCGAAGCCCTCAATATCCCTGCCCATCATCCGGCCAGAGATATGCACGACACCTTCTATGTCAGTGATTCCCTGCTCCTGCGCACCCATACTTCACCGATGCAGGCCCGCATTATGGAGAACCGGGAACCGCCCCTTCGCGTCATCGCACCGGGCAAGGTCTACCGCTGCGACTCGGACATCACCCATACCCCGATGTTCCACCAGGTGGAGGGATTTCTGGTGGACAAGCAGGTCTCCTTTGCCGATCTCAAGGGTGTCCTCACCGTCTTTACCCAAAAGATGTTCGGCGAGGGTCTCGCCTTGCGTTTCCGCCCCAGCTTTTTTCCCTTCACCGAGCCCAGCGCCGAAGTGGATATTGCCTGCGTCATCTGCAAAGGCCAGGGATGCCGGGTATGCAAGCGCACAGGTTGGCTGGAGATCCTCGGCTGCGGCATGATTGACCCAGAGGTCTTTAAAATGGTAGGTTACGACCCCGAGGTCTACAGCGGATTCGCCTTTGGGCTTGGGATCGAGCGCATCGCCATGCTCAAATACGGCATCGACGATATACGACTGTACTACGAAAACGACCTGCGTTTTCTTTCACAGTTTTAATTCCTGCTTTCAAGCGAGATTAGATTACTATGAAGTTCACCATTGACTGGTTGAAGAACTATGTGGATTTGGAAGGTCTCTTGCCGGAAGAACTGACCGACAAACTTACCATGCTCGGACTCGAAGTCGAAGGGATGACCACTCTTTTTGAAGAACTGGCCGACGTAAAAGTGGCCAGGATCCTGGAAGCCGTTCCCCACCCTAACGCCGACACGCTCCAGCTCTGCAAGGTTGCCGTAGGCGATGAGCAGTATGAAATCGTCTGCGGGGCACCCAATGCCCGTGAAGGGCTGATCACTCCCGTCGCCCTGTCCGGTACTGTCCTGCCGGGCAATTTCAAGATTAAGAAGTCCAAGGTTCGCGGCGTGGTTTCCAACGGCATGCTCTGCTCCGAAAAAGAGCTCGGCCTCAGTGAAGAATCCGACGGCATCATGGAGCTACCCGAAAACCTGCAGCACGGCGACAGTTTCATCAACGCCATGGGTCTCTCCGATATTCAGATAGAGGTCGATCTGACACCGAACAGGGCCGACTGCGCCTCAGTTATCGGCATCGCCCGGGAAGTCGCAGGCTTTCGCGGCACCGCCCTGAAACTGCCGCTTGAAAACGGTGCAATCTCCAGGCAGAGCGAGGAGTTTTCGGTGGAAATCGAAGCTCCCGAACTGTGTCCCAGATATGCCGGCCGCCTGATCAGGAATGTCACCATAGGGCCATCTCCCTGGTGGCTGCAGAGAAGGTTGATTTCCATCGGCCTGCGGCCCATAAATAACGTCGTCGATGTCACCAATTTCGTCATGATGGAATACGGCCAACCACTCCATGCCTTCGACTTCGATAGGCTCGAAGGCGGCAAAATCATCGTCAGGACACCGCGGAGCGATGAACTGAATTTTGTCACCCTCGACGAGAAAGAACGCAAGCTCGACCCGGAAATGCTGATGATTTGCGACGGCAAACGTCCTGTTGCCGTGGCGGGAATCATGGGAGGCATGAACTCCGAAGTCAGTGAGACCACGACCAATATCCTGCTGGAGTCGGCCTGCTTCAATGACGTATCGATCAGGAGAACCGCACGAAAATTGAACCTTGCCTCCGATGCTTCCTATCGCTTCGAGCGCGGGGTTGACCCGGAAGGAACCATCAATGCCATGAATCGTGCAGTTCAACTGCTGCTTGAGCTAGCCGGCGGCAGCTGTCCTGAAAATGAAGGCATCGATGCCTATCCGGGACGCAAGCCGGCAAAATCATTGCCTCTGCATATTCAACGGTGCAACGAACTCAACGGCATCGAGCTTGCCAAAGCACAAATCGCTTCGATGCTCGAGTCCATCGGCATCCATTGCGAGAACAAGGATGAGGAGACCCTGCTGGTTACTCCTCCAAGCTTCAGGATAGATATAGAGCGCCAAGCCGACCTGGTCGAGGAAGTGGCGCGGCTCTACGGTTATGACAGGATTCCGGTATCGCTGCCAACTGTCAATCTGAGTTATCCCGAACAGGACCCCGCCAGACTACTGCGTCTTGAAACCAGCGACATCTTCGCCCGTCTCGGCTTTTCCGAAGCTATCAACTACAGCTTCTCCAGCAGCGATCATCTCAATATGATGAACCTAACCGCGGATGATCCCAGACGCAAACAGGTGGCACTCCTCAATCCCCTGAATGAAGAGCAGTCCGTAATGCGCACCCTGCTGATCCCCGGACTTCTGGAAAATGTCGGCAGAAACATCAGATTCCAGAAGACCAGCCTCAAACTCTTCGAAATCGGCAAGGTATTCATTCCCACGCAAGAGAATCTTCAGCCTGTGGAAAACACCAGACTGGCCGGAGTGCTCAGCGGCAATGTATACGGTGAATTCGATCCTCTCTACCATAAGCACCGCAATGTCGATATCTTCGACGCCAAGGGATGCATCGAATATCTCCTGCAGGCCCTCCGTCTCAACACAACCGCCGCCGATAATATAGTTACTTTCGAAATTCTTCAAGAAAAAGAACCCTTTGTCGAAAACGGCCGGCATCTCTCACTGGTTTCTGATAAAAAAGTTATCGGAAGTCTTGGCAAACTCAGTGACGATGTGGTAAAAAGTTTCGGCATCAAGCAGCAAGTGTACTTTTTCGATATCGACTTCGATATCCTCTGTTCACTGACTGCCTTGCCCAAGTCTTTTTCCCCACTGCCGGTTTATCCTTCGGTCAAGCGTGATATCGCGCTGGTGGTGGCAGATAATGTCTCCGCCGGAGAACTTCTGCTAAGTGTGCGCGAGAGCGGGGAAAAGCTCATTGAGCATAGTGAAATTTTTGATATTTTCAAGGGTGGCAAAATACCTGAAGGGTATAAGAGCGTAGCGCTCTCTATCACCTACCGCTCACCCAGTAAGACTTTAACTGAAAAAAATGTGGAAAAAGCCCACTCAAAGATCGTGAAAACGCTCACCGATACCTTTGGCGGCCAATTCCGTGAGGCATAGCATGGACAAAAATAATCTTACCAGAAAAGAACTGGCCGAGGCCGTTGCCGGCCAGCTAGGCTACCCGCGCTCCACCTGCGCAGATATTGTTGACTCCCTCTTTGACAGCATGAAATCCTCTCTGACCGGCGGTGAACCCATCAAGATCGTGCATTTCGGCACATTCACCCTGCGCGATAAAAACCCCCGCAACGGCAGAAACCCGCGAACCGGCGAATCTATCTTGATAAAAAAGAGAAAGATGGTAAGCTTTAAGCCAAGCAAGAAACTGAGAGAGCAGATAAACGATTAACACCACATCATTATAGGATGGGCTTCAATATTCCCGATAAACTCTATTATAAAATCGGTGAAGTAAGCAAGCTGGCCGAAGTGGCGCCGCATGTCATACGATACTGGGAAACGGAGTTCAAGCAGATCACTCCGAAGCGGGCCAACTCCAATCAGCGGCTTTACCGAAGGGAAGATGTCGAACTCATCCTCAAGATTAAAACCCTGCTGCACACCAAAGGTTATACCATTGCCGGCGCCCGCAAGTATTTAAAAACCGGTGAGGAAATTACAAAGGATGCACCACAGCCAGCCCCGGATGACGCAAACCGGAAATTAGGCAGGATAAAATCAGAGCTTCTTCAGTTATACAAAGCACTTGAACGAAAAAAGTGAGCAACTGCACAGGCTATCGCTACAAACAGTTGACACACTATCAAGCTTCTGTTAGATAAGCAGCAGAGTAAATAGGTCGGGATGTAGCGCAGTCTGGTAGCGCACCTGAATGGGGTTCAGGGGGCCGGAGGTTCAAATCCTCTCATCCCGACCAGTTTGAATATTAAGGACTTAACAGCGATTGTCTGTTAAGTCCTTTTTTTTGCTCTTTCCATTTATTCTCGGTGTTGAGGTACAGTGGCGTTATGCTGGTTTGGCTTGGCAGCAAATCAATTGACTCCGCCTGATTAATCCCTACTTTTATTGTCATAATCGATAATCGTTTAGGCGTCTTTGCAAACTATTTTTCAACCTCCAACACCGGCAATCTCGTAAAAAGTTATCGAAGTTGCCGGGATGGACTCTGGAAAAAGCTTGATATACTAGGCGTAGTATCTGAAACAGTGATTTGGCAGTACAAGTGGTACGGCAAATCGGTGTTTCAGATCTACAACGACGTAGATCAAGCTTTTTACGAGTCCATCAACACATAATACAGGTGATGATCATGTCTGATACGTATATAGGAAGGGGAAGCTGCCTCTGCGGCGCCACCGGTATTGAAGCACAAAAGATCGCTCAAAATGTAGGGGCCTGCCATTGCGGGATGTGCAGAAAATGGGGTGGCGGTCCTTTGATGGCAGTGGATTGCGGAACCGAAGTGACATTGATCGGCGAAGAAGATATCACTGTTTTTGAATCTTCGGAATGGGCGGAACGCGGTTTCTGTAGAAAATGCGGAACTCACTTATTTTACAGGTTGAAAGAGAATAAACAGTATATCGTCCCGGTAGGGTTGATAAATCTTGGTGGTGATAAATTTGTGTTCGATCATCAGATTTTCGTCGATGAAAAACCATCATATTATCACTTTACTGAGAAAACGGAAAACATGACCGGGGCTGAGGTCTTTGCCAAATATGCTCCACCATCGGAATAATATTATCGGATCTCTACTAAGTGATTGTGCATAAGGTCTATATTTATTTGATTTAATCATCATTCTGTCTATTCTCCAGTACTTTCTGCTCGTTCAGGCAAACTGCCTCGACGCAGTATCTTCATGCCAAATGCCCGTCGGAAGTTCTGCCTAATAGCTGTATCTTCTCAAATAAGAAAATGACCTCCTGAAAGCTCTAATCTTCCAGGTAAGACATAAACCGATATTTTTGTGCACTAACTTCCCCCTTACGCATCCCAAAGAACAGGTTTTTGCACTGACTTCTCTATAATAGAGCTTCTCATTTGTGCCTGGACAATCAATGTATTTGTTTTTTGATAATAACTTTGTTAGTACCTTATTCCTGAAGTCTGTTATAAAATCAGGAAAAGGGGAGCACGTTAAAGGCCAATATCTTAAACATACCAGCAAAATACTTATCCAGCTCAACTGAATTATTCATTAAGGAGGTGTGTATGGGGTATTATTCATCATTATCGTCTAATTTACGTTTCGTTAGAATGTCCAAATGCGTGTAGATACCTATGAATAAAAACAGATCCCGCTCTGAGCTATTAGAGGAAATAGCCGAGAAGGACCGGCTCTTCCTGGATATTTCCCAGCGGCTGGACAACCTGCACCACCTGCTGAACGATATGAGTGAGGGGTTCGGGGTGGTCGAAATCATCCCCGGCTCCGACGGCAAGATTCTGGATTTTCGCCTCCTTGAAATCAACGAAACCCTGGGCCGTCTGCTCAATGTTTCCCCAAAAGACGTTCATGGCATAACCCTTCGGCAATTTCTGCCGGATGTAGATGCAAGCTGGTTGGAAGTATTTGGCGATGTTGTTGCACATCAGAGACCTGCCCAATTCGAGAAGTACAGTTTTTATTTTGAAAAATGGTTCAAGGTGCAGGCTTCCTATGCCGGTCCGGGCCTGTTGAATTTCCTCCTCATAGATATCACTGCAACCAAGCAGGCAGAACAGGAACTTGCTCAAAATCGACTGCTTCTCGCCCAGGCGGACCTGCTCTCCCTCTCTGGTGCATGGGAATGGAGAATTGTAACTGATCAATTTTCTTTCTCTCCAGGGTGGCTGTCTATCCACGGCTGCAGGAAAGCTCCGCAAACACTCGATGAAATTATGGCATTCACTCATCCGGATGATCGCACAGCCCTAATGGATAAGTTGGAGAATGCACGAAATAATTTCGACAATTATTCCATAGAGTACCGCATCATTCGCCAGGATAACGGCAAGGTACGTTACGTTCACGGATATGGACAGCTGGTCAGAGACCCTTCCGGGGAGATAGCCGGGGTTTTGGGGATCACGAGAGACATCACTGAACAAAAGCTGTCAGAAAAAGCAACTCAACGGCAAGATATACTGAAGAGCGGAATCAATAGTATTTTCGCTGCGGTCGTCAAAAGTGCCGACGACAAGGAGTTCGCCACAACCTGTCTCTCGGTTGTCGAGAAGGTGACGGAGAGCCCTCTTTCCTTGCTCGGTGAAATCGGCTCGGATGGATTGCTACGGGATATCGCCGCTTCTAATCCCGCATGGGAAAAATGTTCTTTGGTTAACCCGCAGGATTCCAAAAATGCAACTCGGCTGCCGCATGTTTATGGTCTTTATGCCGGTGTTTTCAATCAAGACTCCGGCTTTCTGACAAATGATCCGGCATCACTTCCAGGCAGTAAGGGAATGCCCCCCGAGCATCCGGAGCTGCAGTGCTTTATGACCGCACCATTGCAACTTAATGGAAACACAACCGGAATGATTTCGGTGGCCAACCGTTACGGAGGCTACACAGAAGAAGACCTGGCCGTTCTGAAAACACTTGCCCATGTAATCAGCGATTCCTTATCCCGCTGGCGGGCCGAGAGGGCGCTGGTAGACGGCGAGAACCGCTATCGCAATCTTTTCATGAACTCTCCAGACGCAATCTTCGTGAACCAGGAGGACAAGATTACCTTGGTTAACAACGCCTGCATACGATTGTTCGGAGCACAGGAAGCTGATGATCTGCTCGGCAGGTCGCCTTACGAGCTCTACCATCCCGACTATCATGAGAAACTGCGGGAGAGAATATACAAATTACGAAAACTCCATGAATCATTGCCTCCATATGAGACAAAAATAGTTCGGCTTGATGGGGTATCGGTAGATGTGGAAATTACCTCTGACGGTTATCTTTTTGGTAATTCCAGGAATATCCATGTGATTCTACGCAATATATCGGAAAACAGGCGGGCGGCAGAGGAATTGAAGCGCTCGAACAAAGAATTGGAGGAATTTGCCTACGCGATTTCCCATGACCTTCAGGAACCAATACGCTCGATCATTGGTTTTCTCCAGCTTTTTGATGCAAAATTTCATGATAAGGTTGATGACCAGGGTCTGATGTATATCGATCGAACGATAGCTGCCAGCCGCCGCATGAAAAAACTGATCGAGAATTTGCTGTCCCTCTCTCGAGTTTCGACCAAAGGCGGCGATTTTCTGCCGACTGAGCTTAACCATGTAGTCGGGATCGTCATTGAAAATCTTCATTCGACCATCAACGAGAAGAATGCTAAAGTAATATATCAGGACCTGCCGGTACTAACCGTCGATGCAAGTCAGATCCAGCGTCTTTTTCAGAACCTTATAGCGAATGCCATCAAATATAACACCAACCATACGCCCATGGTTGAAATCGGGTGCAGTCCTGCCGAAAACGGGTATGAGTTTTTTGTAAAAGATAATGGCATAGGCATTCAGCAAAATTATCAGGAGCGAATTTTTCTGGCATTTCAGCGATTGCACACAGATCGTGAGTACGAGGGCATGGGTATGGGACTGACTCTGTGCAAGAAAATTGTAAAACGCCACCATGGAAGGATCTGGGTGGAATCACAACCTGGAGAAGGTTCTACTTTTTATTTCACATTAGCTGCGAGCCTAGGGGGGTGAAGGCTTATAAAGCACCTGAAATCAAGTGGATTTTCAAATGGTGATGATCTCTTACCACTAGGCTCCCCTGGTGACTGGATCAATGTCCACTTCCAATATACATGAGAGGAGAAAAATTCAATGAAAACATCCATAGGCCCCGACACATTGGCATATCCCAATCCAATCTGGTGTGTTGGCAGTTACGATAAGGAAGACAAACCTAATGTCATGACCATAGCATGGGGAGGTATTTGTTGCTCAAAACCGGCAGCAGTAACCATCTCGCTGCGCAAGGCCACTTATACCTATGGCTCGATAATGGAGCGCAAGGCCTATACAATTAGTGTTCCTTCAGAAAAATATGTGGCGGAAGCCGACTATTTCGGAATTACCTCTGGGAAAAATACCGACAAATTTAAAGACACAGGCCTGACCCCAACCCGCTCGGAAGTGGTTGATGCTCCGTACGTTGATGAATTCCCGCTCATTCTCGAATGTAAAGTCATCCACACCCTTGAAATCGGCTTGCACACGCAGTTCATAGGGGAAATCATGGATATCAAGGTAGATCAGGAAGCCTTGAACCCAAAAGGTCAGCCAATGATGGAAAAAGTCGCTCCTTTTGTGTTTGGTTATGGTATCCGAGAATACTGGTCCCTTGATAAAGTTATTGGTCAAAGCTTTAATATTGGCAAGAAATTCAGCAAATAACCCTTTTTCCTGCTGACAATATCGTAAAACTTCTAAGTGGCTTAGATGGACTCTGCGATAGGCACCCGTACGGCCTGAATTCCGACTTCGAGAAAGCTCGATATATTGGTCACAGTATCGAGCTTTTTACCGCTCTTATTCATAACGCAGGGCCTCGATAGGATTGAGCGAGGCCGCCTTTTTGGCCGGGAAATAGCCGAAAACCACGCCTATCACCGCGGAGATCAGGAACGCCGCGGCTATAATGCCCGGATTGAAGACGAAGGGCACACCGATCATCAGGCAGATGCCCGCTGCGCCGCCCAACCCGAGTGCGATGCCGATCAACCCGCCAAAGGAGGTCAGCACCGCCGACTCCACCAGGAACTGGAGCAGCACATCCCGCTCCAGAGCGCCTATGGCGAGCCGGGTTCCTATTTCCCGGGTGCGCTCCGTTACCGAGACCATCATGATGTTCATTATGCCGATGCCGCCAACCAACAGACTGACTCCGGCAACTGCGCTCAAAAGCGCGGTGAGTACAGTGGTTGTTCCGGTGAGGGTGTCTATTATCTCCTTCATATCACGGACCATGAAATCGTTGGGCTGTCCGTTCTTCAAGCTGCGGCGCTGGCGCAGGAGCTGCTCGATGTTCTCCTGCACCCGCTCCGTGGAGATCTGGTCACGAACGGAAACCATGATCGAATCCACATCAGTGTTACCGGCCAGGCGGCGCTGCAGGGTGCGCAAAGGTATGATAACCACATCGTCCTGATCCCTGCCAAAACTCGACTGCCCCTTTTTTTCTAAGATCCCTATCACCTTGAAGGAAATCTTGCCGAGCCGCAGAGACTGCCCCACAGGCGATTGCTTGCCGAATAATTCCTCTCGTACCGTGGCTCCCAGTATTCCCACGGCCGCACCTGCGTTTATTTCACCATCGCTGAACATTCGCCCTTCTTCGATACCCCAGTTTCTGACCGGGAAATAGCCGTTGGTAGTGCCGGTGATGGAGGTAGACCAGTTGGCGCCACCGGCAATCGCCTGCCGGCTTACCTGTGAGGTGGGAGCCACGGCATTCAGCCCGGCCACATTATTTTCTATGGCTTTGGCATCTTCGACGGTAAAAGGATCGGAGCTTGAACGTGCCCCGCCGGGTCCGCGCATTCCCTGTCCTGGACGGATGTTGAGCATATTGCTGCCAAGCTGTGATATATCGGTGGTGACCTTTTGGGTGGCGCCGCTGCCCACCGTCACCATACTGATAACCGCGGCTACGCCAATGACGATGCCGAGGATGGTCAGAGAGGAACGCAGGGCGTTGCGCCGGATAGCCCGCAGGGCCAGAAAGAATGTTTCCCAAAGCATCAGGCAATCACCTCGTTGACGGTATCGGCTACAATACGACCATCCTGAAAATGAACCTGCCTGTCCGCATAGGCTGCCATCTCCGGTTCATGAGTCACCATGACGATGGTTATCCCCTCCCGATTAAATTTTTGGAGCATTCTCATAATTTCCATACTGCGCTGCGAGTCCAGATTGCCGGTAGGCTCATCGGCCAGCAAGATGCGGGGATGACCGACAATGGCTCTGGCTATAGCAACACGCTGCTGCTGGCCGCCGGACAACTCGCCTGGAGTATGATGCGACCATTTCTCCAGTCCCACTGCAGCCAACGCTTCCATGGCCAGAGCATGACGCTGTTTGAGGGGAATGCGCCGATAGATCAGGGGCAGTTCGACGTTTTCCAGTGCCGAAGTGCGGTTGAGCAAGTTGAATCCCTGAAAAATAAAGCCGATAAAGGAGCGCCGCAGCATGGCCCGCTGATCCCGTGACAACTCCTCTACCGCCACATCCTCAAAGACATAGCTTCCCATGGTCGGGGTATCGATGCAGCCCAGGATATTGAGACAGGTTGATTTTCCGGAACCGCTCGGACCCATCATCGCCACAAATTCACCCTGCTGCACGGTCAATTCAATCGAGTCAAGAGCAGTCATAGCCGTCTGCCCCTGTCCGTAGATTTTTACGACATCGCGGAATTCGATCAGTTTTTCAGCTTTCCTCTGTTTCATTATCCTTATTTTCCAGTCATGATTTCGTTGGTTATAATCTTGGCTCCCTCATCGAGCTTGGCTGATCTCACTGCCGTCATCACACCATCGGTGGTAATTTTCTCCACCTGAACAGCAATCGGTCGCCGCTCTTCATCCAGGATCCAGACCGTGGCCTTTCCCGGCGAAAGATCGACTCCGGCAGAAGACGTGCCGGACCTCCCGGGCCGTCGCCGCGGTCCCGGCATCAGTGAGCTTAAAAGCTCTCGCTTTTCCTTTTCCACCTTCTTTCCCTGTGTCGGACTGTAAAGCAGTGCGCTGTTGGGGATCAGCAGGGTATCTTCTATATTTCTCACGACAATGTCGGCTGTAGCCGTCATCCCCGGCCGCAAGAGAAGATCGGGATTCGCCACTTTGAGTACGGTCTTGTAGGTGACGACGCCATCCGTTGTCTCCGAGCCGTAACGTACCTGGGTAATTTCCGCCTGAAAGATTTGTTCGGGATAGGCATCCACCGAAAAAGTGGCCTGCTGTCCTTCTTTGACCCGGCCGACATCGGCTTCATCGACATCCACCTGCAGTTCCATATTCTTCAGGTCTTCAGCCAGGGTAAAAAGCACTGGTGCCTGCAGAGAGGCCGCCACGGTCTGGCCTTCTTCGACATTGCGGCTCAGCACTATGCCGTTGATGGGAGAATAGATAACAGCCTTTTCCAGATCCGTTTCATTCAGGGTAAGAGAGGCTTCGGCGATCTCTATCGCGGCTGCGGCTGCTTCCTGAGAGGCTGCGGCGCGCTCCACGTTGGCTTCGGCCTGCTCGAGGTCTTCCAGGGAAGGCAGTTTGCCCCTGGTGATTTCCCGGGTTTTCTGAAGGCGCTTCAGGGTTTTCTCGGAGGCCTGCCGGGAAGCATGGGCCTCCCGATATTTGGCCTTGGCCGAGGTCACCTCCGCCCTGGATTTTAAAACCGCAGCCTTAAACTTAGTGTCGTCCAAATAGGCCAGAGGCTGATCCGGCTTAACCTCGGTATTAAAATCGGCCGTCACCATGGTAATAATTCCGGAGAGCTCGCTGCCCACCTCCACCTGATTGGTGGCTTCCAGATTTCCCGTGGCGGTGACGGTGATCTGCAGATTACCCTTTGCCATGGTGTGGGTTTCATAATTGGTATCATTGCCGGTGGAGCGCAATGTAACGGCCACTGCTGCCCCGGCGGCTATCAGCAAAAGGCAGGCGGCAATAATCCAATACTTGAGACGCCGTCGACTCCCCGATGCCTTGACCTTCTCCATTGTCTCTTTAACGGACATCTGTTTCTTTTCTGTCATTACATTCAACCTATTACAAAATTATCAATTCATGGAAACGGGCGGGCGCAGCATCTGCCAGCCTCCGCCCATACTTTTATAGATCCGGACCAGCCCCGCCAGCACAGCTCCTCTGCTCTCAGCCATCTGGTCTTCGAAGGAGAGCAATGACCGTTGGGCATCGAGAACATTGTTAAATCCTGTCATGCCGCTGAGATACTGATTTTCCGCCAGATCCGCAGCCTGCTCTGCTGCGGCGGCACCATTTCGTAAATTCTCCAGCCTTTGCTGTTCCTTGACATAGGCGATCAGAGCATTTTCAACTTCCTCCAGTGCCGTGAGGACCGTACGTTCATAGCGAAGATAGGCCTGTTGCTGCAGCTCTCCCTGAATTTTGATATTGCTGCGTATGGCCCCCGCATCAAAGATCGGCCAGCTGATGGAGGGTCCAAGAGACCATAGTTTTGCCGGTGAGATCACTAATTTTTCAAGCGAAATGGATTCAAGACCGATGGAGCCCCTCAAAAAAAAACGTGGGTAGAGGTCGGCCTCGGCAACACCTATTCGTGCCGTCTGGGCGGCGAGTTCCCGTTCGGAGCGGCGGATATCCGGTCGCTGTCTGAGGATATCGGCGGGAACTCCGACAGCTATTTGCAAAGAGGGTTCCGGAAGGGCACCGGGGGTGTTTAGCTGGTGATGGAGATCCCCGGCGGGTTTGCCTGTCAACACCGCCAGCCGGTTCATTGAGGCTTCCAGGCCAACCTCCAGGCCGGGTAATCTCGCCTTTGAACTCTCCAGATTGTAGCGAGCCTGCGCCAGAGCGAGGGCGTCCCCGTTGCCGACAGTAAATAATGCATCGAGCAGTTCCCAGGTTTCCTGCTGCAGCGCCACATTTGACTCCGCCAGCACCAGGCGTCGCTGATAGGTGCGCAGATCGATGTAATTGATCGCCACTTCGGCCAGCAGACTTACCACGACATCGTGAAGATCCTCGACTTGCGCCTCCAATTCCCGTTGAGAGGCCTGAACGGAGCGTCGGACGCCTCCGAAAATATCAAGTTCCCAACCCGCATCAAATCCAGCGTTGTAGCTTTCCGAATCCGATGATGCACCTTCACCACCGCGCCGTTCACTCCACCCGGCTGAAGCATTGCCATCCACTGAAGGATACAAGGCCGATTCTGTACCGGCCCTTTGCAGGCGCGCCGTTCTCACCCGTGAGACGGCCTCCTTCACGTCAAGATTATCGGCAGCGGCCTCTTCGATCAACGAGCTGAGCAGAGGATCGTCGAAGACCTGCCACCATCCCGCCAGCCGCTGTTCATCCTGCGTATTTTTTGTGACGCTGTTGTTCCACTGCCCCGGAAGTTCCAGGGAGGGGCGTACATAGTCCGGACCCACTCTGCTGCAACCGGAGAGAACCACAGCCATAATCAGGGTAATACCCGCGGCCCCCTGCCTGAGCATGCTGGCTGCCGTTTTTTTGTTGTTGGTAAATTTCATCATCTTTTTTTAGTTTTCATACCTTATGGGGCATCAGATGCCCCTGCTGATTCAGGACCTAAAGAATTGAAAATCAGATAGAGACCAGGACCCATTTTCCCGATGGATTGCTTTGTGAGATAGCTTAATGCACAATTGTGGAGAAATTATGGAGGAAAGATGTGCTTTGTCGGGAGATTCAAGAAGAATGTTGCTTTTTGCCTAAAAGTACTATTTTAAATAGATATGCAGTCACAAATTAAGGTAAAAAGGGCAACCTGCATTTACGAGAGTCCTTTTTTATCTCCTGGAATCAGCTGATCCCGGTTACCAACCGGTTGAATGAAAACCTGGTTACTCCTAATCCTCAGCTCAAGGTTTGCCTGGTCCGGAAAATGCCGGGTTTCAGGGGTAATCAGAAATGAAAATAAAAACAATGATCAAGTTTAGAATTTCTCATAAATTATTTGCTTCCTTTTTTCTCATCCTGGTCACGGTCGTTGCCGCCCTCTACCTTTCAAAATATATTTTTTCCCAGAATTTCCAGAATTATATTCATCAGGTGGAAATTGAAAGAATGGAGAAACTGATTCCCCTGCTGCGGGAAGAGTATCAACATAACGGCTGGGCAGAAGTCAGAAATAATCCACACCACTGGGCGGATCTGCTCGACGAGCGCTCCGATATCCGCAAGAACCGACCGCCTTCACGGGAAGGAGAAAGACAAGATCGATCACTTTCACGCATATTACTCATTGATTCGGAACTGCAGCCGCTCCTCGGAACGGTAGAGGCGGAAGACCAACCTCGGCTGGTCCCTGTTCGTGTGAATGGCAGTACCGTGGGTTGGCTGGGTCTGAAAAAACGCTCCAGGTACGGTCCGCCGGCCGCATTCCTTGAACGTCAGGCCAAGCACCTCACTCTGCTGGGAATTGCGGTTATCGCGCTAACGGCCTTGATCGCCTTCCTCTTTTCGCGCCATCTGCTCCAGCCGATCCAGCGCCTCGCCCAGGGCACGCGGGAACTTGCCAATCGCAATTTTACGGTGCGCATTAAACCATCGAGGAAGGATGAGCTCGGACAATTAGCCGAAAATTTCAATGGAATGGCCCAGACCCTGGAGACATACGAAAAGCTGCGGCAGCAATGGCTTAGCGATATTTCCCATGAACTCAGAACTCCTTTGGCTATACTACGCGGTGAGCTGGAAGCCATTCAGGACGGTATCCGGGAACCGTCCCCAAAAAATCTTGCTTCACTGTATATGGAAATTCTCCGGCTCAGCAAACTGGTTGAGGGTCTGCATCTGCTCTCGTTAACCGAATCCGACAGCCTCACCCTCAACTTTCAGCAGATTTCGGCAGCCGCCGTTTTGCGAACCAGTCTGGAAAGCTTCCAAAACAGGTTTGATCAGTGCGGTATTGAGACGGCACTCGATCTGGATGATATTGAAGAGATAAAAATCAAGGGAGATGCCATCCGTCTTGGCCAGGTGTTCATGAATATTCTTGAGAATGTCTGCAGATATGTTGAATCTCCGGCAATCTTGAAAATCCACTGCCATCTCGACAATGCCATGCTGTATATCTCCTTTGCAGATTCAGGACCAGGAGTTCCCGATGAGGCTCTGCCTCGACTCTTTGATCGGCTGTATCGGGTCGATAATTCCAGGAACCGCGACAGCGGAGGCAGCGGTCTGGGATTATCGATCTGCCGACATATTATCGAATATCATAACGGCACTATCCACTCCGAAAAAAGCGCGCTGGGTGGTCTGAATATTGTTATTATACTCCCTGTCGCCGAAAAAGGAGATTGACATTGGAGATCGAATTTCCTCGAAGTCGGAGTTTTTGCCTGTACGGGCGCTTATCGCAACGCCATCCAAAATGATCAATAGCAGAAAAACAATAAAAAAAAATAATGGCTAATGAACATATACTGATTGTCGAAGATGAAGTGAAAATTGCCGATCTCCTCAGGGATTATCTGGAAAAGGAGGGGTTCAGAACAACCTGTCTGCACCGGGGGGATACGGCAGTTGCAGCAATACGAACGGACCGGCCCGCCCTGGTTCTGCTCGATTTGATGCTGCCGGGCATGGATGGCATCACCATCTGCCGTGAAGTGAGAAAATTTTCCGATGTACCTGTTATTATGATCACCGCCAAGATCGAGGAGGTTGATCGCCTGATCGGGCTCGAAATAGGCGCCGACGATTATATCTGCAAGCCGTTCAGTCCCCGGGAGGTTGTGGCCAGGGTCAGGGCCGTGCTGCGCAGAGCGCGAAGTATCGAGGCGCCGCAGCGATTGGTCGCTGGATACCTTGTACTCGATGAGCAGACACATCAGGTCACCGCCGCGGGGATACCCCTTAGTCTCACCCCTAGTGAATTCGGACTCCTAAATGTATTGATCGCCTCACCTGGACGGGTTTTTTCACGCAGTGAACTTCTGGACAAGGTACAGGGCTACCAGTTCGACGGCTACGACAGAACTATCGACAGTCATGTTAAAAACCTGCGCAGAAAAATTGCCGAAGTTTTACCCGACCAAGACATTATCACCACCATCTACGGAATCGGCTACACCCTGAACCCCTGATTCCTGCGGGCAAACGTTACCTGATGCCCCCTAATCCTCAGCTCAAGGTCGGGACTGCTCTTTTCACGGGTCTCTGCAGCCCGGATGGCTGCAGCGAAGCCCCCATGGACGGGTTTATGGCGTCCCGATGAAAAGAGGAGTTCCGGCCTGGGACGGAAAAATACTGAGTTTCAGTAACCAGGAAACATTATTATATCTAACCCCCTGATAATCTCGTAAAAAGTTGCCCGAAGCTCTCAGATGGCCAGATAAAAAATTCGATATATGGTTTGGCAAGCCTTTGATAATCTCGTAAAAAGTTATCGAAGTTCCCCGGATGGACTCTGGAAAAAGCTTGATATACTAGACGTAGTATCTGAAACGGCGATTTGGCAGTACATGTGGTACGGCAAATCGCCGTTTCAGATCTACAACGACGTAGATCGGGCTTTTTACGAGTCCATCAACCTTTTGACTATACCAATAATATGTCGAAGGACAGCCAAAAAACCTGCAACGCGGGAGACCGAGCTTTTTTAGACGCCATTATTGAAATTTTTTAGATTAACTGGTACTACAGCGGGCGTTGATATACGCCTGGGCGGGTACCTCCCGGGCCGAAAGAATCTATTATAAATTTTTTATTTTAAATCATGACATTCACACATCGTATCGTCAAACCCGGCTACAGAAAAGGGACCGTATTATCGGAGGACGGTGAAGTCCTTGCTCCACCGGCTGACTGGTCTTTCCTTGGCGCTGGCGATGCCGCCGTTACCAGAAAAGTGAAGGCTAAAGGAGAAACCTGGGTTGTTCAGGTGAAGCGGGGAAAGCGTATTATTTCAAAAGGCATCTGGGCAAAGACAACTGATATTCTCTCCAGTGTAAAAGAAGTTGAAGAGAGCCGTTCAACACCTGCATATGCCAAAAAAAGGGAACAGGAACAGGCCAGGAAGGAAGTCAATCATAAGAAGTATGTCGATGAATTCCGCAATGCCGTACTCTCCTTTCTCGCTTTTGACCACAAATATCGGAAGGAAGCCGAGCTTATTGCAGTATATGTTTGCGATCATGCAACACCTGTCGGCAGCGGCACGGTGGCCAGAACACAGCGGATAACTATTGCCGAGCGTGCCGCGGCAGCTGTAATTGCCTGGATGCGTCATCACACCACCGCATATGATTCGATGCGCATCGTCCGAATACAGGGGAAGAGACGCGAGATCCGCCGGCTGCTGGCGGCACGATCCGTTGAAGTTCTGGAATCCTACCGCTCGGGCAGGGAAATTTCACCGGACTGTCCTCTGCGGAGTGCTCTGGCCGCATTCATGAAAAATTGACCTCGCTGAAGATAGCGTACCTTGACTTTTTGAATGAAAAATCTGATAGTTGAAACTGACGTTTGATGGCGCCGTAAAGATCCGTCACTTTGTATCTCTATTTGATTTATCCAGCCACTGGGAGCTGCTCTCGACTTTTCAGGTGACTAACCGGCTGCTCCTTCTTTATCGATAAAGGCCAACTCAAGGAGTACGGGCATGAGGAAAAAAGATCATCTCTATATTCTCTGGACCAGCGACAGCAAGATAACCGCTGAAAAAATGGTGTTTATGTATAGCATCAATGCCATGCGCCAAGGATGGTGGAAAAAGGTCACCATCATTATCTGGGGCGCTCCCGCCCTGCTTGTCAGTGAAGATGTGAAGCTCTTCGAAAAAGTGGCAGAGGCACAGCAGGAAGGCGTACATATCACCGCGTGCAAGGCCTGCGCCGACCAGCTGGGAGTCACGGAGAAGCTGGAAAAGCTTGGGGTGGAGGTTATTTATTGGGGCGAGCCGCTCACCGAAATACTGCAAAATGATGAGAAACTCATAACAATATAGTCCGCCCGTAGTTCACTCCGCTAAAGCCATGCGCACCGCGCTGGCCGCATGAATAGGGGTTGTATCGAAAAGTTGGATGTCGACATCCTTCTGATCCACCAATATCCCTATTTCCGTGCAGCCGAAAAGAATAGCCTCGGCTCCCCTCTCCGTCAGCGCCTTCATGATGCGTATATATTCACTTCGGGAATCAGCGTTGACTTTGCCGCGGCAGAGTTCCGTAAAAATGACATCATTGACGATCTGCCGGTCTTCGACCTCCGGAATCACGACCTCTACATCGTATTCCAGCAATCTTTCTCTGTAGAAATCCTGTTCCATGGTAAAGGCCGTGCCTAATAGCCCGACCCTGGTGATACCATGTGACTGCAGGACTTCAGCAGTGGCATCGGCAATGTGCAAAAGCGGTATATCGACCCTGCTTTCGATGTCGGCGGCAAGCTTGTGCATGGTATTGGTGCAGATAAGAAAGAAATCCGCCCCCGCCTTCTCCAGTCCTTCGGCAGCATTACCTAGAACTCGTGCAATTGCATCCCATTCACCCCTCTGCATCATGGCCTCGATCGGGGCGAAATCGACACTATGCATTACTATCCGTGCCGAATGGAGACCGCCCAGAGCCTCCTGCACTCCTTTGTTCAAGGCTCTGTAATACTCCAGGGTCGATTCCCAGCTCATCCCGCCAAGCAGGCCGATATTTTTCATGCTATTTCTCTTTGTTTTGGTTTGTTACTCAAGATGGTGAATCCCTCATTCAGGTTTTTTCAACACTGCCACCCGTGACTCATGGAATGTTCCTCCACCTCCCATATCCGTCAACTTCTGGGAAGTGAGATCGTTCACTCCTGATGGGTGATTGTCGAATTGCCAGAATATGCCCTCGGCGACTAGGAGTCCCCTGCGGGTGGCCTCGCTGATTTTTGCCTTTCTTCTGTTCCAGCCTCTATTATTGTAGAGAGTGATCAGCTCTTTATCCTGCACTCCGCATTCTTCGGCGTCCTGCGGATGAATGATTACCTCCCCGGGATGTCCTTCATAACGCTCACCAAATGTGGAATTGAGCAGATCCATATGCGGCGGCGTGATCAGCTTGAACGGAAACCTCGCCGGATAATCGGCGTTGTCGAATTCGTCTCCCTCAAGAAGGCAGGCGGTGCGCGGCAGGCTGGGGTCCTGGTCCTGGATAAAGGTGTATCTCCCCTTCTCCGGGCTCAAAAGAGGCTCTCCCCCCGACCACCTGGTCGAACGGATGGCCTCGCCGTTTTTCATATCTTTGATACTAATAAAGTCCGGCAGCCCCGCAAGTGTTTCGAGATAGGCGGTCATTCGTTCATCGAGAGTCTGCCTGAAGGGCGGGTCATCATAGCCGAATTTTTCCGCAAGTTCCTGATAGAAGACAAAGTTGGATTTCGCTTCGCCCAGCGGCGCTATGACAGGATCGACAACGGAGAGATAAAAATGCCCGTATCCGGTATAGAGATCGCGGTTTTCCAGAAAGGTGGTGGCCGGCAGGAGAAGATCCGCGTATTTTGCGGTCGGAGTCATTACCTGCTCATGGACGACGGTGAAGAGTTCCTCGTCTGCCAGGGCCTGCCTCACCAGGCCGCTGTCCGGGGTGACTGACAATGGATTGGCATTATAGACCATAAGCATTTTAACGGGAGGATTTGCACTGGTGAGGCAGTTGCCCAATTGCACCATGTTAAATCGACGGGTCTTTTTCTCTGCCAGGGAGGGCCAGGTCAGAATTTCCTGGTTGCCGACATAGGCGGCAGAGGAGAGCAGCACTCCCCGTCCCTCCCCGCCGTCGAAAAGGCCAAGAGCGGCGGCGAGTGAGGTAATACCGCGAATGCCCAGACCTGCCCTGCTGTGCCGGGTCATGCCGATACCGATGCGGATAAAGATTTTTCCCGTGCTTTGCAGGCTCTCTGCCAGTGCACTGATCGGTGCTTGCTCCACTCCGCTCCGGCGCACACAATCAGCCGTCGATATGGAGTCTAAATATCTTTTCAGTTCCTTGAATCCGCTCGTCGAGGTCTCGATAAAGGAGTAATCGAGGGCTTCTTTTTCCACGAGGTTTTTCAACAGTGCCAGGGCAAGGGCGGTATCTCCTCCCGGTTCAACCTTGAGGTGGAGATCCGCTGATGCTGCCGTATCATTACGATACGGATCTATCACCACCAGCTTTGCCCCTTTTTTGCGGGCGGCGGCGACATAGGGCCAAAAGTGCAGATTGGTGACCTTGGTATTGCTCCCCCAGATTATAATCAATTCCGCCTCTTCAGCTGTCTCTGGAGGAGAGCCGGGGATATCGCCGCATTGACTTTTCCAGCCCGCCTTGGCAGCTGTCGAGCAGATGGTTTCCTCCAGCCTCGATGTTCCCAGTTTGTGAAAAAGCGGATATCCGGCGAAGCGGTTCATGGCTCCCATATTGCCGGCATAGACAAAGGGCAGGATAGCTTCCCCGCCAAATTCTTCCTTTATGGCCGCAGTCCTCTCAACAATAATGGAATAGGCATCATCCCAGCTGATTCGGGTAAAGCGACCGTCCCCCTTTTTCCCCGTTCTCTTCATGGGAAAAAGTATGCGGTCTTTTGAATAGAGCCGCTGGTGATAGCTTTTCATTTTCCGGCAAATGATCCCACGTGTATAGGGGTGTTCATAATCTCCGGAAAGACCGGTCACCTTGCCATTTTCAACCGTGGCAACAAGGCCGCAGCTGTCCGGGCAATCCAGCGGACAGACTGTTTTGGCATATATTTTCTGCTGTTCAGACATGTAATGCTCCAGGTTTATTCATTCACTGCGTGGCTCATTGAAAATGATAAATTACCAGAATTGACGGCGTCATAAAAACCTTATTTTCACTCAACGGAAGAAAAGGTTTTACCGTGCTTTCAGATACGCCTAGTATATCAAGCTTTTCGAGGTCGGAGTTTCATGCCCGTATGGGTGCTTATCGCAGAGTCCAGCCAAGCACGTTCAATGACTTTTGCGAAATTATCAAACCTGATTCCCCTAGTCAGCTCAAGGTCGGGACTGCCCTTTTCATGGGTCTCTGCAGCCCGGACGGCTATAGCGAATCCTCCCATGGACGAGTTTAGGCGTCCCGATGAAAAAAGCAGCTTCGGCCTGGGCCAGAAAATGCTGAGTTTCAGGGGTAATCAGGTATTTAAATGTTAGTTGTCGAAGATGTCCTGAAAAGCTCCCTCCAGTTGCGGATATTGAAAAACAAACCCATGCTCCAGAAGCTTTCGCGGTACAACCTTCTGCCCCTGCAGCAGCATTTGGCCAAACTCTCCGCCAAGTGTTTTCAGGACAAAGGAAGGGACAGGTATGATGGTTGGTCTGTGGAGAGCCCTGCCCAGTTTTTTTGCAAAGTCCTTCTGGCGAACACTCCCGGGCGAGGTTACGTTAAAGGGTCCATCCAGTCCACTGCCATCCATCAGAAACAACAGCGCTGCGGCAAGGTCATCAATATGAATCCAGGAGAACCATTGCCGGCCGCTGCCGATTGTTCCTCCCAGTCCCGCCTTGAATGGGGTCTCCATTGTCTCAAGGGCTCCTCCGCCTTTTCCCAGAACCACACCGAACCGAGTAGTAGCCACTCGAACCCCCTTCTTCCGGGCTTCAAAGGCTTCATTTTCCCAATCCTTTCCCACCCTGGCGAGGAAGTCGGATCCCGGACCGGCGTTTTCATCGACCTCATCATCACCGCGCTCCCCATAATATCCAACTGCAGAGGCACTCAGCAAAATACTATCGGAATTCTCCGGGAGAGCCTGCACAACATTGCGAGTGGTGAGAATTCTGCTCGAATATATCTGCTCTTTGTAGGATTCGGACCAGAATTTGAAAATCGATCGTCCGGTAAGGTTGATGATGACATCGTATTCACCGAGCCCTTTCTGCCACTCTCCCTCTTTGGTGGTATCCCCCTTGATGATATGCAGGGCGGGATGGTCTTCGAGATGTTTTTTCCCGGTGAAGCTGACTACGGTTACATCGTCGCCGCGTTCGAGCAGTTTTCCGGTCAGATGTGTTCCGACAAATCCTGTGCCCCCAGTGATAAATATTCTCATTCCGGCCTCCATTATAGTTTGACTGGACTGATTTCAGCTTTCCACAAAAGAAATAACCATTTAGAAGGAATTATCAAAATATTTATTCACTTATTCAGGGCTTGAGCATATACTCTTCCTATGAGGTCGGTATTCCTCTCCTGTATAACTTGTTGCTGAAGTAGGAATTCCGACTGTGCCGCGTCTAAAGTTGATGTCAGTTTTCCTATTGCCCAGGCGTTGAATGTGATTCCTTTTTTTTATCTTCTATGATGCAGAGTATTGACAGCACCGGACCAGCGAAGAGCAAACCAGGCCCACCATCCGCTCTGGTGAAAAAACTTACCATTCTTTTTTTCTTGCTCTCTTTTCTTGCGATACCCACCAATACCTTATTGCCGATCCAGGCAAGCGCCGAAGAGAAAAACCAAAATATCCTTATCCTGAACTCGTACCATATCGGCTACAAATGGTCTGATGAAATTTTACGGGGGGTTATGGACGTTTTGCAGCCTATTCCCCCGTCCATGGCTATCTATCTGGAATATATGGATATGAGAAGGCATTACTCAGAGGAAAGGTTTGCTTTACTCTTCCACAGCCTTGCCGAAAAATACCAGGATATCGAAATCGATTATGTCCTGGCAAGCGATGATTCGGCCTTTCTCTTCCTGAAGGAGTATGTCAAAGATCTTTTTCCTGCCGCCACTGTCGTTTTCTGCGGGACCAATTATCTGCAGGAGGAAGACCTCTCTGATCTTGTCGATTTCTACGGCATAAACGAAGAAGCCGATATCGGTGCAACCTTCGACCTGATGTTGTCAATCCATCCGGATACTCAACGCATCTTTATCATCAACGACCAGACCACAACCGGAAAAAAGGTGGCCCCGAGCATAGTGGAAGCCGCGCGAAGATATCAACCGCAGATAACCTTTTCATATGCTGACAACATGTCCATGACCAGGCTCTTGCAGACAGTCGCCAACCTGCCGCCGCAATCTCTTATTTTTTATACCTTCTTTTTCAGAGACAGCAACGGCAACACTTTTGATTATGATGAAAGTATCTCGATGGTTGCACAGGCCTCCCCTGTACCTATATATGGATCATGGAGCTTCAATCTGGGCCTGGGAATAGTCGGAGGCATGCTGACCAGCGGGTATCACCAGGGTGAGGCTGCCGCTAAATTACTCATGCACTTTCTTCAGGGGCATAGCCCACCACCTGCACAGCTGTCCCAAAGCCCGAATACTTTCATGTTCGACTACACTTATTTACAGAAGTTTGCAATTCCCATCGACAAACTGCCGGATGAAGCCATCATCATCAACAAGCCAGAGTCATTTCTAGAAAGGCATAGACAGGTTCTTCTCTTTTCGGCAATCTTCATTACGCTCTTGTTTTTTATCATTCTCGCTTTGATCGTCAATATACTGAAGCGAAAAAAAGCGGAGAAGAAACTACAGCAAAGTGAACGTAACTTCAGGGGCATTTTTGAAAACGCCATCGAAGGATTATTCCAGGCTTCCCTGCATGGAAAATTTCTCAAGGTAAACCATGCACTGGCAAAAATTCTCAAATGCGATTCACCCGAAGATGTGCTGAGCAGCTATGACAATCTTAAAAACGATCTCTTTGTCAAGCCCGAACTCCACAGCCACCTAATCAATCAGGTGCTTGAAAATGGCAGCGCCCAACTGGAAGAAGAACTGCTGTGCAAGGACGGTTCAATAATTACCGCACTGCTCTATTGTAGAAACGTGGTGGATGAGAAGGGCAGGAATCTCTATCTTGAAGGCTCCATAACCGACATGACCGAGTATAAGATGACCCAGGAAATTATCATCCAGACCGAGAAGATGCTCACTTTGGGCGGCCTCTCGGCCGGGATAGCCCATGAGATCAAAAATCCTCTGACTTCCATGATGCAGGCTGCCACCCTGATTTCGAACAGGCTGCTGCATCATTCCCCGCAAAATCAGGAGAGCGCCGAAGAGGCCGGCATTTCCTTTGAAGCTCTTAATCGGTACATGGAGATCCGCGGCATACCACACATGCTGGCCAACATGGCAGCATCCGGAAAAAGGGCGAATATCATAGTCGAAGACATGCTCTCTTTCAGCAAGAAGACCATTGGAGAATTCGCCTTTGAATCATTTGAGGATATTGTCCGTGAAGCCGTGGAACTCGCCAAAAAGGATTACAGCCTCGACCGGGATTATAGTTTTAAAAAAATTCGAATCAATTATGATTTCGCCAAGGACGTCCCGCTGCTTTACTGCAGCAAGTCGAAAATTCTTCAGGTCCTTTTCAATATTTTGAAAAACAGTGCCGAAGCAATGGCTGATGCGAGAACAAAAAATCCCAAAATAACCTGTACTATTTGGTTCGACAATGACTCTATCCAGCTGGAAATAAAAGACAATGGCCCGGGTATGGATCACAAGGTCAAGGAAAAGATTTTTGAACCTTTCTATTCCACCAAAAGCAAAAAGAAAGGAACGGGGCTGGGCCTCTCCATCGCTGATTACATTGTTTCAGAGAATCATAAGGGCAAATTATCTGTTGAGTCCACTCCGGAAGAAGGGGCAAACTTCATCCTGAAGTTTCCGCGACATGGGAAGATGGCGGAGCAAAAAGCCGCGCAGATGAAGTAGAAAAACAGTTTGCCTGCCGCCGCCGCCATCTGGTATGATCTGCTGGTCATTTGCCACCTCGACTTAATTCTCTACTAAACCAGGGTTCTCCTGTTATGACAACCACCCCATATCCATACTTATTCAAAGGTCTCGATCTCGGCTTCATCACCATTAAAAACCGCATTCTCATGGGTTCTATGCATACCGGACTTGAAGATGAGAGGGGCGGATTCAGGAAACTGGCTGCATTCTATCGGGAACGGGTCAGGGGCGGCGTCGGCCTCATTGTTACCGGCGGTATCGCCCCCAACTTCAGAGGCAGGATTGCCCCTTTCGGCTGCCAGCTCAGTTTCCCCTGGCAGGTAGGAAAGCACCGCATTGTCACGGACAGTGTGCACATGGAGGGCGGCAGGATCTGTCTGCAGATTCTGCATACGGGACGGTATGCATATCATCCCTTCAGCGTCGCACCCTCGCCCATCAAGGCTGTTATCAACCCTTTCAAGCCAAAGGAGATGTCACGGCGCCAGATCCATAAGACCATTGGCGACTTCGCCACCACCGCACTGCTCGCCCGCCGGGCCGGCTATGATGGTGTCGAGATCATGGGATCCGAGGGCTATTTGATCAACCAGTTCATCTGCAGAAGGGTCAACAGAAGAAGCGACGAATGGGGCGGTGAATACGCAAACCGCATCCGTTTCCCCCTGGAAATAGTCTCCGCTGTCCGGGAAAAAGTCGGAGAAGATTTTATCATTATCTTTCGTCTCTCCATGCTCGATCTGGTGGAACAGGGCAGCACCTGGGATGAAGTTGTCCTCCTCGCCCAAAAACTTGAGGAAAACGGAGTCACCATGATCAATACCGGCATTGGCTGGCATGAGTCGCGAATCCCGACCATCGCCACCAGCGTACCACGTGCCGCCTTCAGTTGGGTGACAGCACGGATGAAGGAAGAGGTCTCACTCCCTCTGATCACCACCAATAGAATCAACACCCCGGAGGTGGCAGAGGAAATTCTTGAACAGGGTTGGGCCGATATGGTCTCCATGGCCAGACCCTTGCTCGCCGATCCATACTTTGCCGTCAAGGCTCAGGACGGCAGACAGGATGAAATAAATACCTGCATCGGCTGCAATCAGGCTTGCCTCGACCATGTTTTTCGTAATAAAAGAGCCTCCTGTCTGGTCAATCCTCAAGCCTGCTATGAAACGGAGTTGAGCTTCCCTCCCACCGCATCACCGAAAAAAATAGCCGTTGTCGGCGGAGGTCCGGCCGGCCTTGCCTTTGCCTGCTACAGCGCGCAGCGCGGCCATACGGTCACTTTATTCGATGCCCGGACGGAACTGGGTGGGCAGTTCTCCTTTGCCAAAGACATACCGGGCAAGGAGGAGTTCAGGGAAACGCTGCGCTATTTTAAAAGGCGTCTTGAAGTGCTCGGCATCGATGTTCGAACCGGAAGCTATCAAAGTTCGGCCGACCTCCGGAATGGCGGTTATGATGCGATCGTCCTGGCAACCGGAGTGGTTCCGCGAATCCCCGAAATCGAAGGCATCAATCATGCCAAAGTTGCCGCATACCCTGATATCCTCTCCGGAAAGATTGTGGCTGGGGAACGAGTAGCCGTTCTGGGAGCCGGAGGCATCGGCTATGATGTCTGTGAATTTCTCTGCGAAGCCCCCCCTTCACACAGCCTTGATCTCAATCTTTGGCTGGAGGAGTGGGGAATCGATACCACTGTCTCGCATCCCGGAGGCGTTGAAGGTGTCAAGCCCCACAAGCCGAAACCGGCGCGAAAAATTTACCTGCTGCAGCGTAAAGCGGGCAAATTCGGCAAAACCCTGCAGCCGACCACGGGATGGATCCACAGAATTGCCCTGAAAAAGCGAAAGGTAGAGATGATCGGCGGCGTCACCTACGAAAAAATAGATGACAGCGGCCTTCATATCTATAAGGAGGGGCGACCTCATGTTCTTGAGGTTGATACCATTGTTCTCTGCACCGGCCAGCTCTCCCGCCGTGATTTATGGGAAGAACTCAAAGCAGTCGGCCTGCCTGTGCACCTGATCGGCGGGGCTCTGGAGGCCGGTGAGCTGGATGCCAAGAGAGCCATCAGACAGGCAGCCGACCTGGCTTCTGCTATTTAGTGCCTTACGACTGAAAAACCTTCCAATCAATACGTAACAATAAATATCTCAAAAACTGTGAATTACCCCCTATATCCAAGGCACTTATCCAGCTCAGCTGGGATAGTGCCTTACAACTGAAAAAACACCACAACCAACACGTAACAAAAAAATGCATTAAAATTCGTGAACCAACCCTTACCTCCAAGGCACTTATCCAGCTCCGCTGGGTTAGTACTATTACCTCCAAAAGCTGTCATAAAAAATTATAAATTGGATACTATAGTAAAACCCGTGGATCAACTCCCATCTTCAAGGCGCTTACACCCTCAAGGCGGTACTGTAAAGAGTCCAGCCCCGCTAAGTAAGTGCCATAATCCCCAAAAGCTGTCACTCAGTTCAGTACCCCCTAGAGGGCGTTGAGTTACTACCAAAACACCTACACCCTCCTCTTAACAGAGTTCGGCCGGTTTACCGGTTTTCCGGGGTTAGTGCCCTTTTCCAGGATAAAATCGATGATCAACCGAATGGCCTGATCACGCAGAGAATCTCTCTCCATTAACAGCTCGTGACGGGCCCCCGCGATAACACGTAGTTGACATTCTGCCGCTCTTCCGCAGAACAACTTTTGAGCGCGTGACGAGACAACCTTGTCAGCACCGCTTTGCAGCAGGAGTATGGGGATATGCAGTTCTCCTGCCCTCTCTACTACTGTTTCGGCGACCAACAGGGCCTCCTTCAGCCACCTGTTGGTGGGAGCGCCAAGAGCAACGAGCGGATCACTGCGGATAAGCTCCTGGTTGATTTTAAAGCGCACTTTGCTTGAGGTAAAGAGATTCTCATGAAATGGAGCCCCATCCCTGTAAGGTGAGCCGCCGGGTATATACCTTTCGCCAAATCCAAAGACAATGGCGCTTCCGGCTACCCATGCGGCCAGGGTCGGTGACAGAGGGAAACAGTTTATGCCAAACATCGGTGCAGAGAGTATTGCTCCATCAAGATGACCCGGATATTTCAACTGGAAGGCAGCGGTAACCGCCCCGCCCATGGAATGAGCAAGAACAAAAACATACCGGTAGCTGTTTCCGACGATATCCTTGAGGAAAATATTCAGATCTTCAACATATTCCCCAAAGTCTTCGACATGACCCTTATGCCCATCCTGCAAGGCACGCTGCGATAAGCCCTGGCCGCGGTGGTCATAGCTGTAAATGGAAATATCGAGCGAGCGCAGATCGAAGATAAGCTCTGAGTACTTTTCGATAAATTCTGTTCTTCCTCCCAGTATGACAAGTGCCGTCTCCGACTCATTTTTTCTAGGCAGAAGACAACGCAGCTCAGCTCCATCATAACCTGCCGTCATCTTCTGGACAAATCCAGCAACAATATAGTTCCGTATTTCCTCAGTATACCGGTGGACAAGATCTTCTTCTCGCAAATCAATCTCCTTCAATGCTCAATCCAGTTTTTTTCTTCTCTCTTTCAATTGCCCTATATGATGTCTTTTTGCAAATGTTTTGCAGATCGCCAAAAATTCCGGGTAATCCAAGGCAGATCTTCGTTTTCCCCTAATCTTGCTGCCTGCCGTCTCGCTCATTTTCCTGATGTCACACACCATCCGTTTGTGATATAATTTATTGATAGTTGAAGATAACGTAAAAGGTCGGGACTGCTCTTTTCATGGGTCTCGGCAACCCGGACGGCTGCAGCGAAGCCACCATGGATGGGTATATGGCGTCCCATAAAAAGAGCAGTTCCGGCCTGGGCCAAGAGATTCTGAGTTTTCGGGGTAATCAGAAGAAATTATCATCAGTGGTTAGTCTCGCACTGATCCGCAATCAACCAGATGTGATTTTACTGGCATTTCATGCTAAAACATATAGACTAAAGGCAAACATATTAAAGAGGTGAGTATAATCCCTCTCGACATATTGCTTTCACACAGCGACCATTAACGACAATATTGCCAGGGTTCAGGAAGAAAATTCTATGAGCGTCGATACTACAGCCACAGCACAAACAACGAAGCAAGAGACACAGGAAGATATCCGCATAAATGAAATTGACAAGCTTGCCAGTCAGCTTCTTCAGATGGAAATCGACCTGAACTGCAATATTCCCACAACTCTCTGGATCAGCGATCTGCATGGCGAAGGGGATCGCTTCAAGTCGATTCTCAGAGGGCGGTTCGGGCTGCTCTATCAGACCTGCCGGGAGGCGCTGCCCAACACCTTCAGCTCCAACAAAATCCAGTATCTGGTCTCCATCATCAGAAAAAAAAGATTTTTCGAGGACGAGGAAATTTATATGGACAGACAGGACGTCATTTTCTGTCTGCTTCAGGTACTCCGCTACAAGCTTGCCAATGTTCGTTACCGCACCGATGATATTTTTCTTCCGGAATTCAACATAATCATTAAACGCTTATTATCCGGTTCGCCTGTCCCCGATCCCATTTTCGAAGAAACGGTGATCTCCGAGAGACTTATTGCGCACCTCTCTCACTCCATCCGCCAGGTTCTCCTTGACCGCATCCAGGTATTGGGAGACATATTCGACCGCGGCCCTCAACCGGATAAAATTATCCGTATCCTCTCATCGGGCTACTATAAAAACATGGTTGACTATGTCCTTGGCAACCACGATATCCTCTGGCTGGGAGCGGCAGCAGGCAACAAGTCGCTGATCGCGGAAACCATGCGGATTACCTGCAGATACGATCACTTCGAGTTTATGGAAAGACTCAGTTTTGACAGCTCCAAACTCGCCGAATTTGCTTGTAAGACATATCCCGAAAAAACCGTTATCGGGAATTTCAAGGCCAAAACGGAGATGGGCAGATCAATGGAAAAGGCCTTGGCCATTATCCAGTTTAAACTGGAAGAGCAAACCATACGGGATTTTCCCGATTATGAAATGCACTTCAGGCTCTGGCTGGACAGACTGGCAGAAATGCTAAAAACCGGCGACACCGATGGTCTGAACGATATATCATTTCCGACCATTGATCTCGATAATCCGGGAGCGCTTACCAAGGAAGAACAGCTGGTTATCGACGACCTCGAAGATCAGTTCCGGCACAACAGAAAACTGAAAAGACTATTGAAATACTTTTTTACCAGCGGCAGAACCTATAGTATTCATAATAATATTCTCAATATTCATGCCCTGGTTCCCTCCACTGAAGATGGGGAGTTTGAGGAGTTTCTGGGACGACGCGGCAAACGCCTGCTCGATTATATCCAGGAAACCATACGCCGGGTCGGCAGAAACTATCTGGACGACAAACCGCAGGATCCCAAAGACCAGGCGCTTTTCTTTTATCTGTGGTGCGGGCCGAAATCCCCCTTTTTCGGCAAGCATGCCATGAAAACATTTGAGAGATACTTTATCAAAGATAAAAAAACCCATAAAGAAAATACCCTCTACTGGCAGCACAACCTTACAACCGATGCTTTTAAGAAGAAGCTGCAGCAGGAATTTGGTGTCCAGCGTGTGGTTTTCGGCCATACCCCCGTCGATTACCTCAAGGGCCGCCATATGGCCAGCGAAGACGGCATTGCCATCAACGTGGATGGAGGATTTGCCGCAGCTTACTATAATCGGGGTCATGCGCTGGTGCATACTCCTCATCAACTCTATGGAATCATACTCCCCACCCCGGATGAAATCCAAAAGGCCGAGAAAAATCTTGAGTCTGCTCCGCTCGACATTCAACTCATCGATGAATTTCGTCAGCCAATGAAGAAAAAAGATACCGTTGAAGGTAAGGTACTCAAGACCGAACGAGACAAGCTCTTAAAGATTATTCGCAATTTTACCTTGTGATTATATAGACCCAATACAACCCCAACCTGATATCGATATGAATAAGAATTACGGAATGGAAATAGTCCGGGCCACTGAAATTGCGGCCCTTACATCTGCCAGAATCCAGGGACTCGGCAATGAGGATGAAATCCTCAACAATGCCAGGTCCGCCATAACCACCACCCTGAACAGACTGCAGATAAACGGGCACCTGATCAATGACAGATTCACCAAGCGGGAAGGGACTATCAAGATTCCGGCGCAGCTCGGCGAAGGCGGACCGGATATGGACCTGATGGCTGTCGCTCTCGAAGGTCATCATTCCGCCGCTGACGGCCTTAACAATGCCACTTCCTATGCGGTTATTGCGCAAAAAGACTCCATTCAATCCGTGCCTAATCTGAGCATGTATAAGATCGTGGTGGGACCGCGGGTAGGCCCCGTCATCGATATCAATCAGCCACCGACGATCAACGTCAAGCGGGTGGCCAGGGCTCTGCGCAAATATACCGACAACGTCACGGTCTGTATTCTCAACCAGGCCAGGCACCAGAAGCTCATTAAAGAAGTACGCAGCTGCGGCGCGCGTATCAAACTCATAGAAGAAGGTGAGATATCAGGCTGCTTCTCAGCTATCATCGGCGAGAAGGCCGATATTTATATGGGATATGGGTATGCTCCCGAAGGTGTAATGGTGGCTGCGGCAATCAGCTGTCTCGGTGGATATTTTGAAGGTAGGATCTTTTATGAAAACGACCGTGATCGTGATGAGGCTGCGGAACATGGCATATGGGATTTCGAGAAAACCTTCAGGGCTCAGGACCTGATTCGCTCCAAGGAAGTCGCCATTGCTGCAACCGGCATAACCGACGGTGAATTTCTTGAAGGTGTGCGTTTTACCTCGGACGGCGCCATTACCAGTTCTTTTGTCGCCCGCGGCGAAACCTTTACCCACAGAAAAATAGAGACCACCCACTTTTTTGATTATACTCCTGTTTTTTAGTGCCTTACGACCAAAAAACAACCACACCCAATACCTAACAAAAATTTATTAAAAACTGTGAATTACCCCGCATATCCAAGGCACTTATCCAGCTCCGCTGGGTTAGTGACTGGGCCCTAACGATCTACCGCATTAAAATACCAAAAATATATCTGATTACCCCTGAAACTCAGCATCTCCTGGCCCAGGCCGGGACTGCTCTTTTCATCGGGACGCCATAAACCCGTCCTGGGGGCTTCGCTGCAGCCGTCCGGGCTGCAGAGACCCGTGAAAGGAGCAGTCCCGACCTTGAGCTGAGAATTAGGGGTAGTCAGGAAAATATACTCAAATCCGTGAATTATCCCCGACATCCAAGGCACTTATCCTCCTCAAGGGGGTACTGTGAAAAGTCCAGCCGCTAGGTTAGTGACTCTGAGAAATCGACAACAACATAGATCAACCTTTTTACCAGTCCATCTTCACTCTTTTTCCTTATGCCCTGCGCCAAAGTTGCCGATATGAATTCTACGGAAGGGCATGTCCCCTTTTACCGAAAAAAAACATACCATTCGAAATAGAAAAAATTGTGTGACAAATGACGGCAAAAATTCCATTCCATCACCTCAAATCCGACAAACTGCCTCCCGGGCAATTCTCCAGTTTAAGAAGATACCAAACGGATTTCGGCCTCAACGAGCCCGCCGGAAAACATTACATCTACCGGTTGGACGACGCTTCTCTCAGGCCCCTCTCGGAGAAGAATTCCCACTGGTCGGTTGCCTGGTCCGATCTGATGATGACCATGTTTATCCTTTTTCTTTCCCTGTTTGTCTATCAGGCAGCTCATAAAGATTTTCTTGTCAGCGACAAAGCCGAAGTTCTCGGAGGAGAGACCCAGGCGGCTACCCAGATGGCCGCGCCGGACGAAGCCGCTTTTCCCTTTGTGGCAATCAAACCCGCCGCCCCTCTGATGACAGCGGGGAGCATACGAAAGATTGAGCCCGTCACCATCAAGGACGTCGATCTGGACAGGATCTTCTCCAGTCTGGAAGTGGAAAAAACTCTTGCCGAACTGGCCAAAGAGCCCCCGGTAATCGCAGCAAAGTCGAAAAAAGTGTCCGAAGAGCTCGCCCTGCATGTTCCGGCAGCTCAATCTCCAGATAAACCTGAAAAGTCGGTTCAGTCGGAGCCTGCATCCGATATGACTCCGCAGGCGCCTGAAACCATTAATCCACAGCCGCAGCACCGCATTGAATTGAGAGAGGCAGAGCAACCGGTGCAAATAGCCGCAGAGGAACCTGCCGAGAGCGTTATTCAGCCACTCCCCCTGAGAATCAATCCGGACGCTGAAAGGTCCGTCAATGAGCTCTTTACCCAGAGTAGGGAAACACTTGATAATTACAATCTTGCTGATTTTGCCTCAATCGATCTGGTCCCCGATAAAGCTGTGCGCATTGTCCTTACCGGAGATCTTCTTTTTGATGTCGGAGAGGCCTCACTCTCAGAGCGGGCTGTCAATTCGCTCGAAAAAATAGCAGCCGCAATAAGCACCACAGCGCATCGTATTCATATAGAGGGGCACACCGACGATCTGCCCATTGCCGCGGGACGTTATGCCAATAACTGGGAACTCTCCATGGCCAGAGCCAAGGCAGTCGCTGTTTTTCTCATTGAAGATATGGGTATGGATCCGGACCAGTTCGTTATCAGCGGCTATTCTTCGTATCAGCCGGTTGTTCCTAACACTACTTCCGCAAACAGAGCGGTTAACAGAAGGGTTGAAATTGTTGTCGCCCAGAATCAGGAACAGCCCAAAATCGCAATCCTTGACCACTCAGCCGCACTTTACCGATAACTATGATTATTAAAAACATACTTGGCCTGCTCTTCTGTACCGCCCTTTTTTGCATGGGTTTTGTCATCAACGGCAATTTCAGTTTATACTTCAATCTCTCCGGGTTGCTCATCGTGCTCGGCGGAACGATGGCTGCAACCCTGCTCAGTTTCAGATGGGAGCAGATCTCCATAGCAGCGCGGGTAACCATGTCATCCTATAACCGTCAACAAAAAACGGAGAAAGAGATCATCCAGACGCTCATCGATCTCTCCGTCAAGTCCCGCGCGGAAGGCATACTTTCCCTGCAGAAGGAAGAAGAGGATGAAACCTCGATTCTTTTCCTGCGCCGGGCTCTCGGGTGTCTGGTGGACGGCTACAGAGTTGATCAAATCCAGGAAATACTCGGCACGGAGATGTATTTTTTCAGGCTGCGCCGCGATGATTTACAACGTGTACTCAAGAGCATAGCAGACTATTTTCCAACTTTCGGGATCATAGGTTCAGTGGTAGGCCTGATCACCATGCTCAGCGGAATAGGCGATACCGCCGTTATTCTCAAAGCCGTACCCATAGCTCTGACCTCGACGCTGTACGGCCTGATATTTTCAAATTTTTTCTTTCTCCCCTTTGCCGCCAACCTGAGAGAGAGGACCAACCACGAACTGCTTCTCCAGAAAATCATCTCCGAAGGAATAATTGCAATCGATTCGGAAATCAATCCCATCGTTTTAAAGACCAAACTTGACTCCTACCTCACCCCCTCCGAAAGGATTGGAGACCGGCATCCTTCTGCATCTATCAGGGAGCGCTTCAATCTTGAAGAAGACAGCCCGGCTGAATCCGGCAGGCTCGAATTTAATCTGGGAAACATTCGCTAAAAATACCATATCATCCCGTTATCGTACACTTTTTACAATAACGGCTGCGCCCGGTTTTACTCTCCGGCTTCAGGCTTTTCAGGGTGCAAAAAGGGATTTTCTGTGCTAAGCTGACCTCTGATTTCGGTAGGTCACTTCACTTTCCCCTTTTACATTCCAGGAGCTTTTTGGTGAATTTTCGGTCTTCGGCCTGTAAAGGTCTTTTTCTTTTCAGAGGATCCAGGGCAAAGATCCCCCTCGACGGTCATCGCAGTACATTCTCCATCATTACTGCGCCTCAACCCGTGTCTCTTTCTTTATTTCATTTCTTTTCTTTAGCCGATCTCTCTACGGGACAAATATCATGAGTGCCGGATTCGTTCATCTTCACGTTCACACCCAATATAGCCTTCTTGACGGTGCCATCCGTCTTACCGACCTGCTGAAAAAATGCCATGAATACGGAATGGACAGCGTCGCCATCACCGATCATGGCGCGATGTACGGCGCCCTGGAATTTTACCAGAAGGCCAAAAAGGAAGGCATAAAGCCGATTGTGGGATGTGAATTCTACATGGCTCCACAAAACAGAAGCGATAAAAAACAGATCTCCGGAGTCAGCGCCTACCATATTGTTCTGCTGGCCATGGATGCAACCGGCTATAAGAACCTGATGAAGTTGGCCTCCATTGCCCAGTTTGAAGGTTTTTACTATAAGCCGAGAATCGACATGGAAGTGCTGGCGGCCCACAGCGAAGGATTAATAGCCCTCACCGGTTGTCTGCAGGGTCAGATTCCCTGGCTGATTCGAAAAAAAGATATGCCGGGCGCCATTAAGAAGGCGCAGGAGTTGATCGATATCTTCGGTGACAGACTCTATCTGGAACTGCAGGAAAACGGCATGGATGAGCAGAGAGAAGTCAACAAAGGCCTGCTGCAGCTCGGCAAGGAACTGGGAATTAAACTGGTTGCCACCAATGACTGCCATTATCTTAACCGGGAAGAAGCGCATGCTCACGAAGTACTCCTCTGCATTCAGACCGGCAAAACCATAACCGACCCCAAACATTTCTCTTTTCCTACAGACGAGTTCTATTTCAAGTCGCCGAATTCGATGAAGCAGAGTTTTTCCTATTGCCCTGAATCCATTGCTTCCACCATCGAGATTGCGGAGCGGTGCAACCTGGAACTGGATTTCAGCGACTACCATTTCCCAAAATTTCCGATTCCCGAAGGGGAGACGCTTGAGTCGATGTTCCTCAATGCCTGCAGGAAAGGACTGAAGCAGCGTTTTGCGGCAATGCAGAAGGCCGGTACTTTCTCTGCCGAGGTAGAGAAAGTCTACACGGAACGCCTTGAAAATGAAATGGAAGTCATTAATACCATGGGCTTTCCCGGATATTTTCTGATAGTCGCCGACTTTATCAACTGGGCACAGGCCCAGGGGATTCCCGTCGGTCCGGGAAGAGGTTCGGGCGCCGGCAGTCTGGCGGCATACTGCATGCGCATCACCAATATCGATCCCATCCCCTACGGCCTCATCTTTGAGCGTTTCCTCAATATCGAAAGAAAGTCGATGCCTGATTTCGATATCGATTTCTGCCAGGACCGCCGCGGCGAAGTTATTGAATACGTGCGCAGGAAATACGGCGGCGCCCAACATGTAGCCCAGATTGTCACCTATGGATCGATGAAGGCACGGGGTGTTATCCGCGATGTCGGCCGGGCCATGGATATTCCCTTCGGCGAGGTTGATAAGATTGCCAAGCTTGTTCCCGATCAGTTAAAGATGACGATCAAAAAGGCAATAAAGGAAGAGCCGAAACTGCAGGATGCCGCCGACAAGGATCCGCGGATTGCCGAATTGTTGCGGGTCTCGAAGACCCTGGAGGGTCTCGCCAGGCACACATCCACCCATGCCGCGGGAGTTGTGGTCTCTCCCAAGCCGATGGTCGAATACCTGCCTACCTGCAAAGGAAGCAAAGATGAGACGCTGACCCAGTACGACATGAAGCATACCGAGATGACAGGTCTCATCAAGTTTGATTTCCTGGGATTGAAAACCCTCACCGTCATCGACAAGGCGTTGCAGCACATCCGCATAGATATAGGCAAAGAGCTCGATATTGATGCCATTCCCATGGATGACATCAAGACCTATGATCTGCTCTGTCGTGGCGATGCCCTCGGTGTTTTTCAGCTGGAAAGCTCGGGCATGAGGGAACTCCTGGTCAAGCTTGCTCCGCAGCAGTTTACCGATTTGATCGCCCTGGTGGCACTCTACCGTCCCGGTCCTCTTGATTCGGGCATGGTCGATGACTTTGTCGAAACAAAACACGGCAGAGCAACGGCCAATTACCCCCTGCCCCAGATAAAGTCGGTTCTGGAGGAAACCTACGGCGTTATCGTCTACCAGGAACAGGTTATGAAAATAGCCAACATCCTGGCGAACTACTCTCTGGGCGATGCGGACATCCTCAGACGCGCCATGGGCAAGAAGATCGCCGCAGTAATGGATGAAGAACGGGTCAAATTCATGGAAGGAGCCGCGGAAAATGGTATTCCGCAAGAAAAAGCTAAACATATTTTTGATCTTATGGCAAAATTCGCCGGATATGGTTTCAATAAATCCCACTCCGCCGCCTACGCCCTGATCTCTTACCAGACCGCCTACCTCAAAGCCCATTATCCGGCACAGTTTATGACGGCACTGCTGTCATGCGATATGAACAATACCGATAAGGTGGTTCGCTATATCAGTGAGTGCAAGGATCAAAAAATTGAAGTTCTGCCTCCGGATATTAATGAAAGCGTCAAGGATTTCAGCGTCATTGGCGACCGCATCAGATTTGGACTGGCCGCAGTCAAAAATGTCGGCGGCTCAGCCCTTGATTCGATCATCGAAGAACGTGAAGAAGGGGGCAAATACACCTCACTCAGTGATTTCTGCAGCCGGGTCGACTCCCGCAGAGTCAACTCCAGGGTCATTGAAAGTCTGATCAAATCAGGTTCCTTCGACTCGCTCGGTTTCAGAAGGTCGCAGCTCATGGCCAGTGTCGACAGAGCTATGGAACAGGCCAAGGCCATCCAGCGCGACAAACAGAGCGGTCAGATGTCGCTCTTTGCCGTCGCCCCGGCGGCGGAACCGACCGATACCGCGGCGATTACCATGCCCGACCTCGAGGAGTGGGATGAGCGGCAGAGACTGGCCTTTGAAAAAGAGACGGTGGGATTCTATATCACCGGCCATCCCCTCGATGATACCATCAGTGAAATCAAAACGATAGTTGACAGTGATATTCACAATCTCAGTGATTTCGGAGACGAACAGGCGGTGCGCATCGGCGGATTGATAAAAAGCTGCAAACAGCTGAAGAGCAAAAAGGGGGACCTTATGGCCTTCCTTTCGGTCGAGGATACCCTGGAGGCCGTAGAAGTCGTCGTCTTCCCGGACACCTTCTCCAGATGTCATGAAATCCTGACATCCACGGAACCCGTTATCGTCCAGGGCACCGTCCAGAAGGATGAACGGGGGGCAAAGATCATCGCCGATTCCATATTCTCACTTGCCGAAGCCAGGGAAAAATTCACGGAACTCATTAAAGTACGGCTGGATTCCGACAAAATTACACGGCAACGTCTTGATGCCCTGAAAAAAATTCTTTATCAATTTCATGGCAGCTGTCCGCTTTTGCTGACTCTTCATTTTAGCGGCAAGGGCGAAGTTGATATCGATGTAGTCAAAGACCTGACCATCCGTCCCTGCCGTGAACTCTCCGATAGGGTCGAGGAACTTCTGGGCTACCAGGCGCTCCACTACCGCAAACGCCCGGTCGAATTAAACGGCAGAAAGAGATGGAACGGCAAAAACGGCAGGAACGGAAACGGCAAAGGAACACACTGATCTCTGCTATAAGGCCGTATCCCTGGAAATGGAAAATACCCCCTTCAGAGAGTATTCTTTATGAAGAATTCTTCTGAAGGCGGGCAATGATTAGAGAAACTGAAGACCGCAGTCGGGGCAGTTCGGGCCATCAGGAGTAAATTCGTGGCCGCAGGCCGGGCAGATGGCATGGGCTTCTTCCGGATTGAAAACGGCTTCCGCATGAACCACGGCAGCTTCTGCTCCCGAAGTGGTTCTGATATGCTCCTCCTCCAGGATAACCGCCGCCTTCTGCAGATCCTGCTGCCTTATCTGCAACAGAACTTCAGGACCGCAGCAACCACGACCGCAACTGTCATCTTTGGTGATCAACGCCGGAATGAAAGAGTTGCCAAGCAGCCTCTTCACATTCTTCATGTCGTAAAGACCGCCTTTTCTTACCGTCAGTAGAGTATCACCTTCACTGATTTCGCTGATCTCACTCTCCGACTGCAGGTTCTCCGCTGTCTGCGCCAGCAGATCCGCACCGCTGATGAGTTCTTTGCCGCAGGCTGCACAAAGAGTAATTTCCGCTCTATATTCATCGCCGCATAGCGAACAATACTTCAAAAGGCTGTCGATAGTATTCATATTAATCATTTCGTTTCCTGATTCCCCCTAATCCTCAGCTCAAGGTCGGGACTGGACCGGAAAATGCTGAGTTTCAGGGGTAATCAGATTTGATGGACACGTAAAAAGTTGCCACGAAGCTCTGAGATGGCTAGATAAAAAGCTCGATATACAAGGCGCAGTGTTTTTGGCAGGTCTTCGACCATACAGGCAGTATGTCGAAGGTCTGCCAAAAACCTGCAACGCCGGAGATCGGGCTTTTTACGACGCCATCAGAGAATGAACCTGCTGAGATCCTGATCCTGGACAATATCATTTAGCTGTTTCTGCACATATTCAGCTGTGACTACAAATATTTCATCCTTTCTTTCCGTGGCGTCAAAAGAGAGTTCGTCAAGTACTCTCTCCATCACGGTGTGCAGGCGACGGGCCCCTATTTCTTCGGTCTTTTCGTTGACGGCTACGGCGATCTCGGCAATCTCCTGGATGGCACCGTCTTCAAATTGCAGTTCGATGCCTTCAGTCTTCATCAGGGCGATATACTGCTTGATCAGGGCGTTCTCCGGCTCTGTGAGAATGCGAACAAATTCCTCCTTGCCAAGAGAATGGAGTTCAACCCGGATCGGAAAGCGTCCCTGCAGCTCAGGGATCAGGTCGGATGGTTTGCTTACATGAAAGGCGCCGCTGGCAATGAAAAGAATATGGTCCGTTTTTACCATGCCGTACTTAGTGGATACCGTAGAACCCTCGACGATCGGCAGAAGATCACGCTGCACACCTTCCCTGGAAACTTCCGGCCCCTGTGAACCGCCGCCGCCCCGGGAAACTATCTTGTCTATTTCATCCAGGAAGACGATACCGGACTCTTCCGTTCTCTTGAGCGCTTCCTTGCGCACTTTGTCCATATCGACCAACCGCTCCATTTCCTCTTTGGTCAGAGCTTCAAAGGCCTCGGGAATTTTTAACTTTCTTTTTTTGCTCTTTTTCGGAAAGAGCTTGGAGAAGGCATCCTGCAGGTTGGACTGCATATCTTCCATACCGCTGGTGGTCATAATTTCAACCATCGGCATATTGCCGGATTCGGTAATGGAGAGCTCTATTTCGCGCTCGTCAAGCTTGCCATCCCGCAGCATTTTCCTGAACTTTTCCCTGGTGGTTTCCTTGCCGGACTGATCTGTCTGCCGTGGCAAAGTATCCGTGGTCTGCAGGGTAAAGGAAGTATTACCGTCCGGCCCCTCTGCATAGCCTCTGCCCTCCGGTTTAGGAGGCAGAAGAATGTCGAGAATCTTGTCCTCCGCATTTACTTCGGCCAGTCCTTCAAGCCGTTTCTTCTCTTCGTCCTTCACCATGGTGACGGCAATTTCAACCAGGTCCCGGATTATCGACTCCACATCCCGGCCCACATAACCGACTTCGGTGAATTTGGAGGCTTCCACTTTCATAAACGGAGACTGAGCCAAAGAGGCGAGACGACGGGCGATTTCCGTTTTGCCGACTCCGGTTGGCCCGATCATGATAATATTTTTAGGAACTATCTCATCCCGCAGAGGCGGCGGCACCTGCCGCCTGCGCCATCTGTTTCTGAGGGCAATCGCCACCGACCGTTTGGCATCTGCCTGGCCGACGATATATTTATCGAGTTCATGTAAAGTTTCCTGCGGTGTCAGCGAGTGAACGTTATTCATATTTTCTCTATGACTATTTGATTGTTAGTATAAACGCATATTGTTGCGGCGATTTCCATGGATATTTTACAAATTTCCTCAGCATTGAGATCGCTGTTGCCGGTCAGGGCCAGAGCTGCAGCCTGAGCATATGGCCCGCCTGAACCGATGGCGAGAACTCCGCTGTCCGGCTCGATAACATCGCCTGTCCCGGTAAGCAGCAGGGAATGCTCCTGATCCACTGCAATCAGCATAGCCTCGAGCCGTCTCAGCATTTTGTCCATGCGCCAGTCCTTGGCCAGTTCCACAGCCGATCTCATCAGGTTGCCATTATATTGTTCAAGCTTCTGCTCAAGCTTGTCAAAGAGAGTAAAGGCATCGGCAGTCGCTCCGGCGAAGCCGGTGATAACCTTGCCGTGATAGAGTCTTCGCACCTTTTTGGCCTGATGCTTCATCACGGTATTCCCAAGGGACACCTGGCCGTCCCCGGCAATGGCAACCTCTCCTTTATGTCGTACTGTAATTATCGTTGTTGCGCGTATTTTCATAATAGTCGGTAATTTTGTAGTAGTTTTCAATTGGCAAGTATAGCGGTAGGCAAGACGCAGTGAAACATGGAGCACAAATATTGTGCAACGCCTTACCTTTTTCAACACCTGTTATCAATTTGAGTCTTTACCTGCCAGAGGATGCGCTTTGTCATAAACCTCAGTGAGATGATCCAGGTTTAAATGTGTATACCTCTGGGTGCTTGACAGGCTTGAGTGACCAAGCAATTCTTGAACAGAACGAAGATCCGCTCCCATTTCAATGAGATGAGTAGCAAAAGAATGCCGGAGTGCATGCGGTGTGACGGTCTGATATATTCCCGCTCTCTCACCGTATGATTTAACCAGCCGCTCAACACTCCTCACCGTCAGACGACTGCCCCGCCCATTAAGAAACAGCGCATTTTTTTCAACATCCCGTCCTCGCTTCGCCCTTTCCTGCATCAGGCTGTCACGTTGCCGCAGCCATGAGGAAACAGCTTCCATGGCCGGACGTCCAACAGGCACCAGGCGCTCCTTGTTTCCTTTGCCCCTCACGCTAAGCACTTCAGATGCAAAATCAAGGTCGGCAATATCCCGGGAAACCAGTTCGGCAACCCTGATACCTGTGGAATACAGCAGTTCCAGAATAGCGCGGTCGCGCAGCATGAAACGATCATGAACCTTAGGTTCATCAATGAGCTGGAAAACCTCATCCACTGTCAGAAAAATAGGGATGGCCTGACCGATCTTCGGTCCAGAGATACCGGTAACCGGATCGCAGGCTATCACATTCTCCCGTTTGAGGAATCTGAAAAAGGTGCGCAGTGCGGAGAGCTTTCTGGCCACTGAGGAACTGGAATTTTTACCGTGAAGACTCACCACGAATGAGCGGATATGCGTGGAAGCGATCTCCTGGACCGCGGTGATGTCCGGTAAATGATCGGCAAACTCCTCAAGATCGCGAAGATATCCATCCACGGTATTCAAGGAATAGCCTTTTTCAACTTCCAGCCAGCGGGAGAAGTCAGCAATATGTTTCTTCATTTCATTCCGAATGCTGTTTAATGTTGCCAAATTATTCTAATCCTCAGCTTAAAGCCGGACAATGCCGAGTTTCAGAGGTGATCACATAATGTTTTCTGATATTACCCCTAATCCTCAGCTCAAGGTTGGGACTGCTCTTTTCACGGGTCTCTGCAGCCCGGATGGCTGCAGCGAAGCCCCCATGGACGGGTTTATGGCGTCCCGATGAAAAGAGCAGTCCCGGCCTGGGCCAGAAGATGCCGAGTTTCAGGGGTAATCAGGTAATGGCTTGAATTTACATGCTGCATTTATGACCCGGATTTTATTGGTGATGCCGCAACTATTCAGCAAGAAACTAAACCCCAGTTTCCCTTGAACTGTAACCGTTCAGAGGGAAGCACCCAGACGGGCATAAACTCCGATTCCCGATGTGCGCAGGTAAGCGCAGACTCCGAGCAGCCCGGAAAAACTATAATGCAACTATGTTTTCGTTTTGCGGGCTGATCGTGTGCAGATGGGGTGCCGCTGAATAGTTACAACGAGTCTTAATGCATAATATATACAATGAACACTTGCAAGGTTGTTGCATAGTGTAATATATTCTGAGGTTCTGTAGTATATCCATAACATAATCTGAAACAGCCAAGTACGGCACATCATTTCAGTCAATCATATGACAATGGCAAAGAAAACATTTGAAACCGCCCTGTCCCGCCTGGAAGAAATCACCAGGGAACTCGAAGAAGGTGAGTTAAGCCTGGAAAACAGTCTGAAAAAATTTGATGAAGGAATTAAACTGGCTGACTACTGTAATGCGAAATTAACAGAAGCCAAAGCCAAGGTCGAAATACTGTTGAAAAAAGATGGCGAACTCAAGGCTGAACCCTTTGATGAGGCAGAGAGTGGAGATCAAGAACTATCTGATTAGTCAGAGGGAAAAAGTGGAAGAGGCGTTGAGGCGCTACATTCCTGAGCCGGCACCGCCATTTGCAGAGCATCTGGCCTCCATGAAGTACAGCGTCTTTGCCGGAGGAAAAAGAATACGGCCCATCCTCTGCCTTGCCGCCGCCGAAGCAGTTCTGCCCGACAGCGACATACAGGAGAGCCTCCTTCCCATAGCCTGTGCGCTGGAGTGTATTCATACATATTCACTGATACATGATGACCTGCCGGCCATGGACAATGATGAATTACGGCGGGGCAAACCCACCAATCACGTACTCTATGGTGAAGCCGCAGCCATTCTGGCCGGCGATGGTCTGCTTACCCTTGCCTTCGAATTAATGACCGGTAATAAGGCTACCTCGCTCAGCCCGGAGCAACAGCTGGAAATAACATATGTTATTGCCAGGGCCTCGGGGTCATTCGGCATGGTTGGCGGTCAGGCTCTCGATATTGCCCACGAGCATCAGGATTATCCCTTTGAAATGCTCCGCACCATTCACCGCAGCAAGACCGGAGCGCTGATTACGGCATCAGTCGAGGCCGGTGCCATAGGAGCTGGGGCGGACAGCAGGGCCCGGGATGCCCTGGTTACCTATGGTAACTGTATCGGTCTGGCCTTTCAGATTGTCGATGACCTTCTCAATGCCACTTCGACTACGGAAAAACTGGGTAAAACTGCAGGCAGCGATGAGGCGAAGGGAAAAGCCACTTATCCTGCCTTTTTCGGCATCGAAGGGACCCGCCTTAAAGCGCAGCAGGCAACCTCAGACGCCCTGGAGGCACTGGCAAACTTCAGCAGTTCGGCCGATCCGCTTCGCGCACTCGCGGAATATATTTATACCCGCTCATATTAGCGGACGGTGTAATTTCATGATATACTACTAATTCAGGCTCTTTAATTTTCCCTATCCGTACAAAAGTCTGTGAAGTGGTTAGTGATCAATCACGTTAAGAAATAATAAGGTAATTTTCCAGAATGCTTTCCCCAGAAACAACAGGGCAAACAAAAGTGCTGCTTAAGGATATCCAGTCACCGGAGGATCTCCGCGAACTCTCCATAGAACAGCTCAGCAGCTTGGCTGAGGAAATACGTCGACGTATCATAACCACCGTCTCCAAAAACGGCGGCCATCTTGCCCCAAGTCTCGGCGTTGTCGAGCTTACCCTGGCGCTGCATCATGTCTTCAATACTCCCGACGACAAACTCATCTGGGATGTCGGGCACCAGTCTTATGCCCATAAATTGCTCACCGGAAGGCAGAATGATTTTCACACCCTGCGCCAGTATAAAGGATTGAGCGGATTCCCCAAAAAAGAGGAAAGCGAATACGACGCCTTTGAGACCGGTCACGCCGCCACCTCTATCTCGGCGGCTCTGGGAATGACCATGGCCAAGGATCTGAAACATAGCACCGATCGAGCCATTGCCGTTATCGGCGATGGTTCGATGACCTCGGGCATGGCCTTTGAAGCCCTCAATCATGCCGGCGATCTCAATAAAAATCTGATAGTCATCCTCAACGACAATGAGATGTCCATCTCGCCTAATGTCGGGGCCATTTCGAGCTTTCTCAGCCGCAAACTGAGCGGTCGTACCATGCGGCGCGTCAAAAATCACCTGGAAGAAAGGCTGCAGTCCCTTTCCAACGTCGGTGAAAATATACTCAACGTGCTTAAAAAAAGTGAAGAAAGTTTCAAAAGCTTCTTTACTCCCGGCATGTTGTTCGAGGCTTTCAAATTTGACTACATCGGACCGATTCCAGGGCATCAGCTCAACGATCTCATCGAGGCCTTTGAGATGGTCAGGGACAACATTTCCGGCCCTGTGCTGATCCATGTTCTGACCACCAAGGGTAAGGGGTATCCACCCGCTGAAAATGATCCTGGAATCTACCATGGGCTGGGACCCTTCGATATTGAAAGCGGAAAGCCTCTCAAGAGCTCTTCCACTATCAGTTATACCGAAGTCTTTGGTAAAACCATGGTAAAAATGGCCGCTGCCGACGACCGGCTGGCGGCAATTTCCGCAGCCATGGTTACCGGCACCGGGCTTACCGAATTTGCCCGGCTTTATCCTGAGCGCTTTTTCGATGTCGGGATCGCCGAGCAACACGCCGTCACCTTTGCTGCCGGCCTGGCCGCTGAAGGACTTCACCCGGTTGTGGCCATCTATTCCTCATTTTTTCAGAGAGCAATTGATCAGATTATCCACGATGTCTGCATTCCCAATCTTCCGGTAACCCTGGCGATTGACCGCTCTGGAGTTGTCGGTGATGACGGTTCGACGCATCATGGTGTATTTGATATTTCCTATCTTCGCTTTATCCCCAATATGGTGCTGATGGCGCCGAAAGATGAAAGAGAACTGCAGAATATGCTGTATACCGCGGTCCAGCTTGGCGGGCCCGCGGCAGTGCGTTATCCCCGAGGTTCAGGCTTCGGGGTCGAACTGGTCGAAAGTCTGGAAAGGCTGGAGATAGGCAAGGGAGAACTCCTTCACGAAGGCGATGATATCCTGCTGCTGCCTGTTGGAAATCGTGTCTACACGGCACTGGAGGCGGTTAAAGGATTGCAGAAGGTCGGCATACAAGCCGCGGTGATAAATCCCCGATTCATCAAACCCCTGGACGGTGATCTTATCTGCGACTGGGCAGCAAAAACAAAAAAGGTGTTGACTATTGAAGACAATTGCAGACAGGGGGGCTTCGGCAGCAGTGTTCTTGAATTGTTCAGCAGGCGCGGTCTTTATGATATAAAAACCTGTTTACTGGCCCACCCTGATCTTTTTATCGAACATGGCCCCCAGGAAATACTTCTTAAAAACAACGGCCTTGACGCAACTGCCATTATCCGGGCCGCCATCAAGCTGATGAAATAGTCACTCCCCGTCCGTCTCTCCCCTATACCACTCCGTTGGAATACTTCACCGCCTCCAGATAAATCCCAGGAATGCAGGCGGTGTCGACATGCAGCTCCTCCATGCACTGCAGAAATGCTTTATCCTGTTTTCGCTCATAAGCGATAACCGCATCCAGAAATGGAGCCAACATACCACTGCGCCCGACCAGGGCATCCTTGACGGCATCCGTCACCGGAAGCTTATCCATCACATCCTTCATTTCCGCATCCAGCATGGTGTCCATAAAGGAAAACATGCCAACCATGAATACTTCGAGATCATATTCCGCCAATAAGCTTCTTTTAGCCAGGAGTTCGCAAAACTTTGCCCGTACCAGAGAAAGTCTGACCAGTTCCGTCGGCTTCTCTGTCGCCAGTTCGGAGACGATAACCAGTATAATAAACCTTCTCAGTTCCTTTTCACCGAGGTAGGCAATGGCATGCTTGACGCTTTTCACCTTTTCGAGTCTGTAAAAATAAGCAGAATTGAGGAAGCGCAGCAGCTTATAGCTGATTGCCAGATCCTGAGAGATGATGCGATGCAAATGCTCCAGGGTGGTCGCTTTCTTACTTACCTCGGCCAGCAGGCTGAAAAGAGTGATTTTTACGGAGGCAAGCTCCTTGACCAGGATCTTCTGAGGCTTGCTGAAAAAGTATCCCTGGTAATAATGAAAGCCGAGTTTGTTGGCCTTCTCGAATTCCTCAAGCGTTTCAACCTTCTCCGCCAGGAGTTTTACCTTATAGTCCGAGAGAAAACGGAGGGTTTTTACAATAGTATCCAGAGGAGTCAGGCGTACATCTATCTTGATGATATCGGCCAGGGCGACAAACGGCTCCATCTTTTTTTGAAATACAAAATCATCGAGAGCAATGGTGTAGCCGCCGGCCTTGAGATTGGCAATCGCCTCAATCACCGCTCCGATAGGGTTCACATCTTCGACTACTTCGATGATTATCTGGCTTTTGGGAAAGGAATAAGCAGTTTTATTGAGCAGCAATTCCTCGGTAAAATTGATAAAGCATGGTTTTTTCCCGGAGATGACACCAATACCCTCCGTCAGAAAAACCGAACTGAGCAGACTTGTCGTGGCCCTGTCGCCGCTCACTTCCGCCAAAGTATTATTGGCATAACCTCTGTAGAGCAGTTCATAAGCATGCAGCTTTTTATGAACGTTGAAGATGGGTTGTCGCGCTATATAAAAATCCATACCTGATTGAAAAGTCCAAACACGTTGTCAATATACACTTCTTAAAAATTCAGCTATTAAGGCGAGAATATAAACGTTTTCGGACAACAAACCAAACAAATAGTTAGTGTAGCTGTCGATTATGATTTTTTGGGGGAATAATGATGCAGTGAAGGTCTGGAAGGAAGGTACCGCAAATCTTAAAAAGAGTATTGGGAACCATCAGATGGCTCAATCACCATTAAGGGTATTGACTAAACCGGGTATCAGGCGGAGCGCTGTTTTGCAGCAAAATATTTCACAATCCGTTGTCTGTTGTCATCGCTGAGATGAATGAACTGAACACCAATATTTCCGCCATCATCCCTGACAACCCTGGCACCGATTTCTATTATATCATCAGCGTCTTCCAAATCCATGCTGATGAGGATCTTCTCCTGCCGGGCAAGAGGCAGACTGGCTGCAGCAATTGCACATCCTCTGCCCGAAATATCTGCAACGACACCATGGCCGTTCTCAAATTCGGTTTTAAAGCGAACAGGATGAGCGTTTCCGGCAAATCTCAGGGCCTGTCTTTTGCTGCCTGTCGTTGGCTCATTCATGCTAAACGCGGAATCTAATTATGGTGATAAAAATTCTATCCATACAACGAGACCATTCATTGTGACGCAGTCTTTGTTTTTTTGTAACTATTCAGCAAAAAGCTAAAAACCGGCAGTTTGCCCTGAACTGTAACGGTTCAGAGATAAGCACCCTGACGGGCATAAACTCCGACTCCGGATGTACGCAGGTAAGCGCAGACTCCGAGCAGGCCGGAAAATTATATTTTAAAATAATCCTTATACCATCGTACAAATCTCTCGATACCGATATCAATTGAGGTCTCCGGCTTATAGTCAAAATCCCTGACAAGGCCTTCGACGTCAGCATAGGTTGCCGGAACGTCACCAGGTTGAAGCGGCAGAAAATTCTTATCCGCCTTTTTGCCGAGACATTCTTCAAGAACCTGAATATAGCGAAGCAGTTGCTCTTTTTTATTGTTGCCGATATTGTACAATCTATAAGGGCAATAGGAAGAAGCCGGATCAGGGGCATCACCCTGCCAGTCAAAGTCTCCCTCGGGTACTTTGTTAATCACCCGCACAACACCTTCGACAATATCGTCGATATAGGTAAAATCCCGCTCCATATTACCGTTATTGAAGACGTTTATCGGCTGTCCCTCGATAATTGCCTTGGTAAAGAGAAAGAGCGCCATATCCGGTCTTCCCCATGGGCCGTAAACGGTGAAGAACCTGAGCCCGGTTGTCGGTAAACCGAAAAGATGGCTGTAGGTATGGGCCATCAATTCATTGGCCTTTTTCGAGGCGGCGTATAGAGATACAGGATGGTCGACATTATCATGGACCGAAAACGGCATCCTGGTATTGGCCCCGTATACCGAACTGGAGGAGGCATAGACCAGATGTTTCACCCGTGAATGTCTGCAGCCTTCGAGAATATTAACAAATCCAACCAGGTTGGTATCCACGTAGGAGTGGGGGTTGATAAGCGAATATCGGACTCCTGCCTGTGCTGCAAGATTGACGACAGCATCAAATTGATACTGCTGAAAGAGTTTTTCCATACCCTGCCGGTCGCTAAGATCAAGATCGATATGGGTAAAACCGTCGCCTTCGGCAAGTGCCGCCATGCGGTCTCTCTTAAGCTGCGGATCGTAATAATCGTTGAGGTTGTCAAGACCCACCACTTCAGATCCATTGGCAATAAGCCTTTGGGCCAGATGTGCTCCAATGAAACCGGCAGCACCTGTTATAAGTATTTCGTTCATCAAAAATAACCGGCAGTAAATATTTTTGCGGGTCCGCTTCATGCGGACCTGCTTGTCATCGCTTCTTTCAGATCATCTCATCCGGTGTGTACCCTGGAACAGGCAATTTCGGAATGTCGAAATTCCAGGGTATCAAAAAATGGCGATTCGGTGGTACTGGTACGAATCGCCTTTTCAGATCTACAACGACCTAGATTGAGCTTTTCACCAGCCCATCAATCTTCAAAGTTCCCTTCGGGACCTACATTGATATCCAACAATTTCGCTTTTGCCATGATCTTCTCTTCAGTCCACTCGGCGGGGTCTTCGATCCGTTCAGCCTTGGCGCCAAGATCATGCGTGCCCGCCTGCGCAATGATATCTTTGGCAATATCCGCGGTATCAGTGGCATTGAAAACATTGACAAGCATGTTGTAGACAAAATCCTCGACTCTCTTTGCCATGCGCTCGCGAACATCCCGCGACTGTCCCAGAAGGACATTTTCAAAAGGCAAATTGAGTTTTTTGAAGTTTCCGCCTTTCCAGCCCTTTTCTTCAGCATAGGCAACCATTTTTTTCCAGTTTTCCTCAGAAACCCCTTCTCCACTGACCTTTTTAAAGTTTCCACTGTCATCCAGGATAGCGTTGCCGTAATCGTTGACCTCCACCCCCCACGATACCATCTGCAAGGCAGTAGCCACATTTGCCTTAGTCGTGTTTGTCTTGTTGGCTATCTCGCGAAGACGTTCGGAACTGTTGCCCGATGTACCGTGCTGGGCGCCGGAAACACCATAAGGTTCAAGGCTTCGATGAATATCGGCAGTGAGTTCCACCTGAATGCCCTGGCCGCTTGCTTCGATACCATGGACTGAACCATTGTTGAGGGCAATCCAATCAGCGAAAATATTATGGGCATTAAGTCCTTTTATGAGAAAGGAGGCGTCATCGACGGTGGAGAGGCCCTCCGCACCCTTGATTTCTCCGACCTCTGTCTCCAGGGAGGCCCATCCGGGAACAAACTCATAGAGCTCGAGATTGGCCAGAAGGTTCTTGTCATCGGGCATATGCGAGGCATCTATGGCAATCGATGTTATGCCGGCATCAAACATAGAAGGGATCTCGACTTTGGCAGAGGCTATATCGTCAGCGCTTTTTATACCATAATGATCGGCATGTATCGCCACCGGAACGGTAATGCCGAGCTCATTGCAAATGGCATCGGTTTGTCTGGCAATATTCCAGAAATTGACATAGCAGTATTTCGATTCCGATTTGGCAATTTCCACGATAATGGCGGAATTGGCACGCTGCGCAGCCTGCAGCGCTCCCCGCAGTACCATGTGGGAGCGGCCGTTGGCGGCAATTGCTATCGCCTTCCCTTTTTTCAGCATTGCTCTATCGATAACCTTACCGCTCACGAGCAGAGCCCTGGAATGAGGGAAAAGCTTTTTCACATTGGGCGGACGACCTATTTCCAGTAGTTTCATAAAAGAGTTATCAGTCATATAAACCTCCAGTCTTCAGATTACGGCTTATTGAATTGGAATTTCAAGATACTAGAAGCATATATCTTTTTTCCCATGAAACCAAGAAAATGAATGATTTTTTTTAATTTATCTGAGTTTAACGATTTCTTACGATTTTTTAGAAAAAGCTTTATGATTCAATTCAATCTTGACGATAATAAGCATAATACATCCAAAAGGAGAACTCCTGGGTACCGTAACTCCTTCACGGATTCATCATTCGACAGATTGAGAAGGGTCACCAAAATCTTTAAATTGCTTTCTGCCGAAAACCCAGACAGCAACGACACTGATTTCGTAAAGAACAATCAGCGGTCCTGCCATCATTAATTGGTTAACAACATCAGGCGTAGGCGTGAGTATTGCCGCAATAACGAAATTGATCAGGAAAGCATACTTGCGGTTGCGATTGAGAAAAGCAACATCAATGACACCGATTTTGGCAAGAAACACCATCAGAATGGGTATTTCAAAAATAACGCCGAAGGCAATCAGCAAACGCAGGGAAAGAGAGAAATACTCACCCACGGCAGGAAGAGAGGTAAGATATTCATTGTTGTATCCGACAAGAAATTTGAAGGCCGGTGGAAAAACCACGAAATAGCCGAATGCCGAACCGCCCAGGAAACAGAGGGTTGATAAGATTGTAAAAGGGATTAAAACCTTTTTTTCATGCTTGAACAGTCCCGGTGCTATAAATCGCCATATCTGCCAGAAAATAACCGGGGATGCCATCAATATACCACAGACAACGGCTAATTTTAGGTAAAAAAAAACCCTTCCTGGTATGAAGTGAAAATTAAAGACGTCCCCTCCGGCAATACTTCTACCAGAGGACGGAAAAACCAGCTGCCGATCGGCCGTATAAAGCCGTAGGAAATACCGAAGCCTATGAAAACAGCGATAAAAGAGATGATAAGGCAGGACCGCAGCTCCCGCAGATGCTCGGTGAGGGCCTGATTTTCAAACTGATTACTTGAATTTAGATCTTCCATTTTTTCTAATTTATTTTACTATTGCCGGAGTGTCGTAATTAAAGAGACATCTTTTACCAGTTGCCGTCGCAATTTGCAATACCTTGCCGGAATATGGACATCCTAACCGTCCCTGCGGATTTTGGGCCTTTCAGATTGTTTTCCGGCTCACTTTTCTTTTTGCAGGAAGATCTGCCTCAAGGCTCCAGCCGGTTCAGCTGGTCAGGACGATAAATGATAAAGCACGCGGCGCCGGACGTACCGGATTTCCTCTCCGGCTCTCTTTCGGACTGCTTTTTGAAGAAGAACATGAACACCACCACCACCCATTGGTATGTCTATATGGTTTCCTGCGCGGACAACTCCATTTATACAGGCATAACGACGAATCTTCAACGACGGATTCTGGAGCACAACAGCCCTCGGGGAGGAGCCAGATACACACGAAGCAGACAACCTGTAGTTCTGGTCTATTACGAAGAATATCCCGATAGATCACTGGCAAGCAAGCGCGAATTTCACCTGAAGAAGCTCTCTCCCGGAAGAAAACGTGCCCTGGTTGCCTCAACACCTGTTGAATAAAGTGTTTTTTTACCATATATACTGTCTTACAATATTCCGGCTTGGTTTTTTCTTTTTCACCAGGTTTACGTTCGCAGGAGAGACGATTCTTTGAAAAATAAACTGATCCACATAATAGCACCCCGTTTGTCTGACGACATCATCCCCAGGATGCTCAACATCCCATTCAGGAACTGATATGACCAAGATATTAGTCGTTGACGATGAACAGAGCATGCGTGATTTTCTCCAAATCCTGCTGCACAAAGAAGGTTACGCTGTCGATACGGCAAATAATACCGATGCTGCCCTGAAGAAGCTGAAAAATTCCGGTTTCGACCTGGTTATAAGCGACATCCGCATGCCGGGTACCAGCGGTCTGGAGATGCTCGGAATGGTAAAGGAACTGTATTCCGATCTTCCCGTTATCATGATTACCGCCTTCGCTTCTCCCGATGATGCAGTTTCCGCCATGAAAAACGGCGCCTTCGACTACATCTCCAAGCCCTTTAATGTCGACGAAATTAAATCCGTCATCGAGTCCGCCACTTCGCAGAAAAGTGAACCGCAATCCCGTGAGCAGCTCGCTGATTCCTTTCCCGGCATCATCGGCAAGAGCAGGGAGATGCTGAAAATCTTCGATCTCATCAGCAGAATCGCCCCCACTCCCGCTAATGTTCTGATCTATGGGGAATCGGGTACAGGCAAAGAGCTTGTGGCCAAGGCAATCCATCTCAACAGCAAGGTCGACGCCGACTATTTTGTTCCGATCACCTGCAGCGCTATCCCCGAAGAACTCATGGAAAGCGAACTGTTTGGCCACGTGAAAGGATCATTTACAGGCGCCATCGGCGATAAGGCCGGACTTTTTATGGAGGCTGACAACGGCACTGCTTTTCTAGATGAAATAGGCGAGCTGACTCCGATCATCCAGACAAAATTGTTGCGTGTCCTCCAGGAACGAGAAATCAAACCGGTGGGCTCCACAACAATTAAACCGATAAACGTTCGCATCATTGCGGCCACCAACCGAATTCTGGAAGATGAAATTGTAGCCGGACGCTTTCGGGAAGACCTTTTCTATCGCCTTGCCGTTGTTCCCATACGGGTTCCTCCTCTACGTGAAAGAAAGGGTGACGTGCCCCTGCTGGTTGATTATTTTCTGCAAAAATATTCACGGCTGCTCGGCAAGGAAGTACAGAAGATTTCATCCTATGCCTTGCAGGTTCTAATGAACTACGACTATCCTGGAAACGTCAGAGAGCTGGAAAACATTATAGAACGGGGAGTCGCCCTGGCAAGCACCAATATCATTCTGCCCGAGAGCCTTTCTCTTGCCGGCGGTCTGCGGGAAAATAAGCAAAGGATAAGTGGTGAACCGTTATTCCATGCGGTGGAGAATGAACAGGAGTTATTTGATACCGGGCTCGATAAGGTCATGGCCCGTCTGGAAAAGCGCATTATCAGACATGCACTTGAAAAGACAAACAATTCTAAGATGAAAGCGGCGGATTTGCTGCAGGTCAGTTTCCGATCGCTCCGCTACAAAATCACCAAGTACGGCATCAACTAAGAGATGTTTTCTTTGCGAAGACTCTTGGGCCTCTCCTTTTCCGTGACCAGAGGTGTAGCTCAGATCCTGCGGCAGCAGCTGCTATGGATGTTGCTTCTTCGCATCGTTCTCTATACCTTGCTTCTGGGCGTCACCTATATTTTAAGCGATCTCCATTTCAGCGTTATCATACTGCCCAATTCAGTACTCATCCTCCTGCTGCTTTTGGTTTATACTATTTCGATCGTCTCGGCCCTTATTCTTATCAGGCTGGAAAGGAATCTGCAGAAATTTGGTTTTTTCCAATGTATTCTCGACACCATCTTCGCTAGTCTGCTGGTCTATTTAACCGGCATCTCCAACTCGATCTTCACCTCTGTATACTTCTTTTCGATCATTACCGGCGGGCTGCTTCTGCCACGCCGTGGCGGATTGATCGCTGCGGCAGCGGCCACTATTTCATATGGCTTTATTCTTTTTCTGGAATTCCAGGGAATCGTTCCCGATTATTTCCTGGTCTTCGATTTCAACCCGATGCAGAAGCTTCCGGAACTGGTCAATCTCTTCGCCGTAAAAGGATTAACCTTTTTCCTGGCCGCATTGTTAAGCGCCATGTTCGGCATGCGCCTGCATTCAACGGAAGAAGTGTTATCGGATACCATCTACAGTTTCGACAAGCTCTCTCATCTGTATAAGACAATTTTTGATAATATCTCCACCGGAATAATTACCACAAATGATCAGCACATCATCACTTCTGCCAATACCGCGGCGCGAAACATCATCGACTATTCCCTGGACGAACTCATTGGCCATGATCTGACCAGGATTTTACCGCACCTGAATCTGAGCAGCAGGGCAACCCGGCAGGCTACCGATTTTTACAAAAAAGACGGCACCAAGATACGTATCGGCTACTCCCTGACTTCCCTGCATATGCCCTCAAAAGATCTCTCCGGCAAAAAAATCTCTTCCACATACGAGGAAGACAGCAAACTTGTAACACTTCAGGATATCAGTGAGATAGAAAAGCTGGAAAGCAAAATACGGCAGGGCGAGAAATTAGCAGCCATAGGAATGATGAGTGCAGGAATAGCCCATGATTTCCGGAATCCTCTAACCGCCATCTCCGGTTCGGCCCAAATCCTTGCCAGCGAATTTTCTTCTGCCAGCTCAGCTGAAAACAAAGAAAACCTGATGTTGACTAACATCATCCTGCGCGAATCGAACCGGCTCATTTCAACAATTGCCGACTTTCTCAAGTTCGCCCGTCCCGATCTTGTTGAACGATACTGGTTCTCACTGCTCAACTGCATTGAAGAAGTGCTTCAGGTCTGCCGGGCTGATCCGGAATGGCCGGAGACTAGTACCATCAAAATCGATATTGATCCCAGAACAGATGTATGGGCCGATGAAAAACAATTTTTCACCATAATGAATCACCTGATCCAAAACAGCATCGCCTTTTGTGCTGAAGGACAGGAAATCATTCAGATACGGGCAAGGGAACAGAACCTCTCTGACGATAAGGAAAATCTTGTCATTTCCGTAGAGGATAATGGCCCTGGAATCGACAAGGAAATGTATGAAAAAATCTTTGAGCCATTTTATACCAACCGCGCAGATGGTACAGGACTGGGTCTGACTATAGTCCAGCAAATAGTGGAAGGACACAAAGGTTCGATCAGTATCTCTCGCTCATCACTGGGTGGCGCGAAATTTACCGTCACTCTTCCTCTCTATTAAGCAACCCAAGCGAGATATCTCAGACCCGGCTAACTTAACTATTCCTGCTCCTTCCAGACCCTTGCACCCAGATTGCTCAGCTTGTCGACCAGTTTTTCATAGCCGCGTTCAAGATGATAGATCCTGGAGATTTCCGTCCTGCCTGAGGCGGCGAGCCCGGCAATCACCAATGAAGAGCTGGCGCGCAGATCCGTAGCCATTACAGGTGCACCTAAAAGACCTTTAGAACCGACACCCTTGACCACAGCCGTATGGCCATCGGTCTGGATATCCGCACCTAGTCTGCGTAATTCGGCAACATGCATGAATCTGTTTTCAAAAATTGTCTCCTTGATTACCGATACGGAATTACTCAAGGACATCAAGGCCATGAATTGGGCCTGCAGATCAGTGGGATATCCTGGATAGGGCATGGTTTTTATGTCGGCGCTGCCGATTGAAAACTCCCCGCTACCATTTCCCCTGGCTGCGATATGGATACTGCTGCCGTCCTCTTCAATCAGGCACCCTGCTGTCCTCAGTTTATCCAGCAGTGAAGGAAGATGGGAAGGATTACAGTCGCTGATGGTCGCTTCTCCTCCCGTTGCACAGACAGCGATAAGATATGTTCCTGTCTCAATACGATCAGGAATGATTTCACATTCCGCCGGCCTTAGTCTTTCAACTCCCTGAATCGTGAGTCTATCGGTATCCTTTCCTTCTATCACGGCACCCATGCCGACCAGCATATCGACGAGATTACCTATTTCAGGTTCCTTTGCCGCATTTTTTATGACGGTTGTCCCCTGGGCGAGTGTTGCTGCCATAAGTATATTTTCTGTGCCGGTGACGGATGGTATATCAAAATTAATGCTGCCGCCCTGCAGCCTGCCGTCAATTTCGGCATCGACATAGCCCTGTTCAAGCCGAATATTGACCTTCATCTTCTCAAAACCGCGTATATGAAAATCTATGGGCCTCTCACCAATTGCGCAGCCTCCGGGCAGCGACACCCGGGCCCTGCCAAGACGGGCAAGGAGAGGGCCAAGAACGAGTACGGATGCCCGCATGGTTTTGACAAGTTCGTATGATGCTTCAGAGAATCCGAGCCTGGTGCTGTCGATGTTCAACGTGTAACCGTCATAATGCCAGGTGACGCCAAGACTTTCCATGAGCTTGAGAAATGTTCTGGTATCACGCAGATCAGGAACGTTGCGCAGTATGTGCCGCCCCGGAGTGAGCAGAGTCGCGGCAATAAGGGGCAGTGCGGCATTCTTGGCACCGCTGATTTTCAGATGGCCTCTCAGAGGAATGCCGCCTTCGATGATGAGCTTTTCCATCGTTCACTCTTGGTATTGATTGGTCTTGGCGTACAGTACGCGATCCCTGCCGCTGTAATCCTTATACGTCTCAATTACTGTAAAATATCTACCGTTTACAGAAGCGGAGGCAAATTCTTTTTTGACCTCATCTGCCTGGCCGGCCCCGAACTCCATGAAAAACATTCCGGACGGGGTGAGGTAGTTCAGTACTTCCAAAGCGATGCGGCGGATAGAGGAAAACCCGTCCAGACCGCCGTCCAGGGCGAGGCGGGGTTCAAAATCGGCCACCTCCGGTTCGAGCTCCTGCTCGATCTCATCCCGCCGCACATAAGGAGGGTTTGAGACTATCAGTGGAAATGTTGCCTGCTCCAACCCTGAGAACATATCGGAGAGAAGCGGGGTGATACGCTCTGCAACATTATGTTTTTTACTGTTTTGGGTGGTCACGGCGAGAGCTTTCTCGGAGCAATCAAGAGCCCAGACCCTGCAATTCAACTCAATTGCCAAAACTATGGCAATCACCCCGCTGCCGCAACATAGGTCGACACAGCGATCGATTACTGCGTTTGCCTCGCTCACTTTACGAAAAACTGTTTCCAGCAGAAATTCGGTTTCCGGCCGTGGCACGAGAACATCCCTGTTTACCTGGAAAGAGAGTGACCAGAATTCTCTTTCCTCAAGGATATAGGCAACCGGCTCGCGAGCGGCCCGTCTTTCAATAAGAGAAAAGAAGTGCTGAGAGACATCGCTATCCACCTGATCCATGCCATGCAGAAAGAGCTCGGTCCTGCTCATGTTCAGGCAGTGGCCTAAAAGCAGTTCAGTATCTCTGAGAGCATCCGGTACTCCACTTTCACCGAGCTTTTCCTCGCCGTGCCGTAAGAGCTGGGCTATCTTCATATTGATAAATCCCAATACCTACTGCACCTTCTTGAGCTTTTCGGCCTGATCATGATCGATTAAAGGATAAATTACTTCCTCGAGTTTTCCATTCATGATGCTTTCCAGCTTATACAGGGTCAGATTGATACGGTGATCCGTCAATCTCCCCTGAGGAAAGTTATAGGTTCGGATTCTCTCGCTTCTATCACCGCTGCCGACCTGAGACTTGCGATCCTGGCTGATCTTATCATGATGTTCCTGCTCCATCTTATCAAGTAATCTGGCCCGCAACACAGTCAGTGCCTTTGCTTTATTTTTATGTTGGGACTTCTCATCCTGACAGATTACCACCAGCCCGCTGGGCAGATGGGTTACGCGCACCGCGGAGTCGGTGGTGTTGACACTCTGTCCTCCGGGTCCGGAGGAGCGAAAGACATCGAATTTGAGCTCATTCATGTCTATTTTAAGATCAACTTCTTCAGCTTCCGGCAAGATGGCGACGGTCACCGCGGAGGTATGTATTCTTCCCTGTGTCTCCGTCTCGGGTACACGCTGGACCCGGTGGACGCCGCTCTCATATTTCAGCTTTGAATAGACGCTGTCGCCGCTGATAAGTGCGATGATTTCTTTGAAACCGCCGATGCCGAGAGGACTTGAACTCATCGTCTCAACACGCCAACCTTCATTTTCGGCAAATCTGCAATACATCCTGAAAAGATCTGCGACAAACAGGGCGGCTTCGTCACCTCCGGTCCCGGCACGTATCTCGAGAAAGGTATTCTTGTCATCGTTTGGATCTTTGGGCAGAAGGAAGATACGGATTTCCTGTTCCAGCTTCTTCTTTCTTTCCTGCAGAATTTCATTTTCCTCCCGGGCCATCTCCCGAAGGTCGCTGTCCTCTTTAAGGTCATGAATAATAGTGTTATTGCCCTCGATCTCCTGCTCAACTTTTTTGTACTTGCCGTAGAGTTCATTGAGCCGGTTCAGCTGGGTATGCTCCCGCACCACATTCTGGTATTCTTTCTGGTTATCCATGAGAGATGGATCAGAGAGACGACCTTCCAGGTGAGAGATTTTCTCTTCGAGGTCCTCGAATTTATTATACATTATGATGCCGTAAAAAAATAGAATTTGAAATGGCTGAAGACTTTGTTCATCCCGCTCAAGGATAAGAGCGGACACCAGGTATAACGACTTGGAACCCGGGATGAAATGAAATGGTTGCAGATTACGAGTCCATCAAAAATAAAAATGACCGCCACGAAGCTCTGAGATGGCTAGATAAAAAGTTCGATATACAAGGCGCCGGAGATCGGGCTTTTTACGACGCCATCAAAAATGAAAAAAGTCCACAACCGATTAAAATGTTGTGGACTCTTAATTCTGTATCAGCACGGGGGACCCCATACTTTTGATGATACTATGCTTCTTTCTTGTTCTCGAAGTGTTTGGCGTATCGCTTCTTGAATTTTTCGATCCTGCCTGCTGTATCAATAAGTTTTTGCTTACCGGTAAAAAACGGATGACATGCCGAGCATATTTCCACATTTATCTCTTTGTTCACAGAACCAAGCTCAACCTCGTTCCCACAGGCGCAGACAGCCTTAATTTTGTTATATTCCGGATGTATATCTGGTTTCATCTTTCCTGACTCCTTCGAAATTTACATATATCGTTCAATGCTCAAGTTTTCTCATCTTGACTCAAAACGCAAACTTGACAGTATATCCTATCAAAGAATAATTTCAAGCATAAATAGCATCTTTAAAAACCGCGAATGAAGAGGTGTATATTATTCAATCACCTCATAAACAACCGGCCAATATGGCTTAGGCTCAACTCTATAACATAAGCTCTTACTATAAGTTAATCAACTGATAATCTCGTAAAAAGTTATCGAAGTTCCCGGATGGACTCTGCGATAAGCGCAGACTTCGAGAAAGCTTGATATACTAGGCGTAGTATCTGGAACGGCGATTTGGCAGTACATGTGGTACGGCAAATCGCCGTTTCAGATCTACAACGACGTAGATCGGGCTTTTTACGAGTCCATCAATCAACTGAAGATCTCAGATTTCTGTTTGTGTAGCACTACGAATGGCTATGCCATCAACTGTTCATTGAATCCAGAAACTCGGCATTTGTCTTTGAATGTTTCAGCTTATCTATAAGAAATTCCATCCCGTCTGCGGGGTTCATCGAAGCAAGCAGCTTTCGCAGAATCCAGATTCTCTGGATCAGGCTCGAATCAAGAAGCAGATCCTCCTTTCGGGTTCCCGAACGTTTAATATCCATTGCCGGGAAAATACGTTTATCCGACATTTTTCTATCAAGAATCAGCTCCATGTTGCCGGTGCCCTTAAACTCCTCGAAGATTACCTCGTCCATTTTGCTTCCCGTCTCCACCAGTGCGGTAGCTAAAATGGTGAGGCTGCCTCCTTCCTCTATATTCCGGGCTGCTCCGAAAAAACGTTTCGGTCTGTGCAAGGCATTCGCTTCAACACCACCTGAGAGGATTTTTCCACTGGACGGAGTGACGGTATTGTAGGCACGAGCCAGACGTGTGATGCTGTCGAGCAGGATGACCACGTCTTTGCCATGTTCAACGAGTCTTTTGGCCTTTTCAATAACCATCTCAGCAACCTGAATATGCCGTTGAGGGGGTTCATCAAAGGTAGAGCTGACAACTTCTGCAGCCTTGACCGAACGTGCCATCTCCGTTACTTCTTCGGGCCGCTCATCTATAAGCAGGACGATGAGATATACTTCCTTGTGATTGCGGACAATAGAGTTGGCTATTTTCTGCATCAATACAGTTTTGCCGGTTCGGGGAGGGGCTACTAGCAGTCCTCGCTGACCTTTTCCGATCGGTGAAAACATATCCATAAGGCGCATGGAGTAGTTGTCGGGCTGCCACTCTAAATTGAACTTTTCGTTAGGGTGCAGCGGCGTCAGGTTGGTATAAATGGTTTTCTGCTTAACTGCATCCGGTGGATCGTAGTTGACGCTTTCCACTTTGAGCAGTGCGAAATAGCGCTCTCCTTCTTTGGGAGCGCGCACCAGTCCTTCAATGACATCACCGGTGCGCAGATTAAGCCGCCGTATCTGTGAAGGTGAAACATATATATCATCGGGACCGGGAAGATAATTGTAGTCGGGAGCTCGTAAAAAGCCGAAACCGTCTGGAAGAATCTCCAGAACTCCATTGCCGCGCATCTGACCTTCTTTGTCAGACTGCGCCTGCAGGAGTGCAAAGATAAGTTCCTGCTTGCGCATGGAACTATAGCCCTCGATCTTAAAACTACGTGCAAGTTTTACCAAGTCACCGATTTTTTTGACTTTTAGTTCCGCCAAATTCATTTATTGCTTTCTCCTTTCAAAACACAGCGGTAATTTAACAGTGGTAATAAGTTTATCCTTCACAGGTAATCATGACAAAGTTTGCCAAATTCTCCGGCACGAGGCCCACCAGGCAAGCTTTCCCGGTTTAATCAATGATTTGGTTGGATTATTGTATAGATTGGTGAAGAATGAATTATATTATGAAACAGGTCTTTTCTTTAACCCGGTATATGGGCAGGATTTTCTAATTGGTACCTTGGCAAAGAATTTCTTAGTTTTAAAAATAGGATTTCGTGAAGATACTTTCCCGCTTGTGGGTTAGCTTTTTGTTGCTAAGAGTGTTTTTGATCCATCAAGGGCAGGATACTCTTTCCGGTTGATGCTTCTCTTATACGGTTTCCCTTCTCAGCTGTCAAGTGTTTTTGCAGGAAAAATATCCGCTTTCCAATCATTATAAGTAACCATTCATCAGTGCTCCAGATGCGTACAAGCAGACCGAAAAAATATAGTGTGCCTTGATAGTATGAGCTGATCGTGTGCAAATGGGGTGCCGGAGTCTGCACTTACCTCTGAATAATTACCATTTTATTTTCTCAGCAAATCCAAGGAGAGTGCTTCAACTTGAAGATGGGTTTTTTCCTCGGAACCGGAGTTATCAATGACATAATCGGAGTGCCGGATCTTTTCATCCATATCCATTTGCGCATCCAGAGCCTTGATTGCCTGATCCCTGGAAACCTTATCCCTCGTCATGACTCTGTCGATACATTGACTCCTGGTGGCCGACACCGTCACAACAGTGTCAAATTCATCCTGCCAGCCTGTTTCAAACAGAAGCGGAATTTCGGCAACCAGGGCTTTGCCGTTTTTTTTACACCTGCTTATCAGATCATGAAGATGCTCATGCACCAGTGGGTGCAGGATGTTTTCCAATTCCAGTCTTATTGAAGGCTCAGTAAAGATAGCTTCCCTCAGTTTCACCCGGTCAAGGGAACCGTCATCAGCCTGAAAGCGCAGCCCCCAGGTAGTGATTACCCGCTGCCAGCCCTCTCCTCCTTTAGCCATCAACTCCCTGCAGATGTGATCGACGTCGCAATGTTCAGCCTGCATGAGCATGGCAAGTCTGCGGCCAACATTGCTTTTCCCTGATCCAATAGAGCCGGTAACTGCGATTATCACCGCATATCTCCATGTTCAAGTGCATCGATTACATTCAAAATATCGGGCCAGAGCGGTGCCGTTCCAACAACCTTACGACCAGTTACAGGATGATCAAAACGCAATTCTGAGGAATGAAGCATCTGTCTGGGAAACAGAGGATCATGCCGCCCAGGCCCGTAGAGAGTATCACCGGCCACCGGGTGACCTGTTGATGCCAAATGTACTCGAATTTGATGGGTGCGGCCTGTCTCAATAACCAGTTCCAGAAGGGAGTATCTGCCCGCGAAATTCTGCTTCAGCCACCAGTTGGTTACCGCAAATTTGCCGTTGCGTTCCCGAATGGCCATTTTCTTCCGGTTAACCGTATGTCTGCCGATTGGTGCAACAATTCGGCCTTTTTCATCGCGGGGTACTCCTACGACAATGGCCTGATATTTTTTAGTGATCCGCCGTGATTTGAAAATATCGACAAGCTTCCGGTGTACTTCATTGTTTTTGGCTGCCACCATTACACCGGATGTATCTTTATCCAGCCGGTGGACAATGCCGGGCCGCACGGGATCTCCAACCTCGGCAAGAGCCCTGCAGTGATACAGCAATCCATTGACCAGGGTATTGTCCGGATTACCGTTGGCGGGATGCACAACCAGCTGCGGCGGCTTTGAGATAAGAAGAATATGCTCATCCTCGAAAAGAATATCAAATTCTATTTTTTGAGGTGTTACCGAGAATTCTTCCGATTCTTTAATGCAGCCGCTGACGATGTCTCCGGGCTGTAACTTTCGGCTGGCTTTGGCAGGTTTGTCGTTGAGCTGGATATCTCCTTTCTTGACAGCCTCTGTCACTTGTGTTCGGGAAAGAGCCGGGAGCTGGAGAACGAGAAAATGGTCAAGCCGCAGCCCGGCATTATCGGGGCTGAGAGTATAATGTACTGCAACTCCGGTGCCGGGCTGATCGGGAGAGTGGGCTGTTTCTTTTTCCATCAAACATGCATTACATTACTGTGGGAAAATATTGCCGCTAAACAGCACAGGAGGAATTACGCGAAAATTGTTTCGATTTCATTACTGATATTAAGTTCATCGACCTTCTTGGCCAAGGATAGCTCTTTAACAAGCAGCCCCTTGGCTGTATCAAGCATTTTTCTCTCACCATACGACAAATCTTTGTCAACACTGAGAAGGAAGAGATCGCGGAGTACAGCGGCAACCTCGTGTATCGATCCGGTTTTGATCTTTTCCATATAATCGCGATAACGACGATTCCAGGTCTGCGAACCGATTTCAATACCACGATCCTTTAATATATCGAGAACCGTATCAACTTCATTTTTTGAGACAATAGCTCGCAGGCCGACATTTTCACTGCTCACCGTCGGGATCATAATCGTCATGTTGTTATCGAGAATCTGCAACACGTAAAACTTATGATCAACGCCTCCGACATTCTGAGTTTCAATAGCCTTAATTACGCCAACACCATGGGCTGGATAAACAGCCATATCACCTTTAGCAAACACTACAATCTCCTCATCTTCATAACCTGCGAACCATACCACAAAAGGTATTCAAACATAGTATACCTCTTGATGACCGGAAGAGCCATATGTGAACCTTCCTGGGCAGACACCAACTATTACAGGCCTGGGTTCTTCGGTTAATAAATTAGTTTTTACTTTTTTGGACAACATAAAGAGTATAACATATTCGTTCGAAAAAAGCCCTTGATTTTAGAAAAAATCAGATGGTTTGTTCGTCTAAGTATCAGAATCGGGGAAAATTTTGTTGCCCGGCATCCTTGAGAGACAGCCCGATTTGCCTCTGTCCGAAACCGCGCATATTTTGAATTTCACTCAAGTTTCAGACAGAATGTCCAAGTCCGAGATAGTCACTCGCGGCTGGCGTTTTGAGGTGGAAAGTGTATCAGGAAGAATACTACTTGAAGCTGTTGAGGAAATTCATGGCCTGATTGGCATCCCCTTCGATAAATTTTTGCAGACCGACAACAACTTCGCTCATTCTTTCTGCTATAAGCTGTGATTCTTCTTGATGAAACGAGGTGAGAACATATCTTTCGACTGGCATCTGAGGAGGTGTCGACCCACTTCCGGGACGACCAATGCCGATTTTGAGGCGATAAAAGTCAGGGCTGCCGATACTGTCGACAATGGAACGGATGCCATTATGACCTCCGGCTCCGCCTCCACGCACGAGTTTCAGGCGGCCGGTTTTCATATCGAGATCGTCATGGATAACGATCATTGAAGAAAGAGGAATTTTGAAAAAATCGACAAATCGAGCTACGGCTTTTCCACTGAGATTCATATAGGTCTGGGGTTTAACCAGATGCAAAGTGGCGCCCCATAATGAAACTTTCGCCGCAAGGGCATCCCATTTCCCGCTGAAAACAGCAGAGCCATCCTTCCCGGCTACTGCATCAATGACATCAAAACCGATATTGTGACGGGTTCCGGAGTATTGTGCACCAGGATTTCCAAGACCGACAAGAAGGAAGCTATCAGGTGGCATTTCAGGGGTTCACTCCAAAAACGTGTAAAAAACTAAAACGGATGATCAATCAACTCCATATCTCCAAGACACCTATCCGGCTCTACCGGCTCAGGAGAGGGAAATGCCCTTATCACAAAAAGATAATCCGGTGGGCATATGCTCCCACCGGATCTTATTACTCTCTTGGATCTATGATATCCGCGGCTATGTAAGATAGCCGCAGAACGGATTATTCTTCAGTGCCTTCTTCGGCTGCAGCTACAGCCTCAACTTCACCCTCTTCAGCCTCTTCCTCGCCCTCCCCTGCGCCTTTCTGGAGAGAGACGACGCTGACACAAACGGATTCAGGATCAGTCACAAGAGTGCAGTTTTCGGGAATGTCTATGGTATCAACTCTGATGGAATCGCCTATATTCAGATCCGCGATATCCACTACAAATTCATCAGGTACATCCAGGGGAGCAGCTTCAATCGCCAAGGTGTCATTGATAACATTGAGGATACCACCGAGATCGGTACCTTTGGCAACGCCAGTGTATCTGATGGCAACCTCGAACACCCGTGGCTTGCTCACATCGATTTCGATGAAATCGGCATGCAGCAGAGTATCTTTAATAGGATCCGTTTGAATATCCTGAACAAGAACATGCTTGGTGGAACCATCATCCAGATTCAGGGAAATAATAGCATTTTTCCGGTAAATACTGAGCAGCTTGTTGAAAAACGGCCGTGTCTCAAGCTTGAGAAGAAGAGCCTCGGCACCGGCCCCATAAACAACAGCAGGGGTCATCCCCTTCATGCGCATCTGCCGCATTGCTCCTTTTCCTGTTTCCTTACGGACGGAGGCGGTCATTTCTACCTTTAACATTATCTTTCTCCTTCGCTCAATGGTTTACCCGGTCTAGCGAGCAACATGGCGTTTTACTTGGTTGTGTAATCGATATATAGTCCAGCTACACGAAAAGTGAACTGACGGAATCTTCATTATGTATTCTATTAATAGCATCCGCGAGCAGATTTGATACCGGAAGCACTTTAATTTTCTTACACTCTCGCGCTTCCTTTCGTAATGGTATGGAGTTGGTGACTACGAGAGTTTTTATCACTGAATTGGTGATTCTTTCAACAGCCGGTCCGGACAATACCGGATGAGAACAGCAGGCATGAACTTCCTTGGCGCCTTCGGCCAGAAGAGTTTCCGCTCCACTACACAAAGTACCGGCGGTATCTACCATATCATCGAGCAGAATGGCCGTTTTCCCTTTGACATTGCCGATAACGTGCATCGCCTCACATTCATTTGGTCGCTCACGCCTTTTGTCAATGATGGCGAGCCCGCAATTAAGTCTCTTGGCAAAGGCTCTTGTCCTTTCAACGCCACCGGCATCCGGGGAAACCATTATCGGGTCCTCGAATTCTTTGGAAATATGCCTGAGCAAGATCGGTGCGGCGTAGAGATGATCAACAGGAATATTGAAGAACCCCTGAATCTGTCCGGCATGCAAGTCCATGCACAGTACTCTGCGCACGCCTACCGCCATGAGCATTTCAGCAACGACTTTGGCTGAAATAGGCACCCTTGGGGCAACTTTTCTGTCTTGTCTCGCATAGCCATAATAAGGCATAACCGCAGTAATGCGGCGCGCGGAGGCTCGTCGCAGAGCGTCAACCATAATAACCAGCTCCATCAGGTTATCATTCACCGGGGTACAGGTCGGCTGCACTACAAAGACATCGGCTCCGCGTACATTTTCCTTCACTTCGACAAAGATCTCACCGTCGCTGAATTTCTTCACGTCCGCCTGGGATAGTGGAAGATCCAGATGCGCGGCAATCTCGACAGCCATTTTCTGGTTGGCGTTTCCAGAGAATATCTTAATAATATTAGGCATGTTTCTCAATCAGTTGTCGGAAATTTGGTAAAGCAATGGCTGGGGTGGTAGGACTCGAACCTACGAATGCCGGGATCAAAACCCGGTGCCTTGGCCACTTGGCTACACCCCAACTCTTATCCCACTCTATAAACTTTATCTCCGAATTTTAGTCGCAGTCGATGCACGATATCTCCAATCGTCTTCTCCGGGAATTTCGACTTTTCCGGAAATATACCGAAAACCGTCGGCCCGCTGCCGGACATCAACACGTGGTAAGCACCCGCTCTTTTCAGCTCTTCCTTGATGTCGGCGATGACCGGATATAAAGTGACGGCAACCGCTTCCAGATCGTTCTCAAGTGCTGAGACATGCAGGTTTTCCTGACTCAGCTTTTGAGAACCCGTCAATGTAGAATTTTTAACTGCCCTTGTCAATGCATATTTTTCAAAAATCGTCGCTGTGGAAACACTGAACCCGGGGTTCACCAGTATATAGGTACAGTCCTCAGGCGCCGGTACAGGCAGCATTTTTTCTCCGACACCCGTGGCCAGGACACTTTGGGCCTCTATCACAAAAAAAGGAACATCCGCACCGAGAGAGGCCGCCAGAGCAATCATGGCGGTGTCGTCAAATTCGTTTCCAAAAAAGGTGTTCAGGCCACGCAGCAAAGTACCGGCATCACTGCTGCCGCCGCCCAGTCCCGCGGCAACGGGTATGTGTTTTTCCAGATGAATAGTTGCTCCCCTGCCCCGGGCATTGCGACTGGTTTTAAAAAAAAGATCCGCAGCACGCCAGACCAAATTGGTTTCGTCGTCCGGAATTTCAGGATGAGAACAGGTGACCATCACCCCCGGGGAACCGTTTATGGATACATCCATCGTGTCATACAGTCCAACCTTCTGCATCCACGTTTCCAGTTCATGGTATCCGTCGCTTCTTCTGGAGATGACCCGGAGGATCAGATTAATTTTGGCAGGCGCCTGGAGATGCAGTTCGAGGTTATCCTGAATATTGCTTTTCACTGGTTATCCTGATCAGAAGAAGCCACCACGTTTCTGCGCTGTCGATATCTTCGGGGATGCTTTAATTTTTTGCCAGTTGCACAAAGCGTATCTTCAGATCGTAAAGGATATTCTTGAGCATCTCTTCCTCGTCCCTGGCCAGGTTTCCCTTGGTTTTCTGCTGTATCAAGGTAAGAGTATCGATACCGTGCCGAGCCAAATCAAGATCAACGGTCTTTTTCCCGGTAGCCGGGTCCTCAAGCAATCCCAAATGAAACAGGACTGAGGTATTGAGCGACATCACAAAAGCCGAAAAGGTCACCTCGGGCATCACGCATCTGCCTTCTTTATCCGGAACTTTCCCTTCTTGACATGCACAATCTTCTTTTTTCTGGTCTACCATCATACCTTACCTCTTTTCTCTGTAGGGCTGGTATGGCAAACACTGCCTTCCAGCTCTGTTCGAATGTCATTTCAAATACTTACCCGCAATGATATTGACATTCACTTGAGTGCCTCTGCCAACAGCCGGTCACAGTGAAAAATAAGTGCTCAATACTTATTGTCAAGAAATCACGAAGTATATTCGGCCAGCTCCAATACCACCGCATCGGTTATATTATCAAGACTGCAGACTTTTGCGAGAAGTTCTTTGGATACAAGCGAATCAGTGGCGAGTACAATGATGTTCTGCCGACTGGTCTCCTCTCTTCCCACCGTCATCCTCGAGATATTGACGCCTCCCATGCCGAGAGCAGTACCCAATGCTCCGATTACTCCGGGCACATCGTTATTGTAGACCAGCAGCATGGGACCGGCAGGCAGAGCTTCAAGGCGAAAAGTATTGAGACGCACCAACCGCGGTTCATTCTTCCCAAAAACAGTACCCACTAAAACATTTTCACCATCACTGGTGCGCACACGGGAAGTCATCACGTTGATAAAATCGTCGGAACGCTCCGATTTAGCCTCGACCACTTTAATGCCCCTGTCCTTTGCGATAATCGGAGCATTGACATAATTGACCGCATCCTTGAGGATAGGAGTGAATAAACCCTTGAGAAAAGCGATGGTTATGGGGCTGGTGTTAAGTTCGGCAAGCTCGCCGCTGTATTCCACGGTGATTTCTTCGATGCCGCCTTTTGTCATCTGCATATGAAAACTGCCAAGCATCTCTCCAAGAGCTATATAAGGCCCTACCTGGGTGAGCACATCGTCACTGACGGAGGGGACATTGACCGCATTGGTAACCACACCTTTAAGGAGATAGTCGGCGATCTGCTGGGCGATCAAAACGGCTACATTTTCCTGTGCTTCACTGGTCGAGGCACCAAGGTGCGGCGTACATATAAAATTATCAAGCTCCAGCAAGGGACAGTTATCCCTGGTAGTCGGCTCGGCGGCGAAAACATCGAGAGCGGCTCCGCCGATTTCACCGTCACGCAAAGCATGGTAGAGCGCCTCTTCGTCACAGACTCCGCCACGGGCACAGTCTATAAACATGGCGTCATTCTTCATATTTTTGAAAAATTCAGTGGATATCAACGCCTTGGTTTCTTTGGTCATAGGTACATGGACGGTGATATAATCGGAACGTTTGGCCAATTCTTCAAGACCGACCAGTTCAACTCCAATTTTTTCAGCCGTCTCTTTGGGCATATGCGGGTCATAGGCTATAGTCTTCATTTTCAGTCCCTGTGCCCGGGAAGCGGCAATTCCACCGATGCGGCCGATTCCGATAATGCCCAATGTCTTCCCGGTGACTTCGCGCCCCATAAACTTTTTCTTCTCCCACTTCCCCTCTTTCATGGAAGCAGTGGCCTGGGGAATATTGCGCGAAAGAGCCATCATCATGGATATGGCATGCTCAGCGGTGGTAATGGCGTTACCATTGGGTGCATTCATAATGACGATCCCCTTCTGGCTTGCCGCGGGAATATCGACATTGTCTAGTCCGATACCGGCTCTTCCCACTACCTTGAGATTCGTTGCCGACTCGAGAATATCAAGAGTCACTTTCGTCGCACTCCTGATCACCAGACCGTCATATTTACCGATGATCTTTTTCAATTCTTCAGGGGCCAGACCGGTGTTGACATCAACTTCCAAACCGGCCTCTCTCAGGATTTCTGCGCCAATGGGGGATAAATTGTCACTAATCAGTACTTTCATCTCTGCTCCTTAAAATTACGTAATCGTATTCCCCCGGCAGGTTGTTCATCGGGTGAACCGACAGATTCCGGATCACGGCAGCCATATTATTTTCGGCAGCAACGTTGATAAGATAGAGTATATTATCGAGGAATTCGAATATAACGTCATTGCCCCTCAAGGACAACAAAAATTCCAAATCTCCTGCAATACCGGATTTTCTCTTCGTAAGATATTATATTTCTAAAAATGATCTCGGATGTCGTAGAACCAGGCAGAAATCAGGTATACTGGAACGACAAGACGGAAGATGGAGCCTTTAAGGATAAGCATTGAAATTAACGAAAGAAGAAGATATATAAAAGGTTTTCTTCCTTAATTACAAATAGCAAAAAAAAATTCTATTACTGACTCTGCACTGCAAATTACACCACCGTCGTTTGAAAACATCTCTTTTTATCTTCCATGATAGTGTTACAATAACAGGTTCAACTGCAATATAAAGACTTCGTTCAACATATAAGGAGCAACAATGAGTGAAACCAGACTGCGTTTTCCACCAAGCCCAACCGGGTATCTCCATATTGGTGGTGCAAGGACAGCACTTTACAACTGGTTATATGCAAAAAAAACCGGCGGCAAACTGATTCTCAGAATAGAAGACACCGACGTGGAACGCTCCACCAGTGAATCTATTGAAGGTATACTTGAAGGACTTACCTGGCTTGGAATCGACTGGGATGAAGGGCCCTATTTTCAGAGCGAATTCAGCGAAGACCACGAGAGAGCCGCAGCCGAACTCCTCGCCAAGGACAGGGCCTACAAATGCTACTGCACCAAAGAGGAACTCGAGGTCAGAAGAGAAGCTGCCCTTGCCGCCAAGGGAAGCCTGGCCTATGACGGCACCTGCCGTCGGCTGAGCGAGGCCGAAATTGCCGAAAAAGAGGCAGCCTCAACTCCTTATATCATACGTTTCAAGGTACCCGAGCGGCAAGGCATACTCAGCTATGACGATAAGGTTCTCGGGAAAATAGACTGCAACTACACCGAAATCGATGATTTCGTCATTGTTCGTTCCAACGGCAAACCCCTCTATCTTCTCTGCAATGTGGTGGATGATATCCGCGACAGGATTACGCATGTCATCAGAGGGCAGGATCATATGACCAACACCATCAGGCAGGTGCTTTTATACGAAGCCCTCGAGGCCCCACTGCCGGTTTTTGCCCATATACCCTTGACTATGGACACCAAAAGGGCCAAAATCTCTAAAAGAAGCCATGGTGAAATCGTTGCCGTGCAGTTTTACAAGGAACACGGCTTCCTCCCCTGGGCCTTCAATAATTATCTTGTCCTTCTCGGCTGGTCTCCCGGAGACGACCAGGAAATCTTCTCACGGGAAGAACTGATCGAACGATTTTCCCTGGAGAGGATCAATAAATCGCATTCGATTTTCAACTATCGCAAAAACGATCCTAAATTCTTTACAGATCCCAAGGCAATATCCATAAATGAACATTATCTGCGGTCCATGGACATTGAAGAGCTGGGAGAATATGTCAGAGAGGAGTTGAAAAAAGAAGGTCTCTGGAAAGAGGACTATGCTGCGGAAGAAAAAGAGTGGTTTCTGAGTACGCTTGATCTTATCCGTTCCAGGTTTCACACTCTCAAGGATTTTGCCCAGGCCGGCCGGGCATATTTTGCCGAGGACTACGCCATTTGCGATAAAGCACGCAAAAAGAATCTGGTCAAATATCCGGAACTGCAGCAGTGGCTTCCCGAGCTTGCTGAGCGTTATGCCGCCCTTGAGTCCTTCACTCTCGAGGAAACCGAGCGGGTCTCCCGGGAAATGGCTGCAGAACTTGAGATAAAGCCGGGCATCATCATAAACGGCATGCGCACCGTCCTTACCGGTCAGCTTGCCGGTCCGTCGATGTTTGACATAGTTATGGCGATAGGCAGAGACAAGGTAGTGCAGAGACTGCGCAATGCGGTAAAGCTATTTGATTAACATCCACCTCGATGACTTTGATGACTTTTAACGGTATTATCACCTATCGAATACGGAATTATTATGGAACATAACGATACAGCAAAAGGAAAACCACTGGATTTCATCCGTCAGATTGTGGCCGATGATCTGCAGAGTGGTAAACATACACAACCGGTAACCCGCTTTCCTCCGGAACCCAATGGTTTTCTGCATATCGGCCATGCAAAATCCATATGCCTCAATTTCGGCATTGCCGGGGAATATAAAAGCCGCTGCCATCTTCGCTTTGATGATACCAACCCCTCAAAAGAAGAAGATCTCTATGTCGAAGCGATCAAGGAAGATGTGGCCTGGCTGGGATACGACTGGCAGGACAATCTCTTCTTCGCCTCTGACTATTTTGATGATCTCTATCAATATGCCCTGCAGCTGATCAGAGCCGGCAAGGCATATGTATGCGAGCTGTCGGCTGAGCAGATCCGCGAATATCGCGGCACCCTCAAAGAGCCGGGGCGCAACAGCCCCTATCGTGATCGCGGCATCGATGAAAACCTCGAACTGTTTGAAAAAATGGAAAACGGCGATTTTGCCGAAGGCAGCCATGTGCTCAGAGCCAAGATCGATATGGCCTCGCCTAACCTCAACCTGCGTGATCCGGTAATCTACAGGATCATGAAGGTTTCTCACCACAGGACCGGAGATACCTGGTGCATCTATCCGATGTATGACTACACCCACAGTATCTCCGACTCCATCGAAAAGATTACCCACTCCTTATGCACTTTGGAATTTGAAGACCACAGGCCTCTTTATGACTGGGTACTCGATACCTTGCAGACCGAATGCCATCCCCGCCAGATCGAGTTTGCCAGACTCAATCTGAGCTACACGGTGATGAGTAAGCGCAAGCTGCTGAAACTGGTCGAGGAAAAATTCGTGGACGGCTGGGATGATCCGCGAATGTTGACCATCACCGGATTGCGCAGAAGAGGATACACGCCTGCCTCCATCCGCAGTTTCTGCAATATCATCGGGGTCGGCAAAAAGGAGAGCTGGATAGATATGGGCGTGCTGGAAAATGCCATCCGGGAGGATCTCAACGATACGGCACCGCGCGTTATGGGTGTGCTTGATCCTCTCAAGGTGATTATCGACAATTATCCGGAGGGACAGGAAGAAGAGGTGGAGGCCAAAAATCATCCGCAAAAACCGGAGATGGGCGGTAGAACTCTGCCGTTCAGTCGGGAATTGTATATTGAACGTTCCGATTTTCTGGAAGATCCTCCGCGGAAATATTTCCGTCTCGGCCCTGATCGCGAAGTCCGTCTTCGCTACGGCTACTATATCAAATTCGCTTCCATGGAAAAAGATGAAGAGACAGGTGAAATCACGGCAATACACTGCACCTACGATCCGCTGACCAAAGGAGGGTCCTCACCCGACGGCCGCAAGGTGAAAGGCACGATCCACTGGGTATCGGCACACCATTGTATTGACTGCAGGGTAAGACTGTACGACAGGCTGTTTTCCGTGGAAAATCCGGATGCGGATAAGGAAACCACCTTTCTCGACCACCTTAACCCCGATTCGGTTGTCGAACTTGAAAACTGTAAAGTGGAACCGGGCCTTAACCAACCGGAATCCGGCATGCGTTTCCAGTTCGAACGACAGGGGTATTTCTGTCTGGACCATAAGGATTCGCGTCCTGGAAAACCTGTCTTCAACCGCATTGTTACATTACGCGACTCCTGGACGAAAAAGCAATAGCAGCAACAAATTCCGCTCCAGATGTGCGCAGTAAGCGCAGGGCTCCGAACAGCCAGGAAAACCACAGCAAAAGCGTTGGGCTTCCTGGCGTCAGCACCAACCTGCCGGCTTGCCCCAATTGAATTTTAAAAGGGCAGGTTGGCGGTGAGCGCAGCGAACCCAACAACCTCAAGCTTCTTTGCAACATCAAAAGATAAATTGCTTTTTTAGGGCGTTCTTTTCAAAGAGTAGAGGAAAAGTACGCTAAATCCGGAAGCGCCTTCTTTTCGAACGCTCAGACATTACCGGCAAGAGTCACGCCCTGAAACTCTTGCCGGAAGCGCCACCCCCCTCCCTTCATATTTTTCTGATACCCCCTTGAAACTCCGCATCCCCTGGCCTTGAGCTGGGAATAAGTGGTAATCACTTTTTTTTTAAAACCTGTGTCTCGTTTCGCTGTCCAACTGCTATCGTATAAAGAAATCTCTGGAAAAAATAAAAAATATTATAGGCACCTAATTATTTTACTTCTCCTTTATTTTTGGATTGACTTGCAGTATTGTTTGGTGTACCTAATTGTTTAAATAGTACTACGGAGAAGGACATGAAAAGGAAAAATTGTGTTGGAAAAGGTTGGAACAACACTTCCGTTCTGAAAAATTTTTTCTGCAGAGAGAAGGTAGACGGTAAGATCTCTCCACTTTCAGAAAACTCCAGGTGCGGAAGAAAAAAAATATGCAAAATTACCGGTGACAGGAAAATGTGCGCAAGAATGGCCGCTCTGGGAATGTATCCGGGAGAGGAAATCAATGTGATCTGTGCCACAAAAGGCTCTCGATGTATTTTGCGCACAGCGGGGGGAACAATAAGCCTTGATCCCTTAACCAGTGAGAACATTCTTGTTGAGGCGGTCTAAGAGCGAAGCAAAATATGGGTGGCTTTTTTTTTGCCTTACATATTAGACAAGACTAACTTATTAACAGGTGCCAAATCATGTGGGAAAATGCAGTTGTTGCAGCAGTAATCATTATCTGCGCAGTCGCCGTTGGCAGACGGTTTCTCAGACAATTTAAAAACAGCGCAAATAAGGACGGTTCATCTACTTGCGGAGGGGATTGCTCAGGCTGCTCCTCTCGAAAGGGATTAAAAAAATAAGAGAAAAAGGAATGTATGATGGAGAAAATAGCATTACGCCACATGAAAAAGGGGCAGTCCGGTATTATCGCTTCAATCAAAGCCAACGGTGAACTGGGCCGAAGACTAATGGAGATGGGCCTGGTTCCCGGAACTAAAATTAAGATACAAGGAAGAGCACCGCTGAAAGATCCGGTTGCCATTCAAGTCATGAATTCCACGCTTACCCTGAGAAATAATGAAGCCGACCTTATCTTCATCACTCCCCTCAATTGAATTACGCAATAGTTTATCGCTTATAATTTGATAATCTCGTAAAAAGTCGCCACGGAGTTCTCAGATGGCTAGATAAAAAGTTCGATATACAAGGCGCAGTGTTTTTGACAGACCTTCGACAATACAGATAGTATGTCGAAGGTCTGTCAAAAACCTGCAACGCGGGAGATCGGGCTTTTTACGACGCCATCATAATTTATTGTAAATCAAATTCTTAAAAGGCTACAGGTGCGCCCATCGCCCTGAGAGACACTCAAGACATACAGATAAAGGATTCATTCATGCCATCACCCTCAGATATCCCTGACATGAAAAACAAACTGACCATGGCCCTGGCGGGCAATCCTAACGCCGGCAAAACAACCCTTTTCAACTACCTTACCGGTGCACGGCAGCATGTCGGCAACTACCCCGGGATTACAGTCGATCTCAAAGAAGGCTACAGGAACTACAAAGACAAAGAGCTGAGCATTACCGACCTGCCCGGCACCTATTCACTGACCGCCTACTCAATGGAGGAGATCGTTGCCCGTGATCATCTAACCCAGCAAAGTCCCGATGTCGTCATCAACATTGTCGACGCTTCAAACCTCAACCGCAACCTCTACCTGACCTGTCAATTCATCGAACTCGGCGTTCCCATGGTGATCGCCCTGAATATGATGGATGTCGCCAAAGATCGAGGCATGATGATCCAGCCTGAGAAACTGGAAGAACTTCTCGGCATACCCGTGGTGGGGATCGTCGCCCGAACCGGGCAGGACGTCGATCAACTTCTCGACGCTGCGGTAGAGGTCGCCAAAACTCATGATCGTGAAAACCACGCCTCGATATCATACGGTGAGGACCTCGATGAGAAAATAATGCAGCTCACCGATATTATAGAGAGAAATAACTTTTTAACTTCGACCTATCCCCCGCTTTTTACCGCCATCAAATATCTTGAAAACGATGAACAGATAACCGGGAAAGGCAGAGAAGCTGACTCTGACGTTGCCGGAGAACTGGAAAGTATCGTTGAAGAGGTAAGTAATCATACCCGCAGCACCCTGGACGTTTATCCTGAAGCGATTATCGCCGACCACCGGTTCGGATTCATTAAATCGGTGCTGCGCCAGGGCGTCATTACCCACACGTTCGATGAAGACAGACTTTATACCTCGGACAAGATTGACAAGGTGTTGACCAACAGACTTCTGGGCCCCCTGATTATGCTCGGCGTTCTTTTCGGAGTATATCAGTTTACCTTTGCCTGGAGCGAACTGCCCGTGACCTGGCTGGAGAACTTCTTCGGCTGGCTGGGCGGCCTGGTAAACTCCACTATGCCCGATGGTCTGTTGAAATCCATGATTGTCTCGGGGGTGATTGATGGAGTCGGCGGAGTGCTCGGGTTCGTGCCGCTGATCATGTTCATGTTTTTTAGTATCGCTATTCTGGAAGACACCGGCTACCTCGCCAGGGTAGCCTATATGATGGATAGGGTTTTCAGAACATTCGGGCTGCACGGTTCATCGGTAATGCCGTTTATCGTCTCCGGGGGAATCGCCGGAGGCTGTGCCGTTCCCGGGGTAATGGCCACCAGGACGCTGCGCTCACCAAAGGAGAGGATGGCCACGCTGCTCACCGTCCCCTTCATGAACTGCGGAGCGAAGCTTCCGGTACTGGCCCTTCTGATTGGCGCCTTTTTCAGCGAAAACAAGGCCAGATATATGTTTATCTTCACCCTGATCGCCTGGGTGGTCGCTCTTCTTGCCGCTAAATTTTTTCGAGCTACGGTGCTCAGAGGCGCCCCCACGCCCTTTGTCATGGAACTCCCACCCTATCGATTCCCCACGGTGCGCGGCCTGCTCATTCATACCTGGGAGAGGACATGGCAGTACGTCAAAAAAGCAGGGACGGTCATCCTGGGAATTTCTATTCTGCTCTGGGCCCTGATGACCTTCCCCGGAATACCGGAAGAGAGAGAAGCACATTACGAACAACAGCGACAGCAGCTCAGCACTGTTAGTGACCACGAAAAGCTTGCCGATCTGGCTGTTCTTGAAAAGGAGGAGACGCTGCGTCATTCCTTTGCAGGCAAACTCGGCAGCGTTCTCGAACCGATTTCATCCTTTGCAGGATTTGACTGGAAAATCAATATTGCCCTGGTGGGAGGATTTGCAGCAAAAGAGGTAATTGTCTCCACCCTGGGCACCGCCTACTCCATGGGGGACATCGATGTGGAAGAAGTGGAGCCGCTCGGCCAAAAATTAAAGGAAGATAAGAGCTGGAACAAAATGGTTGCCATTTCCGCCCTGCTCTTCATCATGTTTTACGCACCATGTTTTGTCACTGTAGTTTGTATTGCCAGAGAATCCTCCTGGAAATGGGCGTTCTTTTCCATGGCCTTCAACACGGTATTCGCCTTTACTTTGGCTGTCATTGTTTTCCAGCTTGGAACGCTGGCAGGGATAAGCTGACCCAGTTGAGCTGGATCAGTAAAAATAACGATACGCCCTTTGGAAAGAATATCCGAAGGGCGTATCGTTGAGGAGGAGAAAGAAGAGGTACTGCACTCTCTTATTGCAACTTCTATTCCACTTCGAACCCACTTCCTATATCCCAATGTTTACAAAAAGTTTCAGCCAATTACCAACGATCGAAGAGTGAACACAGCTCATGGACCGGAATGACCGGGTTCATAATTCCACTTTTACGGAATCAACGGGGTCACAGTTGTACCCCAGACCGGATATTTCACGAGTAGTCTGATGGTCCGGCAGGTATATGGACGAGCCATCACCAACGAGGCTATGATAACTCAGGGGCTAAACTTCAATGACATACCCGCCCCGGCGGGGATCTCCGGCACCTTCACATCCAGGAATAACAGCGTGCACTCCGCCAAAGTAGACATCGAGAACACTCCAGATATTCAGCTGGGTATCGAGCGATTCCAGAGCCTCCCGGGCAAACCCGGGTTCTATCTGCAGGCACTCTTCATCGAGATACATCCGCGGCGCGGAAACGGCCTGTTCAAGTCCCCGGCCAAAGTCCACGACCTGATCCAGCACCTGGGTGATAGCTGTACGTATTCGTTTCGAACCACCACTGCCGATCACCAGTTTGACCTGATCTCCGCTGACCAGCAAAGACGGGGACATCATCGAACAAACTCTCTGTCCCGGCGGCGAAGCATGAAATCCCTTGGGGTGCAGGTCATCCTCTCCCATCATATTGTTCAGCATAATCCCGGTTCCCGGAACAAAGAAGCCGGAGCCTTCACCATTGGAACAAGTCATCGCGGCACAGTTGCCTTTTCTGTCGGCTATGCTGATATGTGTTGTCCCTCCGGAAAACAGCCGTAGATTCTTCCGACTTTCCGGAAATCCGGAATCAACATACGATTGCAAAGTTTCAGGACTGGTTATGCCTGCCCTGCGTAGCCGCTCGACTTCCTGCATGATTAAAAATGTGCGGCGCAGGTGCTTACCACTGCCCCATTCATAATCCGGTTTATCACAGGCGGAGTAAAGCGAGAGTGACAAGGCTATCAGTGTTCCTCCCATAGAAGGTGGAGGAGCTGTATACAGCTGAAAATCCCGATAGCTGACATTGATGGGCTTGCGCTCCACAACTGCATAATGGGCCAGATCCTCTCTGGTCAACAGGCTGTTTTTTTCCTGCATTTCGGCGATCAGAGCGGAGGCGATATCGCCCCTGTAAAAACTCTCACCGCCATCTTCGACAAGAAGCAGTAAAAAATCGGCAAGTTCACGGTTTACCAGGCGGTCTCCCTGCCTGATATAGTTTCCCGTGCCACAGAGAGCTCTGCCGGTCGGAGTTTGCGTCCAGATGGGCTTGAGCAGGCGCAAAAAATCGGCTTGAAAACTGTTTATTGTATGCCCCCGGGCATATTCAACAGCTGGACTAATGACATCCTTTAAAGCCATGCGGCCGAGCCGCTTGTGCAGGTGAAGCAGCCCTTTGACGATTCCGGGAACCGCCACGGAATCCAGGCCGATGTTGAATTGTTGCGGCGCTCCGCTGAACTGTACGGTTACCGGAAAAAAGTGCGGCCGGCCGTTCCTGCTGCTGCCAAGGCCGGGAGTATCGACAAAAAAATCAAAGAAAAGGTTCTGCCCCTTTCCGACGCTATGGCCCAGAAGGAAGCCGCCCCCGCCCAGGCTGTTCAAGGCCGGCTCAACAACCGTCGAGGCAAATCCTGCAGCCGCCACGGCATCGAAAGCGTTGCCGCCCTCCCGTAAAATGACCGCAGCTGCCTCACTGACGAGTTGATGACCTGAAGCTGCTATGGCCTTGTCATACATCATGATCTCGTAAAGTCAGTACCATACCTGCAGCTCAGCCAGTGCCAGGCCGCATTGGCATACCACGACGCACCGATAGCCAGCACATCCTCGTCAAAATCAAATGAGCCGTTGTGAGCTACCCCGGCTTTTTTCCTGCCGGAGGCTCCGAAACGAACCATACACCCTGGAATTTTCTGCTGATAACAGGCAAAATCCTCGGCGCCGAGACTGGCATCGCCCTGGCTGATGGCTGCCAGTACCCCCTCTGTTCGGGAGGCGGCAACCCTGGCGATCTCGACAGACCTGGAATCATTCACAACCGCGGGAATACCGTCATTGAAGTCAAGAGAGACCTCAACCTGATACATATGGCCTATTGACTCGGTGACGCGAAGCAGACCTTCCATGGCGGTCTCGCGGGTCCGGCTATGTGTCGACCGGATTGTCCCTTTAAGGAGCGCATCCCGCGCTATGATATTCTGGGCGCAGCCCGCCTGGAGGCAGCCAATGGTGATTACCGCCGCCTTATTTGGATCAACGCCCCGGGAAATCAGGGTCTGTACGGCAAGGACAAGATTTGCCGCGGCAACAACCGGATCTACGGCCTCATGTGGCCGGGCAGCATGTCCGCTTTTTCCGCGCAGCCGAATTATGAAGGAATCGGCCCAGGCGCAAATAATACCTTCATCGGCGGTTATGGTGCCGAGGGGATGATGTGTATCGATGTGACCTGAAAAAATGGCTTCGACATCCTCGAGTATTCCGGCTTCAATACAGCGCTGCGCGCCGTTGCCGTTTTCTTCAGCAGGTTGAAAAAGGAGTTTGACCGGTCCCGGCAGTTTCTTTTCGGCGAGCAGAGCGGCAGCACCCAGAAGCATCGCCACATGGCCGTCATGACCGCAGGCGTGCATGATCCCATGATTCTCCGAGGCAAAAGGGAGATCGGTTTCCTCGATAACGGGCAAGGCATCCATATCCGCCCGTAAAGCCACGCTCTGCCGCCTCTCCGGAGGGCCCGGAAGATAAGCTGCCACACCGGTTCCGGCAATACCGCCCTCGTTTACAATACCATGTTCCCGGAGCTTGCCCTGAATATATTTTGCGGTTTCGAACTCCTCGAAGCTCAATTCCGGATGGGCATGAATGTGCCTGCGGATGTCCAAAATCCATTCTCTCAACTTCGGGCTGACCGGAAACAGGACAGAATTAGTACTATTAAACATTTAGGTCCCTACTCCTGAAGTTATTCAATGCGGATTGAGTGCAGCCCATTATCATCGTCTTTCTTCGAGACATGCTCGTCCTTTCGTTCGGTTTCTTCAATTAAATCCTCTTCAAATACATCTTCCGTAATTATATCTTTTTCAGTAATTATTTCATCTACATCGCTTTCAAATGGGTCATCCTCCCGGATTGCCCTGCCGAGCCGCACCGGTTCCTCCACAGGATCAAGGGGTTGTTTGAAAATCGCAATCAGTCCGTCCTGGGTTTCGGTAACAGAGACAAGTTCCCAACCGGACTGGCCATATTCGTTTAAAGATTGTTCAACCTCGGCTTCGTCAAGAAAGGAACTGCCGAGAAATCCCGCCTTTTTTAAATCGTAATGGACTGTTTTATAGCACCACCGCATCTACTTCACCTCTCTCACGATTATCACTCTCGCTTTTGGCTTTCATTTTCCTGATTACCCCTAATCCTCAGTTCAAGGGACGGGATTGCTCTGTTCATGGGTCTGCAGCCCGGACGGCTGCAGCGAAGCCTCCATGGACGGATTGATGGCGTCCCGATGAAAAGAGCAGCTCCGGCCTGGGCCAGAAAATGCTGAGTTTCAGGGGTAATCAGATTCATTTTTCTCCAGAGTCAATTTCGGCAACTTCGATGACTTTACTTTAAGTATCGTTACTGAGCAGAAAGCAACTCATCATTTTTAAAGATTCCCTCATATACGGCGCCATTGGCCAGGGTCAACTTCCCCTGACCGTTTCTTCTTCCTTCGACAAACTCTCCGGCGTAAACACTTCCGTCAGGAGACCTGAGCACTCCGAAACCATGGGGAAGATCATTGCTGAAATCACCGTCATAGGTCGAGCCGTCGCTGTAGACCAGCTTTCCTTTGCCGCTGAAGCTGCCCATGTTGAACTCTCCGTTGTACCTGCTGCCGTCATGGAAAACATAAACACCTTCGCCATGGAACTGGTCATCCCGAAATGCTCCCGAATACCGACTGGAATCAGGATAGTTGAAAAATCCCTCACCTTCCTTCACTCCCATGATGAATTCACCCTCGTACTTTCGGCCATCCTGGTAGAAATATTCTCCCCTGCCGTGCAGCTCTCCTTCTTCAAATTCGCCGATATAGCTGTCACCATTACTGAAAACAATCTCCCCCTTCCCCCTGATCACGCCATCCTCAACGGCTCCTCTATATTTCGCTCCATTGGAAAAGGTATAGACAGCCGTCCCCGAATAGGGAATTGACGGTGCATCCGGAGAGACCAGCAGGCCGTCGGCAACGACAAGATCCGTTGGCGGCACCTCTGATTCACTGGAAATATCAACCACCACCTCCGGGGTGATGATCTCCTGAGAAGAAACGCTCTGGCCGGCAACGTCCGCGAGAGGTTCACCATCCTCAAAATAGCCGGAATAAACAACCTCTCCCCTCGGGTTGGTCAAAACCCCAAGACCTTCAATCCTGTCATCCCGGAACTCTCCCTCGTAAATATCGCCATTTTCGAAAACATACCGACCTTTGCCATGACGCATATCGTTTTTGAAATCACCTTGATATCGCGTACCGTCACTGTAATCAATCTCTCCCTTGCCGCTTTTTACACCATCGGCAAATTCTCCACGGTAGCGGCTGCTGTCGGGATATTCCATCTTGCCGCTGCCCTGAAATTTTCCTTTGCTGAATCCTCCTGTATACTTACGGCCATCGCTGAAAACCAGCGTGCCCTCACCGTGATATACATCGTTTTCGAAGAAGCCTTCATAGGTGTCGCCATTGGCGGAGTTGTATTCTCCCCGGCCATGGCGCAGACTGTTGTGAAACTCACCCTTATAGCGGCTGCCATCGGGATAGATTTGTTCTCCCTTGCCGTCCGGTCTGCCGTTACGAAACTCACCTTCAAACCAGGTGCCGTCCTTATAGGTCAGCTTGCCTCGGCCCTGGATAATGGAGTTTCTGAAATCGCCCTTGTATTCTCTGCCGTCGGGAAAGGAAAAAATGCCCTTGCCGTTGTACCGCCCATATGAAAATTCACCCACATACCGGGTACCGTCATTATAACTGAGAGTTCCTTTTCCATGGATGACATTCTCCCTGAACTCCCCCTGGTATCGTCTGCCGTCTGCGCCGGTGAGAACTCCCTCACCCTCCATTTTACCATTTTTCAACTCGCCTTCATAGACAGCGCCGTCAGGAAAATGCAACGTTCCGCTACCGTTTATAATACCATTTTTAAAGGTGCCGGTATACTTTCTGCCATCCTCATGGAGAAGGGTGCCGCTGCCGTTTATGCAGTCCCCCTCAAGACATTGTTCCGCATATGCCGGGAAGGAAAAACCAATGATCAAAGTAAACAGGATACCGCTGTATTTTTTCATGATCTTAAAATCTCCAATGAGAAAGCATTGATGGCGTCGCGATAAGCCCCTGCACGGGCATAACTCCGACTTCGAAGAAAGACCTATTTTTAAATTAATCGTAACTATTCAGGTTGATTCTCCAACCACCTGTCTGTAACTGTTCAGAGGTAAGCACCCTGACGGGCATAAACTCCGACTCCGGATGGTGTGCTGCTGGATAGTTACAATTTATCTTCGGAACATCAGCCGACCTTGTATGCCTTTTTGACCTCTTCACCGATTATTTCGATACCTCTCCGCACCAGAGCATCATCCTGAGAGTAATTGACCCGGATGCATTCATTTTTATGAGACCAGTCATCGTTTTCCAGGCCTGGAAAGAAATAATGGCCGGATATGATCAGTACTCCTCTTTTTTTCAAGCGCTGGTAAAGTTCTTTTGAGGAAATCGGCAGGTCCTCAAACCAGAGCCAGAGGAAGATTGCACCTTCCGGCTTATGGATTTTGTAAGGGGTTCCGGCCAGTTCCTGGTCAAATTTCCTTACAGCCGCCAGCGCCTTTTCCTGATAAAATGGACGGATAACCGTGTTGCTGAGTTCAAGGATTTCCGAGCTATCAACCAGCTGCTGAGTGAGAAAGGCCCCAAAACCTGTCGGGGCCAGCGATATCACCGCGTTCATTCCCGAAATGATCTGAATAACCTCTTCACTGGCAATGATTATACCCGTGCGTACTGCCGGCAAGCCGAGTTTGGACAGGGAAAGACAGAGAATGATATTTTCATTCCACCGAGGCGTTGCCTGGGAAAAAACTATACCGGGAAACGGAACCCCATAGGCACTGTCGATTATGAGGGGAACCCCCGCATCTCTGGCCAGCTGATCGAGTCCGTCTATTTCCCGGTCCGTAACAACGTTTCCGGTGGGATTGGTCGGCCGGGACACACAGATCGCCCCTGTTTCCTCGCCTATGGTAATTTCACTGAAATCGACCCTGTATTTGAAGAGATGTTCTTCCAGACGATCAATTTTAGGACGAGTTGCCACGAAAAAGTCCGAACTCAAACCAATGTCGGCATAGCCGATATACTCGGGGGCCAGCGGCAGTCGTATCTTTTTTTTGCGGCCCCCGTCGAACTCACCGGCAAACATATTAAGAAGCAGGAAAAAACCGGACTGGCTGCCGTTGGTAAGACAGATATTCTCTGCGCCGATCCGCCAGCCGTATTCCCGGCGAAGCAGGGCGGCAAGGCTGGTCAGGAAATCACCTTCCCCCTGCGGGGCGCAGTACATCCCCAAAAGTTTCCTGCACAGCTCATCGTCGGCGGCAATATCCTGCAGCCGCCGCTGCATCTTTTCCTGAAAGACTGGAATATGGCCGGGATTACCGCCGCCCATCATGATTAGGTCGTCTGCACCGTTTGCCGTCGCCTCGCCCATATCTTTCATCAATGAAAGAATGCCGGCGTCCTGATTGAATTTATTTCCGAATTTTGAATAATCCATCTAACCTTATGTTCTATTTAAAAGTGATTCATTTTAAAAAATATGCACCGCTGTAGATCGACCTTTCTCGAAGCCGGAGTTTATTCGGTGCTTGTCGCGACCGGCAAAAGTGATAATCTCATATGGTGTTAAAGCGTTTCTGCTGTCCCCTCGCGCCTCTTCCGGTGAGCAGAGCCAGGAAGTAGATGACAACCAATGAGAAAAGAACCCTGCCGAAAAGGATACCGCCCCAGTGGGCTCCGAGCGCCGCCATCAGCAGTGTGTCCTCAACCAGGGCATGACTCAGGCCCATCAAGGCAAGGGAAAAAAAGACTTCTCTTTTCGACATGCCACCACTGTTTGTTTCTCTGATAATAAGTGCTCCGCCGTAACTGATCCCCATCACCATGCCCACCACCGTCACCGGAGCAGCTTTTTTACTCATGCCGAACAATGGCAATACCGGCTCGAGCATTCTTTCAAAGAGAGACAAGATGCCGATGCCGCGCAATATTTTCATGATAATAATGATAGAGAAAATCACCAGAACTATCAGGGCGAAATTCTCCAACTGCGACAGCCCCCATGCCCAGAGACTTTCATCTTTTTGTTCAGCCTTGAAGAGCATCACGGCAGGTTCCTGCCATACCTGAAAAACGGTGCAGATGGTACTCAGAAGAAAACCATAGACAAAGGCCCCGACCAATCGTAACAGGGCAATAGGTGTGAAAGGCGCACCAGCTTTTTTGGTTATGGTCAATTCCAGCGGCAGAGAATGGGCTATGAGCATGGCCGAGCATACCACAGTTACCTGGGCGACGGTGAGATTCAACTCCGGTGCCAGGGTTGCAAAAACAACTATTGCGCCATAGAGGTTGGTCAACAGCGCGGTCGCCCACACCAGCCCCATGGAACCCGGCAAACCTATCAGCCCCATGACCGGCTCAAGAAAACTGCTTAACAGCAGTATCATCCCTAATTCTTCTAGAATCTTGGTAAGTATAACGACAGGAATGGTTATTTTCAGCAGTTCCCAGCTGGTGTGGCCGGTTTCCCTAAGCAGATTTCTGATTGACGGGACTGCCTTATTTTTTATCACATGCAGTGGTGACACTTCTCTCCTTTTAGTACCTTACTTCTTAAACACAATCAGAAAAACAAGAAGGCAAACAACTTACTTAACATCTGTGAATTGCCCTCTACATCCAAGGTACTTACCCCCTTTTGGGGGTTGGTATTTTACACATCAAAAATTATCAGAAAAACAAGAAAACAAACAACTTATTTAACATCTGTGAATTGCCCTCTACATCCAAGGTACTTACCCCCTTTTGGGGGTTGGTATTTTACACATCAAAAATTATCAGAAAAACAAGAAAACAAACAACTTATTTAACATCTGTGAATTGCCCTCTACATCCAAGGTACTTACCCCCTTTTGGGGGTTGGTATTTTACACATCAAAAATTATCAGAAAAACAAGAAAACAAACAACTTATTTAACATCTGTGAATTGCCCTCTACATCCAAGGTACTTACCCCCTTTTGGGGGTTGGTATTTTACACATCAAAAATTATCAGAAAAACAAGAAAACAAACAACGCATTTAATATCTGTGAATTGCCCTCAATATCCAACGTACTTTTCGGGGGTTAGTACCTTACTTCTGTAAAAAACCAGAAAAACAAGAAAACAAATACTGTATTTAATACCCGTGAATTGCCCGCTATATCCCATATACTTATCCCCTTTCAAGAAAGCTTCAGCTTTGATGACTTTCGTAAAAACTAAAATTTACCATCATTCCGATAACACCGGAATGACGAAATGGCTAGTTTTAAGCTTTTTACGACGCCATCAGTTTTTTCTTTTCACGGTAAATAGCCTGCAGTTCTCCCCGGAAGAGGCAAAAACAACCCTGCCTGGCAGTTGCCGCGACTTAAACCTCATCCCTCTACAGCCATATGGACGTGCAGGGTCGTGAGTGATGTATAAATACAAGCATTTATAGCAATTCGGTATCTTCTCTCTCATTGCGGCAGATTATTGTTCAAAGCTTCCGTACCCGTCTTCTTCATATCTTGACAAACTACATGATTGCAGCAGATTTTGCACGGATCCAAGTCCCTTAATCTGCACAGGCCGTGGCAACCCCACGGATGTGGAAATCATACTTTTGTATATCCACCCGGATATTTCAATATACCGCATTACCCCTAATGCTCCGCTCAGGCCAGGGCCAGAAGATGCTCAGTTTCAGGGTAATCAGAAATGAGTATGATGAAATGTTCGGGCTAGGAGTGTGTCGGAGAATTGCAATTTTTCCTCAGATTAAGGCGTTTTTAGGAAATCAAGCACAGCCATATACTTAATATCGGAGTCTTCGCTTACCTGCGAGCATTGATTTTCTGAAAACAACGCCAAGATGGGCCGGTAAGCAAAGACTCCGAGAAGTGCTTTCTCCGACAGGCTCCTAGGTCCTGTAATCTGCATTTATCCGCACATAATCCAATGAAAAATCGCAAGTATAGATTTCCTCACAGACACTGCCGTCCTTCATATCGACGGTGACACATATATCTCTTTTCTTCAATACACGGTCAGCCTCAGCTTCAGCATCCCCGCCCACTGCCAGCCCGTTTTTGACGATCAGGACATCGTCGAAATAAATATCCACCGCTTCGGGATTGAATCTGACTCCGGAACGTCCCATTGCCGCAAAAATTCTACCCCAGTTTGCGTCTTCACCAAAGAATGCCGTCTTCACCAGATTGGAGTTGGCAATTGTGCGCCCCACCCGAACGGCATCTTCCGTCTCTTTTGCCCCGCATACCCTGATGGTGATCGCCTTGGTCGCTCCTTCACCGTCGGCCACGATCATCAAGGCCAGTTCCTTGAGGATTTCCGACAGACCTGCTATGAATTTCCGATGTTCCGGGCTGTCGATTTCCTCGATCCAGGGATTACCGGCTTTGCCGTTGGCCATGATCAGCACCATATCATTGGTGCTGGTGTCTCCATCCACCGTGATGCGATTGAAGCTGGTATCAACGGCTTTCCGCAGAGCATCATTCAGTTCGACATATCCTATCTGCGCATCGGTCAGGACAAAGGCGAGCATGGTAGCCATGTTCGGCATAATCATCCCGGAACCTTTGGCCATGGCCATAAAATTGATCTGCTTGCCGCCGATCTCTACGGTGCGGTACACCGTCTTCTTCATGGTGTCGGTAGTCATGATCGCTTCGGCCACTTTTTCAAAGTTATCGGGACCGAGTCCTGCTATTAGCTCCGGCATCGCTCTTCTGAAAACATCGGTATTCAGTTGGACGCCTATGACTCCTGTTGAGGACACCTGTACCATTTCTTCTTTTATATGCAGATGCTCCGCAACCATTCTGCTCGTCTCAACCGAGGCCTGCATCCCCTGCTTTCCCGTACAGGCATTAGCGCAGCCGCTGTTGACCAGAATTGCCTGCGCCCGTCCCTGTTTCAGTCTTTCCATGTCCAGAACAAGCGGGGCGGCAATAACCTGATTTGTAGTAAATACACCGGCTGTCACTGCCGGCTCCTCCGCATAGATCAGACCAATATCCAGTCTATCTTTATACTTCACTCCGGCAGCCACCGCAGAAGTCGAAAATCCCTCAATTTTCATATTTCCATCCTGATTTAGTACCTTACAGGTTATTTTCTTATCTGATTACCCCTATCCTCAGCTCAAGGTCGGGATTGCTCTTTTCACGGGTCTCTGCAGCCCGGACGGCTGCAGCGAAGCCCCCATGGACGGGTTTATGGCGTCCCGATGAAAAGAGCAGTCCCGGCCTGGGCCAGAAAATGCTAATCTGTCTAAAGGTTCCTTGTACCCCTCAAGAGGGTACTGTAAAGAGTCCAGCTCCGCTTGGTTTGATTTTTCCAGGCTCTTGCAAGACAGCTTTTGCCGGGAAAAAATTACGACAGTTTTCAACCACAACAATGTACCATTTCCACCGCGTAGTTATCCAGTGATAAATCCAAGGATGTCAAACTTGATGTACTCCCGATAAGCACAACATTCCAGGGCTGTTTTCCGGTCGCCATGCTCAATCCATACTTTGTACGATAACATATCAACATATCAAAATAATTTGCTATGTCATCGAAAAAGAACTACTATTAACAGGATATCGTCCCAGTTGAGCATTGCAGGTTTTTTCAGGACTATCATGATAATCCCGAGCTCTTCAAATATGATAAACTCGTAAGAACCTGATTTATCGGATGGCTAATAAAAAACTTCATATGCTAGGCGCACAAAATTTCTATTATTTCGGCGTACTATGGTACGTCGTAATGATAGAAATTTTGTAGCACCGACGCAGATAAGCGAAAACTTCGGATGAAGAGTTTTTACGACGCCATCAAATAAAAGGCAGGGAAGGTATCTTCATACCACCATAATCAACCCTATTTCTTATGCCATGGATTCAGAACCGCATTGGAGCTATCACATCGTCTCAACGATACTGTTTATAGCAGATTTCACCATCCGTATAGGTCTTTCCACTCGCGCTATTCTCAAAAAACGCCCCTATGGCGTTACCATTGCCTGGCTCATTATCATTCTTCTACTTCCCTTTATCGGAGCAATAATCTACCTTCTTTTCGGCGAAAACAGGATCCCTGAAAAACGTGTTGAACGGGTACAAAAATCCCTGAAACATTACCAGGCCTGGCTGCATTCCCTAAGCAGTCGTTCGCCCGTGGACTGGAGCACCATCAATCCTCAATGCAGGCCCCTGAACAACCAGGCCTACAGGCTGATCGGCATTCCCGCCATGAACCATAACGACCTGCACATTATTACCTCACCGGAGGAGATAATGCGCTCCATTCTCGCCGATATCGAAAAGGCCCAGTCGAGTTGTCACCTGCAATTCTACATCTGGGAGGATGGCGGGATGGTGGATGAAATCGTGCAGGGTCTCATCCGCGCCGTACAGCGGGGCGTCACCTGCAGAATTCTGGTGGATTCCATCGGCAGCAGGGATTTCCTGCGGGGGAAGAGCGTCATGCGTCTGCGCGAAGCCGGTGTTAAGGTTGCCGAATCGTTACCGGCGGGAATCTTCAAGGCCTTTTTTGCCCGCATCGATATTCGCAACCACCGGAAAAATGTCATTATCGACGGTAAGATCGCCTATACTGGCAGCCAGAATATGGTGGATCCGAAAATTTTCAAGCAGAATGAAGGGGTGGGCCAATGGATCGATATGATGGTGCGTATCCGGGGCCCTGTTGTCGAGAGCCTGGCCGGTACCTTCATCAACGACTGGTTTTTGGAAACGGATCTGGACGAAAGCAGAATCAGATCGCTCCAGGAGGACATTGAGTATATCCGCAAGACAGCGGATATCTATCCGGGAGAGAAAGCCGGGAATTACCCCGTTCAGCTGGTGCCTTCCGGTCCCGGGCTGGCCGCGGATGCTATTCATAAACTGCTTCTGACCACCCTCTACTCCGCCCGCAGGGAAATCATTCTTACTACCCCCTACTTTGTTCCCGATGACACCTTGCTTACCGCCTTTAAATCCGCCGCTGAGAGAGGTGTCAATGTCCGGCTGATCCTTCCCAAGAAAAACGATTCCAAGCTTGTACAATTTGCCAGCCAGGCCCATTACGAGGAGTTGATGAAGGCGGGAGTCAATATTTTTCTCTTTACCGGTGGTCTGCTGCATTCAAAAACAATTACAGTCGACGGTGACTTTTCTCTCTTCGGCTCCGTCAATCTGGATATGCGCAGCTTCTGGCTCAACTTCGAGATAACCCTGCTTATCTACAGCAGCGAATTCACGGACAAGATGCGGACCTTGCAGAAGGAATATGAGCTGCAGTCCCAGCATCTGCAACTCCATGACCTGGCTTCCCGGCCGTTGACCATGAAATTCAAGGAGAACGTGGCGCTGCTTATCGGACCTTTATTGTAAATGAGGCTCTTCCGGATGTGTTTTTGCTATTTATAAAGAACGCCTTAATATACGCCTTAAAAAAAGCAAATTACCTTTTGATGTTGCAAAGAAGCTTTAAATTGTTGGGGTTCGCTGCGCTCACCGCCAACCTTCCTATAAGGTTGGTGCTGACCAAAGGAAGCCCAACGCTTTTGCTCACAGCCATCCTGATACTGCTCTTTTTACAGGTCTCTGCAGCCAGGACGGCTGCAGCGAAGCCCCCAGGGTTTATGGCGTCCCGATGAAAAGAGCAGTCCCGGCCTGGGCCGGGAAATGCTGAGTTTCAGTGGTAATCAGAATTGATAATCTCGTAGAAAGTCCTCGAAGTTCCGAGATGGACTCTGCGATAAGCACCCGTACGGGCATAAACTCCGACTTCGAGAAAGCTTGGTATACTAGGCGTAGTTTCTGAAATGGCGACTTGGCAGTACATGTGGTACGGCAAGTCGCCGTTTCAGATCTACAACGACGTAGATCGAGCTTTTTACGAGTCCATCAGATTAGTTAAGCTGGCCGTGGCACTTCTTATACTTCTTGCCGGATCCGCACGGACAGGGCGAGTTTCGTCCAATCTTATCCCCCTCCCGCTTGACAGTCTTATCTGGTTTGGAGTTGTCTCCGGCCGCTCCTCTGTTGAGCCTCACTTCCTGTTCCTGTTTTCGGCGCCGCTCTTCCTCGTATTTTTCGACATCCTCTTCCTGCACCACCCGCACCCGCATCAGGGTTGAAACCGTCTGAATTTTGACCGTTTCAATCATGGTATGAAAGAGTTGAAAACCTTCCCTCTTATATTCATTCAGAGGATTCTTCTGGCCGTAGCCCCGCAGGCCGATGCCCTCCTTGAGATGATCCATGGAAAGGAGATGATCCTTCCAGTGGTTATCAACCATTTGCAGGAGAATGACCCGTTCCAGATGGCGTTGCGCCTCTTCCCCGTTTCTCTCGAGCTGGGCTGCATAGGCCGCATCCACCAGAGCGGTAATTTTATCCCTGAATGAGCTGACATCCAGGTCCTTCTTGTCCTCATCCGACCAGTCGGGCTGTATATGGAAGTATTCCATCATCCGCTTCTCGAAATCTTCCCAATGCCAATCCTCGGATTCAAGCTTTTCCTGGGAAAACTCATTGACCACGTCGTCAATCAAATCGGCTTTCATATCTTCGAGCACCTCGGTGACAGTATCGCTACTGAGCACTTCACGGCGCTGCTGATAGATAACCTCCCTCTGCTTATTCATGACATCATCATATTCAAGAAGATGCTTACGAATATCAAAGTTGTGGCCCTCCACCTTTTTCTGTGCGTTTTCAATGGCCTTGGAGATCATGGAGTGCTCGATCGGCTCATCCTCCTCCATGCCGAGCTTCTCCATGATTCCGGAGATCTTTCCTGAGCCGAAAATCCGCAGCAGGTCATCCTCGAGGGAGAGAAAAAACCGGGAAGAACCCGGATCCCCCTGCCGGCCGGAACGGCCGCGCAGCTGATTGTCAATCCGTCGCGATTCATGCCGGGATGTTCCCAGAATATGAAGCCCACCTACATCGGTAACACCTTCGCCCAATTTGATGTCGGTTCCGCGGCCGGCCATGTTGGTGGCGATGGTCACTTTTCCCTTCTGACCGGCATTGGCGATAATCTCTGCCTCGCGCTCGTGCTGCTTGGCGTTGAGGACCTCATGCGGTATGCCGTCCTTCTTGAGCATATTCGAGATTTTTTCGGAGACATCGATTGAGATTGTACCGACCAGAACCGGCTGCCCCGCCTTATGTTTCTCTTTTATCTCGTTGATAATCGCCCGGTATTTGGCCTTTTCGTTTTTGTAGATGACATCGGCGTAATCAATGCGGATCATCGGCATGTTGGTCGGCATGATCACGACATCGAGGTTATATATCTTTTTGAACTCGGGAGCTTCGGTATCCGCCGTACCGGTCATACCGGCCAGTTTGTCATACATCCTGAAATAGTTCTGGAAGGTGATGGAAGCATAGGTCTGGTTTTCCCGCTCTATCTTCACCTTTTCCTTGGCTTCCAGGGCCTGATGGAGACCATCACTGTATCTTCTGCCCTCCATGGTGCGTCCGGTAAACTCATCGACAATGACGACCTGGTCGTCCTTGACGATGTAGTCGACATCCTTTTTAAAAACCACATGGGCCTTGAGAGCCTGATTGAGATGATGCAGCTGTTCAATGGAGCTTGGGTCGTAGAGATTATCCACTTCAAGCAGTTTCTCTCCCAGAGAAACACCCTCTTCGGTCAGGGAGACCTGACGCGATTTTTCATCTACGGTATAGTGTTCGTCCGGATTGAATTTTTTTATGATCTTGTCAACGACATTATACATTTCCGTGGAACTGTCGGCAGGACCGGAAATAATCAGAGGTGTTCGTGCCTCATCGATCAGGATTGAGTCGACCTCATCGACAATGGCGAAATTGAAGTCCCGCTGGCAGAAATCCTTAATCTGGAACTTCATATTGTCGCGTAGATAGTCAAAGCCGAACTCGTTGTTGGTGCCGTAGGTGACGTCGGCCAAATAGGCTTCACGACGTTGTGCATCGTCCATGGCATGCACGATTTTCCCCACCTCCAGCCCAAGAAAGCGGTACACCTGCCCCATCCATTCGGCGTCACGGCTGGCCAGATAATCGTTGACAGTGACCACATGCACACCCTTGCCGCTCAGAGCATTGAGGTAAACGGCGAGAGTCGAGGTCAGGGTTTTTCCCTCACCTGTCTTCATCTCCGCGATTCTTCCCTGGTGGAGAATCATGCCACCGATCAACTGGACATCGTAATGGCGTTCGCCCAGTACTCTTCTGGCGGCTTCGCGCATGGTGGCAAAGGCTTCGGGCAGCAGATCATCAAGGGTTTCCCCGCCTGCGTATCTTTCCTTGAATTCGACGGTTCGTGCTGCCAGGGCCTCATCATCGAGAGACTGCACCGATCCCTCCAGTTCGTTAATTCTATTGACCAGAGGCTGCAGTTTTTTCAATTCCCGTTCATTTTTACTGCCGAACACCTTTGTTAACGCTTTTCCTATCATATCGAAATTATCTTTAAGTATATTTTTTGTAACTATTCAGGTTGATCCGTATAATTTGGCCAACCACCTGTCTGTAATTGTTTAGCGACTCCGGGTGCACCATATGTCTATAAGCACGGCGGTCAGTTATCAGTCTTCCCGGGTGAATATCAACGCTTCCTCGTCGCAATCGGGAAACATATGACAGTGAATACAATCACTCCAGATCTTATGAGGCAGTTCCCGCTTATCAATATCTACAAAACCCTGCTTTCGAAAAAATCCCGGTTGATAGGTCAGGGTAAAGATACTTGAGATGCCGAACATCTCGGCCTCCATCAGACACTGCTGTACAAGTTTGGCGCCCAGTCCCCTGCCCCGGTAGTCTTCCTGTATGGCCAGGGAGCGTATCTCGGCAAGATTTTCCCAGGTTATATGCAGGGCACACACCCCTAGTATCCTGTCTTCCTTATCTACATAGACGACAAAGTCGCGCAAGCGATCGTAGAGCGAACTCATCGAACAGGCGAGCAGCAGTCCTTTTTTGGCATAATAATTAAGGAGTGTATGGATTTCCTTAACGTCTTCCATTCTTGCATATCGTATCATCTGTTTCTACCACAATCTCTCTTCGGCACATGGGCCGTACAAACTTTCCGCAGGCGACACCGGCAGCTCCAGCGCTATCAGGAATTCGCCGTACCCGGCTCCGCTCTTATTGCGGTCGATGTTTCTTCTGATCGGTCAAATCGGTTATCTGCTGCAGACCATCCCGGACCGCCGGATCGACAGACGAGGGTATCAGCAGAGACTGCCCTGTCCAGACACCGAGCAGGAACATCCATAAAAAAATGCAGAAGCAGACAATACCGATTCCACCGATTGCTGCCCGTGTAAGCTCAAATTTGTATTTTTTTACCTGCTTTCTCTTTACGGCCATTGGCCAAATCCTACATCTGTTCGGGTGCCGATAAACCGATAAACCGCAAACCGTTGCCGAAAACTATCTGTAATGCCCTGACCAGGGTAAGCCTCGCCCGGCTGAGGTCATTATCCTCCGAAATTACTTTATGTTTGTTATAATAGCTATGAAACTGTCCGGCAAGCTCAATGAGATAAAAAATCACCCGATGAGGGGCCAACTCCAGCGCCGCATTTTCGATCATTGCCGGAAAAGCGGCCATACTCTTGAGAAGCACCAGTTCTTCGGGCTCGATCAGAAGCGATACATCCATATCGTCACGGTTTGGCATGATCACATTTTTCTCTACCGCCTGGCGCAGGATGGAACAGAGCCGGGCATGGCCATACTGCACGTAGTAAACCGGATTCTCCTGACTCTGCTGGGTTGCCAGACCCAGGTCAAATTCGAGCTGGCTGTCCGCCTTGCGCATCATAAAAAAGAATCTGGCAACATCCTCCCCAACCAGATCGAGTAACTCATCAACGGTGACAAAGGTGGCCTTCCGGGTAGACATTTTCACCTGTTTGCCGTCGCGGGTCAGTGTTACAAATTGATGAAGCAGCACCTGTACCTTCGATTCGTCATACCCCAGGGCCTTCACCCCAGCCAGGACATCAGGGACTGTGGCGATATGGTCGGCGCCGAAGATATCGATCAGCCAATCGAAATTTCTCCTGAATTTTTCCCTGTGATAGGCGATGTCCGGCAGTCTGTAGGTCGGCTCGCCGCTGGACTTGATAATCACTCTGTCCTGTTCGTGGCCGAATTCGGTGGTCTTAAACCAGGTTGCGCCATCATGTTCGTAAAGAAGCCCCTTCTCCCGCAGCTCCTTAACCACCGAGTCGATATGTCCTTCACTATAGAGCGACTGCTCGTTGTAATAATTATCAAAGATAATTCCCATCCTTTTCAGGGTGGTTGAAATATTCTCAAAAATCAGCTGTTCCGCCTTCTCCTTAAAGGGGACGATATCCTCGCAGTCCTTCAGCGTATCACCTTTTTCCTTAATCAGTGCGATGGCGATTTCTTTTATATATTCGCCTTGATAACCATCTTCGGGAAAGGTGAAATCAAGACCCAGTTCCTCACGATAGCGGGCCCTGGTGGACTCTCCCAAAACGCGCATCTGTCTGCCGGCGTCATTATAGTAATATTCACGAAAGACGTCATGTCCGGTTTTTTCCAAAAGCCTGGCTATCGAGTCTCCCAAAATGGCCTGCCGGCCATGACCAATGCTTAAGGGTCCGGTGGGATTGGCGCTGACAAACTCAACCATGACCCGTTTTCCCTCACCTACCCGGGAACGTCCATAGGTTTCGGCCGTATCGATGACTGTGAAAACGACCTGATGCCATTTTTGCCGACGGACAAAGATATTGACGAACCCCGGTCCCGCAATCTCAACATGATCGACGAAATCGGTGTCCTCTTCAAGATAGGTTTGAATATCGGCGGCCAGAGCCCGTGGATTCTTTTTCTCAATACCCGCCAGAATCATGGCCATATTGGTGGAAAAATCCCCTTGCCCTTCGCGTTTGGGGACCTCAACCGTATACTTCCCGGCTCCATCGGTTCCCCACTTTCCAGCAGCCGCACCCTTTGCAAAACATCCGTCCAGTATTTCTTTAAGCTTTGATTTAATCATTGGAATCCATATACACTCTTTCTTAAAAAATCGTCGAAATTGCCGAGATGGTCTCGTAAAAAGTTCGATATACCAGGCGTAGTATCTGAAACGGCGATTTGACAGTACGTTTGGTACGGCAAATCGCCGTTTCGGATCTACAACGACGTTGTGAATTTTTACGAGTTCATCTTTCGTTATTATTGCCTATCATACATAATACTTCATAACTGATGGTGTCTATCCGTGCGGCAATCTCATCGGCAGTGATTCGCTCTTTTCCCATGCTTCCCAGAATAACAACCTCATCGCCTGCTGCGACGCCATCTATATCGGTGACATCGGCCATGCAGAGGTTCATGCATACGCGCCCTCTGATCTTTGCTCTTTTGCCACGGATGAGGACTTCCCCGCAATTCGACAGCCGTCGGGAAAAACCATCTTCATATCCCACCGGAAGAACGGCCAGCACTGTCGGTCTCTCGGTTATATAGGTGTGCCCGTAACTTACACCGCTTCCCGCCGGAACGGTCTTGACCTGCAATACCCGCGTGGTAAACGACATCACCGGCTGCAGCCCTTCGTCCTCAACATTCTTCCGCCCTTCGGGATAATAGCCGTACAGCGAAATACCGCAGCGAACCATATCGCACCTGCTTTCGGGAAAATACAAGGTGCCTCCTGAATTGGCGATATGGTACATCAGAGAGCTTTCACCTGAACCAATACCTTGAAATTCTGCAAACCTTGCCAGAGACTCGGAGGTGCTGCTTGATTCCCTGTCATCGGCGCAGGGAAAATGGCTGGCAAGACCGCCTAACTGCAGCCCTGGCAACCGTTTTACATTATCAAGAAGATCCTGCAACCCCTCAAGATAGACACCAAGCCTGTTCATGCCAGTATCAACCTTGAGATGAACCGAGAGATTTTTACCGCTCTTTACTGCAGCCCGGGACAATGCTTCAAGGGAGGGAACATCATAGACTAACGGGGTTATATCAAACTCGCAGAAACACCCGGCATCCTCATGGTCAAAACCTATCATCGAATATATTGCCGATGTAATTCCGCTTTGCCGAAGCAAAACCGCTTCCCGTAGTTCGGCAACACCGAATATCCTGCAGCCGTTTGCTTCAAGCACTCTGCTGCATTCCACCATCCCGTGACCATAAGCATCGGCTTTCACCATTGCCAGGAAAGAAGATTCTTTTGCATTTTTCCGCAGGAGAACATAATTATGACGTAAAGCATCATAATCAATGTGAACCCGATTAAATGAAGAAGGAATCACTTTTCAATCACCTTTTCAATCACTTTTGGTAAATTCCTGAAGCTGATTAATATTATTTTTTTACCAGCGTCTGCCATCCGACTCTACTGGAGAAGAACAGTGCCCAACCCACGGCAACATATATTGAGCCGATTATCACCAGTGGTATCGGGGAATGCCGCAGGATGTAGCCAAATAGCATCATGGCCAGGACCACCAGCCATGTCTTCCAGGAATAGACGGCACCAAGACAGGACCCATCAGCAAGCCGCAGTATTCGGTCTATACTCTTTCTGGCCGATTTATCAAGTATAAATAATGATTTGATGGTGCCAATCAGGATTGCCGGTACTATATAGAATCCGCTCTGTTCCTCGACCAGCCAGAGACTGCCGCGAACCACAAGAACTGTTCCGATAACGGACCAGAGCAGTGAGGCTGAAATCAAATGTATTTTTTTTGATGCGCCGGGCTTGAGGCGCAATAGCAATTTATGCAAAATATACAATTCACGGATTCAAAAACATGGTTCGTTTTCTTTTTTATTGGGGTCCCTTTCAGGGGTACGAACCGAACGAGGGAGAGCAGGATTCTCGAAGTCGGAATATTTATGCCCGTAAGGGTGCTTATCGCGACGCCATCAAACTTGGTGATCTCATCAAAAATCATTAAAGTTGCTATTCAATATAACCACAAAGCCGCTAAACGCGATAAGCCCATCTCCATGAGGAGATGGGCTTATCTTACTGCTGATTGCCGAACTGTCAGTACCCCGGCGCTTCTTTCCTACATTTGCTCAGGAATACCGAATTCCCCAAGGAAATTACAGTCCTGCCGAAGCTAAATTTCAGTTACTGTAATCGCTTCGTCGCCGCATACTTCAACACAGGTTTCGCAACCGAGACATTCCTCGGCTTCTACGGGCTCGGACTTGCCGTCTTCCATCTCGAAAACCTGAGCCGGGCATGCTGCTACACATTCTTCACAACCAGTACATTTGTCTTTATCGACTACTACTTCAAACATAATACACCTCCAAAAATGGGTTAATATAAGTATTCTATAAAGTCTTTAAAACGATTTTCCCTCGTAATAGATTTTACGCGTAATGATCTATTAATGAAGGCACATATTTTTGTCAAGGAAATTCTTGTACACTCATTTTTCCCTGATTTGCTCTTTTTAAAATTTTTGTTATTCCGTAATGTTAGCCGATTTCGTTCAATATCGGCAGACAACTTTTATTTATTGATAATGTGTATCATCTATGCTTATAGTGTTACTGATTGCCAAAACCGGACTGAAAGGCTAAGGTAGAGAATTTGCTAAAATTGCCGCTCAGCTCAATGCCGCTCTGGGTGCAAAAAAAAACAAATGTAAATCCAAGTCCGTGAAATAGAGCCAAGCCGCTTATCCGGCTTTGCCGGATAAGAAGCAAGGCAGTTAAAGTATGGATCAATTTTCAAAATAACACCAGAGATAATATAGAGATGACAAAAAAGACGCAAAAGAAGAAGAAAAAGGAACTGCTCGCCGAAAAAAAAGAGCTTGCCATGATTGAAGGCATCCTCGAAGGCAGTCCCGACGGCATCGGAATAGTTGTCGTCCGACTGGACTGCGGCTGCCGAAAAATGGCAGCAGTAGACAAAGATGGAGAACCCGCTTCAGGGATCATAATCTATCGGGACGGCGCCGAATCCGTTTGTGATAAATGCAAGGAAGACAACGGCGCCTTCATGCGGGTGATAGAATCCTTCATCCACTGGTCTGAAGAACCGGACGAAGAGCAGAAACGAATAATCGAAATCAAGGTGCTCGGCTCACAGCACCAGCATTGACATAACGCCCCATAATGCCCCCCGGGATTCTCCGGGGGCGGCCTTCTTCCACTCTCCTTCAGGCAGAGCGCTGTCTTTCCCGACAGAATCCGACAAATTTCCCTGCCCACTCAGGGGTTCCGCAGGCATGAATGTGGGTGTATAACGCCAGCACATTGTTATAGCGCAAGCCATCCCGGCCACCGGCAAACCCCTTGCCTCTCTTCATTTTAAAGGCAAGGTCGGACTCCTGCCCCTGCCACTCCAGGACCGTTGAATAGCGAAACTCATGGCCCTTCACCACCATACCTTCGGTAAAATAGGGAACTTTGTTATCCACTTCGAAAATCGTATAGCCATGAGCCTGAGGTTTGACCGACATGCCAAAGCGCACCGGAAACACACCAGCAAGCGGGAACTCGTTATCCTCCAGCAGAATTGAACGGCCCAGGTAAATCAGACCCCCGCACTCGGCATAGATGGGCAGACCGTGCTGCGCGGCCTCTCTGACCGATTCGCGGAACCCCTTGTTTGCCGCAAGCTCCCTGGCGCTTGTTTCGGGAAAGCCTCCGCCTATATAAAGACCGTCAAGAGGTGGAAGGCTGCTATCCTCCAGAGCATTGACCGCAACAAGTTCAGCACCTTCCTCCTCGAGAGCCGAGAGGTTCTCGGCATAATAGAACTGGAAAGCCGCATCCTGAATAACACCTATCTTCACGGTGCGCCTGCTCTTGCTTTTCTCCGGTTTTCCGCAATCAGCGGGGGAAAGTTCAATCTCACCCATAATCTCGCGGACAGCAGACATATTCAGGGATTCAGCGCAGACATCTGCGAGAAAGGAGAGAGCATCATCGCTGCCGGAATATTCCTGATAGGGAACCATGCCCAGATGACGCATGGGAAAAATGTCCCTCTTCATTCTGGGAATAACACCGAGAACGGGAATGCCGGTGACACCAACCACCGCCTCGGTGATAATATCCTTCTGCCTTGCCGTAGCTACATGATTAAGAATGACGCCCCGGATATCAAGACGTTCATCAAGCATCTTGCAGCCCAGCACCAGGGCGGCCACGGTTCTGGTGGTCTTGGTGCAGTTGACTACCAGGATCACCGGAAGCTTCAGGGAAATCGCCAGTTCGGCGGTGGAATATCCTCCACTGGAGTTGACACCGTCATACACCCCCCTGTTGCCCTCGACTACCACCATTTCAGCCCCACAGCTATGCTTGATAAAGGAAGAGTGAATGGCCTCTTCCGTCATCAAATAAGGGTCCAGATTATAACAGTCCCTGCCGGCGGCAAGCGCCATCCATCCGGCATCGATGTAGTCCGGCCCTTTTTTGAAAGGAACCACGTTGACCCCCTCCCGGGCCAGCAGGGCGGTCAACCCCACGGAAACCACACTTTTGCCCGAACCTCCCGCGAGCCCGGCGATTACAACTCCTTTTGTCTGCATAAGTATAAATTGTATTCTTTTGTATTTAATAGCATGTCATAACTGATCCGACGGTGCGGATAAGCCGTCTTGCTGTCCGGTAATGATGCCCCATCGCTAGTGTTCCGTTTTGCCGTATACCTGCCAGGCCTCCTCGTACAGCTCGTTCAGGCTATTTTCCAGTCTTACTCTGTAATCCTCTAAATCATCCGCTTTCACATCCTCGGGAACAGGCAGGGGATTGCCGAAAAATATATTAATGGTGCTGAACGGCTTTGGCAGTATAAGCCTGTCCCAGGAGTTGAAGGTAAAATATCTCGAGACCGAATAGATCATCGGCAGAACCGTGCCTCCTGATCTGGCGGCAATATAAATGGCGCCCGACTGGGCAATTCTTGCCGGTCCCTGGCTGCCGTCGGCTACTATGCCGCTGTTTTTGCCCTTGCGCATCTCCCTGATCAACTCTTTTGCCGCCCTCACGCCTTTTCTGTTGCTTGAGCCGCGAACCGCGGAAAAACCGAGATGCTCCGTCATTTTTGCCAGCACCTCGCCGTCTTTGCTGGCGCTGATCATCAGCACAGCCGGAAACTCTTTGCCCAAGGCAAAGATGCCGAGGGCGCAATAGTGCCAGCATGTTCCTACGATAGGCTTGCCCCCGTTCAGCAAATCTCTCAGTTTCTCCCGATTATGGAAACGCTTACGGCATGTAGAGTACCAGAGCCTGAAAAACCAGGAGCCGACAACCGGTACAACCAGCAGCGCTGCTTTACGTCCAATGGTCATCGCAGTTCAATCTCCAGGTAACGCAATGTTTTTATACGATCCCGCAGCTCAGCCGCCTCTTCAAAGGCAAGTTCCTTAGCAGCCTTCCCCATACGCGCTTCGAGCTCCCTGATATGTTTATTCAACTCTTCCACCGACTGAAAAACCGGCTGCTCCTCTGCCAACTCCAGCCCGCGGGCGTCCTCACTGCTGACATACCCGGATTCATGAAGATATTTATGAATGGTGTCCTTCACCTCCGACTTGATGGTGATGGGGGTGACGTTGTTCTCACGATTGTATTCCGCCTGGATAGTACGCCGCCGTTCGGTCTCTTCTATGGTGTACTGCATCGATTTTGTCACTGTATCGGCATACATGATCACCATACCCTCGGAATTCCGCGCGGCTCTGCCGCAGGTCTGAATAAGCGAGCGGACCGAGCGCAGAAATCCTTCCTTGTCGGCATCAAGTATGGCAACCAGCGATACTTCCGGAATATCAAGCCCCTCCCGCAGGAGGTTAATGCCAATGAGGACATTGTATTCACCATTGCGGAGATCACGAATAAGCTCGACCCTGTCCAGGGTTTTGATATCCGAATGCAGATAACGCACCTTGACTCCGAGCTTTTCATAGTAGTCGGTGAGATCCTCCGCCATTCTCTTGGTGAGTGTGGTGACCAATACCGCTTCTCCCTTTTCCTCTCTTTGACGGATTTCGTCAAGAAGATCGTCGACCTGAGAGACGGCCGGACGTACTTCTATACGAGGATCCATCAAGCCGGTGGGCCTGATCACCTGCTCCGCAACTCTGCCCTGTGCCTGTTCCATCTCATAATCAGCCGGGGTTGCGGAAACAAAAATCACCTGGTTGATGCGTTCCTTAAATTCATCAAACCTCAATGGCCGGTTATCCAGGGCCGAGGGCAGGCGGAAGCCGTACTCGACCAGAGTCTTCTTGCGCGAACGATCGCCGTTGTACATGCCGTTAAGCTGAGGAACTCCGATATGGGACTCATCGACAAAGAGAAGGAAATCCTCGGGAAAATAATCGAGAAGGTTTGGCGGAGGCGCCCCGGGGGCCTTCCCGGTGAGATGCCTGCTGTAATTCTCAATGCCGTTGCAATAGCCGAGCTCCTGGATCATTTCCAGATCGAACATGGTGCGCTGTTCCAGGCGCTGGGCCTCCACCAGCCGGTTCTCCCGATGCAGAGTTTCCAGACGTTCTTTAAGTTCTGCATTAATGGTGGTGATGGCGGTATTGATCCGGTCTTTGGTAGTGACGAAATGGCTGCCGGGGAAAACCGTATATTCCTGCAACCTCTCCAGCACCACACCGCGCAACGGATCGATAATCGAAAGCGAATCGACGGTATCCCCGAAAAACTCCAGACGGATGGCTCGATCCTCTTCATGGACCGGAAAGATATCGATAACATCGCCGCGTACCCGGAAGGTTCCGCGATGGAAGGAGATATCATTGCGCTCGTAGAGCATATAAATCAAGCGCCGTGTCACCTGCTCCATGGGATACTCATGGTCGGCCTCGAGAAAGAGGTGCATGTTCTTGTACTCTTCCGGCGAACCAAGTCCGTAGATGCAGGAGACAGAGGCAACGATCAGGACATCACGGCGCGTCAGCAGCGACCTGGTGGCGGAGTGGCGCAATTTGTCGATGACATCGTTGATGGCGGAATCTTTCTCGATATAGGTATCGGACTGAGGAACATAGGCTTCCGGCTGATAGTAATCATAGTAGGAGACAAAATACTCTACGGCGTTTTCCGGAAAGAGTTCCTTGAATTCGGAAAAAAGCTGGGCGGCCAGGGTCTTGTTGGGAGCGATAATCAAGGTCGGCCGTTGAACCTTTTCGACGATCTTGGCCATGGTAAAGGTCTTGCCGGAACCGGTCACTCCAAGCAATACCTGGCTTTTTTCTCCCTGCAGTACTCCCCTGGCCAGTTGTTCTATAGCGGTAGGCTGATCGCCCGATGCCACAAACGGTGCTACTATTTTAAATCTGTCTTCCACGAATAAACTCACACATCAGATAATTCTCAAAAAATATCCATTCCACGGTATCAAGAATTTGCCGCGTCTCACAGCCCGTTTCAGGATGTACTTCATACACTATAATACGCCTTCACCATAGAACCAGATAACGGAAATAGCCAGCGGAAATCTACATTCGGCGGCCTTTTTGGGTAAGATTTTCCAGAAGCGGAAGAGCTCAATATGGTTTATCAGACTGAAGTGTATTTTGACTCAGGCGGTGTGCCGGATTTATCGATAGGGATCAATTCCTCAAAGGCAGCTGGGGGAAACGGACAGTAAAGACAGATCCTTCGTCTTTCTGGGAAGAGAAGGTGATCTCTCCGCCATGACCGGCAACAATACCGTAGGAAACGGGAAGGCCCAGGCCGGTCCCCTGAACATCTGGCTTGGTGGAGTAAAATGGTTCAAAAATAAGATCCTTTTCAACCCCGCCGATTCCGACACCGGAATCCTTTACATGAATATAAATCTCGCCATTGGCGATACCAGTAGAAACCTCAAGTGTTCCGCCGTCCGTCATGGAATCGACAGCGTTAATAATCAGATTGAGAAAGACCTGAGTGATCTGGTTCTTACTGAGAAACAACAAAGGCAAGTCTGCGTGATATTTTTTCTTCAGAACAATATTGTTCCGTTCAAAATGTTTCTTGTAGAAGAAGAGAACGTTTTCGAGAATCGCATGAATATCCTGAAGCTCTTTTTTATCTGAATTGGTGCTCTGGAAGCGCTGAAAATTGCGAATCAGGATCTTCATCCTTTCACATTCGGTATAAGCAAGATCCAGGAGCTCTTTATCGCCCTTCTCCATGGGAATGCGCTCGCCGATATCCTTTATGACAGAGCGAACCCCAAGCAGCGGATTGCCGAACTCATGAGCAAACGAGGCCGACAACCTGCTCACCGCCTCCATCTTCTGAGCATGATTCAACTGGTTCTGCAGCTCTACTTTCTGGGTTATATCCAGCCAGAGCGCAATGGTATTGATCATTTTGCCTCTGCTGTTGAAGACGGGAAATATTTGGGTATCGAAGGTGTAATCCATACCGTCTTTAGCACGCATAAGATACAGACCCTGCCATTTCTCACCGGTTTGAAGAGTTTCCCTGATATCCCGATGAATATTTCCGGTCTGTTTATGCCGGCCGAAATTGGAGGCCTTCCTGCCGACCACCTCTTTCAGGGAATATCCCGTCAACCGTTCAAAGCCGGGATTGACATATTCTATATTCTCCATGGCATCGGAAATAATAACCAGCAGGGGTGACTGCCTCACCGCCTGACTCAACAGGTTCTTCTCCTTGAGCATCTCCCGCTGCGGGCTGATGTCGTTGAAAAAGATAACGGCCCCCGATGATACATTACCAGAGACAATGGGATAGGTTCTAACAGCTGCATAAAAAGACGGTCCACCGCTTACCTGCATATACCCGTCATCAACACTTAAAGACCTGCCGGTCTGCAGCGGCTTGAGGAAGATTTCCCTGGTATCGACTATTTCCTCATCAGCTTCCGCGAAAAAGCTGATGATACTTTCAACCTTCTGACCAATGATCTGCTGAGGTCTTTCAAATCCGATCATGTTCAGGCAAGTAGAGTTGGCAAAGGTGATCCGTCCCTCGGAGGTAATTCCGAAGATACCCTCTTCGGTTGCATCGAAGAACAGACGAAGGCGCTGCTCGCTCTTTTCCAGAGCATGAAAAGCATTATATCCCCTGCGCTGCATAACGTTGAGCATATTGACGACCTGTGAGAGCTCATCGCCTGCCCCCGTTGTATCTCTTTTCAGATCCAGCGGTGTAATCCTGCGCCGGAAATCCATACCGACGACATGGGAGGCAAGCTTTTCCAGATGTCTGGCGACGGCGTATCGAAAATATAAAAGAATGCAGCCTGCAAGGATAAATATTTTAAGGCTGTTGGTCAGAATAATCACAAAAGCTGTCTTCGATAATCTTTGATAAAGGCTATCGAGCCCGGCGACTATCTCCAGGGTCCCAAGAGGATATTCAGTGTTCCTGTGCAGATAGGATAGATCATAGCTCAGACTGAGGGTATCTTTGGCCGTCTTCTGGCCGCTGAACCATAGCGGCTTTTCTTCGTTGTTGACGGCGGCATAGATGATGTCACGCCCCTTGGTTATACCGTCGAGATGTGCCTGGATCTGTCTGGCATCCATGATCCAGACCGACTGGGAGAGGCTGTTAAGCTGCATGGAAGTGATCGAGTCAAAATATTCCTCTATGCTGACCAGTTCCTGCCTGTACTGGATATAGAGCTGAATCGCAGTGGTCAGCAGGGTTATAATTACGCTGAATACAATTACCCACAAAACGAGCTTGTGGGCAATCCTGCTGTTTATCTTTTCAATCAGATTCCTTATCATGAATGATCTCGTAAAAAGTTACCGCGAAGCTCTTAAATGGCTGGATAAAAATTCGATATACAAGGTGCAGCGGGAGATCCTCGATCTACCAGGCGTAGTATCTGAAACTACGTAGATCGAGCTTCTGACAAAATCCATCAATGAATATATTTATCGATGATTTCCTCAACAACACCGGATTGCTGAACTCTGGCATTTGCCTCCTGTAATTCTTGTATAATTTCATCGCTGACATGTATGTTGGCACCAATAAAATAGCCGCTGGAGGGGATGAACAGGGCTGGTTCCACATGGTCCAGGGAATAGCCTTCCTTTTTTAAAGATTCATACATGGTGTATTCATTTCCGGTAACAAGATCGCATCTGCCTTTTAAAAAGAGATTCATCTGCACTTCCTTATTGGGAGAGGTAATCAGTTCCCTGCCCTCCCGGAAACCTCGATCTTGAAACATGATTGTCAGGGAGTGACCCAGGATAACAGCGGTGGTATATTTTTTGGCATCTTCAATGGCATGAAGCGTGATGTCATCTCTGCTTTTCAGCTTATACAGATAGACATCCTTGGGAAGAATGGGTCCTATCCACTTAAAAAGCGGCTCTCTTTTTTCCGTTCGGTTTATCGTGTAAATGAAACTCCCGGGAGTATTCAACACCTTTTGATATGCCCTCTTCCACGGATATATCTCAATGCGCGGTTCCATTCCCGCTTCCTCGAAAATGATCCGGACCACCTCTGTGGCAACCCCTTTAATTTCATTATCTTCCTCAAAATGGACCGGTGCCAGAGGTTCGGTAAACACAGTTACTCTTCCGGCATGGGACATTGACGCGATCACTAAAGCAACAGCTATAACAATAGCCGTCAATCCCATTCCCTTAGCTATTCCTGTTCTTTCATGAAAGATTCTCATCTGCCTCCAGGGATCATGGTTAGTGTCTTACTCCTACTCCCTTTTATCAGTTAACACCTCCGATTGCAATTGCTCAAATTCCCGTGCAATTTCTTTTGCGGCCAGCATATGACACGGAGGTTCCTCCGAGGAGACGGCGGCAACATGGATTTCAAACACTTCTTTCAGTCCGGCAAGCTCCCGCCACTGCTTGCCGTTGCTGATATCCGCACCCTCCCTGGTGCGCCATCCCCTCTTTCGCCATCCTTCAACCCAGGTTTCCAGGCCGTCGCGCAGATAGCCGGAGCGCGTGTAAATGTTGATCGGCAACACTCTCTTCATTGCCCTGATTCCTTCAAGCACTGCAACCAGATAGAGCCTGTTGGCCGTAGTATCGTCAGCCCATCCACCCAGTACTTTGTAGTGATGACGATAATTCAGAATGATCGCCCAGGAGCCTGAGCCGCTGCTGTTTTTCCAGGTCACCCCGGGGTAGATGTGAACGGTATCCGGGCTGACAGGCGGTTGCACGGGATTCCGGCTCTTTCTTGCGGCAACGGCAAGTTCATCGGCTCGCTTATTCCAGGTGTCCTTTCCATGACCTTTAACCCAGGTGAACCGCACCTGATGATATTCCAGCTGACCTGCAAACTGCTCCCAGAGGTCCCTGTTTTTAACAATAACACCCTCTGCGGTTCTCCAGCCGTTGTGCTTCCAGTGTTCGAGCCATTCTGTGATGCCCCGCTGCAGATATCTGGAATCGGTAACAACTTCTACCTTGCAGACTTCTTCAAGAGACTGCAGGGCCTTGAGGGAAGCCAGCAGTTCCATACGGTTGTTGGTCGACTGCTCCTCAGCACCCTGCAGCTCGACGATCTTATCGCCCTCATCAAACAGCATAACAGCCGCCCACCCTCCCGGTCCGGGATTAGGACTGCATGAACCGTCGGTATATATCTGTATTGTTGGTAAACTCATATATGTACCAGGCAGTGACGATCAATTTTCAATCCTCCCATTCAATACAATCGACAGGGCAAATCTTGATCGCCTCGTCAACCTCCTCTTCAGAATACTCCTCCGCCTCTATAACCTCGACAAAGCCGAAAACCTCGTTATAGCGGAAAATTTCAGGGGCAACTTCCAAGCACCCACCGCAAAGGGTGCATCTGCCAATATCGACCAAAGGACGCTTTTTTGTCATCTTCATTTTTTCATTGTGATGATTACTCTTTCGTTGCCACCCTGGAAAGCAACATCAAGAGAATACTTGACATTATACTGCGCAAACCATATTCATAATGAGTTATAGAACACTGTATATTGTTTTTTATGGCAGTTTTTCTAATGAAAGTCACTAAATTTGCATTGGCTTATATGATATACTTATATGAAATTTTCGGATTGAAATTTTTGGAGGTGTAAATTGAAGGCAGTAAAAATTATAGATAATATCTACTGGATTGGCGCCGTCGACTGGGATGTTCGTGATTTTCATGGGTATTCAACCAATCGCGGCACCACTTACAATGCTTTTCTTATCATCGATGAGAAAATTACTCTGATCGATACCGTAAAAAGTTCACTCAAGGCGGAATTCCTCGAACGCCTCAGATCCATAATCGATCCGGCAAAGATCGATTATATCGTCGTCAATCATGTGGAGATGGACCATTCGGGCATTTTGCCGGAAATGGTGGAGCTTATCAAGCCCGAGAAGATCATCTGCTCGAAAATGGGACAAAAGGCACTGGTGGAGCATTTTCATCAGACCGACTGGCCCTACGAGATTGCCGAACCCGGCAGGGACCTTCCCCTCGGTGAAAAAACCCTCTCCTTTATTGAAACCCGTATGCTGCATTGGCCGGATTCCATGTTTACCTATGTGAAGGAAGACAAGGTTCTCTTCTCCAGCGATGCCTTCGGCCAGCATCTCGCCACCAGCGAACGGTTCGATGACCAGGTCGACCAGGCGATTCTGGTGGAAGAGCTGACCAAATATTATGCCAATATCCTTACTCTTTATTCTCCAAAGGTCAAAAAACTGCTGGAAACCGTCAAGGAGATCGGTCTCGAAATAAATATGATTGCCCCCGACCATGGCGTCATCTGGCGTTCCAACCCGGGACTGCCGCTGCAGTACTATGAGAAGTGGTCCGACAACATCGGCGACGGCAGTGCCCTGGTCATCTACGATACCATGTGGCATTCCACCGAGAAAATGGCGAAACAGATTTCCGCCGGCCTGGAGGAGGAAAACGTCTCGGTAAAGCTGCTCAACCTGCGCTACAATCACCGCAGCGATGTGATGCGCGAGGTCCTTAATGCCGACGGTGTCATTCTGGGCTGCCCCACCCTCAACAACGGCCTGCTGCCCCGCATGGCAGGTTTCCTCACGTACATGAGCGGATTGCGGCCCGCCAATAAGGTCGGGGCGGCATTCGGCTCTTTCGGCTGGTCCGGAGAATCGATCAAACTGCTCCACAAGGCCATGGAAGACCTGAAATTCGACCTGGTCGATCCGGGTTTTCGGGTTAAATATATTCCGGAAACTGAAGATCTGGCAAAATGCGTGGAATTGGGCAGAGCAGTCGGCAGAAAGATCAAAGAAAGATAATTATCATAATTTCCCCGCAGCTAGGAGAGACTCCATGCTGCGGATTTATTCAACAGCATCCGAATATTGTATACTATGCAGCCTTTATCAAGCCATCTCGTTCTGGTCTCCGCACCATCCCTGGAAAAGGCCTGTGCTCAGGTAAAGGACTTTTTCGATAGTACTCCGCTGGTACGCTACGACAGAATCGAGATCCATAAAGAAAAATGCCATTCAGGGCAGGATGAAGGATTTGCAGCGGCACTTCAACAGGGACTCGACGCCAACACCCGAACCCTGAAGAAATTCATAGACGATTTTGAAAAGACGGGGTTTCGCACCATCAAAGATTTTACCAGGGTAGAGTGCGGCTATCCCAGCAAAGTTCTCCACATTATCACCCATTTTCTCGACGGCTTCATGGGGATCGATACCCATTTTTACAATATGACCGAAGACAGCCACGGACTCTCCGACAGCACCCGGGACGCCATTGCTTCCTCTCCTGAGCATTACTGGCTCATCCAGGTGGACGGGTATTCTGAAACCCCGGAGAAGGTATCGCTGGTATAGGTTTAATAACCGCTATCCCGGCCGATGGAGCTGTTTTCGAAGATCGTCTAATTTAAACAATTTTTATTACTTGTTATGGAATACGCCGACGAACCGCGCCTTGTCTTCTCCCCTCTTTCGGAAAAAGAATATTGTCAGTTTTACGCTCTCGAAATGGACACTTTTTCCGATGATGCCGAGTTCTACATGCCCCGGCTGCGCCCTGATGATGCCGTTCTGGAACTGGGCTGCGGCAATGGCAGGTTAAGCCGCCTCATCGCGCCCTGGTGCAAAAGTGTCACAGCCATTGACATCTCGGAGGAGATGATCCGGCGCGCCGAGCTCGAGCCGCAGGAAAACATCTCCTATCATCGGATGGACATGACGGATTTCTCATTTACCTGCCGCTTTAATGTAGTCATCATCCCCTATAATACGCTCAACCTCCTGGGAAGCAGATCCACCGTCGAGCGCTGTTTACGCCTCTGCCGGGAACATCTCACCGAGTCCGGAAAGTTGCTGCTTCACCTCTATCATCCGGATAAACAGGCGCTCAAGGCTGATGGGGGAAGGTTCTTTCAGTTTGCCATCTTCGAGCTTAAAGATGGAGATAAGATCATCAAGGAAACACTCAAGCACTACCTGCGCCCCACCGAAACCCTCGTACTCGAAGAAAGGTATCGGGTTCGCCCCCGGTTAATGAAGGCAGAGAAACGCGATTTGCGCCATACCCTCTCTCTCTATGCCCCGGAGCCGGACAAATGGGAGGTGCTGCTCCACGATACCGGTTTCTCAGTTTCGGAATGCTGCGGCAGCTACGGCGGCGCTCCTTTTTACGCTGCCGACTCCACCCTCCTGATCGAGGCATTTGCTGTATAATATCGGAAGTGAAATCCAAAAAAAATCACAGAAGATATATAAAAAAATAACCTTTTGACCTAGATCAAAGATTTACCCGGTTTTAATGGCTATAGTCCAAGCATACTTTGAAAAACAAGAACCGTTTCAAAGCAGTTTGCACAGTTCTGAAAATTTGAATCGAAGGTGTGCCCGAACCGGACACCAACACAGAAAACTCCAAGGAGGAAAATTATGTTTTGTAATCAATGTGAACAGACTGCAAAGGGAATTGGATGCGACAAGATCGGTGTGTGCGGCAAGCAACCTGATGTGGCAGTGCTTCAGGATCTCTTGACATACGCCATACAGGGACTCTCCCTGGTCGCTCACGAGGGCCGGAAGGTTGGTGTAAAAGATAACAAGATCGACCATTTTACCGCGGAAGCTATTTTTTCCTGTCTGACCAATGTTGATTTTGATCCCGGTCGGTTTGAGGCATTAATTGATAAAACCGTCGAACTGCGCGATGGCCTGAAAGAAAAGGTTAAGGCGGCAGGCGGCAATGTATCCTTTGACTCGGATGCAGCCACCTTTACTCCCGCCGGCAGTTTTGATGGCAAGATCAAGCAGGGAGAAGACCTAAACTTTATCAACAGCCTGGACGACAACGAAGATCTCCGCTCACTCAAGGAGATTTCCCTCTACGGCATTCGCGGTCTGGCGGCCTACACGGACCATGCAGCAATTCTGGGACAGCAGGACGACCTGGTCTATGATTACATGCACGAGACCATGGCCAAACTCACCAGAAAAGACCTGGGACTCGAAGAACTCGTCGGCACCGCTCTCAAATGTGGTGAGGTCAACCTTAAGGCGATGGAGCTTCTTGATGCCGGCAACACCGGCACCTACGGCCATCCCACCCCGACGGAAGTACCCCTGGGCCATAAAGCAGGCAAAGCCATTCTCATCTCCGGCCATGACCTGCGTGATCTCGAACTTCTTCTCAAGCAGACCGAAGGAAAGGGCATCAATATTTATACCCACGGTGAAATGCTCCCCTGCCATGGTTATCCCGAGCTGAAAAAGTATGATCATTTTTACGGTCATTTCGGCAGCGCCTGGCAGAACCAGCACAAGGAGTTTCCGGAATTTCCAGGGGCCATTCTCTTTACCACCAACTGTATCCAGAAGCCCAGAGACAACTATGCCGCAAATGTCTTCACCACGGGTCTGGTAGGCTGGCCGGGTCTGGTGCACATTGGTGCCGACAAGGATTTTACCCCGGTCATCAATCGCGCTCTTGAACTTCCCGGGTTTACCAGCGATGAGGACAAGGGCAGTGTTCTGGCGGGATTCGGCAGAAATGCCGTGCTGGGTGTTGCCGACAAGGTAATCGAGGCGGTTAAGTCCAAGGACATCAGGCACTTCTTTCTGGTCGGCGGCTGCGACGGCGCCAAGCCCGGACGCAACTACTACACGGAGTTTGTAGAAAAAGTTCCTCAAGACTGTGTGGTACTCACCCTGGCCTGCGGCAAATTCCGCTTCTTTGACAAGAAACTCGGCGATATCGGCGGCATTCCAAGGCTACTCGATGTCGGTCAGTGCAATGATTCCTACTCAGCGATTCAGATCGCCGCGGCGCTTGCCAATGCCTTCGACTGTACCGTCAATGATCTGCCGCTCTCCATGGTTCTTTCCTGGTACGAGCAGAAGGCCGTGGTAATTCTGTTGAGCCTGCTTCATCTCGGGATCAAGGATATTCGTCTCGGACCTTCCCTGCCGGCGTTTATCACCCCGAATGTCCTCAATGTACTGGTTGAAAACTTTAATATCATGCCGATTGCGGAAACCCCGCAAGAGGATCTTGATGCCATACTCGCAGCATAACAACAAGCTGTAACAACAGGAAATAAACCTCCTGTCCCGGCAGGATGCGCTCTCCCTCGCATCCTGCCTTTTTATTTACTACTGTCGGCATTGCTGAAACTGATCCGGAACCCGGCAAGGCGGTAAGGATGATTCCATTTTTTTCCATAGCCGGAAGATAGGCTGCTGGATTCTTGGCATTTGCCACCATGGATTCCGGATCGGGGTCCGGAATAACGGTAAGGGAAGGCTTTCCTTATGAGGGAAGGGTGGAGTAGATAATTTTGTTCGGGAATGACGGGAAGGCGAGGCTTTCCTATGAGGTAAGGGTGGAATAAATGGCTCTTTTGAATCTAGCGTACTTTTGCTCTAAGTGAAAAAAATGCCCTAAAAAGCAATTTATCTATGACGTCACCACCAACCTGCAATTCAAAATCCGTCCGCGGCCATCCTGTAGGTTGGCGCTGACGAAGGAAGCCCAATGCTTTTACTCACCGCCATCCTGCTGAGATTGCGCGCCTTAGCAAAGTACGCTTCACTCTTATGACCGAATAAATTATGCTGGTTCTTTAAATCGATGTCTAAAATAGGTCGTCTAAAAGATGCTATCAGGCGCTTTTACTACTACAAATTACCCTGACCGTCATTCCGGTCCCGGATCGGAGTCCGGGATGAAAACAATTTACCTATGACATTGCAAAAAAAGCTTTAAACTGTTGGAGTTCGCCGCGCTCACCACCAACCTGCAATTCAAAATCCGTCCGCGGCCATCCTGTAGGTTGGCGCTGACGAAGGAAGCCCAACGCTTTTGCTCACCGCCATCCTGCTGAGATTGCGCGCCTTAGCAAAGTACGCTTCAGTCTTATGATCGAATAAATTATGCTGGTTCTTTAAACCGATGTCTAAAATAGGTCGTCTAAAAGATGCTATCAGGCGCTTTTACAACTACAAATTACCCTGACCGTCATTCCGGTCCCGGATCGGAGTCCGGGATGACGAATCCGGAATCCACTCAGAGTAAATCAGAAGAGAGGAACTTTTGACTTAAATTGACGTTCTCATTTAGTTCAAATTTTAACGATCCTCCAGCTGTTTAATACGCTCATCCAGAAAGGTAGCTCCATGTCCCGCAAAAAATTCTCCATCCTCAATGTCCCCAATATGTCCCTTATGGCCGTGGAGGAGCTGGAGAAGATATATGAACTCCTCCGCAAACACCAGGCCACACTTACGACCATAACTCCAGGGCAGCGCCTTGCCGTATACGGAATGTCTGCAGAGAAGCTCAGGGCCCTTCAGGACGAACTCTCGGCAAATTTTCCGGTTGATGAGGGTATTAAGGTTACTTCGCTGCAAAGCTGCCCGGGTCTTGAACAATGCCGTTACGCTGTGGCCGATTCACTGATGCTTGGCAGAAAAATAGATCGACTCACCTTCGATCGTCCCTTTCCCCATAAAGTAAAAATCGGTATTGCCGCCTGCAAAATGTGCTGCACCAAGCCCTACATAAGAGATGTCGGCATCCTTGCCGGAAGAAAGGCCTGGAGCGTTCTTTTCGGAGGCAACGCCGGCGGCAGACCCCGCATCGGCGATCTGCTGGCCTCGGAGCTTCAGGAAGACGAGGTTGTGGCCCTGGTGAAAAGATCCCTCGATTTTTACATCGAAAACGCCGCTAAAAAGCAACGTACGGCACGATTTATCGAGCAGATCGGCGTTGATAAGTTCAGGAAAGCCGTGCTTGACTTCAAAGGATGAATCAGCAAGCGTTGGGCATCCTTCGTCAGCACCAGCCTTATAGTAAGTCCAGAAACATGTAGTTCAAAATCATGATGTTTATAAAGGGTA
>JADQBJ010000066.1:0-25387 GCA_016278675.1 Desulfobulbaceae bacterium | reverse complement strand
ACCCGTGAAAAGAGCAGTCCCGACCTTGAGCTGAGGATTAGGGGTAATCAGGTAAATAAATGAAAAGGTGGTGGCCGGTGCTTCAGGAGCTTTGCCGGCTTAGAGCTTCTTTTAAGGAAGGATAGACATTGAGGAAGGTGTCAAAGCCGGAAATCTCAAAAACTTCCCGTATATGATCCTGCATCCGGCAGAGCACGAAGTCTTCATTTTTGGCCTTTAAATGCTTGGAGGTATTTAAAATAAGGCGCAGGCCGGCGCTGGATATATAATCCAGATGAACCATATCAAGGATAACCCCCTGATGATCGGACTCAAGCTGTTTTTCCAGGAATTGTTCCAGCTCCGGCGAGGTATGTGAATCAAGCCTTCCTGAAACGGCAATTATCAGATATTCGTTTTCAACTGTTTTTGAAATTTTCATTTTTTATGTGCTGTATTGCTGAAGTAGTTGTCCGGCATGTTACCGTAATTTCTTGGTGAGCGTTGTCTGGTTCAATCCCTTAAATCTCTTGTAAGAGAGGGTATCCGTATATCTTTTGACCAGCATAAGGCCGAGGCCGCCGGCCTCCCGCTTCTCCAGCGGCAGACGGGTATCGGGTGGGGCAACAGCGGTGGGCTCAAAAGGAATACCGTTATCTTTTATAGTCATTTGCAAAAGATTATCCTTGCTCGTTGCTTCAATTTCTATGAACAGGTCCTCGGTTTCCGGATTATATTCGAATATATTCGTACATACCTCATCCAATATCAAGTTAATTTCAAAAATATCACGATGGTGAAGATGCAAAAGCGTCTTAAATTCAGTAGCTTTCTCTTCCAGTACCTGCTGGTACCGGTCTTTTCTGGTAAGAGCGATTTTTATGGTCATAGCGGTTTCAAGGGAGTAACTCTTTCAAAGGTTTTCGCTCTACATCTGAACTTACGGAAGAAAGTCGCGCCAGAGGCCATTTCTGCAACTTCAATACCTTTTACGACGCCTCATCACTGTGTTTTCTCGGAAATGAGCTGCTTCAGAAATTTTCCCTGATCAATGAGCTCGCTGTATGATCCGATTTCGACGATTCGTCCATCTTTCATTACTGCGACCTTGTCATAGTTGTCGATAATGTCCAGTCTGTGAACTACTGCGACAACGGTGATCCTGTTTCGCCATTTGGTCATCCTCATTCTTTCTATCCGTGTCTGCGATGTATTGTCAAGAGCCGAAGTCGCTTCATCCAGGATAAGGAAATTAGGCCTTTTAATAATCACCCGGGCAATGGCCAGTTTCTGGCGCTGTCCACCTGACAGTTTCACACCCTGGCTGCCGACATTGTAGTGGAGTCCGAGCTGCGTGACCGTTTCCAGACAATCTTCCTCAATCAGTAATTGCACAACAGCATGGTTGATCCTTTCCTGGTCTTCGAATCTGGTCGAAATGATTTTCCCGAAAAAGATATTGTTGATTATGGAGTGATCGTCCAGATAGGTTTCCGAAGGACCGCCGCTTTCAGCATGGTCATAAAATTCAAGCAATTCAGAGAGGTCATCCCGGTAATTCCGCTGGAAATTTTTTCTCATCTCTATGACTTTTGCTTTGAAATCCGAATCTCCGGCAGGTGGCCTTGTATCAAGTCCGAAGCGGAGAACGTCAACAAAAAGAGCACTATTCTGCAGTGCCTCGATTTTGTCGTCGAGAGAGGGGACCGGGTGATCTTCGAGGGAGTATCTGGCATTATGAGCATACAGCAGATTCTCTTCTACCGTTCCTGTGAAAATAAAGGGATGCTGAGAGACATAGCCGATATTATTTACTATATACGATTTACTCAAATCTTTGAGATCGGAACCATCAAGGAATATCGTGCCCGCCGGGCAGCGTTGCAGGTTGCCGATGCATTTGGCCAGGGTGCTCTTGCCGCTGCCAGAAAAACCAACAAGAGCAAGATGTTCGCCTTTCTTCAGGGTAAAAGAGATATCCTTGAGCAGGAGATGCCCGTCCTCTGTCCGAAATGAAAGATTGGCAAGAGTGAGATCCCCCAGCAATGGCGGCAACTCATTATCATCATGCGAGAAATTGATTTCGCTGTCGACGTCAAAATGATCGGTGGTTTTTTCATATCTGATCTGAGCATCTTTGTAGAGCTGGTAATAGGCGATCAGTTCTTTCCAGGGATCGTACAGTTTTTCCTGGGCAGAGAGAAAAGCAACCAGTGCTCCGAGTTCCAGTTCTCCCTCAATGGCGAGATACCCACCCAGGATAAAGACGATAAACGGCCCCAGGCTGACGAAAAGATTATTGGTGGATTTGATACCATGGCGGAGAAGAGACCAGCGGATCCTCACCTTTTTCAATTGATCAATCAAAGATGCGAAGGCTTTATTTTCTGCGAGGAAGGAGCCATGAGCATGAATTTCATTGATGCCGGAAATTGATTCGGCAATTTTGCTTGATGTCGTTCTCGATATGTCAACGCGCTGTTTGTTGGCGAGATTTGCTTTTTTCTGCAGCATCGGCAAAAGAAAAATCACCACAGGATAAATTGCCAGTGTTGCCAGCGCCAGTTTGGCGTTGAGCCAGATGAGATATCCGGCTAATGCGGCGAGTGTGAGGATGTTGGTCAAGGGTACGGCAACCGCCATCCCGGAAAATGTGCCTATGGTGCTTAATTCACCGATTATCGACGATACCACGAATCCCGGCTGGGTCTTGCGGAAGAAGCTCAGCGGCAGAGAAATGATATGGTTGTAGAGCGATTGCCTCATGGCGCTCATGGCACGTTCGCCGATAAATGTCTGGGTGGTGTTGATGGCAAACTTCAAAGCATTGGAGCTGATGATTGCCACGAGGTAAATAGCACAATAAAGATAAAGATTATCATAGTTGCGCAGCATGATCGATTCGTTGATAATGCGTTTTTGTATTTCCAGAGGGACAACGCGGGCAATGACAACGAGAATGACCAACATGACAAGAAGAAGCTGGAGCCAGCCGTTGCCATGCACAGCCCAGTGAAAGAGCGGTTTGTCGCAGAAATTTTCGGAAATCTTCTTTATGTTTGGTCGTAAGCTCAAGATTTATCCTTTTCTGTTCAATTGAGTTGAGATAGGGTTGCTTTGAATTTGCAATAAATGTTCCGCTATTTTGTGCTGCATGGTGCCGAGAAGATAAATAAATGTGCAGAACTTTCTTTCGTCAGCACTAATCTACCGGATTGCCGCAAATAAGCTGTAAAGGGTAGTTTTGCGGTGAGCGTAGCGAACCCCAACAATGTTAAGATCTCTGTAACATCATCAATAAATTTTTTTGGGCATTATCAAATTGCAAAAACAAACGGCATATTCCTGTTCCTTTTCCAGGAACAGTTTCTCCTCTGTCTTAAATCTGTACAGTGAGGCTGAATCGGAATCTGAAATTTCGAAAAAAATGCAAAGGGATTTCATGATAAACCCGTTGTTATGAGATTTAACGGTTTTGCAGTGGTTGATGGCATAATCAATGCATAACTCCTTTTCCAGAGAGACAATTCTTATGGGAACCGGGAGCCGGGAGAAGTTGACATGAAAAAGTGTATTGATGTATTCGCTGCCCCGGTATTCGTCCCCGAGCACAAAACAGTCAACTCCGTATCATTATTATGAACAACTCTTAAAATGACTACATTCCGCTTTAAATCTTTGCAGCAAAAGATCGTCGTGCTGGTGTTGATTCCGACATTTCTCTTTCTCACGGCAATGGGATGGGGGGGCTATGTATTCGCCAGAAAAGGGTTACTGACTCAATGGAGTGAGACGGCCATAGCAAATCTGCAAAAGGCCGCTCACCGGGTGGACATGCGCCTGGGCCGACCGAAAGACCTGCTGCAGAGACTCCAGTATGCATCCGGAGAGGAAATGGCACACCTGGCGCTGCAATATACCCTGGAACAGCTTGAGGAGCTGGAAGGCGTCGCCGAGGTCGATATTACCTGGGATTCCGCTAAGGAAAACGAGCTGCATGCCATGGATGGTCCTGGTGGAAGACACCATTCAGCAGGGTCGCTGGAAATTTCTTCCCCCGTATATTCCTGGGAGAAAGGTGATCAATCGGTAATATTGGGAAGTTCTCTGATTGAACCCGAGCATGGCGAAAGGGGCAGCATTAAGGTCGAAATCACAATTTCCGATCTAGTCGAAGAGCTGGCCAAATCAGAATGGTGGAAAAGCAACAGAACCATGCTGATTGATATGGAGGGTAATGTCATTGCTCATTCCTCATATGAGGCAGCTCAAGTAGCGGATCAGACAAAATCCTTTGGCGATTCTCCGCTGGAAAAGCTGACAATTGCCGCGATCCAGGAAAAATCCCATGGCACGATTTTCGGCAAAGGTAACCCGCCACGGGAGATAAGCGGTTTCTATCGTCTGGCTGGTGCTCCATGGTATATGGTCGTCATTGCTCCGGGTGAAACGGTGATGCAGCCTATTCTGGATTTCAGATTCTACTATTCCCTGCTCTTTGCCACTGCCATCATTCTGATCATTGCCTTTATCCGTTCCATGACTTCGACAATGACCAGTTCCATCAGGAAGGTATCAATAGCCGCGGAGAATCTTGCCAGCGGTGTTTTTGGGCCTCCATTACCAGTACGTTCAAGTGATGAAATAGGAGAGCTGACCAAAAGCTTCAACACCATGACTTCGCAGATCAGGCAGGGGATGGAACTGCAGAAATCCATGGAAATTGCCAGGGAGGTGCAGCAGAATTTTCTTCCCGGATCCAGGTACAAGGACAAGAATATAGAAATTTGCGGGGTCAGCAGGTATTGCCAGGAAACAGGAGGGGATTTTTTCGATCTGGTCCGCTTTAAAAATGCTCCGGAAAGGGTTGGCGCGATTGTCGGCGATGTCGTCGGCCACGGTATTGGCGCTGCCTTGCTTATGGCTTCGGTCAGGGCAATGCTGAGGGCGAGAAACGATCAGCCTGGAACTCTCGCTGAGATTATCACCGATGTCAACAGGGTGTTGTGCCGTGATACCGAAGCTACTTCAAATTTCGTCACACTCTTCTATATTGCCGTTGACCCCCGGCAAAAAACCCTGGAGTGGATCAGGGCCGGCCATGATCCCGCATTACTGCTTCATGCCGGCGATCAAGAGTGTACCGAGCTCTACGGTAAGGGTATTGCAATGGGAGTCGAGAGCAGCCTCGAATATGAGAGCAACCAGGTGGCGTTAACTGACCGGGATCAGCTGATCGTCATTGGCAGTGATGGTGCCTGGGAGGCCGAGAATTCACGCGGAGAAATGTTCGGCAAAGAGCGGATCAAGAGAATTCTCGTCGAAAACAGCAGGATGGAGCCCGAAAAACTCATTGAACTGATCAATAGGAAGATTGACACTTTTCTTGAAGGGGTGGCGCCGCAGGATGATATCACCTTTGTGGTTATCAAAATGATGATGGCGTCGCGATAAGCACCCGTACGGGCATAAACTCCGACTTCGAGAAAGCCCGATCTCCCGCGTCTTGTAATCGAACTTTTTATCTAGCCATCTGACATCTTAACTAAGAAAGATAACCAGGACGGTGATATTGTCGCCACCTCCGCGCTGCAGTGCCAGAGATGTCAGCCGCTCAGCAGCCTCTTCCGGCGAGTCCGAGGCGGAGAGGATTTGCTCAATTTCCAGGTGTCCGAGATCTCCATGCAGACCATCGGTTGATAAAATGAACCTGTCGCCGGGAGCACTTTGTATACGCTGGGTTTCAACATGTTCAACAGGCTCGCTGGTGCCGATAGCCTGAGTCAGCTTGTTCCTGAAGGGGTGTGTCAGCGCAGCTTCCGGAGTGATAAGACCTTCTCTGACTAAATCCTGAACCAGGCTGTGGTCGGTTGTCAGCAATGTAAGGTTTCTGTTGCGCAATCGATAAATCCGGCTGTCACCGACATGTGCCATGATCACGTTTTCCTCCAGAAAAAGGAGTGCTGAGAGGGTCGTCCCCATATCCATGCAAGGGGTATTGGTGAAGCCTTGATTGCGAATTCGGTTGTCGATATCAAAAAATTTCTGCTCAAATCGTTTTTCGATGTCCTCCAGTTGATGCCCGGGGAGTTGATCTAAAAGTCCGGAGAATTCATCACATGCCATTCTGCTGGCGACATCACCGCAGGAGTGTCCGCCCATACCATCGGCAATAACACAGAGAAGCTCGTTGTGCCGGTCATGTTTTTCAATGGAATAGGCGTCTTCATTCTTCTTTCTTTTTAACCCCCTATCGGTCCGTACCGCATATGTAATCTGCATAAGTCTGCCTTAATCGATACCGTACTCCTTAAGTTTATTAAGTAGGGTCTGGCGGGCAATCCCCAGCTTTTTTGCAGTTGCGCTTTTGTTGTGGCCGGTTTTTTCAAGTGTGGTTTTAATAACTTCGCGTTCCATGTCGCGCAAAGTGAAATCTTCCTTTACGGAACTCTCAACGGCTTGCGGCTGCACACCTTCAGGAAAAAATTGCGGCGGCAACTCCCGGGGGGTTATCTGTTCTCCCAGACAGAGTATGGTGGCCCGTTCTATAGTATTTTCAAGTTCGCGGATATTGCCAGGCCAGTCGTATTGCATCAGAAGATTGAGTGCTTCCGGATGGAAGCCCTTGATGTCCTTCCTGTTTTTTACGGCATAGCGTTTAAGGAAAAATTGCGCTAGTTCGGGAATGTCTATATTTCTCTCCCGCAGTGCTGGAAGATGCAAAGGAATGACCGAGAGTCTGAAAAACAAATCCTGACGGAATGTCCCCTCGCTGATCATAACCTGTAAATCTTTATGGGTGGCGGCAAGGAGACGAACATCTACTTTGATGGTTTTGTTTCCTCCTACCCTTTCAAACTCCCCCTCCTGGAGGATGCGCAGGATCTTGGCCTGGGTGGCAAGACTCATATCCCCGATTTCATCTAAAAAGAGGGTGCCCTTATCGGCGAGTTCAAATCGACCCTTTCTCTGGCTCGAGGCTCCGGTAAAGGAGCCGGCTTCATGACCGAAAAGTTCACTTTCCAGGAGATTTTCATGAAGTGCGGCGCAGTTGAGTTTGACAAAGGCAGCGTTGCTTCTGGCGCTGTTTTGGTGCAGGGCATCGGCGATCAGCTCTTTTCCGGTACCGGATTCCCCGGTAATCAGAACAGTCGAGTCGGTGGGTGCGACCAGCTTGAGGGTGGCGAACATTTCCTGCATGGCAGGGCTCTTGCCGATAATATTATCAAATTGATATCTCTCGCCCAGTTTCTTCTTCAGCGATCTGTTCTCTTCGTCCAGTGTCCTGAAGTTGAGTGCCCTGGATATGGTCAGTTTGAGCTCTTCAATATCCACAGGTTTGGTGATGTAGTCAAAGGCTCCTTTTTTCATGGCCTCGACAGCACTTTCAACCGAAGAAAAGGCAGTAATCACCACTACCGGGATTTTTATGCCGGACTGCAGGAGCATCGAGAGGGTGGAAAGACCGTCCATCCGCTTCATTTTTAAATCGAGCAGAATCAAATCCACTTCCTTCTCAGCCAGTATCGGCAAAACCTCATCGCCGTCCTGAGCCTCGAGCGTAGGGAATCCGGCGCTTTCCAGGTTGACTTTGAGCATGGTGCGGTGACTGGAATCGTCATCGACCAGCAATATGGTTTCCTGTCGTTTGGGCATCTTATTTCTCCATGCTGGAAGGGAAAAGTATGCTGATAGAGGTTCCGATTTCCGGTTGAGTGCTCACCTCAAACACACCGCCGTGCTGCTCGATTATCTGGTGGCTGACCGCTAAACCAAGCCCGGTGCCGGTTCTGGTGGTTGTAAAAAAAGGATCAAACATCCTTTCCCGGACCTCTTCGGACATGCCGGAGCCGTTGTCGGCAACGGTAATTCTGAGATAATGATCCTCCTGAGCACATCTCAGGGAGATGGCTCCTCCTGAAGGCGTAGCCTTGATACTGTTCTTGAGAAGATTCATCAGCACCTGCAGCAGCAGGTCTGGATCAGCCTTGATACTGAGCCCGCAATCTCTTTGCCATCGCAGTTCTACGTTTTTACTGGAGAAATCTGCTTCCATCATTGAAACCGTTTTTTCAAAAAGGCGGTCGATCTCAACTTCTTCAAAATGGGGGTCGCGCGGTCTGGAAAACTGCAGCAGACCAGATACCGTCTGGTTCAAGCGATCTATTTCACTGATCATCAGTTCCGAATACTTCTTGCTGTCCTCAATGGATTTCGATTGGCTGCCGAAGAACTGGGCAAACCCCCGTAGTGTGCCTAGTGGATTACGGATCTCATGGGCGATGCCGGCCGCCATTTTACCAAGCGCCGCCATGCGGCGGGAGCGTTCGAGCTGAATTTCCATGCTCTTGATCGAGCTCATATCCCGGATGATCAGGACCTTGCCGATTTTGACGTTCTCATTGTTGACCAGAGGAGAGCAGCTCACCCGCAGGGGAATTGGTTTGCCGTTGTCGCCGGGACATTCCGTCTCGTATTCCAACAGATTTTCGCAGGCTTCCTGCTGGTATATGAAACATTTGGGAAAAGCGGTATAAATGCTTGTTCCCTGGATTGAAGAGAGCGGAGATCCGAAGAGCTCTTCGGTGTTGCGGTTGCAGGAAACAATATTGTCATCCACATTCAGGGTTATAATGGCCACGGGAATGGATTCAATGATATTATCGGTATAGAGCTTCATGTTGGCAAGGTTGGTGCCGGTAATCCGTATCTTTTGATAAAGAAAAAGAAAGTAAAGACCGGCACTGCTGACCAGAAACAAAATTGCACCCATGAACATGGTATGACGAACATCCTGTTGGCGGGCGATATCAAATTGTCTAGTAAGAAGGCCGATGGAGAGTATTTTTTTATCAGCCTCATTGCCAGAAGATTGTGAATACCTTGGGTTCATCGGCATCCGTGATCCTTGGAAGTCAATTTCGAAGAGGGTCGACAGGGTGTACATTCCTTCCGCTCTGTTTAACTTAGTAATGGAGGTGCTGGAAGAAAATATTTCATCTATTTCATACTCCGAAAAAGTTACATTCGCCGAAGAACCCGCGTGTTTCAGGAGAGTTCCGTCGGTATCGACGATACTGATATATCGAATATCCCGGTCTTTGACAAACTCCGCCAGCAGTGTATCCAGGGGATCGCCCGCGCCCATGTGATGCATCATTGTGGCCCTGCTGCCCGCTTCAATGGCCCGTATAATTGTTTCTCCTTTATCCAGGAGAAATTTCTCCATGAGCGACTGAGCCCTGCTGATATTCTGAAGTGTTGAGAAAACAAGAATCACGCCGAGCACTATCGTGGCGGAGAGCAGGCCAACAGCCGCCCTTGAAAATCGGAAAGTATGAGTGGATCGGGGGATTGGCTGCATTATTTTTACTTCTTCCTGATGCCGTTGGTTCTGGTTGAAGTGCTGAATAAGCCTCTCCTGATAACAGCAGATTGGCTCATTCCCGGTGGGAATTCTTTCTCCGGCTGTTTTCTGCAAATTCCGCACCAGGATTACAAAGAGGCCATTGTCATGTTTTATCCGGCCTTCTGAGAGATTCGTCATCGAAAGTGGCCGTAATGGACTGTCCAGAAACGATACAGCGCGACTGGGAGACTGTCAAATAATTGGGCACTGCATTCTTGTTCAATTTCCCGCTGATACCAGGTCCCTTCGTTCCTTGTGGCTAACAAAGCTATCGCGGTCAAGACCGTGAATTTATTGAGTTGGCATACATGTTGCTTCAGGGTGGTTGAAAACCAGTAAATACAATGCGGAAAGGGCGAGCAAAGAAAAATTTTATCGGCTGGAAAATAGCCCGTCCTGGAAAATATCAAAAATACAAAACGAGGAGATATTATGAAAAAGATCATTTTATTCATCAGCTTAGCATGCATCATGTTGAGCGGAAATACCATGGCGATGGAAGGGATGGATCACGGCAGCGAGAGTACGGACGGCACCTTCAAGCATACGGACATGGCTGGTGATATTCATGCGGAGTTCCAGGTCATGGATCTTGCCGGCATGAATATGAAGGATCCCGAAGGCAGGACCCATCATGTTATGGCTACCTTCATGCGGGACGGTGAAAAGATAGAAAAGGTTGCCGGTAAGGTAAAACTAGTCTCTCCGTCCGGCAAAGAGCAGCTCGCTTCCTTAGAGGATTTCGGCAGCGGAGTTTTTGCCGCCAACTTCACCATTGACGAACCTGGGAAATGGGGAGTTATCGCTCTTTTCAAAGCGGATGAGGATACCCATACCGTAAAATTCTGGTATCCGCATATGGCGATGTAGTTTCATTGAGTATCACAACCGGTGCCTGCAGGGTCCCGGTTGTGAAAGATAATCGTGCACAAGGCCGGGAGGAAATCTCAGTGAAAAAAACAATCATGCACAAACTATCGATTATGAAGAGTAAGAGAGTCGCGCTGCTCCAGACCGCTCTGGTCATCGGTATTTGCTCGATTTCCATGGGGGCGGTGAGTGCGGCTGCCCAGGTACTCAGCCTGGAAACCGCAGTGGGAGCCGCCCAGGCCAACGACCCCTGGCTTGTTGAAAACCGGTATTCGCAGGATGCGGTTGAATCGAGAAGCATTTCCGCAGGAATTATGCCTGATCCCCGATTTTCAGCGGGACTGGCTAACTTCCCAACAGACACATTCGACATCGATCAGGAACCAATGACCCAGATCACCTTCGGGGTAACCCAAACCATACCGCGAGGTGACACTCTGCGGATCAGGCGGGAGCAGCTGAGGACTATGGGCCGGCAATATCCCTTCCAGCGCCTTGAGCGTCAGGCGAATACCGTGGTAACCGTCAGCCGACTTTGGCTGGAGGCCTACAATGCCCAGCAAAGCATTGACCTGATAGAGAAGAATCGTTCGTTGTTCGTTCAACTGGCTGATATCGCCGTGGCCGGTTATTCTGCCAGCCTTGGAAGAGCCAGGCAACCGGATATCGTTCGCGCCCAACTGGAACTCATAAGGTTGGATGATCGACTCACGGTTTTGAAGCAAAAACGGGAAATGACCTTGGAGGAATTATCGGAATGGGTCAGCGGATATTTCCGGGAGGAATATCTCGACAGGACATCGGATGGGCAGCAGGGAGGCAGACCGAATCTTGAACTGCCTCAGGATTTGCCCGACATTCACATGCTCAATGAGCCGTTGTATACAGGTGAAAGGGAGGCTGATCCGCAGGTGCTCTATGGGTATTTTATTGAGCACCCAGCTGTTCAGGCAATAAAACAGAAGATTGAGGCCAGTAATCTCGGCATTGATCTTGCCCGGGAGCGCTACAAACCCCTGTGGGGGGTGAGCGCCGTTTATGGGTATCGCGATGATGCACCCGGCAGTGATCGTGCCGATTTTATTTCCTTAGGCGTGAGTTTTGATCTGCCAATTCTCACCAAAAACCGTCCGGAGCAGGAATTGCAGTCAGCCGTGTCCGAGGCTGAGGCGGTAAAGACGCAGAAATGGTCTCTTATTCGAGAAATGATAGCCGGATTCGAAAAAAACAAAGCACAACTCAGGAAATTGAAGCAGCGGCAACAGCTCTATCAAAAACAACTGCTGCCACAGGTGCATGAACAGGCGGAGGCATATCTTACCGCATATACAAACTACGATGCTGATTTTGCCGAAGTGGTGCGGGCTCGCATAGCCGAGCTCAATGCTCAGCTTGATGCACTGGGAATAGATGTGGAAATTCAAAAGACGATAATCAGTTTGAACTACTATTTTATGAAAAGCGCGGATGACATTCTTGTTCGAGATCAGGAGAGATAAACAATGAAGAAAAGCTCAGGTGTGATTGTGCTTATAATCGGAGCCGTCATAGGTTCTCTGCTCACCTTCGTGGTATATCCCAAGGTCAGCAGTATGCTGAATCTCTCGGGAGGCTCAGAGACGGCCGAAGTGGAATCGGCGGAGAAAGAACCTCTCTACTGGGTTGCTCCGATGGATCCGAATTACAGAAGAGACGAGCCGGGCCAGTCACCTATGGGAATGGATTTGATACCTGTGTATGAGGAAGACGGCGGTGATGGCGATGCCGGTCCGGGAACGGTGAGGATCTCTCCCGATGTAGTAAATAATCTCGGTGTACGCACCGGCGAGGCGCAGCTGGAGGAATTGCAGTTTGTTATCCAGACAGTGGGCTACGTTGGCTACGATGAAGATCAGCTGGTCCATATCCATCCGCGCGTCAAAGGCTGGATCGAGAAATTGCACGTCAGGGCCTCCGGTGATCCGGTAAAAAAGGGACAACCGCTGTATGACCTCTATTCTCCGGAACTTGTCAATGCGCAGGAAGAGCTGCTCATCGCCATGGATCGTAATGCAGATCGACTGGTCAAGGCAGCCGAAAATCGTCTCGCCGCTCTGCGCGTCCCCAAACAGGCGATCGAGGAATTGAAGAAAACTGGGGAAGTACAGCAGACCGTCACCTTCTTTTCACCCCAGAGCGGTGTGGTCGACAATCTGGATATACGCGAAGGCTTCTATGTCACCCCCGGCACAACCATCATGTCTATCGGTACTTTAGAGCAGGTCTGGGTTGATGCGGAAGTTTTTGAGCGGCAGGCCTCCCGCGTCGCCATAGGTCAGCCGGTTACCATGACCCTTGATTACCTGCCGGGAAAAAAATGGCAGGGCGAGGTCGACTATATTTATCCGACCCTTGATCCCGAAACACGAACCGTTGGGGTACGGTTGAGATTTGATAATGAAGATAATCTGCTCAAGCCCAATATGTTCGCGCAGGTGGTGATCAGCGCCGAAAGCGGCGACGAAACCCTGGTGGTCCCCAGGGAGGCAGTCATCCGCACCGGGCGGTCCAACCGGGTGGTGCTGGATCTGGGCGAGGGCCATTTCAAGTCGGTCAATGTCGAGGTCGGCCGCTACGACGAAGATTCCGCCGAAATCCTCTCGGGACTCTCTGCCGGCGATAAGGTGGTGACATCGGCACAGTTTCTCATCGATTCTGAATCGAGCAAGACCTCGGATTTCAAACGCATGTACCATGCGGAAGAACCGCCACCGCCGCAAAGTGTCTGGACCAGGGCCACCATCAACACCCTGATGGCCGATCACCGCATGGTCAATGTCACGCACGAGGCCATCGATGAATGGGACTGGCCGGAAATGACCATGGATTTCGAAGTGGCCGAAGATGTCGATCTGACGGCGCTGCAGGAAGGCATGGAACTCCATGTCGAGGTAACCAGGAAGGACGAAAACAGCTATGAGATTACCGCCGTGCACGTTCCGGGAGCGGAAGATACCAGGAGCCTCGATGATTTAAGCATCGATGACATGAGCCTCGACGATATGAAATTGGAGTAGGACTATCAATGATTAAATCCATTATACACTGGTCGGTCACCAATCGCTTTTTTGTCCTGCTGGCCACGGCGATATTAGTAGGTATAGGACTGTATTCCTTGAAGAATACACCAGTCGACGCCATCCCTGATCTGTCCGATGTCCAGGTTATCATCAAGACCCGCTATCCGGGCCAGGCCCCTCAGGTGGTGGAAGACCAGGTCACCTATCCCCTGACCACCGCCATGCTTTCGGTTCCGGGAGCGGAAATCGTCAGAGGATATTCCTTTTTCGGCGACTCCTACGTCTACGTGATTTTCAACGAGGACACCGATCTTTACTGGGCCAGGAGCCGGGTGCTGGAGTACCTTAGTCAGGTGGCGCCGTCATTGCCGGAAAACGCCTCCCCCCAGCTCGGACCCGATGCCACCGGGGTGGGATGGGTCTATCTCTATGCCCTGATCGACCGCAGCGGTAAGCACGACATCAGCGATTTACGCTCCCTGCAGGACTGGTTTCTCAAATATGAACTGCAGACGGTAGACGGGGTCTCCGAGGTGGCTTCGGTCGGCGGCATGGTCAAACAGTATCAGGTCAAGGTGAGTCCAGAGAGGTTGCGGGCCTTCGGCATCCCTCTCTCCAAACTCCAGATGGCCATCAAGGCGGGTAATCAGGAGATCGGCGCCTCGGTGGTGGAGATGGCCGAGGCCGAGTATATGGTGCGGGCCACGGGCTATCTGCAGAGCGCTAAAAACATAGAGAATATTCCCCTGGGCGTGAACGCCGACGGTATTCCGATACTGATCAAGGATGTGGCCGAGGTGGAGGAAGGGCCGCAGATGCGCCGCGGCGTCGCCGAACTCAACGGCCAGGGCGAAACCGTAGGCGGCATCATCGTCATGCGTTTCGGCGAAAACGCCCTGAAGACCATCGAGGGCGTCAAAAAGAAGCTCAAGGAGTTGCAGGCAGGCCTTCCTGAAGGTGTGGAGGTGGTGCCGGTCTATGACCGCAGCGCCCTGATCGAGCGGGCGGTGGAAAATCTCTGGCATAAGCTGCTCGAGGAATTCGGTGTAGTGGCATTGGTGTGTATGATCTTCCTCTTCCATGTCCGTTCCTCACTGGTGGCCATCATCAGCCTGCCGGTGGGGATTCTTACCGCCTTCATCATCATGCATATGCAGGGGCTCAATGCCAATATCATGTCCCTGGGTGGCATCGCCATTGCCATCGGCGCCATGATCGACGGCGCCATCGTCATGATCGAGAATATGCACAAGCATATGGAGCGCACGCCGCTGACCAGGGAAAACCGCTGGCAGGTCGTCTCCGATTCCGCCTGCGAAGTGGGCCCGGCACTGTTTTTCTCCCTGCTCATCATCACTGTCAGCTTCGTGCCGGTTTTCACCCTGGAGGCCCAGGAAGGACGGATGTTCTCGCCGCTGGCCTTCACCAAGACCTATGCCATGGCGGCCTCCGCGGCGCTGGCCATTACCCTGGTGCCTGTGTTAATGGGCTATTTCATCCGTGGCAAGGTAATGCCCGAACACAAAAACCCCCTGAACCGATTGTTGATTGCCATCTATCTGCCGGCATTGCGGGGAGTTTTGCGCTTTCCCAAAAGCGTCCTGCTGGCGGCGGTGGTGGTGATTCTCATCGGTTTTTGGCCTATCAACAAGATTGGCAGCGAATTCATTCCGAACCTGGACGAGGGCGACCTGATGTATATGCCCACCACCTATCCGGGCATCTCCATCGGCAAGGCGCGCGAGCTGCTGCAGCAGACCGATAAGCTGATCGCCACCGTACCCGAGGTGATATCGGTGTTCGGCAAGGTCGGCCGGGCTGAAACCGCCACCGATCCGGCGCCTCTGACCATGATCGAGACCTTTATTCAGCTCAAGCCGCGTGAGCAGTGGCGACCGGGTGTGACCACCGACAGCCTCAGAAAGGAATTCGACAGTCTGGTCAAGCTGCCCGGTGTGACCAACGCCTGGGTCATGCCCATCAAGACCCGGATCGACATGCTGGCCACCGGCATCAAGACTCCGGTGGGCATCAAGGTGGCAGGCCCTGAGCTGTCGACCATCCAGGCCATCGGCCAGCGGCTCGAGACCGTCCTTAAGGATGTGCCCGGCACCGCCTCGGTCTATTCCGAACGGGTGGCCGGGGGCCGCTATATCAAAGTGGATATACAGCGGGAAGAGGCGGCGCGTTACGGCCTCAATATCGCCGATGTGCAGCAGGTAGTGGCTACCGCCGTCGGCGGCATGAACGTCACCCAGACCATCGAGGGACTGGAACGTTATCCTGTCAATCTCCGCTATCCCCAGGACTATCGCAGTTCACCGGAGAAGCTCGCGCTTTTGCCCATCGTCACCATGAGCGGCCAGCGCATCACCCTGGGTGATGTGGCCGATGTCTTCGTCGAGGATGGCCCGCCGGCGATCAAGAGCGAAAACGCCCGGCTCAACGGCTGGACTCTTGTCGATATCGAGGGTGTTGATGTGGGCAGTTATGTGGAAAAGGCCCAGCAGGTGGTAGCGGACACGGTCGAGTTGCCGCCGGGCTATTCCCTCAGCTGGTCCGGACAATACGAATACATGCTGCGCGCCAAGGAAAAGCTGACCTATGTGGTGCCCCTGACTCTGGCCATTATCATCGTGCTGCTCTATATGAACTTCCGAAGCTTTGCCGAAGTGGCGATCATCGTAGGCACGCTGCCCTTCGCCCTGGTTGGCTCGGTCTGGCTGATGTATCTGCTCGGTTACAACTTTTCGGTGGCAGCGGGCGTGGGGTTCATTGCTCTCGCCGGAGTCGCCACGGAGTTATCCGTAATCATGCTGGTGTTTCTGGATGTTTGCTGGCAACATAAAAAAGAGGAAAGCACAGCTGCCGGCAAAATGCTCACCAAACAGGACCTCTACGACGCCGTGATCGAAGGCGGTGCCCTGCGCGTACGCCCGAAGGCCATGACTGCAACAGCCATCATAGCCGGATTGCTGCCCATCATGTACGGCAGCGGCACCGGGACCGAGGTGATGAGCAGGATTGCCGCACCCATGGTGGGTGGTATGATGAGTGCCGTGGTGCTTACCCTGCTGGTGGTGCCCGCGGTATATTACCTCTGGCATATGAGAGACATCAGGAAAAATTAAGGAAAGTGAAATGAGCCACGAAACCATATATACTAATCTTAGCCAGCTTGGCACTCAAACCACCATGCCGGAGAGTCCGGAAAAGGCCGTCCTGGAAAGGGTGGCAAATCCGCAGAAAGGTGTTGCCTACGTTGTTCGTTTTACCGCCCCAGAGTTTACCTCTCTCTGTCCGATAACCGGCCAACCCGATTTCGCCTACATTATGATTGATTACCTGCCGGGCGACTGGCTTGTCGAAAGTAAGTCATTAAAGCTCTATCTGGGATCATTTCGCAACCACGGTTCCTTTCATGAAGACTGTACTATTTCAATTGCTCTTCGTCTGGTCGAGTGCATCCAGCCTCAGTGGCTGCGAATCGGCGGTTACTGGTATCCGCGTGGCGGGATTCCTATTGATATCTTTTATCAGACAGGAGAGCCTCCTCAAGGTCTCTGGCTTCCTGAACAGGGGGTGGCCAATTACCGTGGCCGCGGTTAATTGATTTCATAAGTAGGGAGGGAGCATGAATCAGCGGATAATCGGTTATGATATTGCCCGTGCTCTTGCCGTCTTTGGAATGATCCTCGTCAATTATAAGATCGTGATGGGAGCGACTGACAAGGGTCCGAACTGGCTGGTCAACCTGGTAGGACTCCTTGAAGGCAGGGTTGCCGCTACCTTCGTGGTTCTGGCCGGTGCCGGAGTTTCACTGCTTTCCCGAAAATCCCGGCTGTTGAATGACAAGGATCTGCTGGCCCGGGATCGTCGTACATTGTTGAAACGAGCTCTGTTTCTGTTTGCCATAGGCATGCTGTATACTTCTGTATGGCCTGCCGATATTCTTCATTTCTATGGCCTATATCTCTTTTTTGCAGCATTTTTAATGGCTGCTCCGGTGTTCAGACTCTGGGTGTACAGCGGACTGATCGTGGCAACATCCGTCATTCTCCTGTCTGTGTTGAACTATGATGCGGATTGGAACTGGAAGTATCTGGAGTATATAAATTTCTGGTCATTGGCAGGGATGGTTCGCAACCTTTTCTTCAATGGATTCCATCCGGTCTTCCCCTGGCTTGCCTTCCTGCTTATTGGCATGATACTCGGACGTCGGGATCTAGGTGATCCTGCCGTATGCCGCCATTTATACCTCTGGGGGGCTTCAGTAGCCATTGCCGCTGAAGCTTTCAGCCGGCTTGCCTTTCGTGGCGTACCAATGAGCGGTTCCGTCAATGGAGAAATCATAACCACTTTTTTTAGTACCGCCCCGATGCCGCCCACACCGCTTTACTTCTGCTCGGCGGCGGGCACCGCCTGCGCGCTTATAGCCGCATCAATTGCCCTGGGAGAGCGCTGCGCCGGATCTACCTGGATACGCGCTCTAGCTGCAACCGGCCGGTTCTCACTGACGCTTTACGTGGCCCATGTGATTGTCGGCCTGGGTATACTGGAAGCCATTGGCCGCCTGGAAGGACAAAGCCTGGCATTTGCGGCTGTAGCGGCCGCCACCTTTTACCTGTGTGGAGCCGTCTTCGCCCATCTTTGGCTGACCCACTTCAAACGAGGACCCCTTGAAGCAGTTATGAGAATCTTGAGTTCATGACATAAAGCCTTATCGTAAAACAAGGATTTATGTTTACTGTTGATGGTGAGAACATCTCGGCAACCTCGAAGATTTTTTACTGGATCATCGGTTTTTGATAAGCAGGAAATTGCACCGGCTATTTCAAAACTGCAAAAGGCTATCATCCGATAGTCCCAGATGCGGATGTACTGCACCATCACAGAAAATAAGGAGATCACTATGGCAAAGATTCTTGTTCTTTATTACAGCATGTATGGTCACGTCGAAACTATGGCAAAAGCAGTGGCTGAAGGCGCTGCTCAGGTAGAAGGTACCGAAGTAACCATAAAACGGGTGCCGGAGCTGATGCCGGAAGAAGTTGCGCGGAAGGCGGGCGCCAAGCTTGACCAGGACGCTCCGATCGCCACGGTGAATGAATTGCCTGACTACGATGCCATTATCTTCGGTACACCCACGCGATTTGGCAACATGTGTTCGCAGATGCGTAATTTTCTTGATCAAACCGGGGGGTTATGGCTTAGTGGAAAACTGATCGGCAAAGTCGGCAGCGTCTACGCCTCCACTGCTACCCAGCATGGTGGACAGGAAACCACCATCACTTCCTTTCATACCACCCTGCTGCATCTTGGTTTTATCATTGTGGGGGTGCCCTATTCCTGTCAGGAACTCATGAATATGAGCGAAATCACCGGGGGATCACCTTACGGCGCGAGCACCCTTGCTGACACCGACGGCAGCCGTCAACCATCTGAAAATGAGTTGATAATAGCCCGTTTCCAAGGGGCTCATGTTGCGGAAGTAGCGAAGAAGCAATCCGCTAGATGATGGTCTGAGAGCGCCGGGCATTTGTTTCCACCAGCAACTTCTTCGCTGCACCGGCACCGCTGCAGATTGGTTTACTTTCAGAAGATGGAGTATGCGGTGGTGTCGTTTTTTCTGTTGTGTTGAAGAGGATGACATGGTCGGAAACCGAGGTGTCTATGGCTGGGTTTCACCGGTAATCCGTTATTTTTTGTCGGGCGGAGGGAAAATATGCAGGAAATCAATCATATTGTCGTGCCGGTGGACCTTGACCGGCACACAGAGAAACTGATGGAGTTCGCCGTCGATATGGCCAACAAGCTGGACAGTGGTATAAGCTTTTTTCATGGCGTGGAATTCGAATACGGCACCATGGGAGAAATGGTATTCGGTGAATATTCCTACGAGGAGCTTAATGCTTACCGGGTCGAGGAGGCGAAGAAGCTGCTGGAGAAAATGACCGGCAGGGTCGCAGGCAAATGCCGGAAGGAATGCAGCAGCGAGGTTTCCTTTGGGTACGTGGTCGATGAAATCATCAACTATGCCAGGGAGCGACAGGCCGGTCTGATCATCATCGGGACGCACGGGAGGAGGGGAATGGAAAAGGTCCTTCTTGGCAGCGTTGCCGAACGTGTCATCAAAAATGCTCCCTGTCCGACCCTGGTGATGAACCCCTATCGTAGCTGACCATCATTGTGCGGATGACGGCAAATCGGTAAGAGGATTGGCTATGCTTTCGGCATGCTGTCGAATCCTTATGGACCGGGTAAGTCTTGCCTGATTCGGAATCCGGAGGTATCAGGAAGTCAAAAAATACCAGCCAAATTTCATTCCGCAAAAATGGCCTCCTAACCTCTTCATCTCCTAAACAAATTGCATGCAGGAAAAGTTAGCCCGGGCATCTTTCCACAAGACACCTCATTCGGAAATCTGATTACCCCTGAAACTCGGCACCACATGGCCCAGGCCGGGACTGCTCTTTTCATCGGGACGCTATAAACCCGTCCATGGGGGCTTCGCTGCAGCCGTCCGGGCTGCAGAGACCCGTGAAAAGAGCAGTCCCGACCTTGAGCTGAGGATTAGGGGTAATCAGGTTCGGAAATGGAGTTCTGGTAATTATGTCATATAGCGTTTTTTAGGAAGTTGTTTTCCTCTTTTAAAGTTGATTCACTCTCGGATGAGTGTCTGGAGGTATCATCTTTTGTACTGTAGAATCAATGAACTACCAGGAATTCATGGGGACTCTGTTTGAATATTTTCTGCCGGAGAATACGGGAATATGTAGGAACATAGTGGAATTACACAGTTCTCAGCTAGTACGAACTGACATTCCTATTATCCCCAAAGATTGATATATTTTGGAATCGTTAGATCGATTAAGATCACATATACGGTTAAATAGATATTTAGAGAAGTTTTGGCGCGGAATGTGCAAGTCTCGGCTGTCCTGGAAAAAAACTGCTAATTCAAATATAGGAGAAGACTGGCAGTGAAGACGACTTTTGAAGAAGTGCCAGCACTGCAGGAGACAAAAAGGCAAAGCGAAGGCGGTCTTGCCGAAATAGTCGCCTGTAGTTCTGAGATTTGTTTTATAGATGGCAACAAAGGCCGTCTTGTATATCGAGGTTACGATGTGCTTGATCTGGCAGCACAAAGCACATTTGAAGAAGTCGCCTATCTGCTTTGGTATGGATGCCTGCCTCGCACTACCGAATTCAAAGCATTTCTTGACGGTTTTACCGGATCGATGTCCCTGCCTGTGGAAACGACCATGATACTGCGCATGTTCCCTAAGGCTGCGACACCCATGGAGGTGATCCGAACGGCTGTGTCGTCTTTGGGACATTGGGATCCTGATAGCGGCAATACCCGCCTCGATGCAAGTCTTCGCAAGGCCCAGCGCCTCACCTTGCGCATTCCCCTCCTGATTGCGGCGCATCAGCGTTTGCGCCAGGGGCTGGAGCCGATTAAGCCGATTCCGGGACACGGCATCGCTTATAATTTTCTCTACACATTGCAGGGCCGGGAACCGGATCCGGTCATCGAACGGGCTTTTGACGTGGCCCTTATCCTCCATGCCGACCATGAATTGAATGCTTCCACCTTTGCTGCCAGGGTGACCTCGGCGACGATGTCCGATATCTATTCTTCGGTTACCTCTGCTATCGGCACCCTCAAAGGACCATTGCATGGTGGCGCCAACATGGAAGTTATGCAGCTGATCGAGGAGATTGGCGATCCCTCCCGGGCTGAAGGTGTGATCCTGGACAAGCTCGCAAACAACATCAAGATTCCAGGATTCGGTCATCGTGTCTATCGCTGTGAAGATCCACGGGTTGACGTTCTCCGCAAGCATGCCTGTTCAATAACCATGCTGACCGGTAATATAAAGAATTACGAAATAACACGTGAAATAGAGAGGGTGGTCGTTGAAAAAACGAAAGTGTTTCCAAATGTCGACCTTTATACTGCATCCCTCTACAGTGCCATTGGGCTGCCCGTTGAATTATTCACCCCGATTTTTGCTATCAGCCGGGCCGTGGGCTGGACCTCACATATTTTTGAACAATGGAGCAATAATCGTCTGATTCGTCCGCGTGCCGAATATACAGGACCCACCGGATTACATTATCGCAGCATCGAGGAGAGGTCCAGGTGATCCCGCAGTGAGGCAACAATTCGATAAACGGCAGTTTGTCAAAGAGCCTGTATTGAGCGGGATACATATTTTTCAATATGGATGGACACGCGATAAGCTCAAACTTCGGGAAAGCTTGATCTACATCGTTGTAGATCTGAAATTGCGATTTACGGTAGTAGCACATGTACTGCCAACTTCGTTTCAGATACTGCCTCTGGTATTTCGAACATTTTCACCATTCCGGCAACTTCGATGATTTTTAACGTGATCATCAACATGGGCAAACAACAATGAACTCCCTGCTTATCATCATAGATTCTCTTGACCAATGGAAGCCGTATTATCAGACAGACAGCGTCATTACCGCGATCCAGTACCTGCAGATGGATGAACTGAGTAAACAGTCTCATCAGGTTATTAATCTCTGTTCGGATATTTCCTATCACTCAGAAGGGTATTACTGCTCACTGCTGGCTCAAGCCAGAAAACACAGGATACTTCCAACTGTAGAAACACTGAACAAGCTTGATAACTTTATGCCCGGCAAGCTGGAAAGCTCTTTGCTCAGGCTCTGTAAATGTAATGAAGGGGCTCCTTCGCCCAAAAACGGAGATGAATTCCATCTCGATCTCTTCTTTGGTAAATGCGAAGATCATAAATATGAGCGGCTGGCCCGGTATTTGTTCGATAAATACCCCTGTCCACTGCTGCGCATCAGTTTTAACGCGGAAAAACCTACCGAGATAACCGCTATCCGTTCACTTTCACTCAGCGAGTTCGACGATCACCAGCAGGATCTTTTTGCCAACTGTCTCGATCAATTCAATAAGAAGGTGTGGCGGCAGCCACGTACCAGGAAACCAGCCAGGTACGATATTGCCATCCTGCATGACCCGGAGGAGAGTTTTGCCCCAAGCAATAAGGGTGCCTTGAACCTCTTTGTCAACGAGGCGAAAAAAATGAATATAAACGCTGAATTGATAACGGAGATGGATGTCGCGCGGCTGATGGAGTTCGATGCGCTTTTCATCAGGCAGACGACCGCGGTAAATCATATCACCTATAAGCTGGCACAGGCGGCGCAGCAGGCCGATATGGTGGTCATCGATGATCCTGCCTCGATTATCTGCTGCACCAATAAGGTCTATCTGAAAGAGCTGATGGACCGCTCCGGAATCCCCGCTCCAAAATCCAGATTGCTGTTCAAGGCGATGCAGCCCACTTACCAGGAAGTTTCACAACATCTTGGCAATACCATGGTGATGAAAATTCCCGATGGCTCGTTCTCCATTGGAGTATCTCTGGTCACCTCGGCAGAGGATTATGCCAATATGCAGGAAACCCTGTTTCGGCGTTCATCCATCCTGCTTGCCCAGGAGTTTCTGCCCACCGAATTCGACTGGCGTATCGGCGTTCTCAATGGTGAATGCATTTATGCCTGTAAATATTTTATGGCTCGGGGGCATTGGCAGATATATCAGCATAAACCCAGCGGCAGCACCAGGTCGGGCCGGGTGGAAACCATTCCGGTTCATCTGGTGCCCAGAAAAGTGACAAGTGTTGCTAAAAAGGTATCCTCTGCCATCGGCAAGGGCTTGTACGGTGTGGATATCAAATGTGTGGGCAATGAAGTTGTGGTTATAGAGGTGAATGATAATCCGTCCCTGGATCACGGCATCGAGGATACAATTCTGGGGGCTGAACTCTATCGCATCATTTTGCGCGAGTTTGTCGAGAGATTGAAATTAAAACAGCGATCGTGAAAAGATGATACATATTGCCTCCGCCGGAGTGGCCGATCTTGATAGCCTGATAGATCTTGAGGACAGGCTTTTTCCCGTCGATCGTCTTTCATCCCGGCAACTCAGGTATCTCCTGACCAGAGCCAACGGCTTTGTCCTTAAGGCTGAACAGCAGGGAAGACTAGTCGGCACGATGGTCCTGCTGAAAAGAAAGAGAAGCGGTAAACTCCGCATCTATTCTCTGGGAGTCGCTCAGGAAGCGAGAAAACAGGGGATAGCACGGGAACTGCTGCGCCATGCTGAAACCACCGCCTCCGCCTGCGGTTGCAGCATGCTCACTCTTGAAGTATGCGAACATAACCAGGCGGCGATTAAACTGTACCGCATGTCCGGATTCAGCCCTGTCGGCCGAAAAGATAATTATTATGAAGACGGCTGTACCGCGCTGCAAATGAAAAAAACGCTCAATTTAGAGGATGTTCAATGATTCATCCATCCACCGAAGTACGTTATATAAACGATGCCAAAGGGTATGGTCTTTTTGCCACCAGCAGAATTGCCTGCGGGACAATCACCTGGACTCTGGACAAGCTTGACAGGGTGCTGCTCCCTGAAGAGATGGATAGTTTTGATGAAAAATATCAGCAAATCCTTCTCAAGTATTCATTCCGCAACAATCTGGGGAACTATGTCTTCTGCTGGGATAACGGACGGTATATCAATCACAGCTTTGATGCAAACTGCTGTCTTACTCCGTATAATTTCGAAATAGCAGTTCGTGATATAGAAGCGGGGGAGGAATTGACGGACGACTATGGCTACCTCAATATTATAGAACCTTTTGAGGCAGACCCTGAAGGTAGTTCACGCTCAGTGGTTTACCCCGATGATCTCCTTACTTTTGCAGGAATGTGGGATAAAAAAATCGAGGCGGCCTTTCCGAAGATGCCTCAGGTAGACCAGCCCCTCTGGAGTTTTCTCTCAGACCATACCATGGGATCTATCCAGGCTGTTCTTGGTGGAAAAAGAGAACTGCTGTCTATAAGGAGCTGCTATTACGAGGGGGCAAAGATAATCGGTCCTGCCGTCTGATTCTGCCGATTGCCGTGCAAGACAGAAAACCTTCCCTTGCGGTTATTAGCCGAGATAGTCTTCTCTTAAATCTCCGGATTCTCTGCCGGCAGGACTGGGCTTGATTCTTGAGAGTGCTTCTATGTGGTTATTCACAGTTTTTTGGAGTTGAGGTACTCCTCTATAATCTCCGCCGCCTCTTCGGCTTTCTCCACAAATCTGAAGATCTCCAGATCGTTCGGACCTACGACCCCTTCGGCAACAAGAACTTCAAAATTTATCAGCTTCTGCCAGAACTCTTTACCGAAAAGAAGAACCGGGAGGGGGTGGATTTTTTTGGTCTGGATCAGCGTCAATGTTTCAAACAGCTCATCCAGGGTCCCATAGCCCCCGGGGAAGGCAACAAGTGCCTGAGCCCGCATGAGGAAGTGCATCTTTCTGATGGAAAAATAATGAAATTGAAAGCATAATTCAGGAGTAATGAAACCATTTGGTTCCCGTTCACGGGGCAGGACAATGTTGAGCCCCATGGTTTCCGCACCGATATCATGGGCGCCGCGGTTTGCCGCCTCCATAATTCCGCCTCCGCCTCCGGTGATGACCACGATATTGCAGCCGGTCCCGTGGTGTTTCAGTTTCGACAGTAATGCTCCGAGCTTTCGTGCTTCATCGTAATAGTGGCTTTTTCGAAGGATGCTTCGCGCCACGGCAAGGCGCTCTTTCAGCAGCGGATCTTGCGGACTTTCGGCCGCCGCCGCTTTAGCTTCATCCAGGCGCTGGGCAGCTATTTCCTGTTCGATTATCCTGCTGCTGCCGAATACCACCACGGTTGCCTCAATGCCATGTTCCTGTTGGAGTAATTCCGGTTTCAAAAGCTCGAGCTGGAGGCGAACCGGCCGAAGTTCCTCGCGGGTGAGGAAATCAATATCGGTATAGGATAAATGGAAGCTGGGGGATACCGTTTGCGGAGTCAATGGCTCCCTCGCTGTTTCCCTGGCATCCTCTTTGGATGTGGGATAATTGGAAAGCGATGGTCGTGGTTTCATGATATTCTCGTTTAAAAAAATCTGGTTACCCCTGAAACTCAGCATTTTCTGGCCCAGGCCGGGACTGCTCTTTTCA
>JADQBJ010000050.1:0-2542 GCA_016278675.1 Desulfobulbaceae bacterium | reverse complement strand
ACCATGGATAAGATCGTGGTTCGCTGCGCTCTCACGATCTATCCTTATTCGTTATGGTTGTGGCCTTTTTCGCTGAGACGAACTGCACAAAGTTTTTGAGAGATGATCGATGTGTGCGCAGCTTATAGCCAAATGCCTGCCGCAACGCCAGATATCCTTTGAGATGATCTTGTAGATTGCTCATTTATCTCCTCCTTCTGGCCATGGACGAGCTATGGGGCGTAATCGGCCAAGATCAACCTTCGCATAAATGGCTGTCGTATCAACTTTTTGATGTCGAAGGATTTGTCCTATCTCGGTTAGAGACGCTCCTCCTTGAAGCAGCATTGTTGCGAAACTACGCCTCAGCAAGTGAGTTCCTTTCCTCGGTGGATTCAAATTTGCGCGTCGCAATGCATTGCGGACCACATTGGCAACGGATCGTGAATTGGAGAAGGGTTCAAAAGGAGCTATTGCTCGCACAAAGACATACCGGGTTGAGCACTGAGGACGACCGTGGCAAAGATAAGTGCTTATGGCTTCTCCAACATCTTGAAGTAGAGGAAGCCGATCCCGTTTACCACTTTTCCCGAGAATAATGAGGAATCCGGCATCCCAGTCAATATCGTCTAAGGTCAATCGGCAAATCTCAATAGCTCGTAATCCCAGGCGAATAAGCAGCAAAAGTATCGCTATATCTCGCTGTCCTTGGGGCGTCTCACACTCGCAGTTTTGAATCAGTAAATTAATCTCGTCAGTGGTAAGGAATTCCGGAATAATCGTATGTCGCCAGGAAGGTATTGTGGGTACGCTATCTACCAGCTGCACAGAGATGTCACCACGGAACTGCAGGAAACGGAGAAAGCATCGGAGAGCAGACGCTTCTGCCTTAAGCGTGGTGGTGTTGCAGTAGTGCGATCGATTGAGAAAATATTGTTCAATATGACGAGGTAGTAGGCCTGAAAGCTCAAGACTGTTTTCCCCGAATTGAAGTGAGAGAAAATTTCGAGCAACCCGAATGCGCACACGGATAGTTTCTTTTTCCAAACCTTGATTTCTAACCATGTGCCTTTGATACTTGGCGACGCATTGGTCGAGATGCGTTTCCACAGGTTTCTGTATTCCGACAATTCCAGTTTGCTGCAAGTAGTTGAGCAGATGCCGGTAGGGCGATTTTTTTGCATGAAGGTGATTGTCCTGATAGCGGAAGCACAAATAAGTACTGATAGTTTCATCACTTAATTCGGTAATAAGGACTCCTTGCCGGTCTAGCCACCGGCTCAGGTGGCCAACTTCTCGAACATACCGCTGGCCAGTTGCATACGAGTAGTCTCGTTTTGCGAGAAACTCTGAAAACGGAGTAAGATGTGGTGCAATTGGACCTACGGAATAACGATTGAGAATCCATGTCCTTGTGTAGTAGGAATTTTTGCTCATACTGTCTTCCCTCCTATTTTGGTTGAATGAATGTGAGGAGATGAAAACAGAATTATGCCGAATTGGTGAACAGGAAGGAATGTAAACAGAAGCGTGATTGCTTGGGTTTATCAGATCAAGGAATTTTGTTCGGCATAATCAGAACATCGGCATAACTGCCTTTATGCCGAATTCGGCATAAAGGCAGAAACCGTTACGGTCCCAGTACAATATCTTGCAACCTCACTGGTTTGTTATTCGGCGAACATAGCTGATGAAAAAAAATCGTCACATCTATGGATAGGTCAGACACACCTAGGATTCAATGATGAAGATTGCCGCTTGGAATTCAGGACCTGATGATGAGATTTACTGCAGATGATCAGATGAGAAAGAATCTTGAAGAGGATAAGGACAGGTCTATTTCCAGCAATGAAACCAGATCGCAAGCGTCAGGACATTCCTCTGCCCGAATTGATTTGGCGAGTTATAATCAAAAGTGGTGTTTGAGGACGCCAAGAAAAAATAAATGACGTATCCTGTTGGGATCAAACCGCCAAGTTTAAATTCCAACAAAAAAGGATACGTCATGAGAAAGAGTAAAATTGTTGCGTTTTAAAAAGCCAGGAGATATTTCAGAAGATCCGCTGACAGAGTTGCTTCGATCTGGTGCCAGAAAATTGATAACAGATGCTGTTGAAGTAGAATTGCAGGAACTTCGGATGGCACCGACAAAAGAGGATGTATACAAGGCCTTTGAAGTGGCGTTAAAAACATTATTCAGATAATTTCCCTAAAGCAGTGGACTGTCTGAAAAAAGATAAAGATGAAATGCTGGCTTTTTATGATTATCCAGCAACTCATTGGCAACATATACGAACATCAAACCCCCTAGGAGTCTGTCTGATTTCGGTTAACATTACGGGCCAAAACCTAACTTATGGAGCTGAAATTTTTGCTTGATTGGTAATAATTATCAACAGTAAGGCGATTAGTCGCCATCTGAACTTAAATTGTTCAGATTAACTTGATCTTTGACATTTTTTAAGCCTTCAGAGCAAACATCCGCTTTATATTCCATGCTATGGACATAAGTGTCCATTCGCCTGAGACTGCCTCCAGGCCCCGCAGGAAAAATTGCCGAAAG
>JADQBJ010000059.1:17485-26722 GCA_016278675.1 Desulfobulbaceae bacterium | reverse complement strand
AAGGAGGTGAGTTGCGAATGAATGGCGAAAATGGGGAGCTCCCCATTTTCGCCATACCGCTGCAGTACATCTTCTCCAAGCCGGAGTGGATTTATCCGTAATCGCACTTTGGCTGGGCCATGAATCACTTGAAAGCACTCAAGCCTATATGAGTTCGGATCTGACACAGAAGATTAAGGTTCTCGAAAAGACACTTCCTATAAGTGCCAAGCCAATGACCTTTAAACCTGATGACAAATTGATGGAATTTTTGAAGGCACTTTGAGCCTGTTGTGGAGGTGATGGTAATAAGTTATGCCGAGGCATGGAACTGTGAATACCTTGTTATTCTAAAAATATTCCTCTTCCTACTCGGCATAATCAGAACATCGGCATAACTGCCTCTGATATAAGCGATTGAACTGCTGCGAATTCATCAGAAGAATTATTTCTTCCGAAAGAAGAATTGTGAGAAAAATGTGGGAAATCGAAAGTATGTTGTTGTGGAAGTGTGGATTAGTGGAGTTGAAGTGTGGCAGCGTCTAAAAGTTGAACAACAAGACCCGCAGAATGTGTTCCCATGGTTGATTGGCGGTTTAAACTTAAACAAGTGTAACATTGGTCTGGCATTATTTATCCAGACAACAGATAGAGAAAAGAGGTAGAAAAAATTGAAACAATTACTCGGTCTTGCTGTATTAACCGGCCCGTTGTTTCTGATTGTGTTATGGGTGCCGGTGTGTATTGCCTTAGGGTTTTTGGTAGGAAAGAAGTTAGTCAAAAAATCTCTGACTCTAAAAAATATAGGGGGAGTTACGGTTTTTCTGATCATGCTGCTTCTTCCCGTCTCCGACGAAATTGCCGGGAGAATCTACTTCAATCATCTTTGTGAAACTGAAGCTGGAGTGAAGGTTTATCAAACAATTGAGCTGCCTGCTGAGTATTGGGATGAGGATGGGAGTCCAAGGTTTTACGATGAAAGAAATGGAAATTTTACGCTACCATCAAAAAAATTCTATAAGGTTGACTCAAAGAAAGTAATTCGTCGATTTGGTGTCCAAGAGCGTCGTGCATTTATTTTGGATACAAATACTAACGAAATATTAGGTGAAAAACTGCTATTTCGATATTGGGGAGGGTACATTTTAAAGAACTTTACTCCTCACAATAGTGCGATCAGATGTGGTGGCGATTGGGATGAGTTTGTAGATAAACAATTTACACAAACGATGGCGAAAGGTGGGGAGTAAGCTATGGCAACAATAAGTGATTATTCTGAACAAGCCCAATTATCACAGGCTGCGTACGCTTCAGGTTTAATAAAAGATATGTCGGGGGGCGGAAATACGGGTGATCCCAGCGACTACGCAGATTTGCTAATTGACGGTGGTATGTCCGAAACCCAAGCTATCGACTTCGCAAACAAATACACCGTAGTCGACCTATATGAAGATCCAGAGAGCGGCTTTTCAGGCACAGTTTTCCAGGATACATCCGGAAAGGTATTCATGGCGATGCGGGGGACGCAACCAACTGCATATCTTACTGATTGGCCAACCAACATTGCTGATATCGGTTCCGATGGCATAGCCATTGACCAGGGTATTGCGATGTACAACTGGTATCAACGTCTGATAACACCGGTAGGTTCAGAGGCGGTTCAGTTTGTTTATTACAAGGAAATTAGCGCCTTAGGTAAAATTATAAACCCTGCGTGGTTGGAGTGTAAAAAAGTAACTGTTGAAGGGACTGGTGAAAATGAAGGCGGTGGTTTGGTTGGCAAGTCGGACATTGCGGTCACAGGTCATTCCCTGGGTGGTCATCTGGCAATGATCATGAGTAGAATTGCTCCAGATCTTGTGACATCAACATTGACATTCAACGCGCCACGATTTGATACAAACTTTGCTCTTGATTGGTCAGTCATTCCCTTTCCACAATTAACACTAAGTACGACAGCTCTGACTTGTGAAGGGTTTTTTGATTTATTAAGTGCTGCTGAATTAGAAAATTATGTCACGAATACTCTAACTGGTGATTCATGGGCTCTTCATAAAATCACCAATACTCGCATCGAAGGAGATGTAGTTTCCTTAATCGGCGATTTGCCGGGAGCCAGCGATCAGCTGCAGCTCTTTTCCGAAAGCATTAATGAAGGCCCTATTGATGCACATGACATGAAGGCAATAGCTGATGCCCTTGCCGTTTACGATCTTATAGCACAGATAGATTCAAACCTTACCCTTGATTCAATAACGGGTATTCTGAAAGCATCGTCAAATATAGGGGCATATAGCCTTGAATCGGTCGTTTCCTCGTTGGGGGGCCTTCTCGTTACTGATTTCAACAAACGAACTGGGAGCGAATATAATGCTGATCGTGATCAACTCTATCAAGATATCAAAGATATAACTGCGACAATCTCCAAGCTTCCAAACCAAACTATCAAATCATTTTGCACTGTCGACGCCGAAGGCAATTATGTCCCATTGTCCGCCTCGGAAATAAACATACTTGCCCAAAACAATATTGCCTATCGCTATGCCTTGATGAATCTCAATCCCTTTGCCCTTATCGCTGCGGATTATTCGAAATTTAATAAGAATGGAGAGCTTGATCTTTATACTTCCTCAACTCCAGACGGTCAACTAAGTGAAAAATATCTCCGGGACCGTGCCAATTTCCTGGTTCAGCTTCTTTATGAAAATATTAATGATACCGGCTCGAAGAATCCATACGACCCGATGAATATTGATGTTTATCCGAATCTTCCAGCTTATTATCATGCTGATTTAGCTACCGGAAATCAGTCCCTTAATGCAGTGTATTCTGATTTGGAGGCAAAGAAAGACAATTATCAGCAATTCATTTTCGGCTCAAACGAAGGAGATTCGGATATTGCCGGCGGGTCCAAAGACGATCACCTGTACGGCATGGGCGGCAATGATACCATCAAAGGCCATGGCGGCAACGACTACATAGAAGGCGGCCTGGGCCTTGACATCATGCACGGCGGAGCCGGTATAGATACCTTCTCCATCCAGGGTGAAGACACCGACTACGACACCTTCTACGGCGGTAGCGAACATGACAAAATCTTGGGCGGTAACAAGAGCGGAGTCAAGGATGTAATCCGTTTGCATAATTTTAACTACGCCATTAATTCCATCGAAGAGATCAACGGCCAGGCTGGGGAGAATATCATTGCCGGAACGGGTGATGGGGACATTATAGATCTCTCCGGCACCACCCTGAATAACATACATGCCGTATATGGCGGTCGGGGCGAGGATACCATTACCGGCGGCAAGGGCAACTACGCCGACCATCTCTATGGCGGTGAGGGTGGCGATACCCTGCGAGGTATGGATGGCGATGACCATCTCTATGGCACCAGGGACGATCTTACAGACGATAACGCCAGGGATATCCTGGAAGGCGGAGCTGGAAACGACACCTATTACATCGGTGCAGGTGATATTATTAACGACTCTGACCAGACAGGCACAATCATATTTGACAATCGGGCCATATCGTCTTTGGTATTCATCCAGACCTCTCCGGGCAGCAATTCGTATAAAACCCAAGATGGATGGTATACAGCCCTAAAGGACAGCAACAATACCCTGCGGGTGGGTACAAATTTAGAAGGAAATATCAAAAGCTTCTCCATAGAAAATTTTTCAACCGATTCCGCCCTGAGCATCACACTCGAAGACTACGTGCCACCGGCGGGGGAGTTTGAATACACATGGAATGGATCCGAGGATCAGGATATTTCCGACGTTTACCAGCAATCTAATCCTGACTATTATAATATATTCATGTTTTCAAATGGTGGGCTGGACACTCTCCATCAGGTCAGAGGGCTTGACGATTCTCCAAGGATGAAACTAAACGGCCTGGGAGGCAATGATTATCTCTTCGGCTTTGCCGACAGCGATGAGATCCACGGCGGCAGCGGCAATGACCTGATCAGGGGCCATTTAAGTCACCTGCTCCATGGTTCGAACAGTTTTGAAGTCTTCCCGGGAGATACTGTTCGTGGCGATATGCTTTATGGTGATGATGGAAACGACGGTATTTTCGGCAGCATGGCAGACGATGTTTTGGACGGAGGCGGGGACAATGATATCATCTCCGGCTATAACGGCGATGATACTATTATCGGCGGCCTGGGAAGAGACATCCTCTTTGGTTCGGCAGGAGGCGACACCATTGAGGGAGGCGATGGCAATGATGCCTTGTACGGCTATGGCGCTCATCAAACTCTTGAATTTGACGATCTTGTCGATCCCGCCTGGTCGCTCAGCTACCAGGATGGGTACCTGACGGGCTGCAGTATAAATTTTTCAGTATACCTGAATGAATACATTGATGAAGCGGGTGACGATACCTTATCTGGCGGAGCAGGCGACGATTTCCTGGCCGGTGGCGGTGGGGCCGATAATCTTTTTGGGGGTGCTGATCAGGATTCTCTCTCCGGCGGAATAGGAAATGATTACCTGGAAGGCAATGATGGCAATGATGTTCTCTTTGGTGACAATGGCGATAATGTTGAAAATGTGAATGACGGCATTGACTATCTCTATGGTGGAGCAGGCGTTGATTACCTCTATGGGCAAGGCAATCATGACTTTCTTTATGGAGATGATAATGAAGATTATCTGATAGGCGGCGGAGGCAACGACACTCTTTTCGGAGGCAGGGACGCTGACTATCTGTATGGTGATATGGGAGATGGAACGGGATCAGGAGCCGACATTCTCTACGGAGGAAGTGGTGATGATTATCTCTATGGTCATGGCGGCAATGATGTACTTCATGGCGGTGATGGGGTGGATGAGTTGCAGGGAAATTTAGGCAATGATGAACTGCATGGAGGTGATGATGGTGATTATCTCTATGGTGATAACGGCTTGGATGGTTCAGGTGGAGGTAACGATATACTCTATGGCGATGTAGGGAACGATTACCTCTACGGTCATGGTGGCGATGATATCCTTATCGGAGGATACGGAGCAGATCTTTTGGTAGGGGGCAGCGGCAAGAATAGATATATTTTTGATACCGGGCACGGCAGCGGGACTCTTGCCGATACCATTATTGGTGATGCAAGTAGCGAAAACAGTTTGGAATTTAACGGAGTTTCGATAGGTGATGTTGAGGTTGCTTTTTCACACGAGGATAATGGCTTAACGATCTGGTACTCGGCAACAGACAGAGTATTTATCGATGATGGTGCAGTAAATACAAATTACACCTTTAGTGTAGATGCCGGCGCCTATGATTATGAAACTTTTCTTAATACTGTAATGATCTCAAGGAGTGGCACTGATGGTGCTGATGTCCTCTCCGGCAGCAATTATCATGAAACGATGTATGGGGGCTGGGGTAATGACATTATATATGGATATGGTGGTAATGATTCGCTCAACGGTGAACAGGGCAATGACACACTCTATGGCGGAGCGGGAGATGATATATTGACAGGAGGTGCAGGTGCTAATGAGCTATATGGAGAAGAGGGAAATGACCATTACGTTTTCACAGGATTACCCAGCGGCTACTCCGTTATAACTGATACTCAGGGGATAAATTTGATTGAAATCCAGGACGAGATCTCTGATGTGTCAATCGATTATGTTGCAAGACAACAGAATGGTTCTTTTGTCCCAAATCCTTCAGGCACTCATCTACAAATTAATAGCTTAACAAATGGCGATACGATTGTTGTTACCGACGGCAGTTTAAATACTGCCTTTTCCTACCGTTTCAATGGCCAGGCTTACGACCTTGAGGATATTCTCCAATGTGTAAATATAACTCTATATGGTGATGATCAGGATAATATTCTTCATGGTAACTCAGGACACGATACTCTCTTTGGAGGTGGAGGAAATGACTATCTGAACGGACATAACGGCAATGACTCCCTTTATGGTGAAGGTGACAACGACATCCTCATTGGAGAAAATGGCAATGATCTGCTCGAGGGTGGTAACGGCGATGATCTTTTGATAGGCGGTAGAGGTGCTGATAAATTGTATGGCGGATACGGAGTTAATACTATTTCGTATGCGGATGAAACAGAAGACATAACAGTTGAGCTATGGACTACGGGTATTGGTGGTAGTGCCGAAGGAGACACGTATAAAGACATAGAAAATATTATAGGCGGCAAAGGGGATGACCATCTTGTCGGCAGCAGATATGGAGGTGTTATCGAAGGAGGAAAAGGTGCTGATTTTCTGGATGGAGGCTGGGATTGGATGGCCACAGCATCCTATCGTACCTCGTCAGCTGGAGTAACCGTAAATCTTACAACAGGCGAAGCCTTTGGCGGTGATGCAGAAGGGGACCGGTTAACCGGCTTCCAAGGCCTTATCGGCTCGGCATATAACGACACGCTTGTTTGCTATTATGATTACTATGCAGTTCTTTCTGGGCTTGCTGGTGACGATATTCTTCATGGAGGAGAAGAAGGCGATAAATTGGATGGCGGCACCGGAAATGACTCTCTCTATGGCGGAGAAGATAGCGACAGGTATTATATCAATTCAGGGTCGGGTAGGGACTTTATCTATGACAGTATTGGATCTTATGAAGAAGTGACTGAAAAAGACAGATTCGGTCACAATACAGCATCAAGTGTCTGGATTGAGCCAGATGCAGGGCGAGATGGGATAATTTTTGGAGAAGGAATATCGAGCAATGACCTCTTGCTTTATAGAACGCCGGAGGGTGAAGGTGGAGGACTGGGTAACGACGATTTTGTAATTGCTTTAAAAGAACCTGACAAGGCCGATGCGAGCTGGGATCAACTTGAAAATAAAATAGTTATAAAGAATTTTTTTAACCATGAGGAAAGACCGGAAATCAACATCTATGAGAAATATGATGCACGGTCAAGTGAAAATTTAGGAAAATATGTTGGATCCAGGCTTAAACGTTACGGGAACTATTCAAACCATATCGATTACCTGGAGTTTTCCGACGGGACAACTGTGAATACTGCTGAAATCGTCGCCTCACTGACAACAGGCACTAACGGCAATGACCATCTCGAGAATTTACATGGTGACTATTCCTATTCAACTAGTTGGCAAGGCTACAAAGGTAACGATATCATGATTGGCGGAAACTCTTCTGATCTCCTTTATGGAGGAGAAGGTGCAGATACCCTCGACGGTCGGGAGGGCAACAACCTGTTGGATGGCGGCAGCGGGGATGACACTTATATAGCTTCAAACAGAAATCTGCCTATTGCTTATAATAAATGGAATGGTGGCCGAGCATGGGGGGAACTTGAAGGTGTTGACACCATTTCTGATGAAGAGGGTCACGATAAACTTCTTTTTAAAAATGATATTGCCAGAGAAGATATAATTTTTACCCTGAATACAGATGGAGATTTATTGATCGATTATGGCTTGGCCCAGCAATTTCAGATTAAAATCAGCGGGAACAGTATTGAAGAATTTCAGATGACCGATGGATCCTCAATAACTCGGGATCAGGTGATGATCGCTCTTCAGAGCATTGCCGACATCCGTGGTGTTGCCATTCATGAAATCACCAACATGGACATCAGGGATAATATCGAACTTAAGAGCGAATTATATAATAGCTGGCAAGATCAATATGTAATTTATAACGGTCATGACGACTGGAACGATTTTAATGGTAATTCCGATAATGAAACAGTTTTTGGTGGAGCGGGGATCGATTCTCTGTTGGGGCATTGCGGGAATGATATACTCCATGGAGCCGGATCTGATGATTTCCTGAATGCTGGAAATGGTAATGATACATACGAGTTTGGGCGTGGGAATCATAATGATACTATTCATGATAAAGAGATTCCCTTTATTACTGATTCTTACGGAAGCTTCCAAATCGATGACGGCATTTATGAGGATCTGCAGACATGGACCACATTAACGGAAGTACATCCCAATCAGGCACCGAGTAATGATACATTACAATTAACAGGAGATATTCAAAGACAAGATTTGGAAATGTATTGGGCTGCTGAAGGTACTTCGGGTGATGAGGGAGATGATCTTCTTATTAGAATTAAATCGGATGACGATTCTGGGACATGGCATATCCGCGAAAAAAATATTGATGCAATTGTACAGTATTATAATGCAAAACCATTGAAAGAAGCTGTTTTCAACAGTGAAACCCAGGAATATGAAAATGTTGATAGGGTTTTGACGGCTGACGATTTTGATGGGCATAGCGATAAGGCTTTACGATATCTCGCCTACCAACTCCTCGAAGGAAACGATGATATTAGCGATGTAAATATGCTTGAGGAAGTGATGTCCTTTCTTGATAACGAAAATGATGCCGTGGATTTTAAACGCATGTATCGCAGTTCTGAGGATACTATTTTTATCCGGGACTACTATAACAGAAGCACCACCATTGAGAATATCTCTCTCAGCTCAATCAACTACACTTTGACCAACGACGATATAATGGACCTGATGTCAACAGATAATTCCGAGATGATTCGAGGTGTTAACTGGGCCGAAAATACCATATTCGGCAAGGGTGGGAATGATATTATCTTTGCTGGCGATCTTAACGATTCGCTGCATGGTGGAGCTGGTAATGATCTGATATATGGCAGTATAGGTGCCGATGTCATTAATGGCAGCGACGGACAGGATACGGTAGATTACAGCAGATCTTCTGAAGGTGTTTCTGTGAACCTGACCAGTGGATATGGGAAAGGGAACCTTGCTGAAGGAGACAGAATTGCTTCTATTGAAAATATCATTGGATCTGAATTTAATGATGTTTTGTCAGGTGATTCTGAGGACAATAATTTACGAGGTAAAGCCGGTACCGACAATCTCCAAGGCCGGGATGGAGAGGATAGACTGTACGGCGGCTCAGGCAATGATTTTTTCCGAGGGGGAGCCGGAGCTGACATCCTCGATGGTGGAGAAGACAGGGATATTGTCGACTATCGTGATTCAGAAGAAGGCGTGTCAATTGATTTGGCGGCTGGCACTGCCGAGGGCGGCACAGCAGCGGGTGATACCTTCTTCTCAATCGAGAACATCTATGGATCAGAGTTTGAGGACACCCTCACCGGCAATATAGAAAACAACACCTTGCTCGGCTTTGCAGGCAATGATGCGCTTTACGGCCTGGCTGGCAATGACAATCTCCAGGGCCGCGACGGAGAGGATAGACTGTACGGCGGCTCAGGCAATGATTTTTTCCGAGGGGGAGCCG
>JADQBJ010000059.1:0-17475 GCA_016278675.1 Desulfobulbaceae bacterium | reverse complement strand
GGAGAGGATAGACTGTACGGCGGCTCAGGCAATGATTTTTTCCGAGGGGGAGCCGGAGCTGACATCCTCGATGGTGGAGAAGACAGGGATATTGTCGACTATCGTGATTCAGAAGAAGGCGTGTCAATTGATTTGGCGGCTGGCACTGCCGAGGGCGGCACAGCAGCGGGTGATACCTTCTTCTCAATCGAGAACATCTATGGATCAGAGTTTGAGGACACCCTCACCGGCAATATAGAAAACAACACCTTGCTCGGCTTTGCAGGCAATGATGCGCTTTATGGCCTGGATGGCAATGACAACCTCCAGGGCCGCGACGGAGAGGATAGACTGTACAGCGGCTCAGGCACTGATAGCCTCCAAGGAGGTGCCGGCTCGGATATTCTAACCGGAGGTGAAGGAAACGATAGATTTATTTTTAATACCGCTTTTAATGATACAGAAGATACTGATACAATTGTTGATTTCACCATTGACGAAGATAGAATTATTTTACATTCATCTGTTTTTAGTGCATTGATTGAAGAAGGAGTGCTCGCCGAGGCAAGCTTCTCTGCGAGTGCCACAGGCGCAGCAGCAGATGAAAATGATTACATCCTTTACAACACTTCGAATGGCTCTCTCCTCTATGATTTTGATGGTAACGGCCAGGGTGTGGCTGTTGAGTTTGCAAAGCTGACCACAAAGCCGGAGGTTACTAACAAGGATTTTGTTGTAGTGGCCTAGGAAAAATAATTGAGAATCCTTGCAGTTTCTTTCTTCATATTTTCCAGGTTCTCAGCATATACCCAGAGTGGGAAAAGCATGTAATAATAGAGGCACAAAATGGTTATCAGTAACCCAGAATGACTAAGAATACATGGTATGCTGTGGTACGGCTCTAGGAGAATGACTTTTTATGGTATTTCTTTACTGTTTAAAGGGTCTGCACAAATTGATGCCCCATACTTTTCTGCTGCCATCTGTAGGACCGGTATAACACGCCACCGGGCTGCATAGATCGTCATAAGAGTCATTTTATTATGAGAAGCTTCTGATCCAATCCGCCATTTATAGCCAAAACGATTGACATGCAGCCAAGGTCCATGAGCGGTAATCAGGCATTTGAGGATATATTCCGGCATGCTTGGCCATCGTAACAACTCGAGATAATATTTTTCGGCAAAACACCTGCGCATTACGAAAATATGATGCAGGTATTTGGGCTCAAGCTGAAGGAGAGGGTTCCAGGGGAGATGACTCCAAAGGCCTGGTTTTAAAACTTTTCCGGAGTAATCTATAATCTGTTCATCGGTATAGGCTCCACAAGCATCCTGGTTTTCTTCCAGGGCTTCAAGACAGGCATGAAAAGCTCCTGGAATAACAACATCATCAGGGTCGACACAACTTATATACGGTAATGAACCTTTGCGGAATCCTGCATATCTGGCCTTGCCTATATGCCCGGGTACGCCTTTTGTCAAATGCAGCTGTATGGGCTCTTCTTCAAGCGAATGAAGACATTCCTCCCAGAGGGCGGTATCAGTGGAAGGAAGATGCAGGATATGAACATCTATCTTTGGTTTATTCATTTGCTTCATGTTTGGTTCTGTTAAACAGGTACGAGAATCAAAATACAGCGAAAATTAGCAAAAATAAAATAGAAACATATAGCATATAAGTGGTTGCATTACAAGTTTCCCACCTCTCTTCTGGCGGATTCGTGATTGTTGGTGAATTTCGCTGATGGTTTGTGCCTATCTTTAAAATGCAGTTATTGGCTAACTCCTGTGTCATTTGGATGTAGTGGAGCTAATTTCTGGAATGACACCTTCATGTACTAGGAGGAAGTCCATGGGCCATTAGCAATGCGATTAGCAACGTTGACCGGAAGATAATTAGGAACTCTCCGGAGGGGCTTGTTGAACGAGAAAATATTATACTGATCGGTTCTTGGCAAACACATCTGCTCATAAACCTGCTCTCCGGCATCACATTCGAAAATTATACGTCCGGCAGCGCCTGTTTTTCTAAAACTTGAAAATCCCATGCATCAATTTTTCAAAATGTGGGAAAAATGTGGGAACTGCTGATTAAGAATGTTCTGAACGAAGGAGAAGCATTTGAGTTGAAGGGAGAAAAGTAAATTAAGCATACCCCCTGAACCGTTCTCGATCACAACTAAGGAATGTATGAAGGCAGTAGACAATAAGAAGATTAACAAGAGAGTAAATTGTTTGAGATCAGGCATTATGGCCGTTTTTGTTTTGGTCATTTTAGGGCTAACCCATGACATTATTATCACTAACTACCTTGCATTTAAGATTTGCAAAACTGATCCTAGTCCAAAAACATATATCTCAAAGAAGGTTGAATTTCCGGAAAGCATCTATTGGGAAGACAATATTTATCCTGGATTTGATGAAAGAGACCGAATTCTCATGATCCGAAATTATCTGGATGGTGTTCATTTGAAAACCATGGCGTTGAATGGACCGAATGGAAAAATCTTTGTATATAGCGCAACCGCGGAAGATTGGCAAAAAAGTAGAAAAATTGAGGTAGATGAGCGGCCTGAGGAGTACTTTGCGGCTCTTGAAGCAGAAACGCAGAACATAACAAAAAGAGAGAAAATTTTTACTTCCCGAAATATGCCGCGATTCAACTATAGCGTCGTATTTAATCCTATAGCACTAACTCCGTTTCAGGAGCGATATCTTTACAGTGATGAAGTGAAAATCGTCGATAATTTAACAGATGAGGTAATCGCATATAATCGGAGATTGATGCGCAAGTGGTATATATTATTACCGGATATTGCTCTGGGTAATAGGTATTATTATCCAGAGGCGATGTGTGGTGGAAGTTATATATATGGTTTTGATAAAGGTATTTTCTCTTCAATTAAGCCTAAAATAGGAAGTTTCCATGGGATGGATATTAATTTTTATCTGGATTTCAAATCGATAAACAGTGGAGGTCAACGGTGAGTCAGGGTGATATAGTGGTAACAGATATGGGGATTTTGGCTGAAATCACTTATAGTGGTTATGATGGTGCTTTTATTCAAAATCATTACATAAATGACCTTCCGCTAACATCGACTGAAGCGGGTAATTGTATCCTCAATAAAGCCTACAAGATCATTGAGTACACCTCAACCTCCACAAACATGCAAGCCCTGCTGTTGCAAAAAACCGGCAGCAATGAATACATAATAGCATTCCGCGGGACTCAGGAAAAAATGGATGTCGGTGCGGATATAATGATCGGTTTAGCCAATTACAACCCGCAATTCGAAGACGCTAAAGCATTTGTACAATCCGTTCTTGACAATCCGAACTACAATATCTCAGCCGACAATTTAACGCTCACCGGCCACTCTCTGGGCGGTATTCTGACCCAAAGTGTTGGCGCTGTTATGGGTATCAAAGGATATGCTTTCAATCCCTATGGAACCGAACGACTTTTGACAATGTGGCCGGATTTCAGCCCTTCTCTGGGGGAAGCGCTGGCGAATGTCGGCGTTCATCAGATTTTCCAAGCTTTCGGTATAGATTCCCGATATGCAGAGTTTGCCAGAGAAAATATCTTGAATATTTCATATAGCGACTTCGGAACGATAAATGGTGATCCGCTGTCGAATTTTTTCAGTGCAATAAGTGGGGATCATCTTGGTTCGTATCTTCCAATTTTCGGTGGAAATATGAGTGGCATGGATGGCCATCGAATACCTGTGCTTAATTCTGCCATTCAACAGTATAATGAAATTCTTTCTCATTTTACAGAAGACACGACTTTTAATGATTTATCCAAAGCTTATGCAAGCGCTGGCGATGATGGTTTCAATCGTGTGAATGAGATATTCAATGAATTAGGAATTGAGCAGACTGCAATGGGAGGCTTGCAGTTCATTTTTCTTAATGAGACCAGCATTTCCAGTTTAGAAGGTCAGGCAACTGATCCAAAACATCTTTATGCTCTATTAAACCTTCTTTCTTTCAAGGTGGCAGGATGCACCTACAATCATCTCAATCAAAATGGCGAACTTGATCCAGCAAATTATTCCACCAAATTCATCGAAGACCGTGCCAAATTTCTCTATCACATCATGCATGAAAACACCACGCCCATCAGATTTGTTGATAAAACTTCAGGCATTGAAATTCATCAATCTCCAAATTCCAGCCAGATAATCACCTCAAATTATATTTTTGGAACAGGCGGCAGTGATAGATTTGCCGGAGATCAGGGCATAGATCATCTCTATGGCATGGATGGCGACGACACCCTTTTAGGATATGGCGGCAATGACTATATCGAGGGTGGCAAAGGATGGGATACCATGTATGGAGGATCCGGTCAGGATACCTTCTATATACAGGGAGAAGATGAAGATTATGATGTTTTCAATGGAGGCCATGAAATTGATAGAATCCTGGGCAGCAGCGGCAACGACACCATCCGGGTCTATAATTTTGCAGGCGATGATACTGTCGAGAGAATAGAGGGCGGCGGAGGGAGTGATATTATCGCCGGAACAGGTGGCAGCGATATCATCGATCTTTCCGGCACCACCTTGATCGACATTCAGGAGGTGCGCGGAGGTAAGGGTGAAGATGTTGTTAGCGGTGCTCGTGGAAACTATAACGATACCATTTACGGCGGCGAAGATGGTGATACACTGCGCAGCATGGGCGGCGATGACCATCTCTACGGCACCAGAGATGACCTGACAGATGATGATGCACGGGACATTCTGGAAGGTGGGGCGGGTAACGATACCTATTACGTGAGTTCAGGAGATATCATTAACGACTCCGATCAAACAGGCAGCATCATCTTTGACAATCAGACCATATCTTCTTTGGTCTTCATCCAGACAGCGGCAGGCAGCAACATCTACAAGACGGAAGATGGTGCTTTTACCGCATCTAAAAACAGCAGCAACATTCTCACGGTGAGTAAAAAGATAGATGGAACCATACGAAGTTTTTCCATCGAAAATTTTACCGCCGACTCCGCCCTCGGCATCACACTTCAGGAGTATGAACCGCCGTCGGACAGTTATGATTTTAATATAACAGGATCATCTCTCAGAGATGAGATGTGGATGATTGTCGGTGGAAGTAATCCCACGGCGTGGGGACTATATCTGACCTCTTTTTCCGGTGGTGATTCAAATAACTTGTTTGCTCAGCCGTTAACGGCTAATGCCCCCAGCTTGAAAATTTCCGGCGGCGGTTCAGGTGATTTTCTTTTCGGTTTTGCAGGGCATGATCATATAGACGGCGGTGAAGGAAGTGATATCGTTACCGGTCACATGGGCTGGTGGGGAGGAATACCGCTTTATCAGAATGAAACCTCGGAAGGTGACCTGCTCGAAGGCGGTGGAGGAAATGATTGGATACGAGGTGGAAATGGCTCAGACCGCATCAATGGCGGCAGTGGCCATGATTATATGCAAAGCTATGATGGAGAAGACCAGATAAGCGGCGACAGCGGTAATGATGTTTTGGCCGGCGGATCCCATGATGCTGTACTCTTGGGCGGGGTGGGTGACGATGCATTATTCGGCGACGGTTATTTTACTGGAAGTAATTCTTTGAGCCTTGACAATATTGATCAGTTTTATGTCGCTCTCAGTTTTTCTACCGCTGGATACTCAAGTGGTTATCATGAAGTAGGATTTACCATCAACAATGATGCTCCAGAGCCCGGAAATGATATTCTGGACGGTGGCGCAGGCAGGGATTATCTCGAGGGTGGCGCCGGTAACGATATTCTATTTGGCGGCGATGATCATGACACCCTTATCGGAGGTGTAGGTGATGATCATCTTGAAGGCGGAAGCGGGGGTGATTTGCTCATTGGCGACCGCCAGAGTATGGCTGAAACCGCTGGCGATGGCATAGATCATCTGTATGGCGGTAGGGGTAATGACATTGTATACGGAATGGGGGATGACGACCATCTTCATGGCGAAGACGAAGATGACGAGTTAATGGGCGGGAGTGGTAACGATCATCTTTTTGGTGGAAACGGCATGGATATTCTCTTTGGAGACAGTGGCAATGATCAATTATATGGAGGGACCGGTGCTGATGAACTCATGGGCGGATCAGGTGGCGATACACTCTACGGAGGCAGTGAAAACGACACGCTGTGTGGAGAGGAGAACAATGATACTGTTTATGGTGATGCAGGTGATGATACCTTAATAGGAAATTTGGGTGATGATGTTCTCTATGGTGGAGCAAACAATGATCTATTGTTTGGAGACAATGGAGATCATTCGGGAAATGGCAGGGACTCCTTGTACGGCGGTGTAGGAGATGATCAACTGCAGGGCCATAGCGGGGACGACATTCTTGTTGGTGGAAAGGATAACGACGTTCTATATGGTGGTGCAGGTAATGATACTTACCACTTCTATGCTGGTGATGGAACAGATGTTGTAGATGACCAGATAAGCAGCGGAGTTGGCGGCGACATCATTCATCTGCACAGCGTTTCTCGTATGGAAGACCTTGTTGTCTGTTATGCCGCGCAAGAAGGAGGCGGTTTCGTAGAGAATTATGCCGGTCAGCATCTCTGGCTCAGGTACTCCGATGATAACATTATTATTGAGAATGGTCGCACCGCAGATAATTTCAGCTATGTTTTGGCGGATGGGACCTCTTATTCCAGAGATGAATTTTTACGTTTGGCGGCCACTGATGATTATCTGGAGGGTGGTGAAGGAGGAGATGTCATATCCTCAGGAAGAGGTAATGACCTCATTTACGGCCATGGCGGCGACGATGAGCTTTATGGTGAAGAAGGTAGCGACAAACTCTATGGCGGGGCAGGAAATGATACCCTGAATGGAGGAGAGGGCAATGATATTCTAACGGGAGGGGCAGGCAATGATGTGTATAAGTTTAACCGAGGCGATGGTAGCGATACCATCCATAATAATGACGCAGAAGGATTCGATACCCTTGCATTCGGTACGGGCATACTCCTTTCTGATTTGGCTGATCTGACACGAGTAAGTAACGACAGTGTTCTGCTAAAAGTAGGGAACAATGGTGATCAGATCATTATCAGCAACTGGTTCGAAGGGACGCCGTATCAGATTGAAAGGTTCACCTTCTCGGATGGCACAACTCTTCAGGATTTTGTCATTTACAGCAACGGAACCGACCTGAGCGACCACTGGCAGGGGCATGATGGGGTGGACATTATGACCGGTAATGAGGGTCATGATGATCTGATAGCTCTTGACGGCAACGATGTTTTGGATGGCGGCAAGGGTGATGATTATCTCTCCGGCGGCAATGGCGATGATATTTACCGTTTCGCCCATGGCATGGGAATGGATGTCATCGAGGATAAAGGTCACGGAGATATGGATATCGTTCGATTGGGAGACGGTGTCAATCCTGAAGATATAATAGTGTCGAGAAGCTCAGATAGTCTTTGCCTCTCTATTCTCGGGGCATCAGGAGATTTATTACGTCTGTTAAACTGGTACTCGGATCCGAATGACAGATTTGCGCGTGTTGAATTTGCCGATGGAACAGTATGGGATGAAGGTTTTTTGTCTCTGAAGGCAGAATCTATCCGCTTTATCGAAGGAACAGCTGACGACGACCGCCTTACTGGATCTGGAATGAGCGAAATGATTTATGGTTACCTTGGGGACGACTCTATATATGGATTTGGCGGTAATGACTACATTTACGGGAACAGCGACAGCGACACTATATACGGAGGCTTGGGTGATGACTGGCTGTTTGGAGGAGAGGGTAATGATAGTTTAAATGGTTATCATGGCAGTGATATTCTGATCGGAGGGGAGGGCAATGATTTCCTGATGGGAATGGGGGGAAGCGATCTCTATCTTTTCGAGCAGGGATTTGGTTATGATTCAATTTACGATATCAATGACGTTGATGAGTGGGAAATTGATCCGGTCGATCTTGAAAACGATATCGATATAGTCCGTTTCGGAAAAGGAATAAATGCCGCAGACGTTTTATTTACCCGATCTGGATATAATCTGATACTGTCGAACCGAGTGACCGATGATGTTCTAACATTGAAAAGCTATAGGTCCGAGGATGAGTTCGGCAAAATAGAGCGTATAGAATTCAGTGATGGAACGGTATGGACTTCCAAAGATATTCTTGCTCAATTAAGGATACCTACTGAAGGCGATGATGAGATATTCGGCGCGGAAAACAACGATACTCTGAAGGGCCTGGGGGGAAGCGACTCGATCTATGGCAATGATGGCAATGATATTTTGCTGGGTGGTGCCGGCGCCGATTATCTAGATGGCGGAGATGGCCGAGACACAGCTGACTATCGCGATTCTTCTACCGGTGTGATAATTGATCTTTCAGTAAATGCGGGCTTGGAGGTAGAGGACGGGAGAGGTTATGGAGGTACTGCGGAAGGTGACATTCTGAAAGACATCGAAAACATTCAGGGATCAAAATTTAATGATACTATTATAGGTTTCCGTAGCGAGCATCGATTCTTTGGCAATGCCGGTAACGATAGCCTGTGCGGCGGCTTAGACAATGACTTTCTCCGAGGCGGAGCCGGAGCCGATGTCTTGGATGGCGGAGCAGGCAGGGACAGTGCCGACTATCGTGATTCAGAAGAAGGCGTGATAATTGATCTGGCGACCGGTACTGCCGAGGGCGGCACTGCAGATGGTGATACCTTCTCCTCCATTGAAAACATATATGGTTCGAAATTCAATGATGTTCTTTCCGGCAATGGAAAAAACAATACCTTGGTTGGCTTTGCAGGCCATGATGAGATTTACGGCCGAGAAGGCAATGACAGCCTTCAGGGCCGTGACGGAGATGATTGTCTGTACGGCGGCTTAGGCAATGACATTCTCCGAGGTGGAGCCGGAACCGATGTTCTTTATGGTGGAGATGGCAGAGATAGTGTCGACTATCGTGATTCAGAAGAGGGTGTGTTAATTGACTTGGCGGCGGCTACTGCCGAGGGCGGCACCGCAGCGGGGGATGCCTTCTTTTCAATCGAAAACGCATATGGATCAGGATTCGATGATATTCTCACCGGTAATAAAGAAAACAATACCTTGGTCGGCTTTGCAGGCAATGATGAGATTTACGGCTGGGAAGGCAATGACAATCTCCAGGGTCGTGAGGGTGACGATAGACTATACGGTGGCTTGGGTAATGACATTCTCCAAGGTGGAGCCGGAACTGATGTTCTTTATGGTGGAGAGGGCAGAGATTGTGTCGACTATCGTGATTCAGAAGAAGATGTGGTAATTGACCTGGCGGCCGGTACTGCCGAGGGCGGCACTGCCGCTGGTGATACGTTCTTCTCAATCGAAAATATATATGGTTCGACATTCAATGATGTTCTTTCCGGCAATGAAGAAAACAATACCTTGGTGGGCTTTGCAGGTTACGATGCGCTTTACGGCCGGGAAGGTAATGATAACATCCAGGGCCGTGATGGAGGGGATAGGTTGTACGGAGGCTTAGGCAATGATTTTCTGCGAGGCGGATCCGGAGCCGATGTTCTTGATGGTGGAGAAGGCATTGATAGTATTGACTATCGTGATTCAGAAGAGGGAGTGCTGATTGATCTGGCGGCCGCTACTGCCGAGGGCGGCACCGCAGCGGGTGATGCCTTCTTCTCAATCGAAAATATATATGGATCAGAGTTCGATGATATTCTCACCGGCAATGAAGAAAGCAACACCATACTTGGCTTCGCAGGGAATGATGAGCTTTACGGCCTGGAGGGTAATGACAATCTACAGGGCCGTGAGGGAGATGATAAGTTGTACGGTGGCTTTGAAAATGATTTTCTGAGGGGCGGAGCCGGAGCCGATATTCTTGATGGTGGAGAAGGAAGGGATGGTGTCGACTACCGTGACTCAGAAGAAGGCGTCAAAATTGATCTGGCGGCTGGTACCGCCGAGGGCGGCACCGCAGCTGGCGATACCTTTGTCTCGATAGAAAATCTATATGGCTCAGAATGCGATGACGTTCTTGTCGGAAATGATGAGAATAACTCTCTTCTGGGATTTGGAGGAGCTGATCATTTGTCCGGGGGAGCAGGCAACGACAACCTTCGAGGAGGTGTCGGCTCGGATATTCTAACCGGAGGTGACGGAAACGATAAATTTGTTTTTGATACTGCTTTTAATGGTCCAGAAAGTACCGATACTATAGTCGATTTCACCGTCAACCAAGATAGAATCATCTTACATTCATCTGTTTTTAGTACGTTGCTAGAAGCAGGAGTTCTTGCCGAGGCAAATTTCTCTGCGAGTGCCACTGGCTCAGCAGCAGATGAGAATGATCACATCCTTTACAACACTTTGAATGGCTCCCTCCTTTATGATTTTGATGGTAACGGTCAGGGTGTGGCTGTTGAATTTGCAAAGCTGACCTCAAGCCCGGAGATTAATAACAAGGATTTTGTTGTAGTAGCCTAAGGTTATAATCAAAATTTTTATTTAGTACCTTTTTCTTATTTTCATCAAGACCACAAATATGTGGGCTTCTCACCTTCGGATGACCATTCCCAATTTTTTAAAATTTGAATTCTTTTTTTCAAATGTGGGAAAAATGTGGGAACTGCTAATTAAGAATATTCTGAATAAAGAAGAGGCGTTTGAGTTGAAGGGTCAAAAACTAAGGAGTTTATGACGGCAATAGTGTTGTGGCTCCCAAGAAACACTTATGAATATCAGTATTGCCCAAAAAGAGAATGAGAAAGCTGCCGTAGAATACACTGATTCCATCATTGTCAGCGGCAGTCAGCTTGCGAGATTAAGCGGATTAGAGGACCTGGCGTTACAGTTGGCCGAGTTGATGGATTCCTTAAGTGGAGCAAGCAGGAAAGAAGCACTTGAAAAGGTAATACAAGTTGCTCGAAATGAAGGGACTCGAACTCTGATATATCGCCCCAATACAGATCGGATTCAAGATTTGGCGCAATTGCTGCCGGTTTTGATCGAAACACGTGATGAAAGATTCTTAGTAGTTTCGAGTATAAAAAAAGAATCATTGGAGGCTCCATTCACTATCACAATAATTCATTCGAATCTTGATGAGGAACCTGAAGAGGAATTGCTATCTTTTGAGCAATTACAGGAAATATGGACAGGAGGAGTTTTACGTTTCGAAAAGATTAACACTGCTCTGGTCTGTTTTTCAATAGTTGCCCGGGAGAAAAAAATAGAACTTACTCAGGAAAGACTGCGCCATGAGTATGGGCTTGATAGTACGGAGATTACCGAGGATGTTTTTATCCGTATGAGCAAAGATGCCGGCATGAAAGCCCGGCTGTTAAAAATAGATTGGCAAGGCCTCCTCAATCTCAAAGATGCATATCCTGCCGTTGCCAGATTGCCTGATGGACGACATATCGTTGTTGCCGGTGCTGTTTCTTCTGATCCTCAGAAGGAACAGATGATCGCCTGTTATGATCCTCTGGCTGGTCAAGGCGGGGGGCATCTCAGATTTGGAAAGCAAGAGTTTGAAGCTTTATGGAATGGAGAGATTTATGTACTGAAAAGAGTATTCAAGCTCAGCGATGAAACCCAGCCATTTAGTCTGCGTTGGTTTATCCCGGAAATTCTAAGACAAAAAACAGCCTTTTCCGATGTTGCATTGGCTGTCCTTTTTATTAATGCCATTGCTCTTGTTACTCCAATTTTTTTTCAAATTGTAATCGATAAGGTTCTTGTAAATCAGGCATTTACTACTCTTCATGTTCTAGGATTCGGTATGGCGGCAATGCTGCTTGTTAATGCTTGTCTGGATTTCTTGCGAGATTATTTGTTGCTGCATGCCACCAATAAAATCGATATGAGGGTTACCGCCAGAACATTCAGGCATATGTTGAATTTGCCACTGGATTTTTTCGAAAAAGTAACTGCAGGCGTTTTAACAAAACACATGCAGCAGACCTCCAATATACGCGGTTTTCTCACAGGTAGTGTGTTTCTTACCATGCTTGAGGCGACTTCACTTTTTATTTTTTTGCCTTTTCTCTTTTTCTATAGCTTAAAGCTAACTGCCATAGTGGGCATTTTTACATTGATGATTGTCGTCGTGATCCTTGCGTTGATCGGCCCTTTCAAGCGTAGACTGGATGCCTTATATGACGCTGAAGGGAACAGGCAGGCAATGCTTGTTGAAACGATCAATGGCATGCCGACGGTAAAGGCAATGGCGATTGAACCACTGTTGCGAAAACAATGGGAGAACAAGGTCGCCCGAGCCATCAGTATGCAGTTTCGCGTCGGCAAAATTTCAATCACCGCGAAATCGCTGACCCAGCTCTTAGAACGTCTCATGACGATTATCCTTATCTGGGTGGGGGCAAGCCAGGTTTTTAATGGGACTTTAACGGTAGGAGCTCTCATCGCTTTTCAGATGTTGGCGGGAAGAGTTACCTCTCCTCTTGTACGGTTAGTCGGGCTGATTCACCAGTATCAGGAAGCTGCATTATCGGTGGAAAAGCTCGGTGTGGTGATGAATGCCAAAGAAGAATGGGGTGCAGATAGACATGGTGCCAGGGTTTCATTAAGAGGCGACATTGTTTTGGATAGGGTGAGTTTCAGATATTCACCGGACTTACCAAATGCTCTCCATGAAATTTCCCTGGTGATTCCCACCGGGTCCATGCTGGGAATTGTTGGCCCTAGCGGTTCGGGCAAAACAACATTAACCAGAATGTTGCAAAAAGCATATTTCCCATCAACGGGAACGATCAGAATAAATAACTGCTATCTTAATGAAATTGATACTTCCCATTTACGCCGAAATACTGGTGTGGTGCTTCAGGATAGTTTCCTGTTCAGGGCCTCCGTTGCAGAAAATATTCGCGCAGGACAAACAGGAGCCTCTCGTCAACAGATCATAGAAGCAGCTGTGCTGGCCGGTGCAGATGAGTTTATTGTTAATCTCTCGCAGGGATACGATACCATGCTGGAGGAAGGTGCAAGCAATCTATCCGGAGGGCAGCGCCAACGTCTGGCGATCGCGAGAGCTTTATTGACTCAGCCGGAGATACTGATTCTTGATGAAGCAACAAGTTCTCTTGATCCGGAGAGTGAACGAATTGTTCGTGAAAATCTAACGCAGATCGCAAAAGGGCGTACTGTGATTGTCGTTTCTCATCGCCTATCAATGTTGAAAGGGGCTGATAATGTGATGGTTTTAGAGGGCGGCAGATTGGTTGGATACGGCCCTCATGAGCGCCTTCTTCAAGATTGCAGGTTATATGGAAAACTTTGGAAGCAGCAGATGGAACTTTGAGTGGTAGAGGTATGAAAAAGGAAAAATCAGAACTGGAAATACTCGAGTATCAACCTGATGCCGTTGAAATTGAAGAGAAGCCGGTTGCAGGAAAGGTGAGATGGGTTTTGTACGTTATACTCGGGACCCTTATTGCCGTCGTGATCGCGGCCATTATGTTCCATGTAGACCGTATAATCGTTGCTGAAGGGAAACTCATAACCACTTCTCCGACCATAGTTGTTCAACCTCTCAACGCCGCAGTCATCCGCTCGATTGATGTGCAGGTTGGTGATATTGTAGAAGAAGGGCAGATATTGGCGACGCTGGACTCAACTTTTACAAGTGCGGATTTAAGTCAACTTAAAAGACAGAGGCTCACACTGAGTACGCAGCTACGCCGTATAAAATCTGAATTACAAAATACTTCGTTTGTCCGGTTACCGGAAGAAGGGGAGGATGGTCTTCTTCAGGAACAATTATTCAGACAAAGGCAGCTGATTCTTCAACGTACCAAACAACTGAGTGATGACAAAAAAGCAGCACTGGAATCAAAACGCTCTTTAAATATTATAAAACGCAAAGGAAGTGAAGGACAATTGAAGCTACTGCGGGACGTTGAGGGAACAACTGCAAAAATGCCTCAAAATGGGAGTGAATACAGGCTGAGACTGTTGGAATCTCAGAAAAACCGATATCTGACTTTTAATGAAATCGAGAATCTCAAAGCCGAAGAGGAAGTGATCTTTAATGAACTCAAACAGGTAGAATCGGAATGGGAACGTTTTTTAGAGGAAAGAACGGGTGAATTGATGGAACAGAAAGTGCAGTTGCGAAATGACTTTGAAAAAATAACAGAAGAACTGACCAAAGCGACAAGGCTTCAGGAGCTGGTAACTTTAAGAGCTCCGCAAAAAGGAATTGTATTAAATATGGCAAAACGATCCGTCGGTTCAATTCTTCAGCAGGCTGAAGCAATCGTCACCCTGGTTCCGTTTGACAGTACAATTGAGGTTGAAGCTGATGTTAAATCTCAGGATATAGCCAGAATTCGGCTTGCAGATCCAGTACGTGTTAAACTGGATGCCTTTCCATTCCAGCGGCACGACACTCTTTCCGGGGAGGTCAGAGTGATAAGTGAAGATTCCTTTCAACAAAACAATGCGAATCGAGAAGATAGATTCCTATCCAGTCCGGAGGCTGGCTCAGCCTTTTACAGGACTCGTATTCGTCTTGTATCAAAAAAGCTACGAAACGTTCCGGAAGGGTTTCGGTTACTGCCGGGAATGAAGGTACGTGCTGAGATAAAAGCCGGAAAAAGAAGGGTAATCTCCTACTTTCTTTATCCGATTGTCAGGGCATTAGATGAAAGTCTGAGAGAGCCCTAACGCCTATTTGGCTGTTTATTGAAATACATCTCAAAAACAATGATTCTTATAATGGAAAAGCAATCGAATGAAACGTATTTGGTATAGTATGACGTTTTGCAGCTTGATAATGATGGGGGGCTGCGGTTCCTTAACTGGAATTCCGGGCCATGGCGGAGGCAAACGCTTCGCTGTAGAACAGGAACTAGTGGCGGCTGCAACTCGGGCAACAATCAAAAGAATCGACATTTCGGCATTAAAAGGCAGGAAGGTTAATCTCTATATAAATGCCATTGATGATGTAGGTTCCGGCAATTTAATTGGCGGGCGTTTCTCCTTAGTTTCTCAAGTAAGAGGCGACTATATTCATACTCCTACAGTAACGGAGAAATCTGTTTTTCCACGATATAATTCTACAACAACTTCTCAAACATTTTCTCGTAATCGAAATGACAGTCTTGAAGATTCAATGTCATCCAGTGGCAGTTCAACAGAAACAGAATCATCAACTTCTTCCACTTCTTCCTCAACAAGCAGCAGTTCGACGAACACCTTGCTGGCCACGCCGGAGAGAAAAGAATCTTATCAGAAAGGGCAAGGAGGGGAGGTACAGATTGGGGTGGAATATAAAGGATTGGGCGCATATCAAAATTCGGAAGAGATTGCTTCAAGCGATATATTATACCTTTCCGGTTTGCTCCAAACATTTTTTTTCCTCAGAGATGTCCATATAGTACCTCCTTCGGAAGCTGATATTGATGTTTATATAATCATCGATGTCTTTGGAACAGTGCGTACGAGAATTGAGTGGTTTCTTGCAAATAATGAGATTTTACGCGCTAAATCAGCTATCGAAGTTATGGCTGTTGATCATATGAGTGGGAAATTAGTTATGCCTCCTCAATCTGCTTCGGTTGAAGCGGAATACAACGAGCAATATATACTATGGGCGGGTCCGGTAATGATCACTAAGTATTTAAAAGAATCGTCTCCTCTTCTTTCCGATTTTACAGATGTTCACCTTAAAAATGAAGCGCCTGAGTACTCTGAACAAGACGGACCAATTCCATACCCATTTCAATATCAGATCGAAAAATGGAAGCGAAACAATAAATCTGAAAAACTGAGCCTGCAAAGATAATTAATTACCTCTGCAAGCAGCAGGCAAGTCAATATGAACAGGATGGTTAGGAAATGAATGATAAAAGTGGTGCCGTTTCATGTTCTCTCTGCATAGTTCTATTTATGATTGGGATGGTGTCTCCTGGGGTAGCTGTAGCGATAACTCATGAGGAAATTATCAAAAAGCAGGAGATAATACCTTCATTGACCGGCGCCTATGATCATTTTGGAACATCCGTTGCTGTATCCGGCGATATACTGGCTGTAGGTATGCCTAATTATGATTCATTCTGGGAAGATTCAGGGTCCGTATACTTATATGAAAAAATTAATAATCATTGGAAAGAAAAAAAACAACTTCTGGCAAGAACACAACAGCAACAAGGTTTGTTCGGGTACTCTGTGGCAATTGAAGGACCATATTTAGTTGTAGGAGAACCTGGGGCTCTAAATCGTCAAATTGGATATGCCCACGTATTTCATCGAGATAAAGGTGGACCAAATAATTGGGGATGGGTAAGGACTCTATCTAAAACGGATGATTGCTACCTGCGTGTAAGAGATAGATTTGGAGAATCCGTATCGATTTCCGACGGAAAAGTATTAATAGGAGCCCCAAAAGCATGTAAAAGTAGACAGAGCTGGATGGAGACGACAGGGGCTGCATATTTGTACACCAATTATGGTGCAACGTTAATGAAAAAGCTTATTGCCCATAATGGGGAAGATTATGATTACTTTGGTGCTGCGGTTTCAGTTTGTGGTAGCTTTGCCTTCGTTGGGGCACCCGATGCCGATAGCGGTGTATTGCGATCGAACTCAGGTGCAGCTTATTTGTTTAACGCTGGGAAGAACTGGGGCCTTCATAGCTATCTAAGGCCGCATGATACTCATGAAGGAGATCGTTTTGGCCAGAGTCTGTCCTGTCATGCTGGTGCTGCAGTGATAGGTGCCCCAGCTAGCAGCAAGGCTTACGGAAGTGATTTAAGAAAGGGTTCAATTTATTTTTACCACAATGATGATGGAGGTGATGCTTGGAATTTTAAGGCGAAACTACACGAAGAGAGCTATTTTAATGAAGATCCTGATAGAAACAATCTTTTTGGACAAACGGTTTCAATTCGAGACAACTATTTAATGGTAGGTTATGGAGAATCCGAAAAGACTGAGGCAGATCTTGAGCCCGTAGCCCATATCTTTAAACTAAAGAATGGCGAGTGGAAATTGATAAAAGGAATGGTAATGAAAAAGGAACCTTCCTGTCAAACAAGCTCTATTGATAAAGGGATTTCTGTAGCAACAGATGGTGCAACTTTTGTCACTGGTGATATGGAAAATGAATCAACAAGTGAGAAATGCGCTATAGGGGTTGGTTCTGCGGCAATTTACGAAAGATCTTTCAGAAAAATAATAAACATGTCACCTGTACAGTTATTGTTGAGGAAAAAATAAAATCAACATTAGCGTATGAATCAGAAGCCGGAAATCAGAGGACAGAAGACAGAATAGTTTGTCACCTTTGGCGAAAGGCTGAAAGACCAAAACCCTTGGCTTGTGAAAAATCAGGATCCATGGAACAAGATAGAGGAGTGGGAAGTTAAATCTCCTGAAACTCTCCTGAAAAGGATTCAGAGCCAAAAAGAAAAAGCCCCTTAACGAAAAAACGTTAAGGGGCTTTTCTATAAAAATTCGGCGACGACCTACTCTCC
>JADQBJ010000071.1:0-26916 GCA_016278675.1 Desulfobulbaceae bacterium | reverse complement strand
CGGGCTGCAGAGACCCGTGAAAAGAGCAGTCCCGACCTTGAGCTGAGGATTAGGGATCCGTGTGCGACCAACCTGAAGGCTGGTGCTGACCAAAGGAAGCCCTTGCTAAAACTTGAAAAATCTTTTGAACCCTCTTCCGGTCAGGGCTTTCTTCAACTCCGGAATAAGAATATCACAATTAAGTTTTACCATGGCAGTCGAGACATTCAGGCTCATGCTGATAAGAAGAAATCCACTTCCTGTTTTTATCATATAGATGCGTCCCTCGGCGAACACAAGATCCATCTCATCAAACTCTTCCAGAGAATCGATGATCATCTTCCAGCTAAGGGTGCTTTTTTCCGGCAGGAAACGCTTCTTATCCAAAGATTCGAATAGCACCTTGCCTGCTTCGGACAACAACACAAGTCCATGGACACCATCCATGTTAAGAATATCTTCAAATAATTTGTCCATTTCCCTCGAGTCGGCTGACTTTTCACACCTGCCTGGTCTAAAATCCGGTAAAGCCGGATAAGTACCTTTAAGAAATTCTCCCTTAAAAAACAAGAAAAGAATTTAACTGATACCAGAAAAGGACAGGCAGAAATTATCCTGTAATGAAACCGGAGTTATTAAAACTGCAGTCTGATGCAAACCTGAAAATTACCACCGGCCATCATTGCCATCCTGACCTTGAATTTCTTACTTCATGATCTGAGTCCGCGTATCCTCAGCAAGCATTACCAACAACTTTCATTCCAGCATCATGTCGTAATTCACAGTATTTCAGAAATATTTATTGATACTGCATCAAAACATTGATTATTTTGTCCTGGGGACATTTCCGGCTTAACTGGAGAACTGTGGTAGGCTTTCCCGGAAGGACAATTTTGTTAAATTCACCGCCGCTATCAATATAGCCTACCCTGAGTCTGCCGAAATTGAACATTGAGCCAAGTTCGGTTAAAAACTCAACAACATTTCCCATGCTTTCGTCATGATAAATATCTTTCAAACCGGTTTTATCTCCAACTTCCCGGTAAAGCGTTTCTCTGATTTCACGCAGTCGAGAATTGTTCGGTTTTTCAGAAACAGGAGGTTTGGCCCCTGCACGAAATACCGGAACCGGAGGAGAACTGATTTCGGTCTGCCCGGAAGGTGCTGGGATGGATTCCCCAAGTTCTTCAGAATCGAAAAACTCTTCAGGGAGATCCAGACTGCCAAGCTCATCGGCGAAGTTGACTGGTTGTTCTGACTCCGAAGCAATGGCTTCACTTGTGGAGGATGATTGCTCTGCTATAGATTTAAAACTTTCATCCTGATCACTTGAGATCAGCAGATCTTCATGTTCCTCTTCTTCATCTTTCATGCCCACTGCCTTCATTATGATAGGCTGCAGTTCACTATTGATGGTATTATCGCGGGCTGCACATTCATTCTGAATAAATAATGTTACTTCTTCCCAGGTGAATACTCTGTAGGCAGCTTCAAGGCCGAGAATATCGCCGACCCTTGCATCCAGCAGGTTTCCTTCACTAAAGTACAGGATACCGCCTTTTTCAGTTTTTTTATCCAGGATGCGAATTGTGCAGGTCTTCGCCTCCATCTCCATAAGCTGCAAAAAAACGGTCGGTGATACGTTATGCATAATACCGCCATTCGCTTCTTTCTGCAGGGTACTCATTATGATCTTCCCCAGGTCATCAACCTGGAAGGGTTTGCTGATATAGGCAATGACACCTTTTGCCTTGGCGAGTTTATACATCTCTGCCGTTCTATAGCCTGAAACTATTATTACAGGAATGTCAGGATATTTTTCCCGAGTATGGGAGAGCAGGCTCATGCCGTCCATTCTCGGCATTTTTAAATCCAGAACAATCAGGGAAATAGAAGTTTCTTTGAGCTTCTGTACTGCCTCGAAGCCATCATTTGCCATGAGCATAGAGAAATACTCAGAATATGCGGCAAATCGTTTTTCCACGGCCAGCAGCATAATCTGATCATCATCAACAAAAAGAACCTTTCTTAACATCCCTCACTCCGCTGCTATTGCAGTTGATTATTGTTGATATGCCATGGCTGGTAGTCCCGTATGAATTTGCCACGATGTCAGGTGCCTAGATAAAAAGTTCAATATATTTTTTTGCCAGGCCTTCTTCGACAATACAGACAGTATGTCTGAGGACCTCCTAAAATCTGCAACGCGGGCCCGATCGGGCTTTCTCGAAGTGTGCGCTTATCTCGACGCCATCATGGCTTAGAAGGCCCGCCGTAACATTCCGCGGCAGGCCCTTAAAACACATATTCTTCACTAACCTGTTATTGCCAGTGCAGCCAGCCCGGACTATCTCCTTTTACGAGTCAGCCTGGAGATGGAGAGGCGAATACTATCCTGCATTCGCATAATTGCAGCAGCAAGATCTCCAATCTCATCTTTGGAAGAAGTAGATATTTCAACATCGAGATCGCCGATGCTAATTCTGTTTGCCGCATCGGTAAGCTTCCTTATAGGCTTTACGATTGCCCTGCTGGCAAAATAGGAAATGATCAGGATGGCAAATACTGTGCCGGCGAGCAGCGAAAAGGCAAATATACGTGCTTTTTCAAGAGGTTCAAATGCCTCCTCCTTTTCCTGTTGAATGGCTAAAGTCCATCCTAATTTTGTTCGCTCGGCAAAGCCTATGGTGTCCTTTCCGTTAGCATCAACAAATTCAACACGTCCCGCACCTCCACTACGGCCGGCGACCTTGACCAGAGGATGGCTGCTCATATCCTCCTGCTGAGTTACAAAAGCATTATTCCTATGGGCAACGGCTTTCCCTGTTTCGTCAACCAGGAAGCTACTGCCGGTTCGGCCCTGGGAGAAAGTAGTAATAAGTTCTGATATTGTATCACGCGTCATTGCAGCGGCGAGAACCCCTACAATTGTGTCACCATTTTTTATGGGCACTCCTATAATAAGCGCCGGCTGTTTGGAAGTTTTACCTATCGCATTCTGCCAGGCCATTTCCGCGCCGCCGACAACGTCTTTCACGTATTGCCTGTTGGAATAATCTGTAAGTGGATTGCCATCGTTACGGGCTATATTCATCCCTTGCTCATCAGTGGTAAAAACAAGATACATCCAGGGATATTCAGCCTGTAGCGCCTTGAGCAGAATTTCCTGTTCATATCCGTTCATGGATTTTATGGCAGGAATATTGGCAAAAGCCTGGAGAACCCTGACGTTCTTATCGATCCATTCATCAACCTCTGAAGCCAGAAGTCCCGAAACCAGCTCGCCTGTTTTATTGGTTTCTGCAACGATCCTCGTGCTTGTCTGGTTGAGGGAAAGTGCAAAATAAATTGCTCCGGGAAGCAGGCTCACCAACAGCATCATTAAAATTACTTTTGCAGTGAGACCGAATCCAGAGCGTTTTTTCTTTTCAGCAGGAGCAGAGGTCATCACTGCCGCAGGTTCGGCTCTTCCCGTGGAAGCAGCATGCTCACTACCATCAGCTCCCATGGCAGCGTTTCCTGTCTTCTTTGAACTCTCCCTGGAAGTATCTTTATCCAGTTCGCTCATTAACAAGGCATCCTCCAGGGATGTCATATCATCGTCTTCCGTCATATACTCGGTTTTATCAACAATAATGCTGGAGGAACATCCTTTGCACTTAAACCGGGCTTTATCACCTACAATTTTGGAAGGATCAATCTGATACTTAAGACCACATTCCTCGCATATAACTACCATTATCCTTCTCCTTGTTCACAAAAAATAAAATATTTTTCTAAATTATTGTGGTGCCTTAACTACACCTTATTCAGAGATACTCTTTCAGCTTATTGAAATCGCATATTAGTTTGATACGGCTACCTTCAGCAAGCTTAGTATCCTTTTTCCTTAATTTTTTTTAGCATAACCTGCTTAAATTGTATTCGTTTATCTTCCCTCTGGATTTCCCGGGAGAGCAGGTTGACCAGTTCCGCGGTACGATGTGTGGGAAAATTGGTTTTACGAAACCCCAGATCCTCCAGACCATCTTCAACGACTATTCCTCCCAGAGGACCGATGGCAACCGAAAGCTGTGACACCAGATACGCCATGAACTCCTGGTCGACAGCATCCACCACCGCTTCAATTCGTTCAATCAATTTGTATTTGATGAGCCGTGCTGTAATAGGTCTGATAGCAGTGAGATCAAGACCCAGATCATCAGCAACTCGACCCAGTGTCTTATTTCCGTCAAAGCTCATCAACACGCTGAGCATCTGTCCATCCAGGGATAGCTTGCCCAGATCACCACGAATAGCTTGTTTAAAAACAAGGCCTGAAACACCTCCCGAAGACAATTCCATCGTAACTCCTTAAGTAAAATCGCAACTATTCAGAACAAAAGATAAAAACCCAAATCGGCTGTGCCGGCCAATGACCAGCCTGCAACTGTTTATCGTCAAATTCCATCGGGTTAGCAGCGTATAGCCTATCAGAGACAGGCAGGATGCTGCTGAATTGTCACGAAAAATCTTCCGCTGTTTCATTACGGCACAGTTAAATGCCAACCAGCTCATAAAAATTTCGACAGCAATCTATTGTCTGCTCCGGTTAACTGGATCCAACCCTTCAAAAGGTAAAATTCCCATTAAAAATTTTTCCCAATTTAAAAATTCCTAAGGTACTAACCGGCTCAACCGGATAACCGCCCTCTCGAAATTTTCTCTTGCAGAAACAAGATTAAAAACCCGAAAAAGGTTCTGAAGAAGGTATGGTGGGTATGGTATTCTAATGGAACTGACTACCAAAAACACAGCCGTATATTACCTTGCTTTTTAAAATACAGCTTAAAAGGTACCTTTGTTCCTTCATCTCCTAACCTGTTCACATAACAAATAGTTGACGAAAACTCAAGCGGGATTTATTCTTTTTTTCTGTCTTTCCAATGGTCTCTGACCAAAAGGATTAATAAACTTAACCATTTACTTAAACTGAAGGTTTTTCCATTACTTAAAACGATTCCGTCTCCTCTTTTATCGGTATTCAACACGCTGAATTAAAGATATTTTTTAGATAAAAAAATAATGCCGCATTTCTCATTCCAATGCTGCAATCAAGTTTTAGGCTCCTTGCCCCGCTGTAATCCGGATCGTCGATTCAGTATCTACAAGACCCTGTCGATAGCTGCAGCATGACCAGAGATTTCTGAGGAATACTTCGCTTTTCCTTACCTTTCATGCCCTTTTTCACCTTGTTACATTTTTTTAATCGAACATAGTATTACTGCCATTACCTACAAAATTCATCAAATATCTGCTCTTCAATATCCTCCACGCGGTCCTACATTATTCTCCATAACGCATGTTTTGCTGTATTTTTGTCTGCCATTGACACTTATCGGAGAATTTTTAGCTGGACACTTCTCATTATTCTGAATATATTATTTTCAAAGGAGAAAATAATATGCTGGACAAGAAAAGCCTTAAGATCCTGAAAATTCTTCAGGAAAAAGCGAGAATACCAAATACCGAAGTTTCAAGACTTGTTGGCCTGGCACCCTCTGCCGTTCTTGAACGCATCCGCAAGATGGAACTTCAGGGCATAATAGACGGGTATGAAGTGCGTCTCAACCCTGAGAGATTTTCAAGAAACCAGGTGGCTTTTATCAATGTGGAATATGATGGAGGGTTTGATGGCGACGGCGCCATTGGTCAGGCACTTGCCGCAATTGAAGAGATCCAGGAAGTTCATTATATAGCAGGAAAAGATTCCTATCTTGTTAAATTGCGTGTTGCCGATACCAGAGAACTCGGCAATGTCCTGCGCGACAAGATCATCACCATTGAGGGAGTTCTTTCCACAAATACATCGACCGTACTGCAGACCTACAAAGAAACAGCCAGAATATCTATTCGATAATCTATAACATCAGGAATACTCATGCCTATTTCAGAATCATTCAAAGCCGCTCTCTACCCTGAACTCACCAGGATTGCCGCTCATTTTGGGACTCCTTTTCATATATACGATGAAGCGGGAATTCGCCGGACGTGCCGACAGCTCAAGCAGGCATTTGCGGGCATCGATTCTTTTCGGGAGTATTATGCCGTCAAGGCGCTCCCCAACCCCAGCATCCTCAGAATCATGCAGGACGAAGGTTTCGGTTTTGACTGCAGTTCGGTAACGGAGCTTCTGCTCAGCCGAAATATCAGAGCCACGGGAGAAGACATCATGTTCACCTCCAACAATACCAGCAAGCGGGAATTCCTCCTTGCCGAGAAAGACGGCGGCTGTATTCTCAATCTTGATGATATCTCCCTTCTTGACAAGGTCCCCACGCTTCCCGAACTCATCTCCTTCCGTTACAATCCCGGAAACCTGCGCACAGGCAACGACATCATCGGCGATCCGCTTGAGGCCAAATACGGGGTAAGCCGGGAACAGATACTTGCCGCCTATCGCCTTGCGAAGGAGCGAGGAGTCAAACGGTTCGGCATTCACTCAATGCTCGCCTCCAATGAATTAAACCATACCTATATGGTCCAGACTTCGCAAATGCTCCTGGATTTGGTCGAGGAAATTGAGAAAGAGCTGGATATCCGCTTTGAATTTATTAATATCGGTGGCGGGCTGGGCATTCCCTACAGACCAGAGGAATCTCCCTTCAACCTGGAAGCTATGGCCTCGGCTATCACCTCTCAATTCCTTCGCTTTAAAGAGAAATTTGACTACATGCCCGCCCTCTACATGGAAAGCGGCAGGTTTATGACCGGCCCCCATGGGGTTCTGGTGGTCAAGGCCATAAACAGAAAATCCACCTATAGAACGTATATCGGCGTCGACGGCTGCATGACGGCGCTTATGCGTCCGGCCATGTATGGGGCCTATCATCATATCGATGTTCTTGGAAAAAATGAAGCGTCGCGGTCGGAAGTTGTTGACGTAGTCGGATCTCTCTGTGAGAATAACGACAAATTCGCCATCCAGAGAGAATTGCCGCTGATCGAAGACGGCGATCTGCTCATCATTCAGGATACCGGGGCTCACGGACATGCCATGGGTTTCAACTACAACGGCAAATTGCGGCCCAAGGAACTGCTTCTCCGCGAAAACGGAGCAGTGGAACTGATACGCCGCGCGGAAACAGAGGAAGATTACTTCAGTACCTTACATTTTGAAGAAGACAGCATGACATTATAAATGGCGTCGTCGAAAGGAAAAAACTCCCGCGGATTACCATGACCATCAATATCAACAAGTTCCTTCGTGCCGTCGGCGAAGCTGTAGCCGAGAAAAAAGTCCCGATTGTAGATCTCATTGCGGTACAAAGCAGAGATCCTTATAAGGTCCTGACGGCAACCATTCTCTCGGCGCGAACAAAGGATGAAACAACTACCCAAGCCGCCGCCAGACTCTTTAAAAAGGCTTCGTCAATTTCCGAACTGGCACTGCTTGGCGAAGAGGAAATCGAAAAACTGATTTATCCCGTCGGTTTCTACAAAAATAAAGCAAAATTTCTCAAAAAGCTTCCCGAGGCGCTGGAAAAATTTGGAAATCGGGTGCCCGATACCATCGATGAGCTTCTCACTCTTCCGGGAGTCGGCAGGAAAACCGCCAATCTGGTTGTCTGTGCCGCCTTTCAAAAACCAGCCATCTGCGTTGACACGCATGTTCACCGGATCATGAATATCTGGCGCTATGTCGAGACGTCAACTCCGGAACAGACCGAAAATTGTTTACGGCAAAAGCTCCCCAGCGAGCACTGGATGACCGTCAACTCGCTGCTGGTCGCTTTCGGCCAGTCTATCTGTCGTCCCATGAGGCCGCATTGCGACATCTGCCCTTTGGCACGGGAGTGCCCGCGGCATGGAGTTATTCCACGGAAAGTGATACGCGGACTGGAGAAGTCCAACGGCATACAGCGATTCATTTCCTGGAATGTCAATGGCATTCGAGCCGCCGAGAAAAAAGGATTCATCAATATAGTCAATGAGCTCTCTCCCGATATATTCGCCATCCAGGAGACCAAGGCGCAGCCGCACCAGCTCTCTGAGGATCTTGTCAATATTCCGGGTTTCCATTCATACTGGCACAGCGCACACCGCAAAGGCTATTCAGGAGTTGCCGTCTATGCAAAAGACAAGGCGGTTAATGTTATCGAAGGAATCGGCATAGAGGAATTCGACTGCGAAGGCAGGGTGCTCACCCTTGAATATCAGCAATTCTTCTTCGTCAACATCTATTTTCCCAACAGCGGTCCGGGTTTAAAAAGACTGGACTATAAGCTTGCCTTCAACTCCGCTCTTCACGATTTCCTCGAACGGCTGGCCGAAAAGAAAGGAGTCGTTGTCTGCGGTGATTATAACGTCGCCCACAAGGAAATTGATATTAAAAACCCTAAGGCAAACGTCCAAAACGCCGGTTTCACGCCAGAAGAACGGACCTGGATGGATAGTTTTACAGCTTCAGGATTTATCGACACCTTCCGGCTCTTCAATCAGGATGGTGGAAATTACACATGGTGGAGCTATCGCTTTAATGCCAGGGCAAGAAATATCGGCTGGCGGATCGATTACTTCTGCGTTGACCAAAAGAGTAGAAACCGCGTCAAGAATGCGGTGATACTTCCTGACATCATGGGCTCTGATCATTGCCCTGTCCTGCTCCATTATGATGCCGGGGCATAAAATTTCCGCAACCAAATTCAAACAGCCCTGTGCGCTTCTTTTGATAATTTCATAAAAAGTCGCCACGATGTCAGATGGCTAGATAAAAAGTTCGATATACACGGCGCAGTATTGGCAGATCTTCGACTATACAGGTAGTATGTCGAAGGCCTGCCAAAAACCTGCAACGCGGGAGATCGGGCTTTCTCGAAGTCGAAGTTTATGCCCGTACGGGTGCTTATCGCGGCGCCATCTTTTATACTCCCACACTTCTCAGGATCAGCAGGGCTGCTGTGTAGGTCACCGCCGAAAGCAATGTCGTCAGCATTATTATAGATCCCGCCAGTTCGGCGTCTCCCCGCATTTGCTGTGAAAAAATATAGGCTGCCGTCGCCGTCGGTGTGCCGGCAAAAATCACTCCCATCACCAGATCCCGGCCATGTACTCCTAAGGCATGAAGCAGAAATGCCGCAGCTAAGGGCATCAGCACCAGCTTGAAGGCAATAGCCACAAAGGCGATGCTCAGGTCTCCCCGCAGCTTCTTCACCGAAAAAGACGCCCCGATGGAAATAAGCGCCAGCGGCAAGGCCATGCCAGTGACGATATGCAGGGCACTGCCGATAACTCTGGGAATGGGAATCTCGAGAAAACTCCAGGCAATCCCCAGAAAAGAGGCCAAGATCAACGGATTCAGAAAAATCTGCTTAAGAAAGAATACCGGCTTGACCCGACTTTCCTGGTGGGGCAGGAGAAAGGCTATTATGGAAAAGAAATTCAGCAGGGGCACGATGAAACCAAGAACAATGCCGGCCGTTGCCAGACCTTCTTCCCCGTATGCATTAAAAACGATGGCAAGCCCGACATAGGCAAAATTACCGCGGAAAGAACACTGGCAAAAGGTACCGCGCGTTTGGACCGGATAGTTCCTGAATACTGCAAAGAGATAAGAGAGAAAAAAACCGGCGAAGACCACCAGCGCCAGTCCCAATACCAGTCTGCCGTTGAAACTGGTGCTGAAATCCGCCGAAGCAATTTTGAAAAAAAGAAGCAGCGGCAGTGCCAGATAGTACACCAGCCTGTTGAGCTGAAAAAGAAAGCCGTCGTCTACCAGAGAAGAGTGCTTAACCCCATAGCCGAGAACCACCACAATAAAAACAGGCAGTACTATGATGAGGATCTCTGAAAATATATTCAACATTGGCAACTTTATTACCCTCTTAAAAGAGAGTGTCCCAAAGCCGATGGCAAAAGGAGATACAAGGCGTGGGAGGCCGGACTTTTTACAACGTCATCAGCTCTCGACCACCTTTTACCCAGTCCTGTCGCCGGAATCGGCCCTCACCTCTCAGCACTCTCTTGCCAGCAGATCAGGTGAAACGATACGCATATATTCTATAAACTTCCGATGCCCGGCGGGAAATCCATAGTTTCCCAGATGATCACTGGTGACCCAATGATATTTTTGTGCAGCCTGCAAATTGGGCAACAGCGATTCCCCAGGGAGACGACAGAGATAACAGTGTAGAATGACTTTATATTGTGTATAATAATGGGTAATCTCCGTTATCTTTCTGCAGATCTCCACCTTAAAGGAGGTCTCTTCCTCATATTCCCTGAGTACGGCTTCTTCGGGAAGTTCTCCATCTTTCAATCTGCCGCCGGGAAATTCCCAGAGTCCGCCCCAGATATCATCATCAAGTCTCTGCTGGATGAAAATATGCCCATTCTTGACCAGCAATGCCGTCGCCATCTCTATGCGGATAAGCTGCCGGGGTTTCTTTTTTATGGGCCGATCTTCGACAAAGTTGCCCAGATGGGCACTGCATTGGCCGGCAACCGGACAATTCCCGCAGTCAGGATTTCTGGGAGTACAGATAATGCCGCCTAATTCCATGACAGCCTGATTGAAGTTCCGGGCATCCCCCGGCGGCAGCAGATTACGGGCCAGAGTTGTTATCTGCTCATGAACACCTTTGCTTTTCAGGGGGCTGTCGATATCGAAAATCCGGGCGAAAACCCGTTCGACGTTGGCATCGACCACAACCACATCCTGATTAAAGGCAATACTGGCAATGGCAGAGGCGGTATAAGGCCCGATTCCCGGAAGATTCAAAAGCTGCCGATATTCATTCGGAATGCTGCCGTTATAGTGCAAGACCATGAGTTTGGCAGCCTTATGAAGATTGCGCGCTCTGGCGTAATACCCAAGACCCTCCCAATATTTGAGGATCTCATAGGAGGTGGCACTGGCGACAGAGACGACATCGGGAAACCGCTTCAGCCAGCGCTCGAAATAGACGACACCTCTCTCCATCTGCGTCTGCTGCAACATAATTTCCGATAACCACACCTGGTAAGGATCGTAATTTTTGCGCCAGGGCAGCTTGCGGCCATTGTTGCGAAACCAGCGCAATAATGCACTTTGAAAGGATTGTACGTTAATATTCATTCTCTGCCGCACCACATGTACTACAAACTCGCTGAAACTACGCCTAGTTCAAAGACTTCAAGTACGAAACCATCATCTATGATAATCTTGTAAGAAGTTGCTGCAATATCAGGTTGATAGATACAACTTCGATAAAAAACCCGGCAACATGGAGGTCGGGCTTTTTGCACAGCTCCATCCATAAATAAGGGCCTGCCCGAGGCGTATCTTCCCCAAGCAGGCCCTTACAGTCACTCTCTGGTCAAAACTACATCTTTTTGAACAATTCAAGTGCTCTCTCATGGGTCATGATGTTGCGCCAGTCCGGGCCGAAACAATTTTCCCAGAGCGGAGTAAGGCCGAGCGCCACCTTGACCATGGTATCAAAAGCCTCATCGTCAAGTCCTTTGGTGAGGTTTCTCGGCAGGTCAATCCGGTGTCTGGTCATCATCTCGCGAAATTCTCTGACTCCCTGCGGATATACCTCATCGAGATAGTCAAAGGTAATGCAGCAGCCGATGCCATGATGCGTACCCAGCACAAAGGAGAGGCCATAGGACAGGGCATGACATGCCCCGACCTGGGAATAGGCTATCGACATGCCTCCGAAAAGAGAGGCCATCATCAACTTATCGTCTTTATCCTCACGATCTTCCAGAAAGACCTGTCGACAAAGTTCTATGGATTTCTCTCCGTATGACCTGCTGAACTCATTGAGAAAAGTACCCTGCAGCGATTCGACATCATGAATATAGCAGTCCATCCCGGTATAAAACCACTGTTCCCGGGGAACATCGGCAATGAGTTCCGGATCAAGCACCATCTGATCAAACAGGGTATAGTCGGAATTGATTCCCAGTTTCTTTTCAGGACCGGTCAGCACGGTTGTACGCGAGACCTCGGCACCGGTTCCGGAGAGAGTCGGGATGCCGACATGATAGATGGCGGGGTTTTGAATAAGATCCCAGCCCTGGTAATCAGTAGCCGAGCCGGGATTGGTGAGCATCAGGGAAACGGCTTTGGCTATGTCCATGGTACTGCCGCCACCCATTCCGATAACCCCATCCGGCAGCACTGGAGCATAATCGTTGATGCGCTTCACCAGCTTATCTATATACTCTGTTTTCGGCTCATCGGTGACATTCACGTGCAGGAGAAAATCCTTGTCTCGCAAAGGAATTCTGCCTTCCAGGGTTTTACCCTGAAAAACATCATCAAGGATGAAAACCATATATGAGTTTGCGCTAATCCGTCGCGGTTGAAGTATCTCATCCAATTGGCTAAAACATCCCCTGCCGAACATCACCTTGGGAACTACACTGAAATTTCTATACATTTATTGCACCTTTGATAATCTTGTAAAAAGTTGCCACGAAGCTCTTAGAAGACTCACAACTCAGGTGGCTCCATATTAGTACCTTACAGATATTTTCTTGTTTTTTTTGCAAGATGATAATCTGTCTAAAGGTTCCCATACTCCTCAAGGGGTACTGTAACGATTCCAGCTCAGCTGGGTCAGTTTAACTGCCCTTCTTTTTCACCATGTTTCATTCTCTGCAATATCTGGATCAGGTCTCTGACATAGGCGCACTCGCACTGGGCACTGCACTTCCCCAGGTTCTCCTGATAGAGACAATGGGTTGGACATTCTTCTGTCAGGGTTTTCCTTTGCGGATAACAGCTGGCGGGATTGAGATCGTAGAACTCTCTGGCATTGACAACCAAGGTGGAGTAGCATCCCTCAACCTTGTGGGTAAAATAGAATAGCCCCAGTTCAAGCTTCTCAAAATTTACCTGATAACCATTCATATCCAGTGAGATATCATGAATAAACGTTTCTCTGTCGCACCAGACGAAACCGCACATCGGGCATTTTTTAAAAATTTCCTGCTTCAATTTGAACCATAAGTTGAGATTTCTCAGGGTCTGGGCTGAATTTTTCATAACCCCGTCTATCCATTTCAGCCCTTAACCTAAAATTTCATTCCTTCCAGCTGGTGAGCAGACTCATTAATGTGTACAATGTCCCAGGCAAACCAAAAAATATATCTAATATGAGGCTCATCCAATGTCAAACCAGATGAACATAATAGACCCTTTACAGACGCCGGTCAATATTCCTCTGGCAGAAAAGGCTCGTCCCGATACACTTGATAAACTCTTCGGCCAGGACAAACTCCTCGGTCGGGGTTCTGTTTTGCGAAGCATGATAGACAATGACGACTTCAACTCTTTCATCCTCTGGGGACCGCCGGGCACCGGTAAAACAACGATCGCCCGCCTGATCAAGAAAAATACCGCGCTCAACTTCTGCTCTTTCAGTGCGGTCTTGTCAAAAATAGCCAAGGTAAAGGAGATTATGGAAAGAGCGGATTATCTCCTGCGCGCAGAGAACCGGAAGACGTTGGTGTTTGTCGACGAAATTCACAGATTCAACAAATCCCAGCAGGATGCCTTTCTTCCCTACGTTGAGTCAGGTGCCATCGTGCTTTTCGGGGCCACCACCGAGAACCCTTCCTTTGAAGTTATTCCGGCGCTGCTGTCGCGTTGTCATGTTTTTGTTCTCGAGCCGCTCACGGATAAAGAAATTTTACCTATTTTAAAACACGCCGCCACCCTGCTTCCCTATGACATCTCCATCGATCCTGAAGTTTTTACTGCCATTTCCGAGCGATGCGGAGGGGATGCCAGGCGCGCACTCAATACATTGGAGATGATATGCCGCAGAGCCGACAGAAATATTCCAATTTCCCTGGATTTTGCCCTGGAGGCACTATCCACAAGGTCACTTTTCTACGACAAGGGCGGCGAGGAGCATTACAATCTCATTTCGGCACTGCAGAAATCAATCCGGGGCAGCGACCCCCAGGCGGCATTGTACTGGATGGCACGAATGCTCGAATCCGGCGAGGACCCGCTCTATCTCGTCAGACGTCTGGTCCGCATCGCCAGTGAAGACGTGGGACTGGCCGATCCCAACGCACTGGTCCAGGCTATGGCGGTCAAGGAAGCCGTCCATTTCCTGGGAATGCCCGAGGCCAATACGGCAATGACCCAACTGGTGGTATATCTGGCAACAGCACCGAAAAGCAACGCCTGCGAAACCGCCTATTTAGCTGCCCGGCAGGATGCCCTCGAAACCGGTTACCTCAAAGTGCCCCTGCATATCTGCAATGCCCCGACTTCTCTTATGAAAGGTATGGGCTACGGCAAAGGCTATAAATACTCTCACGACTGCAAAGACAGTTATGGATATCAGAAATATTTTCCCGATGATATGCAGGAGAAAACCTACTATAGCCCCTCCCGATACGGTTTTGAAAAAGATATCGCCAAGCGCCTGCAGTGGTGGGACAATCTCAAAAAAGACCAGTTAAAAAAAGGGAAGGGATAATATTCTTCCTGGTTCGGACCGGAGACTGCCTCGCCTACTGCAGTTTGGGCCGCTCAAGTAAATCAAGCAGATCGCCGGCAATCTTTTTATTAGCAGCGACAATTCCCCGGACGGGATACTCGTTTCCTCCCGACATGTCGGTAACGATCCCTCCGGCTTCCTCGACAAGAAGGACACCCGCGGCAATATCATATATGTTGAGATCCATCTCCCAGAAACCCTCGAGCTTGCCCGCGGCTACATAGGCGAGATCGATGGCTGCGGAACCACACCGCCTGATATCGCGGATGTGAGGAAGAACTTTTGTCAGAAAGTGAATATTATTCGGTTCCCTGCCGGCCCGAAGGCAGGCGAAGCCGGTGGCCAGAACCGCATTGATCATCTCGGTTGCCGACGATACGCTCAGCCGGGTGGCACCGTTGAGCCAGGCGCCTTCCCCACGCACGGCAGTAAAGAGCTGCCCTAAGGCAGGAGCGTAGACTACACCCGCCTGGGTAATCTTCTTGTGCTGAAAAGCGATGCTCACGGAATAGAAAGGCTGACCGTGAAAATAGGAAGTAGTGCCGTCGATCGGATCAATAATCCAGCGATGATCGCTGCCATGATCGGTGATTCCCGTTTCCTCGCCTATTATATCATGGTCTGGAAATTTTTCGAGTATGGCGGCGATGACAAAGTCTTCCACCTTGGCATCGACTACGGTGACAAGATCCCTGAGGCCTTTAAAATCAAGATCGTCCGCGGAAAGCTGTGTCGATTCCTTCAAGCAGATCTCACCGGCATCCCAGGCCAGTTTTTTCATAAATTCAATCATTTTTAACTCCCGGGAAATAAGTCAATTTCAGATAAGATAATCTCGTAAAAGTCATCGAAGTTGCCGGGATGGACACTGCGATAAACACTCGTACGGGCAAGACTTCCAAAAGCTCGATACACCAGGCGTAGTGTCTGAAACGCCGATTTGGCAGCACATGTGCTATGGCGAATCGTCATTTCAGATCTGCAACAACGTGGATCGAGCTTTTTACGAGTCCATCAGATATCATATATCTCACCGAACTTCGGCACAGCCACGGAATAACCCTCTTTCCCCAGGAAATCCCGGAAAGAGAGGGCTTGATCTTCCTCGCCATGGACTAGGGCGATCTTTTTGATATTGAGGTTTGAGTTTTTCAGAAAACGCAGCATTTCATGGCGGTCCGCATGGGCACTGAAACCGCCGATTTTCTCAACCCGAGCCAGCAAAGGATAATCCTTGCCGTAAAACCGCATCATAGGAGGATCCCCTTTCCGACCTCCCTCTTCAAAACGCCCGCCTTCCTCCTCGATCCTTCTCCCCAGGGTGTTCTGCGCCATATACCCAACTATAAGAATGGTATTTTTGGGATTATGTATTTTATAGCGCAGATGATGGAGTATTCTTCCAGCCTCACACATTCCGGAAGCTGAGATGACGATATGCGGCCTGGTATCCCTGGTTATGGCAATCGAATCCTCAACCGAGGCAGTGAAGTTGACCTCCTTGAAGTGAAAGGGGTTCAAGCCGTTCTGCAGAAAAGTGTGGTGCGTTTCCCTGTCATACATCTCGGGATGTTCTCCAAACACCTTGGTGATATTGGTGGCAAGCGGGCTGTCGACCCAGACCGGGACCTTGGGTACGCTGCCTTCATTATATAATTCATGTATATAATAGAGCAATTCCTGTGTTCTGCCGAAGGCAAAAGAAGGAATTATTACAGAGCCGCCTCCGCTAATGGTGCTATTGAGAACATCGCGCAATCGTGGTTTCAGGTCGTTTATCGATTCGTGATCTCTGTCGCCGTAGGTGCTCTCCATTACCAGGAGATCTATGTCCCTGTCTTCCTCATCGAACTCCAAAGTGGGGTTTCGCAAAATCGGTTTATCGAACCTGCCGATATCGCCGGTATAGCAAATTGTCCTGGTGGTGCCTTCACTTTTTACCTTGATGATACTCACGGCCGAACCAAGGATATGACCGGCCTCATAGAGCTTGCAGGTGATTCCTTTACCGATGGTCACTTCTTCCTTATAAGGCAGACCCTCAAACATGGAAAGAGCGATGTCTGCATCCTGCATTGAATAGATCGGTTCTATATGCTCGAGACCATATTTACGGATAAAATCCGAAATGGCACTGTCATTAATCCTGTGGGAATTATTTTCTTTAAGCAGCCCTTTAATTTCCCTGGCATCCCTGCCCTGGATCTTTCCATCCCGGCCCTGCATCTCGGCTAAGGCGCGTTTGACAATTTTATAGTTGAGATATTTGGCATCCGATTCCTGTATCTTGGCGGAGTCGGGTAGAAGGTAACGGCAGGTATCATGTGTTGCCCGCGTACAGAATATTCTACCCTGGAAGTCCTTGCGAGTCAGCAGCGGCAATCTTCCGGAATGATCGATATGTGCATGGGACAGAACTATGTTTGTGATAATCGATGGGTCGAAAGGCATCACTTTGTTTTTTTCAGCTGCTTCCTTCCTGCGCCCCTGGAACATTCCGCAATCGAGCAGGATATGATCATTCTGCGTCGTGATCATATGCATGGAACCGGTAACTTCTCTCACTGCGCCTAAAAAAGTAATATGCATGAAATCCACTCCTTCCTCTCAAATAACAGGAACTTCTTCAGGTGACGGTTTTTACATACGGAGGAAAGCGTATGTGGGAACCGAACCCTATTCTTACTTTTTGCGTGCCGACAGGAACAAACGAACAACCTGCTCCGCTGCTTCTTCGAGAAGGTGTCCTCCATCGGCAATAGCTTTTTCAAGACTCACAGGTTCACGGCACAAAGAAAAAACGGCATCTATGCCCAGATCATAGAGATCCTCTATATTTTTCCCGATTGCCCCGCATATGGCCACACAGGGAACACCAGCCTCACGAGCCGCCGCGGCAACGCCCGCCGGAGCTTTGTCAAACTGGGTCTGAAAGTCAATCCTGCCCTCCCCTGTGATCACCAGATCCGCATCTTTGAGCTTTTCCCGCAGACCAAGTATTTCTATAACAAGTTCTATTCCTTTTTTGAGCTCGCCATGAAAAAAGGCATGGACTGCGGCTCCCAGGCCGCCGGCGGCTCCGGCTCCGGGGAGCATCTCAACGTCAAGCCCCAGATCTTTTCTGATGACTTCCGCAAGATTGCTCAGGCCCTGATCCAGAATCCGTACCTGCTCCGCATCCGCGCCCTTCTGCGGGGAATAAACATATGACGCCCCATTCGATCCAGTCAGAGGATTTCCCACATCACACAGTGCCTCTATAGCGACGTCAAATATTCGGGCATCAACCTGTTCTACATCGATGGTCTGTATATGGATGAGGCTTTCGCCAATTGGTTCGAGCGCATCTCCCCTGCCATCCAGAAATCTATAGCCCAGCGCCGCAGCTGCGCCAATTCCTCCATCGCAGGTGGCGCTGCCACCCAGACCCAGAATTATCCGTTCTGCATGTAAATCAAGGCATTGGCGTATAAGCTGTCCCGTTCCCAAGGTTGTTGTCTTTGCCGGATTTCTCCTGTTTGGCGGGACCAGAGCAAGGCCGCTGGCCTTGGCCATTTCAACAATTCCTGTTCGGGATTTGCGGATGTATCCGTAAGGAGCAGTAATAGTCTGCTTTAGCGGACCGGCCACGGCAGCTGTGAGAATTTCGCCATCAAGGGGTCTGCTCAGGATATCGACCAGCCCGTCTCCTCCATCGGTGACGGGCAGGCATTCAACATCTATAAGCGAAGAGAAGCGATGTATTCCCCGCCGTATTGCCTCCGCTGCTTGATATCCGTCAAGGCATCCCTTGAAGCTGTTCGGCGCAGCGATGATTTTCATATACCCCTGATATGTTAGGAAGAATTTCTCAACAGTATTTAGTGCAAACTATCTGCATAAGGCTTCAGCTATTGCATCGCACACATAGTCGATGTTTTTTGAGGTCAGCCCCGCAAGATTCATTCTGCCGCCTCCCACCACATAAATCCCCTTTTTCTCCTTGAGCCAGGAAACGGTCGCATCATCGAGCCCGCTGAAGGAAAACATGCCCCGCTGATCCTTGATATATGAAAAATCAGTATCGATCCCCCGCCGAGCCAGGCCATCCACCAGAGCTTTGCGCATATCGATAATGCGTGTGCGCATAGCAGTAAGTTCGCGCAACCACAGGCTGTGGAGTTCTTTGTCACTGAGAATAGTTGCCACGGTAAGCCCGCCGTGCGCAGGCGGGTTGGAGTAAATAACCCTCACCGTTGTTTTAAGGTGGCTCATGGCTACCGCGGTCTCCTCGGCCGATGGACTGACGATGGTCAATGCTCCGGTTCGTTCGTTGTAGAGCCCGAAATTCTTGGAAAAGGAGCTGGCTACCAGAAAATCCATGCCGGTCCCGGCCATCAGTTCAACCGCAAAACGATCCTCTTTCAGGCCATCTCCAAAACCCTGGTAAGCAAAATCGAGGAAAGGTATCCATCTCTTTTCTTCTGCAACAGCGGCGACCTGTCGCCATTGCTCTTCATTGAGGTCGACGCCGCTGGGGTTATGACAACAGGCATGAAGAAGCACGATATCACCCTCGGGAACACGCTGCATGCACTGCAGCAACTCATCAAAATCGAGTCCTTTGGTTTCGCTGTTGTAATAAGGATATTTACGGATTTCAAAATCCAAATCCGAGAATATGCCGATATGGTTGGCCCAGGTGGGAGTGCTGACCCATACGGCGGCGTCCGGCCGGAACCGCTTCAGCAGCTGGCCGCCGACCCGAAGCGCACCGGTTCCTCCCGGAGCGTGCACGGTTGCCGCCCTGACGGAGCTGATTACTTCACTGGAATCGCCGAAGAGCAGTTTCTGCACGCATTCAGCATATACAGGGTCTCCCGATATGGGTAGGTAGCTTTTGGAAGTCTCCCGCTCGAGCAATAATTTTTCGGCCTTCTTTACACATTCAAGAATAGGAGTGTTACCATCATCATCTTTATACACGCCCACACCCAGATTAACTTTGCGGGGATTGATCTCGTTTTTAAACGCCTCGGTCAAACCGAGAATAGAATCAGCCGGAGCTGCCTCAATGCCCTTCCACATATATTTTCTCCTTCTGGATAAAGATTTCTGTGTTGTAAGTCTCAATCCGGTACAGTTCTCCAAAAAATAAGTCTCGGATTGATCATTGGATTTTTAGCAAACAATCACGTTATAATATCTTTATAATCAAGACGTCAACAAAATCGAGATCGAATAGTGATGGAAAAGACGTTCCTTTTTCTGAACTTTCTTCAGTTTTTTGATAAAATGATCATTGTGAATGATAATAGCGCCATAAAGAGCCCGACTTGCCACTTGCAGTGATTTGTCCGGCCTGCCGAAACATTGCTCCTTGTATATAGATCTTTTTATCCAGCCATCTGACATCATGGCAACTTTTTTACACGATTATCAGTGATTATTTAACAAAAGCTGCTTATCGTGCCATAAAGATGTATGACACTGTGGTATTTAAGCTTGGCTTTTTTTGCGGCATTGTGATATGAATGCTCATTCAGAGCAATCCCTTAGATCATATATTTCTTTGGTAAAAATGAAGTCAATACTAAAAAACTATTAATTAAAAGAGACCGAAAAGATGGACGAAACCTTAATCTTACAGAAACTGGACAATCTCTCCAATGAAGTCCGTACCTTAAAGTCAGAAGTACTGGAGGAATTACGACAAGAGCTGAAGCCCGCCAGGCCTTCCGGTACGCTCTTTGAAGAGTGTCTTGCCGAAGTGGAAGATGGTCACACCAAAGAGGATCTCGCCCATCTCGTCAGAAGCCTCTTAATGAATGTGGATATGCTCAACTCTCTGCTGAGCACGATCAAAGGCACCATGGAACTCAAGGAAGAAATTGAGCCAATTGCCAAGCAAGCTTACCCCATGGCCATTGAGACCATTGCCGAAGTCAGTGAGAATCTCGATATGGCCCAGATCAAGCCTCTCATCAGAAACACGCTGAGCAACCTGGAAAACTTCAATACCGCTCTGAACATGATGAAAGCCGGCATGGAACTCAAAGATGAAATTGAGCCGATTGCCAAGCAGGCCTATCCTATGGCCATCGAGACTATTGCCGAAATCAGCGAAAACCTGGACATGGCCCAGGTCAGGCCGCTTATCAGGAACACCCTGAGCAACCTGGAAAATTTTAATTCGGCCCTGACTATGATGAAAGCCGGTATGGAGCTCAAAGAAGATATTGAGCCATTGGCTAAACTCTCGCTTCCGGTCGTCATCGATTTTTTCACCGGCATCAGCGGGTTGATGCGGGTATCCGGTACTGCGCTGGGAACGGTGAAGGATATGCAGATCACCACGGAACAAGCGGAAGCCATGGAAAAAGTCATCAAGGACATCGACCTTACCAAAGCCAACAGATTAAATATCATCGGTATGGTCAAAAAATTGAACGATCCGAAGGTTCAAGAGGCACTCGGTGCCATATTCGCAATGCTTGAAACCTTCGGCTCCCTGCTTCAGGCCTACAAGGATCCTGAAAAGCAACAATAATAAAAGCAATTTTCACTTACTTACTGACTGTATCAAGCTCTTCGAGACCGTGCAGCTAACAAAAACATAAGGATAGGAGGCGTAAACAGATATGAAGAAACTCGTCATTCTCGGTGCCGGTTGCGGTGGTACGATGATGGCCAACAAGATGAGAAAGCATCTTGATCGAAACGGGTGGAACATCACCATTATCGATCGGGATAATAATCATGACTACCAGCCCGGATATCTCTTTGTTCCCTTTGGCATCAACACCCCAAAGGAAATCCGAAAAACCAAGAGAGAATTCATAAGGCCTGGTATCGATTTCGTAATCTCTGAGTTGGTAAACGTCGATTGGGATAAACAGACTATTACAACCGAAACGGCCGGCAAATTCAGCTATGATATTCTCATCATGTCCACCGGCTGCGAAACCCTGCCGGAGGAAGTTGAGGGTCTTGGAGAAACCTGGAACAAAACCGCATTCGGCTATTATACCTATGACGACTGCATACAACTGAAGAAATCACTCGCTCAGTTTGAAGGCGGCAAGCTGGTTGTCAATATAGCTGAAATGCCCATTAAATGTCCGGTTGCACCTCTTGAGTTTGCCTTTCTCGTCGACTGGCATCTTCAACAACGCGGCATTCGTGAGAAGGTGGATCTTCAATTCGTCACGCCTCTCACCGGTGCATTTACAAAACCTGTTGCCACTCAGGTGTTGAACCAGGCCTGCGTTGAGAAAAACATCACGATCGTTCCCAACTTCGCTCTCGGCGCTGTTGATGGAGAGCGCAAGGTTATCCAGGCTTTTGACGGCCAGGAAGTTGATTATGATCTGCTGGTCTCCATTCCGCCCAACTTCGGCTCCCAGGTCATGATAGACTCCGGCGTCGCCGATCCCATGGGATATATTCCCGTGGACAAAGGCACCCTGCAGCCCGAAGGGCGCGACAACGTATGGGTCCTGGGAGATGGAACCAACGTCCCCACCTCGAAAGCAGGCGCCGTAGCCCACTTCCAGGCAGATATCCTGGAAGAGAATATCATGGCATATATCGATGGCGAAGCCCAACACGCCCGGTCCGACGGGCACGCGCTCTGATTCATCGAATCAGGCTTCGGGAAAGCCTACGTCATCGACTTCAGCTACGATATTGAACCGGTAATCGGAGAGTATCCCTTCCCAGCAATCGGCCCCATGGGTCTGCTGAAGGATACCAAGTTCAACCATATTTCCAAGCTCCTGTTTAAATGGGCATACTACAACCTGCTGCTCGCCGGCACCTGGCTTGGTCCACCAAGTCTGCAGCTCGCCGGAAAAAGGATGGAAATGATCAAAAAATAAGATCTTTATCTTTTAGAAACAAAAAAAACCGCATCGGTCATAAAGACCAATGCGGTTTTTTTTATGAAAACAATTTACGCTTTACTTATTGATAATCAATCAAAAAAACAAAGAAGTTGCCGAGATGGACTTTACGATAAGCACCCGTACGGGCATAAACTCCGACTTCGAGAAAGCTCGACACCCCAGCTTTTTACAAGTCCATCCTCATTCGATTTTCGCGTCTACGCAGATCCGATATTTCCCGGGGCTGACATGACCGCATTTGTGGATTTTCCAACCGAGCAGGACTCTTCCTTTTACCTTACATATTTGGGAAAGCGTATCCACCGCCAGGTCAAATTGGCCCTTATCCTGAAAATCATAATAATGCAGCCATCCACCTGCACCGAGTGCATCTAGTGCACAAGACAGGAATTTATCGGCGGTTAGCGGCAGCGGCATGGCAATCCGATCAAATTGACCCTGCAGCCGCGGTACTATCTCTCCGGCGTCACCACACAGCAAGCGAACATTTTTTATGCGGCGGTTGAGTTTCAGATTTTTAACAGCCAGGTAATGCGCCTCCGGATTCTTCTCAACACCGATGACTTCGGCAGCTTCACTGTGCCGGCCTATCATTAACGGCAATGGAGCGATTCCGGAAAACATGACCAGAACCCGTTCTCCGGACCCAACCAGTGAGGCAATGCGGTGACGTTCATTTTTGCTGCGTGGAGAAAAATAGACAGCTTGAGGATCAACATGAAGCCTGATGCCGAATTCCGTAAGCAGGGTTGTCAACCCTCCCGTTCCGGCAATCTTCCTCAGGGGGATCGTGCGGAATTCGCCGGAGTGGATGCCGTCTCGTCCGGCGACTACCCGAAGATGCGGAGAGGTGCGGAGTATGGCCTCGGCAACCTCCTTTTCGCGGTGCCGAAGCGTCTCTGGAATGATTATGATGGCCACATCGCCGAGGACGTCATACCCTCTCACCATGCAGTCGATTTCCTCCTGCGGGAGGATATCCTGCAACGCCTCCTTCAGATTTATAGATGACATACCATAAAGCTTCTTCTCTCCATAAATTGCAGTTTTTTCAGGTTAGACAATCTCGTAAAAACCTAAAATTGCGGTTGGCTAAGTAAAAAACTTCATATGCTAGGCGCGCAAAACTTCTATTATTTCGGCGTACTATAGTACATCGTAATGATAGAAATTTTGCAGCAACGACGCAGATAAGCACCCATGCGGGCATAAACTCCGACTTCGGATGAAGAGTTTTTACGACGCCATCAGGTTAAGGTCACTTTAAAATCAGGGGGATCCAATATGTGCTTTTTGACGGCACACTGATCCATTGCCCGAATGATGGCTTCTCTATATTTCTCAGGAAAACCTTCCGGTAGTTTAAGCTGAATCTCCATCTCAGGGTATCTCTTAGTCTCCTCGTCAAAACTGTATTTCATAAGCAGGGACATGCCTTCGGTTTCGATATTTCTGGCTCTGCAGAACTTCATGGCAAAAAATCCCGCACAGGTTGCAACAGAGGCCGTAAACAGCGCAAAAGGTGAAGGTGCGGAGCCGTCGCCTCCCGACTCTTTCGACTGATCTGTTTCAATTGTGAACTCATTTATCTGCGCCTGGACTTTCAGATTCCCTGGAAAAGTTACCTTCATTTCCTCTGCCATTTTATCTCCTTCTTCGGTTTCACTATATTCCTGATACGCTCATCAGTTCCGGCCCTGTGTGGCCGTATCTTTCCGTTCACTGACCGGCTGTTTAACAGCAGCTTCCCGAGGGAAGATTCTTGCCCTTCAACCAGCGATTGATGATCAGGGAGGCACATCCCACTCCGGGATCTACACTTATGGCATCAACGGGGCAGTTTACTGCGCATGCCCCGCACTCCATGCAGCCGTTTTTATCCACCATCACCGCCTTACCCTCTTGCAGCTGGAAAACCCGATGCGGACATACCGTTACACATGTTGAGCACCCCACACAGCGCTCCTGATCCAGGGTCAGCGAAGCGACATTTTCGATATACCGTAAGCCTTTCATTATCTACCTCCACATCCGTCATAGCCGTATTTTTGATAATCTGGTAAAAAGTCATCGAAGTTACCGATGGATTCTGCGAAAAGCACCCGTACGGGCATAAACTCCGACTTCGAGAAATTCCAACATAAAGATGCAGTATCTGAAATGGCGATTTGGCAGTACCAGCTGGTATGGCCACTCGTGTTTTCAGATCTACAACGACGTAAAATCGAGCTTTTTACTTGTCCATCTTTTTAAAAATTCACAAAAGGCGCGGCCAGCCACATCACTATTCCTGCCGCCAGTGCCAGTCCCTGTAGCGGCAGAGCCCGTTTCATCTCTTTTTCTACGCCACTGGGCGAGGTATATGGAGTTGAGCCGGTGAAATTCATAGCGAGATGAGAGCTTATCGAAGTGATCACCAGCGTCAGAGCTGTCGTTTCGAGTACCTGCAGATTGGCTGCCAGCACAAATGCCGGGGTCGTTGCCAATGCCAACAATGCGCCCTTCAGAGAAAAAGCGCGCCCCGGTATCCAGGGCAGAAGAAGAGGCACTATCAGCATACCGCATATTCCTCCCCAGAGGGCGGCTGAAGATACAAGGATTCCCCGCTGCCAGCCCTGCAGGGGAGAAAAAATGTCGGGAGAGATCCCTGATATTACGAAGAGTAAGGGAAAAACCCACCAGACTTTTCTGCCGAACAGATAAAACTCAACGGGAATAAGTTCAAGCCTCTCTCCGAAAGTGAAAGTCACGGTTCTCATCTTTTCGGTAGCCTGCATGTCATTTTCCAGAAAAGCTTTCAGATCAACCGCCTTGACGGGACCGTAAACAACTCTAAAACCGCATCTTTTCCTGACATCATGAGCGGCAATCCCGGAGGCGCCTAACTGGGGGACAATAACGCGTCTGTGATTGACCCTTTTGGATAGGCCGGTTTCCTTGATCCTATGGACGATCTCTTCCGTAGAAAAAGTCCGTTTGCCTGCGGCGCACCAGACGTTAATGCCGCATGTATCAAGAACAAGAATCCAGCAGTCCAAACCGGCCAGTTCCCGGCGGACGAAATCAAAGGTGAGCTTGTAATTGGCGGTAACGATAACAGGAGAATCCTGCCCAGGATAGCCAACTCCATACAGTCCCGGAGCAATTCTATACTCATCCCTGTTTATACCGAGTCTGGCCAGCAAGGTCCCGATATGGTCAGAGAAATCGAGCTCGGTTTTTACAAGAGCCACATCACTGCGGCTATCCTTGATGAAAGCCCGCACAAAGGGCTTCAAAGTATATCCCGGCCTTTCCAGAGGATTGGTCTTTGGCGGTGGTGCGCCTCCGCAGCAAACTTCCTGCGGCGCTGCCGCGGTTTGTACTTCCACCAGCTCGATTACACTCCCCTCGGAAAAATCTTTTTCTTCGCGACCGTATTTTGCTCCGGCCATTGGTAAAAACTGCAAAACACACCTCATGCTAAAATGTTGTTTCGGGTAACTATTGAGCAGGACCCCGTCCGCACACGATCAGCCAGAAAAACACGCACACTTCCAGATTCGGAGTATATGCCCGTCAGGATGCTTACCTCTTAACAGTTACAGTTCAGGACAAACTCCCGGTTTTCAGTGCCTTTCTTCTGAAAAAATGCCGCAAAAAACAAGAAAACGAAAAATATATTTAAATCCGTGAATCTGCCTCTATAGCCAAGACACTTAGCCAGCTCAGCCGGGTTAGTTTCTTGCTGGATGGTTACGCTTCAGGAACAGAAGTCCGTTTATTCCACGAATATTATTCAAACATAAACTATACAACATTTAAACACACAAACAATTTGTAAGCGAAAAAGAGGTGGGAGGAGAGTCTCACTCAGCTTTAAAAACATTTTTCCCATTTCTGGTTTTTTTTTATACCATTCAAGGGGGTACTTGGACTGAGTGGCGGTTTTTCAGGAATAGTGAATCGAACAGCAGAAAGACAACATTGCCAGGAGCCCAACAGGCAGGGCCCCTGGCGCAAGAATTATATGGTTATATAGGGTCGCATCTTATCCAGTGTTTTCGGTCCTATTCCCTTTACCGAGGTAAGGTCCTCAAGACGCTGAAAATTTCCATTTTTCTCTCTGTATACCTGAATACTTTGCGCCGTCTTTGGGCCGATACCCGGCACCTGGCAAAGGGCTTGCTCATTTGCCGTGTTGATATTGATTTTTCCCAGCTGAACCTGCGACTGATTGCTTGAAGCATCTGAAGCGGCAAAGGTAAAAGAAGTGGGCGTAACGAATGAGAGGGTCAGCAGAAGCATAACAAAAATCATCTTTTTCATTTCTGTCTCCTTGATGGGATGGTGAGGGAAAGCTATCCAGATCATCTGGGCCAACAGGCTTTCCGGGTTTGTTTGAGACCCACCTTAACAGCCAAATCCCACAATTTTCTCACACAACTATACCGACAAAAGAAAAAATGAAAAAAATGAAAAAATTTCCTTCAGCACCTCTCTGTAATTTAACCAAATCAAAATTCTACCTGATTACCCCTAATCCTCAGCTCAAGGTCGGGACTGCTCTTTTCACGGGTCTC
>JADQBJ010000009.1:0-164442 GCA_016278675.1 Desulfobulbaceae bacterium | reverse complement strand
GAACCGGTAAATGTTTTCGCGCAGGTCTGGTAAAAACCCGCAGCTTCCATGTATCAACATTGCCCGTTTCTCGTTGCGGTTCACTCACCTCAACCGGCAGACCATATTTAACTTCAAGACGTTTAACCAGAACACGACCAAGATCAGCCAACCCCTCACGCGTAAAACCGGCTCCTCCGGTAAAAGCCAGATCTTCACTCAAACATTGTGAACCGTAACACGCCCGCAGACATGTGGCGCCGATAAAGGTCAACTCTTTCAATAATCCTGCCTGACTCATTTCGCGCAGGATGTCATGATGAAGAAGCTCTTTCTCTACTACTACGCGAAGCGGTGCAAGTTGCGGCTGGCTGCGCATCGCCTGATCGACAAGCTGTTCAAAGATACTCACTGGCCACCTCCCAATCGACTAAGTCCGTGCTGCGCCGGGTCAACTTCATATCCTGTAGGGCAAGGGTAACCGAAGCCCGCCAGAGACGACAGTCCTGGTCGTAGCTCAATTGGTCTGCAACCTTGGCCGGCCGTCGCTTGGTGTGGATATATTCGATATGACCGAAATCGCCGCAGTTCACGATATGGCTACGCCCCGAAGACATCAGCGTAATCCAGTTTATTGGAATTTGAGATATGACCCCGGCATCACTCAGTACCGTTTCGAGGCTCAGGTAATTGAAGCCGTCCGCCCGCAGCTTTGCAGCCGTATGAAACAAGACCAGTCCTGCCTTGTAAGTCACCCGAGGATAGAGATAGATTCCCCGACAGACCCGTTTCAAGAGTCCTGACTTCTCGGCCCGACTTATAAGGACCTTGAAAGCGCCCGAACTTGCCTCCGGCATGGCGCTACGCATATCATCGAGGGAAAAGAGATAATGCTCTTCGCCTGCCAGTCTCTCGAGAAGTCGGGTTAATTCCTTGATCGGTTGCATCGCCACAGTCCACATAAAGTTACTATTTCTGTTACTTAATGTGTACCACCGCTGCCTGGAAACGTCAAGAAAGAAGAAAGCGCTGAATAATCTATCTGATTTGGATTACTATCGAGTTGTAGTTCTCGCGGCAATTCTATCAATCTAAATAATCTATGGCGTCAGATCACACCGAGAATCCACCCTTCGACCTGAGCAACAGGGTACTCGCCCGGCAGCATGGAAGGCTTGAGGAAATTCCCAAGGCTGCCTTCCGTATCCACCTGCCGCAACCAGGCAGAGACCGCATAGGCGTCATGCTGGTCGCGTGTACGGCCCTCCTGTGGATAGCTCTTATTCCACAGCGATGGGTATACCTCTACCAGCGCCGATTTGCCCGCTGGAATTTCCCAGCCGTCGAAGGGCCAGAAATGGATCCGGTCCCCAAGCTGATTGCGCAGATACCTCAGCCAGGGCAGTCCGGCGTGGGTCGATTTGGCCACCGAACCGGGCACGTCGAAGTGAAAGACCGACTTGGCTCCAGTCCGTTCCTCAGTGATACGCCGCCAGCGGGCACTGCCGGAACGGGCCTCGCCTTTGCCCCGTGAACCGTCCCTGACGAAATCGACGTATGTGTTTGCGGCATCAGTCGGCCAGTGCTTCTGGAAATCATCGAGGAAAATCGACCAGTCCGGCTCCAGGTGGTGAACCTCGAAATAACGCAGGGGAAAGGAAAAGCCGTGGTCGATACCAACGATAGTCGGCACATCCTCGAACAGCCGAGCTACCAGCCATTCCGCCAGGCCGCGCCGTGTCCAGTACTTGCGCGGGCTGGGCGGCGGTTTCACTTCCACCGACTCAGACTCGCGGCTGCCCTCGTAAACCCGAAGTCCCTTCAGACTGGAGTCCGGGGTTTCCGCACCGGAGTAGTCAATGCCGATAAAGCGACTGAACCTTGGTTTGATGCGTTCCGGCATCTTAACAATCACCATGACCGTAAGCCTCGTTTGTTCATTGGAGTGGACAAAACGCTATCCACTCGATCACGGAGTTCCGCTGCAAAGCTGCCGATCATGTTTGCCGTAACAGCTTCTGCGTTTTCAAGGTCCCAAGAGTCGACATACTCGGCAGGGTCTTCGAAGATTTCCATCAGATGAGCACGAACCCCTCGCAGCCAGTCATCCTCTGTTCTGAAACGGCTGGCCATTGCGCCGAGTTCGGCTTTCAGGGTATCCGAGACTCGGGAGGCCCTGACAATAATGTCCCAAGCCATTTCAGTCAGATCGTCGGTGTCCATAAAGCCAATTCCTGAATGGGGTTGAACCTACTTGGTCGGTTATTTGGTCGGTATTTGATTGCTGAGCCAAGGCATGTCAAAAGCCATGTCGTGAGTTTGTCGCAAGTTAACCACCGCCATGCTGTTCCATAACCTGACGGCCCTTGTCGGTCAGTCGGTACTTCTGTTTGCTGCTGCGCGGCTTGTCGGGAATGGTCATTTCAATCAACCCGGCCTCCAAAGAGGGGAGTATATGGGCTTTACGAAAATGCTCATCGTCTTTCAGCCCGAGCGCCTCTTTGAGCTGTTGCCTGGTCATTTCTCCGGTAAGAACCGAGAGCAGCCTGACTTCCGGGGTGACTTCCTGCGTAACTTCCGGGGTCGATGCGGTTACCGTATCCATGATCATCCGCAGCATGAAGGCGATGAACGGAGCGGAATCAGTCTTTTGGGTGCTTTCCTGAATAGCCTGGTAGTACTCGGCCTGGTGTTCGAAGATCAGGCTTTCCACAGGGACGTCGGCGAACAAAGGATTCCAGCGGGCCAGAATCAGGCTTTGCCACAGCCGCCCCATGCGGCCGTTACCGTCGGCAAAGGGGTGGATGAATTCGAATTCGTAGTGAAAGACCGAACTGGCGATGAGCGGGTGGGCGTCGGTGGCGGCCAACCAGCCGAACAGATCGCCCATCAGATGCGGCACCCGGTCGGAAGGCGGGGCCATGTGGATCACCTGCTGGCCCGCCATTATCCCCACGCCGCCATGCCGATATAATCCAGCTTCGTCGATCAGGCCGGAAATCAGAATCCGGTGCGCCTCCAACAAGTCTTTTCCCGCCTCTGGTTTCCAGGTGTGGAACCGGTCATAGGCGGCCAGGGCGTTTTTTACCTCCTGCACCTCGCGGGGAGGGGCGATGACCTGCTTGCCCTCTAGAATTGCGGTGATCTGCGCTTCGCTCAGGGTGTTGCCTTCGATGGCCAGCGAGCCGTGAATGGTGCGGACGCGGTTATTGACATGGATGTCCGGTATGTCGCGGCCGCAGGGATGCGCAGGAGCGACGGAGGGCCGCAGCCGCAAGGCTCTCGCCTGATCGGTGAGCACGGTCAGCCGCCCAATGGCCTCGCTGATCGCGGCGACCCGGTTCAGGATTTCGGGGGTGATGGTGTAGGGAGGCTGATATTTCATATTGTCCCTCGCTACTTTCTACGACGCGATGCCGGCGTAATAGGGAGACGGCACCGTTGGGTACGCCCGGAACACATGCACGAAAACCGCCTCTGTCTTATCCCGCACATCTTCCTCTGAATAAATTTCCGGCAACCCGGTGTTCTCGCTCCAGAGGTAGTCCTGAATCGTCAGACGGACCGCGTCCCGGGTGGCTTCCTTGTCGCGCCAGTGATTGATCCGCAGTTTTTCCGCCTTAAGCGTTTCGAGCAGATCGACAGCTACCGCCTTGATACGCTTGATGTCACCGGACGTCAGGTCCGGCTTCTTCAGCAAGTCGAACACGGCAAGACTTTCCTCATCGAGCCCCTCCCGCAAGGCGCGGCTCTCCTCATTGCCCATCTCACCCATGTACTGCAAAAGCGATTCGAAGGTCTTTTCTATGGTCACCCGATCCTTCTCACGGTTGTACTCGGCGACGATCTCCTCGTAATGCCTTTGGAAATCGGTCCTCAAAGGATTTTGCTGGAGCAGGCGCTGAAGACGTTGTTCAATGGCGGTTTTCAGATTCTGCACGGTGGTGCGCTTGGCCGGGCTGCGCTCGAACTCCCGGCGCAACCGTTCGAAATCGATCTTGCTGATATCGTATGGTGGCGACTCTTCGGCAACAGCCGGCCCAGTCTGTGTCTCAATCGCCTCATCTACTATGCTGTGCAGCTGGCGGATAATATCAGTGATATCCGCACGCTCACGATCTTTCTGCAGACTTTTATAGACGATGTTGATGGCGTCGAAATCACCCCGGCAATCATTGACGCCTTCGATGGTGATGCAGGCCTTGAATTTCAAAAACACCGCCCGGCAGATCACCTCAAAGCGTTTTCTCGTCTCGTCGTTTTCGTTTGCCGCCTCTTTGGCCGCGAGAATCGCCGCATTCCTGGCAAATCCGGTCTGCTGGATGATTGCGTCCAAAGACGCGCTTCGCTCCGAAAGAAAAGCCCGGACAAAGGCAATCGCCTCCGCGAGATCGGCCAGCAGTTCCTCATCCGGCCTGGCCGGTTCAGTTTCGCCGCCCTCTCCACCGCGACCGTCATCACCCGTTCCGGCAAAGGTCGCCAACGCCTTGCGCAGGTTCTTCAAGATGCCGCAGTAATCGACGATCATCCCGTTGTTCTTACCCTCGTTGACCCGATTCGCCCGGGCAATGGCCTGCATCAGCGTGTGCGCCTTGAGCGGCTTGTCCAGATAGAGGGTGGAGAGGCAGGGAACATCAAAGCCGGTCAGCCACATGGCACAGACGATGGCAACACGAAACGGGTGCTCCTCGGCCTTGAAGGCATCGTCCAGCGACAGCCGCTGCATGTTCTGGAACTGCGGCTGCTTCCGCATCGCCTCGGGCAGGTCGATACCCTCCTTGATCAGACGGCGGTGCGGGGTGATGTCCAGCTCCCACTTGCGGAACTTCTCGACCTCGCCCTGTTCTTCGCTGACCACCACCGCCATCTGCGTCTGGCGCATCCACTCGATCTGACGACGCCGGTACTGTTCGTCCTGCTCATCCGTAGCCTTGGACAACTGCGCTTCCAGCTCACCGATTCTCTCGTTCCAATAGAACTCGGCCAACTTGTGCATACGGACGCAGGTGATCTTGTCAATGCAGACCAACATCGCCTTGCCCGTTTCCCAGCCCAAAGAATAGTGCTGCACAAAATCGCGGGCCACCTGGTCGAGACGTTTCCCGGCCGTGATGATGTGATAATCGCGTTTGAGTTCTTGCTCCAGGCGCTGTTCCACATCGATATTGCCCGTCTCCAACTCCTCCAGCTTTTGGGCGATCCGCTCGTTCAGATCGCCAACCGCCACACCGAGCTTATCTCCTCGCGCATCGTAATAAAGCGGCACCGTGGCCTTATCCTCCACGGCCCGCTGGAAATCGTAGGTGGAGACGTAATCGCCGAAAACTCGCCGGGTGATCTCGTCGTCCTTGAACAGCGGCGTACCGGTGAAGCCGATATAGCTGGCGTTCGGCAGCGCGTTGCGCATATTGAGCGCCAGCGTGCCGTACTGGGTGCGGTGGGCCTCGTCGGTGATGACGATGAGATCATCGCGCCGGGAGTAAGCCTCGCCTTCGACCACGGTCTGGTTGAATTTCTGGATCAGCGAGAAGACATGAGATTTGTGCTGGGCCAGCAACTGGGCGAGATGCTCACCGCTCGCTGTCCGGCACGGGTCTCGGTCGTTGTCCACCACGCCGCATCCGGCGAAGGTCTTGTAGATCTGCGTGTCCAGATCGTCGCGGTCGGTGAGGATCAAAAAGGTGAAGTTCCCGCCCAGTTTGCGATGCACCTTGCGGGTGAAGAGCACCATCGAATAACTCTTACCGGACCCCTGGGTATGCCAGAACACCCCCAGCTTTCCATCCCTGAGCTTTCTGTCGCGGACCGCCTCGATGGCCCGGTTGACGCCAAGAAGTTGGTGATTCCGAGCCAGAATCTTCCTTGATTCCCCAGCCGAATCGTCGAAAACGATAAAGTTCTCGACCAGATCCAGCAGATTGGCTTTCGCACACACCCCCATGAGCAGCGTCTCCATGGCCACGATGCCCGGCTGATCCTCGGCCAACCGTTTCCAATCGTGAAAATGCTCGAACCGGCTGGTGACCGAGCCGAGTTTGGCATCCACCCCATTGGCCAGCACAACAAAAGCGTTGTGATGAAACAGATGCGGGACGGTGTCCTTGTAATCCAGAAAGTTCTGCTCGTAAGCGGCACGGATATCCTTGCTGACGTTCTTCAACTCCATGAACAACAGCGGCAGGCCGTTAATGAACCCGATGATATCAGCCCGGCGGCGATACAGATCGCCGCGTACCCACAGCTCCCGCACGCAGAGGAAATGGTTGTTCTCGGGATCATCGAAGTCGAACACCCGCAACCTCTGACGCACCCGCTCGCCCTTGTCGTTGCGGAAGGTGCCCTGCACCCCGTCCTTGAACAGTTCGTACTTCTCGCGATTGGTGGCGGCCATGGTCTGCGTGGCGGAAACCGTGACGATCCGGCGGACGGCATCGTCATAGGCCGTGGCAGGCAACCCGGGATTCAATTCTTCGATCTTACCCCGCAGGGTGCGGGCCAACACCACTTCGCGATCCGATTCCCGGCCCAACAGGCTGCCCGGCCCGAAATCCTCGTTGTTGTAAGCGTACACCGACTCCCAGCCGAGCTCCTGCTCCAGGTACTCGGCGGTCGTCTGCTGAACGAGGGTGTCTTCGGTGTAGGGTGCGGGGGTCATTCAATCACCTCCCAATGGCCACCCTTATCAGGGCCAACTCGCTTTATTTTGTTCCTCTTTTGCAATTTATTCAGGTTGCGCTCAATTGAACGTGTCGTAACCCCACAATACTCAGCAAGTCGTTCGATAGTAATTAGCGCATCATCTTTGACAAGAGAGATGATTTTGTCCGACGTTTTCTCCGACGTTTTCTCCGACGCTACTCCGACACTTTCCCGACGCTTTCCCGACGCCGTGTCGGTTGTCAATGAACCTTCTGGTGCGATGTTCACCAAATCCAGTTCTCCCACCGGTTTCCGGTGAACCGTAGCGGTGAACAGGCAGCCGTCGTGGTCGTCGGTAAAGTCAATAGCCGGCCACTTTTCCAGCGCGCGCTTGATGCCCGATCCCAGGCCGTGATAGGGCAGCAGCCCCTTGGCCACGTATGAAACCAGAATCGGGTTGCGGATGTTGGAGTTTCCAGCCCGAATCTTCTCCACCGTCAGGTTGTTGGGAAGATGGCCGGGGCTGATGATCTCGATGCGGTTGTCGAAGACAAACAGGCGGATCGGGGCGCTGACCAGATAATCCCGGTGCATCAGGGCGTTGACCAGCAATTCCTCGAAAACCGCTTCGGGGATCTCCGGCGTACCGGGCGCGTTCACACCACGACCGGCCTGCACCTTGTGCAGGTTGCGCATGACAAAGGCCAGTGCGCCCTCGAAAAGCTTCGGCAACGGTCCGGAAAAATCCTCGGTGTCGAGGTAGTCGGTGGCGTGGATTTTGTTGCCAGGGTAACGGATCGCCTTGGCCACGAATTGCGGCACGATCCATTCCGGCTGCTCGGCAAACAGCAACACCCCGGCGAGGTTCAGCCTGCCGTCGTCGGTGGCCAGGTTCATGTTTTGAAGCAATTGAGTCAGCTCGGCAGGGGAGTCGGGATAATCCAGTTTGTAGACATCCCGCAGAAAATCCCGGAAACGCAGCTTGTCCAGCCTTTCAATGCCTGCTTTTGTGGGCAGCTCGTCGGCATGGAACTGGTTGGTGAACTGGAACAGGCGGCGCAGCTCCTCCTTTGAGTTCACTCGCCGCTTGTCGGCCCCGGCCTTGAGCCAGATGACACCGTTCTTGTCGAAATAGGGCTTGTCGATCCCCTTGGGTACGATCAGCACAATAACAATGCGGCCGTTTTCCAACGCCACATTCTTGGTCTGCACCGCCAGCGGGCTGCGCACCAGTTGACTGGCACCATTGCTGATGAGCTGATTGATACGGGCCACATCGTGTTGCGACAGCCCCGGCGTGGAGCCGTCATCCGCCACGCCTATAAAGATCGTACCGCCATTGGTATTGGCGAACGCCGCCATCTCCGAGGCCAGAGAGTCGGCGTTCTTCACATCCACCTTGAACTGACGGGTGGAGTCTTCGCCAAGGGCGATTTGGGCGAGGAGGGTTTGGAGTTTCACACCGACACCTCCACAGGTATACCCAGTTGAACGGCGACCGGCGTGTAGATGTCGATGTTTTCATCCGGCGTATGGAGCGAAACAATCAGAGAATATCTGGCCCTTCGGTCCCATCGGCTAAGCCATGCCCGCTCACGCCACCAGCCGATCACCGGATAAACCCCGATCAGATTGCAGGACGCAATATCGGCAGCCGTGCCTTTCCAAATGTCGGAATGAACGGAACCTGTATCGCGGCTGTTTGATCCAATAAGCCACCGCTCACTACCACTCTCCGTGTCGGGCTTTTCTTCTCCTTCATCACGAGCGGCTTTGTTCAGGCGCTTCATGAAGTCTTCTTCGGTCTCTCCCTGACTATTCAGGCCAAATCGCAAACCAAAGGAGGCATAACGATATTTGTCCTTCCAACCAACTTCGCCCGGTCCTGGTTCGATAAAGTAGGAAAGCGTAACTCGCAAAGACACCGGCATCTCTCCTCTTTCGAGCAAGACTTCGCGCGGCCAGGGAAGCCGGTGGAGATGCATATCCTTGGTCGAACAATCGGAACGGCCTTCTTTCTTCGTATAGGGTTGAATCTCCGCTTCCGAAATGAGCGTCAGGGAGTTAGACGCGCAGGCCAACGCCCTGGCAAGGTTGGGAACCCCATAACCACAGATACGCAGCAGGCGTCCATAATCGGACTTGGAATATTCCCCCCGGCCATTCGCGTCCAGGAATTGCCGTTTCATGGCAATCGGCCATTCGGCCGATTGGATCATCAGTCCTCGAATCGTTTCCGGCCACGCCGCAGGATACCGCGCCTGTATCTGGGCTGCCATCCAGGCCGCCTGAGCTGCAGCGGCACTGGTCGCATTGATCGCATCGAACTGCCTTTGAGTCGGCTGATGTCCCGTTGACAGCAGTGAGAGATCGTCATGTTCGCTGAAGAAACCATCGGGAGCTTGGCCGACATTTCCGCCCTCAAGCACGATGTCCGGCTTGACAGGCCATTTCCCGTCCCAATCGTGAGAGGTGGAACTGAAGGGAGACAACTCGCCCGGTAGGGCCAACGGGGTGTGATTTTGAAGGTCCGGGTCCGAAAGCATGGCTTTTTCCGTGAACGCGCCGACGGTGAGGGCATTCCAGGATTGGCCGGGGTCACAAACGGAATACCCCAAATTGCTTTGTGGATAGTTGGCCCAAATCTGCTGTTCCTCTATATTTCCAGCAGAAACGACAAAAAGCCACCTGTTGTCGTCGTCATAACCGGAGGTCAGTTTATCGATGGCAGCCGACCACGAAGAAGGCCGTCCTTGGTCTCGACCGTCTTTCGACGTCACCGCCATGCAGCCGATGCGATTCCGGTCCGGTGCCTGAATCGCAGCGCGGTACATGCCCTGGATCGTGACATCGCCATATAGGTCGGGATCGTTGGTCCCTCGTGGAGGCAGTATCTTCGCCGACTCCAGGCAATGATTGACACGGAGTGGATGACTGTGTTGCAAGGCATCCGTCAGGTCGCCGAAGGCGGCGACCCCGCACATCAGCGTACCGTGGCCTTGGTGATCATTGACACCCCAGCCAGGTTCCACCGCGTGACAATCGGCATCGGCAAGAACGGGCTCAAGCAGAGCGTGCCCGTTGTTGACTCCGGTATCGAGGATGCACACGGACACCGTGGCATCGGGATTAACCCGCAAACGGGAACGCAGATCGTTCACCCATTCCGTTTGATCCCTGTTCTCCAATTCGAGAAAAAACCGGGGGGTTTCCTTGGCGCGTCTGAATTCGGCGATATCGGGGCTGGATTCTATCAGGTTGGTGAGTTGCTCTCGGGTAGTCTTGCTGAGCAGCACCGTTCTTTCCGGAAAGCGAAGGGATCGCGCCTGCACCTCAAAGTTCAAGGCGGCAGCGATCTCCCGAAAACTCTGTTCAACCTCGTCACCCGTTCCCTGCAGCCAGATTTCGCACCAGACTGCCGCCGTCCCCTGTGGCAGCAGGCTCAGGTCGTCGCGCCAGAAGGATTCCAGCACCGCGAGCCGCATATCTTCGACGCTCTGCACCAACGCGGCGTGTTTGGGTTTCCCCTTTTTGGTCTCTTCCTGGGCGTATTCGCTGATCTTTTTCAGGAAATGATCCTGCTTGCCCGTAGGGATAAAAACTGTCGCCCTCGTGATCTCCTGTGTCGGTTCACCCTCGGAGCGAACGGTATAGACGTTTAGCAAACGTATCCCCGCACGGCGGTCTTCAAGGCTCTTTGTCACCAGGCGGTGCCCCGGCGTTCCTTCGAACTCGACATAAACGCCATCCCTGGTCGGCATCGATACCGCCGTTCGGGTTTCTTCCTGCTCTCTTGCCCTGGCCCAGATGGCGGCCCACTGATTTTGCAGCTTGGTGCTATGCGATTGACGGTTACGCTGGGGGATATCCTTTTGTGGACCACCGCCACGAGGGGTTGTAAATTCCTCGGTTTCCTGTGTCTCGCGCAGAAAAATGTGGGAATGCTCTGTAGCCATGCAATCTTACCCCCTCGTGAAGGCCTTATAGGCGGATCGTCTCTCCTGAAGCATCTGCTTGAGCAGTGTCGCGGTCACGGTTTTCCGGTCGGCAAGAATCGTCTCCTTGATCGCGTCGTCACAGGCCTGGGCGATCTCGGCATGACTGAGCGATTCAGCAATTTTGGCCGAGGTTTCAAGCTGCATTTTCTTCGAGCGGAACGAACCCAGGCGGTTCTCGATCAACCGTTTGATCTCGGCTTTTTCCGGCAGGCGGTAATGCAGCACGTCGTCAAAACGCCGGAAAAGTGCCTGGTCCAGAATGCGGGGGTTGTTGGTCGCCGCCACGATCAGGCTGTCCGAGCTGTCTCGCTCGATGAACTGAAGAAACGAGTTGAGCACCCGGCGCATCTCGCCCACGTCGTTTTCACGGCTGCGCTCACCGCCGATGGCGTCGAACTCGTCAAACAGATACACCCCCCGGCGCTCCTGAATGACATCGAAAATCTGGCGCAGCTTGGCGCTCGTCTCACCCATGAACTTGGTGACGATCTTGTCCATCATAATGGTGAAAAGCGGCAAGCCCAACTCCCCGGCCAGGACAGCGGCAGTCAGGGTCTTGCCCGTTCCAGGTGGTCCGGCGAGCAGGATCTTTCGCCGGTGGGACAAGCCGTGTTTTTCAAGTTTCGCCTTCTGTCGATACTCACGCAGGATGCGCTCGATTCGCCCGCGCATCTCATCGGACTGCACAAGCACCCCAAGGCGCTCCTTAGGCTCCGAGGTCAGCACCAGGTGATCCAGGTCCGGCGTAAAGGGAATCACCCGCGCGGGCCGCCGTGCCTTGGCCTTGTCGACCAGAGTCCGTATCTCGTGAGCCAAGCTCTGATGCCCCTGTTTCGCTTCATGAGCGGCAACCTGCAGCGCAATGGTGAAGAACTGCTCGGGCCGATCGCTTAAGTGCGAGCGAATGAGGGATTTGATCTGTTCGGCGGTTGCCATGTTACGCGGTCCCTCCTGTTATATTGCTGTAGTCTTTCATACCGCAACCTCCCCGTTCATCAGTTTGGGCAGGAGGAGGTCGCGGGCTTTGGTGAGGTTCATGTTGGATCGCATCAGACACCGAACTTGCTTAATGACATCGTTCGCAATCCCCCCAAACTGGTTCATGAGTGTTTTGCTGGGAATTATTATGTCCATTTCGCGAAACCGGCCTTTGCTGATTTCGGGATAAGTCGTGCCCTTGGCATTGCTGCGAATCTCATTGACCCGGCTGAGTAGGTTAAACAAAAAGTACATCCGTGATTGGTTGTCGCATGGAACTATGTTTATGAAGCCTTGGTTTGTGCAAACTTCATGATCCATCAGAGCAAAAAATCCGACAGACGCACGACTTGTCATGAGAATTGTTCCAGCCGGTACCAATTTGGCAGAAGACTTTTGCAAGCCCTTTTCTGTAATCTTGCGCTCTGATTTGAGTAATATGTAGCTATTGTTTTTCGTAATATCCGATGGGACAACCCAGGAAATGTCTCCGTCCCAGTACTCTGAAACTTTGGTTGAGGGAGTACCACCTCCTATCGTTTCACAAACTTCAGCGATCTTTTTCTTCTCCCATCCCTCCGGCACGCCATCGATGATCCGGGTGTGTTCGTGGCCGGGGAAACGAAGGTGGACGAACCATTCCTTGTAGAGCAGCCGCGCCGTCTGCTCCAGCAATTGAATCCGCCGCCGGTTGTTCTCGATCAGGTCGTCGTAGGCGGAGAGAGTATAGCTGATTGATCGTTGCTTACTGATTGAGGGTATTGAGACCTTGAAATCCGGAAATTTCTTGATCGGAATTCGAGCTACCGTCGCACCGTTGATTATGTTTGCCTCAACAACCGCCCTCCATGACGGAGACATGAAATAATAGTGCAAGAACCGGGGAATGATCTTGTTTTGATCCGGTCGAACCAGTGCCATGCGGCGACCTAAACATCCACGAAAACCTTCAGGAATGAGGGCATAGCGATGAAGGGTCGCTTCATACGAAAAAACAACATCGTCTTTCTGAGGCGTTACCCTTTTGGTCCATTTCGGATATTCCTGTTCCGACACATGACGTATCTCAGAAAAATCTAGACGACCCTCTGGAGTGACATTCTTGATTCCAAGGAAAACAGGGCCTTCATCGACTTCCTTAGGTGTTGCGTGAGGCCCGTCGTAAATGCCTAACGTGAAGCTTTTGATGGGAGCAGTTTGAAGTTCGCTCATACCCCCAGCTCCTCAAAATTCTTCTTAATCGTCGCGGCCAACTGCACCGCCTCGGCGTTCAAATCCACCAGTTCAACATGGATTTCACGTAGAGCCTCTTCAAAATCAAAATCCTCGTCCACGTCCTCAGGCACGACGCCGACATAACGGCCAGGGGTGAGGCTCCAGTCGTTGGCCTCGATCTCGGCCCGGTCCACCAGCTTGACCAATCCTTCCACATCGCAAAGTATCGCCTCAGGGAAGCGTTCGGTGAGCCAGTGGGCTTGTTTCCAGAAGTAGCGCACCTGCTTGAGCTGTTCCACAGCCAGGGCGCGGAACACATCGGCGGCCTTACGGGCGCGGGTGATGTCACGGTTGGCCCAGGCGTCATCGTCGCGGGCATTGCACTCGTTTTCGCAGGCTTCGATCAGGCGGCAGGCAAGCTTGTAGAGCAGATCGGTCTGCTTGACCAGATCACGGCTGGTCTCAGCAAGCGGCGCAAGTCGGTCCACGGCCTTTTTTAATTCACCGTTGGTGGTTTTCTGCTTACTCCATGCCGTTTGCTGATCGCTAATGGTCTTCCGGAACGTCAGCACATCCGCTTTGAACAGCGGGATGGCGTCATCCAGCTCCTTGAGCGGTTCAAAATGGGACGCATTTTTAGCCAGGGTCTTGAGAAAAGGCTCGATACTGCTGCGCAACGTGGCCAAGGCACCGATGAAATCCGGCAGCGGTTCAACGATTTCGCCTTCATCTTCTTTCATTGTAAAACAGGCTGCGCCCTCGGCCAGCATGCGCCGGCAGTAGCCCGCCACGAGGTCGAGATAGCGCCCCGTCTCACCTCGATAAAGCCAGACGATGGACAGAAGATTCTGCTCTTGCTCGGGAGAAAAATCGAAAATCTTTCGGGTGACTTTTCGATAAATGTTCCGGGCGTCGATCATCAACACCTTGTCGCGGTGCTGCTCGGGCTTGGCGCGGTTGAGGAACCAGAGTTCGCAGGGAACGGTGCGGGTGTAGAAGAAGTTGGAGCGGATGGCGACCATGACATCCACGTCGCCGGTCTCCACCAGTTTCTGCCGGACTTTGGCTTCATCTCTTCCGGCGCTGGAGGCCTGGGACGACATGACGAACCCGGCCCTCCCCTGTTCGTTCAGATAGCTGTAAAAGTAGCTGATCCAGACATAGTTGCCGTTGCTGACCTTGCCCTTCTTGTTGACGCCGGGCAGGCCGAAGGGCAGGCGCGGATCGCTCTTGACCTTGTCGGCGTCGATCTCGTCCACATTGAAGGGCGGATTGGCCATGACGAAGTCGGACTTGCGCAGAAGCTCGTGCGGATCTTCGTAGTAGGTGATCGCCTTCTGGATATCGCCTTCCAGACCGTGCACCGCCAGGTTCATCTTGGCCAGACGGATGGTGGTGGTGTTCTTTTCCAGGCCGTAAAAGGTGAGTTTTTCCATAGGGTTCTCGTGCCGACGCTCGACCACCCGGGCGCTCTGCACGAACATGCCGCCCGAGCCGCAGGCCGGATCCAACACCGTGCCACCAGCCGGTTCGATAACGTTGGCGATCAGCGAAACCAGCGAGACGGGGGTGAAGAACTCGCCACCGTCATGAGCCTTCTGGTCAGCGAACTGGGTCAAAAAGTATTCGTAAATGCGCCCGAACACATCCCCGGAGACGCGCTTGAGCTCCTCGGGGTTGAGGGTACGCAGCAGCTGGCCGAGCACGTCATTGTCGAGTTCCTGATACTCACTTTTGGGAAGCACGCCGCGCAGATTCTCGTAGTCGGCCTCGATGGACTCCATGGCGTCGATGATGGCCTTGGCGCGGTTGGCGCTGTCGGGCAGGGCCACGAGCGAGTCGAATTGGGCCTTGGGCTGCAGGAAGATAGCGCTCTTTTGCGAAAAGTCCTCCTTGGTCAGGGGCCGGATCTTGCCGCCGCGAGTGGGCAGGCCCGCTTCGATGGTGTCTTTGACACCCAGAAAGCGGCTGTAGGCATGGCGCAGGAACACCAGACCCATGACCGGCAGGAAATATTCGTTGCTGGCGTAGTTGGAGTTGGCCCGCAGAGTATCCGCCGCGCTCCAGAGCCGCTTTTCAATGGCTTCGATATGTTCAAGCTGGGCCATGCTTACGCTTCCCTCCTAAAATACACTTTGTGCAGGGCCTCGCCCTTGTCCCCCAGGCTGCGCAGCAGACTCTCGATCTTCTCCAGAGCCAGCGGCGACGGCTTGGCACGATTGTTCTCCCAGCGGTTGATCGTGGGGAAGGTCACTCCGAGTTTGGCCGCAAACTTTTCCTGCGTCAGACCGGTGATTTCACGAAGCTCCCGGACCAGCCTCGCCATACTGTATTGCTCGTCCAATGGACTTCTCCTTGATGAATCTTCTGATGTACTGGCGGCATTATTTATAACGCCCGAATTATCACTTGATATATCATCTATGGGGCAGCAAATGTCAAGCGCGACCCTGAAATCCTTATGGAAATTCTCATGCGACACGGCAATATCAAATTCCCTGACATCACGCCCCTACTCTTGTTCCATCCCAGTACACTTCGAAATGGAGAGGAAAAAAGAAAAAAAATGAAAATTTTTCAACGGTTCCGTCCAATACAGTCCAAGCATAGGTCCTAGGGTGGAAAAAAGAGTATTAGAGAGTCTAATAACGCCATCGATGTCGGTGGCAAATCACAGCAGGAGAAACCCGATATGGAAAACAGTTTGATGAAAAGCACCCTACCAGAAACCGGTTTTGTCCGGTTACCCCACATTATTGGCGATGCAAAGGCACAACCGCCTATCCCAGCTATTATTCCGGTCTCAAAAAGTACCTGGTGGGCCGGAGTCAAATCCGGCCGTTTTCCCAGGCCCATAAAACTCGGGCCGCGAATTACCGCCTGGCGGGTCGAGGATATTCGCCAACTGATATCTGAAAACTCGTTCCGGAGATCCTCCGGGGGCGGATACCAACGGTAGCGCCGATGGAATGGGTAAAAATCACGTGTAATATCCTGGATAACAGGAAGATCAAAATGATCCGCAGCGGGCCGGAGGGAAACACTCTCTGCCTGCTCTGGCTCTTGATGCTTACCGAAGCGGGTAAATGCAACCGCGGCGGCTACCTGATGGTCTCCGACAACCTGCCGTATACTGAGGAAACCTTGAATATCCTCACCGGTATTTCTCTTTCCACGGTTCGCTTTGGACTTATCGCCTTTGCCGAACTGGGGATGATCGACAGGAAGGACGGGGCGATCTTCATCAAAAACTGGAGAAAGTATCAGAGCGAGGACAAGCTGGAGGCCCGCCGGGCAAAAGATCGGCTCCGGCAGCAGCGGCATCGGGAAAAAGAGCGGGAAAAATTGCAGGCACTGCCGCCTCCGGATCAGGTGTCACGTGACAGTAACGTTTCACTGTCACGTGACGTCACGCAGGAGAACAGACAAGACAAGAGTAGAGTAGATAAGACAACAACAGAACAAATCCGTCTGCTGTTGTCCGGTACTCCTCTTGACGAAATCTCCGACCGGGAAGTGGCAGGTCTTGCCAAGAGACATGGCACCAAACGGTTCCTGCTTGCCGCCGACGTTGCCACCGAGACCTGGCGGCGCTACCGGGAAGACAAACATAACCCCGGAGGCTATCTCCATGCGCTGTGCACATCCATTGTCATGCCTGAATGGTATGTGCCCTTTGAGGAACGGAAGAGAAAGGAGAAAGATGTGATACGTCGAAAAAAGGCAGTAGAGGCTGAGCAATCGGCAACGCTTGCGCAAGAAAAAGAGAGGAACGCAGCCATGGACATTTTGTGGGAGTCGTTATCCAATCAGCAGCAAAAGAAATATCTGGATAAAGCAAACGCCGATCTTCCCAAGAGTATCAGCGCATCCATTGAGATAATTACCATAATGGCCAAATTACATGCTTGGCAGGACAGCCAGGCATGCAGCCATGAGTGAGTGCAGTGGAATCGCGGTGCTGACCGGCGCCATGCGCCGATCAAGCAGTCGCAGTCTGGTTGATCGGTGTGCGGTGTCCGGTCGAATACCTGGTTCTGGCGCAAAGCGCCAGGGCCAGGTGCTCGACGAAGTCAGCACCGCGATTCTCGGCGGCGCAGCCGCCGAGAACAAGGGAATCTGTGCGAAAGATTCGCGCACAGATTCCCGCGCTTACGCGCGGGGCGGAAATTTGGGAGTGCCAGCCACTGTCGCCGGTGCCTTCCTCTGAGCTGTTCGGCTGCTGGAGACTTTGGTCGGGCTCGCCGCGCCCCATAATTTCCGCGCTGTGTCAGCATGCGCCGACACAGCGCGGAACCGAGACATTAGCTGTCTTGTCGCTATAGACGCGACAAACCAGGGAGGACAACAGTATGGGTCAAAAAGATGAGACATTTGACGCACAGGCCGAAGTCGACCGGATCCGCGCTCGCCGGACCGAGGCAAGGCGGAAGCTCTTTCGCAAGAGCCGCCTTGATAGATACCGGGCGGAACTTCTGGCCATGAGGCAGGCCGGGGCCTCCTGTGCCGACCTTGCCGAGTGGCTGCGGGTCAGCCACCGCTGTAAAATCCATCGCAACTCAATCGACAGATATCTGAAAAAACTGCCGGAGCTGAACGACACGGTCACGATAAACCAGGATCGGTAAAGGTGAAAACATGGCAAAATTTCGATCTGCAAAGGCCCAGGCCAAGCATGCCGTTTCCCGGAAATTAGCTCTTGGGCAAGGACGGCATGACCATCAGAACGACGGCCGTATCCACAGCGTCGGTACCGCACGGGGCTACGAGCAGGCCCTCAAGGGATTTGCCGAATATCTTCAAACTCGACATCTTGGCGATCTTGGCAGCGCAACCGTAACTGAAGCGCAACAATACCTGGAGATCCGAGCCGAGATGGTTGCCCAGAAAACCCTGGATCTCGACCGGCAGGCTATCCAGATGCATTTAGAGATTCAGCTGGAAGTCATAAAAAGCGAACTGGAAACCGTTCTTTCCACCCGCAGCTACACTCCCGCCCAGGTCGAGAGGATCGCCTCCGCCCAGATTGAGCGCAACAGCCTGGCCACCCAAATTGCCTATGCAGCCGGCCTGAGAGCCCATGAGCTGTTTACTCTCCAGCCGGCAAGTGAGCGCCAGACCTCGCCCCATCGTGCATGGAGTGTAGACCGCTTTGTCGGCAGATCCGGTGAGCGATACACGGTGGAAGGAAAAGGAGGCTTGGTACGTGCGGTACTGCTGTCAAAAGATCTTTCAGACCGGCTGGAGGCAAGGCGGCTTGCGGAGCCGCGCCAGGTTACCGATAGAGGAGTCAATTATGTGCAACGATACGATCTCGGCGGCGGGAGGGCCTGGAGTCAGAGTTTTTCTTCGGCAAGCAAAAGGGAGCTTGGCTATTCCACCGGTGCCCATGGGCTCAGACACAGTTATGCCCAAGCAAGGATGCAAGAGTTGCAGCGCAGCGGAATGCAATACGACGAGGCAAGGAGAACAGTTGCCCAGGAGGTCGGCCATTTTGATAAGAAGACCACGGAGGCTTATCTCAGATGAAAGTGATAATGATAAGGATGACTGTCATTATGGGCTGCCTTGCTGCGGTGATCTGGCTCTGTTTCTGGGTAGTGCCCACCGTGGGTATTTTCATTTCGGCACCTTCTGATCCATTTATTCCGGCGAATGGTTTTGCGTTACTCTATTTTGAACTGGGAAAAGAAACCAAAGTCCTTTCTCTGAGAATGGTGAAAACCGGTTGGTCAGCAGTCGTCCAGGGATGGCCTCTCATCATCATAGGCACAATGATAGGTTATCCCTTCGGCGTACTTGCCAGGCGCAAATTCGCCATCGACAAAGCATCAAAAGAAGCCATCCAACAGAGCCGGGAATATGCCAATGATGCTTTTGCCAAAGAACTCAATGCTGCCAGGATGCTGAAAGAGGCCCATGCCCTCCATGCCGAATTACCACGATTACGGGAAGAGTTAACCAAAGCACGAAACAAGATTAAAACCATGACTTTTTGTGAAGAGGACATGCTGCAAAACTTTGCAGATCTTCGACGCAGAAAGGAATCCATCGAGAAGGAACTTATCAAGGCTCGGGCCAAGATAAAAAGGTTGTCTGATAAGGCCAATTGCAGGATAGGAAAATCAGTTGACGCAGACTAGTGATTGGAATAAATAATGTGATATTACAGCGTACCGTGACGCTTTGTCTCTTATGACACACGGACAGGCATCCAGAGCCGGCCTTATGGCAAATCTGATTTCTATCGGATCTGCACAGATGTTGTAGAGGATAGCAGCGGTGAACAGTCCCACGCTGAAATTTGGGGGCGAATCGGGAAGGTGACTTCTCGCGGTGGCGATGACCATCGGCCACGGCAGCAGATGCTGACCGTTTGGCAATCTAACGCAATGTAATGCCTTCTCGAATGGTTCAAGCTGACTGTCAAGTTAGCATTGAGTAGAAGATCATGACATCGGCAGAAGTCGAATTTTTACTTCAAACAACCTGAGACACTTTACAAAAGGAGCACCGCCAACGATATTTTATTAAAACCGAATAATTCATAATGATATTTATTTTCAAGATGTTACACTTTCATATATCTTGACGAATGGATAAGGTATGAGGTAATTTACGCAGAAATGAATGAAAAACAAGGACCTCGTTATTGCTCGTTAAGTTTTTTTTGTTTTCCTGTTGATACGGTAAGAGCATGCAGATATTAAAAACATATTCTGAAAACAAACCGTATCTTGGCGATGTTCAAAAACACGCAGATAACAACAGAAATGCGCTTGGTTTTTTACCAGCTTCTTCATACGAAGAGCAAGCGAGGAAGGGTCGTCTGTTTGTTGCCATTACTCGCAAATCTAAGAAATACATCGGACACTTATTATATGGTGGTCGTTACCCATCACTAAAGATTTTCCAAATTCACGTATGTAACGTAGACAGAAAACAAAAAGTTGGCACTTCACTCCTCAATGAGTTGATTCAATATGGCGAATCCAAAAGTTTTTTAAGTATATCAGCGCATGTAGCCGCCGACTTAAAGGCCAACCTTTTTTGGGAAAAAGCTGGATTTGCTCTTGTCCGACAAAAAAAAGGTGGGAAGAGCAAAAATCGTATAATCAATATACGAGTAAAAAACTTAAATTCTCTTAGTATCCTTAACTACACTAGAATATCGCAACCACCTTCCTCTCAGTCTCAAGATATCAAATATTCTGAAAAGCCTCTGTTGAATAGACCGTCTTATGCAATCGATTTGAACGTGATGTTTGATTTGCTCAAAAATAGAAAACATCACGATGAAGCTGGGAAAATTTTTCAAGCAGGTTGGAGCGGAGACATAAAGCTTTGCGTTACTGCAGAATTCAGAAAAGAGTTGGAGAGAAATAAGTTTAAAAGCTCAAACGATCCGATATTTAAGTTTGCTGAGAATCTACCGGCACTACCAGAAATAGCCCAAAAATATTTGGCTCCATTGATAGAAGAAATTGGAACTCTGATATTTCCAGACAAAAAATCCCAAAATCGATACTCTGACCAAGACAAATCAGATTTAATTCATCTCACTTCTGCCATTCATCATAAGATTCATGGATTTATAACCCGAGAAGACGCCATCTTAAATCAAAGCGATACTCTTTCCCAAATTTATGGTTTAGAAATTCTTTCTCCCATTGATTTGTTAATCGATTTTCCAGACTATGAAATGAGAGATATTAATTTTCTCAATGTCCTAGTGGATGACTCGAGAATACAAATAACTAATTTTTCGGACGAACACAGAGAAACGGTTGAAAGAGTTCTAGTTGAAGCTGGAATTCATCAAATAAATATTTCCGAAATACTTCACCCTGGAACCACTAGTACCAAACGTGAAAGGAAGGTAGTCACTTTTGATCAAAATGTTATAGGGATAGCTTCTTGGGAACAGTTCAATCGGTTCAAAGTTGAAACAAGTTTATATCTATTCATTGATGAAAAGTTACCTTTTTCGAATAGAGTAATTGACCATATTTTAGAATATGTAGGACGAGTTAGCGAACCCCAAATAGTAAGGAAATTCAACCTTAACATAGGTAAAAGTCAGACATATACCAAACAAGCCGCCTCCCTTAGAGGCTACTGTCAATGTTATAGCGATGAAGGGAAGATTATTCCGGACAGACTATCAAAAATAGTATACCGTGGTGTAATAAACCAAAATAACTGGGACTCATTCAAAAATAGTTTTAGGAAATTAACAAACTATTCACTGCCGAGCATTCTCCCAACACATCAAGAATTTTGTCATACAGGGATTTGCATTGCCAATGACGAAACTTATCAAGAGCAATACGTAAAACTGTTTGATTTTGAGACGTTAATATCACCTGGCATAGTATTCTGTCCGAAAAGAACATCGATTATTCTTCCAATCAAAAGAAGATACGCTGAAGAATTGCTGGGGAATTTCAGCAAGCAGACGAAGATGTTTGCATCTGCAGAAGCTTTACTGCATGTTGAGAAAGCTTACTTCAAGAAAGCTAGAAACAAAGAACTGTTTGCCAGAGGAATACCTGTTTTCTTTTATGTTTCTGGCAAGGGAAACATGAAAGTGATTGGAGTTGGAAGGGTCACTTATAGTGATTACCTCTCTATCGAGGAAATCGAAATCAATTTGTCCAGACAGGGTGTACTACCTCATTCTCAACTTAGTGGTTTAGTTAATAATAGCAAACAAATACATGCTATTACTTTTGATAATTTCAATTTGCTGCAAACTCCAATCCCCTATAGTTTTTTAAAGAATAATAAAATAATAAGTGGCGCTAATCTTGTTACTTCTGAAATGATTTCCTCGAAGAATACTTTAATATTAGGCAAAGCGGCCTTTAGCAATAATACCTCAATATGAAATCTGCTATAATATCAATAAGGCCCCAATATATAGACAAAATATTGGCAGGAGAAAAGACTGTAGAAATAAGGAAGCGACCAATTCGTATGGCACCTGGAACATTGCTATGGCTATATGCAACTCGACCTTACGGTTGTATTGCTGGGATGTGTACTGTAAAAGCTGTTCTCAGATCTCATCCGGATGAGATATGGGAAAGTTACTCAAATGAAACAGGAATTTCTTATGATACTTTTGTGAGTTATGTAAATGGCGCAGAAAAAATAACAGCTATAACTCTTGATACGATCAAACCGGTAGACCAATCCATGACACTTCAAGATATAAGAAAGCAAATTCAAATCTTTCACCCTCCCCAGTTTTTCTCATACATCGAGCAAAACAGCCCCCTCTCACATCTACTTAAATCCATAGCTCTGTGATCACAAAAGGCGATTTTGAATGTGCGTGTTTAAAGGATTGCCAGAACGGGGATAGGATAAAGGAGCTATCGCCTCTGATTTACATTTACATGCTACCGTTCGGACGGGGCATATGTTCAGGAAATAGATAGCTTTTAGCCCTGAATCTGTTGCGTTACACCTAGATTATTAGTTTGCAAATCAACGAGGTGATCAAAGCTTGCCTCGATCACATCAGAGATTCCCCTGTCGCTCCAGATATACTGCATGGTTATCAACCAAAGAAGATAGCAGACATATTATTCTTGTTATTTGCTCATCCGTTACAAATTCAACAGATTCAGATGTACTCCCTGATTCATGCTTCTTGCCATGAATTAACGGTAAACCATTTCTGATTTTTGACATTTCCATATACTCATTAAAATCAAGCCGCTTATTTATCAGAACACGTTTTGCTACCGCTGTATCAGGGAAATCTTTACTACCAGAATTATCACAGTGATCTTGAACAAACCACTCGTATTTTTCGTTATGGACTTTTCTTCTTTCAACTACAGGGGTATTTTTAGAATCACCTTGCAAATACCACCTAATAGCATCGCCATTGGTTTCAATATCACATACCCACTCTATCAGATCATTCATGCATGAATAAATCGTTAAAAAGGCTATGTTCATCTGCAATCCTTTAGAAAGGTCCTTGCTAAATGGGGAAAAGGAACGAAACAGTAATGCATGTAACGACTTAGCCTTACCGTACAATCTGCTATTCTTGTCGCTGTTTTCAGAGTACTTTTGAACCTTTTGGGCAATGCGATATAACTCTTCCTGCCAAAACCTCGTACGTTGTGACCACTGTAGGGTTTCATTTATTTTTTTATAAAGATCAATCACATTTTCAATTCCTAGATCAATCGTATCTATAAGATCAGGTGAAGCTTTGACCCAATAACTGCTAATACCTCGCTCAAGCAATGCCTCAAGAGTCCAAGATTTATTCGATGCCGTTGCTGCAATGATGGGGACATTTGGCAATATACCTCTAATTTCATCGGAAAGTTTTACTCCAGTTAACTCTTCAACTGGCTGAGAAGTCTCGTCTTGCAAGCGCTCTTCTCGATCGCTTGTCAGTCTAACATCCAACAGGACAAGGTCAATTTCGTTTGATTCCTTCACAATCTTTCTTGCTGTTTTTCCGTCCTCAGCAAACAATAATTCAACAGTCTTGATCCCTGAAAAAATCGCTTCATACGCACTCTGCCATCCATCTATCAACTGATCTTCAACAATTAATACCTTTCCTGATTTTAGAGTATCTTTCAATATTGATATTTCACTCTTAAGTCGACTCTTATATGTATCTTTAATAGAAGAAATGTTAATTTTTTGAAGTAGCCGTTTATAATAGGTTTCTTCGATCAGTCTTTTTTGCAATTCCTCAGTACTAGAAACATAATGAGTATTTCCTTTTTCAATTGATTTCAACGCGAATAGGACTATGTAAGCTCCCCAAATATTCGATTTATCATGACTCCCCTTTTTATATGGTACATTGCCAACCTGATCCACATAAGCCTTCAAGGCTTCTTTATCAACCTCCGAGATAAAGTCATCGAGAGCAGGATCGGGTGAAAATGCTACAGCAATCTTGTTGAACCAAGATTCTTGAAAATCTTTTGAGTCATCAAACAGGTTGAGATATTCTTCTTCATCAGCTGAGTAAACTAATATAGGGATTTTGGAAATAGCACTGTCTGCATCAATCCTTATGTGCTCTATCATTTTTTTGAAGCTGTAATCGGAATTGGGAAGTGCACTCGGTATGATAAGACCATCTACCGCTAATCCCTGTGATACAACCTTCTTCAGTGTTTCATTATATACAACCTGGGTGCGTTTTTTGGTTAATGGCTTTGTTGCAAAACACTCATTATGCTCTGCAACAGAAGTATCAACATTCAAACCAACGATCATTGTGCAATAACCTCATCTAACATTTTATACAAATTCTCTTTATCTTCAATATAAGAGGCGCTTGCGTATAGCATACCGTCATAATCAGATTTATCCTGTACAAAACCCCCGCTGAATAAAATCACTTTTGCACGCCCTGCATCCCAATCCTGATTTTCGATACAGCCCCCTTCAGGATTATTTCCAAAATGAACAAGAACTACTTCATAGTTCCCTTGCTCAAACTCATCTTTGGAGATCGTCGATTTCTGGTCAACGAAGCAGCTTTCATATCTGTTAAGCAGAACAAATAGGTGGTTCCGACGTATATCATCACAATCTATCAATAAAATTCTAATTTTTTTCATAATTAGTTAATATATGGAAATATCAATCGATGGACAAAGCCTTTCTTTCTGTTACTTTCAACCTGACACTCATTATGCATATCAAGTCCTGCTCTACTCCCATCTTTTAATGTCAACTCAACCTTGTATTCACACAAGCCATTAGTCAGCCGAATTACATCTGACAATTTTCCATGAACGAAATTTCGATTTTCCAGACTATCCAAGGTAGATTTTATTGAATCATCCCATATAATAATTTCCACAGTTTCTACCTGCTTTTTTGATTCAATTTTAATAGTAGTCGCACCATGCTCTTTTGAATGGTTGCTCATTGATTGTATAATTTTATGGATTGCTTTCAAAACAGACGGGACATGCGTATACAAAGACTTAACAAGCTTTCCTTCAATTTGAAGAGTGATCTCTTTCGGATTTACCTTTTCGATTATAGCATCGATCTTTTCTTTGAAATTAGTAGAATCGTCTGGTGTACCGCCAAAACGAGTGTTTCTCTTCAGTTTTAGAGTGCTCTTAGAAAGGGTCGAATTATCCATGACATCGACTCGAAAGTCTTCACCACATTGAGCGGCGATCTCATCCAAAGCTTTTTTCCAATCCTCAAATTCATCTCTCAAATCGAAAGGTAAATAAATAAAATTTCCTTCATAATTCTCTAGCAAGATACGATAGCAATCCTTTACCGACCAGTTTTTATCATTAGTATGGACAAGGTGTTTTAACCCTCCGTCTAGTTTGAGAGATTCTAACAGGCATGTTGTTTTCTCTTTATCAAAAGGCGGATATGACAGATATTGTCTAATTGTTTTTTTGGCTTCAACTACATCAGTTCCAAGAGATATTCCAAATAAACGGGGATCATTTTTCTTCTTTTCCTCTACAAGAGTTTCGACTTCTGACATAGTTTGAACAGCGTTTACCCTATCAAAGATTGCTTTAACATTCGAACTATCTTGGTACTTAGCGAGCACCTCTTTTCTTTTTGCAGTTCCCTGGTCCTTGAAACTAAGCAGGCTTTTTAGGGATGGACGTCGAACCATTGCGGCTTTTGCCAATTTTCTAATTTCTTGGTTACTTTGCACCTCTTTTAGATTGTAAAACCTCCTCAGAATCTGTTCATATGTTTTTATTCTTCGATACTTATTCGAATCATCATCGTGTTGTTCTTTCTGACCAGCTGACAAAACAACACTCCCCAAAAAGTTGACTTTTCCAAATAAATGTTTCAGAAAGTATTCTGTTGTAGGCACTGCATCAGCAGGCACAACAATACGACTGTTCCTCTCATCTTTAAACTCTTTTTTCCAGAGCTGCCTTTCTACTCCACTTTTTTCACAGTTGTGTATTGTAGCTCGCAGATTTCGGACGTATTTGCGATTAACATTAATGCCATCGTTGACGACGATACCAGTAACGATTTGTCTATCTTTAGACGTAAGAACCTTGGTTTTATCCTTATTTGCTGAAAAATGTTCAGATTTGATAATGTTGTACACTTTCTTGAGAAACGGCTTCTCCTTCAACTTAATGACATCATTTGTCGAAAAGGTGATATCATCAGCATATCGAGTAAAGCGGCATCGATTTTCTCTTGCCAATTCTGCAAGCCGTTTGTCCAAACGGCGACACAACATGTTTGCAATGTAAGGGCTTAACACTCCACCTTGTGGCAACTTTCCTTTTTTATTGTCCAGACATGACATTTGTGCCATAGTGGTCGCGGCCTCTTCACCAAAGTGAAACGGCGGAGCCATAAACATCCCCTGAACTCGCCCAAAATGGATACTCGGAAAGAAATCCTTCAAGTCAACCTTTATAATAAGCCTACTTCGTCGATGATATGCCGCATTAGTGATTATACTCTTCTTTGGGGTAAATCCGTGAGAATATCCGCTTGGTTGATATCTATTATCAGCTTGAAAAGAGTCGAGTGCTTTTCGTTGTAGACGCTTTAATTCACTGGAAACAGCATGCAATGTCCTTGTACTTCCTGATGCCTTGTTAATTTTAAATTTACGGTAATGAGATTTCCTCTTATCGGCATATAGGATATATGACAAATACTTTGTTGAGACGTTTATAAAATCTGACAAATCTTCGCGACTGTCGATTGAGTGTTGATCCGATGCAGAGGAAAAGCTTTTATCGTTTGGATTCATTTCTTCTTTTAGAGTCATGTGAATTTAAAGTAATAAAAACGGGAGGTGCCTGTATATACTCGCTTCAGTTAGTCCATATGTTCTAAAGGTCCAAAGAGTCAAATCTCCAAGCATCCCCAAGAACAACATTAGCAGGCTTACATCAAGCCAAGCAGTTAACGCCTGGCAAAGGCTATATCGCCAGGCACCTCCCAATTTTTATGTCAATCTACTCTATAAATTCAGAAAGACTCTTTCTCTGGCAGAAGTGCTGAAAAAGAACAAATCCTTTTATTCCGGTCAACAAATTTCCATAATATCTAAGCCAACGATTTTAAAAAAGGATTAGAAACGAACGTTATTCTGTCCATAAATTGGCGGATCAACGCCACAAAGTATCCACAAAATACCTAATGATCTTTTTCTTGAAAATTAGACATATAAGACCAACCAGGTTGTTTTATGTCAATCGGTAATAATTGGAGAGAATATGCGACCATCAAGCGATTGGGTATTGTCCCGCGAGCACTGAGGAACAGGACCTTAACTATGGGGGAACAAAAAAGAAGACCGGGTATTTTAACCCGGTCTCCATACTTACGGTACTCATCTCGGTGGCTAAGCAGTAAAGATGAATTTGCTGCAAAACATGCCATTTCAAAATCTGCAGCAGCCAGATTTCAGCGCACAGCCTAACACCTTATAGCATGTTATGACGGAGGGAAGAACTACAAAAATAACAATGTTGCAGCTTATTTTCTATAATACAAACCCTCAAAGGAAAAAGCTACCTACACCAGATAGCTATAAATCATATATAGATAAGCGACTGAGGGAAGGTATGGCACCCTGATCCGTAACTTCCCTCACCTTGAAATAAACAAGGCTCAGCTCCCCAAGACATCTTTGAGATTGCCAAATCGTATTCATCAACTTTTGCATGGTCAGAATTTATTATACCAGCATCATGGGTCAAAATGTCTTATGACTCTGGAATCAGCCCCCAGCAGAACACCTACTATATCTTGGAGTAGCGCATACTCACGGAGAGTGATCCGCGCTGCTCACAAAAAACCAAACATCTTCAACAAAAATATTATTATTTACTGACACAACTTTCTGACTTTGGCAAAAAAGATTAGCGCTCCCAAAACAGCTTTCCAAGCGAATAAATCACTCTTTTGCCCTCAAAGAATCGAGATAATCTGCCCAAACCTGCATCATTCTCCTACGTTCCAGTAAATACTGGGCATGATTATAGGCAGCCTTCACGCTATTTCGTTCGCGGTGCGCTAATTGGCGCTCGATGACATCCGAAGGCCAGCCTTGTTCATGGAGCAGGGTCGACGCCATGGCTCGAAAACCATGTCCGGTCATTTCTTCCTTAGTGTAGCCCATGCTCCGAAGAGCCGCCAAGATGGTATTGTTGCTCATGGGGCGACCGCCGCTTCGCAGACTCGGAAACACATATTTTCCATTGCCGGTCAGAGGTCGTATCTCTTTCAGGACGGTTATTGCCTGCAAAGAGAGGGGGACGATATGTACCGTCCGCATTTTCATCTTTTCTGACGGTATTTTCCACTCGAATTCATCCAGGTTGAATTCGGTCCATTCGGCATGCCGCAACTCTCCAGGGCGAACGAAGGTCAGGGGGGCAAATTTCAGGGCACAGCGGGTGATGATGCTTCCTTGATAACCGTCGATGGCCCGCATCAATACGCCGATCATTTTCGGATCGGTGATTGTCGCCATACTTTTGGACTTGGTCGGCGCCAGGGCGCCCCGCAAGTCAAAACTGGGATCCCTTTCCGCCCTGCCGGTGGCGATGGCATAGCGGAAGATCTGACCGCAGATCTGTTTCACCCGATGCGCGGTTTCAAGCGCTCCCCTCTCCTCTATCCTGCGCAATACCTCAAGTAGCATCGGAGCGGTAACAGCGGAAATTTCGACAGAGCCCAGCCATGGGAAGATATTATTTTGCAAGCGGCTGATGATGGTATCGGCATGTTTTGCCGTCCAGACAGAATTATTTTTTACAAACCATTCGCGGGCAACGAATTCAAAGGTATTTTCGACCTCGGCCTGAACTTCCGCTTTCTTCTGTTTCTTAATCTCCATCGGGTCGATGTCTCTTGCCAGCAGACGCCGCAAATCTTCATGCTTTTCGCGGGCCTCTTTCAAGCTGATCTGCGGATAGACTCCCAGGGCAAGGGTCTTGCGTTTGCCGGCAAAGCGATAATCCCAACGGAAATATTTCCCGGCTTTGTTGACCAGTACGTATAAGCCCCGGCCATCGACAAGCTTATACGGCTTCTCCTGCAGCGTAGCATTGCGGACAACGACATTTGTTAGGCGCATGACGGTATCTCCTTTGGCGGTAGGTGTATATACCGTCAAAGATACCGTCACAAATGGCGGTATGTCAATAATTTTTATCGGACGTCGTTGGCAAAGAAAAACCCCGAAAGCCTTATCAGCTCTCGGGGTTTTGGTCTTTCTGGAACCCAATTGGATTCCGTAATGGTGGAGGCGGCGGGAGTCGAACCCGCGTCCGCAAATGCTCCCCTCTCGTATCTACATGCTTAGTTCCCGACTTGAAGTTTCGCCTAAGATATGCCGCGGGAACAGAGCGGATCTTAGACTAGTCTATGAAGTTCTCGTCGCCTGATGTATAGACACCATCATTTGACCAGCCCGATGAGTCGACGCCCCAGATCCGGCCTTTCGGGCGAAGACCGGTGGGACGGCAGTATGACAGGTATTAAGCTGCTACTGCGTAGTTATAATCGTCTGCGATTATATTTATAGTCCGTCTTTTTTACGAGCTGACAGGTGCTCGGCATGCAACTCAAGCTTCCACATCCACGTCGAAGCCGTTTCGCCCCCTTATTTCGACATTTTTAGTAATTTTCTCTTATACAACAAGTCTTTCTCTTTTAGTTCTGGTTTCGGCGCATGGCGCGTTCAACCTCGCGTTCACCCTGCTTTTTCTTCAGCGTGGCGCGTTTATCATATTGTCTTTTACCTCGGGCAAGACCCAGTTCCACCTTTGCCTTGCCGTTACTTACAAAGTATATACTAAGCGGTATGAGAGCAAGGCCTTTCTCCTGAAGTTTGCCGATTAGTTTTTTTATTTCGCGTTTATGCAGAAGAAGCTTGCGCGGTCTGATCGGCTCGTTGGGGTTGTGCGTGGCAAAGGTATACAGGGAGATGTGGACATTGTGAAGCATCACCTCTCCTCTTTCATTGACCCTGGCATAGCCATCACGCAGGTTGACCTTGCCGGCCCGCAGCGATTTCACCTCGGGGCCCGACAGGACCATGCCTGCCTCGATCTTCGAGTCGATAATATAATTGTGATAGGCTTTCTTGTTTCTGCCGACTACTTTACCTTGCATACTTGCTTTATTCCTCTCCGGTTACCCGAAGTGCTTCTTCATAGGTAGTGGTCCCTTCCTGCACCTTTTTCCAGGCGTCCTCGCGTAATGTAGTCATTCCTTCCCGAATAGCAACCTGTCGCATCTCCGAGGATGACGATTGGGCGACAATCATCTTTTTTAGTTCCTGCGAAAGAGGAAAAATCTCAAACACGCCCTGCCGCCCCTTATACCCGGTATGGCGGCATTCACGGCAGCCCTTGCCGCGCTGCAGGGTCTGGGTACCCTTGCGGGGCACGGGGAAGCCGAGTTTATACAACTCGGCGCCGTCGACTTCAAACTCTTCCCGGCAGTCGGGACAGATTTTCTTTACCAGCCGCTGAGCCATGCAGCCGAGGAGGGTGGAAGAGAGCAGAAAGGGCTGGACGCCCAGATCGATCAGACGAATAATGGAGGACACTGCATCGTTGGTGTGCAGGGTGGAAAAGACCAGATGCCCGGTCATGGCTGCCTGGACCGCATGTTTGGCGGTATCGAGATCGCGAATCTCTCCTATCATCAGGATATCGGGGTCCTGCCTGAGGATGTTTCTGAGAATGGTCGAGAAGGTGACATCGATCAGGGGCTGGACGGCGATCTGATTAAAATCTTCATAGACCATCTCCACCGGATCTTCGACGGTGACAATATTCTTCTCCGCCGTGGCAATGGATTTGAGGGTCGAATAGAGGGTGGTCGACTTGCCGCTGCCGGTGGGGCCGGTGACCAGCACGATGCCGTGGGGTGACGTGATCATCTGGTTGTAGACCACCCTGTCTCTCTGGGCAAAGCCGAGATGATGAAGGTCCTGAAAAATCACATCGGGATCGAGAATACGCAGCACCGCCTTTTCGCCGAAAGAGACCGGCACGGTGGAGACACGAATTTCGACGGTTTTGCCTTCACTGCTCTCAATCTTGATTCTGCCGTCCTGCGGTCTTCTTTTTTCGGCGATATCCAGGCGCGAGAGGAACTTTATCCTGGAGACGATGGCGGAATGCACGGCTTTCGGCAGCTTGTAGATGGTATGGAGCGAGCCGTCGATCCTAAAGCGCACCATACAGATTTCCCGCTTGGGCTCGATATGAATATCACTGGCGCGCTGGTCGAGCGCATAATGAAAAAGATGGTTTACCGCCGATTTGATATGCTGGTCGGAAGAGGTTATGCCCTTGGCCGAGGTCAGCTTAACATATTGCTCTAGGTTGCCGATATCAATCGAGGTTGCCACCCCGGGGGTTGTGAAGTGGGTTTCGGCGGCACTGATAGAGCTCTGAAAACCGAAAAACTCGGAGATGATCTTCTTTATCTCCGACTTGGAGGCAAGATAGGCCCTGACCTTCATCTGGTTGGCCTGCTCGATATCGGCGATGACGGTCTTGCAGTCGGGATGGTAGGAGGCTACCTCCAGAATGCCGTTATGAATATTGAAGGGAAGAATAAGCTGGCGGATGGCAAAGTTCTTGGGGATGGTCTTGGTGACGACATCCATATCCAGCTCGAGCGGATCGAGCTTTTTGTAGGGGATTTTGCGGGCCTGGCTGACCGTCCGCATAATGGTCTCTTCATCGAGTATAGTGTCATCCCGGCCATCGATGGTCAGCTTGAAAGAGACAATAACATCGATCAGATCGGGATAATTGGGATCAATCTCATCCCTTTTTCCATACTGTTTCAACAGCTTCTGACGCTGTTTGCCCTTCTCGAGGGTGATGAATTTGGCCTGCTTGCCGCTGAGAATATTCGCTTTTACCAGCAGTTCAAGCAGAGCATCGCTATAGAGAAACTTCATTCGCACCACTTTTACCCCACCAGGGGGGCAACTCTTCCACTTATTGGGGTTGATTACATAAATGGTGCATTGTTCCCTTTTATGGGATTTTTCGCAAGTCTCTTTCTCTGTAGAGGAGCGGAGCCAAACTCAATCTATTTTTCCAGAAGCCCTGCAAGGATCCGCAGATTTCTGCGGTCATTTTCGAGCTCTTTGTCCTTGGGGGTCTCCAGCGTCATGGAACGCTCGGCAAACCTGGGATCATTGAGGAGATTACGAAACCCCTCCAACCCGATATGTCCTTCACCGATATGGGCATGTCTGTCGACCCTGCTGCCCACCTCTTTGGTCGAATCGTTCAGATGGAAAAATTCTATCTTTTCAATTCCCACACGCTCATCGAAGAGTGACATGGTTCGCTGGTAGGCCTCAGCCGTTCTGATATCATAACCGGCAGCAAAGAGATGACAGGTATCGAGGCAGACACCGAGCCGCGAGGAATGGCCGGATTGAGCCAGGATGGCGGAGATCTCCTCGAAACTGCTGCCCAGCCCGGTACCCTGGCCGGCAGTGTTTTCAATAAGCACCCTGGTCTCCGAACGGGCCTGCTCGAGTGCAGCATCCAGCCCACGGACAAACCGCTCTACACCCTGCTCCACCCCCGTGCCTCCATGAGATCCGGGATGAAGCACGAGCATGGTGATGCCAAGCTGCTCACAGCGTTCCAGCTCGAGAACAAAGGCGCCGATCGATTTATGCAGCAGATTCTCATCGGCAGAGGCAAGATTGACCAGATATGAGCCATGTGAAGCCACCTCCAGGCCAGGATAGTCACGCCAGGCAGCACGAAAATCCTCGACTTCCTGCCGTCGCAACTCCGCCGGAATCCATTGCCGCTGGTTGCGGGTGAAAATCTGCAGCGCCTCGCCGCCCACCTGGGCCAGTCGCTCAAAAGCGAGATACAGCCCGCCGCTGACCGATTCATGCGCTCCCAGAAACGGCATCAGACTTCCTCCCCGGTGCCGCTCAATATGGCGGGCAACTGCCTCGACGTCTGTTCCTCAAGCTCCTCCTGATAGGTTATCCTTTCGAATTTTTCTATCTGCGACTGATAATATTCCGCCTTTTCCGGGTCGACATAGGCGGCACGCCTTTCCACCTCGATGGCCTGATCGACCAGCTCATTTGCCCAGAGAGCCGTAGCCAGGGTGTCGAGGATGTAGCCGCTGGGTTTCACGGCGGCAGCAGAACGGGCAAACTCCAGCGCCTTTTCCGGATCGCGCAGTTCGATATCTTCGGCAGTGAGCAGCAGCCAGGAATAATTATTGAGAATATCCGGCTGTCGCGGCTCCATCTGCACAGCCATGTCAAAGGCGATAACGGCCCTTTCTTCAAAGTTGTTCTCGAGCAGATAATTTCCGGCGAAAAAGAGCCAGTGAGCAGGATCTTCCTCCTGCTTTGCGTTGTAGAGCAAATCCGCCTTGATATATTTCTCTTCATAGGCGGCCATGCTCTTTTCAAAAGAGAGGCTCTGCACAATAAGCATTGAGCCGAACAAGATACCGATATAGAGCAACAGGCTGGTTCCCACTTTTCGATGGTGCTGTCTGATCAGTGCAGGCTCTCTCTCGCATTTATGCAGAAAGTCGACTCTCTCGCCGATGCCGAAATGATGCCAACTCGGCTGTTCCCTGATATTGCCGCTGAGGATCGCGATTTTTTCAAAGGCGGAGATTATGGCACGGCTGTCCCCCTGCACCGGAAAGACATGGAGGTCGGCCTGACGTTCGAAATTTCGCATGAAATACCCGAAAATATAGCGAAAGAAAATCAGCAGAAAAAGCAGGGCGGGAACGGCAATGGCAACATTGCGCACCACTTCCGGCGACAGATTTACGGCGGCGACAAAAGAATAAAAATAATCCCTGGAAAAGAAATAGTAATAGAGGGGCTCGGCGATAAAACCGCCCGCTAAAACAAAACCGCCGATGAGAAAGACATAGAGCGGCAGATGAAACCTTTTGGCATGGCCGATCTCATGAGCCATCACCGAGTCGAGCTCATCGATGGTCATGGTTTCCAGAAGCGCCGGAGTTAGAAGAATGTAGCGCAGTCCGGGAATCACTCCCATAACGCCTGCAGTGATTACCCGCCCTTCAAAAAGCGGCCAGATATACAATTCTGCCGAAAAATTCTGCTTTTCACAGAAGGCTACGAGATGATCCCGCAGGGGGCCCTCCTCCACCTTCCGGCAGCCCCACAGCGTCTTGACCAGCGGCGGAAAGAAGATAAAGACAAAGATCAGGAATGTTCCGAAAAAGAAGACATCTCCCCAGATCGACGCCATGGCCTGCTGCAGCCACGGCCATGGGGCAAGACCGACAAGATCGTAAAGAACCGTGAGAATCATCCAGGGCAGAACAATGGGGAGGTTGGCCTTGATATTGGAAAATATGAAGACACTGCGTCGATATTTTCGTGCAAAAACCTGTTCATAGCTTTTCCTTGCCCTGCCCCAGAGAATTACAAAGAGCAGAAAAAAGACCAGCAGGCCGGCGATGTTGGCCAGGGCCGGAAGCCGGCCTCCGAAGGAGAGGAAGACAAGATAATATTTGAGATCGAGGCCGAACACCATAAAGACATAGACCAGCAGGGCGGCAGCGGCGACACGCTTCTCCGCTTTAAAGTATTCGCTGGACTCACTGGTATCCACCCGGCGAAAAACCCTGGCCGCATACCTGTCAAAGGCGGCTGCGAGTACCAAAAAAGCGAGCAGCACCGGGATGGCCGGCAGGGTGGGAACCGGCGGAACTGTAGCCATGCTGAAGATAAAAATGGCGGTCAGAAAATAGAGCAGGTTGTTATATATCACGGTTTTTTCCGTTACTATAGGTTGAGGAGTAGTATGGGTTTTGATGAAGTTCGTGCTCGTCCATCCCGGACAGACACGAGTTATTCCTGATTTGTTAACGAGTCACCTGGTTTGCTGACATGGCAGCTTCTCAAAACAGTATTGCCTTTTTCAATTTTGTGTAGCTTTATCAGGAAATTTAATGACGGCAGTTCGTTTTTTCCCTGCAGCCGGATTCGCCCGATTCGGCGCGTCGCGGTGGGGCTTAGCGGAGACCCTTCTTCAAGAAGGCCAGCATAATCTCCGGCAACCGTCCTTTTCTCTGTTCAATGTTCGGCAAAATTCCTACATATTTCACCATAGACCGCTTTTTAGTTGACTTTTTAGCCAAAGAAGATAATATGATATGTTTACTTAGGCGGAATGGGCGCATAGCTCAGTTGGCTAGAGCCACCGGCTCATAACCGGTCGGTCGTAGGTTCGAGTCCTACTGCGCCCACCATAATTTTTGAATCTGATCCTTAACTCCAGGTTCCTTGAAAAGACTACAATTTTTCACATATAGAGAGGCAGAACAAAAACCTGCCCACATAGAGTATGTCACACCGGGCTTAACCGCCTGGTCTAGACGGACTGAACCAAAAAGGTACTTTCTCCACGGGAAAGTACCTTTTTTTATTGGTTTTATCGGCAACATTGGGAGGATTCGCAATGCAGCCTAAAATCAAGGACATCCTCTTCACCCTGGAAAATTTCGCTCCACAGGCACTTGCTGAAAAATGGGATAATGTCGGTCTCCTGATCGGCAGCCCGGAAAATAACGCGGCCGGCATCCTGATCGGCCTTGATCCCACTAACTCGCTGGTGGATGAGGCCATCGCTCTTGGCGCCGATACTCTGATCACCCATCACCCTGTTATTTTCAAAGCACTTTCCTCCATTAACACGGACGACCCCGCCGGGCAGCTGCTGCAAAAGGCCCTGTCGCACAATATTTCCATTATCGGCTGTCACACCAATCTTGATTCTGCCGTCGACGGCGTCAGCGATGTCCTGGCGAGAGCTCTGAGACTGACCGACCTCGAACCTCTTTTACCGACGACCGAGGATAAAGCAAGCGGCAGCGGCCTTGGCAGGATAGGCGTCTATGCGGAACCGATATCAGCTGTGGAATTTCTCCAGCGGCTCTTCAGCCTTCTCCAGCTGGACACCTTGAATATTGCCGGATCGCTGCCAGAAAAAATTTCCACGGTCGCCGTCTGCGGAGGCAGCGGCTCCGACCTGGCACCTCTGGCGCGAAGCCGCGGCGCCCATGTCTACCTCTCCGCCGAAATCAAACATTCCACCGCAATCTGGGCCAAGGAAACCGGTTTTGCCGTTATAGACGGCACCCACTACGCCACCGAGAAGCCAATCACCTACCATCTTGCGGAAAGACTCAGAAAAATTGCTGTCCAGGAAAACTGGGACGTCGAAATACATCTAACAGAGACGGAGGAACCTCCTTTTGTCTCTTTACATACATTATCAACCTTGAAAACTTAAACCATAAATAGAGGAGAAAAATTTTGAACGCCGAAATAGCTCAACTGGTCTCTTTGCAGGAACTCGACCTCGAAATTGACAAAATAGACAACGAAATAAAACAGGAACAGGAAGCCCTCGATGAACGCATCAAAAAGCTGGCTGAAAAAGAAGCGTTCATCAACACCCTGACCGAACAGATCGATGTTCTGGAAAAGGAACGCCGGACGCTGGAAGATGAAATGGCCGATAAAATGGCTCATGTAAAGGATCGCCAGTCTAAAATGATGCAGGTTCAGACCGGTCGCGAACAGACCGCTCTGTTAAAGGAAATCGAGGATGCCAAGAAAAGCGCCAAGGAGAGTGAAGACCGCATCGTCGAATTGATGGAAAAGATCGAAAACCTTTCCAACGAAGCAACCGAGGAAAAAAATCTTCTCAAAGGCGAGAAGAAACTGGTATCCGAAGAAACGGAGAAGGTTCGTAAAGCCATCGAAAAGATCAACAAGGGCAAAAAGGAAAAAACCGCCGTTCGTGATAAGCAGGCCACAGAGATCAATTCGCGCCTTATAAAAAAATACAACACCCTGCGTAAACACCGCAATGGGCTGGCGGTGGTCAACGTTAATGACGGGGTATGCCAGGGCTGCTTCATGAGTCTGCCGCCGCAGCAATTCAACATACTGCTCAGAGGCGATCAGATGCTTGACTGTCCCACCTGTCAGAGAATGATCTATTACAAGGAACTTGAGACTGCCGAGCAGTAGCAGAACGGACACCGGCCCTGTCGATAGCAGGTTCAGCTGTCGGTGCGTTCTTCTCATTTTCATCTTTTCGGCAGAGAAGGAAAGATCCGGTTTGAGGTCTGCAGGGAATAGTGTAGTATATAGATATAGATTTTAGATATAGATTTTTTGGAGCGGGTGCATGATCGCTCCGGTTTTCACCGGAGAGGAAAGTCCGAACTCCACAGGGCAGAATGGTTCGTAACGCGAACACCGGGCGACCGGTGGAAAGTGCCACAGAAAACAAACCGCCTGCTTGCAGGTAAGGGTGAAACGGCGAGGTAAGAGCTCACCGCGTCCATGGTGACATGGACGGCATGGTAAACCCCATTCGGAGCAAGACCAAATAGGGAGGTTTTAAGGGCTGCCCGTCCACCGCCTCCGGGTAGGTTGCAAGAGGTGCCGGGCGACCGGCATCCCAGTTAAATGATCATGGCCCCCTTGCGGGGGTAACAGAATTCGGCTTACTACCCGCTCCAATTTTTTTCTATACAGCCCACGAACACCTACTTTTATCATGAAAATTAAAGCCGCCGCCATCATTCCAGCCGCCGGCAGCGGCAGCAGAATGAACTCTCATCTGCCGAAACAGTACCTCGAGCTCTCCGGCAGACCTGTCCTGGTGCATACCGTCTCCGCCTTCCATCACAGCAGTTTGATTGATCTGATCGTTGTGGTCGTCCCGGCGGACCGGGTGGAGTCCACCACAGAGTTGCTGCACCAATGGAATCTGGCGGACAAGGCAACCGTAATCAAGGGCGGTGTCCGACGGCAGGATTCGGTAAAGGCCGGACTCGACTCCCTCGATCATGACATTGATATCGTCCTGGTCCATGACGGCGCCAGGCCCCTGGTCTCCGAGGAGTTGATCCGCCGCTGCCGAGACGCTGCGGCAGAGCATGGCGCGGCCATTGCCGCAATTCCGGTAAAGGATACATTAAAGAGAGGCGATCGCAGCGATTCCATCAGCGCCACCATCGACAGGTCGGCGCTGTGGCAGGCCCAGACCCCGCAGGCGGCAAGATTGCCGCTTTTACGCCGGGCATTTGCCGAGGCGGGAGACTTTGAAGCAACGGATGAAGCGTCCCTGCTGGAGCGTGCCGCCATTCCCGTCAAGCTCGTGGCCGGATCGGAGACCAACATTAAAATCACCCGGCCCGAAGATCTCTTTATGGCCGAAAAAATTCTTATGCAGCCATCGACCAATCGGTTCAGAATAGGACACGGATTTGACGCCCACAGTTTTGCTCCGGGCAGGGAGCTGGTGCTTGGCGGAGTCAGGATTGCATACGAGCGGGGACTTGCCGGACACTCCGATGCCGATGTGGTTACCCACGCTCTGTGCGATGCCATACTTGGGGCACTGGGCAGGGGCGATATCGGAGCCCATTTTCCCGACTCTGCAGCGGAATTCAAGGATATCTACTCGATACGGCTGCTGGAACGGGTCGCTGCAATCATGCGGCAGGACGGCTACACCATCGGCAATGCGGATATCACCATAATCTGCCAGGAACCACGGCTGGCTTCCACTATTGCCGGGATGAAAAAGATTCTGGCTCAAGGCTGCGAGAGTACTCCCGAGCAGATTAATATCAAAGCGACAACCACGGAAAAGATGGGCTATACCGGCAGAAAGGAAGGCATCAGCAGTCATGCGGTTGTCTTTCTCACCTCAACGGCACAGGATATGAGATGCAGATAAATACAGACAGATTGGCGCAATTCTTCACCGAACTCTGCCAGCTGGAGAGTCCATCGAAAAAGGAGGGTGGGGTTTCTCGATACCTTCAGCAGCATTGCGAAAAACTCGGGGCCGCCTCCATCATCGTCGATGACAGCTCATCGCAAACAGGATCCGAAACCGGAAATCTCATCGTCCGCTTTACCGGTGATGAAAATCTCAATGACGCCCTGTTCTTCGCTTGCCATATGGACACCGTCGGCCCCACCGAAGGTCTGGAAGTGGTGCGTAATGGTGATATTTTCACCAGCGGCGGCAACACCGTGCTGGGTGCCGACGATAAATCCGGTATTGCACCGCTTCTCGAGCTTATGTACCTGCTCAAGGAAAACGACACCCCCCACTGCCCCATTGAGCTGGTCTTTACCACCTGTGAGGAAATCGGGCTTCTCGGCGCCAAGGCTCTGGATACCAGCCAGCTCAAAGCAAAATACGGTTATGCCCTGGATTCCACCAGAAAAGGCAAGATTGTCACCGGCGCACCTGCGGCCAACAAGGTCAAGATCACCATCAAGGGTAAAGCCGCTCATTCCGGATCGGCGCCGGAGAGAGGCGTCAACGCCCTGGCCATAGCCGCTCAGGCCATTACCCAGATCACCCTCGGCAGAATTGACACCCTGTCCACCGCCAACTTCGGCCTGATAAGCGGCGGCACCGCCACCAATATCGTTCCCGAGACGGTAGTGCTCGAGGGCGAGGTCCGCAGCCACTCCCCGGTGATGCTGGCAGACCACACCAGGATTATTAAAAATATTTTCCAGCAGGTCGTCAAGGACTGGCCGCATAGTGAAGACGACATTGGGGCCTCGCTCTCCTTTGAGGTGGAGGAGGACTTTCCGGCTCTGCAGCTCGAGGACGGCGAGCCGGTACTGCGCCGCATACACAGTGGCGCCGCAATCATTAACCGCCCTCTTTACTTCGATATCGCCGGCGGCGGCAGCGATGCCAATATATTCTGCGGCAGTGGCCTGCGGACGGCCATCGTTCCGACCGGCATGGCAAATGTGCATACCACCGACGAACAGGTGGATATGAATGATATGGTGGCGCTCACCGAACTCATCTACGCCATGGTGACCGATAGCGGTTCCTGAAAATGACAGCGTCCCCGGTTATCTTTTCAGGTTGGAATAAAACGGTATGTGACAAAAGGCACAAAGAGCGCTATCCTTGTGCCTTTCCCTTTTCTTTGTAAAGGAAATTTTTCATCAGCAGGAACTTACCAAGGAAACAATAATGGAACACCATTTTAACGAGCAGGATACATCTTCCTACCCGAAGCATGAATGCGGCGTCTGCGGCATATTCGGTCATGAAGACTCAGCCAAGCTCACCTATTTCGGTCTTTACGCCCTGCAGCACAGAGGGCAGGAAAGTGCCGGTATCGTCACCTCCAACGGACACAAGGTCAACTCCTATAAAAACATGGGGCTGGTGCCGGAAGTGTTTTCCGAGCAAATCCTCAGCGAGCTGGTGGGCAACATATCGATCGGCCACGTGCGCTACTCCACTACCGGGGCCTCGAATATCATCAACACCCAGCCTCTGATGGTCAACCACAAGGGGACCACCCTCGCCGTTGCCCACAACGGCAACCTGGTTAATTCCATCGAGTTGAGAAGTGAGCTTGAGGAAAACGGCTCCATCTTCCAGACCACCATGGACAGTGAAATCGTTCTTCATCTGATGGCGCGAACAGCCCATCTCGGCCTTGAAAAGGCCCTGATGAAATCGTTCTCCTCTCTGCAAGGCGCCTACTCTCTTTTGCTGATGAGCGAAAACACCATGGTTGCGGTACGTGATCCCAATGGTTTCCGGCCGCTCTGCCTGGGCAAGCTCAACAACAGTGGCTGGGTCGTGGCTTCGGAAACATGCGCCCTCGATCTTATCGAGGCCGACTATGTGCGTGAGATCGAGCCGGGAGAGGTGCTGATCATTACCAGGGAGGGCATGAGATCGATCTATCCCTGGCCCAAGAGGGACACCAGCTTCTGCATTTTTGAACACGTTTACTTTGCCAGGCCCGATTCGGAAATTTTCGGCACCAATGTCTATGAGGCACGGAAACAAATGGGCCGTATTCTGGCCAGGGAGTATCGCATAGACGCAGATTTTGTCATGCCCTTTCCCGATTCGGGCAATTACGCCGCGCTGGGATATTCTCAGGAATCAGGCATTCCTCTGGAATTCGGGGTGATCCGCAACCACTATGTCGGCAGGACTTTCATCCAGCCCACCCAGTCGATGCGGGACTTCAATGTTCGTGTCAAACTCAATCCGGTGCGCTCCTTCCTCAAGGACAAACGAGTTATAATTGTAGAAGATTCAGTAATCAGAGGGACCACAGGTAAAAGCCGGGTCCGCTCACTGCGTGATGCCGGCGCCAAAGAGATCCATATGGTTGTCAGCTGTCCGCCAACCAGGCATGCCTGTTACTACGGCATAGATTTTCCCTCGACGGATCAGCTTATTGCCTCGAACAATAACAGGAAGCAGATTGCCGAAGCGCTTGGCCTTGATTCTATCTATTATCTCAGTAAAGAGGGAATGGTTGAGGCGGCGGGACTGGCAAGCAAGGATTTCTGCCTGGCCTGTTTTGACGGGAATTATCCGATACCGCCGAACCTGAATTTTCGCAAGAATGTGCTGGACCGGTGATTTCTTAAGCCGGAAGTGGAAATACGGCAGCGATACTTTTCAAAAATTTCCAATAAATTCAGCCAAAGATACTTGCATTTCAAGTAAGTTCTCAAGAATATTTGGGAATGTGTTAGTTTAATAAATAGGCTTTTGTAAATCTCCAAGGCAGGCAGCATGAAATTGGCTGAGTTTCATGGTAATCAGATGCTTTTTTTTGCTTAACTGATGGGAATGCCAAAGATTACAGCCGGCAGATCACACAACTCTTGCCGCTGCTTTTGGCTTCATACATGGTTTTATCGGCGCGGGCCTTCATCCTGGCAATATCCACTTCCAGATCCAGCTTCGGATCGCGGTCACAGGGGACGATACCGATCGACAATGTCGTTTTACCGTAGTTTGCCTCGATAAACCTGAGCAGAATGCGCTGGATAATCTCTATTGTCTGATTGGCGCTGGTCTGCGGCAGCAAGACGGCGAATTCATCACCCCCCAGCCTGAAAGCCATATCGACATTCTGACGGGTACATTCCACCAGAATCTCACCCAGGGATACCAGAACCTTGTCCCCTTCCGGATGGCCTAATTTATCGTTATATTCCTTGAAATTGTCAATATCGAGAATGGCCAGGAAAAGCTGATAATCCTGACGAAAAGCCCTTTCGACCTCATGAACGAAATATTTATCGAAGGCCCTGCGATTGTAAATCGATGTGAGGCTGTCACTGAGGGAAAGCTGCTCCAGCTCACTCACCATCTTCCGCTCACGCATGGCTCTGTCAAGCTTGGCTTCAAGCTCGGCCTGATCGATCGGCTTCTTGATAAAATCGATTGCTCCGGCCTTGATCACATCGGCATAGCTCGCCCGTTCGCTGAATCCCGTGGCGACAATAACATCAATTTTAGGAAAATTTTCACGTACATACGCCAGCAACTCCAGACCGTCCATGTTCGGCATCAAGACATCCGTAAGAATAAGGTCGCATCTTTTTTCTTTGAGGACCTCGACAGCCTCAAGACCATCGCCGGCGAGGAGACACTGGTAACCCAAAGCTGAAATCAGCACATTCAATGTCTTTAAAACAAGATCATCATCATCTACAATCAGTATTACTGTAGACTCTTTATCAGTTATCATTGCTGTGCCATATTAATTTCTTATACCGATTGCCGATGAACTCGATAATGTCAGCGTTTTAAAATCCCGCTCATTCCCTCCTGGAGTATTTAGAATCCGGAGTTGTCGGAAACAAAATAATCCGGACCAAAAAAATATAAATTAATCTTTATTTTTAAATACTTACAGGAAACTTGGGCAAGAAAAACATTTTCCCCCGAGCTTGATTGGCAATCAATATCCTTATCGGCCAGGCATGCGCCAAGCCATCTCTTTGTATCTATCCCCTGGAACATTTACCACAATTGTTTGTTACAATACATTTTAAAATGAAGAAAGTCCAGTTCTAGACGAAAAAAAGCATTGCAAAATGATTAAAAATGGACTGAAGTTACTACCACTTACCGTCCAACTTGCATTACCGCGTCTGAAAGTATACAGTGCAGTCTGCGTCACAGAGGGAGTTTATCTCCATTTCCTGCCGCTAATGTACGGGAGCATCGTCTATTGACACGAAGATATTGAGAATATCGAAGTAATGGAAAAAATCCTTTTAACCAACATCCAGAAGAACTGCATTTTCGAATCAGGAATAACTACTGATCCGCTTGATGAAGTAGTGGAACTTATTTCTCAAATCTGTCCAGAAATCGACTGCGGACTCGTGCGCAGAGTCCATGGTGACGTTACCGCGATTTTTTCCGGAAATTATCCCGGATTCGAAGCCAGTATTACCAAGTATCATAATTTAAGACACACTTACAGTGTGGTACTTGCAACTATGCGCCTCTTTCATGGTCTCTATCATGAAGGGAGAAATCTTCCCGATGAGCTTATTCTTCAAGGTTTGCTCAGCGCCTATTTTCACGATTCCGGCATGCTGCCGCAGTCCCCGGAAGAAGCGCAAAACAATTCGGGTTATGCTCAGCAGCATGAAAAACGCTCTATTGCCATTCTCGATATTTATCTGCAAACCAACAATTTTCCCTTAGACTACAGTACCAATTGCGAAACAATTATTAAGCATACGATTCTTGACTGGGAGGCCAAAGAAGGTGATATAGCCGACAGCAGACTGCATCTTTGCGGCCAGGTCATTGGCACCGCGGACCTGCTGGCTCAGATGGCTGACCGCTATTATCTCGAAAGTCTGCCCCTGCTTTTTCAGGAACACCAGGACAGCGGCATAGACAAGCACACCTCAGCCATCGAATTGATGAGCAGCACGCTTGATTTCCACGATAAAATAATAAAAAGAAGACTTGAGGAGACATTAGGCAACCTCGCCCCGTCAATGCGCACTCATTTTCAAAAGCGCTGGAATATAGACAAGAACCTCTATCTGGACAACATCTGTCTTAACCTCGATTACCTGAAAAGAATCGCAGAAGTCTGCTCGGCTGATCTCAGCTGTTGGGCAACATATCTGCGACGCACTCCCCCTCCCACCAAGCTGTGAGAAGTTCAAATATTTTTATTTCTGCCGTGGATCCTTACCGGTCTCAAACATCTCGAAAAGATCGTAAAAAAGCCTTCCAACCGCACTGAAATGAGTGGCGGCCCCCGAACTTGCGTAGGCCTTGGTGATTTCCAAAGCTTTGGCAAAGCTCTCCTGGCTTTCGGAATCCTGGGGGTTTTTTAATGCTTTCACCAATCTGGCCCCGACGTCATTCTCCATATTTCAATTCCCTATAGCTGCTATTGTTTAGATCCGGTATCTGCCCGGCCTTGTCCTTCGACTCGGCTAATATCTACAATTATTGTGATTATCAGGCAAGAATATTTAACCAGAGATATTTCACGAGCCTGGCAGACTATAACTTATCAAGTTAATGATTATTTTATGAAATCTTCGGGTAATCCAGAAGATACCTGAGCGGGCGGGGAAAATCAGCAGCCGTATTGCCGGGTCGGTTTGCGACAATACGGCTGCGTGATATGGTATGCTTACCGGGAAAGAGTCCAACCGTCTCTTTCCTTCCTGGGTTCGAGTTTCATTATAAAATCAGTCCACTCGAATGGGGTATTGATGATTTCAAAACCCATAATTTTACGACGTCCGACTGATTCCGCCCACCTTGGTTTGACAAGCATTTTGAAGTTCTTTCCGTTTCCGGAAATCACCACAGTCATTCTCCGGGTATTTTCATTAATACGTTTAGGCAGATCCGTCATGCCGACACCGAATCTTGATACATCGCTGACGACGCCGGGGAAAAAGCCTTTCCCGTCCGAGAGATCGGCACTAATCCCTTTAACTTCCAACCTTTGATACACTCTGTTTCCCATAACAACCTCGTTAAAATTACACATTCCCATTTCAGCACATCATTTCACGATGAGTTGACGGGCTGCTCCAGCTCGGCTGGGGTAAAGAATAGTTGCAATTCCCAGGCCACTGCTAAAAACGAGTAGGGCCAAAGTGAAGTTGATTTTACATATCAACCAGGTGGACGGTGTGGCGGCACAGCAAATGAAGGTGAAAAGAGGAAAGACCAGTGCTTCTTCCGGAAAAATGAACTATTCGGTACAATTTTCCTGCTCCTTGACAGCACCGCTAGGGCCTCGACTCTTCCAGAAGCAGATCGAGAAGACGTCTGTACTGCCGCAGCACCATAATTCCGGTACCGTTCAGTTCACTCCCCGTGGCCACAAAGCCATGATTTTTTAAGATGAAAAAAGAGGATTCCTTCTCCACCAGATATTTGGCAGAGCGGGCGAGTTCTTGTGTTCCATAGGGATATTCTTTATCTGTTTGAGGGATCTGAAGAGTCCCGGCGTGAACATTAAGCAAGAGGGAATGGCCGTGCATGATCGTAGTTATCCCGGAGAGGTGATGGTAAATGGTGTGATGAAGAAAACACTCAGAGGAAGGCTCATGCTTACCCTTGATGCAGAACACCTCTTCTTTTTCATCATAACTGACCAGACAGAAGTTCTGCGGGCGTAATTCCCGGCAGGGAATCATGCCGGTGCGAGTGATAATAAAAGATTGATCAGAGACCCGGTAGGAATGGTTGCCGTAGGCGCCTTGAGGATGAACGGGGGCCAAACCCAGCTCACCGAGCGTGAAGATCCAGGCATTTAAAATTTCTAAACGATGATCAAAAGTGAATTCTTCACCAACCCGGCGAATCTTGAATTTCACTCCTTTATATTTCTCCATGGTATTCCTTGTCTGCAGCACTACGGTCATAAATTTTATAAATGTCTCACTCTTAAAAAACCGCCATAAAAAAACAACACTCAATTAGCATAGTTAAGAAGTTTACGCACCTTCGAGAAAACAATTTCCTTGCAAAAAAACCAAGAAAACAATTTAACGGTAGTGGTAGAATCTTCTTTCTACAACGCTCTTCCAAATGTGTCCATCATCAAATTCCACATAGTAAAATCATTTCAAAGACATCGGAACTTTAAGGACATAGAGACAAAAAAAACAAAAGCGGAATCCCGATAAAATACATTGCAACCGATGAGGAGTCTTTGATAGAATGCAAAATCATATCAATTTGTCATCATTTTGAGGAGAAAACGTTGATGAGTTCAGACGAAGACAAAAAGATAGCGGAACTTCTCGAAGACATACACTCTCTGCGCCGGAAAATAGCTAAGATACAGACACTTTTCCCCGTCATCATTACTTCTTTAAAAAGCGGCTCCATCCTCTATGTAAATGATTTTGCTTCACGATTTTTTGGTGTTTCGGCCGAAGAGGCCGAGGGGATGTGCGCCAAAAAATTCTGGCCGGATCTGTATAAAAGAAGATCGTTCATCAGAGCAGTGCAGCAGAAAGGGCAAGTCACCGACTACGAAACGTCTCTGGTCAATAATGCCATGGAGAAACGGTATGTTCTTCTCTCGGCCAACCTGGTTACTCATCAGGACCAGGAGGCCATCTACATGGTATTTAACGATATAACGCAGAAAAAGAAAGCTGAAAAGGCCCTTAAGGAAAGCCGGGAACGCCACCGGAATCTCTCCAACCTCATGACACTGATGTCGGATACGGTATCCGATCTGATTTGGGCAAAGGATCTTGACGATCGCTATCTTTTTGCCAACAAGGCTATCTGCGAAAAGCTGTTGATGTGCCCTCCCGACGAAAATCCTCTTGGTAAAAATGACCTTTTTTTCGCTCAGCGGGAAAGGGAGAGGGGGCACAACCATACCTTCGGTGAGATATGCATAGACTCCGATATGGTAGTGAAAAATTCGAGGAAACCGCAGAAGTTTCTTGAAGATGGCCTTGTTCGCGGTAAATATCTGGCCCTGAAAGTCCATAAGGCCCCGATGTTTGACGAAGAAGGCAAACTTATTGGCACCGTCGGAACAGGCCGTGATGTCACTCTCGACAATATCATACAGAATGACCTGCGTAAAAGCGAAGCCATGTACAGGCTGCTGGCAGACAATGTCCGGGACGTCATCTGGACCACCAATGACCAGCTGGATATAACTTACGTCACTCCCTCCATTGAAAGCCTGATGGGTTTCACCCCGGAAGAATTTATCCGGCTGGCCAAGGAGGAACAGCTTACACCCCACTTTCGTCACCAATATCGCCTGGTAACCCGTCTCCTCCTCAAAGAGGCAAAGAAGCAGGAACCTATCACCAGGCTCTGGGAGTTTGAATGGTACCATAAAAACGGACATCGGATCTGGGTGGAAACGAGCACCTCTGCAATTTACACCTCCGAGGGCAAATTCGACGGCTTTGTCTGCGTTACCCGCGAAACCACGAAAAAAGTCCTGGCCCAAAATGAATTGCAAAAGGCCAAGGAGGAAGCACTGCTGGCCAGCAATGCCAAATCGGAGTTTCTTGCCAACATGAGTCATGAAATCCGGACGCCGATGAACGGCGTTCTGGGAATGATGCAGCTTCTCCAGAAAACCCCGCTGAGCAACGAGCAGAAGAGCTATGTTGATACCGCTCTCAGTTCCGGAAAAAGTTTACTCAAAATCATCAGTGATATTCTGGACTTTTCCAAAATTGAGGCAGGAAAAATCGATCTGGAAGACAGCACATTCTCCCTTCAGGCCGTCATCCAATCCATTGCCGCCAGCTTTGAAAACCTCATTGACCATACACACGTCAGCTTGATAACGGAAATCGATCAGAACCTACCCACCCACGTTATCGGGGATGAGACGCGATTACGCCAGATTCTCTTCAACCTCATCGGCAATGCCGCCAAGTTTACCGAAAAGGGAACCATCTCTGTTCATGTGGCCTCGGAAGGCTGCTATGAAAATAAAATTAAACTTGTTTTTGAAATTCGAGATACAGGCGTGGGAGTGCCGGCAGATACAATCGATACGCTCTTTGAACCTTTTGTCCAGGTGGATGGCTCATTCAGACGAAAATATTCAGGTACCGGACTGGGCCTCAGTATTGTCAAGCAGCTTGTTCAACTAATGGGTGGAGATGTTGAAATTCACAGTGTGAGCGGGCAGGGAACCATGATCATCTTCTCTGTTCTGGTAAGATCCGCACGTTCCGGAGATTGCGCCGAGATTTCCTCGATTCCGGCCGAACGCCCGGCGGTCCATAACCGGAGGGTCCTTGTAGTTGAAGATGAGAATATAAATGCCCTGGTAATTACAACGATGCTGAAAAAGCTGGGACACTATCCAACGCTGGTCAACAATGGCCACAAGGCTCTGGAATTACTGAAATATATGCAGTTCCACTGTATTCTCATGGATATCCAGATGCCGCAACTGGATGGAATTGAGACCGCCAGGGCCATTCGAAAAAGCACTTCCGGTAATTGCCGGGATGTTCCCATAATCGCTTTGACGGCCCATGCCATGAAGGGAGACCGGGAACGCTTTCTGGACGCCGGCATGAATGACTATATCACCAAACCCGTGAACATGACGGACCTTATCGCCGTTCTGCAAAACAACAGTATGGTTGCCGAACCGTCGAATTAACCAGATGAAGCAGAGCTAAAGGGTGTGCACCCCTTCCATTTCCAACAGATATTTTTTCCTGTGAATTCCAGATGAAAACCCCCCGATTTTGCCATCCATCGCAATGACTCTGTGACATGGCTGGATAATGACAATGGGATTGCGGCCATTGGCATTGCCTACGGCCCTGAAGCCACGCGGAGATTCCACCTGTTGAGCAAGTTCTCGATAGCTGATTGTCCTGCCATAGGGAATTTCCGTGAGCGCCTGCCAAACCCTGCGCTGGAAAGGTGTACCCGCAGGGGCCAGCGGTAAATCAAAGGTATGCCGCCCGCCATTCAGATATTCTCGTAATTGCGAGGTGGCATTCTCCAGTTTAGCGGGGTCATGGATCCAGCCGGCCGGAACTGATGGATTGTGCGGGTCTGCAAAATTGACAAACTTAAGCCCTTCCTCGCTCATCGCTACAATCAGGTCGCCAACATTGGTTTGCAGACGGTCATAAAAAAGTGATTCCGTCATAGTCATACTGTTCATATTCCAAATCCTTCGGCCTTGTGAAAACACCCATCCGGCAAGATTTCAGTCAGCCATCTCAATTGGTTTGTTTTCCATGGATTCACCGGCATTTCCGGATTCCCGGGCCGGTCTGCTGCACTCACTATACCTGAAGCAGGAGGTTTCGTGGTCATTTACCATACCAACGGCCTGCATCAAGGCATAGATTATAGTCGGTCCCACGAAGTTCATTCCCCGTTTTTTCAGATCCTTCGAAATTTCGGTGGACAGTTCGGTCTTAGCAGGTATATCACCCGGCTCGGCAACGTGGTTGCGGATGGGCTTAAAATCAACAAAGCGCCACAGATATTGGGAGAAGGAGCCATGCTCCCGCTGCAGCTGGAGTACAACCCGGGCGTTTTTTACAGCCGATTCAATTTTCCGCCTGTTCCTGATAATTGCCGTATTTTGCAGCAGCTCATCGAGCTTCCCGTCATCATAAGCCGCTACTATCGCCGGATCAAAGTTATCGAAGGCTTCAAGAAAGGCCTGTCGCTTTTTCAAAATGGTCAACCAGGAAAGACCTGCCTGCATTCCTTCAAGAACCAGCATTTGAAAAAGTTTGTCATCTTCGGTAACCGGCACTCCCCATTCGGTATCATGATACTGCACATAGGGGGCCGAATCCGGTCTGCACCAGGAACACCGCTTTTTCTCTTCACTCATTTTTCTGTTATTCTCCACTGAAATTGTGCAGGGATCTCTCCCGCCGCGCCAGGATCGCCAAAAAATCGACTTTCCCGCGGACGCTGAGGCCGATCAGTTCCAGGACCAGCTCTTTTGCAGTTTCGTTATCCATCTGCAGCAGTGATTTCTGAATTACATCTCTTTCATGATCATCAAGGTCTGCATGCAGCAGGGCCTGGTCTATGGCACCAATATATTCGCTGCTTGTCAATTTCACCGCAACACCACCCAGAATTGCCGACAAGCCACCGTCATCAGTAAGAAAATCCAGCCCCGAGCGGGTAATCTGAGCATCAATCATGCTTCGGCACCGGCCCGGCTCCCGTACATCGCCTCCTTCAATCAATCCATGTTCCTGCAGATAGAATAAATTTCCCATAAACTGCCTGTCATCGGAAAATCCGGGCAATGCCGAAACCAGCAGGCTGTCGGGGTAGACTTTCTTCAAAGATATAAGAATTTCTCGCTGTAATATTCTATTCAATTCCATAGCGTCACATCATCCTCCAACAGAACCATCATGTCGCAATCAAAAGTTTCTTTAATACACAGGGGTCGGTTGACTCATTTAAAAACATAATACCCGATAAAGAATTTCTCCACCTTAAAGGCGGACATCTCAAATGCACCAGGAAAGTTATCCAGCTCACCTGGTTATTTGACAACCATGACATCACATTCCGCCACATGCAGCACTCGATGGGTAACACTGCCGATAATCAGTCCCTGCAGATTCGACAAACCCCTTGAACCCATAATAATAAGGTCGCATTTCTCGTCCCGGGCAACTTCGGGAATCATGATTCCGGCGGGTTCCTCCATTAACCGCACAGTGAAAGGTACACCCGAGCCTTCAAGCTGCTCCAGATATGGGCTTACAGTTTCCTTGGCTTGATCATTTATTTCTGAAATAATCTGGTCCCGATACGGCTGTCCCAGAATCCGCGGATATTTTTTATGGCAATAGACAAAAACCATATCAGCTCCGAGAAGCTTGGCATATTCAATAGCTTTCTCCATAACTTTTAGAGAGAATCTGGAACCGTCAACTGCGACGGCAATTCGTTTTTTTTCCATGAGTATAGCTCCTCTTCATGCCGGTTTCGCAGGAAGACCGGCTTACCAGTTCATTTGAAACCATGCTCCTGCACATTTTAAGATTCAGCCGAAAAAACACTTGCCGGTCTACATAGCCAGCCCGGCAATATAAATATACAGTAAAATTGTTGGAAATTTCAAATCAGGCGCCAGTTTCCTCCCGGTTCCGGCAGGTTATACCGCAGACAGGAGGGAATAAGACTGCAGTTATACAGTCTCTCTATATTTGCAGACACTGTTATGGTATTGTAACCGAAAGGCTGCCAGCACCCGGAAACATCGCGCTAGCCCTAACATTGTCTGAAACGATCGTTTTTAGATATAGGGATACAATATTTTAACATGAAGAATCTGTTTAAAATGTCCAGTGAGGAACGGAGCTGGGTCCTCTATGATGTCGGCAACTCCGCCTTTGTCCTGGTGATGGTGACGGCCATCATGCCTATATTCTACAAGGATATCGCCGCATCCCACCTGCCAAACGCCATATCGACCGCCCACTGGGGATTCGCGAATTCCGCTGCATCATTGATACTGGCCCTGCTCGCCCCTCTTTTAGGGACAATGGCCGACTACCGGCAGAGAAAGAAGCTATTTTTTCTCTGCTTTCTGGCACTGGGACTCAGCTTTACTGCCGCACTTTCCTTTATCGTCGAGGGACAGTGGCTCTTATGTCTGCTCATGTTTGTCACCGCCAGGGTGGGCTGGGCTGGGGCCAATATCTTCTATGATGCATTCCTGGTCGATGTCACCACCAGGGAACGGATGGACAGCGTCTCGTCCCTGGGATATGCCTTAGGCTATATAGGCAGCGTCATCCCGTTTCTCCTGATAATCGGGCTCATCCTCAAAGGGGGTTTAAGCCAAGGTCTGCCGGCCACGGAGACCAGGATTGGCTTTGTCATCGTCGCCGTGTGGTGGCTGCTTCTTGCCATTCCGGCCATGAAAAACTTCAAACAACGACACTTTCTGCCATCCACTGCTTCACCGGTTGCAGCAGGTTTTAAAAGGTTGTGGCATACACTCACCGACATCAAAAAACACAAGCAGGTTTTTCTCTTTCTTGCCGCGTATTTTTTCTACATTGACGGTGTCGGTACAATCATTACCATGTCCACCGCTTACGGCAGAGACCTGGGCTTCAGCATTCCCCTTCTGATCGCCGTCCTGCTGTTTATCCAGATTGTCGCCTTTCCCTTTGCCTTGTTGTACGGAAGGCTTGCTCTTGTTTTCGGCACCAGAAATATGCTGCTTGCCGGTATAATGGTCTATTGCCTGATCACCCTGCTGGCCTTTCTCCTGCCCTCGCTGGCAAGTTATCAATCAAAAACGATGCTTTTCTGGATCATTGCCTTTCTGGTGGCATCCGCTATGGGCGGCATCCAGGCACTCAGCAGAAGCTATTTCGCCAGACTTATCCCGCCGCAGAGAAGTGCTGAGTTTTTTGGCTTCTATAATGTTTTCGGGAAATTTGCGGCCATCAGCGGCCCCTTTCTTATGGGGATGGTGGGCGGGCTCACCGGAGATACCAGGTGGGGAGTGCTGAGCATCGTCGTTCTCTTTATCATCGGCGCGGTGATCCTTGCCAAGGTGGATGAAAGTGAGGCGCAGAGCGATTAAAGCTCCGCTTGCAACGCCTGATATTTCAGGCGCTTTTTTTCTGCAATAACTTCCTTCCTACTATCATATACAGAAATACCGAGCCAAGAATAAGATAGCCGAACATCTCTATGCTTCTCGTCTTGAAGACAAGGGCGATGATGACGATTATCATTGCGCTTCCCATGAAAAACAAAGGCCGCGGTATCTCTTTCATAATCACCCTGCCGAAATGAGCGAAACGAATTTTGCTCACCATAAGTCCGACGGAGAGCAAAGCTACCAGCGGCAAATAATCTGGCGGAACAGCCAGGGAAGCGCCCAGGACGATCAATGCTCCGGCGGGACTGGGCAACCCGTTGAAGACTCCTTCCGGCAGATCGGTTCTCTGCTTATCGGTTGTCACAAAACGTACAAGCCTGTAGGCGACCCCGCTGATATAGATTAAAGCAAAAATATAGGAAACCGGTACGCCCAGTTTGACCATTACATAGGCAGGGGCAAGGCCAAAGCTGACAAAGTCTGCAATATCATCAAGATAGGGTCCATAAATTGTTCCGCCGTGTTTTAAAGCCATCCGTCCATCGAAGAGATCAAAAAGCTGCCCGGCGATAATTACGATTATCGCCCTGGCAATATAGCCGTTGTAGGTCAAAACCAGGCTGGTTACACCACAAATGAAATTCAGCGTTGAAAGAATATCGGCATACAGTCTATTTGGTACAAACTTGAAGACCACCGAGGCGGTCGAGAGAATGATGCAGGCAAGAAGGATTTCATCGCCGATATCAACGACTCCGCGATTCTCATCAAGCAAGGCGCAAAAAATAACCAGTGCAAAACAGATGATTGCCTTGATTTTGCCGAAATTATTGGCGGCTCCGGAAATCTTGAAATACTGCAGTATTCTTCTGGCAAAAAACTGCCCGAACAGCTCAACCGCGATGAGTATCCAAACCAGCTTAACCGATAGGATTCCAATATACGCAAACCCCAGCAGGGGTGGCAGGTAGGTCAGCTTGTCGCACATCGGATCGAGCCATTCGCCCAACCGTGAAATCATGTTGCAGTTTCTGGCCACGACTCCGTCGACCCCGTCAAGGATGGCGGCGAAGGTAAAGATCAGAATGGCAACAGGTTGATAGCCGGAAAAAAAGTAGAGGAAAAACCCACCGATCGCCAGCACCGTACGCCAGTAGCATATTGCATTGGGAGAAAGCAGCCATTGATGCGTGAAGATATACTCCTGCATCCACTTCTTCCTGATCATCACAGAGAACCAGTAATAGAAGCCGGTTCCAAGAGCTGCTGAAAAACATATTATCAATAATCGTTCCATTTCATTTTTCGGGAGAAGATTGTTGTGATCGAGCTTTTTACGAGTTCGTCATTTTTAATGTAGTAACATTATACACATGAAAAGGCCAGCATGATACACAGCAAAAAGCAGATCTCCTCTTTGGCGTAGCAGCATGGTCATCTCAACCTCGAATATTTTCGGATCATTCTCTCTTTGTAAAAATTAGAACCTCCTAAAAAATATATCTTCCGGTATTTTCAAAAATTTCTGTCCGTATGTCGTTAATGTTCCGCAACATATTAAAAATATAGAATAAATTTTTATGATGCAAATTATCATTATTTATTATACAATAGATTGTAATTATCAGAGTGCTCAGAATAGACTCTGCCTTTCATAATCTTCAGGAACCCCCGGCTTTTTGTTGTTTTACAAGAACCGGATCAATATTAGCGATAGCGGCAATAGAGGCGGTTTGGTGCAAATCCCAAATCCGCTAACAATAAACAGGCATATTCATTCTTTCTACCGGCGGCATCTGCTCTGCTTCTAGCGGAGCAGGCAAACGGCGGCATAAGGAAATGGTGCCGGTGTTGTCGGTCATTCGAATTTTTTTCAAAAATATCAGTCATAGCAGCGCACCATTTGCAAACGACTGTTCCATCCTTCTTGTGCGTCTTCGTCTCCGGATGATTCGATGCCAGGATCAATAGTCGTTTTTAAGCAAAAGCCGAACGGGAGCAGGATCTCCACTGACCGTGACTTCCTGCAAAAAAAAAACGAATCTACTTTCAAGATACACAAAAGGAGGTGATTACAGAACGAAAATGTCGGTTTTTTAGTATTCAGAAAGATTAACTAAAAAAGACAGGAGGAGAGCCGTAATGGAACCTAAAACCTGGGTATTTACCTTTCTAGGTATCTATATCATCTACTGTTTCTGGTGGGGACTTAGAGGCTATTTCACTGAAAAAACCGCATCGGGATATGCCATTGGGGGACGTTCTATACCGTTTATTGCATTTCTTATGGCGGCCACAGCCGCTTCCTTTTCCGGCTGGACTACGGTTGGTCACCCGGGACTTATCTGGCGTGATGGCCTAGCCTATGCCTTCGCTTCGTTCTACGTTCTCACAATCCCGATCACGGGAGCCTTTTTTGCCAAAAGAAACTGGTTGCTGGGCAAGCATTACGGATTCGTTACTCCGGGTGATATGTTTGCCTATTATTACAACAACGAGGCTATCCGCTGGCTGACGGTTCTTTCAGCGGTACTCTATTCCATGTTTTACTCGGGCCTGCAGCTTATCGCCGCGGCAAAACTTTTTGAAATTGTTGCCGGAGTGCCCTATACCGCCGGTCTCTTTTTCATGGCCTTTATCGTCTGGTTTTATGTGGTCACGGGAGGGCTCAAGGCAAGTACCTGGGTTGGGGTTATCCAGTTCATCCTGCTTGTCTTAAGTATCGTCCTGCTTGGGTATTTCACAATCACTGCCCCGGCTCTCGGCGGCTGGACCGAATTCAGCAATAATATCAGAATGCTGGAGGCAAAATATTTGACAGTGCCCAGCGTGATCCATTTCGGTCTTGGCGCGGGCGGCTGGACAACGGTCATGATCCTCACCTACATGTTCGCCCTTATGGGAATCCAGTCATCACCAGCGTTTATTCTCTGGAATTTCGGTATGGCTAATCCCAAGGCCCTGCCTTGGCAGCAGGTCTTCATGTCTACTTTCATCGTTGGTATCGCTCTGTTCTTCTTTACCGCATTTCAGGGGATGGGTGCCCGTATCCTCCAGAATATGGGGGAGATAGCTCCTCAGGTTGACGGCGACGTGGTGCCGATGCTGATGAACTACGTTCTTCCCGGACCGGTAATGGCCATCGTTTTCCTTGGTATCATCGCCGCCATCCACTCCACCGCCGCCCCCTATATCGGCACCGGCGGAACCATTGTTCTCCGGGATGTTTACTGGCGCTATTTCAAGAAAAAGAAGGCAGGCCACGCCGAACAGATTTGGGCCAACCGGTTTTTCGTTACGGTTATCACCGTCCTCGCAGTCGTGGTGAGCCTCACCGCTCCCGGTGCAATTGTTATGATCGGCGGGTTTGCTACTGCCTTTGGCTTTATCATGTATCTGATGCTGCTGGGTGTGCATTACGGTTTCAAATATCCCTCTATCGGCGTTGTCATCGGATTGCTGGGTGCCATTATCGCCTGTTTCATCACCTACTTCGTATACCAGTATCCGCTTTCGATGCATACCGCCTTCTGGGGACTCTTCACCGGACTGGTAATAGCCTATCTCTGCCGTGCCTTGGGAGTGAAGGATTCCAAGGAGACCATGGAGCGTCAGGCCGAGGTACGGGCATGGCTCGATGATGTTGACGGTCCTTCCGAAAGCGGCAAGAAATGGCGGAATGCCATGAAAGTCCTAGTACCTCTCTGGTACCTCTGTGCCATCGGACCCTTCTGTATCATCGGCAACGGTGCATTTGAGTTTGCCGGATTTCCGCCGCTCTGGTCCTGGCAGATAGTATGGTGGATTGTCGGTATAGTGATGATGTGGGCACTCTGCTTCAAAGCTGAAATGTCGACAACCTCGGCAACGCAGATCAGGCGTGCCGATGAAAACCAAAACATTGTTGTTGATGAAATATAATTCGTATATACCGGGAGGTAAATATGGCTAGGGAAGATTTATATCTTATCGTGGTGGTGGTGGTTGCCATCCTTTTTACAGCTTCTTTCGGATGGGGCCTATGGGGCTAGAATAGACTGTAGTCCCTGCATTCCCCAATACGATTGCGGAATGTGCTAAATCAGATGGAGCCGGTTAATCAATAACCGGCTCCATCTGTTTAAAGAACTACGAATTGCTGTAAAATTCTTAGAAACTATTTGCGATTACGCTACCGGAATTTTACCCTCACTTGCGCAGGATCTCTTTCTTCCTGCACCCCTTCAACACAAAATACCCGATAAAGCCGCCGACTCCATAATAAGGAATCATATGGAATGTGGGTTCGCCACCGAAAAATGTTCCCTGACCTATTGAAAAAGTCAGCTCCGATAATAATGAAGGCATAGCGACAAAGACAGCCTGTATCAGGGAAAGAACAATAAAAAGTGAAACAAGAACGACTTTCTCCCTCGACCTGGTATAAATAAACTGAAAGACCAAAGCAAGCAGAACCATCAGGATGATGGCCGCCAGATAATTGCGGACGAATTCCAGATTTGGTCCGCTGTAGAATTTGGCACTGATCCACATGGGAAGGACGATTATCAGAAATTTCAATATGGTGATACGATCCTTTTCCAGACTGACTTCCTGTATCCGGCCATTATTCAGCATTTCCAGGGTAGTATCGGAGTTGCTTTTTTGAAAACCGATCATAGCATACGCTCCTTTCCATTTTTCCTTGAGATTTGAGGCTCCGGCAAAACAACATCGAAGCCAGCCAAAGAATGTTTCTCAGAGTGTATCGACAGTTTGACAGGAATGCAACATTTCCTTCGAATAAACAATGATGAACTTGTCCATCTCGACTACATCGATGACCTTTATAAGATCATCGACATTGGCAATCACTGCTTTTGGGGACCAGAAGGTATTAAAATTCACTCTGCCGTTTCATCTATCCCGATTTTCTCCACTATACCTAAATCGCTCAGAATCAGATACATGCAGGGAATGGCCAGCAACACCAGCACCGTGCTGGCCATGAGTCCGAATGTTGTGCTGATCACCAGAGGGATCAATATCTGGGCCTGAAGGCTCTTTTCGAACAACAGCGGCAGCAGTCCGGCTATAGTTGTGGTGGAAGTCAGCAGAACAGCGCGAAACCTGGCCCGGCTTGCTCCGGCAGCTGCCTCCTGCGCCGAAAGTCCTTTTCTCCTGGCATTTTTCAAAAAGAGTACCAAAAGAATGGAGTCATTGACCACTATGCCGGCAAGGGCGATAAACCCCAGCAAGCTCGGCATGCTCACAGGCACTCCCATCAGGCCGTGCCCCCAGACCACCCCGATCAAGGCAAAAGGAATGGCCAGCATTACCACAAATGGTTCGGTAAAGGTCCTGAATTGGAAGCTGAGCAGAAAGAAGATGCCGATAAGGCCAATAAACAGGGAAGCCAGCATCGACAGCCGCGTGGTATTGGTTTCTTCAAGAGAACCGGCAACCGATAACTGCAGATCCGGATATCTTTTATTGAAATCCTGAAGATAATTCTTCTGAAAGAGCCTCATCAACTCGTTGGTGTTAATCAGCCGGGTATCTACGTCACCGCGCAAGGTTACCGCCCGCATCCCATTGAAGCGGGCTATTCGGGCCCAGCCCTTTTCCATTTCCCATTGCACCACTGCACTCAATGGCATGCGGCTGCCGTCATCGAGGATAAGATTAAAACTTTCGAGGTCCTGCAAGCTGTCCCGACCCATATCCGCCAAACGCACCTCAATCTCATAGGTCTCCGGCCCAACCTGAATATTATCGGCCTCTATGCCCTGAAAGGCTGCACGCAGCTGGCGGCTGACCCCTGCCGCATCGATGCCGAGCCCATAGGCTCCTTCACGCATCCATATGCGCAGCTCGGGCTTACCGGTTCTAAGATCATCGGCAAGGTTCACCACCCCTTCAAACTGAGAGAACCAGGCCTCCAGGTCGAGAACAGCCTGTTTCATCTCGACCAGGTCCTTGCCTCGCAGCCGCACTTCTATAGGGCGGCCGCCGGGGCCGAAACCCGGTTCGTTCAAGGTCAGGCTGAGCACATCGGGCAGTTCCCCTATCTCCTTGCGCCAATCGGCCAGATATGCATCAATGGTTCCCGAGCGCTTCTCCGCCGTCAACAGATCCACGGTAATGGTGGCCACATGAGGTCCATTTTCGAAGGCCTCCGTATTCACATTATATTGGACATAGGAATTCCTGACAAGATCCTGCTCATCTGTCTGCTGCGCCTTAAACTTCCTGTTTGTCCTGTCCAGCGATTCCAGAATATGATTAACTCTCTGTTCGGTATGCTGCAGCGGGGTTCCCTGAGGCATCAGCAGCCGTGCCACCACAATATCGCCCTCCAGCTCCGGAAAACCCTGAAACTTGATTTTTCCGGAAGCGATCATCCCCAGTGAAAGAATGAACAGGCCGATTATCGAAGCTAGAAAAAGATAGCGCCATTTCAATAACAGATCGATGGTTCTGCCCAGCAACCGCTCACGCAGCCATTCAAAAAAACTATCGAAGCGCTGCCGAAAATGATTGGTCTCTTGCGGGTCGAAACGGTGCATGGCGTGATTGAGATGAGCGGGAAGGATCCAGAACGCCTCGATGAGGCTGACCGCCAGAACCAGAATCAACATCATGGGAACCACTCTGAGGACATTGCCGATCTGGCCTTCGATAAAAGCCAGAGGCCCCAGTATGCAGATAGTGGTGAGAAACGAAGAGATAATACCCGAGGCCACTTCCCTGGTACCATCCACCGCGGCAGTGAGCGGCGATTTCCCGCGCTGTCGGTGCGCCATGATATTTTCAGCGATAACTATGGCATCATCCATCAGCAGGCCGATCGCCATCAGCATGCCGACCATAGTGAACATATTGATACTGAGCCCAAGATGGGGCACAAGGATGAATGCTCCCAGAAATGAGACCGGCAGGCCCATGACCACCCAGAAGGAAATCCGGATATTGAAAAACAGCCACATGGTCATAAAAACCAGCAACAGTCCCTGAGCACCATTTTTGACCAACATATTCAGGCGGTCGACGAGAATATTGGTCTGATCCTGGGTAAAGGTCAATTCCATCAGCGGATAACGCAGACGCTCACTCTCCACAAAGGACCTGACCATCTGCGCCACCCGGATGGCATCCTGGGTTTTAGATTTCTCGATTTTAAGGAGTGCATTGCGCCTGCCGTCCATCATGATTTTGTCTTCATTGAGCTTGAAGACATCTTCAATAACGGCGATATCCCCTAAGTGGACCTCACCACCCTCAGGAGTAGCGAGAATGACGAGTTTTTCGAGGGCCTCGGCAGTGCGGCGCTGATCGGCGAAACGCAGCAGAATATCCCTTTCACGGGTCTCCAGGTTGCCCAGGGGAGTATCCCTGCTCTGAGCGATAATCACTTCGGCTACCTGAGCGGCACTGATCCCCAGCAGACGCAGGGAGGCTTCGGAAAGTGAAACGCGGAGCTGATGCTCGGAAAAACCTTCGATGGTTATCAGCGCAATTCCCGCCTCCTGCATCCTCTCTTTCAGATCTTCGGAATATGCCTTGAGATCAGGCAAACTCAACGGACCTGAGACCAGCAGGGAAATTACCGGATCGGTGCGGCCGAGTTCGGAGACGATCGGATCCTCCACCTCTGCCGGAAAATCGTCTATGGCGTCTATCTCCGTCTTTATGTCTCCTAAAAAGGTTTGAATATCACCTTCGCTCGCCATTTCAACAACGATCAAGGCCATTCCCTCCCGGGAATCGGCGCGGATTTCTTCCACAAAGGTGATACCGTCCAGAGCATCTTCCACTCTCCGGCAAATCACCTCTTCCACTTCCTGGGCTGTGGCGCCGGGATAGAGAATGCGTACCTCAACCTCGCTCGGTGCAAAATCAGGCTGGGTTTCCCGCAATAATCGTGGTGTGGACAGAGCACCGGCGACAAGAAAGGCGATCATCAGCAGATTGGCGGCAGTCGGATGCCGGCTAAAAAAACGGATCATTATTCAGCCCTCTCTCCCTGACTTACAGCGATCAGCCGCTCTTCGAGTTCCTTGTCGGCAACGGGTGCCACTTTCATGCCGATAATGGCCGGGGAGGGATCCGAAACAATAATGGTCTCTCCAGCCGAAAGACCGGACTTTATCACCACAAATTCCGACTGCACAAAATCTGCAACCACCTGTCTGGTCTGCAGAAGGTTTTGCCCATCAAGCACGAAGACGCTGCCGTTGTGCATTGCGGATCGGGGAATGACAATGCTTCCGGCACGAATGGGCGCCTGAAGCTCAACCCGGCAGAACATACCTGCCGTCAATGGCGGGCGCACTCCGGGTATGGCCTTTTCATAGGGGGCATCAACGGCGGCCACTACTCTCATTTCCCGGGTTCCGATATCCACGCTTTCCCGCAGCCTATCGACGCGGCCCTGCCAATGTGCAGACCAGTCGCCGCTTGTCAAACTGATAAAGACACTGATGTCGCCAAAGAGTTGCGCAAAGGTTCCAGTACTCATGCCCGGCAGAAACCGGTTGCGTTTTTCCTCGCCCAGGAGATGACGGAGCTCTTCAATGCGAAAACGGCTTTCCACCTCGGCAACATCTATACCGTGGGCCTGAAAAAGGAGTTGACCGGCCGCTAAGAATTGCCCGGCATCCAGGCTCACTTCACCGAGCCGGCAATCATATGGAGCGGCTATCTTTGTTTTGGCCAGATCGTTTTCGGCCTGCTCGAGATCGGAGCGCAACATGGCCAGAGAGGACTCCAGCGCCTTTTTCTTTGCGGGAATCAAAGCAAGACTGTTGCTGAGTTGCTGGACCTGCTGTTTCTGCTGCAGAAAATTTCTTTCCTCTCGATCAACCTCATCCTGCGAGATGGCATTACGCGCCAGTGCCTCGCCTTTCCGTTCCAGGGTTTTTTGGGCCAACTCCAGCGACCGGGACTCTATGGCAATCAGGTTCCCGATGTTTTTTTCGTCCTCGACTAGCTCTGCTCTTTTCGCCTTGGTTTCCTCAATTTGCGCCTCCAGCCGAGCCACGGAAAGCTGGTATTCCGAGGGATCGATTTGAACCAGTACAGTACCCGCCTCTATCAGCTGGCCCGATTTTAGACGCGGATCGACGAAATTCACGGTACCCTTAACCTCGGCAACCGCTTCCCAGATCAAGCCGGGTCCGGCCACCCCGTAGCCTATTGCCCGAGGAACAAGATCCACGGCGGGAACAGTGATTACACGCAGTGTTCGGATTGACTCTTCAACCTGCTTTTTTACCGGCCCGGGGCGATGTGTCACCAGATAGGCCACCAGTATAACTGCCGCCGCAATCGGCAGGATTGTCAATATTCTTCTCAAAACTTTATTCATGATCCTCTCCGTTATCAGAGTCCATTGCGGTTTGAGCATCAACGGCGATGCATCGTTCAAAAACGGGCCAGGCATTCTCCGCATGTGCTATCATATCAAAACCTCCCTCGCATACCTTACCAAGAACTGCAGCTGGCATGATCATTCCCAGAAAGAGAAGGGAGGTGGTCCCGGGAACAATATCCTTACGAATGGTTCCCTCCTGCCGGCCTTCCTCTATGATTTCCTCAATTTTATTCAGGTACGCCATTATACTCTCGGCAACCCTTGCTTTGCGTCGGGGATTTCCGGAATAAAAGCCATCCGAGAAAACGAACTGAGGAATCGCCCGATTCTCGTTTAAAAGGCGGGCATGCCGCATCAAAATGGAGCGCAGGCGCTGCGGTGCTGGAAATACTTCACTTCTGACCTCCTCCACATTTGTCAGCAGCCGCCGTTTTATAAACTCCACGACACCATCCAGCACCTCATCCTTGCCCTTGAAATGGCGATACAGCGCAGACGGGACAATGCCGACCTGGCCGGCAATGCCGGCTATGCTTAGTCCTGACACCCCTTCAGCACTGATCAGTTCCAGGGCAGCCTCGATTATTTGCTCCTTACGCAGTTCGGTTTCCGTCTTTTGAGCTCGCATTCTCTCTCTTTCCCACTATAGATTGTGAATTGTGAATCACTTTTCACAATATCGCTGCTCTTTCCTTTTGTCAATGCTCTCATGACACTCTGCCAAATTGCTTTGAGCAGGCCGACGAAGCAAAAAGAATTTTCTCCTTGAGGCCTTTGTAATCGCGATCATCCGGAACTTGTAAAAACCTCAAAAATGCGATAGGATGATACATATATCGGTGTAAGGAGAGGATAAGAAGGATTAGCTCTGCTTGCAAAGCAACTGTCTCTGCCACCTGTCACCTGATTATGAAAAACCCGATCACGCAAACCCTGGATTCCTATCCTCCGGGAGGCACAGATAATCTGATGCCTATCCTGCAACAAATGCAGTCCATTGAGGGCTACGTATCTCCCACCGCAATCCGCAAGATCTCAGAACATCTGAGAATATCCCGAAGCAGAATCTTTGGTGTAGCATCCTTTTACTCGCAGTTCCGTTTTAATCCCCCGGGTCGTCATTCCATAAAAATTTGTCTGGGAAGCGCCTGTCATGTCCAGGATGGTGACTTCCTCTTAAATGCTCTCCAGCTTCAAATTGGAATCGAACCAGATCAGACAAGTGAAGATGGCCGTTTCGATCTGGTGCGAGTCGCCTGCCTGGGATGTTGCGCCCTGGCCCCGGTGATGATGGTGGATCAGGAAATCCACAGCCGCATGTCCGTACTCAAACTGCAGCAGGTTCTGAAAAAATATGAATGACTTCATTGATCTACAGAAAAGATCCGCCGAAACCTGGCTGGCTCTACAGCAGAGTCCGGATCCTGTGGTCTATGTGGGAATGGGCAGTTGCGGTCTGGCTTCCGGCGCTGGAGCAGTTTGGCATACTCTGCAACAATCGAATAAAAACGAAAAAATCAAACTGGTCAAGGTGGGGTGCATCGGACCCTGCTATCTCGAACCTTTCATGGATATACAGGCCCATGGCCTGCCGAGGCTGAGCTTCAATAATGTCGATCCCGGAAGAGCCGCAAAGCTGATTAAAGGCTATGTCGGCAAGGAAAAAATCAAAATCAAGCCTATCGGTCACCTTGGCGCTCGCGATTCGAAATTGGATGGGACCAGATCATTCTGGGAGTTGCCCATGCTCAAAAACCAGGTGAGAATCGTGCTGAGAAACTGCGGTATCGTCGACCCGGAGAATATCCAGCATTATATCGCCCGTGATGGTTTTCAAGGCCTGATCAATACCCTTGAAAAGCAGCCGGAGGCGGCCATTGAAGAAGTAAAAATCTCCGGATTGCGGGGCCGTGGCGGGGCCGGTTTTCCTTCCTACAAAAAATGGGAGTTCTGCAGAAACGCCAAAGGCGATTCGAAATACCTGATCTGCAACGCCGATGAAGGGGATCCGGGAGCATTCATGAACCGCTCGGTAATCGAAGGTGATCCCTTTGCGGTACTGGAAGGCATGTTGATCGCCGCCTATGGGATCGGCGCGGATTCGGGCTATATCTATATCAGAGCGGAATACCCGCTGGCGATTGAACGGCTGCGGATCGCCATGGCGCAGATGGAAGAGATCGGCTTGATTGGAGACAATATTCTCGGCAGTGGCTTTGACTTTACCATCAAAATCAAGGAAGGAGCCGGAGCTTTCGTCTGTGGCGAGGAAACCGCTCTGATCGCCTCCATCGAAGGCAAGAGAGGGATGCCGAGAAGCCGGCCGCCATTTCCGGCAATATCGGGATTGCACGGCAGACCGACAACCATACACAACGTCGAAACCCTGGCCACGCTGCCCAACATCATGAGAAATGGAGGAGAGTGGTATTCCGGCTTCGGCACCGAACAGAGCAAGGGCACCAAAACCTTTGCCCTGGTGGGCAAGGTCAGAAGAACCGGACTGATAGAGGTTCCTCTCGGCACCACCTTACGCGAGATCATCTTCGACATCGGCAGTGGGACACGCAACCCCTTCAAGGCCGTGCAGACCGGCGGCCCCTCGGGCGGCTGCCTCTCAGCGGAGCATCTCGATCTGCCGATCGACTATCAATCCCTGCAGGACGCCGGCACCATCATGGGATCCGGCGGACTCATCGTCATGGACGCCCATTCGTGCATGGTCGATGTTGCCCGTTACTTCCTCGGCTTTACCAGTAAAGAGAGCTGCGGCAAGTGCGCGCCCTGCCGTATCGGCACACAAAAAATGGTGGAGATACTGGACAGGATCACCGCAGGAAATGGTGCCCTGGAAGATCTCGATACCCTTGAGTCCTTATCCACCACTATCGGCAAAGGCTCTCTCTGCGGGCTGGGCCAGACCGCGCCCAACCCGGTGCGCACCACCATCAACTATTTCCGGGATGAATACCTTGCCCATATCGAAGATAAACGCTGTCCTGCCGCAGTCTGTCGTGAGCTTGTCCAATACAGGGTCGTCCAGGAAAAATGCACCGGATGCCAGCGCTGTGTGGAGGTATGTCCCACAGGCGCCATCAGCGGGCCGCGAAGCGAACCCCACAATCTGGATAAGGAAAAATGCATCAAGTGCCGGGCATGTTATGAAATCTGCCGTTTTGATGCGATTGCAGGCGATGCTATCTACATAGAGTAAAACGATGAATATGGCCCAGACAAAAACCATAACGGTATCCATCGACAACCGGGAGATCCATGCACCGGCAGGCTCCACCATCCTGCAGGCAGCCCGAGAGGCCGGGATTTACATTCCGACCCTGTGTTATCTGGAAGGCCTTCCCGATTATGGCGGCTGCCGCCTCTGCGTTGTTGCGGTTGAAAACATGCGCGGCTTTCCCACCGCCTGCACCACTCCGGTTTCTCCGGGCATGAAAATTTCCACCATGACTCCGGTATTGCAGGAGTTGAGAAGGGACATACTGGAGTTGATCCTCTCGGAACATCCATATACCTGCCTTGTCTGCGGGGATAAAAAAGAATGCAGCGAGTTCATGCATACCACCAGGAAGGTCAGCACCACCACCGGCTGCAACTTCTGCACCAACAACGGGAACTGCGGGCTGCAGAACCTGGTGGAGTACCTCGGTCTGACGCAGATCAGATATCCCATGGTCTACAGGAATCTTCCTGCCGTCAAGGATAATCCCTTCTATGATCTGGATTACAATCTCTGCGTTCTCTGCGGCAGATGCGTGAGGATATGCAACGAGGAGCGCTACAGTGAAGTCCTGGCCTTTATCAACAGGGGCAATTCAGCCCTGGTGGGGACGGCTTTCAACGAAACGCAAAAGGAAGCGGGCTGCGAATTCTGCGGGGCCTGTGTCGATGTCTGTCCGACAGGTTCGCTCTCGGAAAAGGTGGGCACCTGGGTCGGCCTGCCCGATAAATCAACTATAACCCATTGCACCTTTTGCAGCATAGCGTGCGAAATAACCATCAATACCAAAGGGAACAGGATAGTCAATGTGGGCCCGGAACCGGGGAAAAAGGAAGATCCTCCGCAGGCATGCCTGCGCGGCAAGTTTATTCCGGGCGATATCACCCATCATCCGCAAAGAATCACCAGGCCTCATATCAAGAAGGAAGGACAATGGGCCGAAGCCGGCTGGGATGAAGCAATCAACCTGATTGCAGAAAACCTTGCACACCACCGTGGCCCGCAATTCGGCCTGATCGGCTCTGCTCACGATACCTTTGAAAACAGTTTCATTCTGCAGCAGTTCGCCCGTCAAACCATGAAATCAGCGAATGTGGATATCCATCCGACCAACGCCTACAAAACCATGATCAGGGATATTCATGATTACCACACAGCTCATGGTTTTGCCGAGGTCGACGATATTCTCGAGGCCGACCATATATACATCATAGGAGCACAGGCCAACTGGTCCCACCCCATCATCGAGAACCGCATACGAAAAGCCTACAGGGCCGGTAAAAAAGTCACCGTAGCCAATTCGGCGATAACCAGAACCGTGAACTTCTCTACCGATTACCGGCTCTACAAGAAAGGCCGGGAACATATATTCCTGCACCAGCTCATGGCTGAACTGACTGCCGCTACTCAAAGAGCAGGGAAAAACATTATGATCATTGGTGATGAGATCCTGCACTCAACGCGTGCCGAGGAAAATATCAACAACCTGATGCGCCTCGGCGAACTGCCGGAAGAGATCAAGATGCTTTTTCTGATGCCTGAAGGCAACCGCTATGGTGCCGTCATGGCCGGAATGAACCCGGCACTGCTTCCCGGATTCGCCGCAGCCGGGCAGGAAGGTCTGACAACGGAGGAGATGCTCAAAAAGCGAAAGGTGCTGTCAGCTCTATATCTGGTTGGCGATATTTCGGACCGGAAACTCCTCAAGTCCCTTAAAGGGTTACAATTCATGGTGCAGCACAACATGTTCTTTACCCCGGCCTCAGATTATGCTCACGTCTTCCTCCCCTTGACAACCAGCATGGAATCGGATGGCCATATTTTCAACCTGGAAGGAAAACTAAAACGATTCACCCCGGTTCATCAAAATGATCACATCCTGCCAACCAGCCGGATCATCGGCAGGATAGCCGCCATATTGGATATGAAGGAAAGCTTCAATACCCAGAACCTTGACCGTCAGATTCAAGCACTTGCCGAAGGATCATTGGTTACAGGGCGAAAGCCACGGATCGGTGAAGAAAAAAAACCGCACCCGCGATCAAAATCAAAAAACAGCGATATGACCAGGGAAATGCTGAAAAAACATCATTTCCATTACATGGGCAACAATCTGGAGAAGGTCATCCCCGATCTGCAGGAGGTACTTCAAGAATGATGGCGTCACGATAAGCACCCGTACGGGCATAAACTCCGACTTCGAGAAAGCCCGATCTCCGGCGCCTTGTCTATCAAACTTTTTATCCAGCCATCTGACATCGTGGCAAACTTTTGACGAGATTAGAAAGAATGAAAATCCTGGAAAAGAAGATCATCGCGCCAAATATTCACCAGATGACCCTGGACGCACCGAACATAGCAAGGAGGACCTTGCCCGGGCAGTTTGCCATTGCCATCCCCAATCAACACAGCGAACGCACCCCGGTCACACTCTGTGACTGGGATGCCGAAAAAGGAGAGGTGACCGTCGTCTTTCTTGAAGTCGGCGCCGCCACCAGGAGACTGGCTGGACTTTCGCAAGGAGACGAGATTTATTCGTTTACCGGCCCGCTGGGAAAACCATTTGCAATAGAAAAAGTCGGCAAGGTCGGCCTGGCCGGAGGCTGTTTCGGCATCGGTGCCATTTTGCCGGCAGCAAGGGCATTTAAAAAAGCCGGCAACGAGGTGATTGTATACCCCGAGGCCCGCAGCAGTTTCCTGCTCTATTGGCACGATAAGCTTGAAGAGGCCGCTGATGAAGTCAGATATTCCACCTCCGACGGCTCGCTGGGCAGCAAAGGTCATGCCCATGATCTGCTGGACAAAAATCTGCGGGATGGTGAAAAATTCGACCGGATCCTGGCCGTTGGCTGCACTTTTATGGTTTTTCGTATATCCCAGGCAACCAGACCTTTCAAGGTCAAGACCATTGTCAGCATGAGTCCTATCATGATAGACGGTACCGGAATGTGCGGTGCGTGCAGATTGTCCGTTGCAGGAAAAACCATGTTTGCCTGTGTCGACGGCCCTCATTTTGACGGCCACGAGGTGGATTGGGATGTGGTGCTTACCAGGCGCAAGGCCTATGATGAAGAGGAAATCATAGCCAATGAACGCCATAGGTGGCAGAGATCATTACGACACCATTAATGTTTCGCTCTTGAAAAACTGCGACTAAAACTCATCCTCAGTTCAAGGTTGGGACTGCCCTTTTCACGGGTCTCTGCAGCCCGCACGGCTGCAGCGAAGCCCCCAGGGTTTATGGCGTCCCGATGAAAAGAGCAGTTCCGGCCTGGGCCAGGAAATGCTGAGTTTCAGTGGTAATCAGAAATGATTATTCATGAAATGTTCGGGTCAGGGACAATGATGATGAGGATCTTTGCGGCATGTCCTCAACATAGGAGATGGGTGGAGCCACGCATTAACCAGGCTGCTGTTAAAATGAACTTTTACATTGAAGAGGTAGAGTATGGGTACCCCGGAATTGATTGCAGATTTTTCTGTTTTTTCAGATTTCTCACGAAATAATTTATTAGAAATCGCCCAATATCTCGAGGTGCTGGAATTCAATGCCGGAGACACGGTTTTCCGGGAGAAAGAGAAAGCCGACAAGTTTTACGGCGTACTTAGTGGAGAAGTGGAACTTCGGCTTATAGCAAGTGATCAGATATTGAAAGCAGACGTTCATTTTGAAGATTACACACGCACCAAAACCGAAATAATCGAAAGGGAAATTGCTGTCGATTCCATAGAACCCGGTGAGATTTTCGGATGGTCCGCCCTCACGCCGGCAGGGAATTTCACCTCTAAAGCCGTCTGCGTCGAACCAACGAAGGTCTTCGCCCTTCCAGCAGACACCCTCAGGAATTTTTTCATCCAGCATCCCGAGGTTGGATATCCCTTCATGGAACGACTGGCGGAGATTATTTCAAATCGCCTCACCAATCGAACCAACAAGCTTATAGAAGGCTGGAGCGAAGCTTTTAATGTAAACCATATCTGATGGACTGACAGACCCGGAAACCACCATTCCTATAGTTATAATTTGTGAAATGAAGGTAACTATTCAGCAGCACGCCATCTGTCCATGATCAGTGCGTCCAGCATACCCAATGTATAGCTAACCGCCCTGCTTATGGACATATGGCGCACTGCTAAACAGTTACAGTACAGACAGGTGGTGCCCAAATAATGCGGATCAACCTCAATAGTTACAAATGAAGCCGGAAGTGGGGTTAAAAAGCTTTATCTGATTCTTTTTTATCCCCTGACCGGCCTTTTTACAGATATTACCTTTTTTATAATTTTCGATACTGCCAGCGCTACTCCGCCAACCACCGCTCCCATGAGCAGATTGGCGAGAAACAACGGCATGAAGTCCAGAATCTGATGCAGGATATGGATATTATGGGTAAACATTCCACCGCCGACAAGCAGCATTGCCACTGTTCCGATGATGCCCAGGGCACGAATAATCTTCGGCAATGAGGCAACCATCAACAGCCCCGACCATTCGACCATTTGCGCCCAGCGCCCGCGCATCCTGGCGGCCTGGGCAATCAGATGAAAACCGATATCGTCCATACGCACCAGAATTGCCACCAGCCCATACACCCCGATAGTCGCGAGAATGGCGATCAGACTGACCACCAGAACCTGAAGCAGCAGAGAGTGTTCCATCATGGTGCCCAGAGCAATCATAATAATCTCTATCGAGAGGATAAAATCGGTTCGCACCGCCGATTGTATCTTCGTCTTTTCCATCTTGAGCAGTTCCGCCTTATCGCTGATCTTTTTCACTGACGGTGCAGCATGAGGTCTATGTGAAATCATATGCCAGACCTTCTCAATACCCTCATAACTCAGATAGACCCCACCCAGCAGGAGTATCGGTACGATCAGCCATGGCGCATAACCGCTCAGCAGAAACGCCAGCGGCAGGATAATCAGTTTATTGACAAAAGAACCCCTGGTAATAGCCCAGAGAACCGGCAATTCCCGTGACGCTGGAAAACCTGTAGCCTTCTCGGCATTGACGGCCAGATCATCGCCCAAAATACCCGCTGTTTTTTTGGCTGCCAGCTTGCCCATTAAAGCTACATCATCGAGAAGGACTGCGATATCATCGAGTACGGCAAAAAACCCACCTGTCATTGTGTTGTTCCTTCTATTGAACTTAAAACTACTGCCATCCTGCGCATCTTTGTGTTATTAACACACTATGATCCATTGAATGGATATATCTGGGAGATTTATTCCCTATGAAGGAGGGGCAATAAGAATTAATCAGCACTTGCTCTTGTTTGGCGAATAATTAGAACATATACTTTAAAAACAATTAATTCTAAGCTATCCTTCAACCAAAACCTGACGAACCACCTGCTCACAAGGACATCCACAAAATTAATAAATGGTCTCCCATCTCTTCGAAAGAGGATAATAATGGCAAGAACCAAACTCTACCAGGTAAAAAACAACCGGATATTATTTATATGCGGAGAATGTAAAACCAGAAAAAGCCTTGCTGTTGCCCCAAGTGTCCGCACCAGAGTGGTCAGATGTTACAGGTGCAGCACGCTTTCCCGATGCGCCCTTAATCGCAGAGTCCAGCGACGTGAACAGCAGAGCGGCAAAGTAACCATGACGCTAGTGAACGGGAAAGAGATTTCGGCCGATGTCCACGACATTTCCCCGGGAGGAATAAGCATAAATGTTGCACCGGGAGGAGGCCGAGCGATCAGAAAAGGAGAACAAGTGTATTTAAAGTGCTCCTGGAATAAGTCGATTTTTGCTGAAGGACGCTATATTGTCAAAAATATCAACGGAAACAGAATCGGGATCGAGAACACCGCTCAGAAATTTTTGCTATAGCTGAACTATCGAACTCTTCTGTTCTTGTTTTTTGCATCTGGGGCCAACAGCCCGGCCGTTATAGCTCACTCCCCTTTTCTCTGCAGACCTGTTGTTCCATTCCACTCTCGACATCACTCTCGAAGTAAGGAAAAGAACCCCCTCTGCAACGACAGCTCAGACAAGGTATGCTGTTCCCAGATAACCCTACTCCGGCAGACCGGAGCAGCAATTGAATGATAATTATGAAAAAATATCTCATTGTCGGTTTCATATTAATTGGAATCGCCGCCTTCTGGTTTTTCGATGTGGATCGCTACCTGACCCTGGAAGGAATCAAGGAAGCCCAAGCCTGGCTGGACGACTGGCGCAGCGACGCGCCCCTGTCATTGACTTTTGGCTTTATGGCTCTCTATATTGCAGCTACCACGCTTTCCCTGCCCGGTGCCGCAGCGCTGACCCTTGCGGCGGGAGCGCTTTTCGGGCTGATCTGGGGAGTTGTCATCGTTTCCTTTGCCTCAACTATCGGAGCGACCCTTGCTTTTTTCGTCGCCCGCTTCGTTCTGCGTGATACCGTCCAGAGTCGTTTTGGCGATCGGCTCAATATCATCAATAAAGGTATTGAGCGGGAAGGAGCCTTCTATCTTTTTACCCTGCGCCTAATCCCTGTATTCCCTTTCTTTCTGATCAACCTGTTGATGGCTTTGACACCTATCCGCACCTGGACTTTCTACTGGGTCAGCCAGGTCGGCATGCTGGCAGGTACCGTAGTGTATGTCAATGCAGGCACACAGCTTGCTCAGATCGACAGCCTCAGCGGCATACTGTCGCCCTCGTTGATGATATCCTTTGCCATCCTCGGTATCTTTCCCCTGATCGGTAAGAAAATCGTCGATTTTATTAAAAAGCGCCGAGTCTATGCACAGTGGACAAAACCGGCGACCTTCGACCGCAATCTCATAGTGATCGGCGCCGGTGCGGCAGGCCTGGTCAGTGCCTATATCGGTGCGGCTGTCAAGGCCAAGGTGACACTCATCGAGGCGGGAAAAATGGGCGGTGACTGTCTCAACTATGGCTGCGTGCCCAGCAAGGCATTAATAAAAACTGCCAAACTCGCCCATCGAATCCGCCATGGTGCAGATTACGGTCTTGAGGCAAGTATGCCCAATTTCAGTTTTCGTAAAGTGATGGCCAGGATTCACCAGGTAATCGCCACCATCGAGCCGCATGACAGTATCGAACGCTACACCGAACTTGGGGTCGAGGTTCTTTCAGGCTATGCCAGGCTGGTGGATCCCTGGACCGTGGAAGTTCAGCTCAATGAAGGCGGAACCAGGCGTTTAACCTCCCGCGCCATCGTCATCGCTGCGGGTGCACGACCTTTTATACCACCGCTGCCCGGTCTCGATGATGTCGGCTACCTTACCAGCGATACTCTTTGGGATTCTTTTGCCGCCCTGGACGAAGCGCCCCGGAGGCTGGTCGTGCTGGGCGGCGGCCCGATCGGCTGCGAATTGTCCCAGGCCTTTGCCAGACTGGATTCGCAGGTGTGGCAGATAGAGATGGGCGCCAGGATTCTGGCCAGGGAGGATGAGGAGGTTTCTGCAAGTGCCAAGGCATCTCTGGCCCGGGACGGTGTGCAGGTGATGACCGGCCATAAGGCCCTGCGCTGTGAACGTGAGGGGGAGCGGAAATTCATCGTCCTCGAACATCAGGGGCAGGAGCTCCGCCTCGAATTTGATGCTCTTATCTGTGCGGTCGGCAGAGTCGCCAGACTGCAGGGCTACGGCCTCGAGGATCTCGGCATCCCCACGGAACGTACCGTGGCAACCAATGAATATCTGGAAACCCTCTATCCTAATATTTATGCGGCCGGTGATGTGGCAGGCCCTTTTCAGTTCACCCATACCGCCGCCCATCAGGCCTGGTATGCCGCGGTTAATGCCCTTTTTGGAGATTTCTGGAAATTCAGGGTGGATTATTCGGTTATCCCCTGGACCACGTTCATAGATCCGGAAGTCGCCCGGGTAGGCCTCAATGAGCAGGAAGCACGCGAGAAGAATATCGAGGTGGAGGTCAGCCGTTTTGATATGGCCGATCTTGATCGGGCCATCGCCGACAGTGCCGTCCACGGTTTTGTCAAGGTGCTCACCGTCCCCGGAAAGGACCGAATCCTCGGAGTGACCATCGTCGGTGAACATGCGGGCGATCTTCTTGCCGAATTCGTCCTGGCTATGAAGCAGGGACTCGGCCTGAACAAAATTCTGGGCACCATCCACACCTATCCGACTCTGGCCGAAGCTAATAAATACGCGGCAGGAGAATGGAAGCGCGCCCATGCTCCGCAAAAATTGCTCGCCTGGCTTGAAAAATACCACAACTGGAAAAGGAGATAATTGGAGTGGCTTTTCAGGAGTCAGACACTAATGGCTGCCATGACCAGCATTCATCAATCTCACTACTTCATGAGCCACATAGTACAAGTCGCTCGGAAGTACCTCAGTCTGCAGCTCAGCATCCTCGTCCAGATATTCGATGGTTTCTTCCAGCACATCTGAGTTTGATGGTCCAAAACATTGGTCAAAGCACCAATGTCCATTTTCATTCCTCAGCCCCAGGGTTGCGACACGTTCATCTGACAGACTTCGCATTGAAAATATTCGATATTTCTCCACTTCGCATAATTCAAGATAGTCACGGCAACAATTATTCATCAGATAGCCTTCAGATTTAAGCATCTTCGCCGAGGTCAGGGGAATGATAAAATAATCTCCGATAATTTCTTCGGAGAGCGGACAAGTCCATTTTCCCGATTGTCGCTCCGCATAGTCATTGAATTCGATTCCAAAAAGAGTATTCAGCTCATTTGCTTTTGATTGAGATAACATGTCGGCACCTCCGCAATAAAAAGCTTTAAAGAAAAAGCTCTTCCGATAAATTGATTTCTTTCAAGTGAAGTTCATTGATAATGGCGACCGTGGAGTCTTCATGGCGTAAGTCTTCAATATCCATGCAATCATGTAATTCTGCACATTTTCTACAGAGGCACCGGTACCAATATGGAGCGCATACAAATAATCCAATTGCAGGTTCACCATCCAGTTCACAAACAGCCCTGGCTTTATCCTGCGTTTGGCGAATCATTCTTCGAATAACCTGGTCACCTCCAAAGACATCGATTCTCAATTCACCCATCTGCTGCCTGACCATAAGGATTTGCGGCTTTTCACAACCCTTGTTACCGGCGAGATAATTTTCCAATTGCCCTGCAAGTTCGTAAAGCAAAGCAAACCAGCCATCCTGGCACTCAAACCCGCGAGACAGCAAATCTTTTTTGAATAGATCGGGAAATTCCTGAAACAGTTTATGTTCATTTTCTGAATTCATTACACTTACTCCTTCAAATATTAGCCTGCGACAACAACCCTCAGCTTTCAAATCCATTATGCCATACCCGGGTTATCACAGAGTGACTACCCCCGGTTTTTTTTAAATTTTTTTTTTGTATAGGAGCTGCTCGGCAGGCAAAGCAATAACCAGCCATAAAGAACAATGATCAGGATGGCGGCGAGCTAAAGCGTTGGGATTCCTGGCGTCAGTACCAACTTACCGGATTGCCACAAACGAATATTGAAAGGTAGGTTGGAGGTGAGCGCAGCGAACCCCAACAATTTGAAGCTTCTTTGCAATATCAGAAGAGAAAATGATTTTCTAGAATTGACAACTGGTATGATGAGTAGTACAAGAAAAGCGTTTTTTATAAGGCAGCCTGCAGTTAAATTGTTCGGGGAAGAGGAAATCCATTGGTAATAATAAAGAAAACATCGACAGTGGAGGCGGTGGTCAATCTATTGACCGGGCGGATTCATGATAGGATCTATCCTCCTGGATCGAAACTGCCGAGCGAACGCCGCTTGCAGATGGAGTTCGGGGTAGGCAGATTGGCGCTGCGGGAGGCGCTGAGCAGGCTGAATGCCATGGGAATAATTGCCACTGCCCACGGACGGGGAACATATGTCCAGGACGGGGTGAAAAGTTCGGCCTTAAAAAATGTGCTGATCCCTCATTTCGCCCTTGACGATCCGCAACGGCTGGCGGAGTTTGTCGAGGCTCGAACCATGCTGGAAAGCGAACTCGCCGGTCTTGCGGCACAGCGGCGCACAACCGAAGATCTGCGCCGCCTCGAAGAGCTGCTCGACCAGGAGGTGACCATGGAAACGCCCTGGGATGAGATAGCCGATATCGACTTGAAATTTCATCAGCAGTTGTCCGTGTTTGCCTGCAGCCCCTTTCTTGCTTCCATGCATGAGGCCTTGATTTCTCATATCCACCTCTTCCTTCGCGGCTTTGTGAAACAGACAAACAACCCTCCAGCAGTGCTGGCGGCGCACCTTCCCCTTCTCGAGGCAATACGTGCCGGTGACCAGGAAGAAGCAAGGAGGTTGGCTCGCCTGCACATCACCTGCAGCAGATTGGATTGTGAAGGTTTTATCGAGCAAAAAATGACCGACCACATTAATCAGAGAGCACATCATGTCTAATGGAATTCTGGCAATCGTTGCCGTTGTACCTATCCTGGTCGCCTTGTTCCTGATGGTCGGCCTGCGCAAACCGGCTACCTTCGCCATGCCGGTTGCCTGGATGGCAACCGTGGCAGGAGCCCTTCTGGTCTGGAAGACAACCCCCCTGTATATCGCCGCCCTGACCCTGCAGGGTTTTGTCATCGCCTTTAATCTGCTCATCATTGTCTTTGGGGCTATAGTTCTGCTCTACACCCTCAAGTACAGCGGCGGCATGGAGACGATTCAGGCGGGCTTCCATCGTCTGTCGCCCGATCCGCGGGTCCAGCTGGTAATCATCGCCTTTCTTTTCGGGGCTTTTATTGAAGGTGCAGCCGGTTTCGGAACCCCGGCAGCCCTGGCGGCTCCATTACTCATGCTGCTCGGCTTTCCCCCGCTTGCAGCTGCCCTGGTCTGCCTGGTGCTCAATACTGTGCCGGTGCCCTTTGCCGCGGTGGGTACACCGATTTTTCTCGGACTTGAATACCTGCAGCCTCTGGTTGTCGATGTCGTCAAAGCCGGTACCCCCGGGTTGCCCTTTAACGATGTGGCCTCTTTCAATCATCAGGTTGGCCGACTGGTGGCTTTGATTCATGTGCCGATGATCATGCTGCTGCCGCTCTTTATGTGCGGATTTCTCACCCGCCACTTCTCGCCACGGCGCAGCTGGCGTGAGGGCTTTTCGGCCTGGCGCTTCTGTCTGTTCGCCTCCTGTTCCTTCCTGGTCCCTTATCTTCTCCTGGCCTGGTATGTCGGGCCGGAATTTCCCTCTCTGGTCGGCTCCCTTCTGGCCCTGATAATTGTTGTCTGGGGTGTGAAACGCGGATTTTTCCTGCCAAGACAATCATTTTCCTTCGGACCTGCAGAAAAGTGGCCAGCGCACTGGACCGGTATCCTGCCGCCGCAGAGCCTGGAGCTGCCCAAGGAGCATATGAGCCAGCTGCGGGCCTGGAGTCCCTATGTGCTGATTGGCCTGATCCTGGTTTTCACCCGTCTTCCTCAGTTCGGCCTCAAGGGTTTTCTCTCCGCCAGGTCCATCGATTTTGTCGATATCCTCGGGTTTTCGACGGTTGATGCCGCTATTCCCTACCTCTATCTTCCCGGGCTGATACCCTTTACCATGGTGGCGCTGCTGACGGTGTGGCTGCATGCCATGCCTGCCGGACATGCCGTCCAGGCCTGGAAAGACTCATTCAGGGCCATAAAAAACCCGACCATAGCATTACTCTTTGCCGTGGCAATCGTTTCGATTTTTCGGGGTACCGGTATCCAGGACGACCTCTTGAATCCCCATGGCTATCTCTCCATGCCTATAGCCCTGGCCCAGGCCATAGCCGGCCTGGTCGGCAGCGCCTGGCCGGTGGCGGCGGCCTTTGTCGGCGGAGTAGGTTCTTTCATTACCGGTTCCAACACCGTCTCCAATTTGCTTTTCGCCGAATTTCAGTGGGGAGTGGCAACAGAGCTGGGGTTCCGTCGGGATATCATCATTGCCGCTCAGGTGGTGGGCGGTGCCATGGGAAATATGATCTGCATCCACAATATCGTCGCGGTCGGAGCCGTTGTCGGCTTATTCGGGATGGAGGGGATTGTCCTGCGCAAAAACATACTGCCCTTTTTGCTTTATGGCCTGCTCGCCGGGGCCATGACTCTTATGCTGCTGGCGTTTTGAACGCTACCTTGAAAAGGGAGGCTTTTTGCTCACCCCAGCACTGGATATTCTATAAGCCAATTGAGATAGTCGATGATGAATATGAAAACAGACAAACCGCGAAGTTAGCCGGTGTCTGCCCAGAAATTAGAAAATTCCTACTGTTCTAATACCAGGCAAACGCTAGATTCTATCGCAGAAAAGCGCACATAAGAAGCGGGGCAGACTGGGTTTTTTACTTTAAGTTTTCAATCAATTATTGTACTTCTTCATAATTAATCTCCTAAAACCATAGGCTTTACGCCTCTGCCTCGCCGATTTGGGCTGTTCGTCGGATAAAACTTCCTTAGTTGACACATGAACCCCCTAAGGTTAATTAATGAGAGAGAGTTTATAATTCCAGATATGGCACTGAGGCCTTCAAGAACTTTTAATACATCGCCTGACCTATAATAAATACGGTTATGGAGACTGAATTCATCAACCCCGGCAAACTGTAAAACTACTTCCACCACCTTAGCAACAATCATATTAAAAAATTTAGAATCGGTAGCCGGTTTTTTTTCCAGGGGCCTATCCCAACGGCACTTCGGGTGGTCGCGGATTAAAGGACATGAAATGGAAATTTCGGCATATCAGAATCTGCCAGGTTCAATCAGAGCTATAGCGGAAATTATCCGGGAACCACTGGTCATACTCAATGAAGACCTGCAGGTGCTTTATGTAAATGATACTTTTTCCAGAAAATTCCAGAAGACGGAAACCGACATGCACACCTGCTCGATCTATGAACTTGGCAATGGTCAGTGGAATATTGCCGGACTTAGAAAAGCACTTAACACCATTCTCGCGGATGACGCGATGTGCAAGGACCTGAGAATCGATCAGACTTTCCCTGATATCGGCCGTAGAATAATACTGTTGAATGGCCGGCGTATCGACCTGGAAGCCGGCGGTAAGCCCATTATCCTTCTGACACTGGAAGACAGAACCGATACATTGGAAGCTGGAAAAGACGTGAGGGAATGCTATGGAGAGCACAGCAAATTGGTTGAAACCTTCAAAGCCATCTCCACGGATGTCATTTATCGCCGAAATTTGAATACGGATAAATATGACTTTATTAGTCAGGCAGTTGAAAAACTCACCGGAATCTCCTCAGACACATTCACATCCTTCTCTCTGGAAGATTTTCTCAGACGAATCCATCCCGACGATGTTGAACGGATCCGTGAAGATCTTGTCGAGATCAAGGAGAAGCGAAACTTCTCAGGAGTCCTTGAGTTTCGCTTTCTGGCAGAAAACGGCGAATATATCCTGCTAGGGGACAACTTTACTGTTATTCAGAATAAAGAACTGAATCTGAACTACTGGGTAGGTGTCCTTCGCGAAATAAGTGGTTATAAAAACTTGGAAAACCAAGTCAGGATGAGTGAAGAACGGCTTCGTCTTGCAGTGGAAGCTGCTGATCTCGGCACCTGGGATCTGGACCTCATTACCGGGACCATGATACGTTCATTGCGCCACGACGAGATCTGGGGCTATTCGGAACTCCAATCTAAATGGGGAATCAAAATAGCGAGGCGGCACGTGCTGCCCGAAGATCGTTCAATGATCAAGGACGCATTCGCTAAAGCAATAAAAACAGGAAAACTGTCTTTTGAAGCGCGAGTGCGCTGGCGGGATGGCAGTATCCACTGGATTGCCCCACAGGGAATTGTGCATTTCGACAAACAGGGGAAACCTATACGGGTAATAGGAGTAGTGGCGGATATCACCAGGCGCAAACAAACAGAAAGCGCATTGGAACAGGCCAGGGATCGTTTTCAGCAGCAAGTGCGGCTTTTCCAGGGAATTACTTCCACCACACCCGATTTTGTCTATGTTTTTGATCTCCAGGGTAGATTTATTTACGCGAACCGAAGGCTGCTTGAGGTCTGGGGTATGAGTCTGCCGGATATAATCGGTAAGACACCACGAGAGCTCGGATATGAGCAGTGGCATCACGATTTGCACATGCGTGAGATTGCCGAGGTAATTGAAACCAAGCATCCGATCAAGGGTGAAGTGCCGTTCAAAGCCCCGCTCACAGGCATTTTCGGCGTCTATGAACATATTTTCACACCCGTCATAGGACCAGACGGCGAGGTAGAAAGTATCGCGGGAACGACACGAGATGTCACCGAGAGAAAGCATCAGGAAGATGAACGGAAAAAGCTGATTGAAAAACTGGAAGCATCGAATAAGGAACTCCAGGGCTTCACCTATTCCGTCTCTCACGATCTAAGAGCGCCTATCAGGCACATGAACATTTTTGCCGAGCTCCTTAAAAAGGACGCATGGCCTGTCCTCAGTTTGCAGAGCCGCTCCTTTCTCACTACCATTCTCAAGGCATCCGGCACGATGTCCACACTGGCGGATGAGCTTTTGCAATTCTCCCGGATGGGACGCATCGAGTTGAACCAAACCCTGGTGAATCTCAACACTGTCATCCATGACGTCATATTGAATCATGCTGTCGACATAAAAGACAGGAATGTTCAGTGGCGGATAGCCGATCTGCCGCAGGTATGGGGAGACGCAGCAATGATTCAGCTCGTATTCTTGAACCTGATAGGCAATGCCCTGAAATTTACGAGGAGCCGTCCCATTGCCGTTATAGAAATCGGGTTTATGGTTGAGGAGACCGAGTATGTCATGTATATAAAGGATAACGGAATCGGCTTTGACATGCAATACTACGATAAACTCTTTGGAATCTTCCAACGGTTGCATGGTGTCGAGGATATTGAGGGGTCAGGAATCGGACTCGCCAATGTTGCGCGTATTGTCAAGCGTCATGGTGGAAGGGTATGGGCAGAAGGAAAATTAAATGAAGGGGCAGTCTTTTATCTGGCTTTTCCAAAGGAGAAGGTGGAATTAAATGTATAGCCTGAAGCGTATACTAATTGCGGAAGACGAGGCGAATGATATAATCCTGATGAAGATAGCCCTGGAAGAATTGTCTCTCGAGGGTGAATGCGAGGTGGTGCAGGACGGGCAACAGGCCCTTGATTTTCTTAACCGCCGTGGCGATTATACCGAGAGACCAGAGGGGAATCCGGAACTGATGCTTCTTGACATGAAGCTGCCGAGGGTGAGTGGCCTGGAAGTACTGCGGGAGATGAGATCGGACAGGCGGTTTGACATGGTTTCGGTGGTTATTTTTTCATCTTCTCTTGATGAGAATGACAAAACAGAAGCACTTTCCTCGGGAGCAAGCGATTTTATGATAAAGCCAATGGGCTTCGATGATTTTCAGAAGGCAATAAAGAAAGCGACCTCACTCTACCTTTCCTCCCGTATCTGAAGACAGGTTTAAAAAGACCTGCTCTTTTCCGGTTAACACTTTGTTTTTTTAGTAAAGTTTCGACACGCAAAAAAGAGAAGGCCGTCGGGAGATCCAAAATGTTCATTGATCTGGACCCGAGCGCGAGCCGTGATGGCAAATCTCCCCCAAGTCAATCAGATAATCTCGGAATCCAAGGAGCCAATGCAAAAACCGGACATCCAAGCAGAGATTCAATCACATTTGAGCTCAATTCAAAAAGTTTGTCATACATACAAGCCGCTTACCATTAAGCAGCAATCCGGGCGGCTGCACAACCCGGGGCCTATACAGGCGCTGAGCAGCAATGAATAATACGGGATGGTTTTTACTGGTAGGCGGTCTGATGCTTGCCATGGGCCTGACGATGCCGGTTATCAAGCGCTCACCGGTCACCTCGGCCATAGTTTATCTGGCGGTGGGACTGCTGGTGGGTCCGACAGGTTTCGGCCTCTTCCACTTCAACCCTCTCGAACAGTCAGCCCTGCTCGAAATATTAACTGAGGTGGTAGTGCTGATCTCCCTGTTTTCAGCCGGGGTAAAGATGCCGGTGCCGCTCACTTTCACGCGCTGGCGGAGGCCGGTTTTTCTGGCCTTTTTCTCCATGGCTGTCACGGTCGCACTGGTTGCCGGCTTTAGCTATTTTCTCCTGGGATTATCGCTGGGCGCGGCAGTGCTGCTCGGAGCTATCATAGCGCCAACCGATCCGGTGCTGGCGACCGAGGTGCAGATACGCCACGCAGCTGACCACGATCGTCTGCGATTTATCCTGACCAGCGAGGCGGGAATGAACGACGGCAGCGCCTTTCCCTTTGTCATGCTGGGTTTAGGCCTGCTCGGGCTGCATGATTTAGGTGATTTCGGGCAACGCTGGATCGTGGTGGACGTGCTGTGGGCAACCGCTGCGGGTGTCGCTATCGGCGTCCTTGCCGGGTGGGCGCTTGCCTACTTAGCGACACGGCTGCGAGGCAATCGGCAGGATCCGGATTTACTGGATGACTTTTTGGGTTTGGGATTAATTGGGGCCGTGTACGGTCTAAGCCTGTGGCTCAACGCCTGGGGCTTTCTCGCCGTATTCTTTGCCGCCGTAGCTTTGCGCCACACCGAGCTCAAACTTGCCGGAGCCGTCTCGGAAACTCGGCTGCAGCCTCAATCCACCGCGCCGCCGGAAGGTTCCTCACAACACCATGTCAGTGTAGCCTCTCTGGTTTTCAAAGAGCATCTTGAGAGGTTGTCTGAACTCGTTCTGATCCTGCTCATCGGCGGCATGCTCTTTGTCGATTCGTGGAGTTGGCGTGCCGTTGGCCTTGCGCTCTTCATATTCACCGTCGCACGCCCCTTAAGCGTAATGATTGGTCTGGTCGGCACCCGCACAACCTGGCGTATTCGCGGTTTGGTCGGCTGGTTCGGAGTACGCGGTATCGGTTCGTTCTATTATCTGATGTATGCCATCCAGCACGGATTGCAGGAAGAACTGGCTGTAGAGTTGATCCACCTGACACTGGTTGTGGTGACGCTTTCCATACTGGTCCATGGGATCAGTGTTAAGGTGGCCATGCATAAATACTGGCGACGCCCATCAGGTCTATGAAAAACGAACAGAATCAGCGTTTGCCATCGCCGCCCTGACCGCCTGCGCCGCCACCACCATCGCCGTTGCCACCATGACCGCCACTGTCGCCGCTGCCACCGCTGCCACCGCTGCCGCCACTGCCGCCACTGCCGCCACTTCCACCACTGCCGCCACTTCCACCACTGCCGCCACTTCCACCACTGCCGTCGCTGCCGCCGCTGCCCCCACTGCCGTCACTGCCACCGCTGCCGCCGTTACCGCCGTTAGAAGAACCACTTCCGCCACCGGAGCTTCCACCACTCTGTCCCCCTGTAGAATCATGGCTATGACCTGATTCACTACCGACACCACCATGGAAGCCTTTTTCGACGTTACCGCCGCCCTCGAAAGTGCCGAGTTTATCGGCCGAAACTCCCATTCCGATTGCAGCCCTGAATTTTTGTGCGGTCTCCTCCAGATTATCCTTTTGCCTATTACGAAAAGAATAACGGAGAGTTTGCATGTTAGATTTATCATACCCCCGGGCAAGAGCCTCTCCTATCACAGAGGCGGTGGTAGTCGACGCAACACCCTGCCGCACCATCTCCCTTGCCGTAAGCAAAGTCTCTTGGCCGAGACCGAATTGCTTGGTTTTTTCCTCATGCTGCTGTCTGCTCTGGATCGCTGAAGCTATCCGGGCGGCATCCTCCCGGGTGAGACCTGCGGCCAGACAATCGGCATAGGCCTGGGCTAGCCGTATGCGGTTCTGCTGATTCATGCCGGCAGTCAGTTCATAGGCATGGGCGTATCGCTCCTCAACCCTCGTTGCCGCCTGCAGAATCCCTTCCGTCGTAACCCTCTTGGCAATACCCTCTAGCACTTTATCCCTTACCGGTTCCGCTGCCATTCCCGGAAAATCACCCGCGGATAATTGACGGGCCAGCCTTTCCGCCTGTTTTTCCGTAAATCCCGCCTGCTGCATTGAGTGGACCAATGAGCGCGCATCTTCGACAGATAATCCGGACCGGGCAATCTGATGCTCAAGAATTTCCATCTGACTGTCGATCGTTTGCCCGCCGGCTAGCGTCGCTGTCATCATCAGCAAAAACAAGATCAACATAATCTTTTTCATAATACCGCCTCCTTGAAAAACACCACCTGTACCCATTGCAGTCAGGCCGAATACTGCCAAACCATATCCCCTGTCAATTCCTACCTGATCTTCATGGCTGATAGATACAGTTCATCAGCCCAAAATCATCTTTTTCCATAAATCTGCATTCCGGTACATAAGACTTGCCGTCAACTATATAAAAATAGCGAAATTCCCTATCATCCAGATCACGCACCAGCCAGGCTCCGTCGTTCCCTTTCCTGGCCTTGTGCACCGTGAACCCGTCGAGGGAAGAAGCAAAAAGAACCTCCCGGGCACCGCCAAGGTCAAGGGCGAGAGTCACGCCTTCATCATCCTTGCGGACCGTATGGGTCGCGGTACAACCCGCCAACCATATCAACAGCAGGATATTAAGAAACCGGCTCATTTTCGCCTCCCACCACAATCACCGTATTCTCACCGCCGAAATCATCGCGCTCCCGCGTTGTCACCGTCGGATCGGCCATCCGTTCGCCATTCTCGACCAGATAGCTGTAGCGATATTCTCCTTCGGGAAGCGTAAGCGTCAGGGTCCAGTATCCGGAAGAGCCTATTTTGTGCATGGGCACCGGATTCCAATCGGTAAATGTGCCGATGATGTTGGCTTGCTCCGCCTGGGGAAGGTAGAGGACGAACCGCTGTTCTCGTACCTGGCCGGCAGTATCCGGCTGCCAAAACAGAAGGGAAGCTATGCCCAGAAGTATCAGCGCGGTGGCAAAACCGGCAAGAGGCTGCCACCACTGCAGCAAATGCGACAGATTAATGGTTTTTTTCTTGCCGGGCTTGGCATTTATTGTGCTTTCTGCAGCACTTTCGTACAGCAGTTTTTCCTGATCGAGCAGGGCAACTGCTTCCAGTGTATATGCACGGCTGTCATGTACGGTTTTCACAAACTCGATCTTTTCATCCAGATCCATTTCATCGTCAATGAACAGCGAGATCAGGTAATCACTCATCGTTGTCCTCCTGCAATAGTTGCTTCAGCCTCTTCCTTGCACGATGCACCTTCACTTTGATGTTCGCCTTGCTGCATCCGCGTATTTCGGCAATCTCCTGGTATCTGAGCTCACTGCTCACTACCAGGGCCAGAATGTCTCGTTCCTCGTCGTCAAGTCTCTGGAGGCAGCGCAATACCTTTTGCGACTCTTCCCGGAATATATAGCTCGCCTCCTGGCTGCTGAAAGTCTTCTGTTCGATATTGTCCGTCAGGGCAACACCTGCTCTGCGACTGCGCAGATGGTCATAATACAGGTTGCGCCCCATAGTGAACAACAAAGCCGGACTCAACTCATGGTTCCGGTAGCGCTCCATATAGCGGGTAAATGTCTCCTGAACAAGATCGTCAGCCAGACTACGGCAGCCGCACTTGTGGAGAAGATAACCGAACAGTTTACCTCCGTTATCCGTATAGAATCGTTTAAATCGTTTCATTCTGTCTTTTAAACGATATTCCTCGCTTACGGTTACATACTTTCTCAAAATGAAACAAGTTTCTCTACCGTTTTTCCGATCTGAACCTGCAGAATCGCACTCTCTCGGGTCTTACCTGCCCATCGTCCCTTGGCGCCTCGAACATTCCTCATTTTTCTTTGGATATCGATAAAATATACACTAATCGGTCAGGCTGCGTAAAAAAGCTATGATATCATCAATCTGGTCCTCGGAAAAATATAAGCTGCCGACATCCATGCTTAGGTTTTCCACAACTTCAGGTGCCGGCCACTGGTCCCTGTTGCTCTTGAAATCCAATATGTCCCGCAAGGTGGGAAAATACCCATTATGGGCATAAGGAGCAGTCAGCGCAACATTTCTCAAGGTAGGCACCTTGAATTTCCCATATTCATTGGGATCGTCCAAAACCCCTCCCAAACCCAGATCCAGAGGATTGCCGATCAGCAGCGGATTGGTCGGAACGCCGATATTGGCATAGGAATAGTTGGTAAAAAGCGGGGCCGGTGGGGCATTTGAATCCCCTGCCGTCTCATCCACCACGGTGGCATGGCACGAACTGCAGTGGCTTTCTACCAGGCTTAAACCCCGCATCTCCTGCTCGGTGAGCTGGCCGGAATCGAATCTTGACGTAAATTTCTGCACTTCGGGTGATCGTTCATAGGCCGCTATCGCTCTGGCGATGTTATCGAAGGCCGTTTCATCGTCGTCAAGCGCTGTTGCACCGAAAACTCTAAGGAAAAACGGCCGGTAATTAGCGTTGCGCACGACATCGACCACCGCCTCCACGCTCTCCATGTTCATCTCCACCGGGTTTAGCGGTGGCCCCTGGGCCTGCTCAGCCAAAGGATCCTGTAAGTCTTCATCGGCTCCGTTTGCCCGGCCGTCCCAGAACAGACCTCCGACATAAGTGCCGTCCGCCTGTAACCTGAGTGGGGGGCTGAAACCGCAATAAGCTGAGGAAGGAGCATTTCTTCCTCCCAGACTGACGCCGTCATCACCCAGCGACACCACGGTATATTCCGGATCACGCATGTTGGTAGGATCGGCATAACCGGAAATATGATGATGGCATGTCTGGCATGACTGGGTTGCATTCCGTGAGAAATCCTTGTCCTGATACATTATCTTGCCAAGTTGTTCCATACTGGTCAATCCAGCTGCGAGAACAAAGGCAGGAAAAATAAACGACAGCAGAGTTACACAACACATGATAGTTTTTTTTCCCATTGTATTCCTCCTTCCATGAGGGTGGTTTGAAGGTTGATATGAGATTGACATAAGGTTGCACAAATCTTTTGGGCCATTTATAGCGACGTTGGACAGGCAGTGGCCCGGAGCCCTGTCGACCAAAGGATCATCGCCTGGATGAGAAAATCCTTTCCGTTCAAGCCCCGGCAGAAATAAACCTCCTTCCCTTAAAACGAAATCCCTTAGATTAGGTTACAAAAACTCTCTGTTTATTTTTCTTTCTGATTACCCCTGAAACCCAGGATTTCCTGGCCCAGGCCGGGACTGCTCTTTTCATCGGGACGCCATAAACCCGTCCATGGGGGCTTCGCTGCAGCCGTCCGGGGCTGCAGAGACCCGTGAAAAGAGCAGTCTCGACCTTGAGCTGAGGATTAGAGGTAATCAGGTTTCTTTGTTAAATCTGTAACCCCTGGCCGTCCTCGACGTTTAGGAAACATATGCAACGAAAACCGGCAAATCATGTGAGACAACCGGACGGGCCGGCTGTTCTGTCGGAGATACAAACAAAGGAGCAACCTAATGATCAAAAAGAAGATAGGAAAAACCCTATTGGTATGTGCAGCACTGCTGCTGCTTTCATCACCCCTTTATGCAGGTAATGGACCTGGTGACGGTACCGGCAACAATGGCGACGGCCCCAAGGATGGCACAGGTAACGGACCCGGCGACTGTGCTACAGAATACACCCTGCCTTACGGCCATGACTTGCTTGCCCGAGGCGGCAACGGCAATGGCGGCGGAAACGGTAATGGCGGCGGTGGACACGGTCCGGGTGACGGTACCGGCAATGATGGCGGCGGACCTAAAGACGGCACAGGTAACGGACCGGGGGACTGTACCGCCGGCTGACAGTGAAAGGTGCCGCTGGCGGCTAACCTATAATTAAGGTTGCAGGATCCGTCGGCGGCACTCAACCATATTGTCTTGCAAAGGCTATCACCAAAAAAGTCGTTGCATTACCTTGTAGATACAGCAAGTGAGAGATCAAGCAGATGAATTTCTACCAGCAGAAAACCTCAGATATTTTTTTTCTTTGGAATTTATAACTGTGACAACGGAAAAAACTCACGTTCATTCTCAAGGTGGGAGAGTTAGGTTATTGGCAAAAATGGAACTTTGAACCCAGCCTGGACTGGGCTGTTCGGATTTTTTATGCTACTTCCACCCTGCATGGCACAAAGCGGTGAAAAGGGGTGCCAAGAGCATCCCGATGGCTGTTTTTGGTCAGCCGGTTGACATTTAAACCATAGACCTTCCCATCATTAATCAAGCCAAAGCCATGAGGGATCAGTACTGTTCCCTGACGAACCCGGCTGCTCGTTTCGAGTTCGCCCAATTCGCTGCCGGCCTCCGTTGTAACACGAACCTGGATGCCGTCACTGAGGCCGAGGATCCGGATGTCCTCGGGATTCATTGCAACCGTGCAGGCTTTTTCGCCATCATTCCAAGCTGGATTTCTCATCAGGGTATTGGCGTTATATTTCATGTGGCGTCCGGCATTCAGGATAAGTGGAAATTCATCGGGCAGTTTTAGATCTTCCTCCTCTTTTGAGGCGTTAAGTTCTTTTGCCTGTTCTTCCAGCTCCGCTATATACACCTCTATTTTTCCCGATGATGTGGCGATTCCGCTCATGGGATCGGCTGTGTCGGCTTCACCTACCCAGAGTCCCTGGGGATTATCGAGAATAGCCTGAAAAATCCGGTCGCCCTGATCGAGACCCGGGTTAAATCCGGCCCGGGCCGCATTGTCACGGAAAGATTGCGGTGCAGTCATCAGCAAGCCCCACAACGCGGCCTTGTTGGCGCTCTGCCACACCTCTCCAAGTGTCTTTGCCAGGATAAATGTCATTTTCGATCGGATGGCCGGCTCTTTTGCAGCCCATTCCATGAGCTTTGCGCCGAAATGTAGACGATTGCCACGGGCAGCCTGGAGCACATCTTCAGGAATTTCAGGGATCATTCCGAGCTTATCGGCGATATCGGTGAAGATTTGCGATGCTTCACGGCAATTCTCCAGCGGTTCGACAAGAGGTTGCCGCATCTGGAAATAGACTTGGGGATACGTCCAGGAGAAAAATGTTCCATCCCAGGATTCATAAGCATTCCGGCAGGGCAAAATGTAATGGGCATACCTCGCGGTCTCGCTCATGACAATGTCACAAACGACAAGTAGGTCAAGTTTTTTGAAGGCCTCCTCGTAGGCAGTGGTGTCCGGATATGAACGCAGCGGATTACAGCCATTGACATAGAGAGCTCTGAGGCGCTCCGGGTGCTGATGTACTATCTCTTCAGGCACCACCGCCGGCGGAAAGGACCCACCCGCCGCAGGGGGCATGTTTGTTGCGACAGTCCGCCAGGTTTTGGTATCCCGTTCATCGGCGTGAAAACCCAGAGGCATGACCATGCCGGGAATGAGATTACCGCCGCGCACCCCGAATATTCCACATATGGCGCCGAGAATATTTAAAAGATACGAATTGAGAGTACTGTGGCGGCCCATATAGATCCCCAGATCCGGATGCATGCACCAGCGTTTGGTGGTCATTAAGCGGCAGAGTTCCACAACCTGATCGTAATCGAGTTTACACACGGAAATTGCCGCTTCGATATCCATTCCCGAAAACCATGGCCGGATCTTGGCAAATCCCTCAACATGATTTTCCAGGTAACTTGTGTGCTCCCAGCCACGTTTTAAGATGATGGCGATCATTGCTTTCATCAGCAAGGCGTCGGTCCCCGGATGCAGGGGCAGGTGGATGTCGGCAATGCTTACGGTTTCGCTCTTTCTCGGGTCGATTACTACCAGAAGTTTATCGGGATTCTTCGCTATCCCGGTGAGCACCAGCGGAGCTCGCGGCATCTGATGGCTCTGCATTCCATTCCAGCCCCAGCCGACCAGCATCTCGGTTTCATGTTCATCGGGAATCGTGATGTTGTATTGTTTTCCCAGCATCCGGCCCAACACCCACCAGGCACCGCTGAATTCCTGCCCGGCTGAAGAGTAGAGGTATTGCGAGCCCAGTGAGCGCAGCAATGACAGGCCGAAAGCCGCTTCAAAATGACTGCCCTGAGAACCGGCGCCCATATAGGCCAGACACCTTGGTCCGTGGGCGTCGACTAAACCCCGCATTCCGGCAGCGATTTCTTCCGTGGCTTGATCCCATGATATTTCTTGAAAACTCTTTCCCACCCGCTTGAGGGGAGAGGTCAGACGATTGTTTGGGTACTGGTAATTGAGGATCTTCATGCCCTTACGGCAGACATATCCTTTACTTCTCGGATTATCCCGGTCCGCTCTTACCTCAACCATCCTGCCTTCTTCCACAAGGATTTTCAGGCCGCAGTTCTGAGCGCATAAAATACATCCGGTCTTTCGCCACTCTTTCATATCTTTCCCTCTTCTCTTTGTTACGCGCAATCTGTTATATGCTTTGCCATGGACAAAGGCTCTGATGGTCGATCCAGTCGACTAAGCCAGACTCCTAATTTCTTTTTTCGCCGGGAAGAGAGTATATGCCGATAAGGCCAGAAGGCCTGGATAACTGCTCGAGGCTATTTTTTTGTGAGGAGTTCCGAAACATAATTGAATCGGGGACAATTTTCCCCAAGAGGCCCCGCCTCCATTTCCTTGGAAGCGAGTCTCCTGGCCAGAATGGCGATTCCATCAGCCACAAGCCGGCCTTGTCTTGGGTGTGGTGTGAATCCCGTTTCCTTGAACAGGCTGCTACCGCATATGAAAACCGGCGCCGCCGAACAGTCCGATCAGGCCTATAACAATCAAATATCCTGCAACGATGTAGTTGAGCAGGCGGGGGACAACCAAAATGAGAATTCCAGCGATAAGCGACACCAACGGGGTAAGCGAAATATTCATATCCATCTCCTTAAATGAGTTAACTCTTATTGATTAATCTACAGAATCCAGTAATTCTTTTGAACAAATTCTCAGAGCTTTTGCGGTTGCCTTCATGGGTGGACTTCACCATAAATGTTTATATTTAAAAGTGTATACCTTATAAACAGCCTAGTCAATTTTCAACACCGTCCATCTTTCAGTGAAAAGACTCCTTCATCACTGGTTATGTCCCCACTGCAAGAAAACATGAACCAGACGTTCCCGAACAGGGGATCGGAAACAGGTCCAGTATTTTCCAGTGGCGCCGGACCATTCTATCTAACCAATTCCTCGAAACCGCAGTCCGGTCTGCTGTAGCCCCACCTGCTCAGCAAAAACGCACTGGCCGCGAAGAGCAGAGACCTATGTCGGATTAGGGTGCGGCGCAAAGAGCACGACGAGCGGTCTTTTCCACATTTGGCATAATAATTGCTTCCTATCAGGTATAGTGGAGCTGAAACCTGCACCGTCAACAAGGCGGGTGAAAACAATACTTAAGACAAACAGGAGGCAGTTATGAAGAAATATACAAAAGATTCAGCTTTGGGCAGGGTCCGCAAATTTTCCAATTATATGAATGTCCACAGAGAGGAAAGGAGGGTGAGTAAACGTCAGCCCTTGCTTATGATAGGTGGGGCACTGCTCACAGGTTTTGTTGTGAAACATTTATTGAAAGGTGGAAGCAGCCCTGTTCGAGGCAGGAGAAGAGATGACGTATCAGACTGGAACAGAAGAGGAGAGCAAGACGCTATTCTCAATCGTGATCAGTCCGGTCCGGTATCGGTATCCTCTGATAAGCAGGGACATCCTTCCTATACCTATAACGCCGAAAAGTCGGAGCCGTACGATCCGCATATGTCAGACGAAAATCCTCCGGGCAGGTCGCCGGCTGCAAAAAACACCGAAGGCGATGCGCTTGACCGGGATAAACCGGGCCCGGTGTCGGTGTCTTCTCGGGATAGGCAGAAGGAACACAAGTCGCATCCGGCCGGACAGTCCGGAGAAGAGAATAAAGCAGCTGTGCTTGATCGTGATCAGTCCAGCCCGGTGTCGGTATCTTCTGATGCGCAGGGGCATACTTCCTATACCTATAACGCCGAAAAGTCGGAGCCATACGATCCGCATATGATGGAAGAAAATCCTCCGGGCAGGGCGGCGGCCCCAAAAAATACCGAAGAAAATGCGCTCGATCGCGATAAGCCTGGCCGGCTGTCGGTGAAGGGCGACAAAAGCTTAAGGTAGAAAAAAGCAGCCTTCCCCTGCAATAGACGATAAGGATATCTGCAGGGGAAGAAGAAGCTTTTCCGACAAGAGCCATTCGTGTACCTGGAGAAATAACTTTTGGCAATGCAGTTTCAGGACGCCGATGACACGCGGTCTTGAAGTTAAAACGGGTAAATTGACAGGGAGAGTTATTGATCAAACTGCCCGACATATATTCTGTTATTGATTTAATAAACACTGACTTGTAGGGTGATTCCAGGAGTAATAAATAAAATGATTAGTGTTGGTAGACCTTCTGTCGGGTGCGTCAACGCTGTGGAATAAGGATAATTGCAATGTGTCCACATGCGCAAACGATTCTGGAAAAAGGCATCCTCCTGGAAAAGGAGGCTCATTTCAAACAGGCCAAAGCCTTATATGAGGACATCCTGCCGCAGGTAACCGACAAAACTATCCTTGAAAAAGTTCGCTTGCGGATAGAGGATATGGACGACCTGATCGCTGAGCAGGCGGTCTACCGGCGTATCGACGAAAACGCTAAACGGGTACTGACCGAAATCGGCATGAACATTGCGGAGAACCAGGTTCTCATGGATATTCTCCTGGAAGCCGATGGTGTTGATTTCGACAATGAAACAGCGCTGTTTATCCCCCTGAAAAGAAGTTACATAGATCATTGCCTGGAGCAAGTGCCCCGTCACATGCCTGGAGACCCGGGAATGAATACTTTCGGCACCGGTGCGACGTCGCCCTTTCTCAAACGGGTTGGCGAAGAAGAACTGCGTCCGGCCAATCGTAAAGAGTATGAGCAAATCATCCGCCTGGTAACTGAACAACAAGATGTTGTAAACATTTTCAGTCTGCCGGTGGCCTGCGACAAGAGTATCTCCCTCTTTGAGGTAGCTCAGTTAATGGAGAAGGCCTATCAGGGGCTCAAAATGATCACCACCAATACCATGGCCGCTGATGAGGTGACATTTCTGCAAGGCAAGGAGCACTGGATCGACGGGACCAGCCTGATTGCATCCTTGGCGCCCATGAGTAACATGGTGGAGCCTTTTTTACGAAGTGCGCGCACCGGCAACAACCTTCTGTTGATCGACCAGACGATTGCCGGCGTGTCGGGCGCCGGCAGCCCGGAGTCATTTTTGACGCAGATTCATGCCCAGGTGATGTTCATGATGATTATCGCCCAGACCGTTAACCCGGGTGTTCTGTGCGTGCACGGTGGTATTCCCAGCGTGACTGAGGCGGGCGGTAATCTCTCTTACAGTTCGCCCCACCAAACCTTCATCAACGCCGCCCTGGCACGCGTCAACACCTGGATTACCGGATTCCCTTCCGCTCAGACCGGAGGCAGTACCAGCCTGAGCGATGTAACTCCCCAGGCGGTTTTCGAGTCGGAATTAAGCCGCAACTCGTTGCGTAAGTATGGAGTGCATATTGTACGGCATGCCATGGGCGCTCTCGGCAGCCTTAACTTTTTCAGCATGGAAAAATTCGTAGAAGACTGCGAGCGTGAACGGTATTCCAGGAAGATCTATGAAGAGATCCCCAGGAATACCGGCGTTATACCTCTGTATTTTCCTGGCGACGATGATGCACTTGAGGGTATTCGCGAGATTGCCGAAAAAGGTAATCCCAAAACTGCCGAGCATACATTAAAAAATGTTGATTCTTTCCGTCAGTGGGAGAAAATCATCAATGAAGCTGCTAAAAAAAAGCTTTACTACCCGCAGCTCAACGATTCAGTTATCGATGCAATCAAGGGTAGAGAAATAGCTCATTGACTGTGCATGGAAGTTATTATCAAAATTCGGATAATCTGTCTAACCCAGGAACTGGACTCTTTACAGTACCCTTTGAGAGCATACAGCTGCTTCTGTCAAGCAAATGTTAGGGATACCTAACCATCTTTGTAACTTATCGTCTCGCATGATATACTATAGTAGAAGTAGCAGTTAATTACTCATTGCTTACGGTGGTCTCGTTTATGGACAGAAAGTTATCTGCCCTACAGAGATAAGCGAGATCAACACTACCCGATGGATATATGATGACAGAGGCCGCAACGATTGCCATGAGGCAAAAGCACAGTAATCTCCACCTGTATATTGATGGAATGTATACCACAGAGACGGCAATGCACTCTGCGGCCATTATTTCCAGGCACCATACGGGGAAGGGCAATATCTTTATTCACACAAAAAAAATATCGGAATTTTCGCCACAGGCTAAGGAACTATTTGGTGATCTTGTCCACGTATTCGAACTTCCCAAGAGATCCATTTACTTTATCGGCAAAATGGGATTCGATCTCTGTCACAATGGCGGAAAAATCATTCTCGTGGATAAGAATAAATTAACCAAAAGAAAGAAAAAGAGGTGCCCCGGCCGACGAAACAACAACGATAAAGCAGAATAACCATGGATGACGGCAGCTTGGGCCGGCATTGCCAAAGAAAGCTTTTCTGGCAATGGGCAGAAGACAGGACATCTCAGCCCACCCTAACCTTTCCGCAAATTCTCCTCGATACTTCACCAACTCTTCACATCCAATTTCTTTCAACCGTACCTTCAAGAGATTTTGACTGTTTCTAAATGAAGCTTGCAAAACTATCTGGAGTTTCAAATCATGATAACATGGTGGAGCTAAAGTATAGCACAATTGGATAGAATATTTTGATGCAGCTATTAAGCAGCGATTAGGATTTTTAGGCAAAATGCCGAAAATTAAAGAAATCAACGAATGTTTCAACTGAGAGAAGATCTTGAAACTTCTCATGCAGCCTCTCTCCTGCATGCCCTGCCTGATTTGCAAAATGGAGAAATAGGATTTGCTGGAGGAACAATGAAATCAGTGATAATTTTCGGTGCCGGAATAGCCGGATTAAGTACCGCACATGAACTCAACCAGTTGGGATTTAAAGTTTCGGTGTATGAAGCCCTGGAACAGCCGGGAGGATTCTTCAGAAGCGCCCGTTGCAGTCACAGCAATATGCCCTCGGAATATTCCTGGCACGGTATGGGGCCATGGTATCATAACACTTTTGATCTCATGAAGAAGATTCCTTTTAACGATAAGGGGAATCTCTACGATTTCGCCCTTTCCCGGCCTATCGATTTCGGCATTTTTCCGGACAACACGCATGCCAGATTTTATGATAAGAGTTGGCAGAGTATTCCCGACATGTTCAGGATGAATAAGTGGGAATTTGTCAAATGGTCATATCTCATGCTCAAGACCTGGACCGCCAACCACCGCAGTATGGAAAAATACAGCGGCTTCAATGCAGCCCGAGCATGGCATCCTCTCCTCAAGAACACAGCCTATACAACCTGGCGCTCCTGTTTCGGACCGTGGATCGGCTCGGACTGGTCCAGGGTTTGTCTGCATACCACCGGTGATTTCTTCAGGAAGCAATTGACCACCAGGCCGAAGCATCACCACCGGGCAGATGAAGACGGACCGGCATGGAGCCAAGGGGCGGGAGATGGATGGCTGTTGCTCAAAGGGCCCAGCAGCGAATACTGGTTCGATCCCTGGACCGCATACCTTCAGAAAAAGGGAGTTGAGTTCCACTGGCAGAAGCCGTTGACAAAAATTGAATCTGACCGCGAAAATATTATTTCCACGGTTTCGGGCGACGAAACAATCGTCGGCGATTACTATATTCTGGCCATTAATCCTTTTGCCACGGCAGAAATATTGAGCAGGACTCCTGAGCTGGAGCAGTTGGAGGTTCTCCGATTGTTTAAGCCCCTTGTCCAGGACGGGCCGCACACCCAGGTATCCTTCCGGGTGCCGTTTTCCGAGGAGATCCATTTTCCCCGTGAAAGAGTGGCTGTGGTTGTGAGTGATTCAGAATTCAACCTGACCCTGTTCGCCGAGGAACAGGTGTGGATGAAGGAGGTGGATCTGGGGAAAAACGTGAAGTCGCTGTGGACCGGGACCTCCTGTATCAGCAGTGTTCCCGGCAGGATCTACCATAAACCCGTCAGTTCATGCACGGAAGAGGAATTCCGGGAGGAGGTCAAGGCCCAGATATTGAACTGCGGCGCTCTTGATGAAATGATTCGCGAAGCGAATCAGGGAAAAGCTCTGCAGGATTTCTCGATGATGGAAATCGAGATCTGGCATGAGTGGGAATTCTCCGCCGAGGGGATCAGGCCTGATCAACCGAAATGGGTGACCACTACCACTACCCAGCACTTTATGCCGCCCCAGACTACACCGCTTACCAACCTGTTCCTCGCCGGTTCGCATACTCGGACTCAGGCCCATGTCTGGAGCATTGAGGGTGCCGTGGAAAGCGGCAGGAGAGCCGCTAAGGCTATTGACTCGCGAGTGACAGTGATAGACCAGCACATTCCCGGATGGGTCAGGATTATTTCCAAAATTGATGATGTATTCTATGCTGCTAAGGCGCCGCATGTTATTGATTTAACCATCGTTCTGCTCTTTTTCCTGGGCTTATTGGGCTTATGGTACTTGCTTTAAGTTCACACTCACATTTGCCTCAGCATTGCGGTGAACAGCCAGATAATGAGCGCCATGAGCACGGCTCCGACCACATTGGCGGCCATGTCGGCAACACTGCTGTCGCCCCCTGTGAACCTGTCCGCAACCTCCTTGGCAAAACCAATAAGCAGAGTGATGCCCAGTGCCAGCAGGTTGGCCATAGCAGCATCGACTTCCTGAAATACTAATCCGATATAGATCATTAACACCAGCATGGCCGAGACGGCAACATGCTTTACCTTGTCCGGCTGGGTGCCGAAACGGTGTGCAATCTTTTTAATCAGTTTTTTCATAAGCAAAAAGTAAAAGCAGAAACGAGCGAATTCAACTACGACGGTAATTTTTACTTTTTTTCACTTCACGGTCGGTAAAGCCATTCAATCAATTTTTTCTGACCACACATAATATCACAACTGCAACCGGAGTGTATCGAAGACCCTCCTCGAATCAACAGAAAGCTCGCCCTATGACTTCGTAAATTCTGATAGAGTTTTCCAATTGGAATTCAGGGCGTCGTTCGGGTATTAATGAGGCATAGCGTCAGCGATTGTGGCCAGGTTCAGGTTACAAACAGGGCACGCATCTTCGATGCTGTCTTCCTGACTCAGTTCACACATTCGAATCAAACAATCAGCTATCAATCAACGTTAGTCTATTTCAGGAGAAAAGCATGAGATTTTTACCAGTTGTCCTTGCCATCCTTTTTGCAGCAACCTGCAGTGCCGCTGCGTCAGACTACAATTACATTTCCCCGGAGACATTAAAGAGCAACATAGAGAACGGTAGCGAGATGATCATTGTGGATATCCAGCTTGAAGATGAATTTACCACTCACCATATCAAAGGCTCACTGCCAACCTATGCCTATCCTGCGAAAAGCCAAAGCGACACCCAAAAACTTGATCTCGTTATCCGGAAGCACAAGGAGACAGACGAGCCTCTGGTAATTGTCTGCCCCCGCGGTGCGGGCGGAGCAAAACGCAGCTATGATTACCTCAAGGAAAAAGGCATCGACGAAGATAAATTACTCATACTTGAAGAGGGGATGGACGGTTGGCCCTTCCCGGAACTGACTGTCACCCACTAATTGCAGGCGAGACGGTATCGGTGCCGTTTTATCCCCAAAAACGGCACTGTCTTTCTTGCTCTCCCACAATCCATTGCTCCGAGTTAGTTTTTTATATTCTTGTGGGATATATTGCCTATACCACCCTCCAAAATTCCAGCTTCCTCCTAACATTACCTCTCAGTTACGCCCTTGCCTTCGGTTAATGTTTCGTGTTAAGCATATGACTTAAAAGATAATCACACACAGGAGACTTCAACCCCAGTAGTTCACCCACATGCCGGCGCATACCAGGCATTTAAGCAAGGACGCAGCAAAAATGCGCCGCTGAGCTCGGCTTTGTGACCCCAGGTGTCATTTAGGCCAAAGCTGGAGCCCCACTGTTTTCAAAAATTTCTGGAACTATCTGCTGGAGATTCGGAGAAATTTCTAATGCAACTTAGTACTCCATGCGGCCGCAAAGGATCTTGGCTATGATCTCATTTGAAAATGTAATTAAAAAATACGGCAATCTGGTCGCCGTGGACGGGATTTCCTGCACCATCGATAAAGGAGAATTTTTTGCTCTCTTAGGACCCAACGGAGCAGGAAAGACGACCCTCATGCGCCTGCTTCTCGGATTTTCGCGCTGCACAGCCGGAGACATCGCCATAGAGGGGCTGCCCGTCGGGAGATCAGAATCGCGAAAAAAGTTCGGATACCTCGCTGAGTTAAACCGCATCCCTCCCTATCTGTCCGGCGGGGAATATCTGATGCGACACGCCGCATTTTGCGGTCTGACCGGAAGTCGTGCAAAAAAGTTTGTGGGGGAGATTTTAGAACAGGTTGGGATGAACGGCAGTGAAAGGAAAAAGGCCTCCCAATATTCAAAAGGGATGACACAACGAATGGGACTAGGGGCCGCGCTCCTGGGCAATCCCAAGTTACTTGTATTGGATGAACCGGCCTCCGGCCTGGATCCTCTGGGGATGCGAGATATCCGCGCACTCCTTGAAAAATTTAAAAAGAGTGGGGGTACCATTATCCTTAATTCCCATCTGCTTTCAGAGGTAGAGAGACTCTGCGATACGGTTGCCATCATGGATAAGGGCAGAATCCAGGTAAAGGGCCCGCTCTCCCATATCGTTCAGGCCGATGAAACACTGGAAGACGTGTTCATCAGACATGTTGAGGAAAACGTGTAAGATGAATAACCTGATACGGATATCCGTTTTCACCATAAATGACCAAATGCGTCAGAAGAGTTTTTATCTGCTTTTGGCAATCGCCATTGTTTTTGTCTTACTTATCAGAGGGTGTTATCAGAACGATTATTCCGTTAATGGGCGACAAGTTGACAATGTTTCCGTGGCTTGGTATGCGTCACTGATTGTATTTCACGTTATTGCCGCAGGCATGCTCCTGATGGCATCCATGCTTTCCATGGCTATATTTTCCCGGGATCGTGAAGATGGCAGCATGGTGATGTTTCTCTCCCATTCCGTTGACAGGTGGCAGTATGTGCTCGGCAGAATTTTGGGGACCTGGATTCTTTCAACTGCCTTTATGTTCATTCTTCATCTAGCCGTCTTTCTGATTGCCCTGGCCAAAACAGGGGGAATGGTCACCGGATATCTGACCGCGTCTCTTTTGTGTTCGGTAAATCTACTTTATGTAATTGTCCTGACCTGTTTTTTATCAATTTTTCTGCCGAACGTTATGGCCGCAATTTTCACTCTGGGAATTACCGGAATCAGCTTCATATCGGACGGGGCCTACCAGGCCATGCAAAGTGAACAAATTCGGCTACTGATTTATAGTGAAAACCATGTCTCTCTCTGGCGAATCCTCTATCCGAAGGTCTACATGCTTCAGCATTATGCATCCACGCTGATCACAAATAATGCCTTCGTCGGCCTGTCCCCCACATATATCTGGGGCAATATTGTTTTCTACACAGCAGCGCTGACTGCTGCTGTATTGTGGAGCTTTTACAACAGTGAGATATGACTGTGCAATTATTATAAAGAAAATTGTATTGTGAACGCGTGAATAAGGCCAACCATTGAAAAGTATGGGTGTCGCGCCTACATTGCTGACATTCTATGGTTAGCATCTCGTAGTCTTCCAGAGTGGATGCCATGGGAATTTTCTCAATAAGAAGAGAAGGTGACGAAACGATATAACTGCAACCGTTCAAATTCGAAAATCATTGTGCAGGTTCTGCCAATGTTCTTGCAACCCCTGCTTGTGTTCATCATCCATAGGTAAACTGGTGAGTTCTTTCCCCCAAAGCGTGCGCGCTTTATTGAGAGTATCAGAGAGGTGGGGTTTAACGGCACGCCAGGGAATATCCGCTTTCGCTGCCCACATCTGAAAATGATCCAGAGACGTCCCATACCATTCTTTAGTTTTCCCAAGGTTCAGTGCAAACTTACGCTCATCTCCCATATATACACGGGTTGTGACAATATCATAGGCCGGTGATAGCTCCGGGGTAATGGCGTCGGGATAGACCAGGCTCCAGTTTTTCAAATGCGCATCACCGTTTGCCAGAAGAATATTGACAAGAAGACGTCTGGCAAACTGCTGAACATTGGCTAGACCATTGCCAGTGAAATTGTAGAGCACTTTGCCTATCCGTCCATAATTAGCGCTGTCGTATTTCTCATGCGGATATTTAACCAAAACCTGGGCAAAATCCTCGGTATGCGTACGCTTCCTGCCTTGACGATCGAAACGACGTACGGCAAAGGCGTACTTTTCGTCAGGCAAATGTATTGGAGGAAGTTTGATCAGCTTTCCCACCTCCACAAGCCGAATCTCTGGAATATCCACACCGGCGATTTGGGCAAGACGCATTGCACTATACTCATTCAGCGGAACATTCTTATGGCGTGTTGATGGGGGCTTAACGATCCAATCACCACGTTCATCTGAGGCTGTTATATGATACTGTCCGTTCTGCCGGCGCATTGAAAACTTCATCTGCACCCCGGCCAATGAAAAATGATATGTGTCTTCCTCCAATGAGAGTTCTACCAACTCAGAAGCATCATCATGCTGCAAAACATAGGCAGGTACATCATCAATTGCCATTGGAGCGGCAACCAGTGCCCCCGGCAAATCTCTGCCTAGATATGCCAGGAGCCGAAATTCATCGTCAATATGCACTTTAAGCCCCTGGGCAAGCATTTCCCTCAAGGCGCCCTCGGGCAAAAGATTGGAAAGTACGGGGTGAAGTCGCTGTCGTTTAACCCAAGGTTTGGCAAGCAACTTTTCAGCATTGGGAAACCAAGGATGGGTTGTGAGGCTAAACGTGGGCCGCCTGCTGTTCTCCCGGAACTCCGGAGCGAATATGAGGACATTTTTGCCAGAGCGGTACCCTGCTGCAAAGCCGACTCTATGACCATGCAGGGTAAGCTCCAGAAAGCTGACCCTGTCTTTGCCGGTCACTCTTCGTCCTCCAGAATACTTCGCCAGGGATCATCGGGCAATGATGTTCCATCATCATTATCTCCGATAGAAATAACCTTTGCGCTCCCCTCAAGAATTTGTCGAACAGCACCGAGCTTTTCCTTTGGGATCAGCATGAGTTCCATGTCCAGTCCTCTGGCGAGTAGTGCAAGGGTGTCAAGGCGGGGATTCCCCTTTTTCTCCAGCTGGTTATACTGCTGCCGCGTCATTCCCACTCGCAGCAGCATATCCTTCTGCAAAAGTCCAAGTTCTTTTCTTCTTTGTTTGAGCTGTTCCAGTATCACTTTGACCCCATAAAAAGAAATTAATAGATTTCTTATTGTCTATAAAGAAATATATATAATTCTTTTGCAATAATTGCAACATATTTGTTTCTTTTTGTGAAACTGAAAACCGGCGCGTCCCCATTAACATACCAAATCAACAGAAAGTTAGCTCTATGACGGCGTACATGCTGATAGAGTTTGCCAATTGGGATTAAGGTGCCGATTGAGCACGTTTTTATAGATACCCGTCGGAGAGGACCTGCATCCCATGATCAAGGTAGACATAAGCAACCAGAATCGGTGGATTATGGGAGTGAAGGTGCGATACAGTAATTAAACAGAACCGTATTCTTTCACCGGTTTCCGAGGATATCCTTTCGCCATTTGCACATAAAAGCGAAACTCCGAACTGATGAAGGAGCCCAATCATTGTCCAGAAATTTCACACTTCCAGTCGCTACTCTATAATTTTTGGACAGCAGGAATGCACTGTCAATCCTTTACAATCGTGAAGAGAATCTCTTTCTGAAGCCATTTTTCATTCTAAGCGTGCGAAATTATATATATGTCATCTCGTGAAGGAAGCAGCACATTCGGCTGATCTCTTTCAGCTCTTTCGAAAATGTCGTTTCTCTCTACTGGCGCGGTCTTTGCAGCTCCATCCAATATCGATAATAGCAGCGTCACAGGCCCACACAAGCGCACATTCATCTTTCCCTCATTGTCAGGGAAGAGGCCGGAATTTTACACAAGATGTGAGCAATGATAAGCAGATCAAGCGCAGATATGACGAATTCGCCTCCCCATCAAGTACCGAACACAAGAATCCTTCGGCTTTTAAAGGTCCGGATTTTCCACCATGCAGGCCTTATCGTGACGATACAGATACCACAGTTTGGTTCAGGAAATGGTAGAGGAAGGTCTTCTCAGCGTCTCAGCAGCTGAACGACATCCTTACAAAAACAGATTGAGGCATGTGATCGACACCAGTGAACAGCTCGAGCGCGTCGACATAAATACGATAACCCTCCACGCGGGTGACAGATACCTGCTGTCAACGGATGGACTACATGGCGAGGTTGGAGATGAGGAGATAAAGAAGGTCCTTGCGACGACCGCTACTCCACAACAGGCGACCGAACAATTGCTGGCGAAGCGCATCACCGGCATAGCGGTATTTTCTGAAATAAGTAGGGCGTCCAGCGAGATCTAACCAGTTTGAGTTTAAGTGAAAAAATGAAAAATTCTCAGGATATATTTCTTGACCCCGGGACGGTTCTCAGCGGCAAGTACCAGATTATCAGGCTCATCGGAAGCGGAGGTATGGGCACGGTGTATATGGCCTATGATAACAGCCTCGACATGAAAGTGGCTGTCAAAGTCATCTCCCCTCACATTCTCGAAGGCCAGGATCAGGAGCATTATGAGGCAGCCTTGCGGCGGTTTCACACCGAAGCCCGCATAGCCGCACAGATAGATCATCCCAATGTTGTTCGCATCCTGGGGTTCGATACAGACCACATCACGCACAATGACCAGACAGTCGAGATCGATTATCTGGTCATGGAACTGCTGGCCGAAAGAAATCTGCGGCACACCATGGATGAGAGCGGCTTCGAGACCGAAGCTGAAATCAAGGACTGGATCAGCAAGTATATGATTCCCATTCTCGAAGGGGTGGAAAAAGTCCACAGCAAGGGAATCATTCATCGGGATATCAAACCGGAAAATTTCTTTCTGAAGGGAGACAGGGTGAAGCTCGCCGATTTCGGCCTGTCTATGGGGATCGACCAGCCGTCGGTCACCGGCCCCATGGTGGATATTTTCGGAACATTGAAATACATGTCTCCGGAACAGTTCTACAATTTCAGTCTGGCCAGGGAGCCTTCCGACATCTATTCATTAGGAAAGATTCTGTACGAAGCCGTCGATGGAACCATAACCGACAAGGTCAAGCCTTTCAAACAGGCAAGGATCAGCAGGACGGACAGCCATTTTTTCAAGGGGTTGGCCGAGATTATCGCCGATGCCACGGCCGAAAATCCGAAAGAGCGCATATCGTCGGCTCGTGAATTGATGGTTCGTCTGTCAAGCCTGCTCCATTGTTCGGTGGAGGCCCGGAGAGACCGACAGCGGAAGTCGCCCCGTGAACGTTCTGCCTCTCTCATCCCCCTCCTGGGAGTGATCATGCTCATCGCTGCATTGATCATCTTCCTTTATCGTCATGAGAGGTTTATTGATATTGCCAAAACAATAAATTCAGCCGAACCAGCCAGCGAGACAGTACAAATTATATCTACCCCTGCTTTGGACGACCTGGAGGATCATTTCCGCAGCCAGGACAATTCGATCATGCAGCTGGTACCGGGAATACAGGTTGCAGGAGATACCAGTCAAACCTTTTCCGATTTTACCACGGCGCCCTTCTACCTTTCGGAAAATCCAGTAACCAATCAGCAATTCGTTTCTTTTCTCAATGATGTGAAAGATCGATTGACCGTCGAGGAAAGCGATCTGCTGCTTGATGGAAAACTGATCCTCAAGCTCAGCGAAAAAATCCGCGAGTACAAGCCCATCGTCTTCACCGGCGAAAAATTCGTGGTACAGGATCCAATGCATTCGGCCTGCGCCGTCCTGATGGTCACCGGTCACGGTGCAGTCTCGTACGCAGATCATTACGGGTTGAGGCTATTACAGGCCCGGGAGTGGTATGCGGTAATGTCCGCTCAGAACAAAAAGGAATATGAACGACTCCCCCTGCCAACCCCGGTGATCAACTATGCCAAGAACAGGTTTGATATTCGAGGCATCAATCAACTGGCGGAGTGGGGACAAAGCCCGGAAGGCGAATATATGGTGCTCGGAAAAGCATCTTCGAGCATGATTGAGAGCGAGCTGATTTCCGACAAGGATCCTTTCAAATACTATACCGACACCAGCTTTCGAGTCGCCGTTGACATTACAAATCGCTCGTCATCCTAATTTGAGAACCCTTTGATTTCGTGCCGCCAGTCCCAATTATCAAGGCTGCTTATTAATCTCATAGAACAGGCTATATCTTTACGACTTCGGCAGAACGGCTGTAAACAACTATTAGCCCAGATAAAGCTTTGTCGCAGCCACTGAAAAAAATCTTGTACTGCAAATACTCCCGTGCTGCGTAAGCATGTTGTCACGCCCTGGTCGTCTGGCAGAGGGTCTGACAGGTCTAGACCGGGCTTGCCATGTTTAATGCGTCCGAGAGGAAATGAAGGGCCTCAGACCGACTGGAAACTTATCAATGCAAAGGAAACTGGGAAACAATGTGAAGGAAAGGTTTTCGGCAGGAAGACGATCGCGGTGCAAGGCATACCCCACTACACAAAAAAGGGATGCAGAGCCTACCCCCGCACCCCCATATACCTCGGTGTTTAACTTGTTCTCAGCCATTCACCCAATCAAGGAAGAGGTGCCTGTTATGATAATTATCAGAGTGCTGCTGATCGAGGTGGTGCGGTCCACCCATCATGCAGGAACTCGTGAAGGCTATCAGGAAGAGCGCTATAAGCAGAAGTCGCATCAATTTCATAATTTACTCCTTTGGCCATACATATTTATGGAAACGATTGCATACCTCATGTGCATGAAATACTCCGGATGCTACTCATGATGAAAATATTTATTGCTCATTCTCCTGGGTACATAAACATCGGCACCTCTGCGGTGGTAATTTCGAGGAGCATTCATCTGACCGACAGTGCTATAATTGCCATGGTGACCTTGATAATGGTCAGAGACATTATCACGATAGTGCAGATTTCCACTGTAATGATCATTGTAGTCGTACCACTGTACACGAACATCATAGGAGCCCGGACGGTAGTTGTCATACCCATGATGGCTCCCCGAAGAATACCGTTCCTGATATCTCCCATGCATTCCGCCTCCTCCCGTCATGGCAAGGGAGTTTGCAGCAAATGACAACGAAATAGCTGTAAAAGCCAAAACCAAAGTCCTCTTTCTAACTTTCATATGATAACTCCTTTTATTCGATTTCCCAAAAATCTCGAAAACAGCCTTGATTCATACTTTCGGCGGGATCCACTTTTGCTTCTCTCCAGCCGAAAAATCTGCCGCATTCGAGCACGTCCAACCTTCGACTACCTATTTGCAACCGGTATGCCAGCATTTTTTTCAATTTTTGTTCTTCAATTTCAAATATTTTGGAACATCAGCACATCATTCTGATGTAACACTGCCATGTTCTGTCCACATTTCGCACAGCACCTCGCTGTCAAAGGAGATTGAAATGCCCAAAATCTGTGCAACCCAACGACTACCCGGATAAATCTTATTGCAGGATATCTACTATGAAAACAATAGGCCTCCTCAAGAGATTCTGAAATCAGAGAGCGGAAATCAGCAAATTGGAGGGGCAGCACTACAACGACGGATTCATTGCAGGAAGGTAGATTCCTATTGCCGGCTGGGCCTGCTGGCCCAAAATACGTGCAAGGCAACTCTTAAGTAGCCTTTCGCACAAGCGATGCCAAGTTGTGGCGAGCCATTTGGCAGCACCGGAAGAGAGCAAAACTATCAGCAGAGTTTTTCTTTGAAAACAAGAAGTACCACACAATTAACTACAGCAATCTCCCACGAGATTTTTGTCGTTAAGCCTATACGTCCGCTGACAAAAATGTCTAAAAAACCTCCCCTCAACAATTTTTCAATAGGGCTCTAGACAAAAAAAATCCACCTTATCTCATAGTTATTCGAGAAAAGGTGGATCAAGAGAGAGCAGAAAAGGCGGTTACATCATTCCGCCACCGCCTCCGCCTCCCGAGCCGCCACCGGAGCCACCGGAGCCACCGGAGCCACCCATGCCGCCGCCTGAGCCACCCATGCCGCCGCCTGAGCCACCCATGCCACCACCGGAACCGCCCATACCGCCAGCCGAGCTGCCTCCGGAACCGCCCATACCGCCGGCACTGCCGCCTGAACCGGTGCCGCCCATGCCTGAATCGGAACTCCCCATGCCGCCACCGGAGCCACCCATGCCGCTGGAGTCACTGCCGCCACGTGAGGCATGTCCGGAAGGCATACCGTTATCCATTCCAGTGGCACCGGTCATCATTGATCCGGATTGATGATCCATTCCCGAGTTGGCATTAGTTCCATGGCCGCTTACACCACCGTCCATCATGTTCCTTGATGTGGCCGCATCCATTTCTGCACCAGTCACTCCATGCATGTCGCCGTACTGGGAAGCGGTATCGCTGTCCGCCATGAACTGGCTCTGGTTTGAGCCCATATTCTGGTTGTTCATTCCTGCCCCAGCTACAGGGCTGAGTCTGCCACTGTTTTCAAATGACATGGTACCGTTCGCCATAGAGCCGCTATCGCCCATCGAACCCGAGCTTGTCCCAGTACCGCTGCCGAAAGAAGTCCCATGCGAGCCCATCGTAGCCGATGAGGCGCCTGTGCCCATCACATCCGCATTCGCTCCCTGTATCTGGCTCTCGTGCTGCGCATTCATATCCTCTGATGAGATCCTTGAACCGTTGCCGCCCATCGAACCTGAGCCTGTCTCCGAACCTCTGCCGGAAGAAGACCCATTCGAGCCCATCGTGGCCGATGACATGCCTGCACCCATCGTATCCGCATTCGCTCCCTGCCTCTGGCTCTCGTGCTGCGTATTCATATCCTCCGATGTGGCCATAGAGCCAGTGCCGTCCATCGAACCGGACATCATGGAACCCTGTTGGCTGGAAGAGGTCATGGAAGAATTGTTGCGACTCCTGGTTGTTGAGGTGGGCTGAACATCGGTTTGCGAGGAGTACTCTGGCCGCTGAACAACATCGTTGGCAGCGAGCTGTATCCCGCGTTTTTCACCTTCTCCCCAGCCTCTGGCTGATGATCGATCAGAGTCCGAGCCGCCATTGCTGGTTGATGGGGATACAGCGGCCGTGCGCCTGGAACTCATTTGCATGGAAGCCACCCCCTTACGTTTTCCTTCTTCTCTGTTCACATTCGAGGTCGGCTGATGCTGCACAGAACTGACCAGTTGGGTATGCCCAATGGTCTGCAGACCGATCTCTGTCCCCAGCTGCTGCCATGACAATCCGTTATCATGCATGGCTTCGATTTCCGCAGGCGCTACCCCGGAAATATGTGAAAGTGTTGCTGTCAGATTCCCTTCGGCATCATGGAGAGCGTTGTTCGTAGCAGATATGTGCATGCTGTTGTCTGATGCCAAAGCATTACGGTATGCATTTTGCGCATCCATGACATTGTTCATCCGCGAGCGAAGCTGTCCACTCATGGCATAGCTGTTCTGCATGGCGGCTAAATAATCCAGATCCGCCTGGGATTTTGATGCATAATACGACTGTTCCTCCACTGCCGCCTGAGCGGGCAGAGCAAACACCAGGGAAGAAAGTGCAACCCCCAGTACGTATCTTGCTGAATATTTCTTTGATTTCATCCTCTACTCCTTCAATAGTTTATAGATATACCGCTGTCCTGAATCAATGCATTCCCATCATCGAACGATGGTGCTCAGCGAATGAGCGGGCGTCACTGCGATACTGTCTGACACGTATGCTTTCGTTCCGGTACTGCACCATTTACCCCGTCGCCAGTCCAGGCCGACGAAAGTGAGGCAGTAGAAAGCAGAGCCGTTGCCGCAATAAAAATTTTCAATCTTTGTGTCTTCATTCTTTCTCCCCTTTGCTGACATTTATAATTAGACCTTTCCGCCTGCCATCCCTTCCTGCCAGTTGATCAGGTAGAAACGGGTGGATTCGCGGAGAACAAATTTTTGCCCGTTGCCATGCAAGATTTCCGCTTCACCAAACCAGCTGAGCTTGATCCTGTCGGAATGCAACCGCGGATATTCCTTGAGGAGGAATTTTTTGATATTCTCCGCTCTCCTGCGGGCAAGGTCGCTGTTGCCGTCGACAAAGACGGAAATCTGCAGGTCTCCGGCACTAAGGTTTGCCAGGATTGCACCAACGAATCTCATGGCATCCCGGGAACTCATTTTGGGATCATCATCGGAGAATTTCATTTTCTTTATGGTGATGGTGCGATACCCAAAAGGATGGTTCCGAAACGTAAAATCACCCAGCCTATTGAGATGGTCCGTTGCTTTCGTGGCCAGGAAACCAGCCGGGTAATACTTGAGATACTTCCGCAATGCTTTTCTTTCCTCTTCCCTGTTGTCAAGAAATCGCAAGCTCAGTGCCCTGTTGTACAGTGCCGCCGCGTTATAAGGATATTTTCGCAAAAGCTCATCGTAGAGTTCCAGCGCCTGTCGGTACCGCCCTGCCTTTAACTCCAGGTGGGCAAGGTACATCTTCGCTTTCGCATGGGAGGAATTGATCTGCAAGGCCTTCTCATAGCGTCTGCGCTCTTCCCGCTGGTCACCTGCAGCGCCCGCGGCCATGCCGAGCCAGAACTGATAATCGGAATCACCCGGCTCAAGAGATACAGCTCTATTCAGATAGAGGAGTGCCTGGTCGACCATACTCTCGGCAAGATAGAATCTGCCGAGATAATAATTGTTCACGGCACTGCCCGGTTCAGCGCGTACCTTTTCGGTAAAAACCGCAATACCCCGGTCATAGTCATTCTCGTCAAAAATTTTGCTCGCCGTGTGGGGGCTTCCCAAACCCGCCGCACTGCAGCCGGCCAGAACCAAACCGATTGCACTGACGAGGAAAGTTTGTATTTTCATCTTATAAACTCCATCTTCTCTTCAATGTTCTTTCAAAAAACCACTCATGCACCATTAGCACTCATGCACCATTAGGTATGCACCGTGCATGCCACATACGGAAATAAAGTCGTTTCCGCTCTTAAATGATCGAATATACATACTCTTCAGAAAATACTGCTTCCCTTGCCTTATCCAATTCTTGGGCACATCCGCAGCCGCATGGCAATCATACTGTCTAAAAACACGACAGCCCTGCCGTATCATCCAGTAACCGTTTAAGCTATCATTAAGGATAACGACATCTTTACTGACGTTATAATTCTTGCTCTTGTCGGGTACGCCATTTGCAAACCAATAAGGATAAATGTCTGCACCTCGAGCATCTCTTCTCATGGTGATGCAGATTCACGTGCCAAACTCCACCGGTAGCCAAGGAGGAACGCTCATGACAATTAAATGGGCTATTACCATTTCCTTAATCGCAGTCCTGTCTTTCCTGCATGCGCAGGCCAGCAAGGAGATGTTTGAAACGCATCTGCTTCATCAGCAGCTCTTCTTCATTCCGATAATACTTGCCAGCTTCTGGTTCGGCCTGCGCAGCGGACTGATAGTCGCCGTTACTGTCTCGCTTGCTTTTCTCTCAAGCATTCTCAACCATATGCACAGTCCACAGATCGGGCTCTCGGTCTATACGCAAATCGCCCTGTATATATTTGTTGCCGCTCTGCTAGGGTGGCTGACCGGACAGCTCAAAAAGCAGCAGCAACAAGCTCTCAAAGATGAAAAATGGCGGACGACTACTAAGCTTGCCTCTGCTTTGAGTCACGAAATCCAAGAGATCGTAGGCAGCCTTGAGAATCAATTACTCAAGAAAAGCGGTACAGGCGGGGAAAACAGTATTGATTTCCAGGAGGAAATTGCCAAGCTCAAACGGCTCACCAAGGCCTTCGGGCAGTTCGGTCCTCCCGAAACCCAGGAAATAATCTCACGGGATCTCAACGCAATCGTCAAAAAAACCCAGCGTAAGTTTCAAGGACGGGCCAACTCGTCAGGGGTCACCCTTTCCACTGAACTCGATAAGGCGGGTTGCCCCTCCATGATCGTTAATGAAACTATTGTCAGACTGTTTGAGGCCCTGGTTGAAAATGCCATAGAGGCGTCACCCGCCGATTCAAAGATAATCCTGCGTAGCACGCGCATGGGCTCAAACTGTATTCTCGAAGTCGTCGACAGTGGTCCGGGCATCAGCGAAGAACACGTTGCCCATTTGTTCAAACCATTCTTTACCACCAAAAAGGAAGGTCATGGTCTGACGCTCGCTGCGGGAAAGAAGGTAATGAAAGATTACCAGGGAGATCTGCTCTTTGAACCGGCGGAGGGAGGAGGAGCAATTTTCAAAATGGTGGTGCCCCGCGAGAACATCAGTAAAAATATTGATGGATACATCCTGGAAAGAATCAAATGATAAGGCGCATATGTCGCCATGATTATCGGCTACACTGTCGTCTTTTCCGGGGAGCTACATAATCAGTTATTCTCCCAATGTTTTTCGGCATCGGGCGTGGTTGAGGTACAAAAGATGCCTTGTAATCTCAAATTCTATTTTTATACTTTTCTTTAGGCAAACACTGAACTTGTCAGTACGAAGCATCTGTTATCGCTAAGAGGACAGAAGAATATGGCTGACCGACACGAAAAAGCTGGCAGTATTATCGACCCGGTATGCGGGATGAGCACTGATTATCCCGACCATTGGCTTGCACATGAGCATCAGGGCGAAAAAATTTATTTCTGCAGTGACCGCTGCCAGGCCTCTTTTATGCAGAATCCGCGGCGGTATTTGCACGGCGGAGATACCAGCAGCAAGGATGCCCTCCCTGATGACAAGCGACAATACACCTGCCCCATGCATCCTGAAGTCAGGTCGGTGGGAACTGGCTCCTGCCCCAAGTGCGGCATGGCACTTGAGCCGGTTATCCCTGATATTCCGGGCCAAGTGGAAGAGTGGACCTGCCCCATGCACCCCGAAGTGGTGCGCAGCGAGCCGGGAAGCTGTCCCAAGTGCGGCATGGCCTTGGAGCCCAAAACCTTGGCAGCCGAAGAAAAGGAGAACCCGGAATACGAATTCATGCGCAAACGGTTTTTGGTTGCGGTCATACTGACGCTACCCGTCGTACTCATCGCCATGCGCCATTATTTCGGGTTGGGGTTTCTCGACGATGTGGCCTCCCCCGAAATGCTGCATTGGACAGAATTGATCCTGTCGACGCCGGTGGTGCTCTGGTCAGGCTGGATATTCTACGTCCGGGCCTGGCATTCAGTGGTCAACAGGAGTCTGAACATGTTTACCCTTATCGGAATGGGAACGGCCGTGGCCTATATCTACAGTGTTATCGGAGTACTCCTGCCAAACATTTTCCCCCCTTCCTTTCGTATGGAAGACGGAACAGTCGGCGTCTATTTCGAGGCGGCCGCAGTCATCGTCACCCTGGTACTCATGGGTCAGATGCTGGAGCTTCGGGCTCGCAGCCGAACCGGTGCAGCTATCCGCGCTCTGCTGGGTCTAGCTCCGAAAACAGCCAGGCGTGTGCGGGAAGATAACATGGAAGAAGACGTTCCTCTTGACCAGGTCCAGAAGGGTGACCGTCTGAGGATACGCCCTGGCGAAAAGATTCCGGTGGATGGCGAAGTCCTTGAGGGGGAGAGCAACGTGGATGAATCGATGATCACCGGCGAACCGCTGCCAGTGACCAAATCTCCCGGGAAGAAGGTAGTGGGTGCCACCGTCAACCAGACAGGGGCGCTGGTCATGAGAGCCGAGAAGGTCGGGGCGGAAACCTTGCTCTCCCAAATCGTGCACATGGTGGCCGAAGCACAACGCAGCCGTGCGCCCATCCAAAAGCTGGCCGACACCGTAGCCGCCTACTTCGTACCGGCCGTGGTGCTTATCGCCATAGCCGCCTTCGTTATCTGGGCTCTCGTTGGCCCTGAGCCACGACTGGCCTTCGCCCTGATCACGGCCGTCTCCGTTCTTATTATCGCCTGCCCCTGTGCCCTTGGGCTGGCAACGCCTATGTCCATAATGGTGGCAACCGGCAAAGGCGCAATGATGGGTGTCCTCTTCAAGGATGCCGAATCCATAGAAACCATGCGTAAAGTCGATACTCTGGTAGTGGACAAGACCGGAACACTGACGGAGGGTAAACCCCGCCTGACGGATGTCTTTTCCCTCGAGGAATTCGATGACGACCAACTCCTCGCCTATGCCGCCGGGGTTGAAATGTCCAGTGAACATCCCCTGGCTTCGGCCATTGTTGCCGGAGCCCATGAGCGTGGACTGACCATGGAGCCTGCTGATAATTTCCAATCCTTTACAGGCCGCGGAGTATCAGGTTCGATTAAGGGTCGAACCGTCTTAATCGGTACAAAGCTGTTCTTCGAGGAAAACTCCATCGACACATCCCCCATGGCGGAAAAGGTAAAGGAATTCAGGTCAGAAGCCAAGACTGCCATGTTCATTGCCGTGAATCGGCGACCGGCCGGACTTGTGGCAGTAGCAGACCCTATCAAGGCGTCGACTGCCGAGGCCGTTTCCACCCTCCACAAGGACGGCATCGAGATAATCATGCTTACAGGCGACAACAAAAACACCGCAGAAGCCGTAGCGGGCAAACTGAACATTGATCGTTTTATCGCCGAGGTACTCCCCGAAGACAAGGCCAGGGTGGTCAGGGAGTTGCAGGAAGAAGGACGTGTCGTGGCCATGGCCGGCGACGGCATCAACGACGCCCCGGCGCTGGCTCAAGCCCAAGTGGGTATCGCAATGGGCACGGGTACGGATGTTGCCATGGAATCGGCCAGGGTGACGCTGATCAAGGGCGACCTCAGGGCCATTGCAAAGTCCAGGATGCTGTCCAGAGCAACCATGCGCAACATAAAACAGAATCTCTTCTTTGCCTTTGTCTATAATGGAATCGGCATCCCCATCGCCGCCGGTGTGCTTTACCCGATCTTCGGCATCCTCCTCTCGCCGATGATTGCGGCTGCGGCCATGAGCCTTTCTTCCGTGTCCGTGGTCGGCAATGCCCTGCGGCTCAAAAACGTTAAGATATAGAGGAGAACGACATAAAAATACCAATATTTTTTTAACAATAGCAACAATTCAAAGGAGAGAACCAATGAAGGTATTATGACTGCCCCATCATACCTGAATTTTAGTTGAGCACATGCAGCCTGGCAGTTCGTTTCTCGGGCAGCTTTTCAATTTCTTGCCCCCTTGGTCGTCCGCTTGGTGGGGGCGAATATCAATCGCAAAACCAGCGAAAACATCCGGAAGGCTGGATAGCGAATCAAAAGGGAAGAACATCTTTCTTCGAATATTGTTCGATGGATTGAGGCGCAGCCATAATCCACACAAAAGTGCAAGTCAGTCCCTTTCTTGCAAAGAAACAGAAATACTGGCGCAACTGAGAAAAATACAATTTGTGGGTAGTTATTTTAGCAGACAGAACACCGGCATTTATTCTACATTTCCCTTGCAATTGGCTAAATCCATGAAGAAATCTATGACCCGCAAAATTGTTCTCGTGACTGCGGTTGGTCTTTTCGTGCTGTTTTTTCTTCTGTTTTGCAAGAAAACCGGCCTGTGGTCCTCGCTCATGAACGAAACGGAGCTGCAGCAGAGCATTTCCGAGTTCGGTTGGAAAGGACCCTTGGTGCTCATGATGCTAATGGCCGGAGCCATAGTGATCTCGCCTTTGCCCAGCGCGCCAATCGCTCTTGCCTCCGGCGCACTTTACGGCCACACCTGGGGAACCGTATATGTTGCAGTCGGTGCTGTTGTCGGAGCACTGATCGCCTTTTCCCTGGCCAGGGAGCTTGGTAGGAAAAAAACCCAGAAATTGCTGGGCGAACATCTCTCCATGCGCCTTCCTTCCTCGCAGAATAGTCTCATGCTCGCGATTTTCATCTTCCGGCTCATTCCCTTCATTTCTTTTGACATTATCAGTTATGTCGCGGGACTTACTGCCATCTCCTGGTGGCGATTCAGTCTTGCAACTGTGGCAGGAGTGATCCCGGTCAGCTTCCTTCTGGCCCATTTCGGTAAGGAAATGGTCGGCGGAGGCACCCGCGAGACGGTAATAACAGTCTTGGTTTTGGGATTGCTCACCGCCATCCCTGTCATTGTAGCAAGAAGAAGGAAGAAGCTCAAACCCAGGTAGCGACAACCTTCTGCGGAATAACAGGTTCATTCTGGAAACGCCCCTGATACTTAAGGAATGATTTTTAGGTGACGAGGTCCAGGACCAAAACAGGCAAAGGAGACTATCGAACCTGCCGGCATTGATCTCCTGGATAAAAATGGTAATTATTTGTAGTCAAACGCCGAATAAAAGGCTGTACAAAGAAAAAACACGTAACACCGATCAGGCAGGCGGGAACAGCTATTTCGCCTGGAAAAAAGAAAAACCAGACAAGGAGGTGATTTCCGTGATGCCTCGATTTACCATACCGAGAATCGCACACTGCTGCAAAGGCAGTTGACGCCTGTCCCGGGCAAGACATTAAACTGCCCATCCTGAGTTGTGGTTTTCCGCTTTAACTACTATTTCCCTCTGGTAAAGTCTTAGCCAGTTGAAGATCAAGGAAGAAAAGGATGAGAAAAATTTTTCTGTATGAAACCCAGGCAGGATTTTACGGTTTTCCCAAATGACACTCTCCATTTCCACCGGTGTTGAAGCCGCCATTGCCCTTTTACATCGCAACCTGACTCCGGCTGGTGTTCTCGCAGCCTCCGCCTCTCCCCAGGCGGTGAAGCGGAACTATACCCGTATTTTCGGCCGCGATCACGCTATCTGCGCCTTGGGGATGGCTGTGTCCGGCGACCCCGATTTATTGGCCGGAGCCCGGGCTGGTCTGCATGCCCTGGCACGTCGCCAGGCCGCCAACGGCCAGATTCCCAAGTATGTTGACCCCGACGAGCGGGAGGTCGACTTTTGGTACGTGGGCTGCATAGATGCCACCTTATGGTGGCTCATTGCCGTTGATTTTTTGACTCACCGCTTCCCTTCCCAGGAGTGGCGGACGTCACTGGACGAGCCGGTGCGTAAGGCGCTGCACTGGCTGCACTGCCAGGAGCATCCACGTCTGCGTCTCCTGCAGCAAAACGAGGCCAGCGACTGGGCCGACATCATGCCGCGATCCGGCTTTGTGCTCTATGGCAATGCCTTATGGTATTATGTCAAGCAGCGCTACGGGCTGCCCACCGCCGAAGAGACCAAATTTCATTTTACTCACCTTTTCTTCCCCTTTTCCCGGGACGTGCCGGACTATCGCCGCCTTCGTCTCCTCACTAGCTATGTCCTCGAAAAGGGGCACAATGACGGGCTTTTCCTCAGTTTCGTGAATTTCTCCTTCTGGGGCGAGGAAGGCGATGTCTTCGGCAACTTATTAGCGGTTCTACTGGGTCTCGCAGACACCGGGCCGGCCGCCCGCATTCTGCAGGCGCTGGAAGCTGCGCAGGTCGCGGCGCCTTATCCGGTACGGGCCGTATGCCGTCCCATCGGTCGTGACAACCCTTTGTGGCGAGATTATATGGACCGCCACCAGCAGAACCACCCCTTCGGTTACCATAACGGCGGTATCTGGCCTTTTATCGGCGGTTTCTGGGCTCTGGCCCTGGCCGCTCAGAATCGCAAGAAGGACGCGGCCGAAGCGTTGCAAGGCATAGTCCAGGCCTGTTCCCTAAGAAACTGGGAGTTCAGCGAATGGCTGGATGGGCGCAGCGGAGAACCCCGGGGAATGGCGGGGCAGTCGTGGAACGCCGCAATGCTCCTTTTGGCTGAGTACGGTTTGCGAAATCCGGTCTTTACGCCGGAGTGACCACGGTTTTTGGAATAGCTGTAAAAGAGGGGATCCTGATTTTCTGTAATAATCCAATTTGTTAATCTGCAGGAGGTTCGGAGAAACTCTTAATGCAATTTAGTTCATGCAAACTTTTTCAATCGGAGCGTATTTTGTATCTGGTCACGCCATATGGCAGGAACACCGGCTTCATCGGCATAGTTCGGCCAGTTTAAAACCTTTTCCCGTATCTCTTTTATAATGGATTCTGCCCGGCCACGCTTCATGGAGGCCGTTCTGGCGCAGGCCTTGAAATCTTCTAGAGAAAAATCATCCCGCTTTCCGTTCAATGTCATTTGATGGCTGGCCGTCCAGACACCGGAGGGATTAAAGCTGTAAATCATGTCAAAAGCCGGTGCCAGGGACCATGTTCCGGATTTATCCATCAGAAAGGCGATGTTTTTTACATGATCATCCTGGTTGCGGGCGATGATATTAAAGACCATCCGGCGGAACATCTCTTCGATCGAACTCATGGGCAGGCCGAGCTGTCTGATGACGAGAAGGGCCTGCTCGTATGAATAAGCGCCTGCCATGTTAAAATCATAGTGAGCCAGAGCACAAAGAGACTGCATATGGAGCTTTTCGTTGTCGGCAAGGCGGTCGAAGCGGCGAGTCATGAAGTGGTGCCTGTTATTTTCCTCGAAAAGACGGCATTCACTCATCGTAATTCCGGCATCGGCGGCCATTTTTGAATAAGCATATTCAATAAGGCCATATCCGCCGGGGTCTTCGAGTTCCTTATCTTTGTTGCCACCGACACCATCAAATTTCAGCAGCCAGTACTCAAAGCCATTTCCAGCCCGAAGTTGTCCGGAACGAACTTCATTGGTTGAAGGATTCCAAGCAATTACTGCCTTGGCCCTTGCCCCGCCTGCCGATGTGCCGATTCGCAGGATATCCTTTAGGGCGTTCTCTTTGTCTTTGTCGCCGAATGATACGTTCAGGTTGTTCCGATGGGTGAGAATCTCGGATGCGAGAGTCACAAGTTTGTCGATATGGATCCGTGTAGCCTGCCTGCCTTTGGGTCCTGTTGCAGGGGCATACTCAAGTGCTCCCATGCCCCTCACACCCGTGTAACAAAGTCGTTCGACGGCGTTGAACGACTCCGGCTGCCGTCCCTGCGAGGCCAGCCAGGCATTGATAAGGGCATTCCCGAATTTGTCAGGCAGCGAATCCGCCAGCAGGCCGGGCAGGCCGTGAAAAGTCTGCCGCGACAATTCGGGGAAGGTATAGACTTTTCCTGCGAGCGGCATCGTAAGTGGTGAAACTTCTATACCACTTCCAGTAAATGCAGGATCGTATTCAAAGGCGGCAATATCCTCCCCATCGGTCATGGAAACTGCGCCGATTGTACGTCCCCACATCTTGACCTCGGCAACCGTGGTCATGGCTCGTCACCCCAGGACCATTTTTTAGGGCTCTTATCCGAACGGTTACCTGAAGAGGCGCGTTGCCGCACTTTACCTTTTTGTTTCAGCAGATCCATAGGCCGGGGGGATGGTTCGGAGATCATACGATCCAGCCCCTGCAATAAATCCAGGATCCGCAAGATCCGGATGACAGTCGAAAACTGCACCGAAGCACCGGCTTCGACCCGTTCAACGGTGCGCTTGGATACACCTGCCTGCTCAGCTAGATCTGCTTGCGTCACCTGCTGATCAATTCGATAACGAGCGAGACGGTCACCTATTTCTGCAAGAATCGCTTCATCTGTCATTAGCTTTGATATATCCATAGTCGTCAATAATGTCGAATTGTATACAATATCCTTATTATATCGTCAGGTATTGCGACTAGCAAGATAATAAATTTTTACAAAACATAATTCGACAATAATGACGACTAATCGCAAAAAATGAGATTGACTCTAAATCACTGACGACTTATTCGGTGGAGGAAAGAAGCATGACGGTATTAACGCTGCCATGAATTTTATTTTACTCTGACCCCGCTTTACTCATGACCCCACTTTACTCACGTATTGAGAAGAAAGGCAGCTCTACTCTGCGGTTGAGTCTTCAATATTTTCTGGAAAGTAACCAGTTCCGGCGATTCAGAAGGCATATGGAGAAAACGGTGCGTCTGATCAGGAGAGATCCCGTGAAATTCTTCAACAGAAGCACTGTTTTTCTGCTGGTTATACTGATCTCAAATCATTAAGATATACGCGGAATGGGTAGTTTCGTCATTCCGGACTTGATCCGGAATGACGGTAGAAATGGGCTTTTGTAAAATCCAGAAGGCAGACCACATGAAACTAGCTGAGTTTCATACCTAATCACAAATATAATTGAGTCGTTTTCAGTTCCTCAATGTAAATTTTCGGGAATGAAAGAAAAAATTCGGAGAGATTTATCCTTCGGCCTTTGGCTGCTTGATGATAGTCATCTGATTATATTGAGGATGCCTTATATCGCCAGTAGATGATGATAAGGCATTGCTCTATATGTTTTTTCGATTTTCTACCTGTTGAGATATGATATAAAAAAATATTTAGTATTATTTTTTGGGACCAAGTCGTCGATCCTGGGCAAGCAGAATTATGAAGCCAATTATGGGAGTAAAGAAGAGGCTGAGTAAAAAATTCCCCCAGAACCCGAATTTATATGCTCTTCCGACCATACCTAGAAACCAACAGAAGGCGAGGAAAGGTAGAACGTACAGAAGGTATGGAGTAATTGGTAAAATCATAAAGAAAATTAAATTTACGAGGCTGCGGCATCTTTTGCGACGTTCTTTCCCTCTTTATAAAGTTTTTTATAATGCTCTTTCATCTTCTCTGGATTGAAATCAAACAGCGTGCCACCGGTTTCAAAATGGCTGGTAAAAATTTTCCCTGTAGCATAAGTGATGGCACCCGCCATTACAGGTAAACTAACAGAACCAGCGAAGTGGCCAATACCCGGAATGAATTTCACTGCGGAAGCCAGGATTCCTGTAGTAACTGGTACAAGTCCCAAAGATCCAAATAAAGGCATTAGCACATTTTTAAATTTATGCTCAGAAAAATCGATGCCGTATACTTTGCTCATCTTTGTTATCATTGTCACCTGGGCAGCGTAAATAGCAGCAAGATCAACAATAGGAACGGGAATGAGTCCCCCACCCGCGCTCCAAAGCACATATTTCCTGGTAATTTTATTTGCTTGTTCAAGTGATGATAACCCTTCTAACTCCTCTGAAGTGACGACATCTTCTTTTAACTTTTCTTCACTTTGAGTTTTGCTTACCATTTGTTCCTCCATTGACGATGTAACAATTTTTGACAATCCGGTAATGATTATGGAACGTTTAATACTCTCTTATTCTTTAGTATATTTACAATCGTCCCGCAAGGTGTAAATGACAATCGAATATTGCCCACCTGTGATCACCGAGAAATGCCCACCCGGGATTTAAGAAAAAAAGAAGTGTTGCATCATGCTTGCTGTTTCCCGGGGTGGAGGAGAAACGAAAGGAGAAGTAGTGGACTGTTTTTCATAAACATTGTGTAATCAAAAAAAACGCTCGATTTGAACTTTACGCTGCCCGCCGTTATTTTGGAGCGACTGCCGTAAAAGCTCATCCACAAAAATAGAGGAAAACTTAACCGATTGTCTTAGGTCTTAGCTATTTGTCATGTTCAACGTTCATTAATTGTCTTTATAACTTCTCATTTTGCCGTATTCCATTTTATATATTCTGTCTGCCGTAGAGAAATACTTGTCATCGTGAGTCACCGCGATAATCGTTTTCCCCTTGGCTTTTAGTTCGGGAAGAAGAACTTCATAAAAAAACCTGCGAAATACCGGATCCTGATCAGCAGCCCATTCATCAAAAATCATCACCGGTTTGTTGTCCAACACGCTGGTAATAAGAGTGAGTCGTTTTTTTTGTCCTGTTGAAAGATCGGTATTGGTAAAGATACCGTTTTCAATGGATGTTTTATCGGAGAGTTCCATCTGTGAAAGCAGAGTGCGGATAAGTTCGTTATCTGGCTCATCAATACCCAGAAGACGTTTAAAGAGATAGTAATCGGTAAAAATAGTGGAGAATAGATTACGGTAGCTTGCTTTGTTATATGGCGTTATCTCTGTTTTATCCAAGAGAAGGCGCCCGCTGTTTTGAGGATAGAGGCTGGTGAGAACTTTGAGAAAAGTTGATTTTCCTGAACCGTTGCCGCCAACGATGAAAGTGATTTCACCCCGATGAAATTCCAGATCCATGGGACCTACATTGAAAGGCCTGCCGCCTTCCTTGGGCGGAAACTGGAAGGAAATCTCATCAAGTTTGATGGAACTCCAGGTAAGTTCCTCAATGGGCTGTTCATGGCAGATATATTCATTTTTGCTTTGCCCTATATCAATCAGGCTTTCCAAGAGACGAATATTGTTTATTGCAGCATCTGCACGGGAAACTGCAGGGATAGCAATGGCAAAATCACTGATGGGTCCCGCGGTGAAAATAATCAGAGCAATAAGTTTCGGAATCATTGGAATCTGGCTCTTGTCCAACTGTGGCAAAAGGAAAAGGATACCACCAATGGAGAGGAGGAGAAACGTCTGAGCAAGCAGAATTGCAACATTAAGTCGGAGACCTGCATCCATACGTAATTCGGTGGAGGAGTCGATTACATCATCCAGCTCAACTTTGCTGAAATCCTGATACTTGCGTCGGTTCAATTTCAATTCCTTGAAGCCATTGAGCAGGCCCCCAAGGTTATCCATAAACGTATTTTCACATGATGATGACTTCTTGAGGGAACCGGCAATCTTTTTTTCGTTTTGCAGGTAAAGCAGTATCATGAGACCCACGATTGCCACACTGATGAGCAGGGCCTGGGTTGACATAATGCCGATATAAATAATGATGAAAACCAGCATAATCATGGAAGAGACGGCGTTGACTGCAATATTGGTTGATTGGGAGATGGTGGATGCATCCGTTGCCAGAGCTGAATAGAATATGCCGTGGTCAATTGCCTCGAGACCCAAAAGATTTGTAGTTTTAAGTTTATTTAAGATGCGCAGACGTACAATCCGAACAATGTGTTCCACCATTTTCGTACTTTCGTTCATGGAATAACGTTTGCAAAACCAAAACAAAGCCATCAGGGAAAAGAAGAGCAGGAATTCCCGAAAATGGTGGCTCGTTCCATCCAATTTTTCAGCGGTATGAATGGCAGTTGCCACAGCCAGCCCGTTAGCAATACCTGCCACAACCGTCATTAAAACCATAGTTTTATTGAGGCGGCCAGATTCTAATCGTATAAACTCAAAATAATTTTTCACTGTTCTGAGGTGATCCCGTTAGGTCTTAAATTATCGTGGTATTCAATGCTGATTTCGGGTTGGGTAAAAGTTGGTTCAGTGGCTTCACCATGAAAAAAGCCAGCTTTGGGGAGAGGTAGCTTCACCAAGGTATCTAAAGGCTTAGCCTGCAAAACCTCTTGCCAGGCTTGTTCGTAAATATAGATATCTTTCCCCAGATCTTGCAAAAACAATCTATTTTCCTCACTGGGGAAAAAATAGCTTGGTCCATTGCGGACTATGGTCTTTAGAAAAGGCAGCGAAGCAGGGTTACAGTTTGCAAAAAAATTGAAATTCGATATGTTTGCTGATACCACCGGTTCGAGAAGATAATCTATAAAGAGCTCTGCCGTCCGTTTTTCTGTGCTGCCTGTGCTAATGGCAATACTGCCATAGACAACAAGGACATTGCCCTCCGGCAGAAGAAACCTGATATCTGAATTCTCATTGAGTACATGCGCCGCATTACCATTCCACACAACCCCGAGGAGTATATCTTCCTCTCTCATTTTTCGTACGCTCTCAGGGCCTATCAACATGACACCATACTGTTGGATGTTGAATATGAGCAGATCTTTTGCCGCTTGCAATTCTTCAATATTGGTGGAATTAGGCGAATGGCCATTAAGCATCAAGGCAATTCCCAATGCAATTCGCATTTCCTTTCGAATTGAAACACGGAATTTCAGATACGGGTTTTCATTCATTTTGATGATGTATTGCCAGTCTCTCGGAATGCCGGGGACATACTTGATATTAAAAGCAATTCCCACTGAATCACGTGAGAGAGGAACTGTATAAAGAAGCCCTCTGTCATATTCTACCCGACGAACATCTTCATCAAGCAGCTCAATATTTTTTATATTGCCGTGGTCCAATCGGGATAAAAGTCCGGCGGTTATCATCCTTTTAACCATGTAATTGTCCGGCATAACAAGATCATATTTCTCAGGATTTTTTTGCAGCAGCTGCAGCATCTCCTCGTTGCTTTCAATGAGAGTGGGAATAACTTTTGTTCCGTAGGTTTCTTCAAAAAAATCATATACCTCTTGCGGAATAAAATCTGACCAGGTTATGATCTCTAACCTTTTTGCTGGTACAAAGTCGGTTTTCTCAAGCTGGAGTTGTTGGGAAAAATCCACGGTATTTACTTCACTGACATGTGTTTTCCCATTGGAATACAAGGATTCTTCATTGCTGATATGTGTCCTATTGTCGCAACCGCTTAGAGCAAAGAACACAAGAATGAGGGATATGATTTTGAACGGAGATCTCATCTGGGCTATTCCTCGGTCGACTTCTGCTGCCTGGGAGAACGATGATCCTCTTCACTGCCAAGATAGGTCTTTAACCTGGATAAAAAGGAGATTTCAGATTCTGTAATATTCGGCTTGATGCTGTTTTTGTCGGTCGAAGACGCAGGCGGATGGGGATTGCTTTCCCTGCTGTTGTCGTCATTTTCGGGTTGAGAAGGCACTGTTGAGGAATCCATATTCATTATCAAAGGGAGATTACCTTCACCGCCGCCACCAATGACTACAACTTTGGAATTAGATGATTTTGCCAGACTTACGGTTGCATCGATGCCTTTGTATTGCAGATATTTATCGAAGAAACCACTAGATTTAACTATGTCTTGGAAGCGTTTGATACCCTCAGCTTCAATTGCTTTTCTTTTTGCCTCTTTCAGCTCTGTCTGCAGACGGTATTCATATTCCTGAACATATTGTTCCTGAGAAAGTTTCCGCTCAATTGCATCGACGATTGCTTGCGGCAGAATCATTCGGCGTATCAATAAATCGTCTAGATTGATATGGCGTTCCGCCAGGGCTCCCAGAGCTCCCTGCATAATTATCTGGAGAAGATATCCCTCAGAGGTGTAGATCTCCTCAGGCAGGTAATTTGCCACTACCTTTCTCACATTAGCCTGGACCTCGGGAAGGACAATTTTCTCAGCGTAGGCAGGACCGACGGTTTTGTGGAGAATCGGAAGGAATTGCCGAACCGGGTAATATCTCACGGAAACTTCAAAACCTATGCGAAGCCCATCCTTTGAAAGAGCTTCAAAAGAAAAAGGTTTGTGCTGGACCCTGGTATCGTAGATATACATCTTGTTCCAAGGCGGAATAACGTGCAAACCTTCATTGTAGATATAATCCATCTGGGTTCCACCGCCAAAACGCTTCCAGTAGACACCCTTCTCGCCCGAATATATATTAATGAAAATTAAATTGAAAAAATAGGCGCATATGACAAGAGCCAGGAGCAGGAAAAAGACAAGAAAAACATAAAGGCGGGATCGTATGTGCAGCCAGTTTCTTGATATATTCTCTGTAATCTTGTTTTTTTCCTGCTGTTCTGCTGCCGCCATAAGGTCTCCAACTTCTTGAAAATGTATTTTCTCTTATACAATAACTGACAAAACGCATAAGCAGATAGTTTATAACTCCAGGGCTGTCACAATGCAATTATTTGCTGTATCTGCAATAACCGGCTTAAAGTGTCCGCTCAATGATCCGTGAAAGTGTTTTTCCCAGGATTTCAACATTGGGTGTTGCCAGCATCGTGTGGTGGTTTCCAGGTACCTCAATCACTTGGACACCTTCCACAGCAAGATGTTCCCATCCCATGTACGGATCATCGCAATCATTTTCCTCTGCTTTCAAAAGTATAATCCTTCCATTGAATGGCTCTGGCGCATAGTTCAGAGCGCGTGCATGTGCGTTGCACACATTGAGGAATCGATTACACTGCTCCATATTGAATCCGGCAGGTACCATTTCTTTTTCTCTTGCTGTTTCAAGGAAATATTTTAATCTCATCTCCAGACTGCTCATGCCTTTGAGCAGATGGGGATCTAAATTGATTCCGGGAGCAATGATTGATTTGATTTGTTCCAGCTGCTCAATGTCTCCACTTGAAAAAGCAGGATGGCTTGAAACGCTGATTTGAGGTGCTTTGGAATCCAGCAGAATGAGTACTACGGATTTCCGGTCTTTTTCCATTCGTCTGGCAATTTCAAAGGCGACAGAACCACCAAAGGACCAGCCCAACAAAATACATGAAGAATCCGGGTAAAGTGCCCGGATGTGCTGTTCATACACTTGGGCCATATCCCGTATATCTGTTAAGGGAGTTGAATCGGTTTCCGTCCCTTTTGCCTGGAGCCCGAAAATCGGATAATTACTGTTAATCAGGTGAGCCAGATCCAGGTACTGGAAAACGGTTCCACCCAAGGGATGGACGCAGAAGAGAGGCGGCCGCGATCCTGTTTTTCTGAAGGGGACAATCGGCGTCCACTGGTCCAGGCCAACCATAGTATCAACAAGGTTTGACAGCCCCTCAATAGTTGGAAAATCAAACAGGCTTGCCAGAGGAATTTTTTTGTTGAACTCATATTCCATGTTTGTCATAAGCCTGACCGCGAGCAGCGATTGGCCTCCTGACTCAAAGAAATTGTCCTTTACTCCAGCGTTTTTTACCTCCAGTACCTGCTCCCAGAGCGTCTTCATGCGAATTTCCGTGCTGGTTCTTGGAGCCAGGTACTTATGAGATTTTCCTGCATATCGGGGCTGGTAATAGAGACGCTTCCGGGGCGCCGTCAAGTAAGGAAGATCATTGTTGCTGCGTATAAACCCGATATCACAAATGTCTTTTTCCGGATCGGCAAGCATGCTCAGAACTATCGTTCTGTACTGTTCCGCCATCTGCTTGATATCTTCGGCTTCAAAACGATCTGAATCGTATGTAAAATGAAGAGTAATCGTTGTGCCCGGAGAGCCGGTAACCGCGAGGGCAAAGTTGGTATTGTCATTTCCACGGACATCCGAGATCCGGAGGTCGCGGTTGAAGTAGCGGCTATAATCTTCAACAGGAGTGTTTTGAAATACAAAAATAGATTCAAACAGAGGTGTCCCCGGAGGAATGTTACTGCAACGTTGAATCTCCGCAAGTGAGGCAAACGAATAGGGTTCCCGCTCGGCCTGGTTTTTCATCAGGTCCTTCAAAAACGCAATGAGTTCCTGATTCGGCACTACCTTGACACGGACCGGCAGAGTATTGATGAAAAGCCCAACCATGGATTCAATCCCCGCAACATCGGCCGGCCTTACCGTTGCAGTGGCTCCGTAGACAATATCCTCTTCATTGCCGCAGCGACTTAATAATATGGCATAGGCACCCTGCAGTATCGTGTTCAGGGTCAGATTATTGTGTTGTGAGAACAGCACAAGATCTCTGGACAGATCGGGAGGTAGAATCAGTTCGTAATCGGCATGGTTCTCGATGATCTGAAAGGATCCGGCATGCGGCGGGTTTCGATCACCCGGCAAAGGCGTCGACATTGCAAACCCTTTAAGATAGTTTTTCCAGTAATCCGCTGCTTTCCCTTTATTTTGCTGCTGTAGCCAGGAAATATACTGTCTGTAAGTACCTGGAGTGGGAAGTTTCGGGGATTGCCCTTGGGCTGCGGATTCATAGAAGGAGAACAGCTCTTTAAAAAAGAGGGGGGTAGACCAGCCGTCCATGAGGACATGGTGGTTGGATAGAATAAAATGATACCTGTTTTCGTCAAGTTTGTTCAGAGTGCAACGCATGATCGGCGCCCGTGAAAAATCAAATCCAACGGCTGTATCATCGTTCACCAGTTTCTGTATTTCGATCTTCTGCTTTTCAGGAGGAAGCGCAGTCAGGTCATTGCTGAAAAACGGCATCTCAACATGTCTATTGACCACTTGAAGAAACCGGCCGGAAGAATCTTGAATGAACCCCGACCTCAAAATAGAGTGGCGCGCCAGGACGGACTGATAGGCGTGCTTCATTCGGCCTGCATCAACATCTCCTTCCAGAATTCCGCTGATCTGTACAAGGTAGAGATTGGCTTTCCTGTCGAATTGTTCATAAAACAGCATTCCCTCCTGAATAGGGGCAAGGGGATAGATGTCTTCAATCTGATCCTTGATTCCGGTTGAACCGGGGAGCAGAGGGATTCTTGCCAAAGCGTCATCAAGATCTTTCTGGCTGATGCCGTTGATTAAAGAAAAATCACTGGGAGTAAAGCCCTGGTTAACCGGATCAAGACAATGTGTGATAATGGATTCAAGCCCCTGTACAAGCTCGCGGGCAAGGGATTCCATGGTCTTCTCTCTGTAGCGATACCTATTGTAAGCAATGGAAAAATTCAGTTTCCCGTCAATGACATGTCCGTTGATTTCAAGTAGATGCCCCCGGTCCTGACGCGAACTCCGATCAGGGCCGGTGCCCTCCGGAGCGGCCTGAAAAAAACCGTCCGATTCACGTTGATGATGGAATTGACCAAGATAGTTGAAGAGAATCTCCGGTTGTCGCTTGTGTTGTACCGGATCGGCCTTTTCATCATGGCCTGGAACAGGGGGCAGATAACCATAAGTGATTCCATTGGATGGAATATTTCGCAGCTGCTCTTTGACGTATTTAATAATTATGCCGATACTGGAATCTCCCGGGGACAAAACGACCGGAAATATACTGGTGAACCAACCTACGGTTCTGGTAAGATCCATGTCATCGCCTACCGTCTCTCTGCCATGGCCCTCCATATTCATAACAAGTGTGTAATTTCCGGTTGTCCGCCCCAGAGCCAGTACCAGAGAGGCGACCAGTATCTCCTGAATTCTCGTATTGTAGGCATGATGGATATCCCGCAAAAGAGACTCCGTTAAGCGCTCATCTAATTCAACTAGAAGCTGTTTGGCATCCTCCATGGTATTGGGTGTTCGGTGGTAGCGCAAATCAGGGTCCAGGGGGGTGATGTATCGGGCCCGGTCATGCAGCGTTGTCCAATAGCCGAGATCATGATGGATATGGCGGGTATGTTCGGCCCAGGATTCCGCCCATTGCTTGAACGAGGTGGTTTTCAGTGGAAGCTCGATCTCGGTTCCGGTTTCAAGTTGTTTGTAGGCTGCATGGAGATCCGACAGCAGTATTCGCCAGGAAACCCCATCCACCGCAAGGTGGTGAATTATAATGAGGAGACGGCATGTTTTTTGGGCATCATCCTTGAATAAAGCCGCCTTTACAAGGTGACTCTGCTCAATGTCGATGCTTTTCTGAAGTCTTTCCGCCACGGATGCCAGATCACATATCTGGTGGTTCTCTAGAACAACATCAGACCGTTCCGTCTTGATCTCCTGTGACCACTTGCCCCCCTGGTTTCTGAAGGTCAGGCGTAATGCATCATGGTGCGCCGTGAGGTGATTCAAAGCAGCTTCCATCATTTCAGGTACAACCGTTTCCGGAACAGTGACCAGTACAGACTGATTATAATGGTGCAGATCACGTCCGGCATGGGAGAAAAAGGCCTGTTGGATCGGAATGAGCGGCACTCCGCCTGTAACTGGCTTTTGATCCGGATGGGCCATGGTTGCTTTGCCTGCAACACGGGCAAGTTCGTGAATGGTCTGAAACTCAAATAACTCTTTAACGGAAAAAACCAAGCCTTGCTGTTTTGCTCGTGCCGCGATCTGAATACTGATTATCGAGTCACCGCCAAGCTGGAAAAAATTATCATGGATACCTGGTTTTTCAATGCCGAGAACCTCCTCCCAGATCTTTTCCAGAAGTAGTTCCTCCGGGGTGGACGGTGGTGTGTATCGATTAGCTGCATCGAAGGATGCAGGCTCCGGCAACGATTTTCTGTCAATCTTGCCGTTTGGAAGCAGAGGGTAGTTCTCGATCAGGATAAAGTGATTGGGGATCATGTAATCGGGAACCTTGTGTTTCAGAAAGTCCCTGAACTCAGTATAAAGGTCATTTCTTTTCTCGGAAGATTGCAGGATCAGGTAGGCCGCAAGTTGCTTCTGTCCGGGACGATCTTCTCTTAATATCACCAGGCTTTCTTTCACCCGGGGATGACTCGAAAGTGCGGATTCGATCTCACCCGCTTCAATTCTGAATCCCCGTATCTTGAGCTGATTGTCGATTCGGCCGAGCAGTGCTATCGTGCCGTCCGGCAGATGTCTGGCCAGGTCACCGGTTCTGAACAGGGTAGCGCCCTGATCGTCTGCAAACGGATCAGTGATGAATCCTTTAGCGTTAAGATCCGCTTGATTCAGGTATCCTCTGGATACGCCTGCGCCACCGATAAAAAGCTCTCCTGTCATTCCTGGAGGAAGAGGAGACAGGCTGTTTGGATCGAGGATATAGAGCCGATTATTAGCAAACGGTTTTCCGATGGGAACCAGGCTGTTGTCATCCGGATGAAGGTTGCCCACTTCGAAAAATGAGCTGTCAATGGTTGCTTCGGTAACACCATAGGAGTTTACCAGTCGGGTCGTCTCTCCGCACAGGGCCTTTATCTCCATATATTCATTAAAATACCAGGTGTCCGAACCGCAGCACAGCACTTTCATGAAATCAAGTTTCAGGCCCTTCCTTTGTAGATAATTTGCCAGCTGTCGCAAGACAACAGGAACAAATTCGGCAAAATCAATTCCCTCTTTGATCATCAGCTGATAGAGCTTTTCCGGGTCTGCCGTGGTCTCTTTGCGACAGATAACCAGCTTGGCGCCAGAGCACAATCCCCTCACCAGATCACCTGAAAAGACATCGAAAGTGAAATTGGCCATCTGCAGATGGGCGTTAGTCCTTGAGAGATTATAGGCATCGTTCCAGGCAAAATACTGGTTGACCAGGTTGCCGTTCTCAACAACGACGCCCTTCGGCATACCGGTTGAACCGGATGTATAGGTAATGTAGATTCGATTTTCAGGTCTTGCCGGTGTTCTGGGACATGATGCGGTCATTCCCGCAGCCAGGATCAACCGTATCTCTTTGGTTGTCAGACCATCAAGCAAGTATCGTCCGCCTGATTCGCTGTGTGTCAGAATCACCCTCAGTCCTGCATCGGCGGCAATAAAACGTTTTCGTTGTTCCGGATATTCGGGATCGATGGGAACGTAACAACAGCCGGCTTTTAAGACTCCGACGATACCGATAAAGAGCTCAATTGAGCGGTCCACGAGAAGGCCCACCCCATCTTCCGGCACCAATTCTTCACCGGCCAGATAATCAGCAACTATTTCAGCCTGCCTGTCAAGTTCTGCATAGGTGATGCTCTGCTCATCGAAACCTACTGCGATTCTATCAGGATAGCTAACAGCGGCCTTTTCAATCAGATCAATGACTGTCAGGCTGCTCTCAAATACTTTCTCCGACCTGTTGAAGTCATGAATGATTGAATGGATTTCCTGAGATGTGAGTATCCGTGCCTGGTGAATTGCACATCCCGGATCGGCAAGGAAGCAGTCAAGAATCGTGAGAAAATGGTCAACGGCTTTTTTTTGCCTGCGGTAATCGAATACATCGCTGTGAAAGTCGATTCCAATTTCCAGGTCGGGCTCGGATAAATCATTGGTAATGATGAACCCCAGGCTTTCATATCCATGGCTCGGTCCCGTCCATCCTCCGCTCACGGCAGCATCTCCGAGGGTTGGTGATGCAAGTTTGATTACATTCAACAGGACATCGTAATTGGGAGTGTCATGAGGATTACTCAGGGTATAATTGCTGTGCCGACGCATCAGCTTTATTTTATAGGAAATTGCGTTGCATAACGAGATGAACGTATCGTTGTCGGAAATGGAGAGTCTCAACGGGAGAGTCTGCATCAACAGGCCGATAATCTCATCATTTTCCCCGGCTTTTCGGTTATGGAATGGAATGCCGACGCTCAGATTTCGGTTCCCGCTAATCTTATGGAGAAAAACCAGCACCAGGGTAGCCGCAATATGAAGAAGTGTCACATCCAAATTTTTGAGAAAAAATGGGGCGCTTTCAGCAATGGCGCGTAATTTCAGGGTCCTTTGTTCACCGATCCTGAAAATGATCCGGTCCAGCCGGGTAGATATCTTATGAGGATGATCACCGTAAAACGTTAGGGGTTCGTGCGGGGCTTTGAACGTATAGTCCCAGAACTGTTTATCAGCAGCGTATTGTTGAGAGTCTATATAGGTTTTTTCCCAGGAAGAAAAAGATTCAAAGGCAAGATTGAGATTGATTCCGGGAGATTCTCCCCGGCAAGCCGCACGATACAGTGTTGAGACGAGTGGTATGATGACACGATTCCAGGACCAGCCGTCTATGATAATATGATGAATGTTCAGGAACCAGACATGGAAGTCCGTACTGCGTTTAATGAGAACGGCATCAAAGAGTGAAGCGGTCAGATCAAAAATCCTGCAGCTCCTGGAGGTTATCCATTTCCTGAATTGAGAATCATCCATTCCGGAAAGATCGATATATTCACATGATTGCAGATCCTTATGATGGACCCTCAGCGGAACCCCGTCGCTGGTTTCAACAAACCGGCTCTGCAGTGCATCGCTGGCTGCCGCCACTGCATCAAAGGCGTTCATGAGGTGACAAGGCTCAATATATCCTCTGATCTCATACAGGTGGGGATTGTTGTAGTGAATTGAGTCCGGCTTGGTTGTCTGCCCCAGGTAGGTCAGGAGTTGATTTTTCGTCAGATTTGATTGGGCCGGCAGGGAATAACCACCTTCCTCACCAGGCGATTCTGCCGGAGATCCGAAAATATCACAGGAATCCAATAAAACATCACAGGCCCGATCCGGTTCTGTAAGGGCTGCCTGGAGGAGATGTTTGAAATCTGCGATTATCCGACGAACTGTTGTAGCCGTAAAGAGATCAGTGTTGTATTCAATACTGCCTCTGAGGATATTGCCCTTATTGAGAATGAAGAAGGTGAAATCGTTTTTGGCGGTATGATTCTCAATTTCCAGAATTTCCACAGATTCGAATATCTTGAACAGGTCTTCGAAATCAACGGTGAACATTGAAAAGATGATCTGGAGCAGAGGAGGATACTGGATGTTTCTCTCAACAGCCAGTTCGTCAATCAGTTTCTCGAAGGGAATATCCTGGTGGTTGAGGGCGTCGAGCACCGTTTGTTTAACATTTTCAAGGTGATCATTGAAACTTCCATTTCCCGGAATCGTCACACGCAGGGCTAGAGTATTGACAAAAAAGCCGATCAATTGGTCCGTCCGGTCGTGGTGACGTCCTGAAACCGGAAATCCCGTGACGATGTCATCTCGGCCGGTATACCGGGTAAGAAGTAATGAGAAGACGGAGGCAAAAGTCATAAAGAGCGTGGCACCTTTCCGGGTTGAAAGGTCACGGACCTGTTGCGCGAGTGACTCATTGAACGTAAATGATTGAATTGCACCGTTCAATGTTTGAATAGAGGGCCTCGGCTTGTCGGCCGGCAGCTCAAGAAGGGGCGGCAGTCCTCTAAGCTTCTCTTTCCAATAGTTAAGCTGCGGCTTATACAGGCTCTTCTCGAGTACATTCTTCTGCCAGAGACCAAAATCGGTATACTGGATCGGGAGTTCAGGAAGAGGAGAAGGGGCATCATTTAAAAAAGCGGTATAGAGCGTAGTAAATTCATTGAGCAGAACATGAATGGACCATCCGTCGGAGATGATATGATGGATATTAAAAAAAAGAATTTGGTTCTCCGACTCCTGTGCCATCTGCAGTACTGCTATTCGCAAGAGCGGTCCCTTTTCTAGATCAAAAGGACGTTTTGCCTCGGTCGTCAGAATCCGGTCGGCCTCAACTTTGCCGTCGCAGACGAAAACCTTCATTTCCGGTTCCGTTCTTTCATGGATCATCTGCACCGGGATGCCGACTTCGTTTTTAAACGTTATCCGTAAGGATTCATGACGGCGGCAGATTTCGTCAAATGCTTTTTTGACAATGGCTGTATCAAGATTGCCTGTTATATGAAGGGCACAGGGCATGGAGTAAACGGTGCTATTTCCTTCAAAGTTATCCAGGAACCAGAGCCGTTTCTGTCCGAACGAGAGAGGTGCTTTGTCGGTAAAGCCTGCTTTTTCCAGAGGCTCCAGGGCTATGCGTTCTTTCGTCAGACCTGCTTTGACTTTGCCGGCAAAATCGAAAAGGCGGGAAGTTTGGAACAGATCTGCCAGAGTCAGATCCAGCTGGAATGTTGTATGGATTTTTGACAGGATCTGGACTGCCAGAAGTGAATGACCGCCTGATTCAAAAAAATCTGCATCCATACTGATATCGTTCAGGCCCAGCGCATTGCTCCAGATTGCCGCCACAACAGCCTCAACCTCATCTTTGGGAAGCCTGAGGGGAGGCAGGGCTGTTGAGTGTTCATGCGATTGCAGCGTTTTTTTATCAATTTTACCGGACGGCAACCGCGGCAGGCGGTCAAGCTCAATCAGATTCCGTGGAATCATGTAGACAGGCAGCCTGTCTTTTACATAGATTTCGAGGTTCGGCCCCCTGTCCTTACAGACAAAATAGGCATTGAGCTCTGTATTCCGATCTGGTCCTTCAACGGCAACCACTGAGGCTTCCATGATATCAGGGTGTGCCATGAGGCAGGATTCGATTTCGCCGAGTTCAATTCTGAATCCCCTGATTTTTACCTGATCGTCAAATCGGCCAAGGTACTCCAAATTGCCGTCTTGGCGCCACCGCACACGATCTCCTGTCGCATAGCAGCGGCCGGATTGCCGACCGGAGAAGGTGGAATTAAAAAATTTCTCCCGAGTCAGTTCAGGCCGTCCCAGGTAGCCGATTGCAATATCTTCGCCTCCCAGGATGAGCTCGCCGGGAATACCAGCGGGAACCAGATGACGTTTGCGGTCAACCACATAGACCTCGCGCCCGTCAAGAGGACGACCGATGGGAACAGAATGAAGGACCTTTGATTCTGCCCCTTGCGGGATCTCATAATGCATGGCGGTGATGGTGGCTTCCGTGGGACCATAGGCATTGATCAGCCGGGTCTGCCCCGCAAAGCGCTCTCTCCACATATCAAGGACTCGGGGGTGCAGAACGTCACCGCCGGTGATGAACAGCCTCAAGGTACCAAGTGTCCGGGAGCTTTCAGCATTGTATGCTTTGAAAAACTCCTTCATGTAGGCTGGAGGAAAGTTGAGCACGGTGATACCATAGCTCTCAACCTTGTCAAGACACTCATGAGGAGTCCATATAGTGTCATCGCGCAAAATCTGGGTTGCCCCGACAATCAAACTTGCAAAAATCAGCTCCAATGAGGCATCAAAACTCAGGGAAAAAAACTGCAGAGCGCGGTCATGCCTGCTCAGCGAATAGGCATGTGCTGCATTTCTGCAATGCCTGGCGATGCTCCGCCTGGATACCTGTATCCCTTTTGGATTTCCAGTGGAACCGGATGTATAAATGACGTAGGCAGGGGAGTCCGGATCCTGGATCAAGGGTTTGTAATTTTGAGGCAATTTCTGCCGCGAGAGAGATTCCGGGAGGATGAAAATCAATTCATGGTCCTGGAATAGCCCGGCGGAAATAATTCGGTCCTGGGTCACCATGGTGCCGATGCCGGCATCGTCGATCATATATGAGATGCGTTTCTGCGGCAGCTCCGGATCAATGGGGACATAAATCGATCCTGATTTAAAGATTCCGAGCAATGCCGCCATTGTATCAACGGAGCGGTACATGCATAGCCCGGTCAGAGTGTCCGGACCTGCTCCCTGCCTTATGAGTTCTGTTGCGATATTGTCCGAAGAGATCTCCAGTTCTCTGTAGGTGAGCTTTCGCTCTCCGGCAATGACGGCTATTGCATCAGGAGTTAGTTTTGCTTGCCGACGAAACAGCTCCGGAATCAGGGTGGAGTCAGCCTGATTAGGCTTAGAGGACTTGCCCAGCTTGAGAAGTCTTGTCCTCTCTTCTTCCGAGATCGGCCTGATTGTCTCAATCGCTTGGTTCTCATCGTTGAGAAATTCGTCTAAAATTTGAGAAAACAGCTCAATCAAAGACTGCTGCCGCTCTGAATTGAACAGGGTTTCATCAAAAACAAATTCCATTGTTATTGCTGCTTTTCCCCTGTCCCAATGGATATGAAAACCAAGGCCGTTTCCTTTCGAGTCGGCGCCGTCCTTGATGGGCTGAATACCCTCCTTGAGGTGGTCGGATTGGAGAGAAGGGGTAAATCGAATCGCAATTCGGGCTGCATCTGATCCGGGGGTGCCATCGGGGCATGAACCGGCGCTATCAGTAGAAAATCGAGCGGCCTCGCCGTATTTCAACATCAGAGTAATGTTTCCGGCAATTTTCCTATGAAGAGATTGAACGGTTTCCCCATCTGATAAGCCAATGGTCAGGGGAAGCCCATTCAGGTCTGGTTCTTGTGTATCTCCATACGGGCAATGTCGCTCGGGGTGAAAGTAGAATCTGAGCGGCAGAGTCCGGCAGTCGCTGGTTTTATTCACCAGCACGACAATTATACCGGTAAGTATGCTGAAAACAGACAGCTCCAGGTCCTGGAGATCAGCCAGCCGGTCCCGGGCCTGATTCACAAGCGCCGATGCTCTTTCCTGCTCGATTACCAATGACCTTTTATAGGTAACCGCTGGTGTATGAAGCGATTTTTCGCCATGGAAGAGTACTGGGTCAGGTTTGACACGTAATACCTGGGCCCAGAACCGATCCGCTTTTGTGATCGAAACAGATGACTCAGTGCTTTTTTCCGCAAGAGTTGGTGATCCGAAAACAGCACTTTGTTCAAGGAGAGTTTGAATATCGCTATGCGGCGCCCGGGTTACGGCTTTCAGCAGCCGCACATAATCATCAATCTTCTGGTCGACAGCCTCGGGGCTGAACAGGCGTTGATCATAGGCTACCGAGAGATTGAAGGAATCCGCGGTACGGATCAGGATCATGCTCAGATCTCTATCGCTTTCCTGGTAAGGAACATGGAACGGTGATAAACTCAATTCGCCGCTGTTAACAATCCCATTGCTTCCGATGGGAGCTATAAGAGGCTCCAGCTCTGCTTCCTTTTGAAAATTCAAGTAGTTGAATATCGCATTGATAAGCTTCGGTCGCCGAATACCCTTCTTGCGGGCATAGGCCTGCTGAATCTTGTAAAAAGGATAAGCCTGATTATCCAGGGCACTGGATATCCTGCTTTCAAGATTGCCGAGATAGTCATTGTACCTGTCGGCAATTACACTCCGTATTACCAGAGGATTAACAAGGTATCCTGAAACACTTGAATCGACGGCCTTTCCGGAAATCGACAAGAGGGTGCTGACCGGCATTCCCACCACCAGTTCATCCTGCTCCGTGTAATGGTGCAAAAGGATGGCAAAGACCGAGAATGCAATGGTATAAAAACTGGTTCCGGTTTTTTGGGAAAGTAAGATGACCTCTTGCATGAGATCATTGTCGATAGCGATTGAACGTGTATCGGGGTGAGGTAGCTTGTCTTGACGTATCCCTGGAGATCTGGGCAGAGCAAGATCAGTAACCCACCCCTCCAGCTCCTTCTCCCAGAAAGCTTCAAGGGCTTTGCCCCTGGGACTGTTCAGCAAATTTTGCTCCCACCTGACGAAATCGGAGTACTGGGAGCGGGGCATGGTAAACGATGACTCTCCCTTGCCCCGGCACAGGAGTTCATAGGTGTTCAGCAGTTCCTTGACCAGATTAAGCAGAGATCGGCCGTCTCCTGCAATATGGTGCAGGGTTAACAGGAAATAATGCTTACCGGGGTCGATTGAATAAAGATTTGTTCTGATAACAGGGCCGTTAAAGAGATCAAACGGATGCCTGGCATCTGCAATGAGCCGCTTTCTAATAACAGTCTCATCTGCAACCGTGAGATGTATGCGAGATAATTGAGCGTCTCTGTGTCCATGAACTGTCTGAACTGCTAAATCATTTTCAAATCCATAGGTTGTGCGTAATATTTCATGACGGTCAACCATCAGTTGACAGGCTTTTTGAAGGATTCCGGCATCGATTCCGGATTCAATCTTAAAGGAGAAGGAGAGATTGTAATAATAGTTGTCCAGCTGGGCGAGATAGTCCATGAACAGAGATGCCTGCCCCATGGACATGGGAAAAGTTCTTTTCTCTGAGGCAGCCTTTTTTCGTAACAAGGCCGCGAGCAGTTTTTTTTCTTGCTCTAGAGAGCTGTTCTTTGGCTCGGATCTATTCACTGTCGGGGGGCTTACCATAACGGGACGTGAGTGTAATATTTCGTTTGATGACTGAGAGTGGGCACGGTCATTATTTCTGTGATTGTTGAAGGGCCTCAATCATATTGCGAATGCCCACCTCGGTCATCTGGTCCATGTCATTGAGCTGTTCAAGCAGCGACAAGGACTGCTTTGTGTCAATCTCTTCGGAGTAACTTTCAGTCATGGAGTATGATTCCAAAAGCTTAGAAGAAAATTTACGGATACTGTCATTTTTTCTGAACCATGAAACCGGGACGGTCGCACTCAATGCATGTTCGATCGCGTTATGTAATTCTATGGCCATGAGAGAATCAAAACCTTGATTAAAAAGGGAGAGATCCGGGTCAATGCCGGCGGCACCGGTGAGAGCCGTCGCCTGGTTGCAGATAAACGAGGTCAGTTCATCGAGCCGTTTGTCAGGGTGAATATCTGCCAAATCAATTGACTGCAGTTTTGCGTGGGTTAACTGGTTGAGCTTCTGTAAAATCGGGTTAAATTCGCCATTGCGATAGGTCTTGGCCAGCTTGACCCGTTGGACTTTTCCGCTGGTCGTCCTGGGAATCGTAATAATTGGTATCACCCGGGATACGGAAAGGTTAAAATTTTCTGCAATCGTTTCTTTAATCTTTTTAATGATCGGTACAAATGCTTCGAGATCCTTTTTGAAAGAGACGAATACAACCAGCTCTTCAGCGGATTTACTTCTTTCATAAACGCCGCAGACAGCAACGGCTCGACCTTCAATTTCACGGATTTCCGCGATTGCCCGTTCAAGATCATGAGGGTGGAAATTCATACCTCCGATAATGATTATTTCCTTCGATCTACCGGTAATGACCAGACGCTGATGAGAGATAAATCCCAGATCTCCCGTCTTCAGCCATCCGTCCCGGGAAAAGCTTTTACGTGTTGCTTCTGCATTGTTAATGTAACCGGAAGCAATACTGCTGCCTTTGAGAAAAATGTGCCCGACTATCCCATCTGCGAGAGTTGTACCATTGTCATCGCAGATTTTTGCAGTAAAACCTGGAAGAAGCACTCCCTCATCGACATAAGCAGCGCATCTTTTATCATCCGGTGCAACTTCTGCTGCACGGCTTCCCACTCCCAGGGTTGTGGCATCGAGATAATGAGTGGTGAATTCTTCACCGCAGGGAGATACAGCCACGGCAAGGGTTGCTTCCGCAAGCCCGTAACCAGGCATGAGGACATTTTTTTTCAATCCGAACACTTCCATGGTTTCGAGAAACGAAGTGCAGAGGGTGCTGGATATGTGTTCGGCTCCGGTGACAATAAGACGGACATGGGAGAGATCCCAATCTCTTTCGGGTGAGATAGTGGCCGATTTAAGAAAATGGCTGAGCCCGAAATTGGGAGAGCAGGTAACGGTAGTCTTATGTTCATTGACTTTGTCAAACCACAGGGAAGGGTTTCTGATGAAGGCGCCGGGTGGAATAATGCAGTGGGATACCCCTGCGACCACGGGATTGAGATGCCAGCCGATCAGGCCCATGTCATGGGTCAATGGAAGCCAGGAGAGGTAGGAATCATCGGCTTCGGTATTTTTAGCAGCTAGAAAGGCCCGGCAATTGTTCACCAGATTGCCATGGGACAGCACAATGCCTTTGGGATCTCCGGTGGAACCGGAAGAGAACTGGATGTAGGCTGTATCTTCCGGTTCGGGAGTCTTCGTGGGAGCACTGGAGGATATATCGATGAAATCCTCAGGGAAAATATGCCTCAATTGAGCATTTGTGTTTTCTCGGCCATGTTCCCCAAGATAGGTAGTAAACCGACGATAAACCTCTCTGTCAAATGCTGTATGGGGATTATCGAGCACCTCCATGACTTTGAGGAGTTTCAGGCGATATTCAGCTGTCCGGGCAACGGTAAGGGGAACCGGGACAATATTTCCCATAATACATGCCCAGAAAAGGGTCAGAAATGTCTGGTTATCTTCTACCTGAAGAATCAGTTGATCACCCGGGCAGACACCGGCGTTGTGCAAATTTGCCAGAGACCTGTCTGCCTGGTGGAGCAGCGCTTCATAGGAAAGGAAATCTTCCTCATCTTTGCTGTGAATGAACGTTATTCCCCTGCCCGACTCTGAGACTGCCTTCAGGTAATGGATCAAATTATTGTTTTTGATATTTTCCTCCAACAAGTCAATCTGTTGCAACCTGCAGATGTACTGAATGCATTATCTCTTTCTGAATACGATCATAAAGTTAAATCATGTATTGGGGGAGAGTGGTCAAGGTCAACTGCATTGGGGGGGGCTTTCAGTTGTGGTACTTCTCCATTCCAGATAACTCTTATCACATTTCATATAGATACTGCGGACAAATTCAGCCGACAGTGACAATTAGCTTCAATTTACCGGACAACATAACGGCAAATTCATGGTAGTGTCAACCATGATTATTAAGCCCCTGATAAATGATGTTGTGGGCGTGATATATTAAAGCGCGGGCCATTGACATCAGCATGGGAGGAGTTGCCGTAACTTCTGCCAAATCGCCGTTTCAGATACTACGCCTAGTATATCAAGCTTTCTCGAAGTCGGAGTTTATGGCCCGTACGGGTGCTTATCGCAGAGTCCATCCGGGAACTTCGATGACTTTTTACGAGATTGTCAGCTATGACATTGTCATAACCACAGAGGGTGGTAACAAGATTGAACTGACGGCCCGGCTCATCAGACAGGATGGGGATGTTTTGGGTTTCGAGTTTGTGATCATGAAGTAAGTGGGTGTAGCGCTGCACCATCGTAATGTCCTGTAGCTAATATTATCTGCAAGTGTTCGGATATCCACTCCCGCCATAATCAAATGACTGGCAGCTGTATGTCGAATATCGTGCATTTGAATGTCAGGCAACCCTGCCGATATCTGTCAGCATTTCCCCAGCAAAGCTCTGGTTGACGGCTGATCCTTCAGCCAAGTCTCATTATTGTCTCCTGCTGCTGGTCGGACAACTTGACGACAAGCTGTTTTGAAGTCGCGATACTCTCTTCGATTTTATTGGAGTAATTGGAGTGACCATGTTTTTTGGGAGTAGCTGTAAAAGAGGGGATCCTTATTTTCTGAAATATTCCATTTTATTCTGACCCGAGTTACTCTACAAATTTCTCTAACTCACGCTGGTTGGCAGTTGAGACCTTCCAGGAAGACAGCCAGGCTGTAAGATATTTCATAAATTCCACTCCATCACCTCATCGAGCAGGCCTGTAGTACGGATGCGGTACTCATGTTTTGTTGGATCTGTAGAAACCTGCTCAATGCCGGCCAAACCGAAAAAACCGGCAAATCGCTGCAAAGCACGCAATGAATAGACTCTTCGGAGAGTATCTTCTGGCGATTCATAGGATCTGGGCTCTATTTCCCGAAGGATCATGGGAAATGCCCGCAGGAAATTATCACTGTAAAAAGTGGCAGGCCGCCAGTTCTTTCCAAATTTGTAAAGCAGGTACAGAGTGAAGAGAAAGGATTGCTGTATAAAATAAACGTCACCGTATCCGTCCCGATAGCCCCAGTTGAATTTACGGATATAGGAATGCATAAGAATTGGATAGAGTTCAAGCAGACCATCACCTTCGAAGGACTTTAAGCACTTTTTCGTTAGAACCAGGCGACCTTTATATTTTCGCACCAACCCCGCAAGCTGAGCTGTAAGGCGGATGGTATGCAGGGGATCGAAATTTGTTTCTGTTCGTATCGGACGACCCGACAGAAGGGATTCCGGATAAAAATCAAAGTAAGCCTTACTTGCTTTTTGACAGAATTTCTGTCCTAAATTGCCTTTGGCGGTCAGCTTTATGCCCTCCTCCCCCATTTCCTCGATAAGCATATTGAGAAGAAAGGCAGCTCTACTCTGCGGCTGAGTCTTTAATATTCTTTGGAAAGTAACCAGTCCCGGCGATTCAAAAGGCATATGGAGAAAACGGTGCATCTGATCAGGAGAGAGCCCGTGAAATTCTCCAACAGAAGCACTGTTTTGCTGCTGATTATACTGATCAAGTAGCGACTCTACTTCCTCCATAGAGTCAAAAGTCCTGCCATCAAGTAGATCCTGGACATCATCCTTCATATCCTGAAGAGGATTACCTTCCGCTCTGCCCATACAGCATTTTTTGTATTTCTTCCCGCTACCGCAGAAACAAGAGTCATTTCTTCGAGTTTTCATTTTGTTCAGTTGTCATAAGCTTGTTGAGCTTTGGTCCATGTACTCTAATCTCTTTTCGAATGGTAATTCCTAAAATGAAAAAAACTACTTATTCACGGAAAACAACATAATTTTTTCTTCTTAATTTGCTCTTCCGTTGATTATCCGTCTCATTCTCTTCATGTTTGACCACGAGGTCAATATCCTCAGAAAATCGCTCGATTCAAACCAAAACATTTTGACAGCGCGGTCCCCACCCTTAAAAACTGTCTGCACTCCAATATCATCGTGGAATATTGCGTGTAAGGCATAGGTGACCCAGTAGTCCTTTTCTATGAATATTTCAGGGATACCTAAATGCGCTGCCGTGGCATTCACGGCCTGATGAAAAAGCTTTTCATCCTCATGCAGTCTCATCTAATACTCCATTCAGAAGCAGAAGAAAGGACCTTTGAAGCTCCAGGGATAGCGTAGGCAGTAATCGGGTTGAGAGAGTTTTTCAGTCTCTCTGTCTTCTCACCCCTGCCGATATCTGTCAGCATTGCCCCCAGCAAAGCTCTGGTTGACGGCTGATACTTCAGGGCAAGTCTCATTATTGTCTCCTGCTGCTGGTCGGACAACTTGGCGACAAGCTGTTTTGAGGTCGAGAGACTCTCTTCGATTTTCGTATCGGGGATCTTTTTGATAAAGCGTAGCACATCAAGAAGTTGCAACAGAGGGATATTGTCCTTGGTGATAGTGTTCTTCTGTTTGACAAAAGAGATGGTATACCTTTCTCGCTTAAACGGGGACCGAACTTCCTGCCTGCCTATTTGGATGACACTTCCGACCTGGGTGGTCAAACCAAGTTTATTATAGATGCTGAGCCCGGTGAGATAACCCACTACCTTTCCATCCCGCTCAAGCAGATCTTTTATCACTTGATACTGCTCAGGAGGCAGCTCTCCAAAAGGGATAACTCAGGCTTATAGTATTTCCCTTTGCAAGCTTCATTATCCTGCCGGACTCCGCCAGCCTGTTCAGTGACTTTACCAGCGCTTCTTTCACCTTATCTACAAAATCGACATAGGTGAAAACATACCCACGAAAGAATCGGTCAATTTTATTCTTTATATATTCAGAGGCTTTCATGTCACGTAAAAAACGTCAAATAATTATTTGTCCAGTTTTTTCCACAATAAACTGGACAAAAAAAACCTCAGAAAGAGTCTGGCTGATGGACAAAATTGTGTGAAATTTGATATAGAGTGTAGTGCGAAATGAAGTCAAATTTTCTCATATTTGATCTTGTCCATGATCATTCTAATCATCCCAAGGGTTGATAACGTTGACACCTGCGGCTTGGAATGGACTGACATCTCGTGTCGCGACGCTAAATCGGTTAGTAGCTGCAATAGATGCAATGTATCCATCTGCTGCAGCAATTGCTAAGCCGGCAGATTTGGCTTTTGCCATGAGCTCAGCATAAGCAGTCGTGCAGTCCATATCAAACGGACGTACACGTCCGGCAAACAGCGGCAAGATTTGATTTTCAAGACTAGCTTGCAGTTCTTCTCGCCGCTTTCCAACTGGAAGGTTTGCTACTCCAAAACGCAGCTCTGCCACAGTGATTGCTGATAAAAATAGCGTTTCCAGTGATTGTGCATCAATCCAGTTAATAACACGGACCTCAGGAGCACGACGCAACGGTTCCGAAATTACATTTATATCTAACAATATCATTCAAAATCCACCGGTTTGGCCGGAGATTTGTCTCGGCTCTGCTCAAAAATCGAAAATTCATCATCACTCAAATTGATTTTGCGACCAATGCGGGCAAGTAAAGAACCAAGTTTTACCCTTCCTTCCGGCTGGACGGCATTTTCCAGTATCTCGCGAATTTCAGCTTCGGCGCTTCGGCCATGCTGTGCTGCTCTAACCCGCAAAGCGCGATGAACCTCATCCGGTACGTTTCTGACAGTGACTGACGGCATGTTTTCACCTCCCTCTTGTGCTTTATTTGCTTACACTATATCACAATGCAAGCAAGTAAAGCAAGAGTCGCAAAATTTTCAAAAATGATATCAAGGTCGACTGTCGCCCTGAACTGGATTCGGGATATATACTTTCCAGATAATCCTTCATGGTTTGTCGCGTAACAACCGAACCTTCTGATAATGGAAGAATGTTCCGTATCCTGGAGAAACTGGTCCCTGCTGTAGGCACAAAGGAGGCTGGCCAACCATTGATGACATTCTAATGTCATCAATGATGATTTGATCCTAACCTTATCAAGGTAAACTCAGCTTCTGTTTCTTCCGAAAGCAAAAAGTCTTCTCAATGCCGACAAACTGGAATATGGTAACGCATCAATTTATGTCGTCATTCCTGACCTTGATCCTGAATCCATAAAAAACATTGCACAGGTTCGTTCGTTTTGGACAATTTCTACGAAGACAACCATCAACACTACTTTGATTCCACAGTCGGTATTGATCCCGCTGCTTTTCTGGAACCTCTCGCCAAACTACTAAAACCACAGGCAACAATCCTGGATATCGGCTGTGGTTCAGGCAGAGACCTGCTCTGGTTCGCCAGGCGAGGTTTTCATCCAACCGGTTTTGAACAATCCCCCAGCCTGGCCAACCTGGCGAGAAAGCATTCCAATTGCCCCGTCATGGAAGGAGACTTCAGTTGCTTTAATTTTTCCGATCTGCAGTTTTCCGCTCTTGTTTTTGTAGGCTCTTTAGTTCATGTCTCACAGGAAGCCCTCCCCGCAATTCTCGCCTCAACCTGCCAGGCCCTTAACCCCGGAGGACTGCTCCTTATCACCTTGAAGGAAGGGAGCGGTATTTCCCGTGCCGCGGATGGCCGTGTCTTCACCTTATGGTCAAGACAGGATATCGAAATAGTTTTTGCGGCAAGCAACCTTCATATCCTTGATTTTTCACGGCAGATATCCAAAATCCGCCCTGATGACACCTGCCTTGGATATGTGTTGAGGTCCGGAATTGAGGGGTGAGCCTTGATATTCTCAACGTGAGCGGGGAACCTGGCCCGTTATGTCGAGTGGGGGGTAGACGAGTTCCTTTTAACTTTAAAACTGTGTGCCGCGGTTGGTGCTTTCCTAGATGCCCTTTCAGCCTGTTCTTGAGCTCAACAAGCAAACGAAAAAAATCTCGATAACATCTTATGTTCCTTTTCCATTGCGTGTTGCTTTATTAGCGCAGCCCAATTTGTCGCGCTGCATTGCTACTCGGCAAGTGCATCCTAGATTTGGGAAAAATTTCAGTCGATACACGCATGGCTGCTGGCATGTCTTCCAGCTTTCGTCAAGAATGCCTTTAATAGCCATTGTTTTCTAAGTTCTTGATTTTGGTCGAAGATGTTTTCGCTACTTTGTTTTCTATGTTCTCGTCCCTTCTATATTTTCAGGAAGAAGAGTTGCTCTAATGACTTGCGATTGCAATAAGATCTATAATATTATCAATATAGAGTTGGATTCTTTCAAACATAATAGTACACTGATAAATAGTGATGGACCCGCTTTTTTCAAAGTCCATCCCGGCACCCTCAATGACTTTTTACGAAATTGTCAATAGTAAAAAAGAACTGTATAAGTGGTTGCGTACAGAAGATATTTGTTCTTCCGATCCACCGCAAAATCCCAACGATGCTTTCTACGGTCTAAGTGCACTGTGGCAGAAAGATATAACACTTAGTGAATGGATTCTTCCTAGTGTTTTGGAGATGAAAGATTCCTATGATACATAACCAGGAAACCATCCGTACCGGCCAGCCCTACCAACCCCGCCTGCCAGCAGCACCAAAAGGAACTCACCCAACAGACCACCGCCGTCCAGGAATCGGCAATCACCTTCCGCACCATGACCTACTCCCTGCTCTTTTCCTCCTGGTTCGGACTCCGCAATTGACCCAACATGTCGAAAATCTCAAAAAACGCTACGAGATGGGTTTATGATGAAACAGGGACCACGCTTATATGATGAAACTGCGATTACTGGACCTCCCAACCTTTTGGAAATTTTGACCTTTGGTTCCTTGATATTTGTACATTTAGGAAGGGAGGATTAGTGCCAATGGATACATCTGCTCTCAATCTGGGAATCTTGGACCACATGGCGGAGAGAGAGGAGCTTGACCTTGCCTCGGAGCTTTTCCACCGGATAAATAGGATTATCCCGACTAATCAAAAATTGCTTACAATCGCTCCAACCCGGTCGGTGCGTGAAGCTATTGAGCTGATGCAACAGCATGGTTATTCACAAATTCCAGTTGTCCTGAACAGAGAAGTGCTTGGTGTGTTTTCGTATCGATCTTTTGCTAAAGAGGCCGCAAAGGTAACTTTGGCTGAACTCACGCAGCATAAGTATGCTCCAGGAGATCTCCCCGTTGATGAATTTCTTGAGCAATTCGAGTTTTTCAGGGTAACTGAGGAGATGGGTCGAGTTATGGAGGCAATGAATAAAGACGATGGAGTACTGGTTGGATCTTCGGAACGAATCATAGGGATTATTACGCCAATGGACTTCCTTCGATATCTTTATCAGGTCGCTAGTCCTTTCGTGATGGTGTCCGAGATTGAGTTGGCGATTCGCGCTTTGATACGGATTGCTCTCGATGAGGATCATATCGGCATCGCTGCTAGATGCTGTCTTGCTGCTGCATACGGAGGTGAAGACAAGGTTCCTATGACCTTGGAGAATATGACTTTTGATAATTATAAGTCCCTGATCTCGCATAATAAGACCTGGTCGAATTTCGAGCCAATATTTGGAGGCATGCGGAATCGCGTGAGTGCGAAGCTCAAGGTAATTGGGGAGATCAGAAATGCTATCTTCCATTTTCGACGTGAGATTACTGTCAGAGATCATCAAACATTAGCAGATCATCGCGGTTGGTTGTTGAATAAAGTGAAGCAGGCGCAGACCTGTCTTGGGCAAGAGGTGAAGCCGTGAATACAATTGCTGAGGAGCCAATGGTTCCGCCGCGTAAGTTGTTTCCCCACCAATCCGATTTCGTCGATACTGTAATGAATACAGCAAGCAAGCGTATCATTTGCCTGAGCACGAATGTGGGACTGGGAAAAACGTTTACATTGGCCGCTCTCGCCAGCCGCTTCCTACAGGCTCACCCAGTAACGCGGGTCCTCATACTCTGCCCTGCTGGGGCACTGTGCAATCACATGAGGGGAATTATTCATGAGCAGGGTTCAACGGCGGTCCATGTAAATCGCTATAAGTTTCGAGAGTTACTCGATAACACTACTGAATTCCAGATCTGGCCATGCGGGTTAGTCTTATTGATGAGCTATGCTTTTGCCAGACAGCCCGATGTCAGAGACAGTCTTTTAAATACCCAATGGGATTTATTAATCACCGATGAAGCACATTATCTTACCGGAGCCCAAGGAGATCTCTTCCGACGCCTTGAATCGGTTGCGGATAAAATTGTCCTTGCAACCGCGGGTAAAATCCAGGGTGATCTTTTAGCCGAACGAGATGTTTTTCACGTAGAATGGAAACGAGAGCAACTTGTAGGGCATAACGGAAAACTCTTGGATGATGGAATGAGACCCTTGGTTCATGAAGTTTCTTTTTCTCTTGATAGAGAAGAAAAGAAATTATCGGCAAGCGTGGCCGAATTGTTCCAAAAACTTGAAGCCGGGACTCTCTCGCAGCGATTTGTCTCAAAAATTCTGCTTCAGAGCTTTTATTCAAGTCCAGTTGCACTCGAAGGTTTCTTGCGCAGGGCTTTGGAAAGGGCAACGCTAAGGGATGATTTTTTCACACTAATGGAGGACACCGATGAATATTCTGTTGAGGCGAGTTCGTCAGAGTTGCGGTATCAAATAGTCGACGAGAAAATTCGGACTACTATGGGGCAAGCGCTTTCGGGATTGGAGGATCTTCAGCGGGATTCGAAGCTTGATGCCTTCAGTCAACTGGTTAATAAGATCACAGGATCCAGTCAACGAGGTTCTCGTATTTGTGTGATTACGGCATATGTTGATACACTCTATTATCTTGCCGCTGATCTCGAGGAGCGAGGGCTTGAGCACCTAACTCTTCACGGAGAGGTGCGGGACGAAGAGCGGGAAAAATCGTTCCGCCGGTTTGTCGACACAGGAGGTATCCTTGTGGCGACGATGGCACTGATGACCGAAGGATTAGGCTTGCCGGAAGTAACTGATCTTATATTTTACGACCTCCCGACCAACGATCTTCTAATGCAAAGGTTACTTGGGCGCTTTGATCGATTTGGGAGATCCAAACAATTGCATGTTTATATGCTTACGAATACAGAAAATAGGGAACGATGTAACTTTGAATCGCTTTGTCTTCCAGAGAGGAATCGTTAGCCATGAGTGTCCCCTTTGAGGATGGTTAATACTCCTCGCCTTCAGGCGAAGTTAATTTTAACAAAATGGTCGAAGACAATGAAGTTCATCAAAAAACCAATTTGCGAAGCAAACTAATTTGTATTAAGTCGGCAGCCGAATAACGAACCCATCGACTTCAGTTTGAGAGTCATCCTTAATAGCGTTTTTCAACAATCTTTTCGTGAGCATCACACACAGCCAAGACTACCTTACTGACTTCATCTGCACAGTTGTATTTACCGTAAGATATTCGAATCGCTGATTTTGCTTGCAGTTCGGTAAGCCCCAAAGCAAGAAGCACATGCGACGGCTTGTCTTTACCCGAAGTGCAAGCCGAACTCGTGGCTACGCAGACACCTTTCAGGTCAAGTAGATGCATAAGGGATTCACCCGAAACGCCGTCAAAACGAAGATTGACCATGCCGGGCAGACGACACTCGTGGTCCCCATTAACCTTCATAGAGGGTATTTTTTCTTTTATGCCATTCACTGTATCTTTGACCAAAGTCTTTAGTCGCTTTGCAGTATCAGCTATTTCATAAACACTCTCCTCAATGGCAAAACCCGCCGCTACGATTCCGGAAACATTTTCCGTTCCGGCGCGAAGACCGTGTTCTTGTTCGCCACCGAACACTAGCGGCAATAATTCTAAGTCAGACCGTTTATATAAAATGCCTGTGCCTTTCGCCCCGTTGAACTTGTGTGCGGAGGCAGTCAAGAAGTCAACTTGCAAGTCGTTTACGTCGACAGAGATATGCCCGACGGCCTGTACGGCATCGGCATGGAATAGGATGCCTTCGCCTTTTAATAATCGTCCTATCTCAGGAATAGGCTGAACTGTGCCGATTTCATTGTTGGCGAGCATAATTGATACCAGTTTGGTGTGGGATTTGATTGCTGCCCTAACATTTCCGATCGAAACTCGACCCGATGCATCCACAGGGAGATATGTAACCTCAACACCATTATGTTCAAGTGAATGACAAGCATTCAGGACAGAATGGTGTTCGATTGCAGAGGTAATAATGTGAATTGGCTCATTTCGGTGAGTTTCCGCGACACATCTAAGCACCCAACTGTTTGCTTCCGAACCGCCAGATGTGAAGGTGATTTCTGGCGGCTCAGCGCCAATGGCAACCGCTACTTGTTTCCGGGCAAGTTCAACGGCGCGTTTGGCTTTTGCCCCAAGCGAATACTGACTGGAGGCGTTGCCGTATTGCTCGCGCAGAAACGGAAGCATCTTTTCAAAAACGCTATCGGATATTTTCGTTGTCGCGGCGTTGTCAACGTAAATCATGGCTCGCCTTCTCAGAATAGTGTGCAACCTTGCTCTTTAAACTCTTCGATTTTAGCGAGCATGAACTCAGTATCGACTTCCAAATACTCGGCAAGGCAATCAAGGCAATAGAATCGCCTTGAATCCTTGTCGAGCAGTTTCTTGGTGAGACCGATTTCGTTTTTGCTTAGGGCTTCTTTCCCACAGATATAGCAGCATTTTTTTTTCATACAATAATATTCCACTTATTCAGGGTCAGGTCTGACGCAGAACGTAGGGATGTCTTTCCCGCGATACTCCACATCAAGTATTCCCAACTGGTACTTAATAGTATCCCTCATCTTTCGCGCCCTATCGAGGCAATAACGTTTGAACTCTCGGGCAGTTATGTCGTTTGCGCTTCGAACCTGTGGGAACAGCAGTTTGAGGTAAGCAGTGGCAATACGTTTGACCGCCTCGGTATCACGAGTATCTGCCGCTTCGGGAACCTCGATGAGTTCATCCACAATGGCGCGATAACTCATATCATCACGCAGTTCGTGCATAATCGAGCAGAAGTATTCCGAATTTAACGCCCAACCTGAAATCTTGAGGTCGTCGTTCATTCTGGGGATATTCCAACCTTTGATGAAGCCATGGAAACGTTCAATCAAAGCTGATTCGTGGAACACGGACGGCAGTTCCTCAAACATATTTCCGAAGCCGTCCTCGTCCATCGTTTCCTTCTTGATGTTGCCGCACAGAATAACGCCCGCTTCTGCGGTTCCCTCGTAATTACCGACGGTGAAAATTCCCGATTCAAGGTAGCCCTTCAATGCAGCGCGCATTTCGTCCACATCGGTAAATGAAATAGTCTGTACTTCGTCAAGAGTGATGAAATCATTGCCGGAAACCAAGCCCTCGACACGCTTATTTTGATCATAGAACATTTTTGCACGGCTCATAACACCACCACTCGAAAGCCATCCGAAGCGACTGACGCGGCCGAACAGATATGACTTGCCGGTTCCTTTCGGGGCAAGTTCAATAAGGTTCAGCCGTTTTTCAATGAATGGAAGTAGACGGGTGAGCATCGTTAGTTTCTTTTCCTCATCGCCAAGGTAGCCGCTCGCGTTGTAGTCAACCGCACCAAGCAGGACATCGAGCCACTCCGTTGTCGTAAACTCACGCCGCGCCTCTTTGTAGTAGTCAATATTAATAGTGTAAGGGCAGAAAGTCTTAAATGCCGTCAGCTTAATTTTGCCACGGTTCGCACCTTTTGCCTTGTTCTTGGAAAACTCCATATCATAGTCGTCGGATGCAAGATAGCCGATTTCAACCATTCCCCAAGTCTCACGCCCGCGCATCAAGTCGTCCTTGCAATTCTGCCACACGCAATCCTCAATGATTGTATCCTTGCTCGTCAGCCCAAAGTCAGGCAACGCAAACGATACTTCGCCCGTTCTGATATCTATATCAACCGACACCTTGGCAAGGAACTTCACCCGCTCGTGTTCAATTACTACTTGGTTCTTTATAGCAGTCCAGTCATCCTTGCGCGGCAAATAAGTCCGCACAAAACGAACCAACTCGTCGGAGTCGAAGTAACCGTTCTCGTCCTCAAACCTTTTTAAGAGCCAGTCTCGCATAAAAGAAGGCAGGCTCAGGGCAGAGAAAAAGTTGCTCTTTTTGAGGTCTTTATATACAACCATCTCGTCAAAGCAGTTTCTGAGCTTCTCAATCATCAACGCACCTCCTAAAACAAGTCATCAAAAGCGTCATTGACTTTGCCGCTCTTGCCTTGCGCTTTAATCATAATCTTGCCAATCAGGTTGTCACCTGCGTAAACGTCCGCCGAATAGTCGCCTGCCCGTTTTGTATCGGGCAACTTTACTGAGTAATGGTTCGCGTCTATCTGGATAGCCGAATAGGGCTCCCCATTTAGGACAACAGAAACATCCTGCATCGGCGTGTTGAAAAACAGCTTAATCTCTGTACCGGTTCGGTAGTTTACGGTCACGATCTCGTCGACCAGCTTAACCGTTACGCTTCTATCTTTCAAAGACAGTTCAATAACGGGGACAACGACCTCTTCCAACGATGCCCCACCGTGAACCTCGACATTCGCTGCACGGCTGCCCTTGAAGCGTCCGTAATCGGCAAGCACAAGGTATCCGTTCTCCTCCGCAGCGAACGGCAGGTCATATGGTTGGAACAGCTTACAGCAACGCCCAGAATGCTCGCCTGTTGTATCGGTGTCGTATTTTTCCTCTTTACGCCTTAGGACAGCAAGCCGCGATGCGCCGTGGTCGCCTACAATCAAAAAGCTTTTGCAATGCCTTAGCGCTAGTTGGGTAGCCGCCTTGTCTATCATCGCCATGATGATGTCCAATTCTTTTGCAAGATGGATGGGTAGTTTATTATTTTTATAGTTGTAACCGCCAACTTCACTGTGCTTGGTATCATCAAGTTCATTGCTCTTCTCTTTGCGACCTTGCCACGCATCAAAAAAGTCACGGTTAATAGCCGTTATCGTCGGGAGTTCCGCACGGGCTATGTTGACCCGAACCGACAGGCCGTGCTTTTGTGCTAAGGCTTCAATTAAACTTAAATATTCGACACCGAGTGCATCAAGCCAGTATAGGAAAGTGTCGCTTTTATGCACGCTATCTATGATTTCATTCCGCGTTGGCAGTCTGTTGAACTTTCGCGAAAGAGCAAGTTCGTCAACTTTTTCTAAAAATTGAGGTTCAAGTTCATTAGACAATTTTTGCCGTTTATACGCCTCGAAATACTCGGTCAATAAGTCTGCAAGGTCAGGGCATTTGAAAACATATTTTTTCAGGTAAGCCGCCAACACGGGATAAATACCATCAAGCTGCGGAACCGTACCGTTTTTCGAGAGCCAAGCGATAATCTCTTCTCGTTCCACCCTTGTTCCGTCCGTTAGTTTAAAAATGCTTTCGGACATTACTTGCCGACTATTCACTACGAAGTCTGCGATAGCCGACTCAGGGAACTTCTCAACCAGAGCCTTACGCTCACGATAGAACGAGGGAAACCGCTTATCCCTGTTTGGGATATCGTTTATAACGTTCAGGACATTCCCGGAGAAGTCCTCAAAACGACCCGTCTTATCCAGTACGAACCGAAGATATCCGTTCTGCAATGTGTCTGCTTTGCTTTTCAGGCAGATGAAATAGAGCCAGTTGCTGTAGTTGTCCCCAGCAATGCGTGAGTAAAAATCCGCCTCAAGATTGCTGCCAAAACCGTGCTTTTCAAAGACTTCGTCGAGCGACCCGTTGCTCTGGTTGAGTTCTGTCAACAACTGTGCCCAATGGACATCGCTTCCATAGGAACGCATCAAGGCAAAGCCTCTTGTTAAGAACTTAATGCCCTCGTAGGCGTTGGTGATTTGATGTACTGTGAATATCGCCTTATCGAGATTGACAGCGGTGTTCACGACGACACTACCAGACCTGCCATTTTCGAGTTCAGTAAGCATCGCCTTGAAACCCAATAAAGCCGACAATCCAACACTCGGGGTGGCAAGAGTAAACGATAAGTCGCACTCAGCTTTGTCGACGACGCTGTAGCGACGGCTGTCAAAGCGGGGGTCGGTTTGCAATCCACCAATAAGCGAAGCAAGTCCTCGTAGAAGTAACACGACTTTTACACTTCCGACATTATGGTCTTTCAATCGCGACAGGGTGCGTGCTGCCTCATCCTTTCCACGAAGCGCAAGAAACTCGCCAAGCCCTAATACAACAAACTTTTTCCCTTTTTTATTTACACCTGCCGTCTCTATATAGTTGAGGAGCCCGTCGATGTCAGGAATTCTGTCGTCACTGTTACAGAACCTGCTCATCTGCACGAAATCAAGCCCCAAGACCGACAATTCACTCAATGTGGTCGCATACTGCCCATCGCTGATGAACAGAAAATATGGCGCTTTGTCGGGGGATATCAGGTATTCCTTTACCGAGTTAATTTGCATTCTTTTAGCCATTCCCATTCGTCAATATTTCGATTCCAACTGTTATGCTATCCTTGACGAGTCGTTTGAGGTACTGCTTCAACTGGGCGTCTTCCATCTTGTCGATTTTTAGGAGGACCTTGTCGCTGCCGCCAGCGTTGTACTCGGCTTCGGCAAGTTGCTTCACCTTACCCTTGACGCCTGGATTGTCACGCCAATCGTATGTGTCTACGGCAAGGTGGTCGAGTGTGTCCCTGACCTTATCGAGATCAGGAAGCAACGTGCTGTATTCTCCGATAATATCCCGCTTAAATGCCGTGTTTCGCTTCTCTTCATCCCCAAGTATTCCGAATAGCGTGGTAGATTCAAGAAACTTAAGCGCGGATTTGATTTCGGAATCCATGGCCCAGTTTCGGTTGAGGGTTTCAAATGCTTTCTTTGCTTTGTCGTATTCGGTCTCAGAGACACAACATAAAATTGGCGTCCTGTATCGGCTCGACCACTCACGTGGATTCTTCGTTTCCGTCTTGCCTTTCCACAAGCGAAACAGTTGCGATCTCAACTGGTTCCTGCGGAACTCGTCGGCAGCTTCTTTTACTTTGATATTACAGTCAGTTTTCGGTAACTCAAACAAGCCTGTGTGGAGTTTGCTCTTCACATCGGCGATATCGCTGTCGCTCAATTCTTCAAGGTATGGTCCATAAACCTCGGCAAAAACATGTCTGTCGTTGTTCAGCATATCCCTGATTTCTGCCCCGTGTGCCACCAGCTCCGTATGAAACGCTTTCAACTGTTCAGCCAATATATCCTCTTGCTTACAGATTTTCAGGAGCATCTCGAGGACTTTTGCCAAGGCTGGATACTTTGCCCGCATAGCCTCGCATGAGATGCCAATGAACTTCAGACGCTCACGCCATCCTTTGTACGCGCCCGCCAGGGAGTGCATGGCAACATTCAGAATTGCATTGCTCTCTTTGACCACGCTGTACTCGATCAATAGCTTGCGAATTTCGTCCTCGCCTGTCTGCTTATCCCAAAGACACGAGTGCTTAACTCCGAATAATCGGCGAATATCGGCAAGAACATTGCTTTCAGCACCAATTGCTTTTGCGAGTTCCATAACTTTTCCGCCCTCAAAATAGCGGAGATACTCGCGCATACCTTTCTGGCAGTTCTCGCTTGTAAGCAGGTTGAACAAACTGTCGATGAGCGAGGGCTTTGCGGACGCAATTTTTCCTATTTCAACCGCTTTCTTATGAGCCTCGTTACCTTCCTTTTGAACAAGCTCAATGTACTTCTGGACCACATCAAAGATGCCGACTGTGTCCACTTCTTCAAGGCACCATACCGGCAGATTTAAACCGCGCATTTTTGTAGATACGAGAATGGCAGCCTGTCCTGCGGAAGAACACGAGTTTGCGGGTATCCTCCACACCTTTTCGGTTAGTTCATAAAACGCCATTTCCTCGGCGGTCATCTTCACGATATAGGTCGGCCTCGGAGACTTGCCGATGTAGTTGCCGAGCATCTCCGCAAGTTTGTCCTGCGTCATCTGTTCGTGACCGCCAGATGAGTCGCTGTAACGGAACGGCTCACCGCCGTACTCTTTCAACAAGAAACCAGCAATAAACGAAGAGAGGTTGCATGGCGCAAAGCCATAGCTTTTCTCAAGGAAGTCGTAGATATCGCCTATCGAAATCTGACCTTCTCGGGAAAATGCGACCTCAATGAGCTTGTCTACCTCGACTTTGATTTTTGAGATAGGCAAAGAAGCTGTTGTAGGGTTTTCCCAATACCTATCAATCTTCCAAACGGTCGGAAGAACGCGTTTTTCAAGGCCGGCAACAACACCACTCGTTGCCTGGTATATGCCGGACTTTGCAGAGGCTTTTCCCTGCGTTAATTTCATTTGGTTTTCGTTAACACCTTTAACAAAATCAAAATGAAGAGTCGACTGGTAGCGGTTTGTGACAATGGTTTGGAGGACGCTTGCCACGCCTTGCCCGTTGCCATGTTTCTCGCCCTCTTGATCTGCGTAGGAGTACACGACAAACTGACCGTTGTAGATACGATTTTTCCAGTCTTGGGCTAAGACACGCGTTGCTTTATCCGAACTTTCCCGTGACGACGTATTGTTACTACCTTGGTAGTACATTGCCATAGCGGAGAAGTCCACATACTGCTCAAACGCCTCCGAACCAAGCGGTGTAGAGAGGGCGTCTATGAATACGATGTTCTCATACTGCTTATCCGCAACCGCAGTTCTGAGGGTCTTGCGGAAGGTTGCCGCTTCCGCGTCATCCTTGGCAAAGGCGATAACAGCGTGGAAATTCCACCCCGTGCCCTTGTCGCGCAAGATATTGATTGTGCGTTTAAAGTCGGCGGTAGTTACGGGCATAAGTTTGCCAGTACCCGGCTCGGACTCAAATCTCAGGCGCTGGGCAGGGGAAAGTGACAAAACGGTAGAAAGCCCACCCTCCATAACCAGTTTCGAAGTAGTGCTTTTCTGTCGTATATCTTTCTTATGGTTGTCGATTTTCGCTTGGTCTCCCGCGAGCACGGCAGCCGCATAGACAGACCTCCCACCGCTTATCGGGTGTGAAACGAGGATACCTTTTTCTTTAAGTTGTTTCGCAAGATTGGCGGGCTTCGTCCCCTCTAAGTCTGGGATGCCCTCAAAGACATAGCTGAGGTTCTGTTCGGTAGCTTTAAATAGATCAATCATGCCACCCCGACGCTGATCAATCGCCTGCATTATAAGGATTGCTTTCAGGACAGCTTCCTCATCCTCACGCAAGTTCTGCTGCTGCGGGAAGGTATCCAGTATCATTCGAATGTCTGATGTGAGATTATCCCGTCCTTTCTCATAGAAAAAGTTCCACAGCATATCCACAGTAAGAAGCGGATGATCGTCAAAAGGACCTGTATTCTCAATGAACCATTGGAACGCCTTCACTTCGTCTGTGCTAGAGGTTTTGATGAAGTCGAACATACTCCGCTGGTTGGACTTAAACGCTTCGGCTATGTTTCTGAGGAGCAGAGCCGCCATCGGTTGGAGCGGCATAATGTCCTTCATTACCTGTGGGTTGTCAATCTTCGCAACCGCCATCACCTTGGAGCGGGAATTCGTGACTCTGCCGTTCAGGTCGTCAGCGAGTTCATCCCAATCCGGCTTGGCGGCGGGTTTAACATTAAATGCATGACCGATTAGGTTAAATGCGATGTTATCAGGCAGAGCAATGGGGACTGATATAAAGCGGTCGCTTACTTTATTTTGGCTTTCCCTGTCGTTGTCTGCCACATATATTTGCTGATGCTCGTGTGTCACGACAATGAAGTAGAAGGGCTTATTCTGAACCAAAGCGGCAACTTTTTGAAACTCCGAAAGGCTCTCGCGGTTGTTCTTGAAGTAATCGGAGAATTCATCCCAAATAAATGCAATCCTTACATTGTTGTGGTCAATTATGTCCGTCAGCCAATTAATGAGCCTGTCTGAATCAATCGTTAGCGCGGTTACACCTTCCTTCTGTGCAAGACGGAAGATATTCTCCACTAAAGACTTAACTTCACCATTCTTGCGGAGCGCGTTCAGCACTTCATCTGCAGTGGATTGGGAGAACAATGCCCTCCATTTCTTGTCAGGATTTTGCAGCAGACTGTTGAACATCAGTTTATGGTCAGCATCTTCGAGCCATGCAATTATGCTTTCCTTGAGAGTGTTCTCACCAAGATAGGGTACTTTCTGTTGCACAAGAGCTGATTTTACGCTTTTCTGAATGGCAAAGAAGAGTTCACGTGCCGACAAAATGTCGCCGGAACCATAACAATGGGCCACCACGATCCCTTTGCCCTTATGCCCAATCAGCTTTTCAAGTAAGTCGGTCTTCTTTTTCAGGGGTTCGTATCGGTTCCAATAAGCACGGAGTTCCTTTTCCGACACTTCAAGAATTTTTCGAAGGGCATAGGCGCATTGCGACTTCCCAGTTCCGTATGCGCCCTCAATCCAAAGCGACTTGCCGTTGTTTTGCCGCGCCAACGCACGCTCCATTTCGGTGAGCATATTAATAAAAGTGCTGTGCGGATATGTATTTTCCCAAGGAGCGCCGGCTTCAATTGCTGGGGGGTCGATACAAGGAAAATACTTTTCGTCGATGTCAAAGTATTCACGGTATTTATTATTAGGCATTTACTGCATCCCCCTTAAATAAGTCGAGTACATCTTGGGACGATTTTTCCTTTGCAAGTGTTATCTTTTCAAGGTCGTGCGTAAATGATGCAATGATGAATTCTGGATACTTTGCTGATAGTCCCAACAGGAGCGGCGTCATATCGTCTCGGTCAAGCCCGAAGATGCGGGTAGGACTGCTGCCGCCGCGATCGATGCTGTCATTCATGAGCGTGGCAAGCGTGAACTCCTTATAGTCATTGCACTTCTCCGCAAACTTGAACAGGCCGTATAGCAACACCAGCGGATCGCCCACCGAGCATTTCGTACGGACGAGTTCGCCCTCGTCGGTAACGAAGCCGAAATGGAGGATAGTACCGAGAGGGGTTTCAGTCAGACGCTTGAACGCTTTCGCAACAGATTTCGCTGCCCTTTCTTTCACATCAATAGCTGTGAGCATATCCTCAACCGATTGTCGGGTATATGCGCGGCCTATATCTAATCCATTGACATACCAATTAATTTGGGGGTTATCATAAGCAAGATTTACAAAAATAAGACCTTGAGCTATGCTTGATTCCCAGCCTAAGTTTGTAATCAGTTCGGCAAATGATGTAGTTTTATTCTTTTCTTGGAGCCCTGCGTCGCGCAAAAATCGCTTGAAACACTTTAGCTGGTTTGGTCCCAGATTGTTCGAGGAAAAGAAATTATCCTTATCACTAAAAAATGATCCAAGCCAAGTTGTCATTGGTGCATGATCATCGAAACAGTTTATCGCTTTCATTCTCTTCTCCTCCTTTGGAATTTTCATGCATTCATACATCAAGCACCCGCTTTGTATCTGATGACAAATGCCACAGTGCAAGCAATTTTCGATTCTGACACTACCATTCTCAAAAGAAAGACAACCATTGCTACAGTTCGATTCGCAAACTTTGCATCCAACACAGTATGCCGACTTTTTGAACACCTGTCTTAGCAATTTTCCTGCTAATGGGTTCTGTTTCATTTCCGATTCTGATGCAGTAACAATCAGCCCATCCGGTTTCATCTTAACAGAGAAGCTGATGACAGTATCATCTATTGTTTTTATCCATTCTTGCCAATTTGAAGAAGGATGGCTTAATTCAATACTAACAAGACCATTTTCGGTTTTTTCGAAATATTTGGGGAAATTTCCAATAATCCCACGACCACTCCGTCGATTATTCCATCCACCATTGATAACGTAGGTTTCTATATCTTTTTTATTTGTATCCCAGCCGTTGGAGCTTTTTATCATGGACACAAAAAAATCTATTTCGTTAGGATAGCTACTTCGTCGCAGAAAGTCACTCGTACCGCCAGACATAGGGCAAAACAAACATCCGGCACGACCATTACCCTTCTTATAGGTTTCGTTAATCAGCACATCATTCGCGTATATATAAAGCCATATCTCAGCAGACGTCCATTCGAGAATTGAGTTATGGCTGAATTGTCCCTTTTGTTTTGCGCTATAGTTCTCATACTTGTAGGTGCTCCGAGCAGCGCTTTCCTGAGCCCGAACTCCAACATAGTCAAGGCCGATAAAAGCCTTCTTGCCTATTACTTCTCTCAACTTCAACGTCTGCGGAGTGCTCTTATGCACCGAGCAGCACCAGCGGAGCGAACGCGACGGAGGACCGAATAGCTCCCACGATTCCTGTGGGTTGAGATGCGATTTAGCAATATAGAAGGGTATCTCGTACTCCGCACATTGCTTTTTGGTCTTTTTGATGATCTCGTAGGTATCGGGGAACTCCATGCCTGTGTCGCCGAATACCACCACGAAGCTACCTTTGGGCAAGGCTTTCTCAACGAGGTCGAGCAGAACACAACTATCCTTGCCACCCGAAAACGCCACATGGAAGCAGTCGATCCTGTGCCTGTATTTTGTGTAGATAGACAGTATTTTTTTGACTGTGGTCTGCTCAATGATTTCAAGCATTTCACGGTTTGCTTCAACCATAGCCCCTATGTCAATGGGGCGAAGTGATATGCCTTTAGGTTCCGGCATTATCGGTTTACCATCCTCGCCGTTCGGAATGATAATCTCAGGGGCGGTATAGATATTGCCGCCTCTCAATTTTGCGACCAGTGTCCCGTGATAGTAGTAATGGTTTGCTTCCGCCCACATATAGGGGCGGTCTGTCTGCTTGTCGTACTTCCAATACTTTTCAAAGCCCAGCACGTCCAATTCGGCCGCGTAAACCGGGCGGGGCTCTTTGGAGAACCCGTTCGGCGAGGAATTAAGAAGTATCCCGCCTGTTTTCTTGTCGTAGGTGTAAGAGTACATCTTCAATCCCTTCTTTCTCGTATGGCCTTGGCCTTATCTATTATTTCGCTAATTTTTGCGGTTGTTCTTCTGCCCGTGTAGCCGCTCTCAGATAGGAACTTACCCACGGTGGTATCCTGTAATGGAACATGGGCCTTCGCCACGGCATCGGCCATAATCTCCGTGTAATCCATGCAACAGGTTTTGCGGATGACCGCTCCGACGTTCCGCGAGTTAACCGATGGGGTATCAAAGCGATACTTCCGACTAAAGCGGCGGCAGTAGCTTTCAAGCAGAAACAAATTCCACGTCTGACCGCAGTCGGGGAACGCACCAAATGTGGTGAAAGACTTAAGCGGAAGATAGTCTCCCTGAACAAGCAGCCCGATTGCTTTGTCAATTATGTCGGCGTTGAAATGAACATATTTGTCCGCCGCATATGTGTTTTCATCAATACGAACCAGAACGGTGTTGCCCGCTTCCATCGGAATCCGGCGGTGAACTTCCCCCGTCAGCTCTTTTTCGAAACTCAAGAGGTCGTCAAGCGAGCATTTGTCTTGGGCTCGACAGTATTTCTTCATTATGGTCAACGCATCAAAGACTTCGCCTTTGCGCGCGACGATTTTGCCTTTTTTATCAAACTTGTCCGACAGGCATATGCGGTAAACCGCACTATGAACCGCCGTGATGGAAAGTTGGTGGTTGCGTTCCTTGATTTCACATAAAGGCAAGTCTATAATCGAGGCATAGCCGCGAAAGTTGCACTCCCGTACGGCGGCTTCGCGAATTACTTGCCGCTCTTCATTGGTGATTTCAATTCGGCTGACGTGTGAGAAGGTCTTCACGCTGTTCCAAATGAAGTCGCTGTTTTGACCGAGGAAGGACTTAATCCTTCCAAAGGGTATGTACCGCAACCGCTCAGCAAGTTTACCGTAGGTCAGCAGTACATGATCACCCCACACGCGTAGAATTTCGCCCTCCATAACGGCAAAAATGGAAGCGTCTGTATAGCCGAAATAGGTCTGCGTAAACAACAGCTTCGGGAATAGCCTACAGAGAATGTCGATGAGCATATCTTCGGAGACCACACTTGATGCGAACAGCCAATTCTCGTTCTTGGCGTAAAATTCGGCAAAGAAGATAGCTTGAGCTCCGTCGGAGAAGTATTCATTCACCGATTTTATGATTCGTTCTTTAGTCTCTAAAGACACAGCATATACCTTGCCGTCATAGATAGTTCCACAAGCCAAAATATATCTTTTCAGATCCTCGTGAGGCAGCACCATTTCCTCGCCAAAAACCTCTGCGACAAAAAAATTAAGACGCGCCAACTCAATAGGAGAGTTCAGCCTGTATCCATTGGCGAAACGCGTCGTGAGAATATCAGTCAGTTTTTTAATGACCTCAAGGTCAATGGTGATATTTACCATATATTCAAAATCAATAGCCGATTTCACCCTTTAAATTTCGCCTTTGGGTAGATGGAAACCTTCAGATCATCACCAAGCAAAGTATTGATGTTGTCGATGACCTTCATTCGCCCGAACCCTTCTTGCTGCGATCTGCCGCACCACCTCCCTCAACCCAGGCATCGACATGATCCTTCTTGAACTTCCAAAGACGGCCCATTCGATGGGCGGGCATCGAATACTTATCGATCCAGCGGTAAACAGTGTCATTGCTGACACCGAGGTACTTCCCTATCTCGTCTACTGATAACCAACGGTTTTCCATCTCGGCCATTTCTCTATATCCTCATGGGCGTTCGTTTTCTAGCCATGCCAGAGGCGGTAGCGGGGATGCTGGGCCCATTATTCCCAGCTTAGAACATGTATATTAAGAATGGGGCCGACTGTCAAACGCTTTTGTCCGGATAAGGCCGCAAAGGTCTGCTCACGTACGTAACCAAATGCTGGCTACACTATCCGTGAAGTCCGCTCACTCGGCGCCAGGACTGACAACAGCAAGCCGGTGCAACATAGCAACATCCTCGGCTCCGACAATGATACTTCAACCATCTATTTACAGGAATGGCGTATTCTACTTCATCCGACTCTTGAAGAACTCGCCTCCCTGCGTCTCACCGGCTCGACCACCGCCAAGGCACAGCTGCAGATTGACCTTTCCGATCTGAGCTTTGAGAAACGCTCGATCTGCAACCATATCGAGACCTGGCGGTCCGGAAAATTTAAAAATCTCATCATAGACTGTGAAGAATCAATCGCAAACAACACGTCGTAATGAAACTTTTAATGCAATCCTTATCTTGCGTTTTTCACCAAAACGATGGGAGTTGCTGGGAATACTGCTGGGAAAAGGAAAAGGGACTACAGCCTGAAATCTACAATACTTTGATATTATTGGTACGCCAGGCAGGATTAGAGATTATTAGCTAGCAAGTTATCGGTTATCAGACAAATTCCCTATTGATTTCTATACGGTTCTCTTACATGTAACCAACATGTAACCAACATGTAACCATCCTTACATCCAACAAGAAAAGCGGCTACAGCAAAAAGCCATAACCGCTTGATTTTATTATGGTGCCGGAGGTCGGAATCGAACCGACACGGACGTGAATCCGCTGGATTTTGAGTCCAGTGCTGTATATTCTTTATACTCTTGTAATTTATATATATTATTTTAGCCAAATCGCTATTTGTTCCAATTTTGCTCCACTAAAGAAGAATGATCGACTTATTTTCGATCCTCTCCCAATGCATCCCGGACAACTTCAAGTAGGCCTCTTTTCATATTATATCATTGCCTACAACTCTGCTTCATCGTGCCCATGAGCTAAAAAATATGCTTTTACAAATCATAATATCAAGTATAATGATCTATAAAAGGAGATTTTATAGATCATGACACAAAAAAAATGGAATTGGCAACAAGATGATTGGGGGAATTTTACCTATGATAACAGAGAAATCGAGAAACTCGAAAGAGATTATTCGAAGCAGTCCGGTTTTTCACTTGGCATGTCCAGACACCTTTCACGTGAAGACCAAGACGACCTAATAGTTGAGCTTGTCAGTAGTGAGGCTATCAAAACATCTGAAATTGAGGGAGAATTTTTAGACCGAGAAAGCCTGCAGTCTTCCATAAGGAGAGAATTCGGTTTGGGAATAGCTGATCATCACAATATAAAACCAGCGGAAGCCGGGATCGCTGAAATGATGAAAGATATATTCACTGATTATGACTCACCATTGACAGAAAAGACTCTTTGTACTTGGCATGAGATGTTGATGTCCGGCAGAAGAAACATAGAGATCGGAAGATATCGGACCCACAAGGAACCAATGCAAGTTGTATCGGGGCGATACGACAAACCAAAAGTCCATTTCGAAGCTCCCCCATCTGCAGATGTTCCAAAAGAAATGGAAAAATTCATAGCTTGGTTCAACAAATCGGCCCCCGGTGGGATGGAACCGATGACGCCACTCGTCAGGGCAGGAATTGCCCATATCTATTTTGTCTCAATCCATCCTTTCGAGGATGGGAACGGACGGATCGGGCGAGGAATAGTTGAAAAATCATTGTCGCAAAATATGGGGCAACCGACACTCATTGCGCTTTCTTCAACTATTGACGACAGGAAGAGAAAATATTACGAGGAGCTAGCTGCTCAGAGTACTGGAAATGACGTGACAAATTGGCTTATTTATTTTGGAAAGACCATTATCAGCGCCCAAAACCAGACCATAGGGCAAATTGATTTTATAATAACCAAGGCAAAATTTTTCGATGCTCACCAAGAAAACCTCAACCCCCGACAATTAAAAGTGATTAATCGAATACTCGCTGAGGGACCAAAAGGCTTTGAAGGTGGATTTAGCGCTAAAAACTACCGGACAATTACCAAATCACCTACAGCAACAGCAACAAGAGATTTACAAGACCTGGTAGCGAAAGGTATTTTTTTAAAAACCGGCCAGTTGAAAAGTACACGCTATACTTTGGATCTTTCTCCCTTTCAGGGCAAGTAATATAATTGCTCCTTTACATTTTCAAATACTACATGAAGAAAACGAGTTAACCAGTAATGGGTTCTGTTTATCCCCAACACTTTTGCTCCATTTCTTATAAAAAGAATCACACTATCAATTAAAAATCCCTCAAAAGGTCGGATATTTTTTTCGACTCTTCTTCTCTCGTCTCTGGATGAACACTACCCAGATTTGTAAGTGTTTTTTCTTCGAAAGATAGATATTGAATCGTTTTTCGTCGAGCAAACACGCTTTTTGAAAATTAGCTAAAATATTTACCTGACACCATCCTGAAAAACAATTATCTTGAAAAAATCCGCTTTTATAAATATATTTCATGCTTACAAGTGTATTCTAATCATTTTTTTAGAATCGTAACCATTTTTTAAGGTGTAATGGCTATGGAAGCTACTCAAAACCGATTGGCGGGATATTCGTTCCTCATCGAGCAATATCGACTGAACATTTTGCCGAACTGGCATAGATCCCTGGTCAGCCCGACAGGGATATTACGCTCTACCGTTCAGGATAGTCAGGTGGAATCCATCTATCCCCAGTCCTATTGGCCCGGGGACACAACGGGAGACCATTTGGAATTCGCTCTTAAATACGATGGCGTCAACCTGGGCATCCTGTCGACTCTTTTCGATTCGGTTGCGCCAGATGAGATAGCAGCCTGGATATCCTCTAAGCCTACCGGGAAATACGCTCGCAGGATCTGGTTCTTCTATGAGTTGCTGACCGGGCGGGAGCTGCCGCTTCCTGACTTAAATACCGGGAATTACATTGATGTTATCGAGGCGGATCGCTATTACACCGCAGCACCCGGGCGGCGCGTTCGACGCCAGAGGGTCATCGACAATCTGCTGGGTGGACGGTCCTTCTGCCCCGTCATCCGGCGAACCGAAAAGCTCGCGGCCATGGAACAAATCGATCTTCGGAAGCAATGCGAAGAGGTTGTTACGGTCTATCCTCCGGAACTGCTCAGGCGGGCGTTGAGCTATCTCTATAATAAGGAAACTAAATCCTCATTCGAAATCGAGCACGTCAAACCAAGCCCCTCCCGGACGGAGAAATTCATCGGTCTGCTTGAGATGGCGGAGCATAAGGATTTTTGCGATAAACCTCTTTTAATAGACGTGCAGAATCGCATCGTCGATCCCCGTTTCCAAGATACCGATTACCGGACCAGCCAGAGTTATATCGGGCAATTTATTTCCTACCAGAAACAGCTGGTTCATTATGTCTGTCCGAAACCTGACGATCTTCCCGACCTGATGGATGGCCTGTTCAGCGCCCACCGGACCATGCAAGAGGGGTCGGTACCGGCAATTATCCATGCCGCAGCCATCTCCTATGGTTTTGTCTTCATCCACCCCTTTGAGGATGGCAACGGCCGTATCCACCGTTTTCTCATTCACAATATCTTGTCTCTGCGCGGCGCAATCCCAAGAGGTCTCATGTTTCCGGTTTCCGCCGCCATGTTGAAAAATCCTGCCCTCTATGACCATTCACTGGAAGTGTTCTCCAACCCGCTGATGAGACTGATCGAATATGAACTGGACGACCTCGGCCAGATGATTGTGCCTGGAGAGATCGGTCCTTGGTATAGATATATCGATATGACCTCCCAGGCAGAGGCATTGTACGATTTCGTGAAGATCACCATCGAGCACGAACTGGTGGAAGAGTTGGATTTTCTAGCCAATTACCACAAGACCAAGCAAGCCATTCAAGGGATCGTAGACATGCCGGACCGCCTGATCGATCTTTTTATCCAGCTCTGCCTGCAAAACAACGGTCGCCTTTCGGCAAGAAAGAGAGAATCACATTTCGGGTTACTGACTGATAGCGAGCTGGCTAAAATGGAAGATGCCGTCCGAGTGGGATACGAGAGGTAACCGCCCCCCTTTACTTCAACAACTGCCACCTGGTGGAGGTCGAATGGCGGCCTTGAAGGTTTACACAATTTTGACTGCACACCTGTTGGCAGTAACTCTCCTGTTAGTACTCCATTCAGAAGCAGAAGAAAGACCTTTGAAACTCCAGGGATAGCGTAGGTAGTAAATGGGTTGAGAGGGGTTTTCAGTCTCTCTGTCTTCTCACCCCTGTCGATATCTGTCAGTATTGCCCCCAGCAAGGCTCTGGTTGACGGCTGGATCTTTTTGATAAAGCCAAAAGCGAAAACTCCGAATAATGAAGGAGCCCATCATTGTCCAGAAATTTTACACTTCCAATCGCTACTCTATAATTTTTGGACAGCAGGAATGCACTGTCAATCCTTTCCGATCCTGAAGAGAATATCTTTCTAAAGCCACTTTTTGCAGAGTCTTACACGCGATCACAGTCTGGTTCAGGAAATGGTAGAGGAGGGTCTTCTCAGCGTCTCAGCAGCTGAACGACATCCTACAAAAATAGATTGAGGCATGTGATCGGCACCAGTGAACAGCTCGAGCGCGTCGATATAAAAACGGTAACCCTCTCCGCGGGTGACAGATACCTGCTGTCAACGGATGGACTACATGGTGAGGTTGGAGATGAGGAAATAAAGAAGGTTCTTGCGACGACCGCTACTCCACAACAGGCGGCCGAACATTTGCTGGCGTTGGCGTTGCAACGAGGCGGCAGCGACAACATCACCGGCATCGCGGTATTTCTGGAATGAGTATGGCTTTCAGAGAGATCTAACGAGTTTGAGTTAAATTGAAAAAATGGATAATTCTCAAGACATATTTCTTGCCTCCGGGACGGTTCTCAGCGGCAAGTACCAGATTATCAGGCTCATCGGAAGCGGAGGTATGGGCACGGTGTATATGGCCTACGACAACAGCCTCGACATGAAAGTGGCTGTCAAGGTCATCTCCCCGCACCTTCTCGAAGACCAGGATCAGGAGCATTATGAGGCAGCCTTGCGGCGGTTTCATACGGAAGCCCGCATAGCCGCCCAGATAGATCATCCCAATGTTATTCGCATCCTGGGGTTCGATACAAACCACATTACGTACAATGGCAAGACAGTCGAGATCGATTACCTGGTCATGGAACTGCTGGCCGAAAGAAACCTGCGGCACACCATGGACGAGAGCGGCTTCGAGACCGAAGCTGAAATCAAGGACTGGATCAGCAAGTATATGA